>CAVVPI010000012.1:0-449554 GCA_963750055.1 uncultured Actinomycetota bacterium | reverse complement strand
GGCCGGCCTCCGCGTTCGTGTGGCAATCGGGTACATCGGCGACGGCACCGAAGGTGGGCGGGGTGTTTTTTTCGTGAGACATGGCAAATACCCGCTGATCGTCACCTTTCTGGTGCCGCCCCTGCTGCTGTACGGCATCTTCGTTCTCTCGCCGTATCTGCAGGCGTTCCAGATCTCCACCACCGATTGGCTCGGCTACTCGCCGAACGCTGAGTTCGTCGGCCTGGAGAACTTCCGTACGGCTGCTGCGCGACGGGTATGTCTGGAACGCGGTCCAGAACAACGCGATCCTGCTGGCCCTGGTTCCGGTGCTGACCATTGGGCTCGGCCTGTTCTTCGCCACCATGCTCAACATGGGCGGCCGAAGGGTCGGGCCGGTGTGGTGGGCGTCAGCGGCACCCCGGTCTACCGATTGGTCTACTTCTTTCCGCAGGTGCTCTCCGTGGTGATCATCGCCCTCATCTGGCGGGAGGTGTACCACCCGAACAGCGGCCTGCTCAATGCCGGCCTGCGTGGTCTCGGCCTGCCGGGCGTCACCTGGCTCGGCGATCCGCGTACCGCGTTCTGGTGCGTGCTGGCGGTGATGGTCTGGAGCAACGTCGGCTTCTACGTGGTGCTCTTCGGCGCGGCCATGCAGTCGATCCCGCGCGACATCTACGAGGCGGCGCTGCTCGACGGGGCGTCCCGCTGGATGACGCTGCGTCGGATCACCATCCCGCTGCTCTGGGACACCGTGCAGGTTGCCTGGATCTATCTGGCCATCGTCGCACTGGACGGCTTCATCCTGGTGCAACAGATGACCAACGGTGGTCCCAACTTCTCCTCCGACGTGATCGGCCTGCGGATGTACAACACCGCGTTCGGCAGCGACACCAAGTTCGGGTACGCCTCGGCGATCGGCGTGGTGATGTTCTTCCTGACCCTGTCGGTGGCGGTCTTGGCGCTACGTGCCGCCCGGCGTGAACGGATCGAGTACTCGTGACCACAGTGGAGTCTCCTGCGCCAGCGGTCGGGTCGGCCTCCCGGGCCCGCGCCGCCGGTCGGCCGCCCGCGCCGGCGAGCTGGGCATCGTCAACGTCTTCTCGCACGGGTTCCTGCTGTTCTGGGCCGCGCTGACCGTGCTGCCGCTGCTCTGGATGTTGATCAGCTCGTTCAAGAGCGACGCGGAGATCCTCGGCGATCCGTGGGGGCTGCCGGGCGCGCTGCGCTTCGAGAACTGGGCCCGGGCCTGGACCGAGGCGCACATCGGTCGGTACTTCCTGAACAGCGCGATCGTGGTGTCCGGTTCGCTGACCCTGACCATGCTGTTCGGCGCCACCGCCGCGTACGTCTTCGCCCGGTACGAGTTTCGCGGCCGGCAGCTCGCTCTACTACCTGTTTGTCGGCGGGATGATGTTCCCGGTCTTCCTCGCCCTGGTGCCGCTCTTCTTCGTGGTCCGAAACGCCGGGCTGCTTCGGCACCTGGACCGGGCTTGATCCTGGTCTACGCCGCGTACTCGCTGCCATTCACGGTCTTCTTCCTGACCGCCTTCTTCCGGACCCTGCCGACCTCGGTCGCGGAGGCGGCGCTGGTGGACGGCTGCGGTCACTTCCGGCTCTTCTTCCGGGTGATGCTGCCGATGGCCCGACCGGGACTGGTCAGTGTCGCGATCTTCAACTTCCTCAGCCACTGGAACCAGTTCATCCTGCCGCAGGTGCTGATGCAGGGCGACGAGTCGAAGTGGGTGCTCGCCCAGGGGCTTGCCGCACTGGCGGTCAGCCAGGGGTACGCAGGGCGACTTCAGCGGCCTCTTCGCCGGGCTGACCATCGCGACGCTGCCGGTGCTGGCCGTCTACGTCGCCTTCCAACGCCAGGTTCAGTCCGGCCTGACCGCCGGCCAGCTCAAGTAAGACACCCCTCCTCCTTCCCCGTCGATCAAGGAGTTGTCGTCGTGGACTCGATCACCAAATCGCCGCGATATCTCCTTGATCGACGGGAACGCCTTGATCGACGCGGTGCTGGTCGCGGCGCTGGTCAGCAGCCGGGTGATCGGCTGTTGAGCCGAGCAGGCGACGGTGCAGGCCGGCGGGGTCGTGGACCTCGGGCAGCGCGCGGGCGGCCAGCCAGGCCGCCGCGACCGCGCCGTCACCGGCGGTGAGCAGCGGCGCGGCCGGCCAGTGGGTCCCGAGCGCCCGGCGGACCGCGGCGGCCAGCGGGTGTCGCCGGTCAGCAGCCCACCGCCGAGCACGATCGGGTTGGCGGCCCCGGCCGGACGGATCCGACGCACGCTCTCGGCCAGGTGACCTGCCGCGGCCTCGACGATCGCGCGGCGGCCGAGCCGGGTCCCCGGCCCGGTCGGCGTCGACGACGAGCGGGGCGAGCGCGGCCAACTCCACCGGGGGCCGGCGGGTGACCGCCTGGACCAGCGCGTCGGCGGTGTCCCGGGGACGGGCCGCGATCCGGCGCCGAGCCGAGCAGTTCGGTGAGCACGGCGGTGCCCAGTGCGCCCGAGCGGGTCCGCCGGGCCGGCCGGATCGAGGCGTGGCCCGACTGTCCAGCTCGGCCAGGGTGTGGCGGACCGCCTCCCGGCCGAGCCAGAAGCCCGATCCGACGTCGCCGAGCAGCCAGCCGTGGCCGTCCGCGGCCCGGTCCAGCCGTCAGCCCGCGAACCTCGACGGCGATCGCGCCGGTGCCGGCGATCAGGACGGTGCCGTCCGGTGCAGCAGGTGCCGGAGGCGTACGCGACCAGGGCGTCGCCGTGCACCTGCGTACGCGCAGCGCAGCCCGGCGTCCCGCCAGGCCGCGTCGAAGGCGGCGCGACCGGCCGGATCGGCGAGCAGCCGGCCGGCCCCGGCCAGCCCGATGGTGCCGGCCCGGACCGGACCCGGATCCAGCCCGGCGAGTGCCCGCTCGCAGCGCGGCGGCAGTTGCTCGGCGGCCCGTCGGCGCCGTGACTGGTCGGGTTGCCGCCGCCGGCCCGGCCGGTGCCCAGCACCGTGCCCCGGTCGACGCCACGGCGGCCGCCCGGGTGGACGTACCGCCGACATCGAGTCCCACCACCATGACGTCGGCCATCGCCGGGATGCACCTCCACAGTCGTCGGATCGGAGTCCATGCTGGTCGGCGCGGCTGCCCGGGGCAAGAACCGGCCCGCTGGCCGGCGCCCGCGCAAGGTAACAGTTTGAAAACTTCATCCATCTTCTTGACACCGAGGGGCCTTTAGTAAGAACTTTTACCATTAACAGTTAACATCCTTTCCGGAAAGGTGACCTCCATGGTCGAGCACGAGGCGGAGACCGTCGCGGGGACCGCGGCGGTCGACGCCCCCGGTGCTCCAGAGCCGACGGGCCGGCTCGCGCCGGCCGACAGCGTGCTGGCCCGGGTCCGGTCCCGGCTGCCGGAGTTCACCGGCGCGCTGCAACGGGTCGCCGATCAGGTGCTCGCCGACCCCGACGCGGTCCGCCCGGGCCACCATCGTCGAGCTGGCCGAGCGCAGCGGCACCTCACCGGCCACGGTCACCCGGTTCTGCCGGGCGCTGGGCTTCGAGGGCTACGCCGACCTGCGGCTGGGCATCGCGGCCGAGACCGGCCGGGCCCGCTCGGCCGGCTGGACCGTCGACATCGGACGGGAGATCCAGCCGGGCGACCCGCTGGAGCGGGTGCTCGAGCCAGATCATGGCCGCCGACACCCGGGCCATGCACGACACCGCCGCGCTGCTGGATCTTGGCGAGATCGAACGGGCGGCGTCGCGATCGCCGGTGCCAGCCGGGTGAACATCTTCGGCGCCAGCGGCAGCGCGCTGGTCGGCGAGGAGATGCGGTTCAGCCTGCACCGCATCGGTGTCGCCGCCTGGGCCTGGAACGACGTGCACGAGGGCTGGCCAGCGCCGCCCTGCTGCGTACCGGTGATGTGGCCCTCGGCATCTCGCACACCGGCCAGACCCGCGAGACGATCGAGACGCTCGCCGAGGCGGGCAGCCACGGCGCGACCACCGTCGCGCTCACCGGCTTCCCCGCTCGCCGCTGGCCGAGCTCGCCGACGTCGTCCTGCTCACCGCCAGCCAGGCCACCACGTTCCGGCCGGACGCGCTCTCCGCACGGCACCCACAACTGGTCGTGCTCGACCTGCTCTACATCGCCGTCGCGCAGCGTACCCATGACCGGGCGCACGCGGCGTTTCAGCGCACCGCCCGGGCTGTCGACGGGCACAAGGCGGTGGGCGGACACCGGGCCGTGAAGGAGGTACGGCCGTGAGCGCGGGAGGCGCCCGACCGTTCGACGGCGCGGTAGAGGTGTCCCAACCCCCTCCCGCGAGTCCCCACGGGGGACGAGTAGTACCCCCGGGTCGCGGTGGACCGGCGGAGCCCGGCGCACCTAGACCCGATGCCAACCGAGAATCCGATTCCCAGCTCGAGGAGACGAAGATGTCTGTAACTCCGGGTCGTACGTCGGACCATGTTGATCTGTCGGACGCTACCGGGCTGCCCGGCACCAGCCGGCGTAGCGTGCTGCGCCGGGCCGCTGCCGCCGGGCTGCTCGCCACACCGGCCGTCGGCCTGCTCAGCGCCTGCGCCACCAGCGGAGGTGACGAGAAGCCCAAGGACCAGGCAGTCGGCGATAAGTCCGACAAGAACCCGCTCGGTGTGAAGGAGGACGCCGCCCTTGAGGTAGTGATCTTCAACGGCGGGTACGGCGAGAAGTACGCCACCGACGTGCACGAGCCGCTGTACAAGGCGGCGTTCCCCAAGGCGGAGGTGAAGCACCAGGCCAGCCAGGCCATCTCGACCATCCTCACGCCGCGGTTCGCCTCCGGCGAGCCGCCGGAGTTCGTCAACAACTCGGGCGAGAAGATGCTCGACTTCGGCGCGCTGGTCGGCGACGGCCAACTCCAGGACCTGACCGAGCTCTGGGACGCCCCGTCGGTGGACGACCCGTGAAGAAGGTCCGGGACACCGTCGTGCCCGGCACCGTCGATGTCGGGTTCGTTCAACGGCAAGCCGTACGTGCTGTACTACGTCTCCACCGTGTTCGGCATCTGGTACTCCGGCAAGCTGTTCAAGAACAACGGCTGGGCTCCGGCCGAAGACCTGGGACGAGTTCATCAAGCTCTGCGACGCGATCAAGGCCAAGGGGATCACCCCGTACGCGCTACGCGGGGGCGAACGCCGCCTACTACCAGTGGAACGTCATCCTCACCCACGCCGCCAAGATCGGCGGCGCCGGACGTGCTGAAGAACATCGACAACCTGGAGGACGGCGCCTGGCAGGCCGATGCGGTCAAGCAGGCCGCCGCCGCGTGGGCCGAGATCGGCGCGAAGTACATGAACAAGAGCTTCGAGGGGCTCAAGCACACCGACGTGCAACTACAGCAGAACCAGTACAAGGTCGCCTTCTACCCCAGCGGCGACTGGCTGGAGGGCGAGCAGAGCCAAGGACACCCCGGCAGGCTTCGAATACCAGCTGATGCCGGTGCCGAGCCTGTCAGCCGGCGACAAGATGTCCGCCGCGGCGGTGCGGGCCGACCGCGGGTGAGGGGTACTTCGTCTCGGCGAAGAGCAAGAACCCGCGGGGCGGCCTGGAGTACATGCGGCAGATGCTGTCCAAGGCCGGCGCGAAGGGCTTCACCGAGACGGTCAAGGCGCCGACCGTGGTGACCGCCGGCTCGGAGGGCTACGACTTCCCGCCCGGGGTGACGAGCTCGCAGGCCGCGCTGGCCAGCCGCCGGTCCGGAGGTGTTCAACATCTTCTTCGACGGCTGGTACAAGGAGCTGGACACGGAGGCCCGGACGGCGACGAACGAGCTGATGTTCGGTCGGATCAAGGCCGACGCGTTCGTGGAGCGGATCCAGAAGCGGGCCGACGCCATCAAGAAGGACGACTCTCCGTCTCCAAGTTCAAGCGCTGATCGGAGCGTAGGGATCATGCGGCACGGCAAGTATCCGTTCGTGGTCGGCTTCCTGGCCGCCCCGGTGGTGCTGTACGTGGTCTTCGTGATCGCGCCGTACGTTCAGGCGTTCCAGATCTCGATGACCAACTGGAAGGGTCTGTCGAGCCCACAGTGGATCGGGTTGGACAACTACCGGAGGCTGCTCGACGACGACCGCTTCTGGCAGGCGATCCAGCACCACGGCGTACTGCTGCTTGCCCTGCCGCTGATCACCATCGCCATCGCGCTGTTCTTCGCCTTCCTGCTCAACGTCGGCGGCAAGAGCGGGGCGGGCAGCGGACCGGGGTCTGGGGGTCGAAGTTCTACCGGGTGGTGTTCTTCCTCCCCCAGGTCCTGGCCGTGGCCATCATCGCGGTGCTGTTCCAGACCGTGTACCGGCCGAACGAGTCGGGCTTGATCAACGGCGTGCTGATGAAGTTCGGCTTCGAGCCGATCCTCTTCCTGATCCGGCCCGAACCTGGCCCTCTGGTCGATCATCGGGGTGCTGGTCTGGCAGGCGGTCGGCTTCTACGTGGTGCTCTTCTCGGCCGGGATGGCCTCCATCCCCGGCTGAGATCTACGAGGCCGCCGAGTTGGACGGGGCCAGCCGGATCACGCTGTTCTTCCGGGTCACCCTGCCGCTGCTCTGGGACACCCTCCAGGTGGCCTGGGTCTATCTGGGCATCGCCGCGTTCGACGCGTTCGCCATTGTCGCGGTGCTCTCGGTGGACAGCGGCGGGCCGGACGGTGCCACGACCGTGCTGGCGCATGGAGATCTATCGCAACGCCTTCACCTACTCCAAGTACGGCTACGCCTCGGCGATGGGCGTGGCGCTGTTCTTCCTGACCCTCACGTTCGCGGCGCTGACGCTGCGGATCTCCAAGCGAGAAAGCGTCGAATACTGATGCGGACGCCGTCGCGCATGAGCACGAGCCAGACCAGCGACCGAGCGGCCTCCGTGGCCCCGAACAAGCCGGGCACTTCCGCACGCAACCGCCCGGTCGGCCCCGATCAGAGGTACGACTGCTGCCAGCCTCGGCCACGTTGCCCTGGCGGTCTGGGCGGTGATCGTCATCGGGCCGATCCTCTGGACCTTCCTGGCCTCGTTCAAGAACACCACCGAGATCTTCAGCAGCCCGTGGACGCATGCCGGCCGAGCTGCGCTGGGAGAACTGGGGCCGGGCCTGGACCAAGGCGCACGTCGGACGTACTTTCTGAACAGCGTCATCGTGGTGGCCTGCAGCACCTTCGGCACCATGCTGCTCGGCTCGATGGCCGCGTACGTGTTGGCCCGCTACAAGTTCTGGGGCAACCGGGTCATCTACTACCTCTTCGTCTCCGGGCTGGCGTTTCCGGTCTTCCTCGCCCTGGTCCCGCTCTTCTTCGTGGTGAACAACCTCGGCCTGCTGGACACCCATACCGGGCTGGTGCTGGTCTACATCGCCTACTCGTTGCCGTTCACCATCTTCTTCCTGGCCGCGTTCTTCAAGACCCTGCCGACCTCGGTGGCCGAGGCCGGGATGATCGACGGTTGCTCGCACACCCGACTGTTCTTCCAGGTGATGCTGCCGATGGCGAAGCCCGGTCTGATCAGCGTCGCGATCTTCAACATCATTGGCCAGTGGGCGCAGTACCAGTTGCCCCTGGTGCTGCTCTCCAACGCCAAGGAGAAGTGGGTGCTCACCCAGGGCATCGCCGACATCTCGGTCAACGCCGGGTACGAGGCCGACTGGTCCGGCCTGTTCGCGGCGCTGACCATCGCGATCCTGCCGATGATTTTCGTTTACGCGATCTTCCAACGTCAGATCCAGTCCGGCCTCACCGCTGGCGCCCTCAAGTAACCGGGCTAGTTGTCGCGTCGGCGTCGTCGTCGTTCCGCGTAGATCAGAATGCCGAGGAGGATGACGGCCGCGCCGGTCACCGTCGAACTGAGCGGCAGCGAAAACGCCAGGGTCAGGCAGCCCACCAGGCCGACGATCGGAATCAGGCGGATGGGACGGTTCTCGCCACGGGTGAGGGTCAGCGCCGCGGCATTGGCGATCGCGTAGTAGAGCAGCACCCCGAAGGAGGAGAACCCGATCGCGCCGCGTAGATCAACGGTGGCGGCCACGACGGCGACGATCAGCCCGACCGCGAGTTCGGCTCGGTGTGGTACCTGATAGCGGGGGTGTATGGCGTCGAGGGCTGCGGGCAGGTGCCGGTCGCGGGCCATCGCGAAACTGGTTCGCGACACACCGAGGATCAGGGCCAGGAGTGAGCCGAGCGCGGCCGTCGCCGCGCCGAAGCGCACGATCGGGGCCAGCCATCCGGCATTGGCGGCGATGACCGCCTCGACCAGTGGCGCGCTGGCGTGGGCAAGGCGCTCGGGGCAACATTATCGCTGGCGGGTCGCGGACCGGATTGCGGGACTGTCAGCGGTGGCCGGCAGGATGGGCGCCGTGCTGGTGGCGGTGGTGGCTGACAAGAGCGGTGGGGGTGAGCTGCGATCGTTGCACGCCGACGGTCGCCCGGCCGGCCCGGCGGTGCGGGTCGGTGACCTGGCCGCCGCGGTCGCCGAGCGTGAGGCTCGGGATCATCCGCGGTGGGTCTGGGCCGCCACCGCCGCGAGCTATCCCGCGCTGCTGCGGGCCGGTGTCCGGGTGGAGCGCTGCCACGACATCGAGCTGACCGAGGGGTTGCTGCTCGGTTATGCCGGTCGCTGGGGTGAGCCCCGGGCGGCGGCCGCCGCCTGGGCCCGGCTCAGTGGTGCGCCGGTGCCGGCCGATCCCGTACCGCGCCCGGCGGCGCCGCCGGGCACTGTTCGGGCCACGCTCTTTGACGAGTTGCCCGGTCCACCGGCGGTGGGGCTCGACGCCCTGGCCCGCGTCTACGCCGATCAGCGGTCCCGGCTCACGGCGACGGATCAACCGGGCCGGTTCCGGCTGCTGATGGCGGCCGAGTCGGCCGGTGCGCTGATCGCCGTCGAGATGGGCGTGGATGGATTGCCATGGCGGGCCGACGTACACGATGAACTCTTGCATGAGCTGCTCGGCGAGCCTTCCCCGGTGGGTGGCCCGCCGCGTCGGCTGGCCGAACTGGCGGCGCGGATCGCCGACGCTTTCGGGGTACGTCAGTTGCACGTCGAATCGCCGGCCGAGCTGCTCCGCGCCTTCGCCCGGGCCGGCGTCGCGCTGCCGAACACCCGTTCCTGGGTGTTGCGCAAGGTGGACCATCCGGCGGTGCCGCTGCTGCTGGAGTACAAGGAGCTGTACCGGATCTGGACCGCGCACGGTTGGGCCTGGCGGGAAGCCTGGGTGCGGGATGGGCGCTTCCGCCCGGAGTACGTACCGGCCGGGGTGGTCTCCGGGCGCTGGGCGACCCGGGGTGGGGGAGCGTTGCAGATTCCCAAGGTGGTCCGGCGCGCGGTCCGGGCCGATCCGGGTTGGCGGTTCGTGGTCGCCGACGCCGGCCAGTTGGAGCCGCGGGTACTGGCCGCGGTCTCCGGTGACGCCCGGTTCGCTGCCGCCGCCGGCACCGGCGATCTTTATGCCGCGCTCGCTGAAGACGCCTTCGGTGGCGACCGGGCCCGGGCCAAGCTGGCGCTACTCGGTGCCATGTACGGCCAGACCAGCGGGTCCGCGATACCGGCGTTGGCCGCGCTGCGGCGTAGCTATCCGACCGCGTTCGAGTTCGTGGAGGCGGCTGCCCGGACCGGTGAGGGGGGTGGTCTGGTCCGCTCCTGGCTTGGCCGGACCTGCCCGCCAGCTTCGGTCAGTGTCCGCAATACCGAGGGAGAGGGGCTGGTGGGGGAGTCCTCGGAGCTGGTGTCCGGGGTTGACACCGATCCCTTCGGGCCGAGGGCGCGGGCGGCGGCGCGGTCCCGGGGCCGGTTCACCCGGAACTTCGTGGTCCAGGCGACCGCCGCCGAATGGGCGCTGACGCTCCTGGCCACCCTGCGCGGCTCGCTCGCCGGTACCCCCGCTGAGCTGGTTTTCTTTCAGCACGATGAGGTGTTGGTGCACTGTCCGGCGGAGCAGGTCGAATCCGTCCGCGTGTTGGTCCGGGAGGCGGCGGGCCGGGCCGGGCAACTGCTTTTCGGAGCGACGTCGGTCCGCTTTCCACTGGAGGTGTCCGTGGTCGACTGCTACGCCGATGCGGCATAACTTCCGAATTACCCGTTTAGTGGCGATACCTGGGCCTGACCCGATCGTTGGTTCCGGTGTGCGCGACAGAGTCGTGCCCCGGGCGAAAGGTGACGCAAACTGAGTCGGATCGCAGGAATGATCATCGCCGCGGGCGGGGGGCGCCGGATCGGCGGCCCGGAGGCGATGCTGCACCAGGGCGAGCGACCCCTGGTGAACCATATGCTCGACACCATCCGGGAAGCGGGCTGCGAACCGGTGGTCGTGGTCCTCGGGGCGGCGGCCGACGAGGTGCGGGCGACCGCGGACCTGTCCGGTGCGTTGGTGGTGGTGAACCGATCGTGGGGCACCGGGATCGGCTCGTCGATCCGGATGGGTCTGGGCGCCCTGACCGCTGCCGAGATCGAGGCCGTTGTGGTGGTCCCGGTGGACATGCCCGGACTCACCACGGCGGCGGTACGACGGGTGACCGCGTTGCCGTACCCGGAGGCGCTGGTCTGCGCGACCTATTCCGGGCTGCGCGGCTACCCGATGCTCTTCGGTCGGCGACACTGGGCGGGGATCGCCACGCTGGCCAACGCGGATGTCGGCGCCCGACCCTACCTGCTCGCCCACAAGAACGAGATCGTCGATATCGCCTGCGATGCGATCGCCGACGGCTCCCGGGTGAACACCCCGGAGCTGATGGCGCTCTGGGGGTTGACCGTGCCGGTGCCGGCCCAGCGGGTGGCGGTCTGATCCGACGCCAGAGCAGCTTGCGGATCAGGGAGGGTCCCTTTTCCCGAAGGGACCCTCCCTGCGGCTCAGCGCCAGGTGTCGGTGAGGGTCACCGCACCGGTCGGGGTGTGGGTGCGATTTGGGCCAGACTCCCAGATCACCGTGCCGTTCGGCTCCTTCTTGATCAACTTGTACTCGAACTGCTGGTTGGTCGGCAGACTGACGGTGACCTTCCAGACCGGGTAGTCGTTCGACGACATCGCCACCGCGCTCGCCGGGTTCCAGGAGCCCAGGGCCGGCACCGAGCCGACCAGAAAGACGTTCTGGCCGTACGAGGTGGTGGCATTGACGTGGAAACTGACCGCGGCGCTGGTCCCGCCGCCACCGGTCTGGCCCCAGACGGCGTTCAAGGACGCACCGCCGGTACCGGTGCGGTTCGCGCCGTTCTCCCAGACGGTCGCACCGTTGCCGATCTTGACCAGCTTCCATTCGAAGGCGGTGCCGCTGGGGAGCTCCACCGCGCCGGTCCAGGTCGGGTAGCTGCCCGGGCCGGTGGTCAGCCGTACCCCGTTGGCCGGCGTCCACGATCCGAGTGCCGGAATCGAGCCGACCACGTAGACCTCCTGGCCGGGGTTGGTCTCGACGGTGGCGGTGAAGCGGGTGAAGCCAGTTGGCGGATTGTCCGGCTGGCAGCCGTTCGGGTCGGTGCACTGCGTTACCGCGTTGATGTGCAGGGCAACGCCCCGGTTGGCCGGGATGCTGGTGGTGAAGGTGCCGCCGGAAACGGTGATCACACCACCAGTGCAGACCCCGGTGGCGGTCCGGTAGGTGCCCCGGGCCACGTTGCAGTACTGGCCGTTCGGCAGACTGGTACTGAAGGTCCGGCTCCAGGCGCTGCCGGTGGCGTTGAAGGCCGCGTACCCCTTGTTGCCCCGGGCGAAGCCGAGTCGGCCGGCTCCGTCGGTGACCGTGTTGCCGATGCCGGTGCCCTCGGTGGCGTTGCGGAAGCTCGGCATGCCGGCGACCTGCTCATTGCGGTGCTCGCAGATCCAGGCGGAACTGTTGCAGTCGGTCGCGTTGGTGACGCCGTTGGCTGCGCTCGGTGGACCCTGGCCGACCACCGATCCGAAGGCGTAACTCGCACATCAACTGTGGACGGCCGTACGGATGCGCCAACATGAAAGCGTCGGCGAGGTAGTAGCGGTCGCCATTTTTGTAGGTCAGGGTCGGGGTTGCCCGTTGGGTGTCGTGGTTGTCGATGAAAACGACCGACTGCGCGCTGCTCAGTCCGCCATAGTTGGGCATGCTCGCGAACTGTGCGATGTTGCCGTCCTTGAAGCCTGCGGCGACCGCGCGCTGGTAGTCGAAGTTGGTCACTGCGCCGTACGGGGCGTAGGCGGTGTAGGGGATGGTGGCATCGCCGTAGACCTCGTGGAACAGGTCGGGCTTGCCGCCGAATTCGGGTACGTCGTGCAGCCGGGAGACGATGTCGGCCAGGTGCGCTTCCTGGACGTGCTTGGCCGCGTCCACCCGGAAGCCGGCGACGCCGAGGTCGACCACCAGGTTCAGGTATTTGGCGATCTTGCGCCGGACATTGGCGTCGGCGGTGTTGAGGTCGGCCAGGTCGAGCAGCTCACAGTCCTGCACCTCGCTCTTGCTGTTCCAGTTGCTGATGCTCCGGTAGCAGGGGGCGAAGTCCGCGTAGCCGTAGCTGTCCCCGGAGCCGTCGTTGAAGAGGTTGGGGTAGCTGTATTTGGCATAGTTGGTGCCGGCGCTGCCCGGGCCACTGCCGGCCGAACCGGTGCCGGTCATGTGGTTGAGCACCGCGTCCACATAGATCTTCACCCCCTGGGCGCGGCAGCGCTGCACCATGCTGATGAAGTCGGCCCGGGTGCCGCGTCGGGTCTGGTCGATCCGGTACGAGACCGGCTGATAGTCCTGCCACCACGGGTAGGCGGCGCCTTCAGCGCTGGGCAGCACCACATGCTCCTGCGGTGGGGAGACCTGCACCCCGCCCCAGCCGTTCGGGCCGAGGTTGGTCTCGCACTCCTGGGCGATTGAGGACCAGCGCCACTGGAACAGATGCACGATCGAGCTTCCATTGCTCACCACCGCCACTGGTTCGGCAGCCGTTCCGGCGGCCAGCGTTGCGGTGCTGCTCGCGGCCAGTGCGCTGCTCGCGGCCGAGGCGGTGTTTGGCTGGGTCGGGAGGAAGGAGAGTCCGAGGGTGACCGCCAGTGCGGCGGTCATGGTTCTGCATACAGTCATAGCGCGCTCCAAGCGTCACGGGGGCTTCGGGGCGGGGCTCTGCTGGGGCGTTCTCGGAACCGGGCAGCGTGCCGATCTGTAGGCCTATTGCAAGGCTCGCAAGTCTTTTCAAGACATAGATGAGGGTAGCAATCGCCTGTCTCGCTGGGAACCACTCGCGTTGGCGATATCCGGACGTACGTGGGCAGGCTAAATCCGCTTAAATCGCCTTTAGCGGCGCTCGCCGTGGTTGACAATTCGCTGGAATGTCTAGAAGACCCTGCAAGTCATTGCGGGCGGTCTACAGCTGGAACCCGGCGGGCTACCTCATCGGAGGTGGTTTTGCCAGAAATCCGGACCGTTTGGGTGGTTCTAGTGAACCACCCAAACGGTCCGGCGGGAACGAAGGGCTCAGCCGAAGGCCTTGACGCCTCGCCAGTCCAGCGGGATGACGATCGTCACCATCGCATTGGTGTTGGTGGTGGAGCCGGGGTAGGCGTCGGAGTACTTGGTGATCAGAGCGGCCTTGCCGGTGTCCGAGTTCCACCAGTGCCCCTGCGGGTCAAGCTTGCTGTCGTTGGTGTACGAGGCGGCGAGAGAGGCATCCAGATTGCCGTCGATGTCGCCAGGGAAGGTCCGCAGGTTGCCCAATGCGTCCACAATGATGAGATCGGGCTTTCCGTCGCCGGTCGCATCGCCGGCCTTGTCGGCCACTTCGCTCGGCGGCAAATAGAAGAGGTAGTCGGTACGGAGGCTTCGGTTGCCGATCGCGTCGTAGGCGTACACCTGCAGGTTGTTGGGGCCGGAGTGCCGGGGCCGCAGGCCGTTTACCGTGGCGCGGCCAGCAACCGCCGATACGTATGACACGTTGAGGCCGCCGAGGGAATAGCTGAACTGGGTCGCGCCTTCGGCAAAGAATGTGACGGAACCACTCTGGCCGAACTTCACCCTGGCCCAGGTCGCACCGTCAGAGGTGGCCTCCGCGAAATCTTCGCTGGTGACCACCGGGGCCGGTGGTGCGGTGCCGTCGATCGTGACGCGGCAGTAATCGCTTGCGCCGGTCGGGAATTTAGCGATGAGACCGTTGGTGTCCTCAGCGGTCACGTCCCACAGGTAGGTGGCCTTGTCCTCCAGGGTGGTGGAGGCGACCGTCCAGCTGGCCTTGCCGCTGCTCAGGGCGGTGACGAGGGTGCCAGCGGGACGCGTGGTGCCGTTTTTCCAGAAGCGGAACCGGATTCCCGTCAGGTTGTTACTCGCAATTTGCTGGCTTCGAGAAGGTAACCGTCCTCACCGGGACGGACGAAACCGCAACCGGCAGCGCGGCGACCAAGTCCATCACCCAAACTGGCTCACCCGTAGCGTCACGTTCCCGAAGGCACTCGAACTCAACAGGCGCGAGCGCGGTGACGGCCTCGGCCCGCTACGCGCCTGGCGTGTCTACGACTATCGCCAGGTCACCCACACCAAATCCTCTGGTACCGGTGACGACACGCGTACCACACGGACCATCGAGACGAATACCACCTACGACGACGACCTCGTCACCAACGGTGATCCAACTTATGGGTTGCCTGTGTACATCGAGTCCCTCGGCGACACGGGACGGACTAGCGACGAGTCCTGCACCTTCGTCGAGTACCACCACCACACCGGCAAGAACATCATCGGGCTGACCAAGCAGCTCCGCACCAGCCCGACAACCTGCGACACAGCCAACTGGGTGGACCTGACGACGCTGAGCTCCGCGAGCCGTGTCGCCTACGACGGCACCGGCTACGGCGCCGCGCTTGGCAGCACGACACGCGGGCTCGCCACCCAGGCCTGGTCACTGAAGGGCGATGGATCCGGCTTCCAGTCCGAGGGCACCACCGGCTTCGACGCCATCGGCCGCGTCGTCACGCGCACCGACCCCGACGGCAAGACCTCTAAGATCACCTACACGCCCGCCACCGGTCAGGCCTTCAGCGTCACCGAGGAGAACTCGCTCGGGCACAAGCAGATCCAGGAGCTGGAACCGGGCCGTGCGGTCACCATTAAGATCACCGACCCCAACCTGCGTATCAGCGAGGCGGAGTACGACCCGCTGGGCCGCCTCAAAACAGCCTGGGGGCCGGGCCGCACGCCGTCGACCACGGCTGTCCCGGACTTCGAGGCCGATTGCGTCACTCCTAATGACACTCCGCCATACGTCACCACCCGTACTCGTGGGCATGAAGACCGCATCCAAACCTCCGTCACCATCTACGACGGCCTGGGGCGTGAGCGGCAGCGCCAGGAGGAAGCCCCCGGCGGCCGCCGCCTGATCACCGACACCTGGTACAACAGCTCCGGCGAGGTGTGGGAAACCTATAACGCCTACCTGGCCGAGGGGCCGCCACACGGCAAGCTCTTCACACCGTACGAGGAATCGGACGATCCCGAAGCGCCGCCCAAGCCCGGTGCGCCCAACGTCACCCGCTACACCTACGACGGCCTTGGCCGGGTGATCGAGGAGCTGCCCGTCCTGAACGGCGAAGGGGAGCCGACGTGGGCCACCCGGTATGAGTACGGCGCCAACTACTCCACGGTGATCAACCCGGCGGGTGTGGCCTCCTACCGGCTCTTTACCGACGCGCTGGGCCGGACCACCCGGGTGGACACCTTCACCAACAGAACACGTACCGCGTTTACCTCAACGTGGTACAAGTACAACGCGCGCGGGCAGCTCGAAGAGGTTACCCGCTCAGAGGATGCCGCCCATCCGTGGAGCTGGAGCTACGACCAGCGCGGCCGGACAGCGACGGCCACTGACCCGGACACCGGCACCACCGAGTTCACCTACGACCACCGCGACCGGCAGCTGACCGTTACCAACGCTCGCAATATCACGGTCTGGAACGACTACGACGAGCTGTCCCGCCCAACGAAGCAGCGCCTCGGCGCCAGCAGCGGCACGCTGCTGGCGGAATACACCTACGACACGGTCAGCGGCGGTAAGGGATTGCCGGCGACCGCCACTCGCTACACCGACGGCCTGGGGTACACGCAGCGGATCGGCGGTTACTCCAACGATTACCAGCCGACCTCGACCACCCTCACGCTGCCGCCGTCGATCGCCACCACTTGGGGCCTGGCGACCTCCTACACGTACGACTACACCTACACCAACACCGGCCTGCTCGAGTCGGCCGGGCTCCCGGCAATCGGCAATTTCACCGCCGAGAAACTCCTGGTCCGCTACACCAAGGACGGCCTGCCACTCTCGGTCTCCGGCAAGGACTGGTACGGATCCGGGACTGTCTACTCGCCCTATGGTCAGGTGCTGCGTTCCACCCTCGGCGCGCAGCCGTACCGGGTGTGGACCATGGCTTCCTACGACGATGCCAGTGGGGCCCTCACCGACCAACATGTCCATCGGGAGCAGACCGGCGACAATAGCATCGTCGGCGGCAACCTCGTATCGCATCGCTCCTATCAGTACGGCGACGCGGGGAACGTCACCTCGATCCGAGAGCACTCGGTCGGTATTCAGGAGCGGCAGTGCTTCACCTACGATCCGCTTGGCCAACTGAAGAAGGCCTGGACCGCCGCTGACCAGGCGTCCTGCGCCGCGGTCCCGACGGGCGCGGGCGGCGCCGCGCACGTAGCGGCCGGGCCCGATGGTTCGGGCTTCTGGCAGGAGTACGAGTACGACCTGCTTGGTAACCGTACGAAGCTGGTGGAGCGGGACCTCACCGGTAACACCGCGAAGGACGCCACCACCACCTACGCCTATGGCAAAGCCGACGGCGGCCAGCCGGGCACCCTCACCAAGGTGACCAAGAAGTGCACCACTCCGGCCGGTGCAGCGGTCACCGCTGAGGCGGAGCGGCTGTACGCGCTGACCGGTGAGACGAAGTCCGTTACCTCCCTGGAGAACGGCGACCACCAGGGCAACTGTCCGTCAGGCGGTCTCGCTGCTTGTACATGAGGGTCTGGTGGTGTCGGACCGCCCACGGGGGTATTTCGTCCGGGTGCGGCAGCCGATGGTCTTTCGGCCACAGCTGGAATTCCAACACCGGCCGTACACGCCGGAGACGGACACCTTCATCACCGAGTTCTCGGCTGAGGGACGCGAGCCGCATCAGACGATCGAGGTCAGGGTGATCGGAGCGATTCCTGAGGTGGCCCAACGGTTGGGCTTGGAGACCGGGCAACCAGTGGTGGTTCGCCAACGGGTCCGTTACCTCGATGGCGAGCCGTTCAACATCAACGACAGCTACTTCCCTCTTGAGCTGGTTCGTGATTCAGAGATCACGCGCCCGGGGATAATCTCGCGAGGCGCGAACCAGGTGCTGGCCGAGTTGGGGTTTCCGCAGGTGCGTACCGTGGATGAGATCTTCGTTCGGATGCCGACACCGGATGAGGTCAGCCGGCTGGCGTTGGGGCATGGCACGCCGGTGGGGTATCACGTGGTCACCGGTTTTTCCGACGAAGGGTGCCCGGTGCGGGTGGCGGTCAGTGTGCTGCCGGGCGATCGGCATGTCATCACGTACGAGCGTAGGTGCGAGTCGGCCACCACAGTGAAATGAGTGATTTGACGATCCGGTCAGCCCGCCCCGGCGATCTGGAGGCGGTCGCGGAGCTCTTGTCCAGTGCCGGGAAGTGGCTCGCGAGCCGGGGGATCGATCAATGGCGTCACCCCTTCCCGGACCGGGGTCGGATGACTGCCTCGATCGAGCGGGGCGAGTGTTTCCTCGCCGGACTGGATCAGCGGATCGTGGGGACGATCACGGTAGATGGCCTGGCCGATCCGGAGTTCTGGCGGCCGGAGGACCTGCCGGACAGTGCGTTGTACGTACATCGGATGGCGGTGGCCCGGATCGTGGCCGGGCAGGGCGTCGGCGCGCTGCTGTTGGCCTGGGCCGGGCAACGTGCGGCGGAGATGGGGAAGCCGTGGTTGCGGCTTGACGCGTGGAAGAACAACTCGCCCCTGCATCGTTACTACCTGGCTCGCGGCTTCAGTCTGGTCCGGGTCGTTGATCTCCCCCATCGTGGGTCGGGTGCACTGTTCCAGCGCGCTTCCGCCTAAGCTTTGTTGACAGCCAGGCACGTGATATCGGTGATTTCCGGGTTTGCGCCCAGCAGTGCCCACCTGCCGCATGCTCGGAAGTGATCACGTGATCACGTGATCACCGCCAACTCGGCTGGGCGTGGCGGGCTCAGCTGCCGATGTTGAACCGGCGGAGCACCGGCGAAGCCAGCAGCCCGATGATGGAGAGCACCGCGATGGCGGTGAACACCCCACGCAGAATGACGACCTCGACCCTTCCACCGACCTTGACAGCCATCCGGTTGGGGAGGCCGAACATGGTCCACATGCGTCGCTTGATCGGAATCGGCCAGAGAATTGGTACGCCGGCCTTGGTGATGATGTCACCGAGGATGTGTACGAAGCAGCCGACCCCCATGGCCAGTCCGAGCATCGGATAGCCGCGGTCGCCGGGCAGGTTGAGGTAGGTGAAGTAGGCGGCGCCGGCCGAGAGCAGGGTCACCACCAGCCAACCGGCCCGTTTGGCCCACTGGTCGAAGAGTCCGCGCAGGGCCAAGCCGATCATGAAGAACAGGATGCCGATCACCGCCCACTTGCCGTACGCGGTGCAGAGGCTGGTGGTGCCCCAGCCGACCAGTACGGTGAACGGGATGGTGTGGGTGAGGGTGCGGTGCCCGTTGTTGCGGTGTGGATCTTTACTCAGTTTGGTGGCGTGATAGACACCGAGCGAGATCTTCTCGATCACCTCGGCGACGAAGAGGGAAACCACGCCGAAGGTACGGGCCACCGTGGCGCCGCCCTGGTTGCGGGTGACCTTGCCGGACAGATCGAGGTCGGGGAAGAGTGCCCCGCCAGCGCAGACCGCGGTGCCGACCGCGATCGCCAGCGGCGACTGCTCGTAGCCGGCGAACTGGTCCAGCGCCCAGGATCCGGCCAGCCAGACCGCGGCGCCGGACAGCGCATGCGATGGCCCCATCATCGTCGTTCATCTCCCTAGGGTCGGCCGGATCCAGCGAGGCAACTGTGCCAACCATGGCACCATCGGACAACCAGCGAGGTCCAGAGTAGATGTCGACTCTACTGGCGCCGCCGGGTGCGCTGGAATGGCCCGGCCCACCCGGGCCACCCCGCGCGCGGCAACTGTCGGTGCGCAGCCCTGGGTCGCGGCGCTGTCACGTCCTATTTGGACGGTTGGAAACTGCTCCGCAGTACGCGTAGGTAGCTCTGGTTGACCTGCCAGTCGGCATCCGGGGTGAGCCAGGAGAGCGTATAGGCCCTGTTCTCGGAGACGTTGATCAGCATCCGGTTGATCCGCACCCGGTGTCCGGCGGCGTTGGTCCACCGGCATTCCCAAGCTGCCCCACCCCGGTAGAGCTCGAGCGGCTCGATGCTGATCCGTTCGTAATCGATGAGCGCACCATCCCCGGTCAGTCGCTTCTCCTCCGCTGCCCAGTACGCGTCCGGGTCGGCGGCCGGTGGGGTGGCCGGGTCGATACTGATCATCCGCCCGGTGCCGGGCACCGCTTCGCGGAAGCAGGCGACGTCGCCGTCGTGGTAGTACCGCCAGCCGACCGGCACGGCGACCCGGAACCCGGACGGGTCGGCCCACCAGGTCCACAGGTCGCTCAACGCGTACGGCGCGCTGGATGACATCGGCGCCCGGGGCACCGGCACGGTCTCCTTCGCGGGCGCGGTGCAGGCGAAGGTGGACAGCCGCGCGGGCGGCACCGGTCCGGAGCGGACCTGGTCGGTGTCGCGGCGTCGCTCACCGTGTACCGCAACCGCAACGCTGAGCGCCGTGACCAGCGCGAAGACCGCGGTCGCACGGGCGGGCCAGGCTCGACGGTGCCGGCGCGGTTCCGAATTGGGCGGTGACTCAATGATCTCGCGCAGCAGGTGTTCGGCCTCGGCCGCGGTGAGCCGCTGCCGGGGTTCCCGGCGCAGCAGACCGGCCAACACCGGGCGCAGCGGACCGGCCTGGGCCATCGGGTCGGGTGGTGCCACCGCCAGCGCGGTCAGCGTGGCCATCGTGGTCGGCCGGGCATACGGAGAACGTCCCTCCACCGCGGCATAAAGGGTGGCGCCGAGCGACCACAGGTCGGCCTCAACCGTCGATGATCCGTCGGCGGCCCGCTCCGGCGCGACGTACTGCGGGGAGCCCAGGACGACCCCGGCCTGGGTCATCGCGCCGTCTCCGCCGTCGATGGTGGCCAGACCGAAGTCGGTGAGCACCACCCGGCCGTCGTCGGCGATCAGCACGTTATGCGGTTTCACGTCCCGGTGCAGTACGCCGGCGCGGTGCGCGGCGCGCAACGCGGCGAGCACGGCCAGGCCGATCTCCGCGGCGCGTGCCGGGCTGACCGGGCCATCGGACTGGAGCACCTCCTGCACCGAGCGGGACGGGACGTACTCCATCACGATCCAGGGACTCTCGGCCGATTGCGCGACGTCGTAGATCTGTACGACGTTGGGATGGTTGAGTCGGGCTGCGGTCTGCGCCTCCCGCATGGTGCGGGCGTGCAACTCCTTTCGTTCGGGCCCGGTCATCCAGTCCGGCGGCAGGACCTCCTTGATCGCTACATCACGGTGCAACATCTCGTCCCGGGCCAGCCAGACCCGGCCCATACCTCCGCTGCCGATCGGATGGCGGAGCCGGTAGCGTCCAGCGATCACCACCTGCTGCACCGGCGCTCTCCTCCTCCGTTACCCGCCGTACACGATAGCTAGCAGATTGGTGGTTTGGCATCCACCGTCGGTGGCATAGTGGCTGGTCGGAGCCGGTATCGGCCGCCGGTCGTACCGATACTGACGGTACCGACAGCCACTCGACCGGATCAGCCGGCTGCGCCGATCGGGCCCGATGGCACCGGCCGGTCAGGACGATCGGACGCGTAGCAGTTCCGCCACCGACCAGGCTTGAAAGGGGCACCCGGTGGCGGTGTGCGGCGCGCGGCCGTCGGCGGTTTCGCTCACCGAGCCGAGGCCGAACTCCGACAGATGGGCGTCGAGGCCGACGAACAGTTGGTCGGTCGGCATCCCGGCCCGCCGGCAGGCGTCGGCGTACGGGCCGATCAGCCAGGGCCAGACGGTGCCCTGGTGGTACCCGCCGTCCCGCTCGGCCGGGCCGCCCCGGTGCCGCCCGACGAAGCCTGGCGAGTCCGGAGCGAGACTGCGCGGACCCAGCGGTGTCAGTAGTGCCGCCCCGATCAGTCGCAGGGTCGGCTCGTCCGGCACGAGTGGGGCGTGTGGCAGCGACCAGGCGAGCAACTGGTTGGGACGCAGCCGGTCGTCGTCGTGCCGGGGCCCGCCGCGCGGCGGGTGCGCCGGGGCGGGAGCGTCCACCACGTCATAGAGCCAGCCGGACGGTGCCGGGAAGCGACGCCGGAACGACACCAGTGCGCGTTCGTGCGCGATCGGGGCCGGTCCGGGATCCGCACCGACCAGCCGGGCCAAAGCGGCGTACGCGGCCAGCCCGTTGATCCAGAGCGCGTTGATCTCGACCGGCTTGCCCGCCCTCGGGGTCACCGGCACCCCGTGCACCCGGGCATCCATCCAGGTCAGCGCCGTGCCGGCGGCTCCCTGGTCGAGCAGTCCGTCGCTCGGGTCCACCCCGATGCCGTACCGGGTGCCGATCAGGTGCCGGTCGATTACCGCCCGCAACGCGGGCAGGAGTTCGTGGGCGAGGTCGGGGTCGTTGGCCACGGTAACCTGCCGCTGCACCGCGTGCAGGAACCACAGCGTCGCGTCCGAGGTGTTGTATTCGACCCGGCCGGTGTCCGCGGTGTTGGCCAACATCCCTTCGGAGAGCGTTGTCGCGTACGACCGCAGCAGCTCACGGCCTTCGGTCACCCGGCCGGTGGCCAGAAAGAGCCCCTCGTGGGCGATCATCGTGTCCCGCGACCAGGCACCGAACCAGGGGTAGCCGGCCACCACGTCCGGTCCGGTGCCGGTGTGCACGACGAAGGCGTCGGCGGCCAGCGCGAGCCGGGCGCCGACCTCGCGATCGGTGTCGCCGAGCGGCTCGCCGGTGGTGCCGACAGCGGTGGTGGTGCCGGCAGCGGCGGTGGAGGTGGCGGTGGCGACCACCCGCCGGTTGCGTTGCCGGGCGTTGGCGATCACTTCGCTGGCCGGTGGTGGCGGGTCGGCCAGATCGTCGGCCCAGGCGAGCACCGTCACCGTGTCGCCGGGCTGCCGCAGTACGCCGGAGAAGCGACCCGCGTACCAGAGGTCCTCCGCGTCGGGTAGGCCGCGGGCGGCCTCCGCCCGGTGGTGGACGCCGTGCCACCACTGTCCCTCGGGTGCCCAGTCCGGCCCGGTCAGCCGGTACGCGCCCGCGATGATCGCCCCGCCGGCCGCCGGCTCGATCCCGGGTGGTGGCCCATCGGCGCGCCGCTCGCCGTGCGCGTCCCGCCAGGTGCCGACGGCGGACAGGCTCAGCTTGGCGGGTCCGCCGCAGACCAGCCGGTGCAGCACCGCGACGCAGGAACGGCCGTACGTCATGGCCAGTTCCCGTTCCAGCACCAGGTCGCCGATCCGCCAGCGCCAGCGTGGCAGCCCGTCGGTCAGGTCGAAGCACTCCAGGAACTCGAATCCGCGTGGGTCGACCGCGCCGGAGCGCCATTCGTGGACGCCGAGCCGCACTCGCGTCCCGGAGGGCAGGGTGAGCGCGGGGTCGAGACTGACCAGTCCGAGGCGACGGCTGGCCGTCGTCTGGCCGGCGACCACCAGCAGGCCGTGGTAGCGACGGGTGCGCAGGCCGCTGACCGTGCCCATGGCATATCCGCCCCGACCGTCCGGGACCAGCCACTCCCGGCTGGCGCCAGCGTCGAGGTGACCGCAGACCTGGGGCCCGAACCGGATCGGCAGCATGGCGTCATGATGCCCGGCGTACGGGCCGGACACGCCCGAGCCGGGCGTTCTTTGGTGAGAATGATGGGATGAGGGACGGGCGGGATGCGGAGCGGAGCCGGCTGGCCGAGGCGGATGCCGGCGAGCGGGCCTGGCGGGCCTGGGGCCCGTACCTTTCCGAGCGGTCCTGGGGCACGGTTCGGGAGGACTACAGCGAACACGGCACGGCCTGGGACTACTTTCCGCATGATCATGCCCGGTCCCGGGTCTACCGGTGGGACGAGGACGGCATGGCCGGGCTCTGTGATGACCGGCAATTGTTCTGCTTCGCGCTGGCCCTGTGGAACGGCAAGGATCCGATCCTCAAGGAGCGGATGTTCGGCCTGGGCGGCGATGGCGGAAACCACGGTGAGGACGCCAAGGAGTACTGGTGGTACCAGGACTCGACGCCGACCCACTCGTGGATGCGCTGGCGGTACCACTACCCGCAAACGGCCTACCCGTATGACGAGTTGGTCGCGGTCAACGGGCGGCGTGGCCGCGATGAGAGTGAGTACGAGCTGGCCGACACCGGTGTCTTCGACGACAACCGTTACTGGGCGGTAACTGTCGATTTCGCCAAGGCGTCGCCGACCGACATGTGCATGCTGATCACGGTCGCCAACCGTGGCAACCGGCGGGCCCGGTTGCACGTGCTGCCCACCCTCTGGTTCCGCAATACCTGGTCCTGGGGATTACCCGGCGACGACCGGGTGCCCACCCTGCTCGGCGAGACGGCGCGGCGGCGCGGCCTTGGCCTCCGCCCGGGTGGCGGTGGCACCCGACTGGTCGGCCGGCATTGGGATCTCGGTGAACTCGTGCTCCAGGGCGACGGCCGGCCGACCCCACTGCTCTGCGACAACGAGACCAACACCGAGCGGCTCTGGGGACTGCCGGGCCGCAGCCGCTACCCGAAGGACGGCATCAACGACCACGTGATCACCGGCGCCGCGACGGTCAACCCGGCCCGGAAGGGGACCAAGGGGGCGCTGCACTACATACTCGATGTGCCGCCCGGCGGGCAGGCGAAGATCCGGCTGCGGCTCGCCGCGACGCCACCGTCGAGCACCGGCCCGGCTCGGCAACTGGACCTGGCCGCGGACTTCGACGCCACCCTGGCCGCGCGGCGCGGCGAGGCCGACGAATTCTTCGCCCGGCTCATTCCGGCCGGCTGCACCCACGATGAGGCTGAGGTGGTCCGACAGGCGATCGCCGGGCTGATGTGGGGCAAGCAGTTCTACCACTTCGACGTGACCCGGTGGCTCACCGGTGACCCGGCGGCGGCCCCACCGCCGCCGGGGCGCCGCAACGGCCGCAACAGCGCCTGGCGGCACATGGTCAGCTGCGACGTCATCTCCATGCCCGATCCCTGGGAGTACCCCTGGTACGCCGCCTGGGACCTGGCCTTTCACTGCGTCGCCATCGCCCGGGTCGATCCGGGGTTCGCCAAGTCCCAACTGCTGCTCCTGCTCGGCGAGCGCTATCTGCACCCCAACGGTCAGGTGCCGGCGTACGAGTGGGCGTTCGATGACGTCAACCCGCCGGTGCACGCCTGGGCGGCGCTGCGGGTGTTCGAGCTCGACGGTGCCCGGGACTTCGATTTTCTCGCCCGGATGCTGCACAAGCTGCTGCTCAACTTCAGCTGGTGGGTCAACCGGAAGGACACCGACGGCAATAACGTCTTCGCCGGTGGTTTCCTCGGGTTGGACAACGTCGGTCCGTTCGACCGATCGGCCGCGCTCCCGGTGGCGGGCGTGTTGGCCCAGTCCGACGGCACCGCCTGGATGGCCAGGTACGCGTTGAACCTGCTTGACATGGCCGTGGCGTTGACCGCGCACGATCCGAAATACGATGACATCGCGCTACGGTTCCTCGAGCACTTCGCCCGTATCGCCGCCGCCAGCTATGACCAGGGCCTCTGGGATGAGCAGGACGGGTTCTTCTACGACGTACTGCGGTTACCCGATGGTAGCCGGGTGCCGTTGAAGGTGCGATCGGTGGTCGGTCTGCTGCCGCTGGCCGCCACTACCCGGCTCAGCGCCGCGACCCTGACCCGGTTGCCCGAACTCGCCGCCCGGCTGCGCTGGTTGCTGACCGAAAGGCCGGAGTTCGCCGGGGTGATCGGCGTTCGCCGGCTGACCGCCGACGGACGGCAGCAGCGGCTGCTCTCCATGGTCGGGCCGGATCAGCTGGTCCGGCTGCTGGCCCGGCTCCTCGACGAGGAGGAGTTTCTATCCCCGTACGGGGTGCGCACGCTTTCCCGGCGGCACCGGGATGAGCCGTACGCGGTAACGCTGGGCGGGCAGGAGTACACCGTCGACTATGAGCCAGCCGAGTCGACCAGTGGGCTCTTCGGTGGAAACTCCAACTGGCGCGGGCCGGTCTGGATGCCGACCAACTATGTGCTGATCTGCGCACTACGTGACTACGCCGCCTTCTACGGTGACGAGCTTTTGATCGAATATCCTGCCCGGTCCGGGGTCGAACGCTCCCTGCGCGAGATCGCCGATGGGCTGTCCGAACGGCTGATCTCGCTCTTCGTGCCGGACGCCGCCGGGCGGCGTCCGATGTACGGCATCAATGAGCTGCTGCAGACCCACCCGGACTGGAAGGATCTGATTGTCTTCCCGGAGTATTTCCACGGCGACAACGGCGCTGGCCTCGGTGCCTGGCACCAGGCCGGCTGGACCGCGCTGGTCGCGGACCTGATCCTGACCCTCCGGCAGGGACCTGATCCTGACCCTCCGGCAGGGGCCTGACCGGACTGTCGACACCGATCAACCGGGGAGTAGATGAAACTGCTGGGCGAGATACAGCAACGAGACGATTGTGACCAGGATGGCGATGACCCAGCCCGCGCCACGTAGACCGCGACTGATCGGGCGTGCACCGACCAGTTTCGGATTGCCCGCGGCGAGCACGAGCAGGACCAGCCCGAGGGGCGTGGCTATACCACCGACGAGGCTGGCGATGACCAGCAGTCGGATCGGGGTCACCGTACCCATGGCCAGCGCGACCGCGAACACGGTCTGGCCGATGATTATCGCGTAGAACCCCGGAGCCTCCCGGGGATGGCGGGTCAGACCACGTGGCCAGCCGAAGGCGGCGGCGGTGACGTAGCCACCGACGGCCATGATCACGGGGGCGGCGATGAGTGCCGAGGCGAGCAGCCCCACCGCGAACAGCACGCTGGCCAGTGATCCGGCCAGTGGACGGAGTGCCTGTGCCGCCTGCTGAGCGGTATCGACCTGCTGGTGATGTGTGCCCAGGGTGGCTCCGCTGGCGACGAGGATGCACCAGAAGATCACCGCAGCCAGGGCGGCGCCGATCATGGCGTCGAACTCGCGCACCCTCAGCCGTCCGTCGGCAGCGGGTTGCTCGACCTGCTCCACCGTCTGCCATACATACATGTAGCTGGTCAGGGTCGTGCCCAGGATCGCCAGCATCGCCTCGAGGTGCGTGGACGTGAAGCGGATGGACGGCACCAGGCTGCCCCGGGCCACGGCAAGCCAGTCCGGCCTGGCCAGCACAACCGCCGCGGCGTACGCGAGCAGGCAGAGCATCACCAGCTTGAGAACCCGCTCCACCTCGTCGTACTTTCCGATCAGCAGCAGGGTGAGCAGAACAGCGGCGAACGCGGGCACCAGCCATTTCGTGTCCACCCCGATGAGCATGCCGATGGCGGCGGCGCCGGCTGCGATGTCAGCTCCGATGGTCACCACGTTGACGGCCAGGATGGAGGCGAGCAGCAGAAGACTGATGGTTCGGCCGTAGCCGTCCTGGACCGCCTGCTGCAGGTCCCGCCCGCTGAGCACGCCGACCCGGGTCGCCAGGACCTGCACCACCATCAGCATCGGCATTATCAGCAGGGTCGAGCCAGGCGAGCCCGAATATCGTGCTCGCCCCGACCACGACCAGGGTCGCCACCGTGGTCGGGTCGGTATCGGCGGCGCCGGACACCAGGCCCGGGCCCAGGGCCCTGATTCTCGACCAGCGTGCGTCCGGTGGCGGCGTGTTCCGAAGTTCAGCTAGTGGCCGATCCGGGCCGGCGCGGGCAGGTCGGTCGGCTGCGGTTCGCGGGTCAGCGTGGCGCGTAGCCGGGTCGGCTGAACATCAATGTACGGCGGCACCGTCGTCTGTCCAGCGTTGCGCAGCATCGCGGCGACGGCCGGTGCTCGGCCGAGCCGTGCCGGGTTGACCTGCACGGTCTGTCCGGGGGACACCTGAAAGGCGGGACGATCCACCTTGCCGCCGTCGACGGTGAACCGGTTGTGGGCGATCAACTGGCGGGCATGCTGGATGGTCCGGGCGAATCCGGCCCGCCAGACCAGCGCGTCCAATCTCCGTTCCAGCACCTGGACCAGGTTCTGCCCAAGATCACCCGGTCGGCGGGCCGCCTCGGCGCAGACTCGCTGCAACTGCTGGCCCCGCATCCGGTACCGGTCGCGCAGTCGATTCTGATCGTGTCGTGTCAACCGGTATTGGGCGCGGGCGGTGGCCCGCCGCCGACGCCTACCCGGTGGTCGGTGCCGACGGCGCAGATACCAATCGATCTTGGAAAAGAGTGGGATGCCCAGCACCCGGGACATCCGCACCCTCGACCGCGAGACCATCGATTCCCCCTTCGGTCCGCTGACGGTGCAGCCGACTACCCCATCCTCGGATGTGCAAACCCTGCCTTCGCTAGTGCTTCTGGCTCGATCAGGGGCTTGCTGAGGTCAGTTGCTGACCCTCGCACCGCGAGATCCTCTTGATCGACAAATCGGTCCTGATCCACACGGCTTTTGGCGCGCTTTCCTATCTATGATCGTGACGGTCCATCTTGGGAGGTGGTTGTGCACCAGTACCTCATCGTCGGCGCCGGCCCGGCCGGGTTGCAACTGAGCTATTTCCTCCAGCAGGCGGGAGCCGATTACGTCACCCTGGAACGTGAGGCCACTCCGGCTGGCTTCTTCCGGCACTATCCGCGCCATCGGCGGTTGATCTCCCTGAACAAGGTGCATACCGACAGCACCGATCCGGAGATCCGGCTGCGCTGGGACTGGAACTCGCTGCTGAACGACGCGCCCGGCCTGCTCTTCCCCAGCTACAGCGACGAGTATCTGCCCAGCGCCGACGACCTGGTGCGCTACCTCTGCGACTTCCAGCGGCACCACGGGCTGCAACGTCCGGTTCGGGGACGGGCGTCGAGCGGATCGAGCGGGACGCGGACGGCTTCCTGGTGCACAGCACGAGCGGTGAGCTTCCGGCGCGATGCGTGATCATCGCCACCGGTTGGCAGGCGCCGTACGTGCCGCCGATTCCAGGGATCGAACACGCCATCGGTTACGAGACGGTGCAGACTGATCCGGCGCACTTCACCGACCAGCGGGTGCTCATCCTCGGTAAGGGCAACTCGGCGTTCGAAACCGCCAGTGCGATGATCGGGCACGCCTCGATGATTCACCTGGCCAGCCCTCGGCCACTGCGGTTGGCCTGGGACACCAAGCATCCGGGCAACGTGCGCACCCACTACGGCCCGCTGCTGGACAGCTACCAGTTCAAGACCCTGCATTCGATGCTCGACTGCACCATTGACGAAATCCGCCCGGTCGGCGACCGCTTCCAGGTGCGTTTCACCTACACCCATGCCGACGGTGAGCAGGCGGAGCTGGATGTACGACTCGGTCATCCGATGCACCGGGTTCGTCATGGATACCGACATCTTCGCTGAGTCGTGCCGTCCGGAAATGGCCGCGGACGGCCGCATGCCGGCCACTGCGGCCGGACTGGCAGTCAACCAACGTGGCCGGTCTCTACTTCGCCGGTACCCTCGCCCAGGCCCGGGACTTCCGCCGAGCATCCTCGCGCCTTCATCGACGGCTTCCGCTATAACTTGCGGACCCTGGCCCGGCTGCTGCGCGGAGTCGTACGACGGGATCGGGTTGGACCACGATGTGGTCGCCGGCCGATCCGGAGAAGTTGACCTCACTCGTACTGGACCGGCTGAACTGGAGTTCGGCCCTGTGGACCCAGTTCGAGTATCTCTGCGACGTGCTGGTGCTGGAGGAGGAGACCGGATACCTCCGGCACTACCAGGACCTCCCCGAGGACTATGCGGTGGCCCGCTTCGGCGACTCCGCGCACTACTACACAGTTACCTTGCGGTGGGGGCGGCAGCCGACTACCGGGATGTGTTCGCCATCGATCGGCACCCGACGCCCGACCGGGCCGCGGAAGAGCGCCTTCATCCATCCGGTGATCCGCCGCTACCGCGGCTCGGAACTGGTCGCCGAGCAGCATCTGCTGGAGGATCTGCTCGCCGAGTGGCGCCGACCGGACCGACACGTCGCGCCGCTGCGTGCCTTCTTCGAAGGGGACCTCATCCGACCACCGGTCGCACCGAGCTGAGCGGCCGGCCGGTCCGCGCCGGACAGCCTGCTCAACAACGGACCATCACCTCGTCCAGTGGTTTGCGGACGAGGTGCGGGACGCGGGCGTCATCGGCCGGATAACCGACCGGCAGCACCACGTACGGCCGTTCCTCCGGCGGTCGTTCGCACACCTTGTTGAGGAACCGCATCGGGCTCGGGCGTGTGGGTCAGCGTCGCCAGTCCGGCCAGGTGCAAGGTGCTGATCAGCATGCCGACCGCGATGCCGACCGATTCCTT
The DNA here is from genome assembly GCA_963750055.1 of uncultured Actinomycetota bacterium. GTDB lineage: Bacteria > Actinomycetota > Actinomycetes > Mycobacteriales > Micromonosporaceae > CAVVPI01. The sequence continues at coordinate 420,014 of CAVVPI010000012.1, read as the reverse complement.
GACGTAGTAGGGGCGGGGAGCTGTGTTTACCCTGGTGCACCTCGAACACCACGATCACCACCGGGGCGATCTCCAGGAACGGCTTACGCCAGTCCGTACCGAGCGGTTTGATCGCCCGAAGCCAGTCGGTCGGAGCCCGGCGGGTGTAGAACTCCCGCTCCTCGGCTTCGGCGCCGACGCGTAGCTGGCGCTTACGCTCCGGGTCGGTCACCACCACGAACCGCCACGGCTGCAGGTTCGCACCGCTGGGGGCGCTCGCGGCCGCCCGGATAGCCGCCTCGATCACCTCCGGCGGGACGGGATCCGCGGAGAAGTGGCGCACGGATCGGCGCGTCGTCATCTGATCGGCGAAGGTCCGCGCGGCGCTCACCATTTCCGACGCCGACTGCCGGGGGAGATTGAGCGGGCTCGTGGTCGCTTCGGCAATCCCCGTCATCTGCTGCCCCTTGTATCGTCGTGCGGCGTCAACACAATGATGGTCCGGGAACGGCGTTCGGATGCTACGCGGGATTGCTCGATCAGTGCCGGCGGCTCGTCCGATGCGCTCAGTCGCTGGCCGGTGCGGCGGGTCCCGCCTGCTCAGGACAACGGTGCGGTGTGCGCGACGAGGTGGTCCACGACGTCATCGAGTCGGCCGCGCCGCGCGGCAGCGGCCCGTTGGCGCGTGGCGCCGGTGCCATCAATGAGCAGCCGCCGCAGCCAGCCGTTGACCAGCTCGAGGTCGCCGAGCTGGTCCAGTGCCGGCCGGGCGGCCTGGAGCATCCGGTCGACCAGCTCACCGGCGGGCATCAACCGCCCGGTATGCGGGTCGACCCCGTGCCCGGCCAACCCGTCGCGGGCCGCCCGCCAGTACGCCACCCGGAGCAGCTCGGCGGGCACGTGTGGCCCCTGATCGCCCGCGTCCACTGCCGCGCAGACGACTCACCACCAGTGCCCGGACCAGTGCGCCGAGCAACGCTGATTCTTCAGCCGTGATCGGTATGTCAGCTACCCGGATCTCCAGCGTGGGTTGGTGGGCCGACGGCCGGATATCCCAGAAAATGGTGCCGACATCGACCAGCGCGCCAGCCGATTGCAGTGTCGCGATTACCTGGTCGTAGTGCGCCGCCGAGGTGAAGTACGGCGGCGGCCCGGCCACCGGCCAGCGCTGCCAGGCGATGGTGCGCCAACTGGCGTAACCGGTGTCCCGGCCGGCCCAGTACGGCGAGTTCGCGGTCAGCGCGATCAGCGCCGGTAGGTAGGGCCGAAGGTGGTTGCTGACCATGACCGCGCGCTCCCGGTCCGGTAGCTCCACGTGCACATGTACGGCGCAGATGCTTTGCTCGTCGTGCAGACCCCGGAAGGTGGCCATTCCCCGGGCCGGCCTCGGCCCGGACACGATCGGCGGTGGCACCACCTCGCCCAGCACCGGCGTGGCGGTGGCCACCAGGCGTAGCCCCTCGGCCTCGGCCGCGGCGCCCACCACCGTCCGCGCCTCGACCAGTTGACTGAGCAGTTCCGCCGCGCTGCCGCACGGTGCGGTCTTGGTCTCGATCTGCAGTTCGGTGATTTCACCGCCGATCCGGTCGCCGAGCCGGGTACGGGCGCGCCGCAGCACCGCGGACGCCCGGGGGACCGCCGCCCTGGTGACCGGATCGACGAGCAGGAACTCCTCCTCCACGCCGAATCGGACCCTGGTGTCGGCCGGTCCGGCCGATGCTGCCTCGTCGGTATCCATAGGGGGTGCCCACCTTCAGTCCAGCAGATGGCGGACGGCCAGCCGGAGCGGCTGACGGGGTGGGACGGAGCCCGATCGGCAGCGTGCACCGGGGCGATTCAACGCCGGCCGACGGACCCATCGATTCTAGGCGAATCAATCAGCTGTGGTCAGTCTGGATCTCATCGCGGTGTGGCCAGCAGCCGGTCGATCAGCGCGGTCAGCAATGCGACCCGGTCCGGCATCGTCCGTAGGTCCACGTACTCTTTCCGGCCGTGTGCGTGACCGCCGATCGCGCCTAGCCCGTCCAGGGTGGGCACCCCGAGCGCGCCGGTGAAGTTTCCATCTGACGCACCGGCCACCGACACCCCTTCAGGCGGTGGGAGACCGACGTCCGTCGCTGCCGCACGCGCCGCCGCCAACAGGGGCATCGCCACCTCGGCGGCCAGTGGATACCGGTTGACTCCGCCGCTGACCATCAGGCGCGCCTCGGCGAGTCGAGGGGTCAGCGCGTGGACCATCCGATCCACCCGGTGTAGTTCCTCGGCGGTCCACGCCCGTGAGTCGACGCAGAGGGTGGCGGATTCGGGCACCGTGTTCGTCGTTGTACCGGCGGCGAGCACCGTCGGGGTCACCGTGGTGCCTGCCTCGACGGAGGCCAGGGCTTGTGTCGCTAGTACCTGGTGGGCCAGTTCGACCGCCGCGTTGACGCCCAGATGTGGTTCCGCCCCGGCGTGCGCGGCTCGACCGCTGATCGTGATCCGGTAGACGGAGCCACCCTTGCGTGCCACCTTGAGCGCGCCGTCGTCGGCGCTCGGTTCGCAAACCAGGACCGCTGCCGAGCGCTGGGCCTGTTCCTCGATGAGTTTCCGGGAGGTGGTCGAACCGGTTTCCTCGTCGCAGGTGAGCAGAACACCGATCCGGGTGTGCTCCGTCACCAGGCTCAGTGCGGCGAACATCTGCACGATGCCGGCCTTCATGTCGTACACGCCGGGGCCCCGGGCGATCCCGTCGGTCACCGTGAACGGCCAGTCGTCGATCGTGCCGGCCGGCCAGACCGTGTCGAAGTGCCCAAGCAGCAGCACCCGCTGGTCAGCCGCTGGCCACAGTAGGTGCGGTAGCCCGTCCAGGACCACCCGCTGTGGAGGCCGGCCGAGGATCGTGGTGCCCCAGGCGGTCAACAGGTCGGCGCAGCCTGCCAGCTCCGGGAGCGAGCCCGGAGGCGATTCGCACGAGACCAACTCGTCCAACCGGTCCACCAGCGTCGGGGCCATTTTCTGCGCCGCACGCCGTACCGCATCGAATCTCGTCATTGAAAAACGGTATCCAGGCAATGCGCGACGAGGCATCGCCCGCGAGTCAGGTCAGCAAGATTGGAGTTCAGGCGGCTGGTCTCGCGGGCGAGGGCTGGTCGGCTCAGGTGAGCGAGTTCAGCGCGACGACCAGGTAGAGGCAGCCGCCGACCGAAACCGCGATGCCAGCGACGGCCGGCGTCCAGGCGACCGCCTTCGCGGCCAGCGACCAACGACCGGTACCGCCGACGAGCAGGGCGTATCCCCGGATGGTGAGCACGCCGACCAGGGTCAGCGTGCCGGCCATGCCGACGCCGAACGCGAGCACCAGCAGAACCGCGTCCAGCGACCGGCCGGTGAGTAATCCGCTGATCAGCACCAGGAAGGCTGAGGGGGAGGGCAACAGCCCGCCGGAGAGTCCGAGCGCGATCAGGCCCCGACGCGACCATGGATCGGTCCGTGCCGCGTCGGCCCCGCGCGGGTGGTCGTGGTTGTGCGCGTGGCCATGGTCGTGTGGGTGGCCATGGCCGTGTTGGTGGCCATGGTCGTGTTGGTGGCGGCGTAGGTGGCGGTAGGTGAGGTGGGCGCCGACCCCGATCACCACCAGCCCGGCGAGCGCCTGCAACCAGGCGGTCATCATCTCGGTACCCAGGCTGGCGAACCCGGTCAGGCCGACCCAGGCAACCGACAGCACCAGCACGGAGACGGTGTGCATCACCGCGACGATGACGCCCAGCCGGAGCGCGTCCCGGTACCGTCCCCTGGTGCCGACCAGATATGCCGCGGTAATGCTCTTGCCGTGCCCGGGGGCGACCGCGTGCGCGGCACCGACGCCGAATGCCACCAGCAGGGCCAGCCAGAAGACCGCCCCACCGTCGAAGAGGGCGATCAGCCGGCTCTCGAAGCCGCTCATCGCCGCCGCCCCGAAAGTCGACGCCGGAACAGCAGCACGGCCAGTCCACCGGCTACCGCGATCCCGGTCCCGACCGCCACCGTGGTGACCTCGGCCGGGCGTCCGCCAGCGGTGGCGGTGACGCGCAGGTCGTGACTGCTGTCGGTCGCGGTGAACAGCGCCTGGGCCGGCGCCATCGGTGACTCGGCGGTGACCATCGTGCGGTAGGCCGGGTTCAGATCGATCAGCGCCTCGATACTGACTCGTAGGGTGGTCACCGGCTCCGGACATTCGAAGCGGAACCGAGCGCCTTGAGCCAGCAGCCGCTCCAGCGGCAAAAGGCTGCTCAGGCAGGGGCGGCCGGACTGCTGGACCGCGATCCGGTCCGTTAGGTAGTCGCGGATCGCCGATGAGCGTTGTAGCTTCTGCTCGCCGGTCAGCGAGGTGTCGACAGCGCCGGTGCTCGGACTCTCGAAGGCGCCGACCGACTGGCCGAGCGACACCCAGTCGTCCTCGGCCGCGTGCCAGGCCAGATCGACGAGGGTGCCAACGGCATGGATTTCGGCCGTGGAGGGCGGACCGAAAGGATGGGCGGTGGCTGGAGTGGGTCCGAGGGTGGCACCGAGCGCGGCGGCGCTGGCCAGCAGGGCGCCGGCCAGCGCTCCGGTACGGATCGATCACGGGATCTCCTGTTCGTGCCGGCACGGGTGGACCGGTCGGCGACGGCCGGTCCACCCGCAACGTGGTTACTTGCTGATGGTGATCAGCGGACTGGTGATCTGCTGGTGCTCGCTGACCAGGTACACGTGGTGCGTGCTGCCCTTCTTCGCCGTGGCCGGGATGGCGAAGCGGTGGTGGATCCGACCGAGGTCGTCGGCGATCAGGTTGGCCACGAAGACACCGTTCTTACCGTCTTCCGCCTTCGTGTTGCGCAGGTGGACCGCTACCTTCTCGTTCGGGTCGTAGCCGTACGCGTCGATGGTCAGCAGGCCCTCCATCCGCACTTCGGTCCGGTCCACGGTGACCTGCTCGCCGACGGTGTTCTGCGGCGTGCGTAGTTCGTTGACGCTCCGCTCGCCAGTGGCGTTCTTGCGGATCAGGAAGCCGTCGTGGTGCTCGCCGTTGGCGTACCGGGCCTCGAACCGGATCTGATCCGCCTCGACGTCGATGAGCTGGTAGAGCTGGGTGTTCTGGCTGGTGCTGGTGGCCTCGGCGCCGTTACCGGTCCAGTTCTGCCCGTTGTTCAGCGCGTACATCTTGCCGCCGGAGACCGACACCACATAGGCGACCCCGTTATGCACCGTGGTCGACTTGCGGGCGGTGGCCACGTTGCCCCGACCATAGGAGTGGTCGTGGCCCTGGAGGACCAGGTCCACGCCGTACCTTTCGAACAGCGGACCCCACTGGGCGCGTACGTTCGGATTGTTGCGGGTGCCGGTGGTGGAGTAGACCGGGTGGTGGAAGGTGACCACCGTCCACTTGTTCGGGTTGCCGCGCAGCACGTTCTCGAGCCACTGCGTCTGAGCGGCCATCAGAGCGCTGTTGCTCTGGTAGTTCGAGTCCAGGCCGATAAAGCGGACGCCCTGGTAGTCCACGTAGTAGACGGTCCGCTTGAGCTCCGGGTTACCCGGGCCGTTGTCCGGGTACGGGAACTGCGGCCGCCAGAAGCTGGACAACGCGCCGCTGTACTCGTGGTTACCGGGCACCGAGATGTTGTTGACCTGGCTGTCGATGAAGCCCCCGGCCTTGAACCACTGGCCCCACTGCTCCTCGCTGTTCGCGGAGTCGATCAGGTCGCCGGCGTTCACGATGACCTTGGCTTCGGGGCGGTCAGCGAAGGCCTGACGGAACACCCGGGGCACGGCCGAGTCGAGGTAGTTCTGCGCGTCGCCGTAGTAGACAAAGGAGAATGGCGCGAATCCGGCCGCCGCGGTGGTGAAGTCAAACCACTCGCTCCAGTTGGTGCCATCGCCGACCCGGTAGGTGTAGCGGGTGTTCGGCTTCAGACCGGTGAACTCGACGGTGTGGTAGGTCGAGGCGTAGCCCAGGGTGGTGTTCACCGCAGTGGTGGCACTGGCCTTCACCGTGGCTACGGAGCCGGCGGCGGGGACCACGTCACCGAGCGCCTTCGGCGCCTCCAGGATCTGGGCCTGGGCCCACTCGGCGGCGGCCTCGGCCCGCCAGGTCACCGACTGCGTGGTGCTCGGGGTGGTGGTCGGCGTGAGGATCACCCGATCCGGCATCGGGGACGGCTTGTGGATCGACGCGGCCGGGTACTTTGGCGGAGCGGCGTCACCGAAAGCCGCCGGGCCGGCTGCGAAGCCGCCGACCAGCAGTGCGATGGCGCCGACGGCGGCGATTGCGGCCCGCCGATGCCCAGTGATCCACGGTACTTTGAGGTCACTCAAGGTTGGGGTCACCCCTCGGGAGATGGTCTTGCTCGCCGGCGGAAGCGCGGCGGCCTCCGCATTCAGCACGGCGGACGCGAAATTGCTGCGAAGCCAGCCTTGCGACCAGGTGAACTGATGATCCACTTCTGGGGTCAGACCGTTCTCCGCGTATTCGTTCACCGCCGGCAACCTGATGTTGACCTTGAGGTCATCCGGGGCCACTTACCATCCGGTGGGCGGCAACCGCCGCCCACCGCGTCTCCTGGAACGGCCTGTGCCGATGACCGTCGTAGCGCCCCGCACGCCACACCGATGGATCCGTCGCTATTGGTGGGTGTCGGCCGCCATCGTCGGGGCGATCCTGCTGTTCTTCGCCGCCGAGCCACGCGCGTCAACCGCGATCAAGGACGACTCGTTCATCACCGCGGGAACGAGCGGCATCCTCAATATCGAACCCGGGGAGTGCTTTACCGATCCGGTGTACTCCAGAACCGCCGGTGAGGTGGTGGTGCGCTACCTGCCCTGCGAGGAGCGGGCTGACAACCAATCGTACGGCTTTCTGCAGGCCGAGGAGGGTCCATGGGATCGCCCGGCGCTGGCCGCCTTCGCTTGGGAGAGGTGCGGGCAGGACTTCACGCGACGGTGGACCAGTCAGGCGAGCTCCGGATTGAATTTCTATCCGATTCTGCCCACGGCGGAGAGCTGGGCCGACGGCGACCGCGACATCATGTGCGTGGTCTACCGCCCGGCGGGCAAGCTCACCCGGTCCGCGGTGCCGCTGCTGCACTGACCTGCCGGGGGCGCTCGGATGGCGGACTCTGGGTCAGCGCCGAGGCAATCGACCGCTGGACGGTCGCCGCTAACCGATCGGCGCCGAGGTGTCGGACGCGGTGTGCCGGCGTACCAGGTCGTCCAGCGGTTCGGGGCGGCCCAGGTGGAATCCCTGCCCGGAGTCGACGCCCAGTCGGCGCAGTACCGGCACCAGTTCCGGGCGGTCGATGTGCTCCGCCACGGTACGCATACCGAGGCCGTGCGCGGCCCGGACCACCGCGTCGATCAGAATCGGGTCGGATCCGCCGTGATCAGCCTGGCGGACGAACTCGCCGGCAATCTTGACCGTGCTGAACGGTAGATGTTTGAGGTACACAAATGAACCGTACCCGGCGCCGAAGTCGTCGAGGCTGAACCCGCAGCCGGCAGAGGTCAAGGTGGATGCCAAGCGCCGTGCGGCGTCGAGATTTGCGATGGCGGTGGTTTCGGTGATCTCCAGACCGAGCCGGGTGGCCGGTACCGCCGAGGCGGCCAGCGTGGCGACGATCCAATCGCCGAATTTGGGATTCTCCAGGGAGCGGCTGGAGATGTTGACGTCAAGATGCAACCCATCGCGGACACCGCCTGAGACAGCCAGCGCCCGGACGGCTGTCCGCACCACCCAGCGGTCCAATTCGCAGACCATGTCTCCGCGTTCCAGGGCTGGCAGGAAGTCACCCGGCATGATCATCCGATGTCCGTCACGGACCCGCACCAACAGTTCGTAGCTGCGTACCTGCCCGTCGGTCAGGTCGATGATCGGCTGTGCGGCCAACTGCAACTGGCCGGTGTCCAACGCTCGACGTACCCGGGAAACCACGTCGACCCGCTGCGCGGCCTGTCGATGCTGTTCCGGGGTGAACAGCCGGGCCCGGTTCCGGCCCTCGGCCTTGGCCTGGTACAGGGCGAGGTCGGCATGGGCGAGCAGCACCTCGTCATCGTCAGCCGCCGCGTCCAGCGGCGCCGCGCCGATGCTCAGCGTGACCCGCAATGGCTCGCCGCGCACTGCCAGTGGCGTTCGGGCGATCCGATCGCACAGCTCGCTCGCCACCGCCATCGCCCGGTCCGCGGAGTGCCCGGGCAGGAGAACCGCGAACTCGTCGCCGCCCAGCCGGCCGACCACCGAGCCGGCCGGCGAGTGCGCGGTGAGCAGCCGGGCCATCAGCCGGAGCACCTCGTCGCCGATGGCATGTCCGCGTAAATCGTTGATGTCCTTGAAGTTGTCGACGTCAACCAGCAGCAGGGTGGACGCGGTGACATTGTCGCCCGTCAGGAGCGCACCCAACCGCGCGGTGAGGGCCCGACGGTTCGGCAGCCCGGTCAGCGGGTCGTGTTCGGCGAGATAGGCCAGCCGGTCCTGGACCTGGCGCATTTCGGTGATGTCGTGCGCGGTGCCGAGCATCCGTACCGGCCGCCCCGCGTCGTCGGCGAAGACCTCGCCATAACACTCGAGGATGCGCAGGCTCCGGCTGTCAGCCTGGTACATCCGATGGGTGTAGGTGAACGGCGCAGCGGTCCGCAATGCCTCGGCCAGGGTCGAACTGACCAGCTCGACGTCCTCCGGATGCAGCATGGTGAGATAGGTTGGATAGTCCAGTTTGGTCTTCGGGTCCAACCCGATCATGCGCAGCAGGGTCGGCGACCAGACCACCTCATCGGTGGGGATGTGCCATTCCCAGGTGCCCACCCGCGCCAGTTGCTCGATGTTCGCCAGGCGCCAGGAGTAGTTGTCGGCGCGGTCCCGCTCGGTGCGACGATCGGTAACATCAACCAGCTCGTACAACAGGGGTGTGGTCGGTCCGTCGTCGGGCAGCGGATGGCAGGTTACCTGCAGATACCGCGATGTGCCGGTGGCCGTTGCGGCCGGGAGTTCCACCGCCGGCCCGTCCGGTGTCGCTGAGAGCAGTGGCAGGGCCCGCAGGCCACCGGTGATCGTCTCGTCCAATCGGCGGGCAGCGTCATTGCGCCAGATCACCTCACCTCGTGTCGATACCGTGAGCAGGGCCGTCGTGGTCGCATCGAGCATCGCAACGAGAACGCTGGACGGCAGCGCTGGCAAATGGGCCTCCCAGGAGGATCGACCGAGGTCCGGGCAGAAGCGCCAGACGGGCACGATCGGGCGCAACAGCGTCACCGAGTGTACCTATTAGGATCTGCCCGGCGCAGCGGCCGATCTATGGCGGGCACGGCCGAATCGCAGCCGTCCGTATGCCTGAGGGAGCTCCCCGGTGCAACCCGGATAAGGAGCAGTGCGGGTGCCCTGCCGGAATTCAGCCGGTAGAATCGCCTCCCGTACCGGTGGCCGGGACGCCGCGCAGCAGCAGCGCACTGTTGAATCCGTCGAATCCCCGGGCGACCACCATCGCGACGTCAATCTGCCAGGACCGCGGTGACCGGACGAAATCCAGTTCGCACCCGGGGGCCGTCCGATCGAGTCCGGCGGTCGCCGGTAGCAACTGATGCTTCAGCGCCAGCAACGCGGTCGCCACATCTATCGCCGAACCACCCTGGTATGCCCGTCCGACCAGGGGTTTCTGCGTGGTTACCGGTGGTGGCTGGGCGCCGAAGACCGAGCGCAGCGCCGCTGCCTCGGCCAGATCGAAGCGGCCGACGCCGAGCGCGTCCGGAAACACCACGTTCACCTCGTCCGGCGTGCTGCCGGCCCGTTCCAGGGCCAGCCGCATCACCCGGGCGTACTGCTCGGGGTCGCCCGCGCCGCCCGGACCGGTGTGCCGTGCGTCGTGTCCGGCGCCCCAGCCGGCAACCTCGCCGTAGATGACGGGTGCGCCGCGGGCCAGCGCGTGCGCCAGGTCCTCGACGACGAAGACCGCGCCGCCCTCGCCCGGCACGTACCCGGTCGCGTCCACATCGAAGGGCCGATAGGCCCGAACTGGATCTTCGCTCAGACTCAGCAGGCCGTTGCGGAGCTGACAGGCCAGGGCGTAGGGACTGAGCGGGCATTCGGTGCCCCCGGCGATCGCTACCGGTATGCCACGCCGGATGGTCCGAGCGGCGTGGGCCAGGCTGTCCAGGCCGCCGGCCGCCTCCGCGACCAGCACTCCGCACGGCCCCTTGAACTGATGGTTGATGGACAGTTGACCGACGCTGGCGGCGTAGAACCAGGCGATTGACTGGTACGCCCCGACGATGCGGGCCGGTTGACTCCACAGTCGTTGCAGTTCGCGCTGGCCGAACAGGTTGCCACCCGACGAACTGGCCAGGTTGATCGCGTACCCGTACGGGTCGTCGGTGACCTGTGGTAACCCGGCGTCGGCCAACGCGAGCCCGGTGGCGGCGAAGGCGAGCTGGGTCCACCGGTCGGTCTGCACCAGGCGGCGGTTGTCGACGTACCGGGTGGCATCGAAGTCGACGACCTCCCCGGCCAGACGGCAGGGGTAACGCGCCGGATCGAAGAGCGTGATCCGGCGAAGTCGATTCGAACCGGCGAGCACGCTCCGCCAGTGGGCCGTCGGCGCCGATCCCACTCGGTGCGACCACCCCGATTCCGGTGATCACCGGACGGGCGGTCACCGCTCCAGCTCTCGGAGCCGCTTGAAGATCATCGCGGATTGGAAGCCACCGAAGCCGCTGCCTACCGAGAGCGCGACGTTGACGGGCAGATCACGAGCCACATTGGGGACATAGTCCAGGTCGCACTCGGGATCGCGGTTCATCCAGTTGGCCGTCGGTGGCACCGCACCGTACTCGATGGCCAACGCGCAGGCGGCCATCTCGATGGCACCGATAGCGCCGAGTGAGTGCCCGATCATCGACTTGATGGAGCTGATCGGCACCCGATGGGCGGCCGGACCCAGCGCGCGCTTGAAGGCCGCGGTCTCGTGCCGGTCGTTCTGCCGGGTGGCTGACCCGTGTGCGCTGATGTACGAGACCTCCTCCGGATTGATCCGGGCCTGGTGCAGCGCGGCCGAGATGGCCAGTGCCATCTCCACCCCGTCCGGCCGCAGCCCGGTCATGTGGTAGCCGTTGCCGCGGTTCGCGTATCCGACGACCTCGCAATACACATGCGCGCCACGACCGAGGGCGTGGGTCAGTTCCTCCAGAACCAGCACCGCCGCACCCTCGGCGAGGACGAACCCGTGCCGGTCCCGGTCAAACGGGCGTGAGGCGCGGGCCGGCTCATCGTTGTCCGGCGTCGTGGCCCTGATCGCGTCGAACGAGGCGACGCTGATCGGCGAGATCGGCGTTTCCGAGGCGCCGGTGAGCATGGCATCGGCCTCGTTATCCTCGATCAACTGGTAGGCGTAGCCGATCGCGTCGATGCCGGAGGTGCATCCGGTGGAGATCACCTGAGCGGGGCCGTGTAGTCCATGCCGGCACGCGACGTCGGCGGCCAGGCTGCTGGGGACCAGCGCCGGGTACAGAAACGGCCCGGCGTACTCGGGATCGACCAGCCACTTCGCCCCCGAGTCGCTGGCCACCACGTACTCCTCCTCCAGGGCCATGGTGCCGCCCACCGCTGAGCCGAGCGCCACCCCGGTGCGCAGGCAGGTCGGCTCGGACAACTCCAGTCCGCTGTCCGCCAACGCCTCGATCGAGCTGGCCAGCGCGAATTGCACGTACCGGTCGGCCCGGCGGCGTTCGCGCGGGGTCAACCCGGCCGCGACCGGATCGAAATCGCACTCCGCCGCGACCTGGGAGCGGAACGGTGACGGGTCGAAGAAGGTGATCCGACGGGTGGCGGTCTGCCCCTCGATGATGGTGGACCAGAACCGTTTCCGGGTCACCCCGCCCGGCGCGATCACCCCGATGCCGGTCACCACGACGCGCCGCGGCGTCATGGCGCGAATTTCCGGCTGGTTGACGGGGCGGGACTGGTCTCGGTGTCGACATGGCCCAGCTCGGGCCGGGGCGCGAGCGGACCGAGGTGGAAGACCAGCTCAGCCGGTTCGTCCCCGGTGTTGCGCAGCCGGTGGCGGGTGTTCACCGGGATGTAGAGCGCTTCACCCGCGGTCAGCGGTACCGGTTGGTCGTCGAGGTCGACCGTGATCGCGCCGGTGGTCAGATAGAGAAACTCTTCGCTGTACGGGTGATAGTGCTCGGTGATCCGCTCGCCGGGCGCCAACGTGGCGACCCCCATGAAGCCCGAGGTGCTGCCGACGGTGCGTGGGCCGAGCAGCACCCGTAGTTCCCCGCCACGCCGGCGGTCCGGCGGCACCTCCCGGGTGGCCACCGGGGCCCGACCTTGATCATCCACCGTCGCCTCCGATGGGTACGTCGAGGGCCCGACTCTGCGTTACCCGCTCAATCCGGTCCCGGATGATGTCCAACTGCACCCGGCTGTTGGCGTTGATTCGGTCGGTCATCCGCGCGGTGTCCAGCGGGGCGCTGGGCCACATGTCGAAGTCCTGGATCCAGGTCATCCGGGTGCCGTCCGGGACTTCCTCATAGCGCCAGTTGATGTGCATGTACATGAAGGGGCCGGTCTCCACCCGATGGGCGCGCACCTCGTACCGTGCCGGGTCCAGGATGCGTTCGCTGACCCAGCTCCAGGCGATGCCGTTCTCATCCGGGAACATGGTCAGCCGGAACAGCACCCGGGTGCCCATCTGTTCGAGTACCTCAACGGAACGGTACTCGGTGAACAGTTCGGTCCAGCGGTTGATGTCGTTGGTCAACTCCCACACCAGTTGCCGTGGCGCGCCGATGACGACGCTGTTTTCGGTGTGCCCGGGTGTCCCTACCGGTTCGCGGGATGCGCCGGTCGGGCCGACAGGGTGCGACGTACCGGCGGCACCGACCTGCCGATCTACCAGTTCGGCGAGGTCGATGATGCTGAGCTGGCTGCTGTCTTCCGGGATTCGGACCTGGTAGCGGTCGGCGATGACGGCCTGGAGTTCCAGCAGGGCAAGGGAGTCCATGCCCAGCTCTGCCAGGGATGCCGATTGGGACGCCACTGCCGAGTTGGCGTCGAGCCCGCAGTTGCGTACCAGAATCGAAGCGATCTCCACAGCTGTCGTCCGCTGTCGGTCCGTCCTCTGCCCGGCCATCTCGCCCTCCTTGATCATCATCTGCGCCCGGTCGGGGTGGCCGGGGCGTCCCATTGGTAGTAGCAGCGCGTCACGGCGTCGGCCGGTGAGCGCCAGTCGGCAGATACGCCGAGACGTGTGGCGGCGGGATCTTGGCGACGATCGGTGAACGATGCATTGGGGACTCCGACCTTCTGTGGCCCGGCGATCCGGTCAGCCGGGCGAACGCCAGAATGTGGGCGGTGCCGTCAACGCCCCGTCACGCGGGCATCAGCGATGGTTGCCGCGTCCGGTGATGCGCCGGTCACGGTGAGCGGCGGGTCGGGCGGTCGATCGGGCAGGTGTCAAAGGTCGGCGATGCGATTGACGGGACACCGAGTTAATTGTTACTCTTCGCACGTTTTCGGGGGTATGGGGCGGGTTTCACGGATGGCCGTCGCAGCGCAGCGACGTCGCGCCAAACCGGTGTTCGGACCTGCTTCCGGTGCAGGAGGCTCCACCATGACCTCGGATGGCATTCACCCAATCATTGATGGGCCCAGACCGCCGGTCGATGGCCCCATCCAGTTGTTTCTCCTCGACGGCTTCCGGCTGCTGCACGCGGGCGTACCCGCCCTGATGCCCCGCGGATTACAGCGGATCGTCGCGCTCGTCGGGCTACGTCCCGGTGCCAGCCGGAGCCAGCTGGCTGGGTTGCTCTGGCCCGACGTACCGGAGGAACGGGCGCTGTCCTCGCTGCGTACCGGGCTCTGGCGGCTGCGGCGGCAGTTGCGCTGCCCGATGTTGATCGTTGGCGACACGGTATGCCTGGCGCCGAGCGTCGAGGTCGACGTTGATCACCTGGTGCGCACCGTCACCTGGATCCGCGACGGCGGCGACCCGCGCTGGGCCAGCGGTGTGCTCGCCATCGGCCGGCATGATCTTTTGCCCGGCTGGTACGACGAGTGGGTGCTGCTGGAGCGGGAGCGGCTGCGCCAACTGCGGCTGCATGCCCTGGAGCAGATCGGCCGGGCCTATCTGCGGGCCGGCCAGCACGGCGACGCGTTGCAGGCAGCCCTGGAGGCGATGCGGGCCGAGCCGCTCCGGGAGACGCCTCACCGGCTGATCGTGCAGGTCCATCTTGCCGAAGGCAACGTGTACGAGGCAATGCACGCCTACTACCGGTACCGCGACCTGATGCTGCGCGAACTGCGACTGGAACCGTCCACCGAGATGCGGGCCCTGCTCGACCACATTCTTCCGCCGATGGCCGGCACGGCGCCCGGTCGCGACCCACGCGGCAATCCGGGATCGGTGCCGGGGGTGGTTGACTGATGGCCAGCAGCACCTACCGCTGTTCGGTCAAGCGTTTGCCTGGATGACCAGTGGGTAGAGCACGGCCCTGGTAACAAGCGCGGCCGGAGGGGGGCACCGGATGAACGGTCAGATCAAGGTGGCGGTCATTTACTACAGTGCGACCGGAATCACCTATCAGATGGCGCAGGCGGCACGCGAGGCGGCCGAGACCGCTGGCGCCGAGGTGCGGTTGCGCAAGGTCCACGAGCTGGCACCGGATGAGGCCATCCGGTCCAACGCTGGCTGGAGCGCTCACCGCCTGGAGACCCAGGACGTGTTGGAGGCAGAACCGGACGATCTGTCCTGGGCGGATGTGGTGATCTTCGGCTCGCCGACCCGCTACGGCGTGATCTCCGCCCAGCTCAAACAGTTCATCGACACCACCGGACCGCTCTGGTCGCAGGGAATGCTGGCCAACAAGGTTTATGCCGGCTTCTGTTCCACCGCCACCGCGCACGGCGGCCAGGAGGCCACCCTGCTCTCCATGTTCACCGTCTTCTATCACTGGGGCGGCATTGTGGTTACGCCCGGCTACCTGGACCAGAGCCAGTTCGTCTCCGGTAACCCGTATGGCGCCTCGCACACCAGCAACAACGGGGAGACCGCGCCCGATGACATGGCGCTGGCCGCGACCGCGTTGACCACCCGTCGAGCGATCGAGATCGGCACCGCGCTGCGTCGCGGATCCGCCGCCTGATCACTGGGACGAATCGCGGGTCGGGGAACAGCAGCATGGTTTCGCGCAGTACCCCCGTACATCCGGTGAGCCCCGCCCGGCCAGCAGATACCCGGTGTGGGTCAGGTGCGACATCTCCTTCAGGTACGGCCCGGGGTGGCGCCGACCAGCGTGCGGGTGCCGGTGTGCACCAGGAAGGTCCAGTACGCCGCGTGCTCGGTGAGCAGTAGAGGGTGCGTGGTCCGGGCGGCCCGGCGGGCAGCGGGATGTCGGCGAGCCGGTCGATGGTGCGTACCGAACCGGTGTAGACCTCCAGGCGGTGTCGCCTTCCCGACAGATTACGAGCCACCAGGCCGAAAGTGAAGCGCTCGATTGTCGTCAATCATCAAGCGGGCCAAGTGATCGGACACCCCGGACCGGCATTGACCCGAACTAGCCGGTGGGATCACAGGTACGGTGTGCCGGGATGAACATTCTCGCAATCGACCTGGGCACCTCGTCCGTGCGTGGGCTGGTCCTGGACGGCCGGGCCGTGCCGGTACCCGGCATGCTGGCCCGTCGGCCGGTGGAGATCGCCCTGGGCGACGATGGCGCGGCCACCCTGGACGCGCCCGGCTACCTGGCCGCCCTGATCGAGTGCCTGGACGAATTGGCCGAGGCGGGCCATCTGAACGGGGTCGAGTTGGTGGCGACCGCCGCGCAGTGGCATTCGCTCGTCCCATTGGACCGCCGGGGACAGTCGGTAGGCCCGGTGCTGACCTGGCTGGACACCCGTCCGGCCCCGACGTCGACCGGGTCGGGACCGGCCGACGAGGAGGCCTACCACCAGCGCACCGGTACCTGGTGGCACCGCTGCTACTGGTCGATGAGGCTGCCCTGGTTGCGGGAGCGGTTGGGCGTACGGCAGGTCCGGTTCACCGGTCTGGTCGAGTACGTCCTCGGGCAACTGCTCGACGCGGCACCCATGTCGGTCTCCCAGGCCTCCGGTACGGGTCTGCTGGACCTCGGTGCCCTCGACTGGGACGCTGAGGCGGTCGAGCTGGCCGGCGTGCGTCCCGCTGACCTGCCGCAGTTGGCGCCGGCCGACTGGCGCGGCCGGCTGCGGGCGGCGCACGCCCGACGTTGGCCGGCGCTGCGCGACGTGGGCTGGGCGGCTCCGCTCGGTGATGGGGCCGCCTCGAACATCGGAGCGGGTTGTTCCACGCCGACCCGGGCCGCGGTCACCGTCGGCACCTCGGCCGCAGTCCGGCTGGTCCAGCCGGCGCCGCCCGGCGCTGACCTGCCGAGACTGCCGTACGAGTTGTGGCGGTACCGGGTGGACCACCACCACGTCGTCACCGGAACCGCGTACTCCGGTGGTGGCAACCTCTACGCCTGGGCTCGACGGACGCTACGCCTGCCCGAGGGGGAGGAGCTGGCAGCGGCACTGGCCGAGGTGCCGCCCGGCGGTGGCATCCCGGCGGATGCCCGGCTGGGCGGTGACCGTCCGCCGGGCCTCGCCCCGGCCGGCTACGGCCGGTTCTCCGGGATCGGCTTCGACAGCTCAGCGGTGGAAATGTTCGCCGGTCTGATGGACGCGCTCTGCCGGCAGGTCAGTGGTGGTGTCGAGCAGCTTGAGTCCAGCCTGGACTGCGGCGTCGACGTTGTCCTCGGCGGTGGTGCGGTAGCCGCCTCCGCCTGGTGGCGCCAGGCCTTCGTGGTCACCTTGGCGCCCCGCCCGGTGTACTACATGAGCAACCCGGAGATCGGAGCGACCGGAGCGGCGCTGGTGGCGATCGGCCAGCTCGACGGGGCGGCAGGGTTGGAACACATCGTCCGGACGGACAAGGTCCACTCAGCGACAGCGACAAGATCCGCCCACTCACAGTACCCTTCGTAGGTCGCAGCGCAGGCGGGACCGTTGACAGCGACACCGCGCCTGATTTGGATGGACTCCGCCCCTCGGCGCGCCCGGCTTCGAGGAACATAGGAGGCGTGGTGGCTGTGGCCCCGGATCCGTCGCATGGCGCTGTCTCACGCCACCGTCGCCGTCGTCTCGACGTGCGGATCGTGCCGCAGCGGCGCAGGTCGCTGCTGCGCCTTCAGGACTGGCGGATGCGTACCAAGCTCGGCGCGGTGCTGATCATCCCGTCGGTGGCGTTTCTGGTGCTCGCCGGCGCGCAGACCAAAGTTCTCATCGGGCAGGCCAATGTGCTGGGTGAGTTCGCGCAGCAGGTGGGCGTGGGACGGGAGATCACCAGCTTGATCCATGAACTGCAACGGGAACGAGATCAGACCGCCGGCGAACTGGCCGGTCTCCGCGCGGCGCCGACCGGGCGGACCGTGCCGAGTCGGGCGCTGGCCGCGCTCGAAGCGCACTACCCGGTAACCGATCAGGCGATCGACCGGTTCCGCGCGGCGGCGCCGCTGATTGATTCAGACGTTTCCTGGCGGGTCTCCCACGCCCGAGCCGATGAGGCGCTCAACCAGTTGCCCGAACTCCGGGCCGCGATGCCCGCGGCGGCGTTCAACCCGAACATGGTGCTGGGTAGCTACAATCGGGCGATCGACGCGTTGCTGGCGCTACTCGCTGAGCCGTCACCCGGCGTCGACCGGCCGGAACTCACCGAAGCGGTGCTGCGCTATGTTCGGTTCGCGCAGCTCAAGGAGATCGGTTCCCGAATCCAAGCCCAGCTCTACGCCGCTGCCGGAGCAGGAAAATACGGGCCGGAAGACCTGGTCACGCTGACCGACCTGCGGGCCCAACAGCTCACCGCGCTCGCCGATTTCCGGGACTCGGCCACCGCCTGGCAGCTTGAACGGTACCGGGAGGCGGCCGCCCATCCGGACTTCCTGGCGGCGGCCACAATGGAGGAGAGCACCATTGCCTCCGGCGACCGCGGCGCGGCGGTGCTCGAACCGGTGGCCTGGTGGGCCGCCAGTCAGCAGCGCCACGAACTGCTGCGCCAGGTCGAGAGCGCGGTGCTGGGCGCGGCGGTCGAGCAGGCCGAGGCGCGTAGCGCGCAGCAACTCTGGCGAACCATGCTCACCGCAGGGGCGGTGCTGGCCGTACTGCTGGCCGCGCTCTTGACCTCGGTGGTCATCGGTCGGTCCATCGCCCGGTCGCTGCGGGTGCTGCGTGGCCAGGCGCTCAACGTGGCGCAGGTCGAACTACCCGATACTCTGGAGCGATTGCGTGCGGTCAACGCGGAAATCACGCGGATCGAAGTGCCACCGGCTCCGGTGCGGTCGATGGATGAGATCGGTGAGGTGGCCGAGGCGTTCGTGGCGGTGCACCGTAGCGCGGTGACTGTCGCGATCGAACAAGCGATCACGCGCCGCAACGTCAACGCCATGTTCGTCAACCTGGCTCGCCGGAGCCAGGTGCTGGTCGAGCGCCAACTGGAGCTACTGGACGAACTGGAACGGGACGAGAGCGACCCCGACCAACTGGAAAACCTGTTCCGGCTGGATCACCTGGCCGCCCGAATGCGGCGTAACGATGACAGCCTGCTGGTGCTCGCCGGTACCGAACCCAGCCGACGGTGGAGCCGCCCGGTGTCGCTCACCACGGTGCTGCTCGCCGCAGTTGCCGAAATCGAGCAGTATCAGCGGGTACGTCACCAGGTGGACGGCCAGTTGTACGTGGTTGGTCATGCCGTTGCCGACCTGGTGCACCTGCTCGCCGAGTTGCTCGAGAACGCCTCGGCCTTCTCCCGACCGGATACCCTCGTACGCATCTCCGGTTGGTCACGACGGCAGGACGCGGTAGTGATCGAAATTGCCGACCAGGGGTTGGGTATGAGCCCGACCGCCCTGGACGAAGCCAATGGGCTACTCGCGGCGCCGTCGGCGGCGGACCTTGCCGCCTCGGAGCGGATGGGTCTGTTCGTGGTGAGTCATCTGGCCGCTCGGCAGGGGGTGCGGGTGCGGCTGCGGGCGGTCGACCGAGGCATTGTGGCGGAGGTCCGACTGCCGGTGGCGCTGCTCGCCCCAGTGCCGGAGGAGCTTCCGGACCGGCCGGTGCCGGCGCGAATCGCCGTGCTGATGGGCGGTGGTGGTGCCGCACGGGACGGGTTGGCGGACACCGGCCCGGTGGCCGACGGTTCGGGTTCGGCCGGTTCGGCTGAGCCACCCCTCGTTGGCCGACGGCCGGGAGTGATAACCATGCGCCGGACGGCTCGTCGGGAACTGCCGACCCGGGCTGAGGACGTGATCGGTGCGGCCACCGGGGATTCCCCGACGGCCAGTACCTGGTGGTCCCGGCAGCCGTCGCCCGCGCCGACCGTGGCCCCCCCGATGGCGGCCGCTGTGCCGCCCCGCCCGGTGGTACCGGTGCCCGGCGGCATCAACCGCGGCGGGCTACCGGTCCGGGTGCCGATGGCGCAGTTGCCCACGAGCACTGAGCCGAAACCGGCCGGGCCGGTTCAGCGGGACGAACCGGATCCGGAGGCGATGGGCGGGATGCTGTCCCGGCTCTACAGCGGCATCCGCCGGGCCGAAGCTGAGGAGACCAATGTGATATCCATGGCGCCGATCGGCGCGCGCAACGAAGAGGAGCAGAAGTGACGACGCTCAGTCAAGAGGCACAGGATCTCAACTGGCTGGTGAGCGCGTTTACCGAGCGGGTGCCCGGCGTGACGCACGCCATTGTGGTCTCCGCGGACGGGCTGTTGGTGGCGGTCTCCGAACACCTGCCGCGGGACCACGCGGACAAGCTCGCCGCGGTGACCTCCGGGTTGTCGAGCATTACTTCCGGTGCCGCGCAGATGTTCGACGGTGACGTGGTCAAGCAGACCGTGGTCGAGATGGGTCGAGGCTACTTCCTCGTCATGCAGATTCGGGACGGGTCCATCCTGGCCACCCTGGCCGCCAGTGATGCCGACATCGGGGTGGTGGGTTACGAGATGGCCCGGCTCGCCAAGCAGGCCGGCGAGATCCTGACTCCGGCGCTTCGAGCCGAGTTGCAGCAGGCACTACCCCGCTGATCGGCTGCGGTCGAGCAGGCCGAGTTGCCGGTCGAGTAATCCGGCGATCCGGCCTTCGAAGGTGGCCCGGTCGGGTCCTCGCCACCCTCGGGTCACGCCCTCGGCCAACATGATCAGATAGAGGTAGCAGGTGTAGAGGGCGAGCCGGCGGCGCGTGCCGCCGGTCAGCTCGATGCGCGCTGAGCCCGCCGCCGCGTAGCCAGCGAGAATCTCCGGTTCGTCGGTCAGCTCACGAAAGAGGGCCATCGAGACGAGTTCAGCGATGGGATCGCCGAAGAAAGCACGCTCGCCGTCGATCATTCCGGTCAACCGGACGCCGTCGGCTGCGTCAGGATCGACGAGGACATTGCCGTCCCAGAGGTCGAAGTGCACCAGGGCCGGCCGATTGACCTCGTCGAGCACGTCCGCGTGCCGGCGGAGCAGCGCTCCGATCCGCTCCGCTGGTGCGGGTAGAGGGCTGCCCAGCCGAACGGCATCGGTGAGGATGTCGTCGATCATCGCCCCGAACGCGGCCCGCCAGTTCGGCTGCCAGCTCCGGCTACCGCGTAGCGGGTACCCGTACGCTGGTCCGGTGATGGTGTGCATACGGGCCGCGTGGGCGGCGATCTCGCCGCGCACCGCAGTGAGGTGGGCCGGGGTCAGCCGATCGCGGACGGAGTGCAGGGTGACCCCGGCCACCCGGCTGAGGAACACGAAGTCGGTGCCGATCAGGTCGCGCGCGAAATCGGCGAAGACCACCTTCGGTACGGCGACCTCGGCCGTGCCGGCAAGCCCGTAGAACTCGACCTCGGTGCGCATCAGATCGACCTCATGGCTGAGCAGTCGCAGCTCAGGCGGCGGGGCCACCTTGAGTACGAGGTCGGTGCCGTCGGCGAGACCGACGGCATAACTGGCGTTGAAAGTGCCACCGTCGAGTTCGTGCCATCGTTGCAGCCGGGCCTGCGCACCGAAGCCCCGGCGCACCAGCGAACGCAGCTCGGATTCGGTGATACCGCGTTTGGTCAGGCTCTCCACTTGGACCTCCGGCCCCTGGATCAGCGGGTCAGACCGTGTTTTCGGCGATCACCCGGCGGTACCAGTGGGCGCTGCGCTTGAGCACGCGCCGTTGGGTGGGGTAGTCGACGTAGATCAGGCCCCACCGCTGTTCGTAGCCCTCAGCCCACTCGAAGTTGTCCAACAGCGACCAGACGTGGTAGCTCTCCAGTGGAACGCCGTCAGCGATGGCTTGATGAGCGGCCGCGAAGTGCGAACGCAGAAAGGCGATCCGGCCGGCGTCGTCAACGGTTCCGTCGGCGTCGAGGGTATCCGGGGTGGGCAGCCCGTTTTCGGTGATGGTGAGCGGCACGTCGCCGTAGTCACGGGTGACCCGGGTGAGGATGTCGTACATCCCTTCGGGGTAGATCTGTTGCCAGCTCGCCTCGGAGGTCGGCCACTTCTGTTCCGTACGACCGCTCGCCGTCACGTAGATCGGCGTGTAGTACTGCACGGCCACCAGGTCCACCGGCGCAGAAATGATCTTTAGGTCGCCGTCGCGGATGCCGCGGACCATCCGGCTTTCCGGGCCGAGGTCGGCGAGTACGTCTGCCGGGTAGTTGCCGTTGAGGATTGAGTCGAGGTAGAGCCGGTTCTCATAGCCGTCGTACAGCCGGGTGGCGTCCCGGCTGCCGTCGCTGTCGTCGGTCGGGTAGCACGGGTGCAGGTTGAGTGCCGGGCCGATCCGACCGCCGCCGGTGGCACGCAGTGCCTGCACCGCCAGACCGTGCGCGAGCTGCAGGTGGTGCGCGACGAGGTAGGCGGCCTCCGGGTCCCGCTTGCCGGGGGCGTGGTGGCCGTGGAGGTAGCCGTTCTGCACCACCGTCTTGGGCTCGTTGATGGTCAGCCAGACGGGTACCGAACTGCCCAGCCCCTGGAAGACCGCCTCGGCGTAGTCGGCGAACAGATAGGCCACATCGCGGGATTCCCAGCCGCCGATGTCCTGTAGGGCCTGGGGTAGGTCCCAGTGAAACAGGGTCGCCATCGGTTTGATGTCGCGCTCCAGTAACCCGTCTACCAGGCGTCGGTAGAAGTCCAGGCCGCGCTGGTTGGGCAGGCCGGTGCCGTCGGCCTGGATTCGCGGCCAGGCGATGGAGAAGCGGTAGCTGCGCAGGCCGAGTTCCCGCATCAGATCGAGGTCGGTGCGGTATCGGTGGTAGTGGTCGGCGGCAATGTCGCCGGTATCTCCACCCCGGGTGCGGCCGGGGGTGCGACTGAAGGTATCCCAGACCGACTCACCCCGCCCGTCGTCCTTGGCGGCCCCTTCGATCTGGTACGCCGAGGTGGCCGCGCCCCAGATGAAGCCGTCCGGAAAGGACAGCCCGAGCTTGGCGGCGGGATCCGGATCCCGGACGGGGTCGGCATCGGAGTCGCAGGCGGCGAGCAGTCCGGCGGACGCGGAGAGGGCGGCTCCGGCCGCTGCGCCCGCAGCTAGTCGGGCGGCCGGAACGGCGCTCGCGGACAATGCGGCGCGGTGCAGCAGGTGCCGCCGGGTTAATGCGGACATATGGCTTGTCTCCTCGTGAGTGGGGCCCTTCGCGACAACGCTCGGGAGCGCTCCCATGGAGAGCGTAGCCGTCTTCCTTGCTGTTGCGTATGGGGTGTTGGCGATGGCATCGGTTGGGATTCCGTCCATCGTTCCGTCCCACATGCAAAAGTGGTTGCGGGCGGGCGGTCGGTCTCCGTCTCCTCGCCGAGGCGAGGCGAGGCGGACCGCCGTCCCGTGCCGAGGACGTAGCCGACCCGGACTGTTTGGACTGATCCGCCTGGCCCGATGACCGATTCTGCGGTCGTGGGCGGAAGATTAGCGTGGGGACGGGGAGGGCAACCCCCGTCCCCACCATCAGTTACAAACACGCACGAGCGGAATTGGGGTCCGCCCGCCACGACCGGCGTTTGTCCGGTCGGGCAGTTGTGCGTGCCGTGCGGGAGCCGGGCCACGCGAGTGGCTCTGGTTCCACCTCCTCTCGATGGTGGTTGAGGTGGCTGGTGGCGGAGTCCGGGCTGGCCCACCGCCAGCCGTACGGCTTAGCGTCGGCGCTATGTTGGTTTCCCGCTTAGCGCCTGAGGAGCTGGGTGGCGGCGGTGTGTGCCGGCGCTCCGCAGCCTCCTACCTGGTGTGGATCAATCACTTGCACCATCATCGATGGAAGCGCTCCCATCGATGATGGTTGGACTGTAGCCCGCGTCACGAGTTTGTGAAAGACCCAAAACAAGATCGAAACATCAGGTGTGCCGCGAGGAAGCCGGACGCGTCCTTTTTGATCACTCGCTTTCACAGGCCAGGGCGCCGTCGGCTCGTTCGGAGTGGAAGGCGATGGTTCTCCACTTGCTGGCGGGAGCGCTCCCATGCAAGACTGTCGAAACATCGCGGTAGGGAGCCAACGCCGCGCGACCGAGGGCCGCCGAGGGCATCCGATTTTCGGTACGGCGCCCCCGCACCGCCGGAGCCGCCACGCTTGGCGCCTCTGACGTCGTTCGCTGACCCCCGGTCCGGGACGGGTTGACCACCTTTTCGGGCGTCTTCCCACTATGCGCACTGCCTGTCGTTACCGCTGCGCGGGAAGCGCCCAGCCGAGGCCGAACCGGCTTCGGCCTGGTCCGCGAGGAGAAGTCAGGAATGAAGTTCACCATAAGCAAACGTCGGCTGGCGCTTGTCGCCGCTGCCGTCACGGCGATCGGAGGTGTCGCTGTCGTCCCCGGCGTCGCCCACGCCGCCACCTCCTGCGAGGTGGTCTACACCACCCCCAACGAATGGAACGACGGCTTCACCGCCAATCTGCGGATCAACAACCTGGGTGATCCGATCAACGGCTGGACGCTGAAGTTCAACTTCCCCGGCAACCAGCGGGTGACTCAAGGTTGGTCGGCTGACTGGAGTCAGTCCGGCAACACGGTTACCGCCACCCCCCTGTCGTGGAACGCCAGCCTCGGCACCGGGGCCTCCACGGATATCGGCTTCAACGGCTCCTACAGCGGCTCCAACCCCAAGCCGACCTCGTTCTCGATCAACGGCGTGACCTGCGGCGGCGGCACGGTGAACAAGCCGCCCACGGTGAGCCTCAGTGTCCCGGCTGGTCCGTTCACCGCCCCCGCCAACGTGCCGCTGACCGCGACCGCGAGCGACCCGGACGGCACCATCAGCAAGGTCGAGTTCTACCGCAACGGTCTGCTGGTCAGCACCGCCACCAGCGCGCCATACACCTACACCCTGCCGAGTCTGCCCGCCGGCAACTACACCGTGCAGGCCAAGGCGTACGACAACCTCAACGCGACCGCGATCGACGAGAAATCGTTCACAGTGAATCCGGCCGCCGGTCCGCAACTGGTGGCGACCCCGAACGCGTTGACCGTCACGGCGGGCAGCAACGCCACCTTCAACCTGAAGCTGAGCGCGGCGCCCAGCGGCAACGTGCCGGTCACCCTGGCCCGGACCGGAAACACCGGCGTCACCGTCTCGCCGACCTCGGCGACCCTGACCACTTCCAACTGGAGCACCGGGGTCACCGTCACCGTCGCGGCGGCGGCGAACGCCTCGCCGACCACCCCGGCCACCATCACCGCCTCGGCCACCGGCCTCACCGCGCTCTCGATCCCGGTCACGGTGCTCGGCTCGGGCGGCAACAACGTCTACACCCAACGGTTCCTGGAGCAGTACGGAAAGATTAAGAACTCCGGCTACTTCAGCCCCGAGGGCATCCCGTACCACTCCATCGAGACGCTGATCGTCGAGGCGCCGGACCACGGCCACGAGACCACCTCCGAGGCGTTCAGCTTCTGGATCTGGCTGGAGGCCCAGTACGGACGGGTGACCCAGAACTGGGCGCCGTTCAACAACGCCTGGTCGGTGATGGAGCGGTACATCATCCCGTCGCACGCCGACCAGCCGACCGCCGGACGTCAACGGCACACCGCAGTACGCGGCCGAGTACCCGCAGCCCAACCAGTACCCGTCCCAGTTGCAGCAGTCGGTGCCGGTCGGCGTCGACCCGCTCCGCGGCGAGCTGCAGTCCACCTACGACACCGGTGACATCTACGGCATGCACTGGCTGCTGGACGTCGACAACACCTACGGCTTCGGCCGCTGCGGCGACGGCACCACCCGGCCGGCGTACATCAACACCTTCCAGCGGGGCCCGCAGGAGTCGGTCTGGGAGACCGTGCCGCAGCCGTCCTGCGACACCTTCAAGCACGGCGGCCCGAGCGGCTACCTGGACCTCTTCATCAAGGAGTCCAACGCCCCGGCCAAGCAGTGGAAGTACACCAACGCCCCGGACGCCGACGCCCGCGCCATCCAGGCCGCCTACTGGGCGCTGACCTGGGCCAAGGCGCAGGGCAAGCAGGCCGACGTGGCGGCCACCGTCGCCAAGGCCGCCAAGATGGGCGACTACCTGCGCTACTCGATGTTCGACAAGTACTTCAAGAAGATCGGCAACTGCACCAGCCCGACCACCTGCGCGGCCGGCACCGGCAAGGACTGCGCCCACTACCTGCTGTCCTGGTACTACGCCTGGGGCGGCGCGACAGACCCCGCCGCGGGCTGGGCCTGGCGGATCGGCTCCAGCACAACCACTTCGGCTACCAGAACCCGTTGGCCGCCTGGGCGCTGACCAACACGCGCCGAGTGAAGCCGCAAGTCGCCGAACGCGGCGGCGGACTGGACCAACAGCCTCAACCGGCAGACTGGAGTTCTACCAGCTGGCTCCAGTCGGCCGAGGGCGCCATCGCCGGTGGCGCGACCAACAGCTGGGAGGGCTCCTACTCACCGCCGCCGGCCGGCACCCCGACCTTCTACGGCATGGCCTACG
Source organism: uncultured Actinomycetota bacterium (assembly GCA_963750055.1). Classification (GTDB taxonomy): domain Bacteria; phylum Actinomycetota; class Actinomycetes; order Mycobacteriales; family Micromonosporaceae; genus CAVVPI01. Next base: position 394,129 of record CAVVPI010000012.1, on the reverse strand, counting down.
ACAGGGCACCCGGTCTACCACGACCCGGCCGCAACCAGTGGTTCGGCATGCAGGTCTGGTCGCTGCAGCGGGTCGCCGAGCTCTACTACGTGACCGGTAACGCCAAGGCCAAGGCGATCCTGGACAAGTGGGTGCCCTGGGCGATCGCGCAACACCACCATCGGCACCGGCGGTAACTTCCAGATCCCGTCGGACATGAGCTGGTCCGGCGCGCCCGCCACCTGGAACCCGTCGAACCCGGCCGCCAACAGCAACCTGCACGTGACGATCACCAGCAAGGGCCAGGACGTCGGCGTCGCCGCGGCCTACGCCCGGACCCTGATGTGGTACGCCGCCAAGTCCGGCAACGCGTCGGCGAAGACCACCGCCAAGGGCCTGCTCGATGCGATGTACGCCAACGCCGAGAGCAAGGGCATCTCCACCGTGGAGACGCGTACCGACTACGACCGGTTCGACGATGTCTACAACTCCTCGACCCAGCAGGGCCCGTATGTCCCGTCGGGCTGGACCGGCAAGATGCCGAACGGCGACGTGATCGCGCCGGGTAAGAGCTTCGTCGACATCCGCTCGTTCTACAAGCGCGACCCCGACTGGCCGAAGGTCCAGACGTACCTCAACGGTGGCGCGGCGCCCCAGTTCCGCTACCACCGATTCTGGGCCCAGGCGGATATCGCCCTGGCGTTCGGCGACTTCGCGAACCTCTTCCCGAATGGCTGAGCGCCCTCAGGCGGCCTGATTCCCACGGTTGGGCCGACCGTGGTGGGGCGGCCGGATCGGACAACGCAGCGATCCGGCCGCCCCACCACTCCTCAGTGACGCATCACGATCGACCCCGGGCGGGTGGCACCTCGGTGTCACCCGCCCGGTTCCATGCCCGGCTCCGATCAGACGCCGGGTTCGCCGGTCTCCGACGATCCAGCCGGCTTGAGCGCCGGCACCACCGGGTGGCGGAGCCCCGGGTGCCCGGCCGGTAGCGACCGGGCGATCACCCACCAGCTCACGGCCAGGCAGGCCGCCACCAGCGGCCAGGTGAGCGCCGCTCGGGCGGCGACCAGGGCGACCACCTGGTCGGCCTGGTAGAGCGGGATGAAGATCGCGAGCCGGATGACGTACTGTGCGACCCACACCCAACTGCCCCGGCGGTACGCCCGCAGCAGAGCCGGGTCGCGGCGCCACCGGCCGCGCTGGCCGAGCACGACGCCGACCACCACGCCGAGCAGTGGCCACCGGACCGCGATGCTGACCATCCAGGCCAGCGCGCTGGCCGCGTTGGTGAGCAACTGGAGTAGAAAGAAGTCGCTGGCCTGGCCGGTACGTACGGCGATCAGCGCGGCGAGGCAGACGGCCAACAGGCCGAGCAGCGCCGAGCGCGGCCGGTCGCCGCGGGACAGTCGCCAGCCGGCCACCACGGCCCCGACCGCAAGCGCGGCGAGTGCGCCACCGGACACCGAATGGCCGGTCACCAGCCAGCCGACACCGAACGCCACCGGCGGGAGCGTCGCGTCGAGCGCGCCTCGACGTCCGCCGAGCAGACTGGCGAGCGACTCCGCTTCGTCGTGGTCGGTCGTCGACGCCATGAAACCTCCCAGGGTGCACTGGCGAGCGTCTCTGATCAGCTAAGCGATCCTGAGTCGGATTGGGTTTCCGGGATCGTTTTGCCATTGTGGTGGGGAGGCGTGGGCGTGGAAGTGGAATCCCGCGCCGAGTGCTGCTCCTCGTGGTTGGTGGCCGGTGGTGGGTGTGCTGGTCGTGTTCACGTTCTGGTGCCGGTGGGCTGCGCGGGGCAGTTTCCGGTCCGTTGGTGCGTGTCCCTCCGGACGCTTGCCCGCCCGACCGTGGTGGGGTCGGGTGGGGGAGGGTGCCCCGCGTCGCCTGGGCGCGGGGCGTGGTGGCGTGCACCGGGTGGGGCCGGTCTTCGTCCGGTCGTTCCGGTTGGTTTTGGTGGTGACCGCGGATGTTTCGAGCGTGTCGACCACGGTGCGGATGAGCGTGTGTCCGCTGGTCTTGTCGGTGACGGTCTTGGTTTGGTGGGTGAGGCCGCGGGCGGCGATGCGCCGCCACGCCCCGTGGTCGCGATCGCCTTGCCAACGGCAGGACTGGTGGGGGCAGATGGCCCATTTCCAGCCCGGCACGGTCGGTTGGTCGGGGGCTTTGCGATGCCGTAGCGGGGTCAGACATTGGGGGCAGTGTTTGGAGGTGTTGCGGGCGGGGACGGTGACCACGGCGACACCGTGTTCGGTGGCGAGGTGCCGGATCCGGTCGGCGATTTTTCCGCGTACCTGTTGGGACAGGCGGGTGTTCAGGTTACGGCCCATACCCTTGGCTTCCATCGACCGTAGATCTTCCAGGTAGATGACGGTCGCGGTGGCGGCGATCGCCTGGTCGACGGTCCAGCGGGCGGCGGCCCAGGCGAGCGCGTCGTTCAAGTTCTGCCGGCGGGCGGACACGTGTTGTATCTCGTCGCGTAGGACCGTGTGTTTGCCGGCAAGGTCGTGCCGCCGGTCGCCGCCGTCGGTGAGTCGCTGGTAGTGGTCGGCTTTGGCGTGCAGTCGTTCTGACAGGCGGCGCAGGCGGTGCTGTTTGGCCAGGACACCGGCGGCGCGGAACTGGCCACCGGCCCCCAACGCGATGATCCGCCCGTCTTCCTGGAGTCGCAGGGCTCCGGCGCTGAGGAGGGTGTTGAGTCCCCAGTCCACGCCAAGAGCGACCGTGTGCCCGGTACGCCGGGTTTTCGGCACCGGGTGGGTGTACGCGAGGTCGGCGCGCACCTGCCGGCCGGTGATACGCAGGGTGGGTAGGTGTAGCACCGCCGAGGCGGGCACTGTGGGCGGCAGGCTGATCGGACAGGCGACCCACGTCCAGTCCCGGTACGAGCGTGGATCTGCCCGGGTAGGCAACTGCAGGCGCAGCAGCGCCCTGCCTGGGTCGGTGTCGGAACGTTCGATGGTGGCCTGCTGCCGGTCACACGCCGCCAACAGCAGCATCCGCCCAACCCTCGGGGCGCCTTCGAGTTCGAACACGTCCACCGGCAGCCGCCCATTGACGGTGAGGAACCTGACGGCCTGCCGGGTCCGGCCCTTGATGGCACTGGATAGCAGCTGCTCCCCGCCCGGGATCGCCGCGCGGACCCGCTCCCACTCGACCGGGGTGCGTTTGCGCGGGTCGGCCGGCCACGTCGCCAGGACCCCGGCGGTCAGATCAGCGCGCCACTTCACCGAACGCAGCACCCGCCCCGCCTGCTCCTGAACCATCCGCACGATCCGGTCATTGACCTTCACCCCCGCGGGCACGGCGGTCGTCCAGCCCAACCGCCGTAACGCCATCCACGCGTTCGACGGCAACCTCCGCCCACCCGCGTCCACGCCGGAGGCCAACACCTCCACATCCACGCGGTTCCAGCGCTCCGCCAGCAGGCCGCCGACCATGCCCGCCACCAGATCAGCACACCAACCCACCCGCTCGACAAGCACCGCCTGGGACAGGGCTTGACCGGTCGCCTCGTCCACCCCTGAACGCAGCAGCGCGCGGGCACACGCCGTACGGGAGGTCCCGCCTTCACACACGGGTAGCTTCCGGCTCACCGGCCACCACCATCCGGGCACTGCCCGGACCCGGCCAGCAGACGGCGCCGGTTCTCCGCCGACCGCATCCCATACAAGCGGTCAGCGAACGTAGTGATCAGATAATCGACGCTCACAACCCCACCCACGTCACCGGAATCTTCCCCGAATCAGCCCGCAGCCGAAGCGTAACCGAGTGAACATCCAGACGCTTCGCGGCCTACGACAACCGAAGAAGTTCCACCCAACAACTCCATATGCACTAAGGATTCTTAATCAAATTCGTGAGCCTAGCCCGATGCGTTCGGTCGCCACTTTCCGGCCAGCCGGGCCGGGTGGCGGTGCAGGGCGCGTGCGGGTGCTGGGGCGACGCGAGGCCGGATAGCCTGTGGCGCATGCGAGATCGGAGAACGGGCCTGACGGCAGCCTGGCTGGTCCTGCTGGTCGTGGTCCAGGCGCTGGCGATCGTCGCGATCTGGCGGTTCGCGGTCCGCGCCGAACAGGGGCAGCTGATCGATACCATCGCGCTCAGCGGCAACAGCATCGGCCGGGCGCGGGTCGCTGGTCTGGTCGGCTCCGTGCTCAACGCGGTCTCGGCGCTGTCCCTGGCGGCCGCGACCGTGTTCATCGGCTTCATCGCGTTGATTCGCGGCCGGATCGTCCTGGCCCTGGTGACCACACTGCTGATCGCCGGGGCGAACGTGACCACACAGCTCATGAAGTACACCATCGAGCGGCCGGATCTCGGCGTCGATCCGGCCCGCATGGCGGCCGGGAACAGCCTGCCGAGCGGACACACCACGGTGGCCGCGTCGGTGGCGGTCGCGCTGGTCCTGGTGCTTCCACCCCGACTACGAGGCGGAGGTGCGCTGTTGGGTGCGGGATATGCCGCGGCTACCGGGGTGGCGACCATGACGGCCGGCTGGCACCGGCCCAGCGACGCGGTGGCCGCGCTTCTGGTGGTGGGGTCGTGGGCGGCTGGCGCCGGGTTGCTGCTGTTGCTGACCCAGCGGGAGGATGCGCGGGTCGAACCGGTTGACGCCCCTCGAACCGCGATGACCCTGCTGGCCCTGGGGGGTCTGCTCCTGCTGCTGGTGGCCGCGGTCGCGCTCGGCTGGACGGACTCGGTTCGCTCCGTCCCGGTGGCGGAGCTCGGTCGGCGCCAGCTCTTCGTCGCGTACGCGGGCAGTGCCGCCGGCATCACCGCGGTGGCCAGCCTGGTGATGGCCCTGGTGCTGGTCACCGTGCACCGCCTGGTACCGCGCCACCTCGGCTAGCCTGGCGGCATGTCGATACAGGAGGCATTCCGGGCGGAAGGCGAACGTCTCAGTGCGGTGGTGCTCGGGTTGACCGAGGAGATGTTCGATCGGCCCACCGGTTGCCCGCCGTGGACCGTTCGGGACCTGCTTGCGCATGTGCGCACAGCCACCGGTCGGTTGATCGGGATGCTCAATGGCCCGGCACCCACTCACGCCGAGGTGGACACCGCCGGCTACTACGCGCCGGCCAAGTTCACCCCGGAGACTGACTCGGCGCGGGTCGGCGGCGCCCAACGGGAGGCAGTCGAAATGCCCAGCGGTCGTGCGCTGGCCGAGGACTTCGACCGGACCTGGCGGATGGTCAGCACCGCCGTCGCGGCTGCGCAGTCGGGGCGACTCGTACGCACCCGGCACGGTGATGCGATGACCGTTGACGACTTCCTGGCCACCAGGGTGGTCGAGTTGGGCGTGCACGGACTGGATCTCGCGGATGCGCTGGGCCGGCCGTACTGGTTGACCGATCCGGCCGCCACACTCATCGCCGACCTGGTCGCCGGCCGGGACGGCGTGGCTCTGGCCGACGGCCTCGGCTGGGACCGGCTCACCCTGATCGGTAAGGCCACCGGCCGGGCCGAGGTGACCGACGCCGAGCAGGCGGAGGTCGACCGGCGTGGTGTCCGCTGGCTGGCGTTCGGCTGACCTGCGGCTCCGGTTGACCAGGCGGCTGGTTGGCCCCACCGGTCCGGGGACCTCTCCTATCCGATCAACGTTGATTGCGCAGGTGGGCCAGGACCAGCGGGTCGATCCGGCCGGGCACCAGACGTTCCTCCAGGTTCTCCACTCCGGCCCAGGAGGCGATCGCGGCATCCAGGTCGGACCGGTCCGCCGGATGCCCGGCCGCGACGAGCAGGCCGGCCACCTCGTCGGCGAGCTCACCGGTGAGGTCGAGCAGGGTGGCCGGGTCCGGCTGGTCGAAGAGTAGCCGGTGGATATCCAGCAGCCGGGCCAGTTCGGTCACCGGATCGGGATGATCGTCCACTCGCAGATCCACCATGATGTCGCTGGTGCCGCCGTAGCCGCCGCCCCGGGCGACCACCAGCAGGGCGGCGCTCTGCCGGCCACGCCGATCACCGCCGGCCTCATCGCCAGCGCGCAGCGCGCCGAGTAGCCGCTCGGCGAAGCGCTGCTCGGGGTCGTCGAGCCAGGCGTCGCGCATATCGTCCAGCACCTGCGGACCGGTGAGGATGTTGCCCTGGACCGCCCAGCCGTCGCCGGCCTGCCCGCCGGCCCAGGGGTGGCAGTGCGGGCCGGTCCAGGTGGCGCCGGCGCCCTCCACACCGACCACTCCGAGCTGCCGCTGGACCCGGCCGGCGTCGGCGGCGACAAGGCCGGCCACCACATCCGCCGCCCGCAGACCGGTACGCAGCAGGGCGAGACCTTGCGGCCGGTACGCCAGGTTGGCGTACGCCTGCGTGGCCAACGCCCCCACCTCGGCCTCGGCTGCGGGCACCGCCGCTCCGACAGCGAGGAACTTGCTGGCCACGGCGACTCCGTGTAGCCGGGCGTCGGCGGATCGGGCCACGATTGAGAACGTCACGCCGCGAGGCTACAGCTTCCGGCCGCTGTCTCCAGGGCGCCGGTCCGGTCAGCGTCGCCAGCGCAGCGGGCCGGGATGCACCGACCAGAGCGCCTGCCGCCACCACGGGTGGCCGGCCCGCAGGGCGGCGGCGTACGCCACCGCCAGCTCGGCAGCCTGCCGGGCCTGCTCGTCGCTGGCCGTACCCGGGGCGAAGGTGGCCAGGTTGACCAACGTGGCCAGCTCGTCGATCGGCGGCACCGGTGGTCGGCTGTCGTCGTTCCCGGCCACCTCCCGGGCGTGCGTCGCAACCTCGGTGGCGGCCAGGTGGTCCGCGACCGGTTGTCCGGCCAGGCGGAGCGTGTCGGTCATCTCCCGCCAGGCGCCGGCGATCCGCTGTGCCGGGCTGCCCGCGTACAGCCGGCGACGGCGCTGGGTGCGACGCATCGACGTGATCACCAGCAGGAACCCGATCGCGACCAGCAGCACGATGCCGGCGCCACTGCCGGCCAGCGCCGCTGCGGTGGCACCCCGGGGTCTGCCCGGATCGGCAGCGGTCACCGGGGCTGAGCCGGTGGGAGTTGGTTCCGGAGCGGGGGTGACCTCGTCCGGCGTTGGTGGTGGATTTTCCGGTTTGGGCTTGAAGCCCTCCTCGACCGGTCGCGGTTGAGTGTCCGGCCGGGGTAGTGGGTCGAAGGCTACCCAGCCGATCCCGTCGAAGAGCACCTCCGGCCAGGCATACGCGTCCGCGCCGTGCACCGGTCCGTTGCCGGTCGCCGTACTGAAGCCCACCACCACCCGGGTGGGCAGGCCCATCAACCGGCCGAGCACCGCGAACGCGGCGGCGAACTGTTCCGAGGTGCCGCGTTGGCCGCCCGCGTTGCGCGGACCGAAGAGGAAGAAATTCAGGTTGGGGTAGGCATGCCCGCTGGGCGCGTCGGCCACCATCCGGTAGTGCGCAGCGAGGAATTCCTCGATCGCGATCGCCCTGGCGTACGGCGCTCCGTTGTCGGTGGCCAACTGGTCGGCCAGCCGCTGGATTGCCTCGGGCACGCCCGGTTCGACCTCGAGCACCCGGGCCACCGGGTCACCCGCGGGTACGTTGGCCATGACCAACAGGTCGGGGTCGGGGCGTTCGCGCAGTGAGGTGACCGTGTAGCGCAGTCCAGGGACCAGTCCTTCGGGGCGGATCAGTGTGCCGCTGGTCGGGTCGTACGCGACCCGGGCCCCGGTGATCTGCTGCGGGGTCGGCGCCGCTGGCAGCAGCCGTCCGGTCAGCTCACCGACGGTGATCTCCTGCTGGACAGTGTCCACCGTGGCGCCGGGAAGTGGTTCGGTTGCGGGCAGGACCCGGCCGGCGTTGCGATAGGTGGCGCCGACCCGCCAGGTCACCCCGTCGTAGTCGTGCAGCACGGCCAGCCGGATCCGTAGCTCTTCCTCGTTGGAGGAACGCACGTCGAGCAGCTTCTGCTCCGGGTTCAGCGCCCAACCGGAGATCCGGATCAGTGGATTCTCGTCCAGGCTCTCCACCTGGGGCGGTTGCACGTACCGTCTTGGATCGACCGGCGTGCGTGCCACCCGGTCGGCGACCAGGGGAGCCAGCAGCGCCGCGAGCCCGAGTACGGCGGCCATCCCGGCCGCGGTGCTCGCCGCGGCGCGTACCCGCAGCGCTGCCCGTACCGATGGGGCAAGCCCGGTGCCCGGTTCGGCCGGGACCATCTCGGCCGCCGACGGACGAGAACGCGCGGCTAACGCCACCGCTGCGGCAGCGGCGAACGCCACGGTTGGCCAGATCGCCGGATCCGCGTTCGGGCCGACCAGGTAGCGGGCACCGACGTAGAAGCAGACTGGGGCGGCCAGACCGAGCAGCACCCGCCCGGCTCGTAGGGCCACCTCGGCGCCGGCCAGTCCGGCCAACCAGGCGGCCACCACGGGCACCACCAACGTGTCCGGCACCGGTTCCACCGGGATCATCGCGGTGAGCAGCCGGGGAATGCCGTTGCGTCCGGCCTCGGCGAGCAGCGCCCCGAGGCTGCCGTCCAGGCCGGCGCGTTCGGCGGCGAGTCGCAGCGCGAACACCGTGTAGCCGGCCAGGGCGGCCACCGACACCGGGGCAACCAGCCAGGAGGGCAACCGACGGGTGGCGACGCTGACGCCCACCGAGCCGATCGCCGCACCGAGCACCAACTGGGTGAGCAGGGGACCAGCGTAGACCCGGCCGAGCACGGCACCGGCGATCCCGGTCATCGTGATCAGTGCCAATGGTACGGGCAGTGCCCGCAGCAGCCTCACCATTGACGCACACCGTTCCACTCGGCCGCGAAGCCGGTGCCGTCGCGCGCCTCAATGATCATCATGCCGGCCGCATCCGGTGGTGTTTCCCCGTCGGTGTCGAAGACGCCAGCGACCAGCGACGGGTACGCCGCGCGTAGCGTGCCGAGATAACCCAGGTCGTTGCGGGCGCCCGGTCCGGTGAGAAAGACGAGGGTGTCGCCGAGCCGCTCCTGACGCAGCCGACGGGTCACGGTACGCAGCGGATCGCTGGGCTCGCCGCGCGGACCGGCCCACAGACCGGCGGCGGCGAGCCGGTCCAGAAAGCTGTCGCCGCCCTTCGTCGCCCCATCCGCGTCCGGACCCGGGTCGGCGACCAGCAGGAGCGCGACCGGCAGATCTTCCCGCCGGGCCGCGGCGATCACCGATGCGGCCGCCTCGCAGGCGGATTCAAAGGTCTCGGCGATCCCATGGCTCCGCTGAGGATGGGCGTCGGCCCGGTTGTCCAGCAGCACCACGAGCCGGGGCAGGCTGGTGTCCAATTGCTCACGGACCATCAGTTCGCCGACCTTGGCGCTGGTGCGCCAGTGCACCCGGCGCAACTCGTCGCCGACGACGTACTCGCGCAGCGAATCGAACGTGATCGAACCGTGCGGTACCCGGTCGAGGTGTCCATCCAGACTGCGGGTCACCCCGGCCGGTACCGCGGTCAGCGGATGAACACGCGGGTGCACCCAGACCCGGGCCAGCTCGCCATGGGCGCGGGCCACCGTGATCAGCCCCAGGGCGTCGCCGCCGGTGACCCGCAGTGGGCCGACCGGGATGATCCCTCGACGATGGGTGGGCACCGGATAGCTGACCGTGGTGTCCCGGCCGGGCCGTAGCCGTAACACCGGTACCGCGACCGGTCGATCGCCGCAGCGGTCCTCGGCGATCAGGTTCGCCGAGCGCAGCCGGGTGTTGTTTCGGATGGTCAACGTCATGGTCGCCGGCTCACCCCGGCCCACCCGGTCCGGAGTGGCCAGCCGGGTCACCTCGAGCCGGGGTCGCCAGATGGCGTACCCGAGCGCGCAGGCCAGTGCGAGCAGCGCCGTCGTCCCGAGCAGCGCCAACTCGGCGTAACCGAAGCCGAAGCCGGCCAGCAGTAGGAGGGCGGCGCCGATGAGCAGGCCGATGCCGCGTGCGGTGATGGTCATGTGCGCGCTGGCTCAGGCAACGGATCCGGAGGGCAGCGGCACCGGCACCGAGGCCACCACGTCCCGCAGCACCTCGGCGGCGGTCGCCCCACGCACCTGGGCGTCGGGGGAGAGCAGGATCCGGTGTGCGAAGACCGGCTCGGTCAGCACCTTGAGGTCCTCGGGCAGGATCCAGCCGCGCCCGCCGATCAGCGCGTACGCGCAGGCCGCCCGGGTCAGTGCGATAACACCGCGCGGGCTCACCCCGACCCGGATGGCGGCATGCGTGCGGGTGGCCGCCGCCAACCGCACCGCGTACGCGTAGAGCGGTTCGGCGATGTGCACCCGCTGCGCCAGCCGCACCAACTCGCCAATGGTGGTGGTGTCGGTGACCGGCTCCAGCGCCTCCGGCGATCGGACCGTGGCACCACGCAGCACCTCGATCTCGACCGCCTCGTCCGGATAGCCGACCGAGAGTTTCACCAGGAACCGGTCGAGTTGCGCCTCCGGTAGCCGGTAGGTGCCGTCCATCTCGACCGGATTCTGGGTGGCGACCACGAGGAACGGCTGGGGCACCGGATGCCGGACCCCGTCAACGGTGACGGTGCGTTCCTCCATCACCTCAAGCAGCGCTGACTGGGTTTTCGGCGAGGCCCGGTTGATCTCGTCGGCGATGACGATGTTGGCGAACACCGGCCCGGGATGGAACTCGAACCCCCGGTTCGCCTGGTTGTAGATGGTCACGCCGGACACGTCGGCGGGAAGGAGGTCCGGGGTGAACTGGATACGTCGCCACTGCCCGTGCACGGTGGCCGCGATCGCCCGGGCCAGGGTGGTCTTGCCCACCCCGGGCACGTCCTCCAACAGGACGTGCCCCTGGGCGAAGAGTGCGGTCAGCGCCAGCCGGACCACCTGCGGTTTTCCCAGCACCACCGAGTTGATGTTGTCGGCGATCCGGGCGGCCAGACTGGCGAAGCCCTGCACCTGGTGCTGGGTGAGCGGCTCCTGGTTCTGCACGGTGCTGGTGCTCCTTGCCTGGTGGTGCGGTCAGCAGTTGGGTAGCGGCCCGGTGGAGTTGATGTCGTAACCCTCCAGATTCAGCCAGGCGAACGAGATGTATCCGGTACCGCTGCCCCACGGCACCCGGATCCAGATGCTGGTGGGATCGACCTTGCCCTTGTTGTACACGTAGTGACTTATCTTGTTGCCGGTGATCTTGCATAGCGCCTCGAGCCGCTGGTTCTGTCCGGCCCGGCCGAGCCGGGTGGCGCTCTCCGAGGTCCCGGCGCGGATCTCCCGACCGTTGTTCGGGTTGTCACACCAGGTGTGCTGCGCCGGATCGCTGCTGGCGGTGTTGTTGTTGCAGATCGCCCGGCCGTACACCGCCACTGTGGCCTGGGTGCGCGACACGCTGTGCTGCCCGGCGGCGTTGGTCGCGGTCACGGTCAGGTTGTATGACGTGCTCGGTTGCAGACCGGTGACCTTGATGCTGGAACAGTTGCCGGAGACCGCAGGCTTCCCAGCCGGGGTGACCGTGCATGTGGCCTGCCCGCCACCGGCGTCAACGGTGAAGGTGACCGTCACCGAGGTCGCGTCGGCCGAACTGCCGGTCACCGTCACCCGGGGCGGTGCCACGGTGCGGGCGGTGGTGCTGGCGTCCGGCCCGGCGCCCGCCTCATTGACCGCGTGCACCTTGATCGTGACATTCTCGCCGTCACCCAGCCCCGACACGGTGGCCGAAGTGCCGGTCACCTCGCTCTTCCGGCCGCCCGCGTCGATGACGTACCTCGTCACCGGGCGGCCGTTCTCCACGGCGGCGGACCAGGCGATCGAGACGGTACCCCGGGCACCAGCGACGGTCGCCGCCCGCAGCTGCGTCACCGCATCCGGCACGCTGAACGGCACGACGGTGCCGCTCACCGGGGACGGCTCGGAGCCGGCTCCCTTTTCGTTCACCGCGACCACGCTGAACGCGTACTGGGTGCCGTACTCCAGTTCGCCGGCTGGGATGACCAGTTCGGTCTTGGTGGACTCACCGGCTGGGGCGTTGCTTCCAGCCGAAACGGCGGTCACCGCGTATTTGGCGATCTTGTAGCCCTGGCCGTTCGCGGCCGGCCACTGCACCAGCACCGTGCCGTCCGGCCGCTCCTGCGCGGTGACGCTCGCTGGCGGATCCGGCACCTCCGAGGTGGGTACCACCGGGTTGCTCGCCTTAGCCGGCCCGGCCCCCTTCGCATTCACCGCGTGCACCGTGAATCGGTACGTCTCGCCGTTGGTCAGTCCGGTGATGTCCAGTGAGCGCTGATTCGCACCGACCTCGAAGGTCTGATCGGCGCCCTGCACCACGTACTTGGTGATCGCGGCACCATTGGCCGAGGCGGGTTGCCAGCTCACCCGCGCCTGCGCGTTGCCGGCAGCGGCGGTCACCCGTTTCGGTGCGCTCGGCTTGTTGACCACGGGCTTCGGTGGCGGTGGTGGTGGCGGCGGCGGAGTCGGTGGTGGGTCGCCGCCGAGGATGTCATTGGCGTATTTGTCGACCATCCGTACCTGGTGTTTGTCGTCGATCACCTGGGCCTTGGTGGAGTTGGGCGCGTTGATGAACAGGTGGTTCTCCCGGACCTCGAGCTCCAGTGGTCCGTTCGCGCCGGTCACCTCGATCTTCTCAAGCAGTTGACCGGCGGCGTCGAACGCGTAGATCGTTCCGGTGGCCTCGTCGGCACAGTAGAACCGGTCGGCCCAGGCGATCGCCGGGCTGAGCCCGGTGCCCTCGCCGGGCACCGCGAACTGCTGCACACCGTCGTCGCCGACCACGTAGACCTGCCGGTCGTCGGGAACGGTAATCGGCACCTGCGTGCCGTTGGTCCGTTGCGGAAGCGTCCCCGGTCCGCCGGGGGGCAGTTGGACCGTCTGCTGGTCGTCCCCGCGTACCGTGGTCAACGCGTTGCTGGTGCGGTCGAGAACCGCGACTCCATCGTCCAGCGTGGAAAGGGTCAGGTCGTGGCTCGGCTCGGCGACCGCCACGCTGCGTACCTGCTTCGGGCTTCCCCCACCACTGGCTTTCGCGGTTGCGGACGGAAGCGGAGCGGCGGCGATCGCGGAGACGGTGCCTTCGCTGGGCGCGGCTATCCAGAGCCGCCCGGTGCCGTCAAAGGCGCCGCCGGTGATGCCCGGCGGATAGTTGATCGGCTCACCGACCGGAGTCAGCGAGTGGGGGTCGAGCTGGCGGACCACACCTTGCACCGCGTCGATCACAAATGCCGCGTCTTCGTGTAGCGCCACGTTGACGCCCAACCCGGCGGTGGTCCTGGTGTTGGCGATGATCTGCAGGGTGGCCAGGTCGAGTGAGCTGACCTGCCCGGTGTGCAGATCGCGCAGCACCACGAGCCGATCGGTCTGCACCACCTGCATCGGGTGGCTACGCGCGGCGGGTACCTGCATCCGGGTGTCGACCCGGCCGGTCAGGCCGTTGACCCGGGCGAGTTCGCTCCTGGTCATGCTCCACAGCCAGGAGCTGGCGTCGAAGCTGGCGACCGCGTTGTCCGCGGCGCCCAGACCCAGCACCGTCAGCCCCATCGCGGCAGCCAGCGCGGCCACCGTCACGATGGTGACCAGACCCCCGCGTAGCCGGGACCGGCGTGCGGGGGCACCGCTCGCCGGCTGCCCAATATCGTCATGGCCTGTTCTGCCGTTATCTGTGGTGACCACAGTCGGCCGTCCTTCCACCCGTGTTGACGATCCTGTCCGGCTGTCCGCTCTGGTCGGCGTTTCTTCCCGAACCGGATGCCATCCTATGGCCTGGTCAATATGGGCGGGAACCCGCTCTGTCCGACTGTGGACACAACCGCCGTGAAGTGTGGACACGCTGGTCAACAGTGGGTTGCTGATGGATCTTGGGTTGATCTAACTGGGTGGGTCGGCGGCGCCACGGTTGGTGCATGCCGGCTCCGAATTGACCAGGACGTCGGTCGAATACACGGCCAGGACCGCGAAACAGTAATCCAATCGTGGATTCAGGGCGTGCACCGTGTAACTGTTCTGACCCGCGTCGATCGTGGCCATCGCATTGAGCCGCTGGCCGGTCCGTCCACCGGCCACCACGAACGGCACGGTGCCGCCACTCGGATCGACCCAGGTGATCGTGATCGTCCCATCCGCGTCGTCGCGTAGCCGTACGTCGGTCGGCGGTTCACCGGCCAGAGTCGGGCCGACGGTTCCCGCGTCAGAACCGGGGGGCGTCTTCGGTTCCGTACCGTCAGTGAAGAGGACGACCACGACCACGGCCGCGGCGACCACCGCGGCGGCCGCCGCGACGAGCGCGGCAATCGTCGCGCCCCGGCCCTGGGACGCGGGCGCCGGGGTGACGTCCACGGGTCGGTGCGCTTCCACCCCCGGGTACGGCGCCTCGATCCGCTGATTGGGGTAGATCGGACCGGGTTCGACCAGTTGCCGCGCCACGGCCTGTCGGGGTTGCGCGATCGGCGGCCGGGCCAATTGTGGCGCGGGCGCCGCGATGGCCGGGAACGTTGCCGCGACCGGCGCGGCGGCGGGTGGCTCAAACACCTCGATCGGCCCGGCCACGGGTGGCGGGTCGCCGAGATAGGCACGGGCCGCTCGTACCGTCGGATGGTCAGCCCCGAGCACGGCGGGCCCGGCGACCGCCACCCGGGTGAAATTGCGGCGCGCCTCGTGCCGGTTCCCCAGTTCCTCGGCAACCCGGCCCAGGTCGAAGGAGATCGCCAGCAGCAACGGATCGGCGTCACCCCACCGACGTTGGCCGGCGGCCAACGCTTCCTCAAGCACCCGCCGTGCGGCGGCCGGGTCGTCGGCCTCCTGATGAAAGCGGGCCAGTAGATGCGCGGCGGCCAACACCTCCGGATGGTCCTCGCCATACACCGGTTGAGCCGTCTCGATCGTCTGCGCGAGCAGTTGCCGGGCGGCCGGATGGTCACCGGAATCATGAAGGGTCTGCGCGTTGCGTTGTACGGTGGCGAGCTGTGAAGGCTGGGACACGCCCGTCATGCTGCCTGCCCGAGGGGCGGCGCGCCAGCCGGTACGGGCGCAACGCGGATAGCGGCCCGGAAAGCCGCGCCGACCGCCAGCAGACGCCGACAGTATGCGGCGGTTGGTGTTTGCGACTGTGTTGTGCGTGATAGGTCATAGGTCAAGGGTTGCCCCATTTCAGCTTTCCTCCCGACGGCTGTGGAAAGCTGCGGAACAGGAGGCCGAGCTGTCGCGGTCCGGGTTCTCGCGGGCCGGTAGGCGGGCCCCAGTTATGGAGCCGACGGATGAACTACCAGCTTTTCGAACTCATCAACAGCAGGGCGGGCCGGATTGACCTGTTGGATGATCTGATGGCGTGGGCAGCCGTCTGGCTGCTCTTGGTGCTCGCCGCGCTGGCGGTCGTACCCGCCCGGCTGGCGCTGCGGCCGGGCAGTCGGATCGCCCTGGCGCGCGTCGCGGCATCGCTGCTCCTGGCCTTCGTCGTTGGTCAGGTGGTCGCCCGACTCAACCATGAGCTGCGACCGTTCCAGAGTCACGTGGTGCACCAGCTCATCCCGCACGACGGCGGCGTGTCGTTGCCCAGTGATCACGCCACTGCCGCCTTCGCGCTGGCGTTCGCGGTCGGGGCGTTTCTCTCCCGGCGTTGGGGACTCGTCCTGATCGTGCTGGCAACCGTGCTTGGCTTCGCCCGAATCTGGACGGGAGTGCATTATCCCGGCGACATTCTCGCTGGCGCGCTCATCGGTGCGGCGGCCGTCGCCGTAGTCGTGTTCGTTGAGCGGCTATGGCGTAAACCAGCCGGTGGTGCCTCGCCGTCGGACCCCGCGATCACCCCGCCACAGCCGACCTAGCGGCGTGCTGACCTCGCACGCCATGAGGGGGCGCGTTCCTCGGCCTCAGGTGGTGAACCGGACCGGAAGTTCAAGCAGGCCACGGAAGGGTGACGCGGCCGGCAGCCGGTGCAGGTCGTCGACCGGCACCCCGAGCCGCAGGTCCGGCAGCCGGCGCAGTAGCGCCCCGATGCCGATCCGTGCCTCCATCCTGGCCAGCGCGACCCCTAGGCAGTAGTGGACGCCGTGGCCGAAGCCGAGGTGCGGGCCGCGTTCGCGGCGGAGGTCCAGCCGGTCCGGGTCGGCGAAGTGCGCCGGGTCGTGGTTCGCCGCATTGATCACCACACCGACGATCGACCCGCGTGGGATCCGCACGCCCTGATACTCGACGTCCTCGGTGGTGATCCTGGGGCTGGCCACCGGTAACGGGCCGTCGAATCGGAGGAGCTCCTCGATCGCCGTGGGCAGCAACTCCGGCTTGGCGTGCAGCAGTTCGAGCTGGGCGGGGTTGGTCAGCAGGGCCACTGTGGCGTTGCCGATGAAGTCCGCGGTGGTCTGGTGCCCGGCGAACAGCAACAGGAACGTGGTGGTGACGAGTTCCCGCTCGGACAACTTCCCGTCGTGGTCGCAGGCATCGATCAGCGCGCTGATCATGTCGTCGGCGGGGTGCGCGCGTTTGGCCTGGACCAGGTCGGCGAGATAGTGGTGCAGCCGCAGCTGAGCCTCCTGCACGGCAGCCCGGTCCTCCTCGGGACTGCGGCGGGACGACCCGGACGTCCTGATCACCTGAGTCCAGTCGAGCAGCCGCTCGTGGTCGGTTTCCGGTATCCCGAGCAGTTCGCAGATCACCATCATCGGTAACGGGATCGCGAAGTCGTGCATCAGCTCGGACTCGCCCTGCGGGATGATCTTGTCGAGCAGGTTGTTAACGATCTCCGCCACCCGAGGCCGCAGCGCCTCGATCCGGCGCGGCGCGAACGCCTGCGACACCAGCCGGCGCAACCTGCTGTGCTCCGGCGGATCCGCGTTGAGCATATTCTTGTTCAGCGCCTCGGAGTTCGGTCCGAAGATCCGGAGGTAGTGCTGGCCGGGGCCGTAGAGATCCTTGGACAGCCTGGGATCGGTCAGCGCCGCCTTGGCGTCGTCGAACCTGGTGATCAGGTAGGAGTCGAACCGCGGCCCGCTGACCGGGCAGACCGGTGTGCTGTCCCGCATTCGGGCGAAGGCCGGATAGGGGTCGGCGGCGAATTCATCGGTGTACAGCTCTGCGGCGGGTACGGCATGCTCTGTCAACTCGACTCCTCGGGCTCGCCTCGCACGCTGTGCAGAACTTGGTAGGTGTGCCGTTGCGCGGACTCGCGAAGCTCTCGGATCACCCGGAGCAGCCGGTCACGGTGCACGCTGCGGCCGAAGGCGTCCAGCCGTTCGCGGTCCGCCCAGTCGCTGATGATCAGGTAGCTGCGCGGGTCGTCGGCGTCGCGGACCAGGTCCTGGCGCAGGCAGCCGTCCAGCGTGCGGATCCCTTCAGCCGCCGACAACCACTCCGCTTCGAACCGTTGCTCGCAGCCCTCCCTGGCTCGCATCGCGAGCACGGTACGCACCTTCGTCAATTCGCACCTCCGAACACCAGACGCAGGTTGTCGCTGAGCGCGTCGGCGTCGATCGGCCGGCTGCGGAACCCGACGTGCCCGTCCGGTCGGACCAGGTACAGGGCGGTGCCGGTCACGCCGTAGGCGGCACGGAACTCGTTCCCGTTGTCCCGCACCACCGGCGGATCGAGCCGCCACAGCACCTGGGCATCCGGGCTGAACAGCAGGTACACGTCAATCTCCCCGGACGCCTGCTCGCGGACGTCGGCGCAGAGTTTCTCCACGGCGGTCGCCGCCGCCTGATTGGCCGAGCGGTCCGCGTAGACCAGCAACGTGTGCCGGGTGCCTCGGGTCAGGTCGTGCAGTCGCAGCGGGTGTCCGACGCCCCGCCGGTACAGGCCGCCGACATCGGGAGCGCGGTCGCCGGGGTTGGGGCCGCCCCGCAGGGCGGCCGGAGCGGACCCGGACTCGCCGACGAGCGGGCTGTCGGAGTAGCTGAGCAGCATGGACATCTCTTGCAGAAATTGACGTTTCAGGTCGTCGCGGTCCAGTTCGTCGGTGAAGGCAATCCGCACTGCGCGCCCGACGATCTCCTCGCCCTCCGGGCGCCGTTCGGTCTCGTAACTGGCCAGCAGCCCCGGCGCGGCGAGTCCCCGCACCGCCAGCGCCAGCTTCCACGCCAGGTTCCAGGCGTCCTGGATCCCGGTGTTCATGCCCTGGCCACCCGCGGGTGGGTGCAGGTGCGCCGCGTCGCCGGCCACGAACACCCGCCCGTCGCCGTACCGGTCAACGATCCCGTGTCTGATCCGGAACACCGACGACCAGCGCAGGTTCGACGCGCGCGTGCCGGGCGGAGCCAGCTGGTCCAGCGCGGCCTGGACGTCGGCGAGGGTTGGTTCGGCGAGTTCCTCGCTGAACCCCGGCGACGCGTCCTTACCGCCGGTCTGCGCGAAGTACCTGGGCGGCGCCAGCGTCGCGATCCGGTAGCGGGACTCGCCGCGCAGCGGGACGCAGACCAGCATGTTGTCCATCCGGCCGTGGGTCTCGTGCATGAACCGGAGCAGGTGGCCCTCCGGCATGTCCCAGTCCACGTCCACGTCACCGAGCATGAACAACTGCGGGAAGTGCCCCAGCCCACCCGAGAACGTCAACCCGAGCAGCTCGCGGACCCTGCTGTGCGCGCCGTCGCAGCCGACCAGGTACTTCGCGCGTACCGTCTCCCGGCCGCCACCGGCGATCGCGAGCGTGGCCAGCACGCCGTCGTCCTCCTGGGTGAACGCGATCAGCTCGGCACCTCGTTGCGGGCGTACGCCCAGGGTGGCCAGTCGTTCGGTGAGGATCCGCTCGGTCTCGTACTGGGGGAGGCCGAGGTGTCCGTACGGCAGCCCCGGCAGTTCCCAGCTCATCCGATGGGTCTCTTTGCCGTTGACGAACACCATGTTCCCGGTCAGCCAGATCCCGGCGTCCATCGCGTCCCGCACGATGCCCTGCTCCGCCCAGATCTCCATCGTGCGGCAGTGCACACCGATCGCCTTGTCGGCCTGTGCGGGCGGGGTGGCCAGCTTCTCGATCAACCGGACCTCGATGCCGCGCCGGGCCAGTTCCACGGCGGCGGTCAGCCCGGTGGGTCCCGCTCCGACGATGAGTACATCAGTTGTCCTGTGCACGTCGATCTCCTTGCCCGTACTGGGTTCCCGCCTGTCCGCGGGATGACCCGCGCTGTGGAAGAGGCGGCGCCGGAAGTCGAGGAGGAACGGTGCGATCGGCCCGGCCTCCTCCTGGGCGTGTGCCGGGTTGCCGATCCAGCGGTAGAACTCCGCTTCACTGCCCCATTCGGCGAAAATGTGGTAGACGTCCGAACCGGGCTCGCGCAGCAGGTCCTCGCGCCGGTATCCGGATACCCCGGCCATCCGTACGGCGACCTCGGGGTACCCGTGTTCGAACTCCGCGAGCCGGTGGGCCGGTACGGTGATTTCGACATCCACGTAGATCGTCGGGTCGTTGCCCCGGACGTCGCGCATCACCCGGTGGTCATCCGCCCTGGTTGCCTCGTGGAGCGGGCGGATGGCCTCGGTGAACCGCGCGACGATCGGTCCGTTTTCGTAGTCGCGTAGCGCGGACTCATCGGTCCACTCGGTGACGATGACGAACGAGCGCCGGTCGTTGGCGTCGAGGAGCAGGTCCTGCAGGAGGTTGCCGGCCAGCCCGCTGATCTGCCCGGCAACTGCTCGCCACGCGGATTCCACGGCATGTTCGCATCCTGGGTGCGCGCGTATCCGGGACACTGTCCTGATCATGAGGTCTCCTTGGGCGGACCGCGCCGCCCGATGGAATCAGACGGGGGCGCGCCAGTGGTAGAAAACCTTGGCGACCGCATCCTCCGGGCTACGCCAGCTGTCCGGGTTGTACGCGTTGATGAATGGGCTGAGGTCATCCATGATCTTGGCGAAGGCGGGCTTGCCGTGACCCTGCCGCATGGCGCTGGCGAACGACGCGTCGGTGCGCTCCAGCAGGTGAAGATAGATGTCCTCGAGTGAGTAGAGCCAGCGCCCGGTGACGCCCAGTTCGCCCGGCAGCGGCCCGGCGTCGGATTCCTCGAAGATGCGCGCGACGTTGGGCTCGGCGCCGGGCTTGATGCGTGCAACGATGATCGTTTGATTCGCGCTGGTTGACTCGGATTCCTTGGCTGGCATCCAGCTATAGAACTCCTTGGCGACGGCGTCAGCCGGAACCTTCCAGTTCTTCGAGTACGGCGTCACGTACGGGTCAATGGCTTCGGCGATCTGCTTGAACGCGGGCAGTCCACGGGCCTGGCCCAACGACACCTTCGGGTCCACGTTGCGTTCGATCACGTGGATGTACAGGTCGTCCAGTGAAAGCAGGGTCCGCCCGATCACCCCGAAATCCTGCGGCCGCGTCGTCTTGTCGTTATGATCGAAGACATTGGCGACCTTGCCCTCACTGCCCGGGACAATGCGAGCGACAATCACGCTTCGGAAATTCATATTCGCTCCTTAGCTGACTGCTAACTAAGCCAAGGAAACCAGGCGAACGGCACTTTCACAAGGGTGCGCCAGGGTGGCTTTTCGGAATTCGATTCACGTTATTGATCGGACGTCCGTTGGTGTGACCTGGCGTTATCCGTGCTGGTTGCGGTAGCGGGGGTATGGCGAGTCGCATGTGGATCTAATTATCATCAACCGTTTCCTCAGCTCGGCTGAGTGCACAGGAGAATGGTCGGTGGCAGGCTTGTCCATCCGCAGGGAAAGGGTGCCCGTGGGGCGTCCGGCACGCCAGACTTGCGGAAAAATGGCACGAGAGTGAGCTCAATCCACTCATCGAGCAGGGTCGCGGAGTCCGGCCGGGAATCCCAGGCCAGCCGACCGAAGGCGTACAGGTTGGCCTGGGCCAGCGGATGTCCGGTCCAGAACGGGTCACCACCCACGTTGGAGAGACCGGCCAGGCCATTGTCCGCCCGTGCGCCGCCGTTCGCTGACCCGCCAGCGGCTACGGCGGCGACCGTCGGCCTGTCGTCACCATACGGGACGAACCCGAGCACCTCGCTCCACCATGGGGGCTGAGGTAGCACACGTGTTGCTGCTGGCCGGTGTGTCACCTGCGGGATCACGCTTGCTGGAACTGGCCAACGAGCGGGGCGAAGTGGTCAAAGGCGGCGCGGGCCCGGTCGGTCGACCGGTCGCGCCAGTCCCACCGATGGTTGTAGACGAAGGCGCGCCAGCGCCCCCCAAATCGGGGATGTTCTCGTACACCTGCCGGGTGGTCCTGGCCCACCACGCCCGCACCTCTTCGGCGAGCGGGTCGGCGGTCGGGAGGCACCGAGGAGGACAGGTGCGGCGAGATTGACCGACAGGTGCACCCGGAACCCGTACGGCCGCAGGATGTCCGCGATCGTGGCGACGTCCGCAAGTCGGTCAGCGGCCGGGCTTCCGTACTGCGGGCGTTCACGATGTTCACCGAGACCGCGTTGAATGCCACCGGCGACCAGCAGCCGCCCGTATGCCCGGACCCGGGTCAGATCAGGCCGCCAGGCGCCGTCCCGCCAGCAGACCGATCCGCCCGAGTAGCCGCGCTCGACCTGACCCATCACCGGATGTACGTCGACGTTGTCCCAGTGGTCGAGCATACGCAGTCGAATCGCTGGGCGGTGCCCGCATCCTGCCCGTACCCGGTCCTTCATCGGGAACCTCCGAGGAAACCCCGCTTTGAGGGTTACGAAGCTCCGTCCCGGGCAGGCCACGATAACCCGGGCGTCGACGATCCTCACTCACTCTCCTCGGCTCGTGCCCGACAGCACCTCCGACCTGGGCCACGATCAACGATGACTCGGCGGAGGGTGAGGCCTCACGGACTGCTCGTCGGTGGACGTCGAGCGGTCGCGTGGGTATGACGCAGGCGTAGGGCGTAGCTGATCGCGCTGATGGCGAACATGGCGGCGACGAGGATTAGCCAGCGGCCGAGGTAGGGGTGTTGGTGCTGCCCGGTGGCGTGCAGATAGGTCAGTTTACCCTGCTGAAGAATACCGGGGAAGAAGATGAGGAAGAGCAGTCCGCTGCCGAGGGCCGGAATCCGGAGGTAGTTCAGCGGCGACACTGCCGGTACCGTGCCGGTGCGCGGCCACAGCGCTCGCAGTCCCGATTTCAGTGCGTGGTCGGCGAGTGCGTAGAGCGGGAAGAGTACGAGGTCGTGGGCGATCACCGCGCCGGCGAACCAGATCAGCATGCGGATGAACAGCGGTTGGTCGATCAGGTGGGTGACGACGTAGCCGGTCAGGGCGAAGCAGGCGAGCAGCACCAGCAGGTGCAGCGGATTGGCGCCGTAGGCGCGGACAACACGACCTGTCAGGTTACCCACCCTGGCTCTCCCGGAATTCGATGCTCCGTACCCACTTGGTGCAGTGCACCCCGGGTAGTGCGGGGACGATGACCCGTGCGGGATAACCGTGGTCCAGGGACAGATTGACGCCGTTGACCCGCAGGGCGAGCAGCGAGTCGGGGTCGTGGATCTGGTTTCGTTGCAGGCTGGCCTGCTTGAACAACCCGGCGCGTTCGAGCGACACCACGTGCGCCGAGTGGGGGGCGGTCCAGCTGACCAGGGTGGCGAGGTCGCGCAGTCGTACGCCGGTCCAGGTCTGGACGGTGGCCCACCCCTCGACGCAGGCGATGGGTAACCGCACGGTGTGTTGGGCCATCGCGAGGAGCTCGGCTCGGTCCAACATCACCGACCGGGTGCCGTTCCGTACCGTCAGCCGCCAGTTTGGACCGGTGTCGGCCGGCTGGATTGCCGCCGCGGCCGCCGTGCGGTTGATCTGAAAGTCGGTCGGCCCGTTGCCATAGGAGCGGCCACGGGGCAGCAGGAGGGCCGCGTACCGGGTGACGCCGCCGAGGCTCTGTCCGACGCTGAGGATGGCGATGAGCAGCGAGCCCCCGCCGACCAACGTCAGAGCGCCGCGCCGGCTCAGGGTGGCCGGACCCGGACGTGGCGCGACCAGGCCGTCCGGGTCGGGCGCCTCGGGCCGGGTGTCAGCCCGGGACGTGCGCAGTACGCTGCGCAGCGAACGCGAGCGCAGTGCGGTCACCATCCGGGACAGCTTGATGCTCACGTGGGTAACGAAGGCGGCGATGAAGACCCAGGCCCCGAAGTAGTGCGCGGTGTAGAAGTCGAATCCGAACAGGTAGGCGTACTGGATGTTGAGGACGCCGGTGGAGATCTCAAACAGGATGCCGCCGACCAGTAACACCAGCGAGAGCCGTTCCAGGACCTGTGCGATCGAGCGGGCCGGGGGCCAGCTGAACAGTTTCGGTACCACGGACCAGAGTTTGGCCAGGACCACCGGGATCAGGATGAGGCCGAGGATGACGTGTAGCCCCTGGGTGAATTGGAACAGCCAGGGTGGTCGGGTCGGCCAGTCGAACCGGGGCAGTCGCAGCCAGCCGACGTCGGGCGGGAGTGCCTGGCCGAACTGTGGGCTGTAGGCGAGGTAGTCGAGCAGCCCGGTGACGATGACCAGGGGCAGGCCGACCAGCAGAACAGCGCCGAAGGCCGAGGTCAGCCACGGCCCCCGCAACGGGCTGCGCCAACGCTGGGTGAGATCGGCCCCGGGTGGCCGGTGCTGGGCCAACCCGCGCCACAGCCCGGACGGGAAGCCGTAGGCTGGTCCAGCCGAGGCTCGTCCCGGCTGCTTCCCAGTGGATGCCGGATCCTGGTCTGGCTGGTCGGAGGAGGCAGGACCGATCGGCGGCAAGGCGATTCCCCTGATCCAACTCTTTGTACAATACCGGATGTGATCTCAATTTTACGCTGAGTCACTGCACTTCGCAGTGTAAAAAGGTAGATATCGGGATGCAACGCTCAAGAGTGGTGGACCGGCGGCAGAGCGAGACGCGGTCGGTTGCAGTTCCGTCAGAAAAGCCCCAAAAGTAGACCTCCTCAGCCTGGCCACGCGCGTCGTGCAAGATCGCACAGCGGCCGAACCAGCGACGTTCGGCCAGGGCGCCGATCGCATCGACGTGAATGCGGGTGAGCTGTTCGACCCCGGCATGCTGCAGGCCTCGGTGCTGGTCACGGGTTGGATCGGGTAATAGTCCGGTTCTTCCCCGCCCGCCAGCAGGTAGCTCATGTCGAGGATTGAGTGTGTCCCCGATTCCCGTACCCACTCGTCGTTGATCAAAGCATCGATGGTGGCCGGGCGGGTTGTCATACGCGCTCGCCGGCTTGCCTATCTCGCCGCGTGCCCACCTGTAGTCGCCTTCGTCGGACACCTTCTGCCGCAAGGATTCCAGCGCCGCATTGAGATCAGACTGGTACGCGACGAAATAGCTCCACCCAGACGCGCCCACAGCGTTTCACGCCGAAACAGGTGGACTGTGACCTTGACCTGCCGTGTAGTACTTGATCTGACCTAGTGATCACCCGCATGCTCATTGAGCCCGCCTGTCGTAGTGAAGGACCGAGATGGCAGCGACCCGTAGGAAATCCGCCTCCGTGACCCTCGGCGTGACCTCGCTGCTCGCGGTCGCTCTGACGGCCGCGTGTTCCCCGCAGCGTGCTGGTGGCAGGACGAGCGGCGACGGTGATGCCGATTACGGAGCGGTGTGCGCCGATCCGCAGACGCATAAGCGGCTGGCCGACGACGAATGTAACGGCAACCCGGGTCACCGGTCGCGCGGTGGCTGGTACTTCATTCCGGCTGGGCGGCCCTACGCGGCTAACGGCCAGACGGTGTCCGACGGGTCGTTCACCCGGCCGTCCGACGGCTCCACAGTGAAGTACGGTGGCCTGTCCCCGAACGGCGGATCGGTGTCTCGCGGCGGGTTCGGTGGCAACACCGGCAGGAGCGGCTCCTGATGCGCCGGCACCTGTCCACCCCGCGGCCCAACTGGCGGAACACCGTCGAATCCCAGGGGCTGGTCTGTCCGGTCACAGTGTGTGAGGACGGCACCGAGATGCCGTACTGGTACGAATCGGCCTACTACGAATTGACGATACGGCAGGTCGCAGAGCTCGAAGAGGTGACCGAGACCCTGCACGGCATGGCTACCGAGGCCGCCCGGTTCCTCGCCACCGGGGCGATGGGCAGCCTGGGCCTGCCGGCCCTCGCACTGGACCTGGCGCGCGAATCACTGACCAAGCAGCCGCCGTCACTGTATGGCCGGTTCGACCTGCGCTATGACGGCACCGGTCCGGCGAAGATGCTGGAGTACAACGCCGACACCCCGACCGGGCTGGTCGAGTCCGCCGTCACACAGTACTTCTGGGCCAGCGACCTGTTCCCAGAGCGCGACCAGTGGAACAGCCTGCACGACCGGCTCGTGATGGCCTGGTGTAACCAGTCACTGACGCTCCGGTCAACGACAGTTCACTTCGCCCACAGCGTCGCGGACGAGTCCGGTGAAGAGTGGATGACCGCCGCGTACCTACGCGACACCGCCGACCAGGCCGGACTACAAACCCTCGGCCTGAGGATAGAGGACATCGGCTACGACAAGGCGACCGGACGCTTCGTCGACCTCGCCGAGGCCCCAATCGACACATGCTTCAAGCTGTACCCCTGGGAGGACATGCTCAGTGACGAGTTCAGCGTCTACGTGATGACCGACCCGGAGAGCGTCACCTGGATCGAACCGGTATGGAAGGTCCTGCTGAGCAACAAGGCGTTGCTCGCGGCGATGTGGCACCTCTATCCCGACCACCCGAACCTGCTCCCGGCGTACCTGGACAACCCTGGCCAACTGACCGAGTGGGTGGCAAAACCGCTGCACGGCCGCGAAGGAGACAACATCCGGATCCACGCCGACGGTGTCAAACTTGCCCAGCCCGGCGGGTACGGCGCTGAGGGCTGGTGCTACCAGCAGTGGTGCCCTCTGCCAAACTTCGACGGCAACAAGGCTGTGCTCGGCTCGTGGGTGGTGGACGGAAAAGCGGCGGGCCTCGGCATCCGGGAATCGGACTCGTGGATCACCGACTACTACGCGCGTTTCGTTCCGCACATCATCGACGCCCCGCGACCGGACGAGGCAACGGTCGAGCGGTGGCTGGACGAATGAGTACCGCACGGCCACAGCAAAGATCCCCGCTCAACGAGACGGGGATCAGGAAAAACATGAGAATCAATCACGCTTTGTGTGAAAATAATGCCCGAGGGAAGATCGATACCGTAACCCCCACGGCCTGACACCAGAAACAGAAATTACGATAGAAACCGAATCGGCCGTGTAGCGCATCCGGCCACCAGCCACACGGCTGGTAGACCATTACCGGCCAGCAAAAAGACGCCACCCGCGCACACAACCAGGGCGACCCAACCGCAAGCCAACCGACGGAAACCCCAAGCTGCAGAGGGTTGGCGGGCTACTGAGCGGCCAGCCCGTGGTCGACCAGGACGCCGGCCAGCCCAGTGTAGCCGGTCGGGTCGCAGAGCGCCGCGACATCCACCCCGGCCAGTGACGGCTCCTGCGCCAGACACTCCGCCAGCGCCGCACCCGTGGATTGTGCGGTCACCGACGCGCGCGCCAGCAGGCTCTTGGCCTCCGCCTTGCCCAGCAACGGCGTGAGTACCACCGCGAGTCGCTCGGACACCACCTGTCCCCGGGTCAGCTCGAGGTTGTCCCGCATCCGCTCCGGCCGAACCTCCAGCCCTTCGGCGAGCTCGACGGCAGTATGGGCGGCCCCGCCGGTCAACCGCAGGCACTCCCGCAGCGGCAGCCATTCGGCTTGCCAGGCGCCGGCCGAGCGTTCGTCCTCCGCTAGCAGGCACTGTGTCAACGTCTGGGCCAGCGCGGGCACCTGGATGGCGGCCGACCGGATCAGTGTGGACAACACGGGGTTGCGTTTGTGCGGCATGGCAGAGGAGCAGCCCCGACCGGTCGGCCCGGGCTCGGCGACCTCGGCGACCTCGGTCCGAGCCAACGACAGCACGTCGACCGATATCTTTCCCAAAGCGCCGGCCGTGAAGGCGAGCGCGGCGGCGATGTCGGCCATCGGCGTACGTAGCCCGTGCCACGGCAGCACCGGGCGAGCCAGCCCGGTCTCCTCCGCGAACGCCGCCAGCAGCTCGTCGAGGAAGAGATCCGGGTCGGTGGTCACCCCGTCCAGCCGGGCGAACTCGATGTACGCGGCCAGGGTGCCCGCGGCGCCGCCGAGTGAGACCGGCAGACTGTCTGTCACGGCGCGGACCCGGGTGGCGGCGTCACGGACAAGCTGCCGCCAGCCCGCCGCCTTAAGCCCGAACGTCGTCGGCACGGCGTGCAGCACAAGCGTTCGGCCCGCCATCACCGTGTCGCGGTGCGCCCGGGCCAGCTGACCCAATGCCGCCGCGGTCCGCTCCAGGTCCTGGAGGATCAGCCGCATCGCCCGCTGGGCGACGAGCATCGCCGCGGTGTCGAAGATGTCCTGGCTGGTGGAGCCTCGGTGCACATACTGCGCCGCTTGTGGAGCGTGCCGCGCCACGGCCTCAGTCAGGCCCCTGATGAGCGCGACCACCGGGTTCGCGGTTTCTCGTGACGCCAGCGCGATGCTGCGCAGATCCAATCGGTCCGCGACGGCCGATGCGGTGATGGCGTCGGCGGCGTCGGCAGGGAGGTTGCCGAGCCGGGCCTGCGCCCGGGCTAGCGCGGCCTCCGCGTCGAGCATGGCCTGTAGCCAGGCCAGGTCGCAGACCGCGGACTCGATGGGTGTGCCCGCGCGTACCAGGGACAGCAGACCTGCGTCGGTCAGCTCGTGCGACGAGGGGTTAAGCCGCGTGTCCAGCGGCGAGTTGGTGGCTGCCGCGCCGATGTCGTCTCTTGGATGGACGTTTGTCATACGACCAGCTCCAACAGTTCGGATTCGTCGACCGGCGGGCGCACCCCGGCGGGTACGTGCGCGGTCGTGGGCAGGGCGAGCACCGCCTCAGCAATGGCATCGGAGTCCCCCAGGGTGACCGAGTCCACGCCGGGCCGAATGCCGGCCGCGGTGACCCAGTGCACCGACTCCGTCGGTACCCCATAGGCGAAGCGGCGCGGGTGTGTGCGGCCGCGGGCGTCGAGCAGGTGATAGGGCCGCTCGGTCACCGCTAGGCCGCCGGTTTCGTAGTCTCCGGAGGTGGCGGCGATCCGGTAGGTGGAGACCTGCTCGGTGTCCAACAGGTGGCGCAGCAGTGGATCGGCGGTGCGCCGCAGGTCGGGCTCTGGCAGCCGGGCCTCGACCAGAACCGTCGACCGGATCGGCGGCCCGGGCACCTGATCGCTCGACGCGAGGAACGCCGGCTCCTCCGCATCGATCCGCACCTTGGTGCCGGGGCCGATCAGCATCAGCACGCCGGCCTCGATCAGCGCCATCATCTCCTCGATCCGGGAGGATGGTGGGCCGATCGACAGGAACGCGTTGAGCGGGGTGTACCAGCCGTCCAGCTCGTCGCGGTGCGATTCGCCGTCCAGGCCGCCGTGGTCGACCGCAAGGCGTACCTCGTTGCGCAGGTCACGCAGCACGTCCAAGGCTGCCTTCAACGGGCTGCTGAGGTTGCCCCGCTCGGCTTCTCGGACGTCCTGGGCCAGATACTCCAACAGCCAACGATGGAAGTCGGCGCGGTCGGTGAACTGGCGCTCGCCGTATGGCCGGGAGATGCGCTCCCAGCTCCACCGGTCCTGCGCGCCGATCCCGTGCTCCATCAGCAGAGCGTCGGTGTCGCGGTACAGCGCGGTGTCGGGGGCCAGGGCGCGGGCCAGGTAGCGTTGTACGAACGGTTCCGGGTCCTGTCCTCGGTCGCGCAGCAGTCCCGCGTAGTAGACGCTCTGTACTTCGGCCGAGATCCGGGGCCACAGGTCACGACCGAAGTTGACCGCGTCGCCGACGCGCACCCGCAGGTCCTGGATGTACTGCGGGGTGAGCAGCCGTGGCAGGTACCGGCCGTGAGCGCCCTTTTCGTTCCGCCCGCGGGCATGGTACGGCACGCCGCGCCGCGAGAACGCGTGGAGTTTCGGCTCCAGCCCGGATGGGTGGTAGACGAGCCGGCCGTTGTCCCGCCTGAAGTCGCCGCCGCGTCCGGCGCTGAACAGCGCCATGTAGTCGAAGAAATTCAGCCCCAGGCCGCGCACCAGCACCGTCTCTCCGGGGGCGATACCGCTGAGATCCGCGTCGGCAGGGTTGCCCGGCGTTAGGTAGGTGAGGTAGTGGATGCGAGCCAGGCTGGCGGTTCGCGCCTCGCGCGGCGTCAGCTTCGTCGGTACGTGCCCCTGGGCCAAGACGATCGCGTTGAGGGTGTTCAGTCGGGTTCCGTTCTCCAGCCGAACGCCCTGCGGACCGTTGGCGATGCCGTGTGTGTCGGCCATCGCAACCGCACGGGAGCTGTGCACGACCACGCTCACACCGGCCGGTGCCTGTCGCGCGATCCGGTCGAAGGTGTCCGTCAGGTACTGGCCGTAAAGTGATCGGGTCGGGTAGTCATCCGGGCCAAGCGACCTGGCCTCCTCGACCGTCTGTAGGTCGTGGCCTTCGGTGCTGGCGCTGCGGCCCAGCGCGCGCGCCCACTCATAAAGAGTTGGCCCCGGCTCGATCGGCCCGGTGATCTGCACGCTGTCGTCGGTGTAGATGGTGATCTGCGAGGCGACCGTGTTCATCAGCAGGTGCCGGGACTGGTCGGTGCGCCACACCGCACCCGCGCCGGGACCGGTCGGATCCACCACGTGGATCAACAGATCCGCCCGCCCCGGGGTGGCGCGTCGCCGGGCGCACAGCCGCTCCAGAACGGACAGGCCGCGTGGGCCGCTGCCCACGATGCAGACCTCCAGCTGGTTGTGGCTGCTCATTGTCGGACCTCTCCTCCTATATGAATGTGCTCGCGGCGGTGGCGGCGAAAGGGGACTGATGCAGCCACGCCAGGTGGTCGTGCAGCTCGTCGACGGACATCGCGGACAAGGCGGCGTCGCGGGCGTCCGCAGCCGCGCCAGTCGGATGCCACAGCCGTACGCTGTCGCGCGCCACCCGTTGCAGGCGGGTGGTGTGCGTACGGCGTGCGGCGCAGTACTGCGCAAACAGCTCGGGGAAGGCCGCCGCTGGCTGGCCGGCCAACAGGTCCCCGAGGACAACCGCGTCCTCCAGCGCCTGGCAGGCTCCCTGGGCCAGGTAATGCAACATCGGATGTGCCGCATCGCCGAGCAGCACTACCCGGCCGTCCGCCCAGTGGTCGACCGGGTCGCGGTCGATGAGTGTCCAGGTCTTCCAGTCATCGGTGAGGGCGAGCAGGCGCTGCGCGGTCTCGCAGAGGCTCGACAGCTCAGCCCGCACCAGCTCCCCGTTAACGGGTACGCCGGCGACCGCCGTGGTGGCGCCGGTCTCCTTGCTGGGAGCCAGGTTCAGCAGCCGCCCGCCGCCGATCGGGTAGTGCACCAGGTGACAGCCGGGCCCCGTCCACCAGGTCACGGTGGTTGGCAACCGCAGGTCGGCAGGGACCTGCTCGATCGGTACGACCGCCCGGTACACGG
This sequence comes from uncultured Actinomycetota bacterium, assembly GCA_963750055.1. Taxonomy (GTDB): domain Bacteria; phylum Actinomycetota; class Actinomycetes; order Mycobacteriales; family Micromonosporaceae; genus CAVVPI01. The sequence goes on along the minus strand of CAVVPI010000012.1, from coordinate 363,891 downwards.
TGATACCCGCCATGCGGGGCTCCCCGTCACCCACGAGTTGGGCGCGGACCGCCGAGCGCACCCCATCGGCGCCGATAAGGGCGTCGCCACGCACCGAGCCGCCGGTCGCCAGCCGCGCCACGACGCCGTCGCCCTGTTGGTATCCGACGACGCCCGCGCCGCCACGCAGCTCGACCGCAGGCGAGGCGGCGCACGCGTCGAGCAGAAGCCGGTGCAGCTCGGCGCGGTGCACGACCAGGTACGGCGCCCCGAAGCGCCGCTGATACCCGGCGGTCAGCGGCACCCTGGCGATGCACCGGCCGCTGACCCCGTTCATCATGCGCAGCTCGTTCATCTGGACGGCAATGGTGTGCACCACCTCGCCCAGGCCCAACCGGGCCAGGGCGTGCAGTCCGTTAGGTGCGATCTGGATGCCCGCGCCGACCTCACCGAACTCCTTTGCGCGTTCCAGGACCACGACCTGGTGGCCCCCGGCGGCGGCCGCGAGCGCAGCCGCCAGGCCACCGATGCCGCCTCCGACAATGACGATTCTGGCCATCAGGCGTCGCCGGGCTTTGCGGCCAACCGCGTGGCCAGCTCCAGCCGCTTGATCTTGGCGGTCGCGGTGTGTGGAAGGTCCTCGATGCGCCACTGCACCGGCTCAGCCATCGTCGGCAGGTCGGACGTCGCGACGCGCCAGGCGGCCAGGTCCAACGGCCGGTCCCCCTTGGTGCACACCACCGGGATGGCGACCCCGTCCGGGCCCGGCACAATCACCACCTCGCTGAGCTCGTCCAGCCGGCCGAACAACGCGTCCTCCACCGCCAGCGTGCTGCCGAAGCCCTTGATCACGTCTACCTCACGGTCGAGTAGGTGCACACAGCCCCATGGGCTGCGGTAGCCGACATCACCCATCCGCCACCAGCCGCCCTTGGACACCTGCCGGTCGTACCGGTCGGCCTCACCGAGGTAGGTGACGATTCGGCCGTCGCTGCGGACCTCGATGTATCCGGGGTTCTCCCGGGACGGCGGTCGCCCATCGCGACTGACCACCCGTACCCCGGTCATGCCCGGGAACGGGAAGCCGACACAGCGACCGTCGGCGTCCAGCCGGCGGCGGCGGGTGAACGCGCGGATCACCGCCGGACCCACCTCGCTCTGGCCGTACAGTTGGCCGAACACCGGCCAACGGCGGTCGGTGGCACGCATCAGCCGGTAGACGGTACGCGGGTGAATGGCGTCGAAGGTGGAGCTGAACAGCTTCACATTGCTCAGCGGTTTTCGTGGGTCATCAGCCATCGCCTCCCACGCCATGTATGCGTTCGGGTGCGCCTCTAGCACGGTGGGTCTGATCCAGGCGAACAGGTCGGCGGCCGCCTCGGCGTCTTCGTCGGCGAGCACCGCGATCCGAAACCCGTGCAGCAGCGAGATCGCCAGTGCGGTGAACAGTCTTGAATGGACGAAGGAGACTTGAATCGCGACGGATTGCCGGTCACGCAGAATCGGCGCCACGGCCAGCACCTGTGGGCGGTAGCGCGCCTGCAAGGTATATCCGGTGTGTACGGCCAGCTTTGGGACGCCGGTGGTGCCGGAGGTATGTGTGACCAACGCCGGCAGGTCCGGTGCGGCGGTCACAGAACGGACCCGGGGCGATTCGACCAGCGCGGCCAGCGGCACCCCGCCGTCATACTGGCCGTCGGCCAGCACGACCGCCTGCGACAGCGCGAAGACGCTGGGCGGCAGGTCCTTCTCCAGCTTGGCCTGATCGGTAACGAGAATGGGGTTGTCCACCCGCCGCAGCAGCTCGGCCACGGTGTCCCCGTCCAGCTTGGCCGACAGCAGCACCGGTACCGCCCCGATCCGGGCCACCGCACACGCCAGCAGCGTGATGTCGAAGCCGTCGGATTTGTGCACGACTACCCGCACACCAGGCCGTGCGCCAGCGGCCCACAACCGTGCGGCTAGGTCGTCGACCAGGTCAGCGACGGCGGCCACCGTGGTCTCCCGACCCAGGTGCGGGGCGACTGACAGCAGATGGTCAAAGATCATCGGTTGGTCCGGATACTTCGCCGCCGCCCGTTCGAACAGTGTGCCCAACCGGATACCCCGGTTGCCAATACGCTGCAACAGCACGGGACTCAACCTCTCGTCAGACGCGACTGAAGCTGACGCGATCAGCGCTCGACTCGATCACTGCCTTGACCCGGTCGAGGGTGGCGGCCATATCCCTCTCGAGCTTTGCAGTCCACTCCACGAAGAACCGCGCATTGTCCACATCGTTCATACCGGCGGTGATGCCCCGTATGCCCTCGGTCGGCGCGCCCATCCGGAAATGGTGCGTCAGCAAACTGTCCGCACCGTCGGGCTCGACGCGGTACCCCCAGACGCTTTCCTGCGCTCGGCCGGCACTGTCCCGCATGGCCCACTGGAAGGTCTGCCCCGGCTCGGCGGTGACCACCTGGGACTCAGTTGTCCACTTGCCCCGTACCACGGGGGACCAGCCAACAACGTCGGCCGACCGGAAGTTGTCGCCCTGGAACACAGCACCGACCGTCGCGGGCTCGCCGGAGATCCACCGACCGCCCTGGCACTCGATGCTCCACTCACCGCTGCGTGACAGGTCACTGATGACGGCGTAAACCTCGTCGGGGGTGGCCGCCACCCGGGTCGTGACACTGAGCTGGAACAACGGCTCATTCTGCATTGTGTTGTCAGCCATGACCCGAGCTTCTGCGGCGGCAGGAGGAAGGTCAAAGATCGCTGTCGGGGTTTGTCAGGTCCGGCGCCTGGGCCACCAGGGACGCCGCCCGGGCACGGGCGATGGTAACGATGCCCAGCGCGGCAGAGGCCATGGTCATATGTCGGTGCCATCCCCGGAACGACCGCCCGGTGAAGTCCCGCATCCCCACTTCCTCACCGACCTCGGCCAGGTCCACATCGACTCGGTCCAGCAGCTTGCTGAGTCGCAGCAGGGTCAACGGCGAGGCGTCCACCATGTCCGTCAGCCAAAGTTCATTAGGAGTTGGACGACCGGGTACGCCCAGGCCGATCAGCAGCAGGTTCCGTTCCAGACCCGACGCCGTCGCCAGGCTGACCCGCACCGCTGTCGCCTGCGAGGTACATATCGGACCCGTCGCCGAGCCCGTCGTCCAGAGCACTGGGAGCTGCTGCTCTCGGGATGTGCAGGGGATCAGGTGAGCTGGCTGGGTTCGTGGCGTGCGCCCCGGCAGCGGCGGCATCACCGGACACAGCGCAACGTTCGGACTGATGCGCATGAGCATGGACAGGCCGGCCGCGCGCAGGCGGGGCAGCATCCGGGTGATGTCAATGTCACGAGCGTCCACAATGACTGGATGCCGGGGCAGACCGAGCAGCCCCGAGGGCTCTACGGCGGCGCCGGCGATGAAATCGCCCGGTACCTCCGGCGTCAGGTCGTCCGGGATGGCCGCCCTGCTCCGACGTGGCGGGTCGTCGAGCCAGGCACGGGACAGGTTAAGCCGCCAGCCGACCGGAACGCTGACCGACGGGGACGCCGCCCAGATCCCGACCGCCTGCTGGGCGTTGACCATCTGGCCGAGCGCCGGTACGAACCGTCGGTCAACCCCGACCGAGTGCTGGCCGGCTTTCGGGATCAGCATGCGGTGCACCACCCACGCCTCTGGCGGCGCCGCTCGTTCGACGAAGCACCCAAGTGCGTTGCGGACCATCGGCCACTCCCAGGTTGAGTCGTTGACGAAGTGGTGCAGACGTTGCTCGCTGGCCGACTCTCCTAGGAGGTGGGCGAGATTGCGGACGGACTTGCGCCCCTTGCCGCTGAGCAGGCCACGCAGATACTGATCGGCGACCCGCCGTTGGTCGGCCCGGGCCAGTGAGGCGAACAGGGCCGGGGTGAGCTCGGCACGGACCGTCTCGCGGAGCTCCGTCGCCCAGGTCCACGCCGTCGAGACCGGCGAAGGCATGATGGTTTGCACAGACATGGTTCTGGTGATCACCCTCGCGCTGGATCCGATGCGGCGACCGACTCTCCCAACGTCCCCTTGCGCGCCGCTTAGGTTGCGCTTGTACGCTGGGCGTTCACTCCTCCCGGTCCATGTCGGAAGGTTTGTCGTGGCGTTTTGTGACCTGTTCTCGACCCCGGTGTTCCAGGCTCCGATGGCCGGGGGCGTAGCCACCCCTGAGCTCGTCGCCGCGGTGTCCGGCGCGGGTGGTCTCGGCTGGCTGGCCGCCGGCTACCGCTCCGTCGCGGACGTCCAGGCCCAAATCGACCGGGTGCGGGAGCTGACTGACGCCCCGTTCGGCATCAACGTGTTCGTACCGGGGGCGACCGGCGCGGTGGCGCTCGTCAACGCCTACCGTGCGCGGCTGTGCGCCGAGGCTGCCCGGTTCGGTGTCGAGCCCGGCACGCCACTGGCCAGTGACGACGGCTGGGACGCGAAGCTCGGCCTGCTGGAGCGGGCGGCGGTCCCGGTCGCGAGCTTCACGTTCGGCTGCCCACCGGCGGACGTCGTGGCCCGGCTGCACGCGGTGGGCACACTGGTCGTCGTCACGGTCACCAGCGCGGCTGAGGCGCACGCGGCTGCGGTGGCCGGGGCCGACGCCGTGTGTGCGCAGGGCGTCGAGGCCGGTGGGCACCGCGGTACCTTCGACAACCGCGACGACGACACCGCGCTGCTGCCGCTGCTGCCACAGGTACGCGGCGAGGTCGATCTGCCGGTAATCGCGGCGGGCGGAGTCAGCGATGGTCAGGGCGTGGCGGCGGCACTGGTGGCGGGCGCCGCCGCGGTGCAGATGGGCACGTACTTTCTCGGCTGTCCGGAGAGCGGCGCCGCCGCGGCGTACAAGGCGGCGCTGCGAGCTGCGGGACGGGCCACCCGGGTCACTCGGGCGTTCACCGGCCGACCCGCCCGGGGCTTGGTGAACCGCTTCCTGACGGAACAGTCACCGGTCGCCCCTGCGGCGTACCCGGAGCTGCACTACGTGACCGCACCGATCCGGGCTGCCGCAGCCTGGGCCGGTGACCCAGAGGCGATGGCGCTGTGGGCTGGGCAGGGCTTTGCGCTCGGGTCGACCGCGCCCGCCGCCCAGGCACTGGCCGACCTGTGGGACGAGGCCAGGACGGCGCTGCGCGCGGCTGCCGCCCGCTGGGCCTGACCGGTCATCCAGCACCTCGTCGTCGACTGACTGCCGGACCTGATCGTGGCCGATCGGGACGAAAAGGGCCTGGACCACGTCGTTGGCCTCGGCCGGCAGCGTGCCCCAGGCAATGATCGGCCGCATCATCGATGCGATACGTCACGAGCGCTACCGATTCCGTCTGGTGCGTCGGGTGCACCTTCCGAAGAAAGATGGCAAGACGCGCTCACTGGGGCTCCCGATGTGGTCGGACAAGCTCGTCGGCAAGGTCGTGCGCCTGCTGCCGGAGGCCTACTACGAGCCGACGTTTTCCGGCCATTCCCCCGAATTTCGCCCCGGTCGAGGCTGTCACCGCGCTGTGGGAGTCAGACAAATCCTGGGCCCGAAACGGCCTGGTTCATCGAGGGCGACCTCGCCGACTGTTTCCGCAGTCCACATGCGAGCTGACGGACTCCGTGGGACCTGATGGATACGCCCCGCAGACCATTGGCCACACCGGCGTCACGAGCCAGAATCCCCGTCACCGGTATCCGGATCCGGCCCTACGTACGAGAGGCTCGCCACACCATGGACCCTTGCCTGCTGCCCGCCCCGCCGATGTCCAACCCAGCCTGGGGTGCCGAGCGGGTCGACCTCGACGCATACCTCGCCCGGATCGGCTATGACGGCCCGGTAGACAGCACCCTCGACACCTTGCGCCGGGTGCACCGCCGGCACGCCGACGCCATCACCTGGGAAATCATCGACCTGGCCATGGGGCGCGGTACCCAGGTGGCACTGGACATAGAGAGTCTACAGAAAAAGATCGTGCACAATGGTCGCGGCGGCTCATGCCTGGAGACCAATCTGCTGTTCGCCGCGGCGCTGGAGCGGCTCGGGTTCCCGGTCGTCCGGCACGTCGCCCGGGTACGCCGGGGCAATCTGGCCGTGCGGACCCGCTCGCACGTGGTGCTACTGGTTGAAGTAGACGGACAGATCTGGTTTGCCGATCCCGGGTTCGGCGACGAAAGCCCACTGGAGCCGATTCCGTTCATCGACGGGGCCACGCACACGGTCGGTGAGTGGACCTGGCGGCTCGACCAAGAAGGCGAAGAGTGGGTGCTGCGTTCGCTGCACCCCGACGGCTGGTTCGACGTCTACGCCTTCCGCCTGGAGCGGCAGTACCCGGTCGACTTCGACCTGATCTTGACCTTTTCGTGCCACGACCCGAACTCGGTGTTCATCGGCAAGCTTGTGGTGCAGCGCGGCGACGACAAGGTGCGCCATGTCCTCAAGGACCGCACCCTCATCGTCCAGTACGCCGACGGTTCGGTGGAGACCTCCGAGCTCGACGGCGAGGGCATTGTCCACCAGCTGCGCACCACGTTCAAGCTCACCATCACCGAGGACGACAGCTGCTGGCTGATCAACCACTTCTCTGTTAAGCAAGCCAACAAGCCGTCGTCCGTTTCTTGAGGAGTCAGCCCATGCCCAGGAAAGCCGCGTGCCGCAACGCCCTCTATCTCGGCACGGTCCCTGAGCAGGCCGCCGAGGTGAACGGCAACACTCAGGTGACCCTCGACCACGACTTGGACGTGGCCCCAAAAGCCGGACGTCAGCTCAGCGTCGCGGCCCTCGCCGAGCTCGCGGACGACCTCGCGGCCCGCCTGCACGCGGCCGGGGTGCGGGCTGGTACCCGCGTCGCCGTGTACAAGTCCGCCAACTTCGACATCTACCTTCTGGCCACCGCCACCGCCCGGCTGGGCGCGATCCCGGTCATGCTGTCTCCGGCGCTGGACTCGGCCAGCGTGGCGGGGCTGCTGCGGCGGCTGGACCAGCCGTACCTGATGACCGACCAGGCAAAGCTCGACGGCCCGCTGGCCGGCACCCCGCTGGCCGAGCTGACCGCCGGCGTGCTGGTACCCGCGGGTGAGCGCCCCGACGCGACGGCGCTGGCGGCGCTGGCCGGCGCTCCGCGGGTGGCCCCGGTGCTGCGCGACCCGGACGAACCCGCCCTGGTCACGCACACCTCGGGTACCACCGGGCTGCCGAAGCTGGTCGTTCACTCCGCTCGCAGCCTCTTCGGCCGCTTCCGCCCGCAACGCCGGCTGCTCGGTCTGATCCGGAAGCCCGAGACTGTCGCTGTGCACGTGTCCTATGTGCATTCCCGCATGTACCTGGCGATGGCGGTACTGCTGCGCCGTGGCTGGCCGGTGGTTATCATGACCGACGGTGACCCCGAGCGAGCCGCGGAGCTGTTCGCCCGTACCCGACCCGGCTTCCTGGAGACCCATCCGAACTCCTTTCTGGAGTGGGAAGAGCTAGCCGACGACCCACGCCAGCCATTGGCCAACGTCAAGTACTTCAGCACCACCTTTGACGCCATCCATCCTGGCACCATGCATCGGCTGTTGCAGGCCTCCCGGCGGCGGCGCGCCATCTTCTTCCAGATCTACGGCCAGAGCGAGTGCGGGCCGCTGGTTGGTCGCTTCTACACCCGCAAGCGGGCACACGCCGCCGACGGCCGCTGCCTGGGCTTACCGATGCCGGGGATCACCAAGTTCCGCCTGGTACCGCGTAACAGCAAACGCCCGAGCCGGCGCAACCCCGGCTACATTGAGGTCTACACACCCGGTCGCGCCGTCACCTACTGGGGCGAGAAGGAGCGCTTCGAGTCGCAGGCACACGGCACCTGGTGGCGCGGCGGCGATGTGGGCTTCCGTGGTCGCTGGGGATGTCTGCACCTGCTGGACCGGGAGATCGATGTCATCGACAATGTGTACAGCACGCTGGAGGTAGAGGACGCGCTCCTCTCGGCGCTGCCGGAGCTCACCGAGCTGGTGCTGGTACCGGGTCCGGCCGGCGAACCGGTGCCGGTGGTCTGCACCCGTCGGGACGTGCCGCTGGACCTGGCGCGCTGGGAGGTCGCGGTGGAGCCCTTCCCGCACCTGGCGTTGCCGAGGCACCTGCCGCTGAGTGAGCTGCCCCGCACCGCGACCATGAAGGTGCGCCGGCTGGAGCTGGTTCGGCGGCTGCGTGAGGAGCCCGAGCGGCTGGTCGGGGTGAAGCCATGACCGTCGGCAGCGCGACGTACCCCGGCGGCGACGTCGACGTCCTGGTTGTGGGCGGTGGTCCGACCGGCCTGCTGGCCGCGTGCGAGCTGCTGCGGCGCGGTGTCCGGGTACGCCTGATCGACCGTGCCCAGCAACCGCTGATCGCGCCCAAGGCGCTGTCGCTGTGGCCGCGTGCCCTGGACATCCTGGACGATCTCGGGGTCGGACCGGATGTCCGGGCCGCGTCACTGCGGGTCGATGCGTTCGGCTACTTTTCGTCTGGTCGGCGGGTCGCGCGGTTCGGCTTCCCGCCCGACCTGGCCTCGCGCATCCTGCCTCAGCCCGATACCGAGCGGCTGCTGACCGAGCGGCTACATTCCCTGGGCGGCAGGGTGGAGCGTGGCGTACGGCTACTATGCCTGGACGATGTGGACTTCTCGGGCCGAGTCGATGCCACAGATGGGGTGACCGTGCTGCTCCAGCACGGCGACGGAGGCCTGGAACGGGTGCGGGTGCCGTTCCTGGTCGGTGCCGACGGCGCGGGCAGCGCGGTGCGCGGCCAGATCGGGTCGGGCTTCGCCGGCAACACCTACAAGATGGCGTTCGCCCTCATCGACACCCGAATCGACGGCGAGCTGCCGACCAACGAGATCCGCTACTACCAGGCGCCCTCCGGCACTCTCGTCATCGTCCCTGCGCCCGGCGGTGTGTACCGCTTCCTGTCGGTGATGCCCGCCGGGCGCGGCGACGTCAGCGTCGAGGCGATGCAACGGATCCTGGACGAGCGTGGGCCGGGCGGGATCCGCATCACCGAGCCGGTCTGGCAGACCATGTTTCGAGTGCATGCCCGACACGCCACGGACTTCCAACGCGGTCGCGTCTTCATTATGGGTGACGCCGCCCATGTGCACAGCCCGGCCGGCGGTCAAGGCATGAACAACGGCCTGCAGGACGCGCACAACCTCGCCTGGAAGCTCGCCGCAGTGATCCACGGTGACTCGCCGGCCTCACTGCTGAACGAGTACGGGTCGGAGCGGGCCGAGGCCACCCGCCGGATCGTGCGCGACACCGACCTGCAGACCAGGGCATGGGTGGCCGAGGGCCGGGTCCGGGTGCTCGCCCGCGACACCGCGTTCCGGCTGCTGGACCGCACCGGCCTGGTCACCCGCGTCTACGCACCAGTTATGGCCGGGCGGCGACTGGCCTACCCACCCAGGCGGGCTAGCCAGCGCCCCTCGGGCCTGACTCTGTGCCGGGTCAACGGACGGTTCGGCCGGGTGTTTCCCCGGCCGTTGGCGGACAGGTACGGCCTGTCCGGGCCCGCTGCCGACCCGCGGTCCTGGACGCTGGTGCTGGCCGGGTCGGTACCCGCGGCGGGTTGGCCGCAACGGGCCCGACGGATCGCCGACCACCGTCGTCTCGTCCGGACGGTGTCCCTAGGCCCCGCCGACGTGGTTCAGATCATCGGCTGCCCCCGCCCCGGCTACTACCTGGTGCGCCCGGACGGGCACATCGCCGCACACGGACACGAGCGCGACCTGGGTCGGCTAGAGGCGGAACTGGTTCAGGTCACCAACCCGCGGGAGGAGCACGAGTTATGCGGACGGTAACCCTGGAAACCGAAGCCAAGTCCGGCTCGGACAGACCAGTAACATCCTGTCTGAATACACCAAACGGAGCTGACGCGGCGTCCCGACCGGTCGTCGCCATCGCGTACCACTCTGGCACCGGACATACCGCGGTGCTGGCCGAGGCGGCCCGGGCGGGGGCACAGGCGGCCGGCGCCCGAACCATCCTCATCAACGTGGCCTCGATCACCGATGAGCAGTGGGCCGAGCTCGACGCGGCCGATGCGATCGTGTTCGGTGCGCCCACATACATGGGCACCGCCTCGGCCGCCTTCCATGTCTTCGCTCAGGACAGTGCCGGCCGTTGGTCGGCGCGCGCCTGGCGGGACAAGCTGGCCGCCGGTTTCACCGTCGCCGGGGCAATGAGCGGGGACAAGCTTCACACCCTGCAGTACTTCACCATCCTGGCCGCCCAGCACGGAATGCACTGGGTAAACCTGGAGCTGCTGCCGGGCTGGTGCTCCTCCACCGGTTCATCAGAGGACCTGAACCGGCTCGGCATCACGCTGGGCGCCGGCGCACAGGTGAACACCGACCAGGGCCCGGAGGCGGTCAGCCGCGCCGACGCCGACACCACTCGGCACCTCGGCGCCCGCGTGGCCGAGCTGGCCCGCGTACTGCGCGTGGCGCGCGATCCCGAACCGGCGGCGCGCCATGGCTGACCGGATCGCGCCGACGGTCACGCTGCTGGTCGCGGTCGGCAACGAGCTGGTCCGCCGCGGCATTGTCAGCATGTTTCGCAGCGTCGCGCGGGTGAGCGAGGTGTGGGCGTGCGCACGCACCGACGAAGCGCTGGACCTGGTGTCCGCACACCAGCCGGACATCGTGCTCTGCCACACCGGCGACGTGCTGCTGCAACCCCTGGTGGAGGCCGCCAACCGGCACGACACTCGGGTGCTCCTCATGCTGGAGGGCCTGGACCTGCAGGACGTGGACGAGACGTTGCTGATGCGGGCCGACGGGTTCGTCATGCAGGACGACGCGACCGTGGAGGTGTTGCAGGACACCGTCGAACGCCTGACCAGCGGAAAGCCCTCGGTGCCGGCCTGCCTGGCTCGGGCGTTGATCACCCGTGGTCAGACTGCCCGGCCGGGCCGTTGGGCACCGGCCATCTGGCTGACCACCCGCGAGTGCGAGGTGCTCGGCTACCTTGCCAACGGCCTAAGTAACAAGCAGATCGCCCGCCAGTTGACCATCAGCGAACACGGCGTCAAGCGGCATGTGACCAACCTGTTGGCCAAGCTGAACGCCCCGAACCGCACCCTGGCCGTGGCGCTGGCACTACGGGAAGGGCTCCTAGACGGGTCGGTGCGTCAGCTCGGACGGAGCAGCGCATGACCAGCGTCACCGCGCTTCCCACGACCATGCCAGCGGCGTACATTATGGATTTTGGCGCACCTACGGGGATCATCTACGGACAGCTGGCGGTCCCGACCGCCGGGTCGGCCGAGGTTCTGGTCGAGGTCGCCCACACCACGGTCAACCCTGTCGACACCTTCGTCCGTAGCGGTCGCTACCCCACGCCGGTGACCTTTCCCCTCGCGGTGGGCCGGGACGCGATCGGCCGGGTCGCGTTGGCAGGACCGGACAGCGGGTTCGAAGTCGGCGAGCAGGTGTGGTGCAACAGCCTCGGCCATGCCGGACGTCCCGGCGCTGCCGCCCGGTACACGGTCGTCGCGGCCGATCGGCTCTACCGAACACCGTCCGGAGTGGACGCAGCCGAGTTCATCGCGGCCGTGCATCCGGCCGCCACCGCCTACCTGGCGCTGTTCACCCACGGCCGGGTCCGAGCTGGCGAGACTGTGCTGGTGGCCGGCGGCGCGGGCAACGTCGGCGCGGCGCTGGTCGAGCTGGCGGCCCACACCGGGGCACGGGTGATCGCCACGGCCAGCGAATGCGACCTGGACTACTGCCGAAAGCTGGGTGCGGTCGAGGCCATCGCCTACCCCGATCCACACTTGGCCGAGCGGGTCCGGCAGGCCAGCCCGCACGGGGTGGACGTCCACCTGGACACCTCCGGCACCAACGACCTGGCGCTGGCCGTGGACCTGCTGGCACCCAGCGGGCGGATCGTGGTGCTAGCCGGGGCGCGCAGCCGACCAGCCCTTCCGGCCGGGCAGCTGTACATGAAGGACGGATCCATCATCGGGTTTGTCATCTCCCGCGCGAGCGTCGACGACCTGGCCGCAGCCGCGCAAGAGATCAACCGGATCGCCGGCGGTGGCGGTCTTCGCCCCCGCCGACTCGAGCGTCGACCCCTGTGGCAGGCCGGCCAGGTGCACCAGATGCTCGAAGCCGGCCGGCTACACGGACGGCGGATCGTTCTGGACATCGGAGGCGACATAGCAGGCGCCCTCCCAGGTCAGGACCCGGCCGTCTGCGAATGACGCACCACCGCGCGCCATGTCAGCCGGCTACGCCGCCGCACCCACGGTGCCGTACGCCGCGACACCCGGTTGCGGCACAACAGTACGGGATCGGAGAGCAGCACCCGCTCGTGCAGCTGGATCAGCCGAGGACTGGGCTCGACACCGAGCTCGTCCATCAGCGTCCGGCGCAGCCGACAGAACGTCAACAGCGCATCCGAGCGGCGCTCGCCACGGTACAGAGCGATCATCAGTTGGGCGTGCAACGCCTCTCGATACGGGTACTCCGCCGTGAGCGCGAACAGCTCGGGCGTAATGTCACGGTGCCGCCCCAGATGCAGGTCGGCGGTGATGCGCCCCTCCAGACTGTTGATGCGCGACTCCTCCAGATGCACCGCCGCCGCGGTCAGCACCGGCCCATGTGGAGTCCCGGCGATCGCCGCCGTCCCGCTCCACTGCGCGAGCGCCTGCCGAAAGAGGCATCCCGCCTCGCGGTAGTCACCCTGTTCGGAGGCGCGGCACCCGTCGCCGCGCAGCCTCCCGAAGCGAGCCAGGTCCAGGTCCTCCGCTGTGACGCACAGGCGGTAGCCCGGCGGCATCGTCTGCAGGACCCGATAGCGCACGTCGTCGTCCTGATCAGCGCCGCAGAGCAGGGTACGCAGCTGGGAGATGTAGACCTGCAGGGTGGCGACCGCCGTGCGCGGTGGCTCCTCGCCCCACAGCTCGTCAACCAGGGTCTGGCTCGAGACCACCTCGTTTGCGCGCAGCAGCAGCGTCGCCAGTAGCGTACGCAGCTTGGGTGCGCCCGGGGTGCGCCGCCCCATCGTGACCGGGCCCAACACCCGGTACGACGGTACGGTCGCCAGCAGGTCGCCGTCGACCACCCCCCAACCGGTGGCGGGATCGCCGGCTGTCATGTGGGTCGTCTGCATTCTATGGAGTCCCTTCTGCAGTACCTGGAATTAGGCCTGGTGCGGCCTGCCGGTAGGCGGCGAGCACCAACAGCCAGACGGTGACAAGCTCGTTATCGTCCAGCGGTCCATAGACGAGGACCGAAACTCTCGGCTCGGCGCTGACGCCCCAGCCAGTGGCTATGACGTGCTCGGCAACCTCGGTCGGCAGCATGAGGTGCACACTGCCGTCGTACTGCGGGTGCAAGTGCGCGAACTCGGTACCGGCGAAGAACGCCCGAGGTGGGCCGACCGCGACGGTCGGGTCGAGGTGACAGCCCCGCGAGCCGGCAACGCACACCGCAGACGGCCCGACGGTCACGCCCGGCAGCGCCCCGACCATGGCTAGCAGGGTCCGCTGCAACCGCCCGGGGGCGGTCTGGGTGATCTGCTCGACCCGGCCGTCGGTTGAGGTCACCGGAGTACGTCCGGCGCGCGGCCGCAGCCAGCTGGAAGGATTCTCAGCGATGGCGACCAGTCCGGGCCGCTGCCAGGGATTCGCGCCCAGTCAGGGGCGCACACCACAGGTTCACCGAGTTCATGCGGGGAAGGCTTACGGAACGCGATACCCGCACAGTCCCCAGCTCATCCCCAGCCGATCCCTACCAGGTCCCGGACGGCAGCGGGCGATCGGAACCGGACAGGGAACGGAACCGGCAACCATCGGTCGTGCCACCGAAGCTGCGGATCTGAAAAGGGGAGATTGGAATGATCGCACGGAGGGTTGTACTCATCTCACTGGTCACGCCGGTCGCGATGACGACCTGGGAGTCCGTCGGAATAGCATTGGTCGACGACATCAACGGGCCGCTGAACCCGCCGGCCAGCGATGTGACGACCTGACGTGTCGCGAGAAAGCTCGAGCTGTCGCGCAGAGAGCCTGCGAGACACCGGCCCACCCAAGGCGCCGGTGTCTCGCACTCAGCCAGGCGGCTGGCTGATCCTCATCGCGGCCAGCAAGCTCTCCGCCTCCTGCCGCCACGCCAACGCGTCAGCGGTCTGGCCGTACGCCTCTGCGACCTCGGCGAGCCCGTGGAGCGCCTTGGCGATGCCCGGCCGGAAGTTGATCTGCCGCGCCTGGAACAGCGCGCGGTAATAGTACTGCTCTGCCTGTGCGCGGTCCCGGCCACGAGCGTGCACGGCGCCGAGCACAATGCGCAGCCGCACCGCCAGCGAAGGGGAGATGCTGCCCTCCAGCGCCCGGCAGATGGTTGACGTCTGCGCCATCGCCGCGGGATGGTCCCCCAGCCGTAGGTGGACCTCCGCCAGGCGGGCCGAAACCAGGGCCGCGTGCCCGTGGGCGCCCCGCCCACGAGACAGGGTGGACGCGCGGGTGAGCAGCCGTAACGCCTCGTCGGGACGCTCCTGACCGACCTCGGCGGTGGCGACGTTCACCAGCGCCACCGACTCACCCTGCGCCTCACCGAGCTCCCGGTAGATCACTGCGGCTGAGGATGCCGCTGCCGCTGAGCGTTCGTAGTTGCCCAGGGAACCGCAGATCGAGCTGATGCTAACGAGCGCGTTCGCCTCCTCGCGCCGGTCACCGATTTTACGTTGCAGCTCCAGCGCCCGCTCCTGGTAGGACAGCGCCTTGGTGAGCTCGCCCAGGTAGTTGTAGAAGGTACCGATGCGGTTCAGGCAGGATCCTGCGTAGCGTTCCTCACCGAGCTGTTCGGCCAGCTCCAGCGACGCCACCAGATGGGAAAGTCCCTCCTCAAATCGGCCCAGGTGCCACAGCGCCGACGCGACCGTGCCGTTGGCCAGGTAACGCATCGACGGGTCGCCCAGCGAGTCAGCTGCCTCCAGGCTGGTACGGGCCACGGTCAGGTTCTCCTGGAAGTAGTCGAAGTCGATCAGGTACTCACACAGGTACGGCGGAATCATCACCGCGTGCCAGTACAGTCCGGCGTCCACTGCCATTCGTACCACGGTGAGCAGGTTCGACCTTTCCTGCTCCAGCCACTGTGTCGCATCCTCGGTGCCGAAGATCTGAGGCAGGCTCAGCGGCGCGATCGCAGCGTCCCGTAGATGCCTAGGCTTGCCGGGGTAGAGGTGGTCGCAGGCGTTGAGCAATGCAAGGTAGTAGTAGTCCAGCAGGCGTAGCGTCGCCGAGTGGTCCAATGCCGCCGGTGTCTGGCTCAGCCCTCGGATATAGCTGCGCAGCAGATCATGCAGCACGTAGCGGCCGAGCATGTGTGGGCGCAGCAAGTTGAGGTCAACCAACTGCTCCAGCTGCTCCTCTGCGTCCTCGGCGGTGCTGCTCAGGACCGCCGCCGCCGTGTCGGCATCGAACTCCCGGCCAGGCAGCAGGCCCACGCAGCGGAACGTCGCCTGGAGCTGCGGACTCATCGCCAGGTACGACAGGCTCAGACTCGCCGCCACCCCACCCGCATCGCCACCCAGCTCCCGCAGCCGCCGCGACTCGCTGCCGAGCCGCGCCGTCATCTGCACCAACGGCCACTGTGGCCGGTGTGCCAGGCGGCTCGCGCAGACCCGCAGGGCCAGTGGCAGCCGCCCGCACATCTCGATCAGCCCGCGAGCCGCCGCTGGCTCGGCCGCAACCCGCTGCGCCCCGAGGACCGCGATTAGCAGACGCTCACCATCCTCCAGGCTGAACACGTCGATGGACACGGCCTTGGCGCCGTCCACCCCGAGGATCCGGGTACGGCTGGTGATTAGCACCAGGCAGCCGGGTGCGGCTGGCAGCAGGGGACGCACCTGCTCCGCGTCGAGGACGTTGTCCAGCAAAACCAGCAGTCTGCGCTGTGCCGTGGTCACCCGCCAGACGGAGGTACGGGCGGGCAGGCTTTCCGGGATTTGATCGCCGGGCACACCCATCGTCCGGAGCAGGACGTCCAGTGCCACAGCTGGCTCCATCGGCGTCCGTCCTGGGCTGAAGCCCGTGAGGTCGACGTAGAGCTGTCCGTCGGGGTAGTGCCCGGCCACCATGTGCGCCGCGTGGACCGCGAGTGTCGTCTTGCCGGCGCCGCCCATACCGTGCAGGGAGATGATCCGCACCTGGTCCCGGGCCTGCGACGAGGCGATCACCTCGTGGAGTATCGACTCCCGGCCGACGAAGTCAGGGACGTCGTGCGGCAGTGAGCAGGGCGCGTTCAACCTGGGCCGGGCCTCTGCTGGCAGGGCGTCCACCAGCGGGACGTCGCCCGTCCGGGTGGCCCCTGCCACGGCGTGAGCCGCGCCGGCCTGGCCGACCCGCTCGGCTGGGCCGATTGTGACGCCCGGGTCACCGGTCACGGGTGGCGGGTCAGTCCTGGTCGTAAGCAGGTCGGGGCTGCCGCGCAGGATCTTGCCGTGCAGCTCGGCCAGCTCCGGTCCAGGCTCGATACCCAGCTCATCGGCGAGCAGCCGCCTGATCTTCGTGTACTCTTCCAGCGCCTCCGCCTGGCGAGCGGAGCGGTACAGCGCCAGCATCAGGTGGCTGCGCAGACGCTCCCGCATCGGGTGCTGGGTGACCAGCCGCCGCAGTTGACCGACGAGCTCGGCACCCCCGCCAAGAGTCAGCCGCAGGCCGATCGACTCCTCGGTGGCCGACAGCCGCTGCTCCTCCATCTCCACCGCGACCGCGTCCAGCGCCGTACCGCTGATGTGGCTGGGTAGCGGCCCGCGCCACAGCTCCAGGCCGGCGTGCAGTTGTTCCACGGCGTTTCCGGGTAGCCCGGCGGCCAGGGCCTCCCGAGCCCGCCGCAGCCGGACGGCGAACAGGCTGGCGTCCAGCATCTCCTCGGCCAGCACCATCCGGTACCCCGGGCCGTCGGTCTGCAGCACGGCGACGCCACCTGGGATACGTCGGCGGAGGTCGGCGATCATCTTGCGGACCTGGTGGACGGCGGTGGCCGGCGCCGGATCTTCCCAGACCGAATCGACCAGACGGTAGACCGGCACCGTCTGGTTGGCCGCGAGCAACAGGGCGGTCAGCAGGCGCTCCTGCTGCCGGCCACCCATCGACAGGCGCTGACCATTGTGCCGGCACTCCAGGGGACCGAGGATCTGGAAGAAGAGTCCCTCGGTCTCGGACCGCACAACTGCCCTCCACCCGTGAAGAGGTTCGGCATGCCTGCCGTGCGGTGTTTGTGTCCACGGCGACAACCCGGCGCGAAACCACAAAGGACAGTAATCTGGTACCTCGCGTTCCAGTCACTAGTACCAGACGGACAGGTAGCTAGTCAATCAACTCCACCACTGCCGGGCCATTACTTGCATCTCATCAGCCAATTCCCATGACGTCATATCCGTCAATTCGGCATCGTCGCCGCGCCACCCGCCGCACCATGACCTCTCGGTCCCCAGCAGGGCTCCATACTCCTAACCGGATGATGTGGGTTTGTCGCGTTTCAAATTCCGTGCGCGGTACGGCTTGTTCGTGCCGGCGTGCGAAAGGGTGAGCGGCCACCATGGAATGTCCCGGACAACCGTGGGCGCGGATCGAGCCGCGCTGCTACCGGTCCCGCCTCGTGACCCGCGTCATTCAGGAGGTAAGCGGTTGGACAACCGCATGGTGCTGCAGGGCGACCCTGTTCGTGCTGCACACCGGCATCCAATGAGCCACTTCGTCATGGGTAGCGGGTGGTTTGGAGGACGAGGATGGCCTGGCGACGGCGGTGGCGCGGCGGGCGAGGGTGTCACCGGTTGGGCAAGTGTCCCACACCACCTCAGCCAGCTGCCGCTGCATCGCATGCGGCGCGGCTCTACCCGGCCAAACCGTAATCCATCGATGTTCAAAGGGCGTCCGCGTCACAGGCACGCCGACCGCCGACCAGCCCACACAGCCTCAGTCTCATTGCCGGTCATCTACATAACAAACCTGGGCTTCGGTATTAGGAGCTCTTAGCGCGATCCTCTACGGTCCGAGTGGTTCACCAGAATCCTCAACCACATGGAGGGAAGCAGCGTGACCCACTCTCAGCGCATCGACGTACACCACCATTTGATCCCACCTGGGCACCAGGAGTGGCTGCACGCCCAGGGCTTCACCGGCCCGCCCCTGCCGGCCTGGAGCCCGGCCGCGGCACTGGCCACCATGGGCCGACAGGGCGCCGCCACCGCGATCCTGTCGCTGTCCACGCCCGGCGTGCATCTCGGCGACGACGCCGAGGCGCGCCGCCAGGCCCGGCAAGTCAACGAGTACGCGGCCACCGTGGTCAAGGACCACCCCGGCCGCTTTGGCTTCTTTGCCACACTCACCCTCCCCGACGTCAAGGGCGCGGTCGCCGAGGCAGAGTACGCCTTCGACGTCCTCGGTGCCGACGGAGTGATCCTGCTGGCCAACACCCGTGGTACTTACCTGGGTGACCCCGCAGCCGAAGCCCTGTGGTCCACATTGGACGACCATGGTGCGGTCGTCCTCATCCATCCAGGCGAGCTACCGGCCCCACCGGTACCCGGTGTCCCCCCGGTCGTGGCGGACTACCTGCTCGACAC
This sequence comes from uncultured Actinomycetota bacterium, assembly GCA_963750055.1. Taxonomy (GTDB): domain Bacteria; phylum Actinomycetota; class Actinomycetes; order Mycobacteriales; family Micromonosporaceae; genus CAVVPI01. The sequence goes on along the minus strand of CAVVPI010000012.1, from coordinate 345,364 downwards.
CACCCGTGCTGCCCTAAGCCTGGTGTCGAGTGGCACCCTGGCCCGGTACCAAAAAGTGAAGGTGATTCTGCCGCACGGCGGCGGCTTCCTGCCGTACATTGCCTTCCGCGCGGCGCCGATCCTCGCTGGCGGCGGGGACCCGACCCCGGTCCTCGACATCTTCCGTCGCTTCTACTTCGACACCGGCCTGACCACCACGCCGGCGGCACTGCCCAGCCTGCTCGCCTTCGCGAGCCCTGACCGCATCGTGCACGGCAGCGACTGGCCGTACGCTCCGGAGCCGTTCGGCGAGTACTTCGGCACGCTGTTGCGTGAATACCCGATCGACGACCTGCAGCGGACACGGATGGACCGGGGCAACGCGGCGGCGTTGTTCCCTCGCTTGACGCAGAGCTGACCTGTCGCATCACCGACGTCCATAGTAAATAACAAGACCTCCGGTCACCTACTGTAGGGGTGACCGGAGGTCTTGTGCGGTAGGGTTGGCGACATGCGTCCGGGGGCGACGCGTGCGCGGTTAGCCCACCAGGTGCGCGGTCAGGTCGCCAGTTCCTGGGCGAAGCCGGCCCGCCACGTCGGATACTTCGGGCTCCACGACAGGGCCGCCTTCGCCTGGGAGTTCGACGCGCCACGCAGCTTCGACATGAACGCCACACCCCACTCGCCCGCGAACAGCTTCGCCATGAACGCCGGCGCGCCCTTGGGCTTCGGCGCGTCCAGCAGCTTTGCGAACTCCGGCAGCCAGACGCCCATCCGGGCGGGCTCGTCGTCGACGATATTCAACGCGCCCGTGGCGCTGCCCTCGACCGCCGCCACAATTGCCGTCGCCGCGTCATGGACGTGGGTGAAGGAGAACACCGCGCTGCCCCCCGAGACCAGTGGGACCTTGCCACCCCTGACCTGCTGGGCGAACGAACCGTCAGCCGCGTAGATGGTGCCCGGACCGTACAGGTGGCCGAACCGTAGCACCAGACCGCCGGACTGCTGGGTGGCGCTCTCCAACTCCTTCAGGGCCGCCAGCACCGGCACGAACGGCTTCGGCGGGTGCTGCCAGAACGGTGCGTCCTCGTCGGCCGGTTCGGTGCTGGTCGGATCGTAGGCATACGCCAGTCCTTCGGAGACGATCCGGGTCGCGCCAGCCTGCTGGGCTGCCGCGAACAGGTTTCGGGCGCCCTCGCTGCGCAACCGGTTGGTCAGCGCGAACTGCTCGGCCAGCTTTTTCGGGTTGATCTCGGCGGGAATCGCGGTCGCCACGTGCACCACGGCCTGCGGAGCCACCTCCCGCACGGCGCGCTCTACCGCGGCCCGGTCCAGCAGGTCGGCGACAACCGAGCGGGCACCAGCCGCCGCCAGCCCTCCGGCGCGTCCGGTCGAGCGGGATATCCCCGTCACCTCGTGCCCTGCTGCGGTCAGCTGCGGCACCAGGGCATTGCCGATGACGCCGGTCGCGCCAGCGACAAGAATCCGCATGTTTCCTCCTCCGAATGTCGTCCCTCGCGGTCTACGCGAGAGGACGCGCTTGTCCGTCCGATGCACCGTATGTTGCCACGCTTAGGAGCGGCTTAGGCGGGCCGCGCCATCCAGCCGGATCACCTCGCCGTTGAGCATCGGATTGACCACAATGTGCTCGACCAGGGCCGCAAACTCCTCCGGGCGGCCCAGGCGCGAGGGGTGGGGCGTCTGCTCAGCCAACACGCAGCGGGCGCTGTCGGTGAGCCCGCTGAGCATCGGCGTGTCGAAGGGCCCAGGCGCCACGGTCACCACCCGGATGCCATGGCGGGCAAGGTCCGGGCCAACGGCAAAGTCATGCCGGCGATCCCGGCCTTGGCCGCCGCATAGGCGGCCTGACCGGGCAGCCCGTCGAAGGCGGCGATCGAGGAGGTGCACACGATGACCCCACGTTCGCCGTCGACCGGTTCGTTCTCGGCCATCGCGCTGGCCGCCATGCGAGCCAGGTTGAACGTACCGACCAGGTTGACACGCACCACGTCCTCGAACTCGGCCAGCGGCAGCGGGCCGCGGCGGCCCAGCAGCCGTCCGGCGGTACCGAACCCGGCGCAGCCGACAGCGACGCTGAGCCGTCCTAGCTCCTGGGCCATGGCGACCGCCGCGCCAAGGTCGGCCTCATTCAGGATGTCACCGGGTACGAACCGGGCCGCCGTACCGAGTTCGTCAAGCGCCTGTTGCGCGCGCTGGCGATCTCGGGCCAGCAGGATGATCCGCATGCCCGCCGTGGCAAGCCGTCTCGCCGTGGCCAGACCAAGACCGGAGGTCCCGCCGGTGATCACGGCGGAGGCGCCGTTCGCTCTCATGACCGTCATCCTCCTCACCTCGTCGTCGTGTTGCCCCGTCGTTGCGCTGCTCATCCCGGCGCTTCGCCCAGGATCCTCGCCGCCGCTTAAGGCTGGGCAAAGTCACCGTCGCCGGACCACCGCACCACGACCCCGCCGTCAGCTCGATCCCAGCCCCGAATGCCACCAGCACCACCACGTCACCGGGCTTGACCCGGTCGTGGTCGATCGCGTCGCGCAGGGCCAGCGGAACGCTGGAGCCGGAGGTGTTGCCGTACTTCTGCACCGTGGTCCAGGTCTTATCGGCCGGGATCCCCAGGCTCGACATGATCCCCATTACCAGGTGGTAGTTAGCCTGGTGGAAGACGAACAGGTCGACGTCCTCCAGCGCCAGCCCGTCGCTCTTGACCAACCGCTCCACGAAGCCCGGTATTTGCTCCAGAGCGAAGTCGCGGACCGCACGCCCGTTCATCACGAAGAAGTTGTCGCCGAACATGGACCTCTTGGGACTGCCGTCGCGAAACGTGCGCGGCCCGCGGTCGATGTAGGCGGTGTCGAACGATTCCGGCGCGCTGGCCAACGTCGCCGGACTCAGCCCGGTACCGGGGGCGGTGCGCTCCACCAGGTAGCACGCCGCACCGTCGCCGAAGATGACTGCGGTCATCCGGTCCTCCGGGTCAAGCACCTTGGTCGGGGTGTCCGTCAGCACCACAGCGACGCGCCGGTAGCCGCCGCTGGCCACGAACTTGGCGCCGACGTCGAGTGCGAAGATGCTGCCCGGGCAGCCACCGCTGTTCACGTCAAAGCCAGGCACTCCGCTCATGCCGAGCTTGCGCATGATCTTGATGGCGGTCGCCGGGGTCATGTTGTCCGGCGACGCGGTGCCGCAGACCACCAGGTCGATCGAGTCGACGCCGACCCCGGCCAGCCGACACGCGTCCTGCAAGGCACCCGCGCCAAGGTCTGAGGACCACTCGTCGGCGGCGCAGTGCCGCCGAGTACGCACCCCGATGTTGTTGACGATCCACTCGTCGCTGGTGCGGATCACCCCAGTCAGGTCGTTGTTGCTCACCACCCGCTCAGGCAGGTGAATCCCGACCGCCCGGATCCCGACCCCGGGCCGGTCGACCCCTGACTGCTTCTGCATGGATGTGAACGTCATGCAGCCGAGCGTCGCCGGACGAGTCTCATTTCCATAGCGCAATCAGCGTGTTCAAACGACCGGCCCGATCCGCCAGGCGCGGCGTGCAGGTTCGGGTGCCCCGATCGGCTACCACGGACGGACACGGCAATGGGAGGCGCACCATCCGGCAGGCCTGCGTTTCTCTCACACCTAGGAAACCTGTCTGGCTGTTCCCTGCTTCTTGTTGGAGTGCCCTATGGAGAGCATTCGTCGTGCTATCCGCGCAAAGCCCGCTCGGCAGCAGCCCGACTGGGCCGACCCTGGCCGGTTGCGCATCGTCACGGAGCGGCTGTCGGCATCCCGGCCGCTGGTGCGAGCCAAGGACGTACGGCTGCTGAAAGCCCGACTGGCCCAGGTTGCCCGGGGCGAGGCGCACGTGGTCCAGTGTGGGGACTGCGCCGAGGACCCCGACGAGCACACGGTGGGCGACGTCGCGCGCAAGACGGCGGTGCTGGACCTGTTGGCCGGGACCATGCGACTGGCCACCCATAAGCCGGTGCTGCGGGTCGGTCGGCTCGCTGGCCAGTACGCCAAACCCCGGTCCGCGGACGTGGAGCGGTTCGACGGCCGAGAGTTGGCGGTCTACCGGGGTCACCTGGTCAACCGCCCGGAACCCACGCCTGACCACCGGCGGGCGGATCCAGCCAACATCCTACGCTGCTACCACGCCGCCCGGGAGGTCATGCGGAACCTGGGCTGGCTGGGCGGCTCCCGGTATGCCTCGATGATCGCAGACGCGCGCGTCTGGACCAGCCACGAGGCGCTGCTGCTGGACTACGAGCTGCCGATGCTGCGCCCGGACGGCCAGGGCGGCGTCCTGCTCGGCTCCACCCACTGGCCGTGGCTGGGTGAGCGCACCCGGCAGTACGACGGCGCGCACACCGCCCTGCTGGCGACCATCAGCAACCCGGTGGCCTGCAAGATCGGACCGGCCATCGAACGTGACGATCTGCTTGCCTTGTGCGACCGGTTGGACCCGCGGCGGGAGCCGGGACGGCTGACTCTCATCTCCCGCATGGGCGCCGACGCCGTCCGCCGCCGTCTGCCGGAGCTGGCGGAGGCGGTACGCGCGGCCGGACACCCGGTGATCTGGCTGACCGATCCCATGCACGGCAATACGGTCAGCACCCACACCGGCCTGAAGACCCGTTACGTCAACATGATCCTGCGCGAGGTACGCGAGTTCCAGGCCGCGATCCAGGCGGCGGGCGCAGTCACCGGCGGCCTGCACCTGGAGACCACGCCGGACGATGTGACCGAGTGCGTCGATGACGCCTCGACCGTGGACCAGGTTGCGCACAAGTACACCACCCTCTGTGACCCCCGGCTCAACGTCCGCCAGGCAGTCGCGGTTGCCGCGGCTTGGCAGGGCTGAACTTCTGGCGACTATCCACAAGATCCCTGCTGATCGAGAGAAAACAATGGAATCTGGCACCCTTAACAAGATCGCACTCGTCACCGGAGCGGCGAGCGGAATCGGCGCATCTGTGGCCCGGGCCCTCGCCGAACAAGGCGTAGTCGTGGCCGCGGTAGACCGGAACGCCATCGGACTGCACGACCAAGTGGACAAACTGACCGCAGACGGCCTACGGGCGGTCGCCTTCCCGGCCGACGTCACCAGCAGCGTACAGGTGGAAGGGATGGTGGACGCCGTTGAGGAACGACTCGGAGCACTGTCCTGTCTGGTCAACGCTGCAGGCGTACTACGGATGGGTGAGGTACGCGACCTGACCGAGGAGGACTGGGCGGCCACCTTCGCGGTGAACGTGACCGGAGTGTTCTTGGTTTCCCGGGCCGTGACCCGGCGAATGATCAGCCGGCGGGGCGGCGCCGTAGTGACTGTCGCGTCCAACGCCATGAACACACCACGCACCCAGATGGCCGCCTACTGCGCCGCCAAAGCGGCGTCCGCGATGTTCACCAAGAGCCTGGGCCTGGAGCTGGCCCGCTACAACATTCGGTGCAACGTGGTCGCCCCCGGATCGACAGACACCCCGATGCTGCGGGGAATGTGGACCGACGACAGCGGGCCGCGGGCCACGCTGGAAGGCAACCCGGCCGCATATCGGGTGGGCATCCCCCTCGGGCGGATCGCCAGCGCCTCGGACATCGCCGAGGCCGTGCTGTTCCTGTTGTCCGACCATGCCGCCCACATCACAATGCACAGCCTCACTGTCGATGGAGGAGCGTCCCTCGGCGGCTGACCAACACGCCGGAAGCGCTGTCATCGGTTCCGCGGTCGCCCTGCTTCACCAATCGGCCCTGCTGTCACCTCGAACCGCTGTTACCCCAAAAAGGAGCACTCGTCATGCCTGGCATACCCACCATCCCGGACTACCCACTGCCGGCCCCGGGCGACCTGCCGTCCAACACCGCGACCTGGCGCCTCGACCCGAACCGCGCGGTGTTGCTTGTCCATGACATGCAGCACTTCTTCCTACGGTTCCTACCCGAGGGTCTGCGTGCTGACGTGGTGCGCAACGCGCAGACCGTGCGCGAGCAGTTCGCCGCTCACCGGGCACCCGTAGCCTACTCGGCGCAGCCCGGTGACCTGACCGTCGAACAGCGCGGATTGCTCCTCGACTTTTGGGGGCCGGGCATGCGGGCCGAGCCAGCCGACCGGCAGGTCGTCGACCAGCTGGCCCCCGCCCCTGGCGACTGGCTGCTGACCAAATGGCGCTACAGCGCCTTTTACCGTACCGACCTGCTGGCGCAGATGCGCGCGCAGGGTCGCGATCAGTTGGTGATCTGCGGGGTATACGCACACATCGGGGTGCTGGCTACCGCGATGGACGCATTCACGCACGACGTCGAGACGTTCGTGGTCGGCGACGCGGTCGCGGACTTCTCGGTGCGACATCACCGGCTGGCAATGGAGTATCTGGCGCTGCGCTGCGCCGTCATATTGTCCACAAAGGAGGTATTTGTAGCATGAGTACCGAGCTGTTGAGTCGAGTCCTGCGGGCAAACCCACCAGAGTTCGCCATCCTGTGCCGGTCCGAGGCACCCGGGCCACGACATCTGGAGATCATGCTCGGTGAGGTGTCCTTCCCGCAGACCCTCGCCGAGATCCCCGTTCCGGACCACGCCGATAGCGTCGAGCCACGCCAGGACACGGTGGTCGTCATTCCGTACCGACAGGTGGCCGAGCGCGGGTTCGACGCTGTCAACGACGGGGCGCCACTGATCGCCCTGAGCGTCGCCGAACAGGGCACGCTGACCGTCGACCAGCTGCTGGCAGCGGTTCCCGACACTCCGATCGGGCTGGGGACATGCGCTTCGACCTGGACGACGCCGAGTACGCCGACACCGTCCGCCGGATCATCACCGACGAGATCGGCGCCGGAGCCGGCGCGAACTTCGTGTTCAAGCGCTCCCTCCTCCCCCAGCTCACCCAGTACTCGACCCGCACGCCCTGGTCCTGTTCTCCCGCCTGCTGTCCTGCGAGCCGGGCGCCTACTGGGTCTTCGTGGTCCATGCCGGGGGCCACCGTTCGTCGGCGCCAGCCCAGAACGGCAGGTGAGCCTCTGTGACGGGGCGGCAGTGATGAACCCCATCAGCGGCACCTACCGGTACCCAGAAACCGGACCGACCCTCGACGGCATCATGGGCTTCCTCGCCGACCGCAAGGAAATCGACGAACTCTACATGGTTGCTCGACGAGGAGCTGAAGATGATGGCGCGGGTGTGCGCCGACGGCGGCCGGGTGGTCGGGCCGTACCTGAAGGAGATGACCGACCTGGCCCACACCGAGTACCTCATCGAGGGCCGCACACAGCTGGCCCTCGCGACATCCTCCGCGAGACCATGTTCGCGCCCGACGGTCACCGGCAGCCCGCTGGAGAGCGCCTGCCGGGTCATCGCCGCTACGAGCCGGCCGGCCGTGGCTACTACAGCGGTGCACTTGCCCTGATCGGTCAGGACGGCACGGTGCGCCGCACGCTGGACTCCGCGATCCTCATCCGTACCGCTGACATCGACCCGGGCGGGCCGGTGCGGATCAGCGTCGGCGCCACGCTGGTGCGACACTCTAGCCCGATGGCGGAAGCCGCCGAGACACGCGCAAAGGCAGCGGTTCTGCGGGCGGCCCTGGAGTTCCCGCGGCCGTCTCACCACGACCGCCCGCTTCAGCCGCAGCAGGAAGATCGGCCGAAGCACTCGATGGAGCCACACCGGACATCCGCCCCGCGGTTGGGCACCGACCCCCTGATACGCGCGGCACTGACCGGCCGGAACGCGGACATCGCGGCGTTCTGGCGCGTCATCAGCGGCGGCATCCAGATACCGAAAGCACCACCCGCACTGCGAGGTGACGTCCTGGTCATCGACGCCGAGGACACCTTCACCTCGATGCTGCGCCATCAGCTCACCGCGATGGGCATGGCGGTGACGGTCCGCCGGTTCGACGAGCCGCACGACCTGAACAACGGCGACCTGGTGGTCTTGGGCCCCGGTCCCGGCGACCCCCGCGACCAGAATAATTCCAAGATCGCGTATCTGGGGGCGGCGACGCGTACGCTGCTGGCTGCACACCGGCCATTCCTCGCGGTATGCCTTAGCCACCAGGTCCTCTCCCTGGAGCTCGGCCTGAACCTGGTCCGGCGCACAGTGCCGAACCAGGGCACGCAAAAGCGCATCAACCTGTTCGGCAACGACGAGACGGTCGGCTTCTACAACACGTTTGCCGCACGCAGTGCGGAGGACAAGCTGGACTGTCCGAAGGTGGGTATCGTCGAGATCAGCCGGGACGGGCACACTGGTGAGGTCCACGCGCTGCGCGGTCCGGGTTTCGCCTCGATGCAGTTCCACCCGGAGTCGGTGCTCACCCTCGACGGCCCGCGCATCATCGCCGAGATGCTGGCTGGCATCGCCGCCGACCACGGCTTGGCAGGCGCGGCAGGCCCGACGCTCCGCTGGCGCCGCGGGCACCACCGGCGCCGGCCCGCCCGCCTCGACCAGTAAACCACCGGCCGCGGTCTGGAAAACCAGGCGAGACGCTATCCGCAGGCACCGCGGCCGGGTCCGCATCGGCTAACCGGGATTCCCGGTCAGGTAGTCGTGTTGAGGTTTGTCGGATTGGGCGAGAGTGTCAAGCCCCGGGTTTGATGGAGGGTTGGTTAGCTGGTTTTCAGGGGTGCGGTGACCGGGTGGGTCATCGCGTGTAGGGCCTCGTGTTCGGCGGGCGGGCTGTGCCCGAGTTCGCCGTGCAAGCGGCGGTTGTTGTACCAGTCGATGTACTCGACGGTGGCCATCTCCAGGTCGTCGATCCCGCGCCACGGACCTCGGTTGCGGACGAGCTCGGCCTTGTATAGGGAGTTGAACGCCTCGGCCATCGCGTTGTCGTACGAGTCGCCCTTGGACCCGACCGAGGCGACAGCGCCGGCCTCGGCGAGCCGCTGGGTGTAGCGAATCGCTCGATACTGGACTCCCCTGTCCGAGTGGTGGACCAGTTTGCGCAGGTCAGCGCCCTGATTCTCGCGGCGCCAGATCGCCATCTTCAGCGCGTCGAGAGCCAGATCCGTGTAGAGGCTGGTGGCGACCTGCCAGCCGACGATCATGCGGGAGAACACGTCGAGAATGAACGCGGCGTACACCCAGCCCACGCTGGTGCGCACGTAGGTCAGGTCGGCGACCCACAGATGGTTCGGATGTTCCGCGGTGAAGTCACGTTTGACCAGGTCACCCGGGCGGCCGGTCTCGGCTGCGGGCCGGGTCGTGCGCGGCGTTCTGTCGCGCGGCAGCCCGCGCAGCCCGGACTCGCGCATCAGCCGCTCGACGGTGCACCGGCACGCCGCGTCGGTGCAGCTCGTGCCAGATCTTGCGAGCGCCGTAGACGCCGTAGTTGGCCGCGTGGATCCGCTCGATCATCGCGGTCAGCTCCTCGTCGCGCCGCGACCGGGCCGAGGCCGGGCGGGTCTTGGCGGCGTAGTAGGTCGACGGTGCGATCTGTGCCGGCGTGTCTTCGAGCGCCTGCAGGACCGGCTGGACACCGTGTTCGGCCTTCTGGGAGTCGACGAAGTCGACCTTCATCGCGACGGACGGTCCAGCTCCGCCGCGAAGAAACTCGCCGCGGACTTCAGGATCTGGTTGGCCCGCCGCAGCTCACGCACTTCCCGTTCCAGTACCGCGAGCCGTTCCGCGTCGCTGCTGGTGATGCCCGGACGGTCACCAGCATCGGTCTCGGCCTTCTTCACCCACGTACGCAACGCCTCCGGATGGACTCCGAGTTGACCGGCGATCCGACGGATCGCTCCGACCGCGGACGCCGGATCCCGGCGGGCCTCGACCGCCAACCGGGTCGCACGCTCACGCAACTCATCGTTGTACTTCTTCGGTGCAGGCATCGCTGGAGTTCCTCCCAGGTTTCGATGTCTCCATCAAACCCGGTGCGGGACAGATCAGTCTGCCGCCCACAGTCCCCGCCCCGGCGGTGCTCCACCTACCCACCCTCCGGGTCACCGGCCGGCAGGTGCACGCCGACCTCGCGTACACGCACCCGGTGCCGAAAGCCCGGCGTACCGGTCACACGGTGGCCCTCGGCGTGGACTGGGGACTAAACACCCTCCTCTCCGCCGGTGCCCTGCGACTCCAGGACGATGGGCGGATCACCGCGTTGGGGGCCGGCGGCCAGTTCCGTGCCGCCGGTGTCCTGGCCAAACAGCACCGTCTGCGCCGCCTGTCAGAACGACTGCACACCAAAGCCGACCACTACCAGCGGCTCACCGGCGGTGACCAGCAGCACGACCTCACCAGCAAGCATGCGGTCCTACGCGACGAGATCCAGCATGTGTCCGCCCGCCGCACGAACTTGAACGACGCGCTCGCCTGGGCCGCCGCCCGCTGGACCGTCGACCAGGCCATCGCCGCCACCGCGACCGTCATCTACCTGGAAGACCTACGGTCGATGGAAGCACGGAATATGGGCCGTAGCCTGAACACCCGCCTGTCCCAACAGGTACGCGGAAAAATCGCCGACCGGATCCGGCACCTCGCCACCGAGGCGGGTGTCGCCGCGGTCACCGTCCCCGCCCGCAACACCTCCAAACACTGCCCCCAATGCCTCACCCCCCTACAACATCGCAAAGCCCCCGACCAACCCACCGTGCCAGGCTGGAAATGGGCCATCTGCCCCAACCAGTCCTGCCGTTGGCAGGGCGACCGCGACCACGGAGCCTGGCAGCGCATCGCCGCCCGCGGCCTCACCCACCAAACCACCACCGCCACCGACAAGACCAGCGGATACATGATCATCCGCTCGGTGGTCAACGCGCTCGAAACATCCGCGGTCACCACCAAAACCAACCGGGAGGACCGGACAAAAACCGGCCCCACCCGGCCCCACCCGGCAGCACACCTCACGCCCCGTGCCCAGGCGACGCGGGGCACCCTCCCCCACCCGACCCCACCACGGTCAGGCGGGCAAGCGTCCGGAGGGACACGCACCAACGGACCGGACCCGGCTTCCCCGCGCAGCCCATCGGCACCAGAACGTGAACACGACCAGCACACCCACCACCAGCCACCAGCCGAGAGGAGCAGCATTCGGCGCGGGATTCCACTTCCACGCCCACGCCTCCCCACCACGGTCGCAAAACGATCCCGGAACTCAATCCGACTCAGGATCGCTTAGCTGATCAGAGACGCTGTTCACCCCCATGCTCGACGACCTGCTCGACATCTGCCGCGGCTGGGAACCCGACCTCGTCGCCTGGGACCAGTTCTGCGTCGCCGCGGCGGTCGCCGCGCGGCTGACCGGCGCCGCTCACGCGCGTTTCCTCTGGGGCCAGGACAACATCGGATGGTTGCGCACGCAGTGGCGGCGGGCGCACGGCACCGCGGCGGGCGAGCTCACCGCGGACGATCCCGTCTCGGCCCTGATGACCCCCATGCTCGAGCGTCACGGGCTGCCGTTCACCGAGGATCTCCTCCTCGGGCAGTGGACGATCGACCCGATGCCGGCGGCCCTGCGGCTGCCCTTGGAGCTGCACTACGAGCCGATCCAGCGGGTGCCGTACAACGGGCCGCAGGTGCTGCCGGAGTGGCTGCGGGTCCGGCCCTCGCGTCCCCGGGTCTGTCTCACGCTGGGCATCGGGGGACGGGGAAGGCAGCTGTTCCGGCAGTCCGGGGTGCCCTTCGAAGAGGTGGTCGGCGGGCTCGCGGCGATGGACGTCGAGGTCGTGGCCACCCTCCACGCGGACCTGCTGGCTACGGTGGGTGCGATGCCCGACAACGTGCGCCTCGTCGAGTACGTGCCGCTAGCGCACCTGCTGCCGAGCCTGAGTGTCACGGACGTGACAGCAGGGGAGGCCCTTGACTGGACGCGGTAACGGGAGCGGTAACGACAGAGATCAACATCGTGCGGATGGCACAGCATTGAGGCAGACCAGGTGCCATTCTCAAGTGCCGTTCCGTCCTGATTCACGCATATGTATGCATAGCGCGGAACTGACACAACTGTTGTAAACCTGGTGGTCTCTGCGACGGACCGAAAACGTCACGGGCCCCGGTCACGTCCTCGGTGACCAGGGCCCCTCCGCATCAGGCGAGGTCGTACCGGTCCAGGTTCATGACCTTGACCCACGCCGCGACGAAGTCCCGGACGAGCTTCTCCTGCCCATCTGTGCTGGCGTAGACCTCCGCGATGCCCCGAAGCTGGGAGTTCGCACCGAAGACGAGATCGACGGCGGTGGCGGTCCATTTGAGCTCGCCGGTGGCGCGATCCCGACCGTCGTACACGTTCTCGGTCGAGGTGGAGGCCTTCCACTCCGTGCCGATGTCGAGCAGGTTCCGGAAAAAGTCGGTCGTCAATTTCTCGGGACGGTCGGTGAGGATGCCGTGCGGCGCCTGCCCCACGTTGGCGTTCAGGGCCCGCATACCGCCGATCAGGACCGTCATCTCGGGAGTGGTCAGCGTCAGCAGGTTGGCCCGGTCCAGCAGCAGGGTCTCCGGGGACAGCTTCTGCCCGGCGCGCAGGTAGTTGCGGAACCCGTCTGCCTTCGGCTCGAGCACGGCGAACGACTCGACGTCGGTCTGCTCCTGCGCGGCGTCCGTACGCCCCGGCGCGAACGGCACCGTGACCTCGTGCCCGGCGTTCCGGGCCGCCTGCTCGACGGCCGCGCACCCGCCTAGGACGATCAGGTCGGCGAGCGAGATCTTCTTCCCGCCGGCCTGGGAGCCGTTGAACTCCTGCTGAATCTGCTCCAGTTTCGGCAGCACCGCGGCGAGCTGGGCCGGCTCGTTGACCTCCCAGTTCTTCTGCGGATCGAGGCGGATCCGCGCCCCGTTGGCCCCGCCGCGCATGTCGGTGCCGCGGAAGGTCGCCGCCGATGCCCACGCGGTGCGGGCCAGCTGGGAGATGGACAGCCCCGAGGCGAGGATCTGGCGCTTGAGCGCGGCGACGTCCTCGCCGGTGACCAGCTCGTGATCGACCGCCGGGACCGGGTCCTGCCACAGCTGCGGCTCCGGGACCCACGGGCCGAGGTAACGCGACACAGGTCCCATGTCGCGGTGCAGCAGCTTGTACCACGCACGGGCGAACGCGTCCGCGAACTGGTCCGGGTTCTCCATGAAGCGCCGCGCGATCGACTCGTACGTCGGGTCCTCGCGCAGCGCCATGTCCGCCGTCGTCATCATCGGGGCATACCGGACCGAGGGGTCGTGGGCATCCGGCACCGCGTCCGACCCGGCGCCGTTCTTCGGCCGCCACTGCTTCGCGCCGGCGGGGCTCTCGCAGACCTCCCACTCATAGCCGAAAAGGGTCTCGAAGAAGCTGTTGTCCCAGGTGATCGGGGTGGGCGTCCACGCACCCTCGAGACCGCTGGTGATCGTGTCGGCGCCCTTGCCGCTACCGAAGCTGTTCTTCCAGCCCAGGCCCTGCTCTTCGAGTGGGGCGGCCTCGGGCTCGGGGCCGACGTACTCGTCGGCCCGGGCGGCGCCGTGGGTCTTGCCGAACGTGTGACCCCCGGCGATGAGCGCGAGCGTCTCCTCGTCGTTCATCGCCATCCGGCGGAAGGTCTCGCGGATGTCCCGGGCGGAGGCCAGCGGATCCGGAGTGCCGTTGGGCCCCTCCGGGTTCACGTAGACCAGTCCCATCTGCACGGCGCCGAACGGAGCGGCGAGCTCCCGGTCGCCGCTGTAGCGCTCGTCCCCGAGCCAGCTGTCCTCCGGTCCCCAGAAAACCTCCACGGGCTCCCAGACGTCCTCGCGCCCGAAGGCGAAGCCGAACGTCTTGAATCCCATCGACTCCAGGGCGCAGTTGCCGGCGAAGACCAGGAGGTCGGCCCAGGAGAGCTTGCGCCCGTATTTCTGCTTGACCGGCCAAAGTAGCCGGCGCGCCTTGTCGAGGCTCGCGTTGTCGGGCCAGCTGTTGAGCGGGGCGAAGCGCTGGGCGCCGTCGCCGCCGCCGCCGCGGCCGTCCTCGATCCGGTACGTGCCGGCGGAGTGCCAGGACATCCGGATGAAGAGCGGCCCGTAGTGGCCGTAGTCGGCCGGCCACCAGTCCTGCGACACCGTCATGACCTCGAATATGTCCCGCTTCAGCGCGTCGACGTCGAGCTTCTTGAACTCCTCGGCGTAGCTGAACTCCTCGCCCATCGGGCTGGCCCGGGGCGAGTGCTGGTGGAGAACCTGCAGGTTCAGCTGATTCGGCCACCAGTCCTGGTTGGTCCTCGGCCGCCGGGCCAGCTTTGGGCTCGGGGCGGGGATTGCCGGATTCTCGCTCTCGCTGCCGTGCTCAGGCACGTCGGTCCTCTTCCTGTCGATCTCTCGTTCTGTCAACGGGTAGCTGGTGCCGCGACACACTCAGGACAAACGCAGTAGGTGACCTCGCGAGCCGCAAGGCTGGACGCGCCACACCAGCTCTGCGGAGGTCAGCGCATGCAGCACGTCGTACACGGCCTGGTGGGACACCTCGGAAAGCTCCCTACGCACGGCACCGAAGATCGAGACAGTGTCGGCGTGTGGATGCGCGTGCACCGAGGTCAGCACCGCCAGTCGCGGACGGGCCAGGCGGAGCGCGGCCCCGCGCAGCATGCGTTCGAAGTCCAAGGTCGTGGCCACGATGCGTAGTATGCGGCAATTTGTTTCTGAGTGCCGGGTCTTTGACGCGGATGCGTCGCACGAGGCGATGACGGCCCACCGCGGCCGCGGTGGGCAGATGGCCGGGTCAGGCGGCCTCGAGGGACCGCTTCGCCAGGCCGAGGGCGTAGCCGTCAATGGTGGTGGTCGGTGCTGTGGTGGGGTCGGTGGCGGCGCCGAGGGTGACGAACAGCGGGGTGAAGTGCTCGACGGTGGGGTGGGCGTAGGGCATGCCCGGGGCGTTGGAGCGGAACCGGGCGAGCTCGTCAACGTCGCCGCGGGCCAGCGCCTCGGCGGCCCAGTGGTCGAAGTCAGACGACCAGCCGGGCACCTTGTCGAGGTTCTGCCAGTCGATGAACGGCAGCCCGTGAGTCATGTAGCCCGACCCGATCACCAGCACGCCGGACTCCCGCAGCGTCCTGAGCCGCCGGCCCAGTGCCATCAGCCGGTCCGGGTCATGGGTGGGCATGCTCAGCTGCAAGACCGGGATGTCCGCCTTGGGGTACATGATCTTCAGCGGCACCCAGGCGCCGTGGTCCAGGCCACGGTTGCGGTGCTCGTGGACTTGCTCGGCGTCGGGCATCAGCGCGACGACCTGCTGGGCGAGGTCCACGGCGGGTGGGGTGTCGTAGCGCATCCGGTAGTACATCGGGTGGAAACCGCCGAAGTCATAGACCAGCCCAACCGGCTGGGTGCTGGTGATGCTCAGCGGCGCGGACTCCCAGTGCGCGGAGACGATCAGGATCGCCCGCGGTTTGGGCAGGGCTCGGGCCCAGGTGTGCAGCTGGGCCATCCAGTCGGTCATCTCAAACAGCATCGGGGCGCCGTGGCTGAGGTAGAGCGCGGGCAGCGGCCCGTCGGCCGGCGTCCACGGCCGGTGCCGTTGAGCGTTTTCGAGGGTGGCGGCCCGCCGCAGGTGCCTGGTGAACGGGTGCTGGGCGGGGATGAGTGCGTCGGCGGCCGCGGTGGTGCCGGCGGCGGCGTGGTTGGTCATCGGTTCTCCTCGCAGAGGTGTGGTGCGCGACGGCGCGCCGGTGACTCGCCGTCGCGCGCGGGATCGGGTGCGGTGGTGCGGACCCAGGACACGGTGAGGCCGGCTCGCTGCCCGAACCGCTCAAGGTGGCTGCCGAGGACCTGCTCGATCAAGGCCACGCTCCGCTCGTCGTCGCCGGTGGCCAGCAGGGTCAGCACGCCGTTCCCGACGACGAGCTGGGCGGTGCCCTCACCGATCGCTGCACTCGAGACTGGCCCGTCGGTGCGGAACCCGATCTTGCGTCCCAGGTGTGCGACGAGCTGCTTGGCGTAGCGACCGGGTGTGTCGGTGAGGACGTCGGTGCGCGAGTTCAACCGGGTGGTGGTGGAGGTGGTGCTCCCCGCATGGCGGCTCCTTTGAGACGTGGTGGGTGATGGCGTCGCGGGCGCTGGCCCCCGTCCCGGATGCCGGCGCCCGCGGGCCAACGCGGCCAGATGGCGTCCGGGCGGGTCAGGCCACGACGCCGAAGCCGCCGGTCCAGGAGACCGTCTCCTTCGCGGCCAGGCTGATCTGCAGGAAGCCGAGGGCCTCCATCTCCCGGGCCCGCTTGAGCGCGCCGGCGTCGATGGCCTTCAGACCGGCCGCGCTGATCACGCCGATCAGGGTGGCCTTGGCGTCGGCGTCGTCACCGGCGACCAGGACGGTCGTGGTCAACGGGCCGACGGCGCCGGCGGCCAGCGTGCCGGCGAAGGTGGTGTTGAACGCCTTGAGCACCCGAGATCCCGGCAGCTTGGCGGCGATCTCAGCGGCGGCCGAGCTGTCGGCGGGGACGGTGAGGGAGTCAAAGGTCTCGAAGTTCAGCGGGTTGGTGATGTCGACCACGATCTTGCCCGTGAGCTGCTCACCACGCTGGGCGAGGACTTGGTCGACGGCCGGGTATGGGACCGCGAGGACGACGATGTCGCCGGTGACCGGCTTGTCGGTGTCGGTCGCGCCGAGCAGTTCGACGGTGTTGCCGCCCTTGGTGACGACGCTGGAGATGGCCTGGGCCATGTTGCCGGTGCCGATGATCGAGAGGTGCGCCACGGGGACTTCCTTTCAGAGTGGATAGTTGAACATTCAAGTAACACCGTAACAGATTTACTTGTTCCGTCAACTATTCGGGTAGGGTGTGAGGATGAGCAAGCAGTGGTTGACCAGCGAGCAGTTGGCGACGTGGGTGCGGCTGGCCGCGGTGGTGGAACTGCTTCCCGGTGCCTTGGACTCGCAGCTGCGCCGTGACGCCGGGCTGAGCCATTTCGAGTACATGGTGCTCGCGATGCTGTCGGAGGCGCCCGAGCGCACCCTGCGGATGACCGCACTCGCCGCGCGCACAAACGCCACCTTGCCGCGGCTGTCTCACGTGGTCCGGCGGCTGGAGGACCGTGGCCTGGTGGAGCGGTTCCCCTGCCCGCAGGACGGGCGGGCCACCAACGCTCGACTGACCGAGGCGGGCTGTCAGAAGGTGGTGGCATCCGCGCCCGGGCATGTCGACAACGTCCGGCACCACGTGTTCGAGGCGCTCTCGCCGGAGCAGGTTGCGCAGCTGGCCGGGATCACTGACGCGATCCTCGACCGGCTGGACCCCGACGGTTTGATGACCGCCCCGTACCAGCGCCCTGCCCCGCCGGCCGACGCTGCCGAGCCGGCTCGGCAGCGTCGGCCGGCGGGATCCATCAGATCAGCTTCTCCGGCCCGGCCGGCAGCCTCCAATAGGCCACCCGCGTGACCGGCAACCAGACCGAACTCTTCAACAGCTGCGGTTCCCGCTTCCGCCAAAGATGAGCGACCTCAAGACCCCCGAATAGCCCCTGAGCTGGGAAGAACATGCTCCGGAGCCGTGGGCACAGGGCCTCGGGGCCTCGGGGCCTCGTTGCGACCATCACCCCAGCTCAACCCACAGGTCCGCCCCCACGATGTGCCTACCAACTGTCGAACCCTGGGCAACGCGGCGCGACAGGCAACATCATCGCCGTGCTCGGCGGCATGGCTTGGCAACCGATGCCTCCTGGCGTTTCCGGATCCGACGGCGACCCAGGTCGTAACCCTGCATGACGGAGGGCCTGAGCGCGGCGTGCCGCTCGGCTTCGGATCTGGCTCCCCTCTGTGTCAAGTGGTGGCGAGGGCGGGTGTTCTCGGGTGGCGGGTTCGGGAGGTGACGGTTCCGAAGTGTTGGCCTGGGGGTTTGGGCCAGCCGCGCTGGATTGCGGAGTCGCCCCCGCTTGTCCTCGCGGACCCGCCCCTGATGTCATTGCGTCCCGGACCATCTGCCGGTAGACAATGTCGGACAACCGCCGTTTCAGGCATCGCATAGCTTCCATCGGTGTCTTACCGGCGGCGAGCTTCCGGCGGTAGTAGGCGCGGCCTTCGGTGTCGTGACGCAACTGCACGACGGCCATGATGTGCAGGACCCGGTTGATACGCCGGTTCCCGGCCCGAGACAAACGGTGGCGTTGCTGGTCGCCGGAGGAGGGTGCGCTTCCGAAGGATGCCAACGCGTTCGCGTCGATCGGCGCAGTGTCGTTCCAGGAGGCGAAATGCCCCCGGCTGGCGAAGCGACTGACGCCGCCGAACATCGCCGATCAGACGGGCGGCGCCGGACGGGCCGATGCCATTGAGCTGCTGCAGGCTGCTGCCGGTGGCTTCGACAAGCGCGGTCAGCTCCTTGTTCGCCGTCTTGATCTTCTTGTCGACCTGGGCGAGTTCGGTGATCAGCTCGGACGCCAGGCGCCGACGGGTTCGCCCGACCAGATCACGAGGGCGGACCGTGGCCAGCAGAGCGCGGGCCTGCGGGGCGGAAGGGAACGCCTTCGCACCACCGGGCAGCAGCTCCAGCAGCAGCTTGTGGATCCGGTTGACCAGGTCGGCGCGGGCGTGGCCGAGACCGTCCCGGCGATCGATCAGCAGCCGCAGCGCCACGGTCGCATCATCGACGGCCACCTGCCGCGGACCCTTGGTCCATAAGGCGACGACGGCCACGCTGTGCGCGTCGACGGCCCACCCAAAAGCACCGGGGCAAACCTGAGCCTGTACGCCGTCCTCCGGCAACTGCGGTACCTACTCGCAACCTGGCTCGGGTTCTGCCCCCTCTGCCACCACCTCGTCCCAACCTAACAAAGCACTACTAGTACTCCAGCCGTAGTTGCTGGAGACGGAGTTTTAGCAGCTCCTTGCCGGTTCTCGCGTAAGTTCCGAGGACCATCGATGGTCGATCGACCTCCACTTATCGATGTGGTTGGACAGGGTTCGCGCTGTCGCACCAGCTGCCTCGACTTCGCGCCACCGCGGCGTCTGTCCCCTGCGGGTCACCGCCAAGCTCTACGGCATCCAGCAGTTCACCCAAGCCCCGGCGTTTCTGGCCTGGCTGTACCAGCAGCACATCGACCTAACCGCCCTGACCCAGCGGAACCTCGACACTTTGTACGCCACGGCACGGGTGCACCAGCGCCACCGCGTGCACGGCTTCCTCACCTGGGCCATCACCCACGGGCACCTGTCCTGACCTGGTTGCCGCCCCACTAACGTTCAAGCCCGGCGCCGTCATCACCCAGCAGCGCCGCCTGGCGCTGCTGCGCCGGTTCACCACCGACGACCGCGCCGGCACCCGCACCGCTGGCCGCCTGCTGCTGCTCTACGCTCAACCCCTCAGCCACGTTCAGCACCTCGCCACCGCCGATGTTCTCGAGCACGACGGCGAGCTGTCCATCCGCCTCGATGATCCGCCCGCACCCGTCCCGGAACCGTTCGTCGCGCTGCTGCGGCACGTCGTCGACGCGGCCGGACCGCCACCGGCCTCGCTGTTTCCCGGCAGGCTCGCCGGGCAACCGTCGCCTACAGCGCCCTGCATAGCCGGCTGCGCGCTCTCGGGTTCCCGATCAAGGAGGCACGCGCCGCCGCGCTGCGCCGACTTGTCCTGCAAAGACCCGTACCGGTCGTCGCCGACGCCCTCGGCTTCCATCGAGCCGGCGCCTATGGATGCGACTTCACTCGGCCAGCAGCATTCACCGATGCTATATCGCGGCTCGAGGGTTTCGGTGCATTGTGACGTGGGATGGTTCCCGATGATGCCGGACAACCGGCCGGCGGGCGTGTGACGAGGGGGCGTTGCCATGGAGGATCTCAACACAGCACTCCGGACCGAGTGGGGCCAGCACAGTGAAGGTCAGCAGGTCGATGGCACGACCGGGACCACCAGCTCCCTGTCGATCTGGGCCCGCGCCGCACTGCTCGGGCGTGCGGGCGCTGACGAGGACGAACTCATGGACGAGCTCCACATCCTCCGAGGCCTCGAATAGGGCGGGCTCCGACACACCGGGCGGTCCCAGTCACCCTCGACGCCGCAATGGCGGCCTGCGGCGACGTGCTGCCCGACGAAGCCACCGCAGCCCACATCGGCGCGTCCCTGCGTTACTGGACGGGCTGCAACGTTGTGAGCGGGCTCGGCACCGGGTTGAGGAGGTTCAGCGTCTCCAGGCCGCATCGCGGGTGACGACGAGGTCGGCGTACCCGGGTGTGGCACAGGTGTTTCAGAGCGCCATCGCGCCGCTGGGCCGATCAAAGGCCCGGTTTGGCCGGATCGGCGGCCGGGCCACCGGCGCGGCCGGCTCGCCGAACGAAAGCAGCTCGCGGTGCAGGCGCTGCAACTTCTCGCAGGGCTCCACCCCGAGTTCTCGGTTGAGCACCGAGCGTAGGTGCCGGTACGCGGCCAGCGCGTCCGACCGGCGGCCGCTGGCGCTGAGCGCACGCATCAGCAGCCCGTGCAGGCTCTCGTCGAGCGGGTTGGTGGTCACCAGCGAGCGCAGCTCGCCGATCAGGTCGCGGTGCATGCCGCGCTCCAGTTCGCTCTGGATGCACAGGTGCAGTGCGTTGCGCCGCTGCTCCTGCAGGTCCACCACGTACGCTGACAGTGAAGATCCACACGGCACGTTGGCCAGTGGCGACCCGGACCACAACCCGAGCGCCATCCGGAAGCAGCGGACCGCCTCCTGCTGTTCGTGGTGGTCCAGCAGGTCCCGCCCACGCTGGCAGAGCTGCTGGAATGCGAAGACGTCGACCTGCGCCGGCGCGGCCTTCAGCAGGTAGCCGGGCGGCCGGGTGATGAGCAGATCGTTTGCGTCCGGCGCCAGGTGGTTCCATTCGATGCACTTGCGTAGTTGGTAGACGTACGTCTGCATCGTGGTGCGGACGCTGCGCGGCGGACCACCTGGCCATAGCTCTCCGATGATCGACTCGATGTGCACGATCTTGCCGGGGTGCAGCAGCAGCATGGCGAGCAGCTGCAGGATCTTCGGGGCGGTCGGGGCGTGGTCCCGCCCGTCCTTCCAGATTTCCAACGGTCCAAGCAGCTTGTATGTCACGGCGGTCGCGGCTGTCGGCAGGCCGCCGCCGTATGACAGGCGCGGAATGCTGCCCGAGGTTGCCGTTTCGGGAGTCACCCTGATCCTCCAATCCGCAGACTGCGGCTGAGCCCGCAAACGCGAGGGGAGCGGACACGTCAGTCCGGCCAAGTGTCGTAGTGACGGGCATCGAAACCCAGTGATATGGGCGGCAGTCCCGCCATGAATTGGGATGGGGGGCCGCGTGAAAAACGCACATCGGGTGGCGTGACACCGACACTGGCTAGTTGTCCCCGCCGGCTACAGACTGGTCGCATCGCAGTTACCCCATCCGATAGGAGCCACGAGGACCTGTTCGAGCTGGTCGAAATGGCCCGGGTGGCCGCTGGCTCGTCGGCCCTGCCGCCGGTGCTGGTCACGCTGACCGCGCGGGTCGGCCGGATGGCCGGCGGGGGTGGTGCGGGCTACGCCGCGACGCTGATGCACGTCGGCGCGTTGCAGCAGATGCTCTGCCTGGTGGCCGGGGCAATGGGCCTGCGTGCATACGCCGTGCGGGTGGACGCCAACGGCGCCGCCGAGCGGGTGCTCGGCCTGCACTGGCCGGCCGAGGTCGGTGTCGGCGAGTGCGTCCTCACCACCATTCCTGATGGCCCCGGCCCCCCCACCGCGGAACCGTCGTCGGACGAGGAGGGCCTTCTGAACCTCGCGGGGGTGCCGGGGGCGCAGCGCGCCTACGGCCATTGGCCCGCCCAGGTGCGGTCGCGGCTGGACGCCGCGCTGGCCCGGCCCGCCAAGCAGCAGCCGTCTTGGCCCGATCCCGAGCTGGCCGGGACGATTCGATGGATGCTCGGGGAAGTCCCGCCGATCGCCTTCCCCGACGAGGTGAACCGGCTGCGAGACTACTTCGCCCGGGCCGCCGCCGGTGACGCGTTCGTGCTCCAAGGCGGGGACTGCGCGGAGACCTTCATCGGCAACACCGAGGCCCACGTGCAGGGCAACATCCAGGTGCTGCTGCACATGGGCGCGGTGCTGACCGGGGAGTCGGGGCGGCCGGTCGTAACCGTCGGGCGCTTCGCCGGGCAGTGCGCAAAGCCCCGTTCGGCGGCGACCGACGAGAGCGGGTTCCCGGTCTACCGCGGCGATATGGTCAACTCGCCCGCGCAGACGATGCGGGCCCGGATGGCCGACCCGAGCCGGATGCTGCGTGCGTACGCCAATGCCAGCTCCACGATGAACCTGGTGCGGGCGATCAGCGCACGCAGGCTGCGGGGCCAGTCCGGCGCCGATCCGCACGACCCGTCCTGGCAGGCCCCCGAGGTCTTCGCCAGCCACGAGGCGCTGCTGCTGGACTACGAGCGGGCCATGCTGCGCTTGGACGAATCCGGGGGCGAGTCGCTGCTCTACGGACTGTCCGGCCACTTCCTGTGGATCGGGGAGCGGACCCGGGACCTGGATGGCGCACATGTTGCCTTCGCCGAGCTGCTGGCCAACCCGATCGGGGTGAAGCTGGGGCCCGGCACCGATCCGGCCACCGCCGTGGCGTACGTCGAGCGGCTCGACCCGCACCGGGTGCCCGGGCGGATCACGCTGATCAGCCGGATGGGCAGTAATCGGGTACGCGACGTGCTGCCGGAGCTCGTCCGGGCGGTCACCGCCACCGGTCGTCAGATGGTGTGGCAGTGCGACCCGATGCACGGCAACACGGTGCAGACGGCCGGTGGCTACAAGACCCGCCGGTTCGACGACGTGGTGGACGAGGTGGTCGGCTTCTTCGAGGTACACCGGGCGTTGGGCACCCACCCGGGCGGCCTGCACCTGGAGCTGACCGGGGACGAGGTCACCGAGTGCCTCGGTGGGGCGCAGGACATCCGCGAGAGCGACCTGCCGCGCCGGTACGAGACGGCCTGTGATCCCCGGTTGAACCACCAGCAGGCGGTCGAGCTCGCGTCCGTGGTGGCGGAGCTGCTGCAGGCTGCGGACCGGCGGGCGGCCGTCGCGGCCGGGTGACGTGCCGGGAACGGCAGCAGGCCGCGGGCCGGTTCCTTTCGGGGAGGCGGCCCGCAGCCTGTCGCCCGTCCGCCATCGACCCCGCACGTCCACCCGTCGGCTACTCGGCCCGGGCCGGACCGTGTTCTGCCCGCTTCGCGGGCTGTGGAGGGGGTAACTCGGTGGTGGCCGCAGCTGAGGGGGCCGGCGGAGGCGCGGACGCACGAGGATGCCCGGGGTCGCGCGGCCCCGGGCATTCGCCGGTCGATCCGCCCGCCGCTACTGGCCCTCGGGCAGGTTGCCGGTCTCGGTACCGGCCCGGTACGGCGTGACCATGCCGTCGTAGCCGAGGTGCATGACCATGCCCTTCTCCGTGTGCTGCAGGTTGTGGCAGTGGTCCATCCAGATGCCCGGGTTGTCGGCCTTGAAGGCGATCTCGTAGACGTCGCCCTTCTGCACCTCGAGGGTGTCCGTCCACCACGGGCTACCGGTGATCGGCTTGCCCATGTGGCTGAGCACCAGGGCCCGGTGGCCGTGCAGGTGCATCGGGTGGTTGACGTGGCCGCGGCCGACGATGGTCACCTTCACCAGGTCGCCCTGGCGCACCATCAGCATCGGGGTGTCCGGGAAGACCTCACCGTTGATCTTCAGCAGGACGTTGAACTGGCCGTTGAAGAAGCCCGGCCCGTCATCGAGGACCAGTTTGAACTTGCGGTCGAAGTGGTTCGACAGGCCGAACGGCGTGGGCGCGGGGGCGCCGTAGTCGCCCCGCTTGAACAGCGGGCCGTCCTCGGCGAAGGCAGGCGCCGGCGCGTCCGCGGTGCCGTCGGGGCTGAGCACCAGGCCGGTCGACGGGTTCTCGATGTTGGTGAGCCGGACCGGACCGTTCGGCATGGTGAAGATCAGGTCGGCTCGGCCGCCGGTGCCGATCACCACCCCGGTGCCCGCCTTGATCTCACCAGGTTGGTCGATCTCAGTACCGTCGGTCGCGGCGACCTTGAACGGCGTGCCGGTGAGCACGTACGTCGGGGATTTCTGGTCGTCGACCGCGCTGGTGCCGCTGTTGATGACACGCAGCCGCACCGGCGTACCCGAGGGCACCGCCCGCTTCTCCACCCCGTCGGTCTGGTCGAAGGTCATGTACGACTCGTCGCGGACCAGCGGGTTCTCCTTGAGTAGCTTCCAGTCGTGCGTGGTCACCGTCATGTCGTACGGCTCGGACTTGGCGCCCTTGGGCAGCACCACGAGCGGGCCGAACAATCCCCGGTCCACCTGGGCGAAGGAGCTCTGGTGGGAGTGGTACCAGTAGGTGCCGGTCTGGTGCACCCGGAACCGGTAGATGAACTTCTGGCCGGTGCGGACAGCGTCCTGGGTGACGCCCGGGACGCCGTCCTGCGAGTTCGGCACGTCCAGGCCGTGCCAGTGCACGGTCACCCCGACGCCGGGGATCTCGTTGACCAGGGTGACCTGGACCAGGTCGCCGTCGTTGACCCGGATCTCCGGTCCGGGGATCTGCCCGTTGTAGGCCCACGCCTCGACCTGCCGGCCGGCCACCGTGATCGTCGTTTTCATCGCGGTCAGGATGAAGGTTTTGTCCGGCGTGCCCTGGGTGTCCGCCCCGCCGTTCAGCTCGCTCACGCTCAGGCCATGGTGGTGACCGGTCATCCGCATGCCCATCGCCTCGTGGTGCTCCGAGCGCGGGCCGCCACCCCAGTCCATGTTGGGGCTCATACTCATGTCGTAGTTGGCCGGCAGCTTGCTGAGCTCCTGCCCGACCACGATGACCGCGGCGCCGACGACGGCGACCACCGCCACGCCGACGACGCCGCGGCCGAGCCGCAGGAAGAAGCCGGGCGCGCGTCGCGGCTCCTCACTGCCGAGGATCCGCTGGCGGCGGGTGTGCCGCAGCCAGAACAACACGCTCAACGCCAGCAGCACGCCGTTGACCGTGATGATGTCGATGGTGTACGGCGTGACCGGCCGGTAGATCATTAGCACGTACACGCTCAGAAACCCGGAGATGCCGAGCAGTTGGACCGGCACCACCAGCCGGGGGTCGGCCGCCGCATACCGCTGCTCGGCGGTGAGTGGTGTCGTCTTGTCCTGCGCGGCCCCGCGGCGTAGCCGGGCCAGCCGGGGTACGGAGAGCACCCAGGCCGCGATGGTCGCGAACGCCATCGGCGGCAGGCCGACCAGGAACCGGTTGCTGGCGAAGTCCCAGCCGAACTGGACCAGCGGGCCGGCGAGCGCTGGCAGCGCAAGCACACCGATGGTCGCCACCACCAGCAGGACGAGCGTGGTCAGTACCGAACGGCGCAGCGCGGTCGGGTGCCGGCGGCGGACCAGCTGACCGGCCCGATAGCCGGCCAGTCCGCCGAAGACCATCGTCAACAATGGAATGATTTCCGAAAAATTCAACAAGGCTTCAAACATGAGTGGATACCCGTGGCCTTCCTCGGAACAGGCGGATGAGAGTGAGTCTGGGCGGCCACCCGCTGGGTCCCGGAGTACGGCCGCGAGCTGACCGAACGGAAGCTGGCCGCGTTGCGCGTCGTCGACCCGAGCGCGACGGTGTTCGACGTGACCTGGTCGCCGCACGACTTCGTCGGGGTCACCGAGGCACAGAACGCGGCCGAGGATATTGCTGCCCGCGAGGGCGCGCCGATCCTCGTTTGTGGCACCGACGCGCGCGCCACCGCAATATGGGAGGAGCGCTACCTCGGCTCCGCTTCGCCACGGGTACGCGCCGCCGCCCGGATTCCTGACCTCTACCTGCTCACCGACCACGAGGGCGTACCGTTCGAGGACGACGGCCTACGCGACGGAGAGCACCTGCGCGCCTGGATGACCGACCGGTTCCGAACGGAGTTGCACGGAGCCGGCGCCCCGGTTGTCGAGGTGAGCGGCACGCCCGAGGTGCGGCTGGCGGCCGCGCTCGACGCCTGCCACGCACTGCTGGCGGGGGGTTGGCCATTGGCGGATCCGCTGCCGGAACGGGAGTCGGTCGCCGATGTCCGCATCGGAGGGTACGACTCAAGTGACCGATGATCAAAACAGTGACGCGTCCACCGAACGCCTCTGCCGCTGACCTTGCCGTAATAAAAGATCCACCACGAGTCCCTGGCAAACATTGAGGTGTCCGGCCAATAGAAATCACTTCATCTCCTTCGACACGGTGGTGCCGTACACCTCGGACAGATGCGCGCGCAGTCGAGTCGGCCCGCAGCGCGGTTCCGGTGTTGCCACCGGCCCGTTTCTGCGGGCCGCTCGCCGAACCCGCCGTGCGCCTCTCAACGCAACGGGCTCTCCACGGTTTCTGCCGTCAGGCTGGTTCCGTTGTTGCCCAGGGGGTGGGGATTCTGCTGCGACGGCGATACCGAGTAACGGCGGTCGACGCGATGTTGTGCAGCTCTATCCCGTCCGCCGTGATGGTCCGCCACCCGGTCGGGGTGCGCAGCCAGCGGTGAACGTCCTTCCATCTCCAGCGTCGTCTGGCCTTGACCCAGCGAACAACTCTCCACCAGATGAAGTAGGCGAGCCGGTCGAAGGTGTGTTTGGCGACGGCGTGCCGGAAGTAGTTGGCCCAGCCACGCGTGATCTGGTTGATCCGGATCAGCGTTTCTCCCAGGTCCTGCTGTGACAACCTGCGTGTCAGGGCACGGATCTTGTCCTTCAGTGACCGGACTGGCCGGTCACCGATGAACGTGTAGACGTGCCACTGGTCGCGGGTGCCCATCTTGCGTCTCCACCGGATGCGAAAGCCCAAGAAGTCGAACCCGTCGGCCATGTTCACGATCCGCGTCTTGGACGACGACAGTCGCAGTCCCAGCGGAGCGAGTATGGCCGCGACGTCCTCGCGCAGCGCCTCGACGTGATCTCGGGTACCGAACACCATGACGACGAAGTCGTCCGCGTAGCGGACCAGTCGCCACGTCGCCTGTCCACGATCACGCCGATGGTGGCGCCGATTGTCCGTCGACATCCGCCCACCAGGCCTCCACTCACGGTGGAGGTGCTCATCGAGCACACTCAACGCGATGTTGGCCAACAGTGGTGACAGGATGCCCCCTTGCGGCGTGCCGGTCGGGGTGTCGCGTTCCTCGCCGAGCTCGGTGAGGACCCCGGCCTTAAGGAACGCTTTGACCAGCGTGAGCACACGCTTGTCCTTGACCCGATGCCGCACCCGGTCCATCAGGGCCGTGTGATCGATCGTGTCGAAGCACGCCTCGATGTCGGCATCCAGCACCCAGCGGTAGCCTCGGCTGCCGAAGAGGTGGATGTCGGCGATCGCGTCGTGTGCTCGCCGGTTGGGCCGGAACCCGAACGAGACCGGCTCGAAATCCGCCTCGAAGATGGGTTCCAGGACGAGTTTCAGTGCGGCCTGCACGACTCGGTCAGCAACAGTCGGGATGCCCAGCTTGCGGACCTTGCCCGACCCACCCGGCTTGGGGATCTTGCGTTCCCGCACCGGCTGTGGACGAAACGAACCGTCCTTGACCGCCGACCTGATGCCGCCCAGGAATGCCGAGACACCGACCTCCCGCTCGATCCGGGCGACCGTCAGGCCGTCCGAACCGGCAGTACGCGCCCCGGCGTTGCCCGCGACCCGTTCGAACGCCACGATCAGCGTCGCCGGGTCGTGCACGAGGTTGAACAGGTCGTCGAACCTGCGGCCAGGATCAGCCGCAGCCCAACGGTGAAGTTTGGCCTGCATCCCCGATACCCGCCCGAACCCACCCTCACGGACGTGATCCAGTCGGGCGCCGCCGTTCGGCGGCGCGTCTTTCGGCATTACAGCGTCCTCTCCTTCTCGAAACCGCTGCCGTCCTTCCCCATGTGGTCGGCTCTCCCGACCTCGGAGTACTACGACGGCTCCGCCCCGCCCGGCGCGTTCAGCAGACGATGTGCCTATCCCGACCATCGGACTGGCTGCCCGCCGTCGGGAGCCGTCGCCGGACGGTTCCCGTGTTCACTGCTGGATCGCTCATCGAAGGAGGCACCCGACTTTGTCCCCGCGGCATCGCCACGGCTACGCCGCAGACCTTCACCATGGCCTCCCTGCGAAGGTGAAAATCCCCGCCCAGGAGTTCCCCGCACGTCATGAAAGCGCAGGTGCGCACCGCGACCGGCCCAGATCCGCCAGGTTCGAGCCGGTGACCACTTAGGAGACGTAAACGCCGGTTCCTCGCGTATGCCTTTCCGATTCGCTTGCCGGACACGCACCATCTGGCAGTGCTGACACGCTCCGGCTTTGTCAGGGCCGCTTGCCGCCCTCCCCGGCACCTCCCGGATCAGGCTGCCCCCAGCTTCGCCGGACCGCTGCGACGGCCCGACGGAGAAGGTCTCTCACCTCCACACAATCCAACAGCGCCTCACGGCGCACCCTCCCCAGTGGTCAACCCCTTCGCGGTCAACGAGATCACCAGGTTGTCCACCCCACCGAAACGGCGCTGTCGCTTGGCCACGATCGCCGGGGTGAACGTGACGTCCCGGTCCCGGGGCACCTCGACCGGCACCGGCCCCACATCGGTGATCAGCGTCTTGGTCCGCTTACCGTTACGGGCGTTACCGTCGCCGCCGCGCTCGTGCCGCCCGCGACCCAGGTGAGCATCTATTTCACCCTCCAACGTGGCCTCTAGGAACCGCTTGGTCAACTGCTGCAGCAGCCCACCCTCGCCCAGCAGCGCCACCCCCTGGCCCCGAGCCTGCTCAGCCAGACGCGCCACCGACGCGTCGTCGAGCACTCGAGCCAGCAGCTCCTCACTCCTCACCGACTCGCCGGCGACCGCGCCAGCCGCGGCGTTCCCGCGCGACGTGCGGGGTGGTGGCGCGCCGGCTGCCAGCGTCCGCCGTCCACCTCACCCGCGAGGTCAGAGCCGGCAACGGCTGCGAAAGCAGGATTACCAAACGCCGTGGTAGGCCAGGTTCACCACGAGAGCCGCCACCGTGGTGATGAAGAAGACGGCCCATCCGACGAGGTTGCGGGATCCCACTCGCATGTGGGCGATGAACGCGCCGATGAAATACAGCACGAGGCCGAGCGAAGCGAGCGTGCCCAGCA
Organism: uncultured Actinomycetota bacterium; assembly: GCA_963750055.1. Lineage (GTDB taxonomy): Bacteria > Actinomycetota > Actinomycetes > Mycobacteriales > Micromonosporaceae > CAVVPI01. Next base: position 316,419 of record CAVVPI010000012.1, on the reverse strand, counting down.
CCGGCACCGCGAAGCCGGCCAGCAGACCCAGCGAGCCCGCTGCCAGCGCCGTGCCCAACCTGGGCAGCCACGAACTCGGCAGGCGCTTCATTTCCGCTTGGGCCTTGGGGTAGGGGTGGCCGATCAAGTACGTGCCGGCGGCGATGCCGGTAAAGATCGAAGCGATGATGTTGATCGTTACGTAGGCAGCGAACACGAAATTCCCTTTCTTTGGGGGTCAAGGGACACAGATGATATCCGCCGATGCCCGATCGATCCCGCTAAGGCGCGGCTTTTTGAGGCAAAGATCAAATTCGCCTGGTCTGGCGATATGTGTGCACAGCAATGGAAAAGAGCTCCTTCCGGCTAGTACGGCAGCCGCCGTTTGAGTTGCCGCTGGTTTCGGGCGGGTGAACGCGGGGCGGCCATCGTGTGATCCTCTGTGCGTTGTGGACACAACATCAGATCTGGCGGTGGCCGGGTGTCACAGCGTAGATCCCGCGCGCATCGACATCCGTAGTACATAGGACACATCACGCTCGGCCCGGCCGTGGCGGAACTCGGCCGCGTCGCGTATCCGGCGTCGGCCACCCCCAGCGGCGACCGCAGGCCCCAGTCGGCCATTTCGTCGATCATGTCCAACGCCAGGCGCCACTTCTCCCGGTGCCCGATCTCGTCGGGGATCCCGGCACGGTCCCGCCGCCCGGCCACGTCCGGGCCGGCATCGGGCGAGGCGGGGTCCCAGGAGGCGGGCAGGAACAGCCGCCAGTTCGTCGGGCACGACGCGGTGTCGGTGACCAGGTTGACGCTCACCCCGATCTGACAATTCGTGACCTTGCCCGCGGTGCCCGTGTACTGCCGGGCCACCCCGGCGAGGCGGATCCGCACTTGAGCCAACCGGTGTCGTCCACCGCTCGCGCCACCGGCCCGATCACCTCGTCCATCCGAGACGCCAACCGGCGACGCACCGGCGTGACGTCCCACGGACTGTTCGTCACGAAGTGGTTCAACGCCTGATCATGCACACCCTCGAGACGACCGGCCATCGGCTGGATCGATCTACGCCGCCCGTCCAACATGAGGCCCCGCACATACGACACCGCCCGGCCCCGCCACCCGACCCGGGTCAACGACCCGAACACATCCTCAGCGAACTCGACCAGCTCACCCCGCAGCGGGCCACCTCGAGGCTGTCCACAATGGCGTCAGCGAGGCACCACCCCCCACCAGACACGACCCTTCACCAAAACGTGACAAAGTACTACTAGCCGCCGTCGATCGGGATCAGGTGGCTGCAGGACACGGCGAGGACGTGGTCGAGCCCGTGTTCGCGCAGGTGGGTGCGAACACGGGCCGTATGCCTCGTCCGCGGTGGCCCAGCGGGCCGGCACGCCGGCGCCGAGAGCAGCGGTAATCATGTCGACGGCCAGCTGCGACTAGGTGGCGAATCCGATCTCGACAGGCAGGATGCGGCCTGGCACCGCCGCCGGTCGTCGCTCCACGACGCCGGCAGATACACCCGCCGGTCGATCAAGCCGCCGCCCGCCGCGGCTCCATTCGCCCGAACCGGCCCGCGAAGGGCCCCAGCACCAGACAGCACACTCTCCCACCGAGCAACGGCAACGCTGTGGCACACGGATACCGCAAGATCTGACGCTATGTCCACAAGGCATTGACGATCGCGTGACCCGGGCGGGCTCGGCCTTGCACCGAGCCCGCCGCTTCAGTTCCACCCGATCCCGATCGCGAGCCGTGACAACGCTCACCCGATTCGGCATACGCCGTTGCCCGCGAACGTCAGGAACATCCGAGTCGGACCTGCCTCACGCCATTAGCGCTGCAGTGTCAGCAATCCCGGCCGGTAAGGCAGGAGGCCGTAGTCGCCGCCGGAATTGGGGGAACGTCCCTGGTACAGCAACTGCAGCTTGCAGGGATCAACGGTCATGGTCTGATCGGCGTTGCTGCGTATCAACTCGCCGTGGCTGATGTCGTTGGTCCAGGTGGCGCCGCTGTTGGCCTTGCCGGCGAAGGGGTTGCTCTCGGTCGCGGCCTGCGGTGTCCACGAGCCGCCCAGACTGGTGGCCGTGAACGAGCGGAAGTAGCGACCCTGCGAGCCGATCGCCTCGACGAGCATGAGGTATTGGTTCTGGCCCTGGATCTTGTAGACCTGGACTCCTTCGAACAGGTTGTTCGTCGTGTCACTCATGACCACCGTCGATGTCGAGCCAAAACTGCCCGGGAAGTTTCCGATGGGCATACTGGCCCGGTAGATCTTACCGTTGTCCCCGGCGAAGAACAGGTACATGTTCGTGCTGTCACCGATGAGTGTCTGGTCGATGGGTCCCGTACCGGAGCCGGAAATGCTTCCGGTGAAGAGTGCCTGTTGCGATGACCATCCATTCGCATTGGTGGGGTCGCTCGACGTCCGGTAGGAGAAAGCGGTCCCACCCCACTGGTAGGCAAGCACCCAGATATTCCTCGGGGCGAAGTAGAAAAGTGTAGGCGCAACAGCGGAAAAAGACATCTGGTTCTGGCTGGCGGAGGCCATGTCGGACCAGTTTGTGAAGAGGCCGAAGTTCATCGAGCCCCACGACGTTCCCGTATCGTGCGTCGTCGCATAGACGAGATGCCTGCCGTTGTACGGGGCGTAGGTGAAGTCCTTGAGTGAGACCCACCCCGACCTCGGGTTCGCCAGCGAGCCCGTCGATGTCCAGCGGTACGTCGACGGAAGAGCGCACGTGCCGGTCGGCGGTGTCGTCGGCGGTGTGGTCGGCGGCGTGGTGGGGTTGCCCCCGCCGTCAACGCGGACGAGTTGCCACTGTTGGTTGTTCCCGTTCCAGTCGTCGTACTGCACGATGTTTCCGCCGTCGGCGGTCGAGGCGCCCTGCACCTCCACCACCTTGTTGCTGTTCCGGTTGATCAACCGGACGTAGCCACCGTCGGAGTCGGCCAGCCGGAACTGCTGGTTGGCCTGATTGCCGTCGGTCCACTGCACGATGCTGGCACCGTTGGCGGTCGACCAGTTGTAGACGTCCAGCACCTTGCCGGACAGCCGCGACCGCAACCGGTAGTAGCCACCGCCCGAGTCCACGAACTGCCACTGCTGCTGGTTGCCGTTGTTCCGCGCCCACTGCACGATCCGCGCACCGTCATTCGTGGCCAAGTTGTACACGTCCAAGGCCTTGCCGCTGTTGCGGTTGATCAACACGTACCACGCGCTCGTGTCGACCGTCGCTGCGGCGGCGGGTGTCGACACCACCGCCGCGGCGGCACCACCGACCAACACCGCCGTCACGCCAGCGGTGATGACCCGCGCCATCCGCCCATGCCACAGCGGCGGCGCGATCGATGGAGACCTATCAAAGGCAAACATGATCCTCCTTCAATCACCAAGAGCCGAACGGTCTATCCGAAGATGGGCGCACCGCACGCATTGCCGTGGGCTTGCGGCCACAAATGTTAGCGCTAACAAGAATCCGCATACCCTGGCGCATGGCTTGCCCGGTAAGCCACCGCGTCGTCGCCCTTGACCATCGACTGTGAGCGATAACATGCGGTTCGTCAAGTAGTAATGCTCTGATGGACTGGATATCGTTCGGTCCATGCCGGACGGTGCCCGACTCGGCGGTGCTGCACCTATCCACCCTGCGTATCACCGGCCGGCAGGTATGCGCCGATGTCCGCTCCCGGCGGCGGTGCGTCGCGCGACTCGTGGGCGCCACGCCGCGTCGATCCGCGCGGGCCCTATGCCTCGGGGGCAGGACCACGCCTGTGCGTACACTGGCGCTGGCCTTTGCGGGTGTGCCCTGGTGTCTGCCAGGGCGGGTGGGGCTGCGGATGGGGCGCCCATGCCGCTCCGGCGTCGGCCGCTGGGGCGCGGTCGAGGGCTGGCGGGGAGGGTGGGTGCCATGCGTGGTCCCGCGATGACGGATGTGGCCCGCCTTGCCGGGGTTTCCCACCAGACCGTGTCGCGGGTGCTGAACGGGCATCCCAACGTCCGTGAGCAGACCCGGCTGCGGGTGCAGGCGGCGATCGTCGAGCTGGGATACCGGCCCAACCGGGCCGCTCGCGCTCTGGTGACCGGGCGGTCGCAGGTCATCGGCGTGGTAGCGCAGAACACCACCCTGTACGGCCCGGCGTCGTTGCTGGCGGCGCTGGAGCAGACCGCCGCCGAGGAGGGCTTCGCGGTCAGCGTCGGCAGCGTGCGGGACCTGGATCGGGTCTCCATCTCCGCCGCTGTGGAGCGGCACCTGGCGCACCGGGTGGCGGGGATAGTCGTGATCGCTCCGGTCGAGTCGGCCGGTGAGGCGTTGGAGTACCTGCCAAAGGACGTCCCCCTGGTGACGGTCGACGGTGACCCCCGTCGCCCGGTGCCGCTGGTGACGGTGGACCAGGTGGCGGGCGCGCGGGAAGCCACGCGGCACCTGTTGGAGGCCGGGCACCGGACGGTGTGGCACGTGTCCGGGCCGGCCGACTGGTTCGACAGCGCGGGGCGGATCGAGGGCTGGCGGGAGGCGTTGCGGGCGGCAGGCGCCGAGGTGCCGCCGCTGGTGGCGGGGGACTGGTCGGCGGCGTCGGGCTATCGGTGCGGGCAGATGTTGGCGCGGATGCCCGAGGTGACGGCGATCTTCACGGCCAACGATCACCTGGCGCTGGGCGTGTTGCGGGCCTTGCACGAGTACGGCCGCCGGGTGCCCGATGAGATCAGTGTGGTGGGGTTCGATGACGTGCCGGAGGCGGCGTACTTCATCCCACCGTTGACAACGGTCCGGCCGGACTTCGCCGCAGTGGCCCGGGCCAGCCTGGACCTGCTGCTGACGCAGATCGAGTCGGGCGTGGTCGGCGAGTTGCGGCAGACCATCGCGCCGACCCTGATCTCCCGGCAGAGCGTCGCCGCTCCGCCGTCCTGACCGCCGGCGGCCGGTCCGTCCCCCGTCGTCGGCGGGTGCGGGGCCGGCCGGTCCGTCGCGCCCGGCCCCGACGTGTTCCTGTGCGGTGACCCGGAAGGTGGCGTACTACCGTCGACCGCCCGGTCGGCGTGCCGGACATAGCGGTCGGGGAAGTTCGACGACTTCAGCCGCACCGAGTTCGGCGTGCCCCAGCGGGTGACTGCCGGATCGTGAATCGGGCCAACGGCATGGCTGGTCGACAGTGCGGCAACGCCACCGCCGGGTCGACGTCTGTCTGGGCGCCCAACGGCAACACGAACAACCACTGGATCATCACCGCACTTTGAACCGGCCGACCGCGCGGTGCCGCCGGTGATGCCGCACCCCGGCTGCGGGTGGGTCGGGTCGGCGGCGGGTTGTGACCGTTCACAGCAGCAGCGTGGCAGCGCGCTCCGCGTCGCCCGCACCGGATTGGTCGAGCGGCACGGGACGCCGCCCGGAGGGGCGGCGCGCAGGCCCCGCCGCACCCGCGTGCCGGGCTCGGCGCCCGTGAATCGAACGTGTCGATGCGACCCGGATGCCGAGTTAGCGCTAACAGATCGTCGGCCAGGTGCCGTGGCCCTGAGAGTCCCGGGAGGAGCGCGGCAGGACATCGAACTCTGTGAACGCTAACATCCGGCCGCTCCCGCGGATCTCCTCGCAAAAGGTGGCCCGGGTGGGCCCGACGACCCGACCGTTACGGGACTGTTGCGATCGTATCTTGACCAACGTCGATGTGAGCGCTAACAATGTGAGCCACGGCACGCGGAGGTGGAGATGATGGGTGTGGACGGACCGGGGGACCGGTACGTCGTCGGAGTCGACTTCGGGACGCTGTCGGGCCGAGCGCTGGTGGTCCGGGTCGGTGACGGCGCGGAGCTCGGCACCGCGGTCCACGAGTACCGGCGCGGGGTGATCGAGTCCACGCTCCCGGACGGGGCGCCGCTCCCGCCGGACTGGGCGTTGCAGGATCCCGAGGACTACCGCGACGTGCTGCGCCACGCGGTGCCGGCCGCCGTGGCCGCCGCGGGGATCGACCCGGCCCGGGCGATCGGCATCGCCACCGACTTCACCGCCTGCACCGTCCTGCCCACCCTGGCCGACGGCACCCCGCTCTGTGAGGTGCCCGAGCTGCGGAACCGGCCGCACGCCTGGGTGAAGCTGTGGAAGCACCACGCCGGGCAGCCGCACGCCGACCGGATCAACGCCCTCGCGCACGAACGCCGCGAGCCGTGGCTCAACCGGTACGGCGGCAAGATTTCCGCCGAGTGGCAGTTCGCCAAGGGCCTGCAGATCCTCGACGAGGACCCGGAGATCTACCAGCGCGCCGCGCGGTTCGTCGAGGCGGCCGACTGGATCGTCTGGCAGCTGTGCGGAGTCGAGACCCGCAACATCTGCACCGCCGGCTACAAGGGCATCCGCCAGAACGGCCGGTACCCGTCCCGGGAGTTCCTGGCGGCACTCGACCCCGGGTTCGCCGACTTCGTCGCCAAGCTGGACGGTCCGCTGCTGCCGATGGGCGCCCGGGCCGGCGCCCTCACCGCCCAGGCCGCGGCGTGGACGGGTCTGCCCGAGGGCATCGCCGTCGCGGCCGGCAACGTGGACGCGCATGTCACCGCCGCGTCCGCGCAGGCCCTGGTGCCGGGCCATCTGGTCGCCATCATGGGGACCTCGACCTGCCACGTGGTCAACGGCACCGAGCTGGCGGAGATGGAGGGCATGTGCGGCGTCGTCGAGGGGGGATCAGCCCCGGCGCCTGGGGGTACGAGGCCGGACAGAGCGGCGTCGGCGACATCTTCGGCTGGTTCGTCGAACATGCCGCGCCGGCGGGTGCGGATACGCACGAGCGGCTCTCCGAGCTGGCCGCGGCGCAGCCGGTCGGCGCCCATGGGCTGGTCGCCCTGGACTGGTGGAACGGCAACCGCTCCCTGCTGGTCAACCACGACCTGAGCGGTCTCATCGTGGGGCTGACCCTGGCCACCCGGCCGGCGGACGTCTACCGGGCGCTGCTGGAGGCGACGGCCTACGGCACCCGCATGATCATCGAAGCGTTCGTCGAGGCGGGCGTGCCCATCCGAGAGGTGATCGTGGCGGGCGGCCTGATCGCCAACCGGCTGCTGATGCAGATCTACAGCGACGTCACCGACCGGCCGTTGAGCCTCCTCGGTTCGGCGCAGGGGCCCGCGTTGGGAGCGGCGATCCACGCCGCAGTCGCCGCCGGTGCGTACCCGGACGTCTATGCGGCCTCCGCTGCGATGGGCCGGGTGGACCGCGACGCCTACCGGCCGGATCCCGAGCGGGCGCGGGCCTACGACGCGCTCTACGCCGAATACCGGTCCCTGCACGACCACTTCGGGCGCGGCGGCGACGACGTCATGTCCCGCCTGCGCGCGATCCGCAACGCCGCCGTTGACCGACCGGCGGCACAGGTCACGATGCCGCTGGAGGTGGTCGCTTGACATCCTCCCCGCCCTGAAGGACGGGGATTCCCTTGGTCGCCCTTGGGGTTTCCTGTTTCATCGCCGACTGCCCCGTCCGGGAGGATTCCCGTTGAGGTCTTACACCAGCTCCGCAGGCTGTCACCGCCAGCCCGGCGGCCAGAATGTTGCGGGCGGCGTTGATGTCGCGGTCGTGGGTCTGCGCCGCATCGGCAGGTCCACGTCCGCACGTTGAGCGGCATCGTGCTCAGTCGATCGCATCCACACACCGAGCACAGCTTGGACGACGGGTACCATCGGTCGATGACGATCAGGTTCCGGCCGTACCAGTCGGCCTTGTACTCCAGCATGGTGCGGAATTGCCGCCAGGCCGCGTCGCTGATGGCGCGAGCCAGGCTGTGGTTTTTGACCATGTTGCGCACGGTCAGGTCCTCGATCACGATCGTTTGGTTCTCACGAACGAGCCGAGTGGTCAGTTTGTGCAGGTGGTCCCGCCGCCGGTCGGTGATCCGGGCGTACCTCCGGGCGACCTTGAGCCGGGCCTTGGCCCGGTTGGCCGAGTCCTTCTGTTTGCGGGCCAGCTCCCGCTGGGCGCGGGCCAGCCGCCGACGGTCGGCCCGCTCGTGACGCGGGTTGGTGACCTTCTCCCCGGTGGACAGGGTGAGCAGGCTGTCGAGCCCGGCGTCGATCCCGACCGCACGCCGAAGCCGGCAGCGGCCGCTCGATCACGTCGTCGCAGAGCAGGGACACGAACCAACGGCCCGGCCGCGTCCCGCGACACGGTCACCGTGGACGGCGACGCGCCATCGGGCAACGGCCTCGACCACACGATGTCGAGTGGTTCGGCCATCTTGGCCAGGGTGAGCCGGCCGTCACGGTAGCGGAACGCGCTGGTGGTGTACTCCGCCGACCGGCGCGACTTCTTCTTGCTCTTGAACGTCGGGTACCTGGCACGCTTGGCCCAGAAGCGGCGAATCCGGCCTGCAGGTGCCGCAGCGCCTGCTGCAACGGCACGGAAGAGACCTCGTTGAGGAACGCCAGCTCCTCGGTCTTCTTCCACGCCGTCAGCATCACGCTGGTCGCGTTGTAGTTCACCCGCTCCTGGCGCAACGTCCACGCCTCGGTACGGGCCCGCAACGCCAGGTTGTAGACCAGTCGGACGCACCCGAACGTCCGGGTCAAGCTCGGCTGCCTGCTCGTGGCTCGGGTAGAAGCGGTACTTGAACGCCCGCTTCACCACCTCACCCATGCCTCACATTCTAGCAACCATCCATGTAAGACAACTCTTGAGGGGAGGGAGCGGCGTTTCCTCCCGGCCCTGAACGGCCGGGTTTCCACGCCGCAATTCCGATGAGTGCCGAGCTCGGTCCGCAGCTCCGGCGGCTGCGGGAGAGCGTCGCCCGGTTGCACGGCGAACTCACCCGCTACCGGTTGGTCGTCTGGACGGCGGGGAACGTCTCCGCCCGGGTACCCGGCCACGACCTCATGGTGATCAAGCCGAGCGGCGTCGACTACGACGACCTCGGCCCGGAGAACATGGTCGTGTGCGACTTCGACGGCGTCGTGGTTGAGGGCGACCTCTCGCCGTCGAGCGACACCGCCGCTCACGCCTACGTCTACCGCGCCCTGCCCGAGGTGGGCGGGGTGGTGCACACCCACAGCGGGTACGCGACCGCCTGGGCGGCCCGCGGCGAGCCGATCCCCTGCCACCTGACCGCACAGGCCGACGAGTTCGGTGGCGAGATCCCGGTCGGCCCGTTCGCCCTGATCGGCGGCGACGACATCGGCAAGGGCATCGTGGAGACCCTCGCCGGGCACCGCTCGCCGGCCGTGCTCATGCGCAACCACGGCGTCTTCACCATCGGCCGGGACGCCCGCGCTGCGGTGAAGGCTGCGGTGATGTGTGAGGACATCGCCCGCACCGCGCACCTGGCCCGGGCGCTCGGTGCGCCGCTGCCGATCGTGGCGGCCGACGTCGACGCCCTGCATGACCGTTACCAGAACGTCTACGGACAGCGACCCCCGTCACCCAGGAGCCCCTGACGGCCGCCACCGATCACGCGGCGGTCCACACCGGAGTCGTCCGCGTCGCACCACCCCCGGGCACCATCTCTGCCGGCACCACCACCACCAGCGCGGATGTACGCCGTCGGAGCGTACGGCTCGCGGAACGCTTATCCCGAGGAGATTGCGGTGAAGAGAATGAGGACCCACCTGCCGTCCCGCAAGGTCATCGCGGTGCTCACCGCCGCGCTGCTCGCCACCGGCGTGGCGGCCTGCGGCAACAGCGACACGGGCGACAAGCGGCGACGACGGCAAGATCACGTTGGGCTTCTCGCAGGTCGGCGCGGAGAGCGGATGGCGTACCGCGAACACCACCTCGATCAAGGATGCCGCGACGGCGGCCGGGATCGACCTGAAGTTCGACGACGCGCAGCAGAAGCAGGAAAACCAGATCAAGGCCATCCGCAACTTCATCCAGCAGAAGGTCGACGTGATCGCCTTCTCGCCGGTGGTGGAGTCCGGGTGGGACACCGTCCTCAAGGAGGCCAAGGACGCCAAGATCCCGGTCATCCTCACCGACCGGGCGGTCGACTCGGCCGACAAGTCGCTCTACAAGACCTTCCTCGGGTCGGACTTCGTCAAGGAGGGCCGGCACGCCGGCGAGTGGCTGGTGCAGCAGGAGAAGGCCGCCACCGGCCCGGTCAACATCGTCGAGCTGCAGGGCACCACCGGCTCGGCGCCGGCGAACGACCGCAAGAAGGGCTTCGCCGAGGCCATCGCCGCCAACCCGAACCTCAAGATCATCGCTTCGCAGTCCGGTGACTTCACCCGTGCCGGCGGCAAGCAGGTGATGGAGAGTTCCTGAAGGCCAACCCGAAGATCGACGTGCTCTTCGCGCACAACGACGACATGGGCCTGGGCGCCCTGGAGGCGATCAAGGCGGCCGGCAAGGTGCCCGGCAAGGACATCACGATCATCACCGTCGACGCGGTCAAGGACGGCATGCAGGCCCTCGCCGACGGCAAGTTCAACTTCATCGTCGAGTGCAGCCCGCTGCTCGGTCCGCAGCTGATGGACCTGGTCAAGAAGGTGCACGACGGCGAGGAGGTGCCGGCCGCGGATCGAGACCCAGGAGACCACCTTCACCCAGGAGCAGGCCAAGGAAGCGCTGCCCAACCGCAAGTACTGACCGGACCACGGGGGCCGACACCCCCTGCATCCGATGCGGCGGCCGGGCCTCGGGCCCGGCCGCCGCGCCGGACCCCCGCCGACCGGCGGCCCGCGGATCTGAGCGACCGGGAGGAGGGCCGCGTGCACGGCGCGCCGTTCCACCAATTCCACGAAAGGTCCGGTGGCATGACACCGAGCCATCCAGTCCTGACGATGACGGGGATCAGCAAGTCATTCCCCGGCGTACGCGCGCTCGACAACGTCGACTTCCGCCTCTTCCCCGGGGAGGTGCACGCCCTGATGGGCGAGAACGGCGCCGGCAAGTCGACCCTGATCAAGGTGCTGACCGGCGTCCACGGCACCGACCAGGGCACCGTCACGCTCGGCGGTGAGCAGGTCTCGTTCACCGGCCCGATGCAGGCCACCACCGCCGGGGTGAGCACCGTCTACCAGGAGGTCAACCTCTGCGCCAACCTCTCGGTGGCGGAGAACATCTTCATCGGCCGGGAACCCCGCCGCCTCGGCGCGGTCCGCTGGGGCGAGATGCGGCGCCGGGCCCGCGCCCTGCTCGCCCGCCTCGATCTGGACATCGACGTCAACGCGCAGCTCGGCACGATACTCGCTGGCCGTGCAGCAGATGGTGGCGATCGCCCGGGCCATCGACATCCAGGCCCGGGTCCTGGTCCTGGACGAGCCGACCTCCAGCCTCGACGCCGGCGAGGTCGCGCAGCTGTTCCGGGTCATGCGCCAGCTGCGCGACGACGGCATCGCGATCCTGTTCGTCACCCACTTCCTCGATCAGGTCTACGGCATCGCCGACCGGATCACCGTGCTGCGCAACGGCCAGCCTGGTCGGCGAGTACGCCGACGCGCGAGCTGCCGCAGCTCAGCCTGGTCGAGAAGATGATCGGCAAGGAGCTGCAGGTGCTGGAGCGGCTCGACGAGCAGTCCCGGCAGCGACGCCGCCGCGCCGGCGGAGCGGCGCACCGCCTGCTGGACGCACGCGAGCTGGGCCGCGCGGGCGCGGTCGCGCCCGTTCAGCCTGACCATCCACGCCGGGGAGGTGGTCGGCCTGGCCGGCCTGCTCGGCTCGGGCCGGACCGAGGTGGCGCGGCTGCTGTTCGGCGCCGACCGCGCCGACCACGGCAGCGTCCGCGGTGGGCGGCACGCCCGGCCTCGCTGCGGACGCCGGTCGCCGCCATCGACCACGGGCATCGGCTTCTGCTCGGAGAACCGGCGAGCGGAGGGCATCATCGCCGAGCTGTCGGTGCGGGAGAACATCATCCTCGCCATGCAGGCCGCCCGGGGCTGGCTGCGACCGATTCCCGCGCCGCCGGCAGGACGAGCTGGTCGAACGGTACGTGCAGGCGCTTGAGCATCCGGCCGGCGGACCCCGACATGCCGGTGGGCAACCTCTCCGGCGGCAACCAGCAGAAGGTGCTGCTGGCCCGCTGGCTGATCACCGAGCCGCGCCTGCTGATCCTCGACGAGCCCACCCGCGGCATCGACATCGGCGCCAAGGCCGAGATCCAGAAGCTGGTCGTGCAGCTGTCCGACGGCGGCATGGCGGTGCTGTTCATCTCCGCCGAGCTGGAGGAGGTGCTCCGCCTCAGCCACAAGATCGCCGTGATGCGCGACCGCGAGATGGTCGCGCAACTCGACCAACGACCAGACGCGGTCGACGCCGACCGGATCATGCAGACGATCGCCGGCGGCGCGCGGCACGAGGAGAGGTGCACAGTCATGACCAACGACGCACGGCCGGCCTACCGGGCGCTGACGGCGACACCGGCTGTTCTGGCCGGTCGTCGTGCTCGTCGCGCTGCTCGCCGCCAACACCGATCTACCGACCCGGCTTCCTGTCCATGCAGATGCGACGACGGCCACCTGTACGGCAGCCTGATCGACATCCTCCGGCTGAGCGCGCCGCTGATCCTGGTCGCGCTGGGCATGACGCTGGTGATCGCCACCGGCGGCATCGACCTGTCGGTCGGCTCGCGTCTGCGCCATCAGCGGCGCGATCGCCTGCCTCCACATCAGCGAGCAGCCCGACCAGAACAGCCTCGGTGCGGTGCTCGACCGCGCTGGCCCTGGCGCTCGGCGTCGCGCTGGTGCTCGGCGCATGGAACGGCGTGCTGGTCGCCGTCATCGGCATCCAGCCGATCATCGCGACGCTGATCCTCATGGTGGCCGGCCGGGGTCTCGCCCAGCTGATCACCGAGGGGCAGATCATCACGATCAACTCCGGCCCGTACAAGGCGATCGGCGTCGGCCACCTGCTGACCCTGCCGCTGGCCATCCTCATCGCCGCTCGCCGGCGGTGCTGCTCGTCGCCGCGGTGACCCGGCGGACCGCGCTCGGCCTGATCATCGAGTCGGTCGGCGGCAACGCCCGGGCCAGCCGGCTGGCCGGCATCCGCTCTGCGCGAGTCATCTTCCTCGTGTACGTGGTCAGCGCTGCCTGCGCCGCGATCGCCGGATTCATGATGACCGCCAACGTGTCCAGCGCCGACGGCAACGCGGCCGGCCTCTGGGTCGAACTCGACGCGATCCTCGCGGTGGTCATCGGCGGCACCTCGCTCGCCGGTGGCCGGTTCTCGCTGGGCGGCACGATCCTCGGCGCGCTGATCATCCAGACCCTCACCACCACGGTGTACGCGATGAACATCTCGCCGCAGACGTCCCTGCTGTTCAAGGCCGTCGTGGTCATCGCGGTCTGCCTGATCCAGGCACCGGCCTTCCGGGCGTGGTTCCGCCGCGGCGCACGACCCCGGCGCGCCACCCCGGCCACCGTCGACGAGCAGCCGAAGGAGCAGGTGCCCGCATGACCACCCTGTCCCTGACCGCCGTCCCGTGCCTGGTCGCGCCTTCCCCGGCGGCACGTCCCGGTCCTGGCCACCCTCGTCCTGCTGCTGGTCCTCTACGGCGTCGGAGTTTCCCAGTACCGGGCGTTCTCCAACGTCCAGGTCGATCTTCAACGTCTTCATCGACAACGGGTTCCTGCTCGTCGTCGCGGTCGGCATGACCTTCGTGATCCTGACCGGCGGCATCGACCTGTCGGTCGGTTCGGTCGTCGCGATGACCGCGATGCTGTCGGCGTTCCTGCTGGAGAAGGGGCTGCCGGCGGCGCTGGTGCTGCTCGTCGCGCTGCTCATCGGGCCGACGCTCGGGTTCCTGATGGGCTGCGTGGTCCACTTCTTCGACATCCAGCCGTTCATCGTCACCCTGGCCGGGATGTTCTTCGCTCGCGGCATGTGCACCTTCATCAGCGGCTCGTTCGATCTCCGATCACCGACGGGTTCTGGACCAGGCATGTCCCAGGAGCGCGTCGGCAACCCGCCGCGGCAACTTCGTGTCGATCAGCGTGCTCATCGCCCTCGCGGTGGTGGCTCGTCGCCGCGTACACGCTCGCCTACACCCGGCTGGGCCGCAACGTGTACGCGATCGGCGGCAACGCCCAGTCGGCGCTGCTGATGGGACTTCCGGTGGCACGGACCCGGATCGCCGTCTACACCATCAGCGGTCTCTGCTCGGCGATCGGTGGCATCCTGCTGTCCTTCTACACGCTCTCCGGCGCGCCGCTGATCGCCGTGGGCATGGAGCTCGACGTGATCGCGGCCGTGGTCATCGGCGGAACCGTGCTCACAGGCGGCTCCGGCTACGTCTTCGGCACCGTGCTCGGAGTGCTTGTCCTCGGGCGTGATCCAGACGCTGATCACCTTCGACGGCAGCCTGAACTCCTGGTGGACCAAGATCGTGATCGGCGGCCTGCTCTTCGCGTTCATCCTGCTCCAACGCCTGATCGGAATCCGCCACAAGTGACCGACCATCTCGCGGAAGGCAATCCCATGGCAACGCACGCTGAGCCTGAGATCTGGTTCCTCACCGGCAGTCAGGCGCATGTACGGCGAGGACACCCTTCGTCAGGTGGCCGAACAGTCCCGGCAGATCGCCGCGGTGCTCGACGACTCGCCGCACGTCCCCGCCCGGGTCGTCTGGAAACCGGTCCTGACCACCAGCGGCGACATCCTGCGGGTCTGCCGTGACGCCGCCCTGCAGGGGGCGATCGGGGTGATCGCGTGGATGCACACCTTCTCGCCGGCGAAGATGTGGATCTCCGGTCTGGACGCCCTGCGGACGCCGCTGCTGCACCTGCACACCCAGGCCAACGTCCTGCTGCCCTGGGACGAGATCGACATGGACTTCATGAACCTCAACCAGGCGGCCCACGGCGACCGGGAGTTCGGGTTCATCCAGACCCGTCTCGGGGTGGCACGCAAGACCGTCGCCGGGCACGTCACCGACCCACGCGTGGTGTCCCGTGTGGCTGCCTGGGCCCGGGCGGCACTCGGTTGGTCGGCGATGCGGTCGCTGCGGCTGGCCCGCTTCGGCGACAACATGCGCGACGTGGCGGTGACCGAGGGCGACAAGGTGGAGGCGGAACTGCGCTTCGGCGTCTCGGTGAACACCTACGGGGTCAACGACCTCGTCCGGGTGATCGACGACGTCACCGACGCGCAGGTCGACGACCTGGTCAAGGAGTACGACGACAGCTACCGCGTGGTGCCCGAGCTGCGCCCCGGCGGGGGCCGGCACGAATCCCTGCGCTACGCCGCCCGCCTGGAACTCGGCCTGCGCGCCTTCCTCGAAGCGGGTGGGTTCCGTGCCTTCACCACCAACTTCGAGGACTTGGGCGGGCTGCGCCAACTGCCCGGCATCGCCGTGCAGCGTCTGATGGCAGACGGCTACGGCTTCGGCGGCGAGGGCGACTGGAAGACCTCTGTCCTGGTCCACACCCTCAAGACGATGGCGGTCGGCGTCGAGGGCGGCGCCTCGTTCATGGAGGACTACACCTACGACCTCACCCCGGGCCGGGAGCTGGTCCTCGGCGCCCACATGCTCGAGGTGTGCCCGAGCATCGCCGCCGGCGTGCCGTCCGTGGAGATCCACCCGCTGAGCATCGGCGGGCGGGAGGACCCGGTCCGGATGGTCTTCGACGCCGAGCCCGGTCCGGCGGTGGTGCTCGGCCTGGCCGACATGGGGGAGCGGTTCCGCCTGGTCGCCAACGAGGTCGACCTGGTGCCACCGCCGCATCCGCTGCGGCGGCTGCCGGTCGCTCGGGCCGTCTGGCGTCCCCGACCGCACCTGGCCGGCTCCGCGGAGGCGTGGATCACCGCCGGAGCCCCGCACCACACCGTCCTGTCGCGTGCGGTGGGGGTGGAGGAGTTGTACGACCTGGCCGAGATGAGCCGCACGGAGCTGGTCGTCATCGACGCCGACACGGATCCGCGCCGGTTCGCCGAGGAGATCCGCTGGAGCCAGGCCTACTACCGTCTGGCGAAGGGGTTCTAGCAGCTGGCGACTGCCGTGGCGGACGCGCCTGCCACCCTCGGACGCGTCCGAGGGTGGCAGTGGTCCACCTGTTGTGAGAGTCCGATGCCCCATGATGGGGCTGGGAGGAACCCCACGATGGGTAACCGACGGTGGCGTACGCCAGAGCAGATCATCCGCAGGTTTCGGGAGGGCGAGAAGCTGATCGGACAGGGCTCGGCCCTGGCAGAGGTGTGTAAGCAGCTGGAGATCTCGGAGGCGACCTGGCACCGGTGGGTGGCACAGTACGGCGGGATGAAGGCTGATGACGCCTAACGGCTCAAGGACCTGGAACGAGAGAACGTCCGGCTGAAGAAGATCGTCGCTGAGCAGCTACTCGACATTGACATGCTCGCGGTCGCCGCCTGTGAAGGCCTGGTGGTCAACCGGAAACGCACCCACCGGTTGTGGCTCGACGAAGGTCTGAAACGCCCAGCCAGAGCGCGTAAGAAGCGCCGCTTGGCCTACAGGCCCCACGGCTCGTTGGACTGGCTCACCCCCGACGCCTACCGACAGCAGTGGATCACCAACCGGCAACCAACACTCTCAGAGGGCGGTTCGGAAGGCTATGTCCTTTTCGAGGCAAGGGCGAATAGTCCGGGCTCGGTCTCGGTCAGGATTTGGCGGCTGACCAGGCGTTTCAGCTTCGCGCGGGCACGTTCGACGTGCTTGGGTGAGGGCTCGATACCGATGGCGATGCAGATGTCTTTGGCCCGCATCCCGGTGGGCGCGGCGTCGAGAACGGCGAGGATCTGCTGGTAGGGGGCGCTGGCGACGGTCGGATCCTCGGCCGTGAACTCGGCGGCGGTCAGTGCTTGCAGGGTGGTGCGGGTGGTCGCCAGGTCGGCTAGGGCGCGTTCGAGCTGGGCGAGTTCGGCGGTGAGCGTCGTGATCTGCTGGCGTAGCCGATCGGCGGCCTGACCAGCGGCGGTTTCGCGTTCGGCGATCAGGTCGAGGATCGTGGTGAGGTTCACCGGTGCCGCCAGGACGGGGTGTTGGTGTCGGTCAGCCGCCGGACCATGTTGGCCATCGACGCCCACAGGGTGCGCGACACCGATGACTCCGGTCGGCTCTCGTACTCGCGGGTGAGGCGGCGGTGCAGCATCAGCGTGCCGTTGACCTGCTCGACGATCCACCGCTTGCGGACCGGCACGAACCCCTGGCCGGTGTCGGAGCGTTTAACGATCTCGATGTCGATGCCGAGTACGGCGCCGTGGACCGCGACGTCCTGTTTGAAGCCGGCGTCCACCCAGGCCCGGGTGACCGTCGGGGTGTGCTCGGCGACCTTGTCCAGGAGCTTGATCCCGATCGCGTTGTCGGTGATCGAGGCGGCGGTCACCACCACGGCGATGATCAGGCCGAGGGCGTCCACGGCCAGGCCCCGCTTACGGCCGGGCACTCGTTTCGCGGCGTCCTTACCGGTCGTCGCCGCGGGCACGTGGTTGGCCGCGCGCAGCGACTGGGTGTCCAACGCGACCGCGGTCGGATCCTCCCGACGGCCGGCCTTCTCCCTCGCCTGACAGCGCAGCAGGTCATGGATCGCCTGGTCGGTACCGTCGTCACGCCACAACGCGAAGTAGTAGTACGTCGCCGACTTGGGCGGCAGGTCGTGCGGCAGATACGCCCACTGACAGCCGGTCCGGTTCTGGTAGAGGATCGCGTTCACGATCTCCCGCAGGTCGTAGTCGCCCTGATGGCCCGAAACCGAGACACGCTTGGCCTTCCACGCGTCCAGGAACGGGCCGATCAGCGCCCACTGCTCGTCGGTGACATCACTGGGATACGGCTTTCGATCACTCATGACCAGCCCAACGCCGCTAACGGCCGACGGTTATGACCAGGATTCATCTTTCATGGCATCGACTGATCGCGATCTACCGCGAACCCGCAGGACGATCTCCAATCGGACTCAAGCCGCAGACCACCTCAAAGATCCTCGAACCGTCCTCTCATAGCCGGCCCGACGAATCCCGCGTCAGCTGGCGGCGACGGCCCTCCGGATTCGACCGGAGGGCCGTCGCCCACTCCCCGGAACCGGGACGGTCGTTCGGTGGATCAGCAGCCGGCCGTACGCGTGTAGTTCTTCGTCCCGAAGTAGAGGGCCAGGTTGCCGCTGAATCGCACCTTGATGTCGCTGCCGTTCAGCCGCTGTTCGTAGTGCAGGTGCGAGCCGCTGGAGTTACCACTGTTGCCCACGTACCCGATGGTGGTGCTGTAGCCGACGGATTGGCCGACGGAGACGTTGAACCCGCTGAGGTGGGCGTAGTAGGTGGTGTACCCGCCGCCGTGGTTGATCCGCACGTAGCGGCCGTAGCTGGTGTCACCGAGGTTGGCGACCACGTCCACGGTGCCCGGGGCGCTGGCCTTGACCGGATCGCCGTGGTCGTCGGTCCGGTTGAAGTCGATTGCGTACTGCGGGCTGTGCGTGGTGCGGGTCTGGCCGGACCACGTCTGGTTGCACGGGAACGGCGTCCGGAACGACGGCGCGGCGGCGGCGGGCGACGCGGGAACCAGGAACGCGGCGGTCGCCAGCAGGGCGACGCTGAGGAAACTCGTCAGGCGGAAAGGCACCCCAAACCTCCATGGTCATAGTCTTCGATCATCCTGCTGGATGATGTCAGAAAGTTTCGACGACGGAAAGGAGGTCATCGATCAGCTCGACGAGGGGTTCCAGGCAGTCTCCAGGCGGCAGCGAAGCCGAGCGGACTTGCCAGGTCTCATACATCTCGCGGGTCATCTCGTACTGCGTGCGCGGGGAGCAGCCCTTAGCCTGGGTGATTCACGGTGATCGTCAAGATGGGCCGTTCGTCAGCGTGTAGACAAGCGGAAGTGCCTCTCATACAAGGGAAACTTGTGATTGCGACATCTACAGGTTTCTCCATGAGGGAGGCACTTCCGAGGTGCAGTTTACGGCGTGGTCGAAGGATCTGCGGGTCACCGCGGATGGTACGGGTGTGGTGTCGCACATCGGTGCGGCGCTGCTGCGGATGTTGGCGGACCGGGCCGGGTTGACCGGGGCGTTGTCAGCGGGGCTGGCCCATCGACGTGCCGGTGGCCGGTGTATGACCGGGGTCGGGTGCTGGTCGACCTGGCGGTGATGATCGCCGATGGCGGTGAGGCGATCTGCGATATCGACCTACTACGTCATCAGTATGAGGTGTTCGGGCCGGTGGCCTCGGACACCACCGTGTGGCGGGCTTTAGACGAGATCGGTGCTACACATCTGCGGCGGATCGCCACAGCACGGGCGAAGGTCCGCGCCCGGATGTGGAAACTGTTCGGCGACCCGCGCCCGGCACGGGCCGCCGGACGGGACATCGGCGCGGGGACCATCGTCCTCGATGTGGACTCCACGATCGTGATCGCCCATTCAGACAAGGAACCGAAGGTGGGCCACCAAGTCCGCGACGGATGGTTGTCGCAGGTGTAGATGACGGTCTCAGTGTTGTTGGCCCCTGCTCCGCCAGCCGGGCTGAGACATTTGCCACTGTTGGGGTTGTAGAGATAGTAACCGGGAGCTGCCGCCGTCGCTGCTTGCGGCGCCATCGGCACGGGATTCGAAGCCGAGGCGACAGGTGCCGCGTACGCAGATGATCTGTGGAGAGCGCCTTGCTAGCCGGAGCTTCGTTCCATTCTGGACGGAATACGCCGCGCGGGTGATCAGATCGCAACCTACCTCACCAAACCCTCACCAACAGGCTCGTGATCTTGGAACGGCCCTAGGTCCCTGGAAGACGCCCGAGCGTTCTGCGGCAGTTTTCTTCACTGCCAACGATCATGAACACCGGCATTCCGGGATCGGCATGCACACCCCGGGCCTCGGTCCACTACGGCACCGCCGCAGAGATCCGTGACCAGCGGCAGGCCACCCTCGACCGGGCCTACAACAGCCATCCACACCGGTTCACCCGCCGTCCCCGAGCACCCCAGCCCGTGCCTCTACTGCGGATCGACCCATACCGCGCCGCTAGGGCCACACGACCCGCCGTCGATCTACCGCTCCACGGGCAACGGGTGGACGCATGCGGGGTCACCGTCATGCCAGGCGCCGGTGCCGTAGTCCCGAAGGGACCAGAACGGCGGATTGTCGCCGCCTCCGCCATTGCCGCCTGGATCAGGTACCACTACATGGTTGGAGTGGCCCTTATCTGGATCTAGCGGTTCCATCCTCTGGGTTGACCTGGTCTTTTGTGTCGTTGGCACGTCCGTGATGGCCGTCGTAGCTGGTCGGACAGGATTTATCTGCTTGCCAAGATTTATCTTGTCTCGTAGCGTGCAGATATCTTTTCCGCCCTCACCTGGAGATGACATGACCCCGTCCGCGCTGCGCAAGAGGCCCACGAACTACGAGGAACTGCGTCGACTGGTGGCTGAGGAGGGCGGGGTCCTCGGCACAACTGCACAGGTGCTGCGCGACATCGAAGGCGCTGGGCGACTCGGCTCGACCGTCCGCGCCGAGATCAGTCAGAAGCTCGAAGCGCACGGACTGCGCCATCTTCCGGCTGATCTGCCGCAGTATCAGGAGCAGGAGGTGGTCGTATACGTCGCCTCTGGTCCTGTCGCCGCCGTAGTCAACGCAGTCCTCAATCCGAGCAGGAGCACGGCCAAGGTGTTGCGCCAACTCGCCGACAACAACGCGCAGGAGACACTGGACAAGATCCGGCAGCTCGTTGGGCCACCGACCGAGTAGTTGACGGACACGCCGCGCTCAGCACGCGGGGATGTCGTCGGAGGTTGGGTGGGTCCAGGTGCCGATCGCGCGGGGGACGACATGTGCGTATGTGTCGGCGTGGTCGTCCAGCCAGACGGCGTCGCTAGTGGTGACGATGAAGGTGACGCCGTTGTCGTCTTGTTTTGCGACCAGCTAGGCGGTGGCGGGTGAGTCCGGGATGACGCCGACGGAGGGCAGGTGGCGCATGTCGCCTCGCCAGCCGATGTCGGGTGCGGCGTCGGCGAGGGCGAGGACGGCTTGCAGTGCCCATCGGGTCGCGTGTGAGGAGGCCCCGTTCAGCCAGTCCGGCAGCGGGGTGAGCTCGTCGAAGACGTCGATGGGTTCGGTCAGGCGGTAGATGAACATCGCGGTTCCCTCGCTGATGACCCTGGCCGACTCCGGCACGGAGGCGCAGGTCACGGCATCAAGACCCCGGTCAAGCAGCCCACCGACGGACACCGACTCCACGTCGACAACCGCGCCTTCAACCGACTGCTACGCGGACTGCGCTGGCAGGGCGAACGCGGCTTCGCGATTCTGATCGGCCGCTGGAAAACCCTGGGGCATACCACCGCCAGCCCACGCCGGCTCAGCGACATCGCCGCCGCCGCACTTCACCTGACCCATTTCGAGTACAAATACCTACCGCAAAGCCGCAGAGATTACTTCAGTGTGGGGTGGCTCGCAGCGAACGCCAACAACGCTTGGGCCGACCTCGCGCCAAAGCCGCCTGACCGATCAGACCCGGTGAACGTTCATGGACAGGACACTAGCTAGTGCCTCGTCTTTGAACGTTGATCGGGTAATCCGTTGGTTCTGAGTACGTGTCGGGCAGGCTGTCTCCCAACGGTTAAGGCTGTGGGAGGTGGTGGCGGGTGGGTAGACGCCCGGAGGTGTTCGTCCGTCAGGTGTCGATGGTCGAGGGTCAGCGGTTGCAGCGGATCACCCGGACCGCGAAGGACCCGGTGAAGCTGCGCCGGGCGATCGTGGTGCTGATGTCCGCCCAGGGCCAACCGGCCCCGGACATCGCCCACCTGCTCAAGGCGAGCGAGGACTACGTGCGGGACGTGATCCACGCGTTCAACGAGCGGGGGTTCGACGCGCTGAACCCAAATGGAGCGGGGGCGCACCGAGACGGATCGATGAGCAGACCCGCGACTGGATCTGCGTCATCGCCCGGTGCGACCCCCGTTTCCTCGGCCGACCGTTCTCCTGCTGGTCCCTGGCGAAGCTGCGCGACTACCTGATCGAGACCGGCTGTGTCGCGGCGATCAGTATCGAGACGGTCCGGCGGATCCTGCACGAGCGTGGGGTGTCGTGGCAGGCCACCAAGACGTGGAAGGCCAGCACCGACCCCGACTTCACGTCCAAGATGCGCCGGATCCTGGACCTCTACGACCACCCGCCCGCCGACGGCCGGGTGATCTGCGTGGACGAGTTCGGGCCACTGAACCTGCAACCCCGCCCTGGCCGGGCCTGGCGCCCCCAGGGTCAGCCCGTACGGCTGCGGGCCACCTACACCCGTGACCAGGGAGTGCGGCATATGATCGCCGCTCTCGACCTGGCCATCGGCCGGCTGCACTACCGCATCCGTGACCGCAAACGCTGGCGCGAGTTCCTGTCCTTCCTCAAGACCCTGCGCCGCCGCTGGCCCGACGAGCGCCTCTACCTCATCGTGGACAACTTCTCCCCGCACAAGCACCCCGAGGTCCGCGCCTGGTGCGCGGCCAACCATGTCGAGCTGGTGTTCCTGCCGACCTACGCGTCGTGGCTGAACTGGATCGAGGCCGAGTTCGCCGCGGTCCGCTACTTCGCTCTCAACGGCACCGACCACCGCAGCCACGCCGAGCAGGACGCCGCCATCGGCGGCTACATCCGCTGGCGCAACCAGCGCGCCCGACCGAAATCCGGATTCGCGATCAACTCCAAGATCCGCCACCTGGATTACCCGTTCAAGGCTGCATGACGAGGCACTAGATCCTCGTAGAGCCAGGCGATGCGCTCCAAGTCGGTGTCCTCGAAGCGGCGTCGGCCAGCCCGAGGTCGAACAGCGGCACGGCTGTCTGTCGCCCGCGGGCGTGTACGCGTAGCCGCACCACGGGGTTGCCGTGTTCGACCAGTTGCTCGGTGTCGAGGCCGGCGAGGACTTCCAGGGTGCGGGGCTGGATGGCCAGGGACCGCGACTCGCCGATCCGGTCGCGGGCGCGGTCCACCACCCGCGGCCGTTCTGCCGTGGGTGGCCAGATGCGCGGCCAACGCCAGGCCGGTGGGCCCGGCACCCACCACCAGAACCTCGACCGGCTCCCGGCTCATCACCTCACGTTAGGACGCGCGGATCGGCTGCACCAGATCGTTCATAGGGAAGCGGACGGAACGGGACCCGTTCATGCCGTGCCGTCAGCCGGCACGGCCGTGCAGTGGACGGGTTCGAGGCGTACGCAGCAGTGATCGGCGGATGGGGCGAGGCGGGCACGCAGGTGGGTCTGGCCGAGGCCGTGCAGGAGACCGTCGAGCAGGTGCAGGTTCATCCCGCAGACCAGCTCGGTGTGCTCCTGAGCCAGGGTGTGGAAGGGACAGTTGGCAAGGGCCACGTCAGACCCGTCGGAACGCGGTTCGAATCCGTACTCGGCGAGTACCTGCGTTACGTCATCGTCGGCGCCGGACCGGCCGGCGGCCCCGAGCTGCTCGCCGTATTCCCGCGCTTTGCGCTCCAGCACGGCGCGGGGAGGCGCTCCCGTCGCGTCGGCTTCCTCCAACGCCTGTGCCATCAGGCGGCCGGCGAGGTCGTACCGGCGCTCGGGCAGGTTCACGCTTACCTGGGTCTGTGATCGGAGGTAGAGCTTGGCTGGGCGCCCGGCTCCGGGGCCGCTGCGGCCGGACCGGCGCTCGTAGACGACGTCGAGCAGTCCTTCCGCGGCGAGCCGGTCGAGGTGGAAGGCGGCGGTCTGGCGCGGTAGACCGATGGCCGCCGCTGCTTCGTCGCGGCTGACCGGCTCGGGTTGGCGTACGACGTGGTCGTAGAGCCGGTGGCGTGTGGGTTCGTCGAGCGCGGCGATGGCGGACAACTGCTGCTTGCGGGGGTGGCCCATGCTGCGATTGTAAAACCAGTCGGTGTTGACGAAATAACCCCGGCCTTCTAACATCAATGCATCTGGATTTTAGAAGGAGGCGCCATGGCCAGTGACACCGCTGCGACGGTCACTCGCACCGCCGTCAGCAAGCCCCGGTCGAACCCCGCATACCAGGCCTTCCTCGTATTGCGGGCCGCGTTCACCCTCGCCCCGATCCTGTTCGGGCTGGACAAGTTCACCAACCTGATGACGGACTGGAGCGGCTATCTCGCGCCGTGGATCGACCGGATCGTCCCCGGCACCGCGCAGCAGGCCATGTACGCCGTCGGCGTGATCGAGGTGGCGGCCGGTATCGCGGTGGCGCTGCTGCCCCGCTTCGGCGCCTGGCTGGTCGCTGCATGGCTGGCCGGGATCATCGTCAACCTGCTGACCTACTCCGGGTTCTACGACATCGCGCTGCGCGACTTCGGGTTGCTGCTGGCGGCGCTGGCGCTCGCCCGCCTGGCAGCCGCTTACGCCCCCGCCCGATCCGCCGCTCCGGATCCGTCGCCGGCCTCATGATGACCACTGCGGCGAGGGCCCACACCCCGGGCCTTCGCCGCAACACCCACGCCATGGCCGGCTCCCACAGCCGCCACAGACACAGGAAAGCCTGCGGCCGGGTGCCTACGGCCGGTGGCGACGGCAGCCGCCAGGGCGGTGGTGACCGGCACGGCGGCGATCAGCCCGAGTGTGCCCACCGCACTACGTACCAGTTCCTCAGCAATCAGCTGCCGGCCAGCACCTCCCCGATCGAGCGGTCTGCGGTGGCGAACAGCAGCATCAGCGGCAGCGACGCGCCGGCGTAGGCCAGCACGATCGTGTTGACGACCGAGGCGATGTGCGCCCGGCCGATGCGGGTGGCGGCGGCGTAGAGCTGCCGGAACCGGTAGGCCGGATTGGCGCGGGGCAACCCCCCCTGTTCAGAGGGGAATTGGTTGGTCGAGGGTGATGAAGGGAAGGTGCACCTGACCTGCAAGGATGTGATTGCCTAGATCATGTCCACAGCAGAAACGGCTGCACCTTTCCGGTGAGCAAGAGCATCGGTTGGGATCAGCGGCTGGTCGTGGCCTCGGGCGCGAAGGGTTTGGCCGGTCACGCGGGTGCGGTTCTGCTGCGCCGGTGCGCGGACCGGACCGGGTTGAACAAGGTGCTGCCCCGCGGGAAGGGGCCGGGCTGGTGGGATCGGGGCACGGTCCTGGTCTGCCTGGTGGTCGCGATCGTGCTCGGCGCGACGACATGTCCGATATCGGGCTGCTGGCGCATCAGGCTCTGGTGTTCGCCGAGCCGCCGTCGGAAGCCACTGTGCGCTGCGCCTTGGCGGGCCTGAACGAGGCCGGGCTGCGCCGCATCGCCACGGCCAGAGCTAAGGTCCGCGCCGGGTTTGGGATCTCCTGGCCGCCGGCCGCAGGGCTTCCCGTGGCTGAGCGTGGCGGGCAAGCTCCTTTCCGGGTGGGTGGTCATCGATCTGGACGGCACCCTGATCACCGCCCACTCGGATAACGGTAGCGCCGCGGTGAGCTACGGCGCTGAGATGACGCCCCGCGCCGCGAACTCGGGGGACTGCGTGGGTCCAGAGTCGCTGCGCCGCTGATGTCATCAGGAGCAACGAGCCGTGTTCGAGCGCGAGCTCGGTGCGGTGGGTCCGGTCGATGCTCCGGAACATCAGGCGACGCGTCGCACCGGGCGAGACGATCGCGATCGCGCTGTCCGGGACCAGGCCGGCGTAGGAGTCCTGGGGGAAGCACATGGTGTTGTCGCCGGTTTCATACCGATTCGCCAGGCAGTTGTTGAACGGATGGCCAGCGTGCTCGGCCACGCGGCTCGCGATCGCGGCGATTCGCCGGCGGCATGGGCGTCGGGTCGTAGTGCTGGCCGGAGTAGTTGTCCGGCAGGCCGAAACTGGCCGCCAGACCCCAGGTGAAGCCGCTGCTGGTGAACGCGACCAGGAGTTGCCTCCGACGCCCTCGACAGCATCGACCGTAAACGCGAGCAGGCCAAGCACGACCGCCACGACGCCGACGAGCGCCGCAGAGCCACGACGTAAGCCTCCAATAGCAACGTCGACCACGCCGCCCCACCTCCGCGTAGCAGGCCCGACCACCAAGGCCCCGGGAAGATCCAGCGGGCGCGAAACGGCGGAGCCCATGTCGGTCCGCGTCGCTACAGGCAGTCACGGCGGCGCCATCTGGTCAACCCGCTCGGACCGCGGCAGATCTGGTTACGGCGCACAGGCCCTGCAGGCGTTCGGGCTCGGCAACTATCCCGAGCTCCGCGATGCGGCCACCGGTCAGCACGGACGTCATGACGACCGCGAGTCATCCATACGGCGCCACGGCGAGGCCAACCGAACGGTCTACAAGGGTCGCACGGGCCGGTTCGGGGCTACGGTAACGCCGGGCTCGGCCGGGGTCACCGTGCCCGGACCACGGGCAGCGCGAGCCCTACCAGGTCGATCAGGAGGGCAGCCGCCTCCGGGTCGTTTCTGCGGCCCCGTGTTCCGCTTGGCGGGGCGTCGCGGGGGGCGCTGCGTGGTCGCGTACAGCGATCCAGAAATTCAAGATCACGCGGCCTGCCGTCCGGTTGCCGGAGCGATCAGCGGGCGGGCACCGACTCGCGGGATCGGACCGCGCCGGTCAGCCGAATGACCGCCATCCCAGGGTCGATGTAAAGCTTTCTAGACATGAAGTCAAAGATTCGATACCTTAGTGATGTCAAAGATTTCAGACATCCGGAGGGCTTGTCATGACGCACGAAGAGAAACGCGCGTGGATCGGGCTGGTCGTCGCCGTGCTCGGCTACTC
Organism: uncultured Actinomycetota bacterium; assembly: GCA_963750055.1. GTDB lineage: Bacteria > Actinomycetota > Actinomycetes > Mycobacteriales > Micromonosporaceae > CAVVPI01. The sequence goes on along the minus strand of CAVVPI010000012.1, from coordinate 289,906 downwards.
CGCCTACGTGGCCCTCATTGTCAGCCGCGCCGATGGTCGCTCGCTGCCCGACGTGCCGTACGCGAGCGCCCTGTTGTGGACGGTCGGCGCGGCCATCGTCGCGTCGATCGTGGCGGAGATCGGCATGGCCGTCGTGAATCCGGGCGCGTCGCGCGCCAAGGACGTGCGGGACCGCGAGATCGGGCGGCTCGGCGACCATGTCGGCCAGTCGTTCGTCGTCATCGGCGCGGTCGCCGCGATGCTCATGGCTGTAGCGGACTGGGACCGGTTCTGGATCGCCAACGTTATCTACCTGTGCTTCGTGCTGTCGGCGATCCTCAGCGGCATCACCAAGGTCATCGTGTACCGCAGGGGCTTCCCGCAGTGGTGAAGCCGACGCAGGTCACCAACTGCATCCGCGCGCTGCGCTTCGCGCACGGCGAGATGACCCAGGCCCAGCTCGCCGAGCACATCGGCGTGACCCGGCAGACCCTCATTGCCATCGAGCAGGGCCGCTATTCGCCATCCCTGGAAATGGCCTTCCGGATCGCCCGGATGTTCGGCGTTCCGCTCGACGACGTGTTCCAGTACCCCGACTCCCCCGAGGAGAAGACATGAAAGCGATCGTCCACGACGTGTACGGCCCGGCCGACGTGCTCGAGCTCCGCGAGGTTGACAAACCCCCGATCGGCGACGACGAGGTGCTCATCGAGGTACGCGCCGCCGGCGTGGACCCAGGCGTGTGGATCTTCATGACCGGCCGGCCCATGGCGGTGCGGCTCGCGGTCGGGCTGCGCCGGCCCAAGGTTGCGGTGCTCGGTCGGGCCGTCGCCGGTGTGGTGGTGGCGGTCGGCGCCGACGTGACCCGCCTGCGCGCCGGCGACGAGGTGTACGGCACCTGTCAGAGCGGCTCGTTCGCCCAGTACGCGACGGCGCGGCAGCACCGGCTGGCGCCCAAGCCGGCCAACCTCACCTTCGAGCAGGCCGCGGCGATGCCCATCTCCGCGGTGACCGCGCTGCAAAGCATCCGCGACGCACGCGTGCAGCCCGGACAGCGGGTGCTGATCACCGGCGCGGCCGGGGGCATCGGGTCGTTCGCCGTCCAACTGGTCAAGGTGTACGGAGCAAGCGTGACCGGCGTCTGCAGCACCTCGAAGATCGAGCTGGTGCGTTCCATCGGTGCCGAGGACGTCATCGACTACACCCAGCACGAGATCGACCGTGGCGGCGCGCGATACGACATCATCATCGACACCGCCGGCAACCGGCCGTTGTCGCTGCTCCGGCGCGCAACCACGCCACGCGGGACGATCGCCCTCGTCGGTGGAGGCCACGCCACAGGCTGGCTGCTCGGCGGCTTCCAACGCCAGATGGCCGCGCCGTTGCTCTCACTGTTCGGCAGCCAGCGAGTGTGCGGCGTGGCCGCTCGGGAGCGCTACGAGGATCTTGAGGAACTGACCGACCTGATCGGGGCGGGCTCGGTTACCCCGGTCATCGACCGCACCTACGCTCTCGCCGACGCGTCCGACGCGATGCGCTACCTCGCCCAGGGCCATCCTGCGGGGAAGATCGTCGTCACGGTGTAGCCCGCCAGAACGGCACAGCACGACCCCCGCGACCGCGAATACAACCAGCCCAACCCGGTAGTGGCGACGACGACCCACAACAGCGTCGCCAACACCGCGTCGTCACCACCGACCCATAGGTCGACGCCGTGTCCCGAAACAGCATGCGTCAAACCCACGCCGAGGAGCACCGGCTCCCAGCCGTCGTTTCTACCGAGCAACCTTCAACAGTTCCGCACCTTACGCCGTTGGGCCGTGCTACGGGTGATGATGACGGCACCGGAACCCCCGCGCACGGCCCGCGGCAGATCCGGATGTCGCCTGGATCGGCATTCGGTCAGGGATGTCATTTCCACGATGTCATTTCCCAGCTCAGAACCGGTTCCGCGCCCGCGCCATGGCCACCTTCCGTAACCTCAGCATCAGCGCCTGCCGCCTCGCCGGACGCGCCAACATCGCTCACGCACGCCGCGACCTACACCACCGCGCCGATCTCTTCGACGTCTACGGCATCTAGCAAACATCGCAAACCGGACAGAGGGAAACAACGCCGGGGCTCTGTCCCATTTGGGAGGGCCATGACCAAAATCGATCGTACGGAGGATATCGTGGTCAACAGTTCGACTCAGCACCGTGGCTCCATCGGGACCGTGTCACAAAGCGGCATCCCCGACGAGGTGGACGTGGCAATCATCGGCTCTGGCGGGGCAGGGCTGATGGCGGCGCTCAGCGCCGCGAAGCAAGGGGCACGGGTCCTCGTTGTGGAGTCCCAGCCGATCGTCGGTGGCGCTACCGGAATCTCTGCGGGTGCGGCCTGGATCCCGAATCATGGTTTCTCCACCAAGGATCTGAAGGTGAGCGACGACCTGGACAAGGCGCGGCGTTACATCTACGGCGAGGGCCGGGACAGGATTCTTGACCCTGAGCTGGTGGAGAAGTTCCTGGAGACGGGGCCGCAGGTCGCCCGATTCATAGAAGAGCACACCTCTTTCGGGTGGATCCCGACGCTCTGGCCGGACTACCGCTCCGACATCGATGGCGCGTCGGTCGGGCGGGCCCTCTTCCCCGGCCCCTTCTCCCCCGAGGGATTGGGGGAGGCCGCCGCGTTCGTGCGACCGGCCCTGACGACTGGCATGGCCAGGAATCCGCTCCCGTTCTGGCTGCTGGGTGGGATCAGTAGTGATGTCGTGTGGCTCGCCGGACCGGCGTTGGTCGGCGCCCTGCTCGAGGCGGTTCTGGGTAACGGCGTCGACGTGCGCGTCCAGGCGCCCGCGGTCGGGCTCATAACGGATGAGTCGGGGGTGCGGGGCGTCGTCGTGCAGGATGGTGATGGCGTCGAGCGCACGGTGCGTGCCACCAAGGGCGTCGTGCTGGCCAGCGGCGGGTTCGAGGGGTCGACCGACCTGACCACGAGCCACCTCCACGCACCCTTCGGAGTGCAGGTTTCGCCGCAGGGGCATGGGGGCATCGCGGTGCAGCTGGCCCGGGACGTGGGCGCCGATCTGACGGGCATGCAGGACGCCTGGTGGATGCCCGCGGTGCAGGTACCCGGCGAGACGCTGGAGGGCCGCCCGCTCAGTCGGGTGTTCCTGGGTGAGCGTGCGCTGCCGCACAGCATCATGGTGAACCATCAGGGTGAGCGCTTCGCGAACGAGGCTCTCCCCTACGACCAGCTCGGGAAGATCATGCGCGAGGTGGATCCGGAGACGGGCGCCATGCCGAACGCCACGGCGTGGCTGATCTTCGACCACAACTACTGGACGAAGTTCGGAATCTTCGGCGTTACGCCCGGCGGGCCGGTGCCCGACTACATCCACCGCGCTGACACGCTGGCGGAGTTGGCGGCTCAGATCGGAGTCGACGAGGTGGGGCTACTCCGGACCGTCGACCGGTTCAATCCCGATGCCGGACGAGGTCGCGACCCGTACTTCGACCGCGGTGGCACGTTGTTCGATCGATACTTCGGCGCCTTCTACCCCCGGTTGAGCAAGAGGTCCCCCGACGCGCTATTCCCAGCCGCCACCGCGAAGGCGCGGATGGTCATCGCAAAGGCGATCGGACCGATGGTGAGCACGCTGGCGGCACGTGCGGCGAAGAAGAACGACCCCGAGCGCCTGCGCTCCCTCGTGGTCGGGCCCATAACGAAGATCGTACGCCCGGTCCTGAAGAGCCCGAGGTCAAGCGTCCTAGGGCCCGTCAACACCCCGCCGTACTACGCGCTCAGGGTTGAGGCCAGCGCGCTCGGCACTGTGGGTGGCCCGAAGACTGACGCAAACGGGCGCGCGCTGAACACCGACGGCAAGGTCATCCCAGGCCTGTACGCCGCCGGCAATGCAGGAGGCGCACCGACGAAGGGGTTCTACGGGGGCGCCGGAGGGACGATCTCGCTGGGGCTGGTGTTTGGCTACCTAGCGGGACAGGAGGCAGCCCGACGGCAGGATGGCTCCCGAGATGGCGTCTGATTTACTCCTTTTGTGCCTTGTCGGGTAAGTAGGTTCCTCACCAGGTTGGTGTGGTTTCGCCAGTTATGCGTTTGGTGAGGTTGTCGATCGAGGCGATGCGGATCATGGCTTCGGAGCTGGCGGGGAGGGTCTCGTAGTCGCGGGCAAGGCGGCGGTGCAGCATCAGCCAGCCCAGGCTTCTTTCCACTACCCATCGGCGTTTGACGACGTGGAAGACCCCGCTGGTTAATTCGGGTTTATGCAGAGGTTCCAGGGCAGGGTGAGTCCGGCAGTCACGGCGGCGAGGTCGTGACGCAGACCGTGAGTGAAGCTGCGCAGCGGAGCCAGCTCGGTGGCGTTGGCTTGGACGAGCCACTCGGGCAGGTCCTTGCCTCGGCGTTCGGCCATGATGGTGGCGAAGCGGGTCACGCAGGTCGCGACGGCGTCCAGCTTCGGGCAGCGGGCCAGGATCTGGGCGAGGCGGTCGCGTTCGTCAGCGGTCAGTGATTCCGGCTTGCGGACGATCCAGGCGGTGACCTGACGAACGGTGGGCGTGGCCGGTGCGGCGGGGGCGGGTAGACCGTTCCGGCGAATGGGCTGTAGGTGTCGGCGTACGGTGCGTTGGCTGCCGCGGTAGCCCTGTTCGCGGATCTCCGCGTGCAGCAGCGGCGCCGGTGCAGCCCTCGTTCCACTGTCGGTGCAGGTGCGCGAGGTACGGCTGGAAGGTCGTGCCGCCTTGACGGGCCGGTGGGGTGAGCAGTTCCTCAGCGGTGGCGGCGTGGGCGTAGCGGCGGACGGTCTTGCGGTCCAGGCCGAGGATGTCGGCGATGACCGCGATGCCGACGCCTTTGACCCGTAGTTCGTGGACGGCGGCGTGGCGTTGACGGGTGCGGACGGCCCGCGGCCCGTCCCACCTGTCGCCGATCTGGGCTGGTGGGTCCGGCTGCGCCGGTAATGGCGGGCCCGCGTCCGACGCGGTGGAGGGGGTCGGTGAGGCAGGCGCGGTGCGCGGCGACGCACTTCTCGACGACTTCGCACAGGTTTTTCCACAGTTGGAACCGGTCGGCAACCTGAACAACGGCTGGGGCGCCGACGCGGGCGGCTGGTCGGGTGTGGATCAGCTGCAGGAGGGTGTTCGCGCTGGCGGGGATGGCCAGGGCCTGGGTGAGCCGGGCTCCGACTCGCCCGGCCAGAGGCGAGCCCGATCGTGACCAGCAGTTCGCGCAGAGGCAGGCTGCGGCGGACGAACCGGCGGGTCAGCCCGGCGACCTGCTCGACGAAGGTTCGCCGGACGCAGGCCACCGTCGCGCACCGGAACCGCTGAACCTGCAGGTCCAGTACCAGTACCACCGGGGCTGGCGGGCCAGGGTCAGGTCCGCCAGCCGACGCGGGTAATGGCCGTGGACTCGTGTGGACACGACACCGCAGCCAGGGCAGTCGGCACGTGACGTCACCTTGCTGGCCTTGATGATCGCCGTGCCATGGACCGTGCTGATGCCCTCGACCCGAACCTCGTCGAGGTGGGGAAGTAGAGCCCTGAGTAGATTCTCGGAGCACAAGCGATCATGATGCCCGCCCCAGCCGTCACCGCCCGTTGCTACTCCACAAGAAGTGGATCAGAGCCGGAACCTTTGGCCGCCAGCGGGGACAACTGCCGGCCGCCTACGGGGAGATCAAGAAGACTGTTGACACCAACCTGCGTGACCCCTTGAGCAAAATCCACTTGCGGCCTTGTGCAAGATCAGGTTCAGGTTGAACGCGTTGGTCAGGAGGTTCAGGTCAGCATGTTGCGGGCGGGATGCTCTGCTCGTACTGGAAGACGTTGTGGGGGTCGTACTTCGCCTTGATCTTGCGCAGCCGGTCGAAGTTGGCTCCCCAGTAGGCGGTCTCCCATTCCTGCATTCCGATGTTCGGCACGTTGACGTAGGCGCCGTCCACGTACGGCCGCAGTGCCTGGCTGAACTCGGCGATCCAGGCCTGGGCGATCGGGGTGATGGCGTCGCCGCTGTCTGGCACTCCACGAGTGCCCCAACCGGTCGCCGGCTCGGAGTAGAAGAGCGCGTCGCGATGCGGGAACGCCGTGCCGCCGCGTGGTTCGCTCGCTTGAGCCCCCGTGCCGAAGGCCTGAGTGAAGAAGTTGCTGTCCTCGGAGGGGGCGTCCTCCATGAAGGCGCGGATCAGGCTGACCGCCTTCCTCGGGAAAGGCTCGCTGGTGAACTGCGAGAAGAACTTCCAGTTCGCGGGCTCGTCCTCGGTCGGTATCTGGAATCCGGCATAGATGTCGCCCCAGCCCCCGGTCTGCACTGTGACCTCGGGGTTGCCGACCGACAGGACCGGTCGCAAGCAGCTGCCTTGCCTCTGCCTCCGATCCGTCCGCGAGAACCGCGAACAGCAGGATCTGGGATTTGTGGATCTCGAGTTGGGTTCCGAGGCGGTTGTCGGTGAACGGTGCGGTGCGCTGCCATGTGTCGAAGACCCCGTGCAGGTCGTCGAGGCCTTCCCAAGTCGCTTGCAGGTAGGCGACGCTCTCGAGCGGGGTTACCTTGTAGGTGAGTGAGGTGACGATCCCGAAGTTGCCGTTTCCCGCTCCGCGGAGCGCCCAGAGCAGGTTCGAGTGGTTATTCAGGTCCACCTCGATCACCTTGGCGCCGTTGGCACCCGACGCGACGACGATCTCCGCCCCGATCAGGTTGTCGCAGGCCATGCCGAGGTAGCGGGTGAGGAAGCCGAAGCCGCCGCCGAGGGTCGCACCGGACAACCCGACGCTTCCCTCCGTTCCAGTCGTTACCGCAAGGTCCTGCTGCCCGAGCGCGGTCACCGCCTCCAACTGGTTGAGCCCGGCGCCGACTCTTGCGGTGAGAGCGGCGGTGTCGATCTCGGATCGACTTCAGCTCGCTGACATCGATCACGATGCCGTTGTCGACGTTCGACCAGCCCTCAAGGCTGTGACGGCCGCTGCGCACCCGCAGCGCGACGTTGTTCTGCCGCGCCCACGTGAGGGCGTTAACCACGTCCTGGGTCTCCTGGGCGAAGACGATGACCAGCGGATAGCGAACGAACAGCTCGTCCCAGCCGAGGCTCGCACTCGGGTAATCGAAGTCCCCGGGACGGACGATGCGGCCGGTCAGCTCAGCCGGCGGGCTCTCCGCGCCGAGGGACGACCCCGAGCCGTCGTCGGCCGCAACGCCCTGGGCGCCTACGGCGATAACGCCCGGGACAAAGACCGCCCCGGCGCCAACGGCCGCCGTCGCCTTGAGCAGTTCGCGACGAGAAAGGTCGTGCATGGTCGTAGCCTCTCGATCGGGTTACGCCAGCATTCGACTAAGGGAACTCTGACCCTCCATCTGGCGCGCGAACCAACGGTAATACCGGAGGCTTCTTCGGATATCTGAAAGCCTGTCTCGGAACCCGGTCGGGTGATGCTGGCCCGCCTTCTGCGGGACGAGCCAGGTCCTGTCAACTTCGTCCGGCGAGCAGGTTGCTCCAGCATTTCCAGGCATCCGTTAGTTCCGCCTCGGCGAGATGGGCGTGACCGGCGAGCGCCCGCGCGAGGGCACCGGGGCCGGCCAGGGGGGTCTGGTAGGCGAGGAGGTCGATGTTCGACCGCAGTCCGAGCAACATGACCGTGGCCAGCACCCGATGATGTTGCAGGATGCCGGGGGAGTTGCGCAGACCGGGGTCGGTCAGGTCCAGGTCCTCGACCAGTAGCGGTCGGCCGCCGTACGTGGCATGCAGGGTTGCCCGTAGGGAGCCGCCGGTCTCGCCGGTGCGGCCGAGTACCAGCATCTCGCGGAGCAGGGCCGTGGCTCCGGCCTCGAGGTCCAGTGTGGTTTGCCGGTGCACCTTCGCCCCGTCGGCAACGACGAACGGCGCACCCGCCCACACGAGGCCGGCACCGGCGGCGACGCGCGCGGTGGCCGACCAGTGGGCTCCGACCCCGCGTGCGTTGTAGGCGACGGTTCCGCAGGGCTCAACGATCTCGAGGTTCACACCGGCCCCGACGTCGATCTCGATGCGGAGTTCGTCGCCGGCGAGCAGGGTCGCACTCATGCCGACCAACGCGATTCGGGCCCTCGCGCCGTTCACCTCGAGTACGCGCGGCCCGACGAACTCACCGGCCTCCAAGCGTACGAAGCGGGCCTGGCCGCCGGTGTGTTCCACGACCACCCGGGTCGGGGCGGCTGTGCTCATCCGGGCAGGTGCCGAAGGCTGTGGTCGTGTTCGTGCCCGGTTTCATGCACGTGGCCGGGCTCATGTCCAATCTCCTCGCCGGCGTGGAAGTGCGGGGCCATTGGCCCGGGATCGGCGGGGATATGGGTGCCGGCGCGGTGGTCGGCGATCAGTGTGCGGACCCAGGCGGTCAGCTCGGCGATCGCGGCGGGGTCCTGCTGGCTCAGGCTAAGGACCGGTCGTCCCTCGCGCGCGGCCTCGGCGTCGCGGACCATCTGCGGCGCGCTGACGCCGACGTATGGCGCGAGGTCGGTCTTGTTGACCACGAGGAGGTCGGCCCGCTCGATACCGGGCCCACCCTTGCGTGCGACGTCCCCACCGCCGGCAATGTCGAGACAGAAGATCTGGGCGTCCACCAGAGCGGGGCTGAACGTCGCGGTCAGGTTGTCCCCGCCGCTCTCGACGATGACGACGTCCAGGGGCGAGAAGTCGTGCTCGAGGTCCTCGACGGCGATCAGGTTCGCGGTGACGTCATCCCGGATCGCGGTGTGCGGGCAAGCGCCGGTCTCAACTGCGCGGATCCGCTCCACCGGCAGCACCCCGGCGGCACGCAGCATCCGGGCGTCCTCGTCGGTGTAGATGTCGTTGGTGACCACGGCGAGCTCGAGGTCTGCGGAGAGTTCCCGGCACAGAGTGGCGATCAGCGTGCTCTTGCCGGTGCCGACGGGGCCGGCGACGCCGAGCCGGAGCGCGCGGGTGGGGGCGGGTTCGGGTTGGTCAGGCAACGAAGATCCTCCTGGTGCGGTGAACGTGGTCGAGCGACCATTGCTCAACCAGGACTGCGGTGACGGCCGGCAGGTCACCGGGGGACATGACCTGGACGGCACGGCGTACGGAACGTTCCAGCCAAGGCTCGGCGTCCAGCAGCCAGCGGACGGTGTCCGTCGGATCCAGCGGCAGCAGCTTGAGGGCGGCGGCGGCCACAGTCTGCGCGTCGTCGTACAGCACCGCCCGCGCCGTCCGCAGCTCGTCCATACCCGTGGCCGCGGCGATCACGCCGAGGGCCACCGGTCGCATCGGGGCGGCACCGAAATCCCCGAGCGCGACGACCGCCGGATGCCCGGGCCACAGCCGCCCGGCCAGCCGGGCCAGGCCTCGACCGAGTAGCCCCGACGCCGTACGCAGCGGCTCGCTGGGCGTCCGCGCCAGCAGGGCGTCGTGCACGTCGGTGAGCACGACGGGCGTGGTGCGCGCTGCCCGCAGGGCGAGTACGGCGGCTGCGGCCTCGACGAGCGCGACCGAGCGGAGCCGGGCCTCGATGTACGCCGGCACCTGGTGCGCGGTCATCCCCGCGCGCAGGGCAGGCTCGAGACCCGCGGAGTGCGCGTGGCCGCCGGTGGGAAGCCGCGCGTCTGCCAACAGCAGCGCGCCGAGCTCTGCGGGCACGATCCCTCAAAACATCAGATAGCGCTGGGCAAGCGGCAGTTCGTCCACCGGACGCGGTCGGACCGGCTCGCCATCGATTCTGATCGCGAACGTCTCCGGGTCCACCTCAATCGCGGGCAGGGCGGTGTTGTTGGGCAGGTCAGCCTTGGTGATCCCCCGCGTCGGTCGGATGGCAGTCAGCCGGCGCCGCAGGCCCAGGCGGCCGGCCAGTCCGTCCTCGATGGCCAGCGGTGACACGAAGGTCGTCGCCAGGTGCGGAGCTGACCCGGCGGAGCTCGGCAGCGGTGCCCGGATGAACACCGGCTGCGGGGTTGGGATGGCGCCGTTCTGGTCGCCGAGCGGGGCGGCCACGATGGCGCCGCCCTTGATCACGGCTGCGGGACGGATGCCGAAGAAGGCCGGGTGCCACAGCACCATGTCGGCCAGCTTGCCGGGTTCGATCGACCCGACCTCGTGGTCGATCCCGTGCGCGGTGGCGGGGCAGATCGTGTACTTGGCGACGTAGCGACGGGCTCGTTCGTTGTCGGCGGGCAGGCCTGATCCCAATGTGCCGTGCTGGGTCTTCATCACGTGCGCCACCTGCCAGGTGCGGCAGACCAGTTCCCCGATCCGGCCCATCGCCTGCGCGTCCGAGGACGTGATCGAGATGGCCCCCATGTCCTGCAGGATGTCCTCGGCCGCGATCGTGCTCGCCCGGATCCGGGACTCCGCGAAGGCGAGGTCCTCCTGTACGTGCGGGTTGAGGTGGTGGACCACCAGCAGCATGTCGAGGTGCTCGGCCACCGTGTTCACCGTGTGCGGCAGCGTCGGGTTGGTCGATGCGGGCAGCACGTTGGCCTCACCGGCGACGGTGATGATGTCCGGTGCGTGCCCACCCCCGGCGCCCTCGGAGTGGAAGACGTGGATCCCGCGGCCGCCGATCGCGTCCAGAGTGTGCTGCACATAACCAGCCTCGTTGAGGCTGTCGGCGTGCAGTGTGATCTGGAGACCGAACTCGTCGGCGGCCTTCAGCGCCGCGTCGATGACCGCCGGGGTAGCACCCCAGTCCTCGTGGACCTTGTAGCCACCGGCGCCGGCCCGTGCCTCCGCCTCCAGCGCGGCCGCCCTGACCGTGCTGCCCTTGCCGAAGAGGATCACGTTGAGCGGGAGGTGGTCCAGCGCCCGGTGCATCATCGTTAGTGACCACTCGCCCGGGGTGACAGTCGTGGCCTTGGAACCCTCGGTCGGGCCGGTCCCGCCGCCGGCGACGGTCGTGGTGCCGGTAGCCAGCGCCTCCAGCATCTCGACCTCAGTGAGGAAGTGGACGTGCGTGTCGATGGCGCCGGGCGTGAGGATGTGGCCCTCGCCCGAGATGACGTCGGTGCTCGGCCCAACGTGCAGATCGGGGTGTACGCCGTCCATGATGTCGGGGTTGCCGGCCTTGCCCACCGCGGCTATCCGACCGTCGCGTACGCCGACGTCGCCGCGCACAATGCCCCAGTGGTCCAGGACGAGGACGTTGGTGATCACCAGGTCGATAGCGCCCTCTTCCCGCGTGGACAGCCCCTGGCCCATGGATTCGCGGATAGTCTTCCCCCACCGAAGACGACCTCCTCGCCCCCAGCGCTGAGGTCCTGCTCCACCTCGATCCACAGGTCGGTGTCGCCGAGCCGGATCTGGTCGCCGACGGTGGGCCCGAACTGCTCGACGTACTCACGGCGGCTGATCCGGCTCACGGCGCCTCCGCCTCGGTCGCCGGCGTACGGAACGGGACCACCTTCTTGGGTGCGCGCTCGTGGGTCGGGAGGGCGCCGACGTTGTGGATCTGGAGCCCTGGCACGACCTGCCGTCCGCCCAGGGCCACGAGCTCCACCGTGCGGCTGACCCCGGGCTCGAAGCGCACCGACGCCCCGGCCGGCACGTCGAGCCGGAAGCCGATCGCCTCCTTCCGGTCGAACCCGAGCGCGGGGTTGGCGTCGGGCAGGTGCAGGTGCGACCCCAACTGGATCGGCCGGTCGCCGTTGTTGACTATGACCAGCGAACGCCGCTCCCGGCCGGCATTGAGCTCCACCGGGGCCTCGGCGACCCGAACCTCGCCTGGGATCATGGGATCGGCGCCGTGATCGTGACGAGCTTCCGCCCGTCCGGGAAGGTCGCCTCGACCTGGACATTGGAGATCATCTCCGGAATCCCCTCCATGACCTGGTCACGATGCAGCACGTGCCGGCCGTCGCTCATAAGATCGGTCACCCGAGCGCCCTCACGGGCCCGCTCGATGACCCAGCATGAGAGCAGTGCCACCGATTCCGGATAGTTCAGGAGTACGCCGCGTTCGAGGCGGTCGCGGGCGACCATGCCGGCGACGCTGAGCAGCAGCTTCTCCGTGTCGGATGGAGTCAGGAACATCTCCGATCCTCTCCGTTCGTCCCCGGGTTTCGATCAACGTAGTAAAGCGATCCTTCTGTCGTTCCCACCCGCCGTGGCACCCCGACCGGCAGCTACGTAGGCGCCTGCGCTCTGCTCTTTGACGGGCGAAGACTGCTGAACAGCACTAAAGGTCGGAAGCTCGCGAAAGCAACTATAAGCCCAAATTGGGTGTCGTGGCGGCGCGCAGGAAAAGCAGCTCGGCGGCGACCCGGGGGCGCGGCGGATGGGGTCTCGGCGCTCGGCAAGACCACGACCACCGAGTACACCGAGACGCACGGGCTGACCACCAAGGTCAAGCAGACCAGCCCGCTCGGCCACGCCACCACCACCGAGTACGCGCCGGCCTGGGGGGCAGCCGGTGAAGCAGACCGACCCGAACCTGCTGGTCAGCAAGCTCGAGTACGACGCCCTGGGTCGGCTGTCGAAGGTGTGGATGCCGGACCGGACCGGGACCGCCGGGCTGGACCCGAGCGTCCGGTACACCTACCTGGTCCGGACCGACAAACCGGTCGCGATCAAGACCGGGAAGCGGCAGAACGACGGTTCCTACAGCGTCGAGTACAAGCTGCACGACGGTCTGCTGCGACCTCGGCAGGTGCAGACGGAGGGGCCGGGCGGCACCCGCATGGTCGCCGACACGTTCTACACCGGCACCGGCAAGCTTGCCAAGACGTACGCCACCTACAACGTCACGGGCGCGCCGCGCGACACCATCTACCCGGCGGTCAACGGCGAGGTGAACGGCCAGACCCTCTACGTCTACGACGGCGCGGACCGGGTCAAGGCGGAGATCTTCGCGGTGGCCGGCAACGAGAAGTGGCGCACCACCACCTACGGCGGCGACCGGATCTCGGTCGACCCGCCGCAGGGTGGCGCACCCATGACCACCGTCATGAACGCCCTGGGCCAGACGACCCACCTGCTCCAGTACCAGGGCGCGGACCCGACGGGCCCGGCGGACACCACCACGTACACCTACACGAAGGCCGGCCAGCTGGCCACCGTCACCGACCCGGCCAACAACGTGTGGCGGCACGAATACGACCAGCTCGGCCGCAGGGTCAAGTCGATCGACCCGGACGCCGGCACCTCGACGATCGAGTACGACGACCTCGACCGGGTGACCAGCACCGTCAATGGGGTCGGGGCCCGGATCAGCACCACGTACGACGACATCGGCCGCACGACCGCTGTCTACAAGGGCACGGTGGCGACCGGCGAGCTGTTGAGCAGTTGGATGTACGACCTGGAGTTGCTTGGCACGCTCTTCTCTGCGAGTCGGTGGGTCGGTGACGCCGAGTACGCCACGTACCCCGCTGTCTACGACGAGTTCTACCGGCCGCACGCCACCTACTACTCGGTGCCGGAGCACGCCGGGGCGGAACTCGCCGGTTTCTACACCTTCGGCACCGAGTACAACCGGGACGGCTCCATCCAGTCGGTGAGCATGTCGGACGGGGGTGGGCTCCCGTTCGAGACCATCGTCTACACCTACGACGGTCTGGAGCGGCTCACCGCGATAACCGGTGACGACCCGTACCTGACCGACATCGATTACGCCGCCACGGGTGAGGTGCTGCAGACCGAGGCGTTGGTGGGCACCCGGAAGGTGTGGTCGACCTACGAGTACGAGCAGGGTTCCAAGCGGCTCACCCGGCAGCGGCTGGATCGCGAGGCCGCTCCGGTTGTCGACATCGATGCCTACTACACCTACGACCCGTCCGGCAACATCTTGCGGATCGCGAACAACCCGTCCGGTACCCGGGACACGCAGTGCTTCACCTACGACTACCTGCGCCGGATGGAGCGGGCTTGGACGTCGGCGAGTACCGCGACCGACCCGTGCGCCGGCGTCCCGTCGGTCACCGGCGTGGGTGGGGTGGCCCCGTATCACCACTTCTACACGTTTGATCTGACTGGTAACCGGGAGACCGAGACGATCCGCCGCCGAGGAAATCCTGACCGGCGCGCTCACGGAATTGCGGGCGGCGGATATCTCGGTGCGACGCTCGTGTGCGTTGACCGGGGTCGCCCGGGCCACTCATTACCGCCACGCCCGCCCGCGTGGACCCCCCGGCTGCCGCGTACCCCGCCACCGCAGATCCTGACGGCTGCCGAACGCACCCGGGTCCTGGCCCTGTTCAACAGTCCGACCTACGCGGACCTGGCGATCCCGCAGGTGTGGGCCAGGGAACTCGACGAAGGTCGTTACTGGTGCTCGGTGTCGACGATGTACCGCATCGCCCGCGCCGCCGGGCAGAGCACTGAGCGGCGTCGTCTGGCCACGCATCCACCACGGGTCCGTCCGGAACTCGTCGCGCACGGCCTGAACCAGGTGTGGAGCTGGGATATCACCGCGTTGAAAGGACCCACCAAGGGCGTCTGGTGCAGGTGCTATGTCATCATCGACATCTTCTCCCGCTATGTCACCGGCTGGCTGGTCGCCGCCGCCGAGGACGCTGTCGTCGCGAAGGATTTCCTCGCCGCCGCGATCGCCCGTAGCCGGGTCGAACCGCACACGATCCACGCCGACCGGGGCGGGGCGATGGTCTCCAGACCGGTATCGGAACTCCTCGTCGACCTCGGCGTCATGCGGTCACATTCCCGTCCCCGCACATCGAATGATAATCCGTATTCCGAGGCCCAGTTCAAAACCATGAAATATGTGCCGGACTTCCCGACCCGTTTCGGATCTCTGGAAGACGCCCGAGCGTTCTGGGACGGTTTCTTCACCGCCTACAATCATGAACACCGGCATTCCGGGATCGGCATGCACACCCCGGCCTCGACCCACTACGGCACCGCCGACCAGATCCGCGACCAGCGGCAGGCCACCCTCGACCAGGCCTGGACCAGCCATCCACACCGGCTCACCCGCCGACCTCGAGCACCCCGGCTACCCGAGATCGCCTGGATCAACCAACCCGTCGAGCAGCCCTGCGGTGAACTTCGTCGAGCAGGTCGACGGCTTGACCGTTCCGCATGCCCGTCTCACCCTGGGGTCGCGGGAACTGCTTACCCGGATTGGGCTCGCAGCAACTGCGGCGGTGGTTCGGCCAGCAGCAGCGCGGCGAGGGTGGCGCAGGACCGTTCTCCGCCGGACAGGCTGCCCGCCGGTTGCTCGGCACGTGCGCAACGAGTCAGGACGGCACGGCACGATGGATGTCGATTATCACGAGCATGTCTCGCAGTCAAATATCTGGTGATTTCTATTGCCCTGCGGTCAAAGTGGATGATATTCAATTCAGAGCAGGTTGATCATCAAGCGGCCCGGGAGGCGTCGATGACCGTTGCCCGGTCCCTGGCCGAACGGCGGCCACCCCGCCACCGACCAGCCATCCGGTCGTCGCTGCGTCCAGCCACCCTGGCACGCGCACGGTTGACACCAAGACACTTTTTCCAATAAGGACCGAAGTTCGGAATCGGCGACCCGCAACCGCATCAACGCATCGGAATATGGCGCTGCAGATCCAGCGAAGCGACGTAGCAGTAGCGATGCGGAGATGGATTGCCACCGAGGCACGTATCGGCCGTCGAAAACGCCAACGAACGGTGGCGGGAAGCCTCACCCTGGCAGATATCGCGTAAACCGGGGGCGATCCCTCGCCCCCCGAGGAAGGTAGCTCAACGTATGAACCACGCGCAGAACAAAGAGCTGAGCCGGCGCCGCATCCTGGGCGGAGCAGCCGGACTGGCCGCTGGAGCCGCAGCATCCGCGGTGGGGCTGCCAGCCGGCAGCGCATCCGCCGCTTCTCCGCCGGACCACGCCCGCTGGAACCAACAAGCGGCGCACGTGACGATCACCCGCGATGACTGGGGGATCGCGCATGTGGTGGGCAAGACCGATGCCCATGCGGTGTTCGGGATGATCTATGCCCAGGCCGAGGACGACTTCAACCGCGTCGAGCGGAACTATCTGGTCAACCTCGGCCGCCTCGCCGAGGCCGAGGGCGAGAGCGCGATCTGGCAGGACCTGCGCCAGCGGCTGTTCATCGATCCCGAGGTGCTGAAGGCCCTCTACGCGAACAGCCCGGCCTGGCTGCGCAAGCTGATGGACGCCTGGGCGGACGGGCTGAACTACTTTCTCGCGACCCACCCCGAGGTACGTCCGCGCGTGATCACCCGGTTCGAGCCGTGGATGGCGCTGAGCTTCAGCGAAGGCAGCATCGGCGGCGACATCGAGCGGGTGTCGCTCACCCAGCTCAGGGCCTTCTACGACACCACCGCGCTGGCGATGGCCGACGCGGAGCCGGAAGCACCGTACCGCCCGTCCCAGGCCTCGAACGGCATCGCGATCCCTGCGAGCCACACGCAGAACGGCCGGGCGCTGCTGCTGATCAACCCGCACACCAGCTTCTATTTCCGCTCGGAACTGCACATGACGAGCGACGAAGGGCTCAACGCCTATGGCGCAGCCACCTGGGGGCAGTTCTTCATCTACCAGGGCTTCAACGACAACGTGGGCTGGATGCACACATCGGCCGTGGTCGACAACGTCGATGAGTTCACCGAGACCATTGTGACCGGGGCGGATGGCAGCCTCTCCTACCGCTACGGCGACGGCCTGCGGCCGGTGACGACGAAGACGATCACGCTGTCCTACCGCACCGCGGACGGGGGGCAGACCCAGCGCAGCTTCACCACCTACGCCACGCACCACGGCCCGATCGTGCGCCAGGCGTCCGACAAGTGGATCGCCTTCGCGCTGATGAACAAGCCCGTCGAGGCACTGCAGCAGAGCTTCCTGCGTACCAAGGCGCGGGACTACGCGGACTACATGGAGGTGGCGAGCCTCAAGGCGAACAGCTCGAACAACACGTTGTTCGCGGACTCGAAGGGCAACGCCGCCTTCCTGCTGCCGCAGTTCATGCCGATCCGCGACAATCGCTTCAACTACACCCAGCCCGTCGACGGCAGCGATCCGGCGACCGACTGGCAAGGGCTGCACAGCCTTGAGAGCATGCCGCAGGTAGTGAATCCGCAGAATGGCTGGGCGTTCAACACGAACAACTGGCCCTGGACCGCGGCCGGCGCGGACAGCCCCAACGCCGCTGATTTTCCCCGCTACTTCAACACGGGCAGCGAGAACGAGCGCGGGCGGCATGTCATCCAGCTGATGTCCGGGCGGAAGGACTTCACCCCGCAGGCGCTGCGCGATGTCGCCTTCGATTCCTACCTCGGCGCCTTCGCCGAACTCATCCCGCAGCTCGTCTCCGCATGGGACAAACTGCCTGAGGGCAACCAGCAGAAGGTGAGACTCGCTGGCCCGATCAGCCTGCTACGCGGCTGGAACTATCGATGGAGCGCGGATTCCACTGCGACTTCGCTCGCCATTTTCTGGGCCGCGGGGTCGCGCTCCACCGATGCGCAGCGACTCGCGTCGCTCGACGCTGCGGTGGACCGGCTGACAAACGATTTTGGCAGCTGGCAAGTGCCGTGGGGCGAGATCAACCGCTTCCAGCGCAACGACGGCGCGATTGCCCAGACGTTCAACGATGCGAAGCCGAGCATCCCGGTGCCTTTCACCTCCGGGACATGGGGTTCCCTTGCCACGTACCCGGGGGCGCGCCAGTCGGGAACGAGGCGCTTCTACGCCAGCAGCGGAAACACCTTTGTGGCGGTCGTCGAGTTCGGGCCGAGGCTGCGCGCCTGGGCGATCAGGGAGGGCGGCAACAGCGGGAATCCCGACTCGCCGCACTTTACCGACCAGGCCGAGCGCTACGCCAGCGGCAACCTCCGGTCCGTCTACTTCTACCCTGAGGACCTCAAGGGCCACGTCGAGCGGCGCTACAAGCCAGGCAAGTGACCAGCCACTAAAAGCGCACTCCTCGGCGAGGCGCTACCCAACTTGGAGACGGTGACAGCAACCCTTCTTGTTGGGACAGTTCGTCGATGCCGATGCGCGTCGGCCGGCCAACCGGTCCGGCGCGCATCGGCGGTGGTCGAGCCCCGGGTCTTCACCTGCGCATATGCACGTCGCGGCACTGTCACCGCCGATCACCAAGAATAACGGGCCGGGGGGGCGGAGCGGCACCCAGCAGCTGTAGTTCCCGGTGGCGCAGCGTACGGCGATCGCCGTACGCTGCGCCACCGGTGGTCGGACGGGCGGTCAGTTAGCGCCGTCGCGTGTTCCTAATCGATCTTCCGCGTGTCGCGCAACTCTATGTAGGGCTCGTCGTCGGCAAGGTGGCCGGCTTCGATTGTCCGATGGCGCTGCAGCTCGGCGTCGAACTCGGCACCAGCAGGATCGCGATGTTGGAGATCCACATCCAGATCAGGAGAACGATGACGGCGGCCAGGTTCCCGTAGGTCTTGCCGTAGTTGCTGAAGTTGGCGACGTGCAGGGCGAAGCCGCCGGCGGCGACCAGCCAGACCACGACGGCGAGCAATCCGCGGGGCTAAGCCATTGGAATCCGCCGTTCCGGGCGTTGGAGCCGCCCGGTACAGGATCGAGAACAGCAGGCTGATCGGGATCACCAAGATCGGCCACTTGGCGATGTCCCAAACCGGCACGACACTGTGGTCGACGTGTAGGAGGCGGCCTGCCGGCCGGGGCGAGCACCACCGCGAGCCCGGCGACGGTGACGATGACCCCACTGACGACGGTGACGCCGAGCCGAACCGGCAACGTCTTCCACACCGGGGGCCCTCGGGTACGTCGTAGATGGCGTTGCAGGCGTGCATGAACGCCCCGTTGGAGCCCGACGCCGACCACAGCCCCGCGGCGAAACCGGCCACGGCGAGGATGCCACCTTCCGAGGTGTCTCACCCGACTGCCGGGGAGGGAGTCGGCTGCAAAGATTCCGCAGTTGCGCGATGTAGGCGTTGACGGACCGTTACCAGGCAGTGCGGTCGTTCCAGCCGTTGGTTGGCGGCCACGCTCATTGGTTTCGTCGATCAGGCGGTACAGCAACCGCATCTATCCTGCACGCATGCTGACCACAGACGAGGACTTGGCCATTACAGCAGTGCAGGCAGGAGCTGCTGTCGTGCGCGCCAAGTACGGTGCATCCCTGACGCGCTTCGAGAAGTCCCCAGGTGACTTCGCCACGGCTGCCGACATCGAAGCGGAGAAGGCCATCCTCGACGTGCTCCGTACCGCCCGAGCGGACGATGCCGTGACGGGTGAGGAGAGCGGACGCACGGGTGCCGACGGCGCCGAGCGTATGTGGCTGGTCGATCCCCTATGCGGCACGCTGAACTATGCCGCGCGGAGCATGCTGGTCGCGGTGAACGTCGCCTTGCGGACGGGCTCGGACATCACGGTGGCGGCCTCAGCCGACCCGTTCGCCGAGGAGGTGTTCTGGACGGACGGCTCTCACGCGTACGTCCGTCGCGACGGTGTGGACGAGGAACTCACGCCGTCCGCTGATTCTCGGCTGGTCGATGTCAACCTCGATCCACCGTTCCCGAACGATCCCAGTTTCCGGGCGGTCCGACTGCTCGCCGACACGGGATTCGTTGAACAGTTCCGTCCGCGGGTGGTCTCCACCACTCTGGCGGTGGCATGGGTCGCCGCCGGCCGGCGAGCCGCATACGTCACTGATGGCCATCTGCAGGACAGTGTGCACTTCGCCAGCGGGATCGCCTTGTGTCAGGCCGCCGGATGTGTGATGACCGGCATCTATGGGCAGCCGCTGCACGCCGGTGCCGGGGGGCTCGTTGTGGCCGCTGACCGCGAGACGCACGCCGCCTTGATGGCACTCATCGGCAACCAGGTCCCACCTGAGCGTTAGTCTCGCATCTCCCATCCGGCTGGCAGGTAGCGTTCAACACGTGGGCACTCAACGAGCTGCTTCTTCAATGCTCGGTTCCGTCGCTGTCGGTGACCGTTACCACCTCAGCAAGCGCATGATCGAAGCGCGCGTCAGGGTGCTCCGCGGCCTTGCGCAGGTGTTTGAGCCAGGAGACGAGGGAGGCGTCGAGCGCGTCGCGTAGGTTCTCCAGGTCGGCGCGAACCGGCTCACCGTCCCACGACTCGGCGGTGTGTACCACGGTGGCGTCGCCCTCGGCCGTGAACGTCCACTCGTGGAGGCCGGCGATGCCGTGTGCGGGGCCGCCCCAGAGGATACGGCGTGGGGGCGTCCATTGCGTAGACGGTGGAGGCGACCGACAAGCCAGCGGTGCTCCAATGGCAGGTGGATCCCGGCTCGAGCGGGCCGTCGGCGTGCGGTCACACGCCCCGGGGCGAGCCCGCGCAATTCGAGCAGGTCTCGTGCCTCGACCGAAGCCAGCTCGCCCAGCGGCCGCACGGTCATCGCGTCCTGCCACGTTAGGTCGATCTGCCACGCTGCGCTGGGCGGCTCCCGCCTGGCCACGACGACGAGCGCATCGTCCGGCAGCCCCGGCAGGAAGCCTCACCTCGGCCGAGAACCCCGCCGGCTAAGGATCGATGAGCCACCCGTTGACTTCGATCACTCGCCGCCCGGCATCGCGGCCCTCGGCGGCGAACCGTCGCAACAACGTCGACTTACCGACCCCACCGGGTCCGTGCACCTAGATCAGAGCCGGGGCACCCGGCTCGCCGTGCAAGGCCGCCCGGAACTCCGCCGTCTCCGTCGCCCTGCCGACGAAGGCACGCTCCCGCTGCCCATCGCAGGCGTTCCGCCAGGCTCATACCGTGAATCGTACGAACGGATTATCGTCCGACCCCACCCACCGAACAGATTCTCCTCATGTCACTCATCGAAGATTGACGATCACAACAGCTCGGCAGCGGATGTGAGTCACCCTGCGGGGTTCCAAAACTCAGTCATGTGCGCTCGGGAGCATCGACGCGGCGGGGAGCCGGCGATCGTGGATACCGTGGGCGAGGCGTGGGCAGGTGCGGCACCGGCATGCCTGCTCTGCCGGGGATCGTGCTGGGAGTGGGACTGGGCGGATTCGTCGACGGCATCCTGCTGCACCAGATCCTGCAGTGGCATCAAATGCTCAGCGGAACGAGCAGCGACAACATCAGCTCAAGCTTGAGGAGCTGGCCATCGACCGGCTCACACTGTCCGTCAACACCACTGCGCACCAGAACCTGACCTCGCCAACGTTTTCGCCGAGTGGGTCAGCCGGTCCGGTCCGGGCGGACCGTTGGTGATGGTCGGCGCCCCATCACCGCAGCGTGACCGGCGCCGGGCGCGAACGACGACAGATCCGGGACGGTGCTCTGCCTGGAGCTCGCTCGGGTACTCAAGGCGATTCCGATCACCGCCACCGTCCGGTTCGCACTGTGCACTCGGAGGAGCAGGGGCTGATCGGCTCGCGCTACCAGAGCATCGAGATTCAGCGGATGCAAGAAATGCTGGCCGCGATGCACGGACCGCGCACCGGTACCGAAAAGGCGAAGGGCACCTGAACTCGATGGCTTCGAGTCGAGGGGTCCTTCAGCTAGCGACAGATCAGATATGCCTTCACCACGAGAGGTGCCGGGGCCCGTTCGGCATTGCTGAACGGGCCCCGGCCACTCGTTACTTCACCGGGTCCAGTGGACCGGGCGAGTTACCCGCCGATCTGAACGATCAGCGCCTGGGCGTCGCGGACGAGCAGGTTGCGCGCGCCGGTGGCGTTGAGCACGCTGGCCTGGTTGACGAAGGCGGTGAGGTACTCGACCGCCTCCGCCGGCTTGCCGCCGGCGGCCGCCGCGCTGGCCTTGCTGAGGTTGCTGGTCAGCTTGTCGGCGTTGCTGGCGGAGATGGTGCCCGTCGACTTGAAGCCGTCGACGTGCGCCTGCAGGTCGGCGAACGACGTCTTGACGGTGAAGGTGATGGACTCGGTCGTGGTGTTACCGGCCTTGTCCTTCGCGGTCACCTCGAACGTGTGGCTGCCCAGCGAGAGGCCGGACAGGGTGATCGTCGAACCCCGCGTCACCCGCTTGCCGTCCAGCAGCCCGCTCTCCGGGGTGGTGCCGGGCCCGGAGGTGGCGTCGCTGACCGTCCAGTCCACGGTCACCGTGCCGGAGTCGCCGTACGACGCCCCGTCGGTCAGCCCGGACACCGCCACGGCGGGCGCGGTCTTGTCGAGCTTGAGCCAGACCGTACCCTCCTTGGTCGGGTAACCGGAGTTGTCGAGCGCCCGGTAGCGTACCGAGCCCTTGACGTCGGAGCTGATCGTCGCGATGCCGTTGCCGGGCACGTTGACCCAGGTGGCCCCGTCGTCGGTGGAGACCTGGCCGGTCAGGTCGGCGGTCAGGCCGGTGACCGTGAGCGTGACGTCGCTGGTGTACCAGCCGTTGTTGCCGGTCGGCTCGGCCGGGTTCACCGTGACGGAGACGGTCGGGTTGACCGCGTCCGCCAGGGCCACCACGGCGTCCTTCAGCGTCTGGTACTGCGGCGCGCCCAGCACGTTGGCGAGCGTACGCAGCTGCTCCTCAGCGGCGCCCCGCTTGCCGCCGGCCGCGAAGTCCTCAGCCCGGGTCAGGAAGCCATCGACCTTCGAGGCCAGCGCCGGGTCGAAGGCGTTGGCCCGCACGAGCTGGTCGTAGTACGCACGCGCGACCGCGAAGCTCGGCGTCCAGGTGATCTTCGGCTGGCCCTGGGGGCTGAACTCGCCGAGCCGCACCTCCGAAGCCGCCTGGATCTCCGCCTTCGACAGGTACTGGCTGGGCGTCAGCTTGAACACGTCCAGGCCGCGGGCGATCTCGTTGCCGTAGAGGTTGCCGTTGTACCAGTACGCCGACCAGAACCCACCGAGCACGAGCGCGTTCGGGTTGACCGGCCCGCGGTCGAAGAACGCGATCTCGTGCGGGTTGGCCGAGTCGGTGAAGTCGAACACCGAGATGCCGCCCTGGTACCAGGCCTGCATCATGATGTCGCGGCCGGGCACCGGAATCAGCGAACCGTTGTGCGCGACACAGTTCTCCCGGTTGCTCTGCGGAACCGGCAGCTTGTAGTAGCTGCGGAACTCCATCTTGCGGTCGACGATGTCGAAGATCGCGTTGGCGCCCCACTCCGGCTGCTCGGTGGCGAGGCAGTGCGCGGCGCCACCGCCGCCCCACTCGTCGGTGAAGATAACCTTGGTGCCGTCGTTGTTGAACGTCGCCGAGTGCCAGTACGCGAAGTTCGGGTCGGAGACCTCGGCGATCCGGCGGGGGTTCGCCGGGTCGCTGATGTCGATCAGGATGCCGTTGCCCTGGCAGGCGCCGGCGGCCAGCCCGATCTCCGGGTACGCGGTGATGTCGTGGCAGGTGTTGGTGTTCGGCGTGGGCGACCAGGTCGACCCGGACGGGTGCCGGGGCGTCTGCGGCCCGTTCTGCAGGCCGTCGATCCGGCCGGTTACCGGGTCCTGGAACAGCCGCGACTCGTTCACCACGGCGGCCTGCTCAGGCGCCGCGAGCGGCACCTTGATGACCTCGATCCGCCACCGCGACGGGTTTTCGCCGTCCGCGGCGTTGTTGTTGCAGCCCTCCATCGTCGTGGCCGGCCGCACCGAGGTCGTGCCCGAGTTGTAGAGGTAGACGTTGTCGGGGTCGTTCGGGTCGGCCACCAGGGTGTGCGTGTGCGAGCCGCGGCAGAGCTGAACGGCCGCGACCTGCACCGGGTTGAGCACGTTGCTGATGTCGAAGACCCGGACGCCCTGGAACCGGGTGCCGACGTTGGGGTTCGTGCCACAGTCGACCCGCCCGCGGGTCTCCTCCACGGACATGAAGACGAGGTTGCCGTGGACCGACAGGTCACCCTGCCCACCCGGGCACACGACGCTGGTGACCAGCGTCGGGTTGGCCGGCACGGAGATGTCGACGATGTTGAACCCGTTGTAGTTGCCCAGGAACGCGTACTTGCTGCCAAAGGCGAAGTCCGACGCGTAGAACCCGCCGTTGCCAGGGTTCGTCGGATCGACGAAACCCGCCGGCTTGTCGCGGTGCGCCAAGTGCTCCAGGTTGCTGATCGCGGACTGCGCGTCGAGCCAGCCGCCACCGAGGCCGATCCGTGGATCAGGCTCCGCGGCTGACGCCGTCCCCGGCACCAAGCCGACCGCAAGCACGCCCGCGGCCATCAGGCCGAGCGCCCGCGATCCTTTGCGTGACTTAGTACCTGACTGATGTGTCATATGTCGCCTTCCGATCGAAAGACCTGACGCGACGTGCACATGCATGCAAGCACGCGCGTCATGTAGGTAAGGACCGTACCGTCGATCGGTCGTTGGTCAAGAAGGCGGCGGGATATGCACGCATTTGCGTGAGTGAACTTGTGCGCAGTCGTTGCTTGAGATTCCCCTTGTTCAGCCCAAAGCTGTCGGTGCGGGAGATCCGTTTCATCGCCGTCCAGCCAGGTCACCACAGTGCAAAGCAGACGGACCTGGGCGGATCGCCGCATCGCACCAACGATCGCCCGCTATCCGGGGACTGAGCACGGCTTCGCCGCTACCGACCGTTGTGGATCGTGCTCATGTCCGTAGCTCTGTTCCGGCCGGGGTTCTTGCGGCCTTCGCTGGTGAGCGTGGGTCCAAAGTGGGTGGATTGGAGCGGCCACGACAGGCGTAGCAGTTGCTGCGCGAATTTTCCGCCACTCGTCGGATGATCGACATGCAAACCGCACCGTAGCGTCGATGTAATTCACCCCGCACCGGTTTGGCTACCAAACGTGGTTTCCGGGTGGGCGCCGCGGATGGGCGTGGTGGGCCGCTGTAGCGGTCGTGGATCGCCGCATTGTGCTGTCCTGTCCGCCCCCCGAAGGAGCAGCGGTGCCTGTGCATCTGTCCCGTGGTCGACGTTACGCCGCGTTGTTGTTGTCCACGACGCTGGTCACGTCCCTGACCACCCTGTCAACGAAATCCGCGTGGGCTGATCCTGAGAAGGCCCAGGCGAATCCGATCTTTCTGACCGACCCGAACGAGGGCGCGCCGAACGACATCGCGATGCGGTATCTGCGGGCGCACCCGGCTGACTTCGGGGTGCGTGCCGCGGACGTGTCCGACCTGGAGGTGATGTCGAGCTACACCAGCCGCCACAACGGGGTGACGCACGTCAACCTGGTGCAGCGGTACAAGGAGCTGGACGTCTTCGGCGCGGTGAGCACGGTGAACATCGCCCGCGACGGCAGTGTCATCCATGTCGGTGACAGCCTGGTGTCGGGCCTGGCGGAGAAGGCTTCCGGTGCGGCCGTGCTGGACGCGGTCGACGCGGTGGAGGCGGCGGCCGAGGGTCTCGACCTGGCCGAGCCGAAGAACGCCAAGGTGATGAGCCGCGCCGCCGGCGCGGCCAAGACGACGGTCGTGTCCGGTGCGGGCATCTCGGACCAGCCGATTCCGGCGAAGCTTGGTTGGCAGCAGACCGAGAACGGGCTGCGGCTGGCCTGGCAGATGGTGATCGACGACTCCGCCGCCGAGCACCTGTGGAACGCCGCGGTCGACGCCGAGACCGGCGAGCTGCTCAACGCCGACGACTGGACCACCCACGAGAACGCCGAGGAAATCGCCACCAACCTGGGCCGCAGCGTGACGTCGACCTCGACGGCGTCGTCGCCGCTCAGCCCGGCGAACCCCGGCACCCGCAACCCGGTCCAGGACGGGTCGAGCTACCGGGTGTACGACCTGCCCAAGGAGAGCCCGAACGACGGGCCGCGGGAGCTGGTCACCAACCCGGCGGACGGCAAGGCCTCCCCGCACGGCTGGCACGACACCGACGGTCAGCCGGGTGCCGAGTACACCACCACCCAGGGCAACAACGTCCACGCCTACCAGGACCAGGACAACAACAACGCTCCGGACTTCGGCAGCAGCCCGGACGGCGGGGCGAACCTGAGCTTCGACTTCCCGCTCGACCTCAACGAGCACCCGCAGAACTACCGGGATGCGGCGACCGCCAACCTGTTCTACTGGAACAACGTCATCCACGACGTCACCTACCTGTACGGCTTTGACGAGGCGTCCGGTAACTTCCAGTCCAACAACTACGGCCGGGGCGGCACGGGCGGCGACTACGTCCGCGCCGAGGCGGCCGACGGCGGCGGCACCAACAACGCCAACTTCTCCACCCCGGCGGCCGACGGCGGCGCCCCCCGGATGCAGATGTACCTGTGGCCGGGCACCCAGTTCGGCGACCCGAACCAGGTCGTCGTGGACGGTGTGGGCTCGTTCAACGCGTCCTGGTCGCGGTTCTCACCGGCGCCCACGGTGGCCGGCCTGTCCGGGCACCGGTTCATCTACGCCGGCACCGGTTGCACCGCGGCCGCGTACCCCGGCGCCCTGGCGGGCAACTGGGTCAGCGTGGTCGACGGCGGCACCACCGCCTGCAGCTACCTGCAGCGTGTCCAGGTTGCCGAGTCCCTGGGCGCCAAGGCCGTGGTCATCGCCCACAACGCCAGCGGTGCCGCTCCGGTGCTCACCGGAGCCATGACGACCGCGCCGGTCACCATCCCGGCGGTCGCCGTGACCCAGGCCAACGGAAAGACCATCAAGGACGCCCTCGCCGCCAGGGCCGTCGTCACCGGCACGGTTCGCAAGAACCCGAACCACCCGGGCATCGTCGACGGCGACCTCGACGCCGGCGTGATCATCCACGAGTACAGCCACGGCATCTCCCTCCGGCTGACCGGTGGCCCGGGTGTCAACTGCCTGAGCGGCGACGAGCAGCAGGGCGAGGGCTGGAGCGACTACATCGCGGTCACCATGCTGCTCGACCCGAAGTTCGACACGGCCGACGGCAAGCGTGGCATGGGCCCGTACGTGCAGTTCCAGGACAGCCGCAGCGGTAACGGCATCCGGCCGCGGCCGTACTCGCGGGACATGGACACCCAGCCGTTCACCTACGACGGCATCAAGACCGGCGGCTGGCTGAACGGCACGTCCCTGGCCGTCCCGCACGGCATCGGCCACGCCTGGACCTCCATCCTGTGGGACATGACCTGGAACCTGATCGACCGGCACGGGTTCAACCCGAACATCTACGACCCGTGGAACACCGGTGGTAACAACCTCGCCCTCCAGCTGGTCATCGACGGGCTGAAGATGCAGGGTTGCGCTCCGGGCTTCGTGACCTCCCGTAACGCGATCATCGCCGCGGACAAGGCGCTGACCGGCGGCGAGAACTCCTGCATCATCTGGGGTTCGTTCGCCCGCCGTGGCGTCGGCTACAGCGCCGTGCAGGGCACCACCAACCGCAACGACAACACCGAGGCGTTCGACGTGCCTCCGTCCTGCCGGGCTGACTTCCTCAACCAGGCTGCCGCGCCCGCGCTCAACAGCGTCAAGGCCGGTACCAACGTCCAGCTGGCCTTCAAGCTGGCCACCAACCGTGGCCTGGACATCCTGGCCAGCAACTCGCCGTACTCGCGGCTGGTCGACTGCGCCACGCTGAAGACCGTCAGCCCGAGCGGGCCGACCCGGCCCACCCCGGTCGGCGCCAACACGCCGGATGGCCAGAGCCTGTCGGCCAACGCCAACGGCCGGTACACCTACCCGTGGAAGACCGACAAGGGCTGGGCGGGCACCTGTCGAGAGTTCGTCCTGACTCTCGACAACGGATACCAGCACCGCGCCTACTACAAGTTCAACTAACCGGTAACACCAGCACCAGCCGGAGGGAGCGTCCCGACCGCGGAACGCTCCCTCCGGTCTGTCCGAACCCGGGTGGCCCGATCGCGCGACGAAGGACTCCGCCACGCACTGAGCCACCAGCCCCGGCAAGGCCAGCGCGGCGGCAAGCCGGCGGAGCGGTCAACCACCTCAACACCTTCCTCACCCAGGCCGGCGCGCTCAACGCCTTTGGCGCGCGCAACCTGCTGATCCGCGACGCCCAGGCGCTGAGCAACCA
The DNA here is from genome assembly GCA_963750055.1 of uncultured Actinomycetota bacterium. Taxonomy (GTDB): domain Bacteria; phylum Actinomycetota; class Actinomycetes; order Mycobacteriales; family Micromonosporaceae; genus CAVVPI01. The sequence goes on along the minus strand of CAVVPI010000012.1, from coordinate 262,160 downwards.
GGTCCGCGGGTAACTCGCCCGGTCCACTGGACCCGGTGCGGTAACGAAGGACCGAGGCCCGTTCAGCAATGCTGAGCGGGCCTCGGCTTTTCTCGTCGTACCGTCGATGGGGCATCGGTGGTGGATCGGCATATCTAACCTGCCGCTGTCTGAAGGGCACCTCGACTCGAAGCGAGTCGAGGTGCCCTTCAGGCGCCCGTTACAGGCCGATTTCAGCGCATCTTGGCGAGCAGCTCCTGCATCCGCTGAATCTCGATGCTCTGGTCGGCGTTGACCTCACGGGCGAACTGGTCGCTCGCCGGTTCGAGCCCTCCACCCGTCGCGTAGAGCTCTTCCACCATCGCCAGCGCTCCCTGGTGGTGGCTGATCATGAACGTGAGGAAGAGCCGGTCGAACTCCGCGTCGCGCTTTTGTTTGAGCTGATCGAGCTGCTCGACGGTGAGCATCCCGGGCATGAGCTTGTCGTGCCCGGCATGACCCGTGTGCGGCCCCACGCTCGGCACGCTCCGCTCGTCAAGCCACCGCTGCATCCGCGTGATCTCCTCACGCTGCGATATGTCGATCCGTTTGGCGAGCATCGTCACATCCCGGTTGGTGGTCCGATCCGACACGAGTGCGGTCATCTCCAACGCCTGGGCGTGGTGCGGGATCATCCCCTCAACGAACAGGGTGTCGGCTGCGGTGAATCCGGGCGGCGAGAGCTGAGACAACTCGTTGGCTGACAGTGATTTGCCCGGTTGGCCCGGCGCGCCCGGCTGGACCGCGTGCGCGCTCGGCGGACGGTACGGCGGATCGCTGTCAGCCCAGAGGGCGACGGCCACCCCCGAGCTGACGGCGACCGTGACTGCGACAGCCGAGATGATCAGACGACGAGACAGGGGCATGATTCACGTACCTATCCAGCTTGAGCTATGCAGAAGTGAAAGCCATAGTGCCTCATGTCCGTCGCCGTCACCAGACCTCCAGCCGGCCGTGTGTCGATCAGCCACGGACCGACGGATGGCCGCTTCACCCGAATGACTAATGCCGGTCGATGAGGCGCAGACCAAGTGATCGGCCGTCGTGACAGATTGTCGGCCGCCCCGGGCGCCATCGCGGCAGCGGCCCCCGAACCCTGCTGGTTCGGCGCCCGCCGCATCATCCGCGAGGTTCAGTTGCAGGCCGTGCACCCCCTGTCGACCGCAGCCTCCTTGGGTGGTGCGGTCATCGCCCCGGTAGTGCTTTGGCGGTGGCCCGGTAGCTGCCGCGGTCGTTCGGAACGCACTTGGCCAGGGCTCCTGGACCAGGTCCCTGGCCGGCTGAAAGTGGGGCCTTCGAGCCTCTGCCGGTGCGGGAACGGATGAATCCAAGGCGGGTGGAAACTGCTCCGTCTGAGGATCCCGACCGAGCATTACCGCCCGTAAACAACATCTGGCAGCCTCCGCGCGGCCATGCGCGGCGCCGTCGACCATGATCGTGCTATGGATGCCCTCGACCTCAAGTGATAGAGTCTCTTAAATCTGTTGGCTTTGTTTACTATTATTGCCCCGGGGCATTCAGCGACCAGCGGGCAACCGACGTAAAGAGGTAGTCACCGGGAATTCCGTCGCCCTGCTGCAATGACGCGCTAATGGCATCGCCGAAAGCCCGGTGTGACTACCCGGGGGGAATATCGTGCACGTACAGATACTGGGGCCACTCCGTGCCGGCCACGAGGGGCAGTGGTTCCGCCTGCCGGGACGCCGCAGCCAAGTGATCATGGCGGTACTGGCGCTGGAGGTGAACCGTGTCATGCCGATGGAGCGGCTCATCGACGCGGTGTGGGAGGACTCGCCTCCGTCGACCGCACGTGGGCAGGTACAGATCTGCCTGTCAGCCCTGCGCCGGATCTTTACCAGTCGCGACCTGGCCAGCCCATTTGAGACCCACCCCTCCGGCTACCTGCTTCGGGTCGCCGACGGCCAACTCGACGTCGACGTCTTCGGTCGGCTCGTCGCCGAGGCACGGTCCATTTCGGCCGGCGGTGACCTGGCGTCCGCCGCCGAGCGGCTGCGTGCGGCCTTGGCGCTCTGGGGTGGCCCGGCCCTGGCCGGCCTGCCCGGGCGGGTGATCGACGCAGGTCGCAAACGGCTCGAAGAGCTGCGTACTGCCGCGATCGAGGAGCGCATACGGCTCGACCTGTCGTTGGGCCACCACGAAGAGGTGATTGGCGAACTGATCTGGTTCATCGAACGCCACCGGCTGCGCGAGCGGCTGCACGCCCTGCTGATGCTGGCCTTATACCGGTCGGGTCGGCCGGCAGAGGCACTGGAGGTCTACCACACCGTTCGGGAAGCGTTCGTCAGCGAGCTCGGCATCGAACCGAGCGACGAGCTGCGCCGCCTCGAACACGGCATCCTTCTCGGCGACCCGGGGCTGAACCTGCCGGCGTACGGAGCCTCCGTCCGTCCGGTGTATCGGCGGGCTGCGCCGCAGCCTACGCCGCACCAGCTACCGTCCGACACGGCCGATTTCATCGGCCGGGACGACGACGTCGCCGCCGCCTGCGAGGCGCTGACCCCGGGTAAGGTCGATGCGCGGGCGGTGCCGGTGGTCTCCATCACCGGCCGGGCCGGAATCGGCAAGTCCGCACTGGCCGTGCACGTGGCACACCGTATGCTCCGCAGCTACCCGGACGGCCAGCTCTACGCATCGTTTGACGCGGCGGCGGGCCGCTCGGCACAGGTGCTGCAACGGTTCCTTCGCGCACTCGGCGTCGATCGGGCCGACGTCCCGCCAGAACTCGACGAGCAGGCCCATCTGTACCGGAGCCGACTCGCGGGTCAGCGGATCCTCGTCCTGCTTGACGGCGTCACCGACGAGTCGCAGATCCAGCCACTGTTACCGGGCAGTGGCAGCTGCGGCGTGATTGTCACCAGCCGATCCGCGTTGGTGGGGCTTCCCGGCGCGCACCGCGTTCGGCCCCGGCTCCTTGCCCCGGCCGACGGGCTGCGCCTGCTCGCCAGGATCGTCGGCCAGACGCGGGTCGGCACTGAGGCGACGTCCGCGGCCGAACTCGTCGCGTTCTGCGGTGGGCTGCCCCTCGCCGTACGGATCGCCGGTGCCCGGCTGACGGTCCGTGAGCACTGGGGGATAGGTCAGCTCTTGGCGCGCATGCGCGACGACACGCGGCTGCTCGACGAGTTGGAGCACGGCCCGCTCAGCGTGCGGGCGAGCCTGTCGGGCAGCTACCAGGTGCTGCCCGACGGCAGCCGTCGACTGCTGCGGCGGCTTGCGCTGCTGGACTGCGCGCAGGTCCACGCTTGGGTGGCGGCGGCGCTGCTGGACACCGAACCGACAGTCGCCGAGGACCTGCTCGAACAGCTGGTCGACGCGCAACTTGTGGACGCGGACGGGGCGCCGGGTGGCGGTCAGCCGCTGTACCGGCTGCCGGCCCTGGTACGCGTCTTCGCCCAAGAGCGCGCCGAGGCCGAGGACACCGCGGTGGTACGCGAGCAGTCGCTGCGTCGCGTCTGGGCCACCTGTCTGTCCCTTACGGGGACGGCGAGCTGGCACGCGGCCGGCGGCGGTATCAACATGCCGTTGCCTCTGGTGACCGACGCGATGGTGGATCGGCTGCGGGCAGACCCGGTCAGCTGGCTGGAGGCCGAGTTGCCAACGCTCATGGCCGCGGTCCATCAGGCCGCCCGGCTTGGCTGGCAGGGCCGGCCGGTGGCGCCGTACGCCTGCACTGCGGCGCACACGACGCGGACGTTGCCCTGATCGACGAGCCCGATCCGCCCGCCGAGCTTGCCGTGAGCACTCCTCAGCGCTGAGGTGACGAATCCAGCGTGATCCACAGCTCCTGTGCCCGATGGTCGGACAGCCCCTGCGCGGAGCGGAAGCCGTACCGGTGCACGGCCACCTCCGGGGTGATGAACGACCAGTCCAGCTGCCACAGCGGCAGGCCGCCGATGCCCCACGATGCCGGGTACGGCGACGTGCCGGCGGTGGCGGCGTCACGTAGCCGGCCGGGCAGTGCGTTCAGGTCCGCCATGGCCGGGCTGGTGTTGAAGTCACCCGCGACGACGACCGGGTACGGGTTGCCGGTGACGTCGCCGGCGAGGCCGCGTAGCTGCTGTCGCCGCTGCGGCTCGGCCTGCTTGGTGAACCGGTAGAAGTCGCCGCTGAACGGGCTGACGGGTTTGATCGGGACCGCGATGTGGACGTTGTAGAACGACACCGTCGCCTGCCCGATGCGCAGGTCCGTGCGGAGCACCTTGGCGTCGCGGAATACCCGGCGAAAGTCGGTCGTGGGGTCTCCGGAGGCGGCCGGATCCGGTGCGACCGGGGGCTGCGCGACGATCGGGAACCGGGACAACGTCAGCAACTCGCCGCGTTCCGCTACCGCGTAGCCGGGGAATTCCCGCCGCAGCCGGGCCAGGTCGGCCTCCGGCAACTCGCCGTCGAGTGGCCGGTCGTGGTCCCACCGCAGGTATTCCTGTAGCAGGTACACGTCGGCGCGTTGTGCCCGCAGGTACCGGTAGAAGCGGTCCGCGTCGTCGTCCTGGTTCCAGTACTCGGTGTTCCAGGCGAAGACGTGCACCGCACCGGGCGGCACCACGGTGCTGGTCCACAGCGCGTCCGGCCGCAGTCCGCTGCGTGGGGCGCCGAGCAGCAGGCTCACCGCCGCGACGACCAGGACCGGCCGGTTCAATGGCCGCGACAGCAAGGCGCAGGCGACGAGCAGGACCGGCACCACGGCCAGCAGCAGCGGCGGCAGCGCCGACGGCAGTAGCCACAACCACCAGCGCCCGGCGAGTACCAAGCCGGCGAGCACGAACGCCAGCCACGCCGCTGCGACGGTGGCGAACAGCAGCCGGCCCCGGCGTCCGGACCGGGACGGTCGTGGGGGCCGGCCTGGTCGGTTCGGGGCCGGCACCGGCGGTTCGAGGCTCGCCGTGCTGCGACCAACTGCCACACCAGCTCCATGGGTTGTGGAATCGCGTCGGTCCATGCGTCGGGAGCGTAGCCGACGGCCAGGCTGCCCGGCCGTGGGCGACACGTGGTCGGTCCTGATCGGGGATGCCGCCGCGGGCAGCCGGGACCGGCGCTATTTCGGCGCGCGACGGTGGCACCGCTATGCGATCACTATCGATGGAGTATCAGTAGCGTGTCGATGGCTCCCGTGCGCTCCCGTGCTCCGCCCCGGAGCCGGGCCGCGTCGACAGTGGGCTGATATCCCATCGAAGTAGATGACTGATTTGCTGGCCGCATGGGCCTCACCGTCTCAGTGGTCATCCCCAATTACAACTACGCCAAGACCCTCGACGCCTGCTTGAGGTCGGTGTACGGGCAGACGTACCCGCTGCTCGAGGTGATCGTCGTTGACGATTGCAGTACGGACGGCTCGCGGAAGATTGCCGGGCGCTTTCCATGCCGGCTCGTCGTCCACTCCGTCAACCGGGGGGTCTCCGCCGCGCGTAACACCGGCGCGGCGATGGCCTCGGGTGACGTGCTGTTCTTCCTTGACTCCGACGAGGCGCTGGAGCCTGACGCCATCGCCAACGCGATAGCGGTCCTGCGCGACGATCCCGACGTCGGCTGCGTGCATGGGCTGATCGCACCGGAGCCGCTCGTCGACGACGGCCCGGTCGAGTGGTACCGCACGCTGCACGCCTACTGGTGGCGCAGGCGCCGCGCCGGCCCGGTTCAGACCGCCTTCTTCGCGCAGGCGGCGATCCGCCGCTCAGTGTTCGAGGAGACCGGGCCGTTCGACGAGGACCTGCGCGACTCCGAGGACCTGGAATACAGCGACCGACTCGCCCCGCGTACCCGGATCGTACTGAGCGAGCGCGTCGTCGCCCGCCATGACGAGGTCTACCGGCTCGGCCCGCTGCTGTCCGAGCAGTTCCGCCGCTCCCAGCTGCTCGCACGGACTGTGCTGGCGGCCCGCCGCAAGGGCAGCGCCAGCCTGACCGCGAACCGGCCGGCCGGGATCCTCGCCGTGGCGGCGGCGTTGGGGTCGCTGCCGTTGGCGCTGGTCCACCCGGTGTTCGCACTCGTTTCGGGGCTGCTGGTCGGCGTGTTCGCGGTCTCCGACGTCGGGCTGCTGCGGTTCGTCGCCCGCTGTCGGGGCGTCCGCTTCCTGCCCTTCTTCCTGGGCGTGCACCTGCTCCTGCATGTCGCGCTGGTCGCGGGGGCGGCCGTCGGATGCGCGCGTCTCGTGCTCGGCCCCCGGCCGGCGCGCTGGCTCACCCCGCTGGTGGTGGTCGCCGCCGCGGTCGCGCTCGGGTTGACGATGCGTACCGCCGGCACCGCGCCGCTGGAGGCCCTGAGCCGCCCGGCCGGCCTGCCGCTCCTGCTGGCGGCGGTCGCGGCGAACCTGTGCGGGCTGCTGGTCGGCATGGTGGCCTGGCGGGTACTGGTCCCGGTCGGCGGGCTGGCGGCGGCACGGATCTTCTTCCTCGGCCAGCTCGGCAAGTACCTTCCCGGGCGGGTGTGGGGCGTGGTGACCCACGTGGACCAGGGCCGGCGGGCCGGAGTACCCGCCGAGCGCATGGTCACCGCCTACCTGATCAGCATCGGGCTCACCATCCTCGCCGGCGCCGGAGTGGGACTGCTCGCCGCGCCGGGACCCTGGATCCTGCTGCCGTTGCTGGGCTTCGTCGCCCTCCTGATCCGCCCGGCGCTGCTCGACCGGTCCATCGCCCTCGTCGCCCGGCTCGTCCGGCGTCCGATCACCCCGTTGCCGCCGGCCGCGGTACGCGCCGCGCTGGCGCTCGCGCTGCTGTCCTGGCTCGTCTCCGGCCTGCACCTGTGGGCGCTGGTGGTGGCGCTCGGCGCGGCTCCCGAACGCTCCGCGACGGTCGCCGTCGGCGCGTTCGCGTTGGCGACCGTGGCGGGCAGTTTGTCAATCGTCGCACCCGACGGCTGGGGGGTCCGCGAGTTCGCGCTCACCGCGGCCCTGGCCACCGTCGTGCCATGGGGTGTCGCCGGCACGGCCGCCGTCGCCAGCCGGCTGCTCTGTGTCGTCGTCGAGATCGCCACGTCACTGGCCGTATTCGCCATGTCCCGTTTCCTTCACAAAGGAGAGACGAATGTCCAAGCTGTACACCCTTGACGACGCCGAACTGCTCGACGTCGGCGAGGTGCACAACCTGTACCGGCGGCACGTGAACAAGTCACAGGTGTCGCTGATGACCTCGTTCGGTTTCGGCCGGGAACTGGTCGACCGCGCCGAGGGTGCCTACCTGTACCAGCGGGACGGCCGCCGGATCCTCGACATCACCGGCGGTGTCGGAGTCCTCAACCACGGTCACAACCACCCGCGGATCCTCGCCGCCCGGCGCCGGTTCGCTGAGCGGCACCGGATGGAGGTGCACAAGACCTACTTCTCCCCGTACCTGGCCGCGCTGTCACACAACCTCGCCCAGGTGCTCCCTGGCGACCTGAACATGTCCTTCCTACCCAACTCCGGCGCCGAGGCGGTGGAGGGGGCGGTGAAGCTCGCGTACAAGTACCACAATGGGCGCCGCAAGACGGTGCTGCGGGCGGACATCAGCTTCCACGGCAAGCTGCTCGGCTCCGGCGGCCTGACCGGGCAGAGCCAGTACGCCTTCCCCACCATTCCCGGTATCGACACCTTCACCTACGACGACCTGGACTCGGTGCGCGACGCCGTCGCCCGGCACCGCGGTGACGTATACGCCATCCTCATCGAACCGTTCAGCGCGTCAACCATCCGCTGGTGCTCCCCGCAGTTTCTGTGGGGCCTCCGCGAGTTCTGCACCGAGCAGAACATTGTCCTCATCTTCGACGAGATCTACACCGGCTGGGGCAAGACCGGCAGCCTCTTCTACTTCATGCGCTATGAAGGGCTGATCCCGGACGTGCTGACCACGTCGAAGTCCTTCGGTGGCGGCAAGTCCTCCATCTCCGCCTTCGTGGCCCGGGAGCCGTTGTACCGCAGGGCCTACGACAACCTCGGTGACGCCCTGCTGCAGAGCACCAGCACCACGTACTACGGCTTCGGCGAGGAGTGCGCGACAGCCCTGGAGGCGATCAACGTCGCGGTCGAGGACGACTATTCCGCCCTGGCGCGCGACCTGGAGCGGGTGCTCCGCCCCGGCCTGAGGCGGATCGCCAAGCAGTACCCGGACATCGTCAGCCACGTGGCGGGGGCGGGGGCGTTGTGGGGCGTCTTCATCGACGGCGGCCCGCGAATCCTGGACCTCGTCGCGCGACTGGCGCCAGGTGGCATGGCGAAGGACCCGCGCTTCAAGTCAAAGCTCGTCGCCTGCGCGGTCATCAACGCGCTCTACCACGACCACGACGTCTTCGCCTACTACACCCTCAACGGGCGCAACCCGCTGGTCTTCGCGCCGAGCCTGGTGACGGTACCAGCAGATGTCGAGCGCGCCGTGGACAGCCTGGACCGCACCCTCGCACAAGGGCTTGGCCGACTGGTCACCCGGTTCGTCCGGGAGAAGGTGAACACCCTGTGGTGAGCCGCATCGTCGTCGTCACCGGGGCCGCCGGCATGCTCGGCTCCCACCTCACCGCCCGGCTGCGGGCCGACGGCCACCACGTGCGCGGCGTCGACCTGCGCCCCGGAAATGACATCGAACTCATCGGCGACGTCCGGGACCCGGCCGCCATGGCCCGGGCGGTGGCGGGTGCCGACGCCGTCGTCCACTGCGCGTCGGCACTGCCGAGCTACCCGGCCGCTGAGATCCGGTCCGTAATCGTAGACGGCGCGCGGACCGTGCTGACCGCTGCGGCTCGGGCCGGCGTGCCCCGGGTGGTGCACATCTCGTCCACGGCTGTCTACGGCCTGCCGCGGATCGTACCCACCACTGAGGAGCATCCGCGGGAGCCGGTCGACCCGTACAGCGCCGCGAAGACGGCCGCGGAGGAGCTCGCCGAGCGGCTGCGCGCTGAGGGCGTCTGCCTGCCGATCGTGCGGCCCAAGACCTTTCTCGGCCCGGGACGCATGGGGCTCTTCTCGATGCTGTTCGAATGGGCGGAGGAGGGCCGCAACTTCCCGGTCATCGGCCGGGGCGACGTGCGCATCCAGATGCTCGCCCTGTCCGACCTCGTCCACGCGGTCACCATGGTGCTGGACGCGCCCGACGCCATCGCCAACGACACCTTCAACATCGGCGCGGCCGAGTTCGGCACGCTGCGCGAGGACTTCCAGGCCGTGCTCGACGCCGCTGGGCACGGCAGACGGATGGTCTCGGTGCCGAGCCGACCAGCGCTCGCGCTGCTCGGCACGCTCGAACGGCTGCGGCTGTCCCCGGTGTACGGACGCCTGCTGCACAAACTCACCGCCGACTCTTACGTCTCCATCGACAAGGCCCGGGAGCGGCTCGGTTTCATCCCCCGGATGTCCAACCAGGATGCCATTCTCGACACCTACGCCTGGTGGCGTGATCAGCGCAAGGAGCCCCGTGATGCTGCCCAGAACACCGGACGTACCAGTCGCGATCCATGGAAGCAGGGTGCTCTCGCCGCGGCCAAGGTCTTCTTCTGACCGGCCCCGCGCCAGCCTCGCCCGCGACCTGTTCACCCTGCTGCGGCCCGGACAGTGGCCGAAGAACCTGGTGGTTCTGCTGGCGTTGCTCGATCCGGCGCTGATGCACTGGCGGGCCGTCGGCCGGGCCGGCGTCGCAATGGTCGCGTTCGTCCTCGCCGCCGCCGCGGTCTACGTGCTCAACGACATCGCCGACCGCGAGCGGGACCGCGCCGACCTGACCAAACGGCACCGGCCGATCGCGGCCGGGCGGGTGACGCCCCGGACGGCGGCGCTGCTCGGGATGCTGCTGCTGGCCGTCCTCGCCGTGATCATCGGCGACGCGGTGATCACCTGGTGGCCGCTGCTGGTGTACCTGCCGCTGAACATCGCGTACAGCTTCGCGCTCAAGCACGTGCCGTTGGTGGACCTGTTCGTCGTCGCCTGCGGGTTCGTGTTGCGGCTGCTGCAGGGTTACACGTCGGTCGGGGCGCGTCCGTCCGGCTGGCTCGTCCTGTGCGTGCTGTCGGTGTGCCTGCTGCTCGTTCTCGGCAAGCGTCGGCATGAGCTGCTCGCCGGCGGGGTGGCCCACCGGCCGTCCCTCACCGGCTACAACCAGCAGCTCGTCGACCAACTGCTGGTGCTCACCGCCGCCGCCACGCTCGTCACCTACCTGGCGTACGCCGCCACCGTGAGCCCCACCGGGTTGCTGACCGCCCCGTGCGCGCTGTTCGCCCTGTTCCGCTACCTGCAGGTGGTGTTCGTGGACTCGGGCGGCGGCAATCCGGTCACGGTGCTGCTGCGCGACCGTGTGCTGCTCGTCAACGGCGGCCTGTGGCTACTGCTGCTCGAAGGGGGTCTGTTGCATGGATGACGTGAAGGTGTCGGTCGTCGTCCCGATGTACAACGACAGCCGGACCATCGACCTGTGCCTGGAGTCGGTATCGGCCCAGACGCATCCCGCCTACGAGGTCATCGTGGTCGACGACGCCAGCACCGACGACAGCGACCGACGTGCCGTTGGGCATTCGTGCACGCTCGTTCGGGCCACCGAGAACGGTGGGCCCGCCGCCGCCCGGAACCTCGGCGTACGGCATGCCGAGGGCGACATCATCTTCTTCATCGACGCCGACATGATCATGTACTCGGACGCGATCGAGAACGCCGTCGAGCTGCTGTCCGGCCCTGAAGGGTATGGCGCCGTCTTCGGTGTGCCGGACAAGGTGCCGCTGTTTTCCGAGGGCCCGATCGGGCAGTACCGCATCCTCCAGTACCACTACTGGCGCAAGAGCGCCGAAGGCGAGGTCAGCGGCGGCTTCTACGCGCTCGGGGCGGTGACCCGCGAGGCGTTCGACGTCGCCGGCTGGTTCAACCCGGCCCTGCGGCAGACCGAGGAGATCGACCACGCGGAGCGCCTGTCCCAGCGGTATCGGATGCTACTCACCTCCCGGATCAGCGGCCGGCTGTCGGACGAGAGCCGCCTGGCACCGTTGCTGGGCAAGGCGCTGCGCCGCAGCCGGCTCCGGGTGCCGTTCTACCTCCAGCGGGGCCGCGCCATGCAGGGCATGGAGACCGGCGGCCGGGCTGCCGCCTCGGTACTGGCCTTCCTCACCTTGCTCAGCCTGCCGGTGGCCGTGGTCTACCCGCCGGTACTGGCCGTCACCGCGTTGCTGCTGGCCGCGTTCGTCGCGGTCGACGCCGGCCAGTACACGTTCGTGCTCCGCGAGCGCGGCTGGCGCTTCCTGGCCTTCTTCACCGTGGTGCACCTGCTGCTCAACGCGACCGTCGTCTGCGGCCTCGCCGCCGGCGTCCTCAACTGGCTCGGCAGCCGGCGCTTCCGCCGCATGTACGAGAGGACCGCGTCGTGACGATCGACGACATCGCCCCGCCCGTTGCGCCGGCCCAGGCGCCCGGCATCCGCGACGATCCGCGGTGGCGACGGGTCGCCCGCGCGCTGCGCCGCTGGTACGGCTGGCTGCTCGTCGCGGGGGCGGCGCTGTGGCTGTGTTACAACGTCGTGCGCCGCGCCACCACCGGCCGCTGGCACTGGTCGATCCTGCTCGACTCGCTGCCGCCCCTGTTCCTCGTCGCCATTCCGTTGCTGCTGCTCGGCCTCAGCGCCGCCGCATGCGGTCCGCGCCGCCGGTGGGCCGCCGCCCTGGCGCTGGCCGGCGTGCTGCCCGGCATCGACCAGACTGGCGTCAACCTCCACGCGCTGCGCCCCGATGACCGGCCGGTCCCGGCCGGCGCGGTGCACGTCGTGAGCTGGAACACCAACTACTGGGGGATGAGCAACGAGGACCCGGAGGCGCAGTACCGGTTCCTCAAGCAGCAGAACGCCGACGTGTACCTGTTGCAGGAGCACGTCATCTGGGTGCCCGGCACCGGCGAGGTCGGCTACTACCCGATCCAGGACGACGCCAAGCTGCGGGCGGAGTTTCCCGGCTACCACATCGTGCGCCGCAGCGAACTCGTCACCATCTCCCGGTTCCCGATCGTGTCCACGCCGGTCTTCGGTCCCGCCGCGCAACTGCCCCGGGACGCCCCCTTCAACCAGGTGTTCAGCCGGGACAAGGTGCTCCGCACCGACCTGCGCGTCGGTGAGCGCACGGTCTCGGTCTACAACGTCCACGTCACCGTGCCCACCGCCATCGACCTGAGTATTATCCGACCCCAGGTCGACCTGGACTCGTACTACCGCCGTAAGTTCGAGTGGCGGCAGACCGAGGTGCAGGGTCTCGTTGACGACCTGAGAACAAACCCCAACCCCTCGATCATCTCCGGCGACTTCAATGCCACGTCGTCGATGGGGGGGTTGGATCCGCTGCGGGCGGTGGCCGAGGACGCGACCACTGCCAGCCGCCACCTGCTGCCGATGAGCTGGCGGTTCAACGCGCCGATGAACTTCCAGTGGGACAACCCCCTCGTGGGTCTGCCACTGCCGTTCTGGCGCATCGACTGGACGTTCACGAAGGGGCCGGTGACCGTGCACCGCTATGATCTGAAGTCCGCGGAGTATCTGTCCGACCACCGGCCACAGGACTTCTGGTTTTCCCTGCGTTGACCGGCGACTGCTTCCGGGCTGGCCGGCGACCGCTGGTCCACCCGCTCGATCGCCCGGCCCGGTAGTCCTACCGCGTCGGCTCCGAGGGCGCCTGGTCCCCGAGGTACGCCTCAAGCCGCAGGACTTTCTGCGCGCGACGTTGCCTAACCCGTCCGACACTGATCCGGTCCCGACCACGGCGGGACCGGATCAGAGCACCTTGGAGAGAAACTGGCGCAGCCGCGGGTGCTCGGCGCGTTCGAAGATGGCGGCCGGTTCACCGGACGCCAGCACCAGCCCGCGGTCCATGAAGGCGACGGTGTCGGCGACCTCGCGGGCGAAGCCCATCTCGTGGGTGACCACCACCATGGTCATGCCCCCGGTGGAGAGTTCCGCCATCAGGCCCAGCACCCCCTTGACCAGCTCGGGGTCGAGGGCGGAGGTCGCCTCGTCGAAGAGCATCACCTGAGGCTGCAACGCCAGCGCGCGAGCGATCGCGACCCGTTGCTGCTGTCCGCCGGACAGGTGCGCCGGCCGGGCGTCGACCTTGGCGGTCAACCCGACCAGTTCCAGCTGGGCACGCGCGACCGCCACGGCCTCGTCCTCGGGCAGCTTCCGGATCCGGCGCAGGGCGACGGTGATGTTGCGCAGCACGCTCATGTGCGGGAAGAGGTTGAACTGCTGGAAGACCATGCCGACCCGCTGCCGCAGGGCGTCGGGGTCGTCGCGCAGGACGCTGCGGCCGTCCAGCAGCACGTCGCCCCGGTCGGGCTCGATCAGCCGGTTGATGGTGCGCAGCAGCGTTGACTTGCCCGAGCCGGAGGGGCCGATGACGCAGGCGGTCGCCCCGCGCGCCACGTCGAGGTCGACACCGCGCAGCACCCGGTTGGGTCCGAAGGCGAGGTGCACGTCGCGCACGCTCAGGCTGGCCGAGGTCGCGGTACTCCCGAGGCCGGTGGTGCCGCTCATCGTCTGTTCCCCCTCATCGTGCCGGGCATCGCCAGATCAACGTCGTCCTCGGCGGCCGCCGTCGCCGGCCGGCCGTGGCGCAGCCGCTGGTCGATCCAGTTGACGACGTGGGTCAGTGGCACGGTCAGCGCGAGATAGAACAGCCCGGCAAGCAGCAGGGCCGATTCATTGCCGGTGGTGGCCGCATAGTCCTGGCCGATCCGGAATAGGTCCCGCTGGCTGGCCAACAGGCCGAGGAAGTAGACCAGGCTGGAGTCCTTGATCAGGGCGATGAGTTGGTTCACCCAGGCCGGTAGGACGCGTCGGATGCCCTGCGGGATGATCACCACCCGCATCGCCTCGCCCCAGGAGAAGCCCAGCGCCCGGGCGCCCTCCAGTTGGGCCGCCTCCACCGACTGGATCCCGGAACGGAAGATCTCGCCGATGTAGGCTGCCGCGATCAGCGACAGCGCCAGGATCCCCAGCGGGTACGGGTTGGGCCCCCAGATCTTCATGCCCAGCGGTGCGAGCCCGACGCCGATCAGCAGGATGGTCGCCGCGGCCGGCAGCCCACGAAAGATGTCGGTGTAGACCCGCGCCGGCCAGCGTAGCCAGCGGGTCCGGGAAATGCCCGCGACGGCCAGCAGCATGCCCAGCACCGAGCAGGGCGGCGGAGACCGCCAGGATCAGCGTGTTCGGCAGCCCGACGGTCAGCATCTCGGGCAACGCCTCGCGCATGGCGTCCCAGTCGAAGAAGGTCTCCCACAGGGTGCGCAACGGATCCATCGTCTTCTCCTACCGCCCGCTCTCGCTCGATCGCCCGTACGTCAGGAAGCGGCCGACGGCGACGGCACCGCCACCGTGCCGCTGCCTGGCGTGAAGTCGGCCGGGATCGGCCGGCCCGGGTAGTACTGGGCCTGCAGGCGGCTCCAGGTGCCGTCGGCGATCACCTCGTCGAGACCCTTGTTCAGCGCCTCGCGTAGCTTGTCGTTGCCCTTGGCCACCGCGTACGCGGTCGGCGCCGGGCTGAGCTGCTTGGCCGCCACCTTGATCTTGCCGCGGCTGTCGGCGGCTGACTTATCGCCGATCTCAGCGGGTGCGATCCACGCGTCGGCGGTGCCTGCCTTGAGCTGGTTGATCGCACCGTTGTAGTCCGGCACCCGCACCGGGTCGAGGCCCTTGCTCGTGGCGTGGTCGTCCTGGACCGTGCCCTGCACGACCACGACCCGTTTGCCGGCGAGCTGGTCGAAGCTGGTGATGGACGAGCCGGCCGGTACGTCGAGTCCGAAGTAGCCGAAGTCGTAGCCGTTGCCGAAGTCGACCGTCTTCTTGCGCGCCTCGGTGATGGTGATTGAGGAGCTGCCGACGTCGAACTTGCCGGTGTTGACCTGGGCGAGCAGGGCCGAGAAATCGGTACCGACGAACTCCACCGTCAGGTCGATCTTGCTAGCGACCGCAGTGAGCAGGTCGTTGTCGAAGCCGGTGAACTTGCCGTCCTTCAGGTACACGTTTGGTGGGGCGTCGGTGAGCGTGCCGGCGCGCAGCACGCCCGGCTGGAGCAGGCCGTACGGGTTGTCGGCCTGGTTTGAGGAGGTGTCGCTGCAAGCGGTGAGGGTGGCGGCGCTGAGGACCGCGGCCACGCCGAGGGCGGCGGCCCGGGTGAGGACAGGAAGGATTCGCACAGGTTTCTCCGGGATGTTCGGGCGGCGGCACGGGTGCGCGTCGCCGACGGCGCGCCCGGTGGGCGTACCGCTGGGTTGGTTCCTGGGAAGGGGGAGACGCGCCTAGCGCATCGTGCTGGGGCGACACACGGCGGAGCAGACCCGCATCATGTCGACGTGCCGGCGTCGGGTCAGTGTCGACGACGGCGTCGACCCGATCGCGCCGGGGGCGTCGACCGGTGAGGAACAAATGCGGTAGGACATGGTTCTCCCTGGGTCGGTGATGACCTGGGAGCCAGGCCACGCTTGCACCGGGTTCACGTCCGGTGCCTGGTCTTCACCCGGGGCACCCCACCGCGGAGGAGGGTTGCCGGCCAGCGAGCCGGGGCTTGACGCTGGCGCTCATGACCTGCCGACGAGGTTAGCAGCCAGGCGCCGAGGACCGTCCAGCCGATATGACCACCTTCACGTACGGTGGCGACGCCGGCGATCCCTACTCATTCTGTAGGAATTTCTCATGATCGTCTCGTGGCGCGGACCGGTCTGCGGCCACCGAACCCCCTGGTTCCCGTCGGATCAGCTTCGCGGATGCAGCCGGTGCGGTTTCCACGGGTCAGGAGAGGAAAATGAAGGTCGGTATCGTGATCGATGCACCAACGGCTGCTCCCGCCACCACTTGGCCGAGCGTATGGTCACGCAGCTGCACCCGTGACCAACCCACCAGAGCGACGACGAGAAACGACAGGACCAGCGCGGAGCCGAACACGATGACCAGTACGCTGGCTGACCCTGCGGCGACTGCGGCATGGGCACTGAGCTTCCATACCTGGTTGATCGCGGTGACGACCAGCAGGACGGTGAACATCACCACCACCATGGCGACGAGCGGGCGTGGTGCGCTGAGGAGGATAAGCGCGGCCAGGCCGACCAGGACGGACAAAAGGCCGTAGACCAGCGGGCGCCGACGCTGCTCCCGCACGCCGATGTGGTGGTCGGTCAGTTGGCCCCGCCGAACGCCCAACCAAATGATGCCGTAGGGCACGACGGAGGAGAACAGTACGGCTAGCAGTCCCCATCCCAGGCCGGTGCCCCAGCTTGGCGCGGTGCTGCTGATGGCGAGGATCAGTGGCATGAGAGCCGCCCATACGGCCGGTGCGAAAACCTCCGTGATGGCCCGTGCTAGTAGCTGAAATCTAGGGGGACTCGGCGCGCCAACCACATTAGACACCGTAAGTCATTACCTTTCGGACGGCTGTGGTGCGCTGTGATCAGCAGCCGAAGTGGCTCGCGAGATGATCTCAGCGACCAGTGACGATGAAATGGCCCGGGCGACCTGGATCAGCCAGGTCACCTGACCGGCGGCGCCAACGTTCGTGCCGTCCGGACGGGTGGTGCCCTGTGGCCCGATTCCTAACTGAGGGACATCGTTGGGATGATCGGCAGCGGGCCTCCCGGCGCGCCGTGCGCTCAGCGCGGCGCCAACCACGGCGGCTTCCACCACTGCGGCATGCCGGTCGCCGGTGAGGCCTGCCTCTGCGGCCCTCTGTTCGGCCTGGATGAAGACCGACGCCGAAATCCACGGTCGCAGGTTCGCGTAACCGTCGAGGATTTCGACGGTGATCCTGACGCGCCTTAGGGAGGCGTTTCGTGCGATCGAGATGACTCCGTGCACTCCGGAGCCTGGAGGCAGCAGGGCAATTTCGGGTAGCACGGCATGGATCTGTGCCCACAGCGGATAGAGCCGGTAGTAATCGTGAAGCGCAGCGGCCCACGACCACAGGCGATCCAGGCCAACCCGAGGTCCCCAGGACGGAATGGTGGATCCGATCAGTACCAGCAGGATAGAGGTGGTGAAAGTGAGCACCACCACCGCGTCGGTGATGAGGGCCGAGTCTGGCGACAACGCCGAGACGGCGACGGCTACGAGCTTTGCGGCCACGTACGCCAGGCCCCATAGCGAGCCGACCACGATCAGTCGGAGCCCGAAGCGCAGCAGAGGCCGAGGTGCGATGCGGGCGTAACGATTCGCCAGGATCACCACCTGCACCAGCGACCAGCCTAGATATGCCAGGTACGGGTAGAGGAACGGGGCAGCGAAGGGGTCGCCATAGTACTCGCCGCTGAGCACCCGAGGATCGGAAACGTCGGTTGCCGGGGGCGCGGATACGAAAAGAATGACCATCGTTGCCGAAGTTGCGGTCAGAGCAAGTAGGCGACGCCGCACCCGACGCCGAGTCGAAGCGTCGCTGCTGGTCAGGTAGAGCAGGAATGCTTGGGCCGCAGTGGCGCAAACCAACGATAGACAGTTGGACGTCAAGCGAACGACGTCAAGGACACCGAAGAACCGGTCAATGGCCGGCATGAGCGGCTGAAGGGTCAGCGACAGGGTAATCGCCACCAGAGCCAAGCAGAGGGCACGCAGCGGACGGTTGCCACGATCGCGGGCCAGGTCGCGCATCTTGTAGAGGCTCATGCTCCAGCAGATCAGCGTCACGATCAGCATGGCGCCGCGAACGAGGCTCACCATCAGACTGCCCGTCCTTCCAGCGTCGCCACCAGGCGTGTCGAAACCTCAGGATCAGTCGGGGTGAATGCCGGAATCGTGGACCAGCACTCGGCGCGCTGCACGGCAATAGTGCCGAAGACCTCCGCTCGGCGTTCGATCGGTGCATCGTAGCTGCTGCGCCCGAGCATTATCTCCGGCACGGACGGGTCCACCGAGGGCATGAGCAGGGCCGCCAGTTCCTCGAGGTCGCTCGGCGTGGAAGTGTCATCGAACATCATGTGGCCGTATTCATGTCCGATGATCAAACTCTGTCGCACCTGGCTGCCGTTGGCGTCGTAGAACACGTAGTCGGCGAAATCCCCGGCCACCCACAAACCATGCGGGGCAAGGGCGGGGAGACGGCGGGGGATCAGGTTCACGGTTCGGCCACGACGCTGCTCAATTCGTTCATGCAGCTGCGCAAAACTGAAGGTCTGGGGGAGCTTGAGGGCGGCCAGCAGCTGCTCTGACTGTTGCTGTAAACGGCTTAGCGTGCTATTGGCATGATGTCGCATGGGCTGTCCTCGCTTACCGGCTCGGCGCTGCTCTCGGTCTTACGAAAAGGCCGGGCTACGGCCGAGCTGATCAGCGAGATCGACAGTGTCATCCTTTGGCCCTGCGCTGTGGTTGGTATTCCAGGACCGAGGAGAGGCGAGCCAGCAGAGGCGGTGGTGCAGGAAGATGTCCCTGAACTCCCCAGCCGCCGGTGAGTTGCTGAACACGCGTGGCAAAGACCTCGGCCTGCCGCTCTTCATCATAGGTGTAGACGACGCGCTTCAAGTATCGACGCAGGCGGGCTACGTCGGCCTCGCTCAGTGCGTCTTGGATGGAGTGAACTACCGCCGGGCTACCAAAGTGATCGAAGACCATATGTCCTATGCCGTGCAGAGCAAGGTGGTCTCGATGCAACTGCGGCCGGGCCGACCCAACCAGGATGTAATCGGTCGTCGTGCCGCGACACCACATCGACCGAGTCTCCGGGAAGCGTGTCCCGACGGCCGCCACTATCAGCGGTCGACCTCGAACCCGCGTCAGTTCCGCGCGGAACTCATCCAGGGTGAAGGGCGTTGTCAGCGCAAGATCACGGAGCACCTCATCGCAGTGGCGCACCTGCTGCCCCTTCCACGCTGCGGCTTCGTCATCGGCCCACCACCAGCGACGTAGCCGTACGCACCCGGGGGTGATCGCTGATACGCCGGAGCGGTTTCCTCGCTGCGGCAGGTCAGTCACGATCGTGGGGCCGTTTAAGGCTCTGCTGACGGGTTCGAGCGGCAGCTTCCAGCCGCTGCACCTGCTCGATCATGGCCACGACTGCCGCATGGCCCGCGGGTGACAAACGTGCGTCCACAAGGCGCATGGCTACTTGCTTGATGTGGGGATCCGCCAGAGCGTGGACGAGGTCTTGCTGATTTTGATCTCCGGCTGTCCCGATGAAGAAGGCAGCCGGTCGGCCGAAGAACGTCGCGATGGCGTCGACGACTGAACGCCGCGGATCCGGTGCGCGGCCCTGCCGCAGGTTGCTCAAGTGAGTGTGGGAGATTCTGCAGCCCGCTCGCGTCAGCTCGTTGGCAACGTACCGGACGCTGTGCGGCTTGCCTGAAGGATCGGTGACATTGCGGAACAACCAGTCGAGGCGCTCGGCGAACGTCTCGCCAGGTAGATCGTCAGCCGCAGACATAAAGACTCCTCGCGCGATGGAACACAAGGTTTACACGATGGCCTGATTTGGAATCAAGCATTGACAACCCTGCTCCCGGTATGCGTACCATCACGGTCACTTCTGGCAGCACCCGTTGCCGAATCGGTCACTTGTGGCACGACCTGATGTCAGAGGTGACTCTTGGGGGTTCACCGAGGGGGCGTGGCGTGAGTATCGGGGGCGTGACGCTTCTGCGGGTCCGGTATAGGGCGCCCCCGGGAGACTGCGGCGCGGGCACGTCGCCTTCGGTCGGAGGTCCTACTGGCTCCGACGCGGCGACGTGGATCGATCCGGCACGTAGTGCGCTGTCGCGCACCGTAAGCGCACTACGTGCCCCGCTTACCGGCCGGGGAGGGCAGGATGTTGAGCACCCCGGCGACCACTGTGGGGTATCGGATCAGTGCTCGCGGTAAGTGGCATGGTCGAAGTCGGCGTAGCCGCCGTCGGCGCCGAGGTCCTGCACCCATAGGCCGAGGAATGCGCCGGTGAAGCCCCACGCGGCGGGTTCGCCGTCGATCACGACTGCGGCGTGCTCGTCGGAGAGGATGGTGGCGTCAAACTGCGCCACCAGGTCGCGCCAGCCGTCGCCGAGGTCGTAGGCAAAGCGCAGTACCGGACCGTCGAACGTCACCCGTAGCCCAACCCGATCGCTGGTGCTGGCGTCGACAGTCAGCGGGCTGTGTGGGGTGAGCCGGCCGCTGTCGCAGCTGAGCACCTCGATGGTGCGGCGGCCGTCGTCGGCGCGGGTGAGGTAGGCGTAGTACCAGTTGGCGGTGTTGTAGTAGCCGGTGACGCCGGCGAGCTGGCGATGGTCGGCCGGGTTGAAGTCCAGCACCGTCGACAGCTCACAGTGCGTGGCGCCGACGCGTCGGGCGACGAGGCTGGGCGCCTGCCGGCCGACGGGCGACTGGCCACCGTGAATGCGCAGGTGTGACGGACGGCTGGTCAGGTCGACCCAGTCCGGTGTCGCCGGTCGGCGCAGGGTGGACCAGGCGGTGCCCAGCTGTGGCCCGTCGAAGTGGTCGGTGGCGGGTTCGTCGGGCCACGGGTGCGCCGGCAGGCCGGGGGCGGCGACTTCGTCGGCGGGCACGCCGCCCGGGATGGCGGGCCAGCCGCCGGTGGGCCAGTCGACGCGCTGGATGGCGGTCTCGCGACCGAGTACGCAGTTGCCCAGCGGAGTGTAGGGCCGCCCGACCAGGTGAGCCAGGTACCACCGGCCGGTCTGGGTGCGTACGAGACTGCCGTGTCCGGCCTTTTGCAGCCGCAGGTCGGGACGGTCCACCGAGGTGAGCAGCGGACCGGCCGGGTCGACGAGGTACGGGCCGTGCAGGTCGCGTGACCGAGCCACGGTCACCTGGTGCTCCCAGCTGGTCCCGCCCTCGGCGGTAATCAGGTAGTACCAGCCGTCGTGCCGGTACAGGTGCGGGCCTTCGGTGACGCCCACCTGGGTGCCGTTGAAGATGAGCTGGGCGTTGCCGACGAGTTTGCGCTCGGCACGGTCGTAGCGTTGGATCTCGATGCCGCCGAACCGGTCACGCCCCGGGCGCCAGTCGGCGCTCATCGCCAGCAGCCAGCTGGTGCCATCGTCGTCGTGAAACAGTGACGCGTCGAAGCCGTGCGAGTGCAGCCGAACCGGGTCCGACCACGGTCCCTCGATCGTCGGCGCGGTCGTCAGGTAGTTCTGCGGGTCCCAGTAGCCGCTGGCAAAGCTGGCCACGTCGCTGTAGACCAGGTAGAACAGCCCGTCGTGGTAGGACAGATCCGGTGCCCACACGCCGTTGGAGTCGCCGCAACCACGCAGATCCAGAAGCCGCCGTTCGGTGATGATGCCTCCCAGTGCACGCCAGTGCACCAGGTCGCGCGAGTGGTGCACGCGCACGCCCGGATACCACTCGAAGGTCGAGGTGGCCAGGTAGTAGTCGTCGCCCACGCGCAGGATCGAAGGATCCGGGTGGAAACCGCTCAGAATCGGGTTGTGGATCGAACCGGCGGCTGTGGCCACGCCCGCGATGTCGGTCGACATTGTGAGTCCCCTCTAACGCTCCTACTTCCGGCGCCTCTCCGGAAGTTTGGAGTCCTACGCCCGGAATTCTCGCCCACGATAGCGACCTGAATCGAGATACGACAGCCCTTGACCGCCGTGATATCCGGGTCGTAACGTGCCGGCCATCATCTATAAATGACCGATCCGAGTCCGAAAGTTTCGGAGCCAGTGCCCGCACCTCCCGCCGACTGCTTCGGCATCCGAGTACCTCGTACGTCACTCGAAGGGACGGCTATGACCACGTACCTCTCCCGCAGATCCCTGGTGGGCCTCGCTGGCGTCGGCGCCGGCGTGCTCCTGCTGGGAGCGTGCGGGAACGATCAGTCCACCAATCCCGACGGTCCGCAGACCATCAACTGGTGGCACATCCAGAACACCGAGCCGATGCTGCCCGTGTGGGCGTCGATGGCCAAGGAGTACGAGACCGCGCACGACAACGTGAAGATCGCGATCCAGCCGCTGGAGAACGAGGCGTTCAAGGCCAAGCTGACCACGGCGACCCAGGCCGGCTCGCCGCCGGACCTGTTCCAGTCATGGGGTGGTGGCGTGCTCAAGCAGCAGGTCGACGCGGGGCTGGTCAAGGACATCACCGCTGACGTGCAGCCGTGGATCGGCAGCCTGCTGCCGGCGGCGGTGCAGCCGTACACCATCGACGGGAAGATCTATGGCGTTCCCTTCGATATCGGCATGGTCGGCTTCTGGTACAACAAGGACCTCTTCGCGAAGGCGGGCGTCACCGCTGCCCCGACGACCTGGGCCGAACTGCTGACGACAGTCAGCAAGATCAAGGCTGCGGGGATCACTCCGATCGCACTGGCGGGCAAGGAGAAGTGGCCGGGTCACTTCTACTGGGCCTACCTCGCGATGCGCGTCGGTGGTCTGGGCGCGCTGCAGCAGGCGGCCAAGGACGGCAACTTCGACACGCCCGACTTCGTCGCCGCCGGTGCGGCGCTCAAGGAGCTCGTCGCGCTGGCGCCGTTCCAGAAGGGTTTCCTGGGCGCCGAGTACGGCTCCCCCGACGGGCAGGCCGCGACCATGGGCAACGGCGGGGCGGCAATGGAACTCATGGGCCAGTGGGCCCCGTCGGTGCAGGCGTCGAGTTCCACCAGCAAGAAGGGCCTGGGCGACAAGCTCGGCTTCTTCCCATTCCCCTCGGTCGACGGCGGTAAGGGTTCGGCATCGGAGGCGTTCGGCGGCGGCAACGGCTTCGCCGTGGGTAAGAATGCCCCGCCCGCGACGCTGGACTTCCTCAAGACGCTGCTCGATGTCGCCAACCAGCGCAAGTCCGCGCAGACCGGGGCGGTGCTGCCGACCGTCACGGACGCCGCTGACGCGATCGCCGACCCGAACAACAAGGTCGTCGCCGCCAGCATCGCCGCCGCGACCGGATTCCAGCTCTACCTGGACCAGGCGTACCCGCCCGCGGTCGGCCAGCAGGTCAACGACAGCGTCGCCGAGCTGATCGCCGGGTCCAAGACCCCCGACCAGATCGTCAAGGACATCACCACGGTGGCGAAGAGCCAGTAACCGTGCCCGCGCATGACCACCCGCAGTCGTCCCTGATCAGTGACTGGAGCAGGCCCGATGCCCCTTTCGACCGCGTCTGGCCGGCGGCCCGATGACATGGCGACCGATCACTTGACGGCTAACCCGGCGGCTACGAAACCTCGTGGCCGCCGGGCCCGGGCCCGACCCGGTCGCCTGGGCGCCATCGCCGTCTTCCTCGCCCCGGCCCTGGTGCTGTTCCTGCTGCTGGTGGCTGTCCCGATCCTGGTCGCCGGCTACACCAGCCTGTTCAAATGGAACGGCTTCAACCTGCCGGACAACTACGTGGGCCTGGACAACTTCGCCCGGGCGTTCCAGGACCCCGTGTTCCTGGGCGACCTGCGCCGCGGTTTGATCCTCATCGCACTGTCGGTGCTGATACAACTACCGGTGTCGCTGGCGCTGGCGATGTTGCTCAACCAGCCGATTCGCGGCCGAGCGGTCTATCGGCTGGTCTTCTTCGCACCGTACGTGCTCTCCGAGGTCACCACCGCGGTGCTGTTCACGCTGGTGTTCTCCCCAAACCGCGGCCTGGGCACCGCGATCTTCAGCTGGATCGGCAGCGAGGAACTCGGCGGCTCGCTCTTCGCCGACCCCGACCTGGTCCTCTACACACTGTTCTTCGTGATCTCGTGGAAGTACTTCGGCTTCCACATGATCCTCTACCTGGCCGGACGGCAGGGTATCCCCAGGGAGCTGACCGAGGCGGCCACCACCGACGGCGCGTCCAGCTGGCAGGTGTTCCGCCACGTCACCCTGCCGCTGCTCGGGCCGACCATCCGGGTCAGCGTGTTCCTGTCCGTGATCGGCACCATCCAGCTGTTCGACATGGTGTGGGTGCTCACCGGCGGCGGCCCCATCCACTCCTCGGAGACGATGGCGGTGACCATGTTCCAGTACGGCTTCCGCCGCTTCGAGGTCGGTTACGCCAGCGCCATCAGCATCGTCATGTTCCTGCTCAGCCTGGTGTTCGCCCTGTTCTACCAGCGCTACGTGCTGCGCCGTGATCTCGAGGGCGCCCTGACCACCCGCGGAGTGCGATGATGACCAGCACAGCCAAGAACCAGACCGCTCCTGCGGTACGACTGCGGCGTCTGGTGCTGCACCTCATCTCCATCGCGATCGGTGCCGTCATCGTCGTGCCGATCGGGTTCGGCGTGCTCGGCGGGTTCAAGGACAACGGCCAGCTCTCCACCAACCCGATCGGGTTGCCCGACCCGTGGCGGCCCGAAAACTACACCGGCATCCTGGGCTCGGCGGTGTTCTGGCGCCAGCTCGGCAACAGCACGCTGATCGCCCTGGCAACCTTGTTGGTGGTGGTCGGCGTCTCAGCGATGGCCGCGTTCGTGTTCGCGCGCTTCACCTTCCGCGGTCGGGAGTTCCTGTTCACCCTGTTCGCGGTCGGGCTCATGTTCCCGTTCGCGGTCGCGATCCTGCCACTGTTCATCCTGCTGCGCAGCATGGGCCTGCTCGACAACCCGCTCGGCGTCATCCTGCCGCAGGCCGCGTTCGGCCTGCCGGTCACCATCATCATCCTGCGGTCGTTCTTCCGCACCATCCCCGGCGAGGTGGAGGAAGCGGCCACGCTGGACGGGTGTGGGCCGTTCGCGTTCTTCTGGCGGGTCCTCCTGCCGATGGCCCGCCCCGCCCTGGCCACCGTTTCGGTACTGGCGGTGGTCGCCAGCTGGAACAATTTCATGTTGCCGTTGGTGGTGTTCACCGACCAAAACTGGTGGACCCTGCCCGTCGGCGTGCAGGCCTTCCAAGGCCAGTACGCCGACGATACCGCCCGCGTCCTGGCCTACGTCGTACTGTCCATGGTCCCTGCCCTGGGCCTCTACGCCGTGGCCGAACGCCAGCTCGTCGGCGGGCTGGCCGGCAGCGTCAAGGGCTGACCCGTGCCGACAAGCGGGTACCCCTCCGCGATGACTCTGCTATCGGGATTCCTCCTTGACATCCTCCCGGCCCTGAAAGACCGGGATTCCGATCGGCCTTG
Organism: uncultured Actinomycetota bacterium; assembly: GCA_963750055.1. Lineage (GTDB taxonomy): Bacteria > Actinomycetota > Actinomycetes > Mycobacteriales > Micromonosporaceae > CAVVPI01. The sequence continues at coordinate 237,204 of CAVVPI010000012.1, read as the reverse complement.
CGGCCGATGGTGCTAGCCACCCACAGGTGCTAACTGGTCCACGGGCGCTCTTACCGCCCGCCTCTGCCGAGGCAAGGTCGTCCCTCCGGCGTGTCCCGCCACGACGTTGATACTGGCGTTGATGTCCGCGTTGCAGGTGAAACCGCAGGATGAGCAACAGAATTCGGCTTGGCTCTTGCGTGGATTCTTGTCGATCAATCAGCAGGCGCTGCGACGTAGATACGTGTACGCGGCGGCACATCTTCTACCCGCCCTGGTGCTTTGTGTTCGGTCCGTTCCCGTAGGCCGCACCACCCTTGGGTGAGAATGGCCCGGTTCAGGCCGGCTTTCTGGCGGACGTTCCGGCCTGGCTGCTCAATGGTGCCCTTCGCCGACGCGGTCATGTTTTGATGTTCAGCCTCTCGAACCGGATCACGTCAAACGAGCGGGCGAGCATCGTTGAGGTCTGCTCGATCCAGTCCTTACGGCGCACTGCCTCTTTGGCCCTGACCCGTGCGGCGGCGGCGTACTCGGCGGTCTCCCGGTCGCTGCCCATGGGTGCCCGCGTTGCCCGGCGCTGGTGCTTCCGTAGCCGGGCCTGTTCCTTAACCGACAGGCCGGACAGTTCAGGGTCCGCCCGTTCGACAGGGCTGCCGTGATCGTCACACCCCGATCAACACCAACAACCTCACCGTTGCCGGGAGCCGGAATCGGATCCGGGACGACCGCGAACGCCGCATGCCACTGCCCGTTGCGGAACGTCATCCGATACGACCTGGCGTCCGGCAACGGCCGGGTGAGACGGAAACGCGCCCACCCAACCTTGGGAACCTTGACCTGAGCCCACCGGCGGTTCAGCTTCTGAACGTCGCAGGTGTCGGTGATGCGGAACCCTTCATGCTAGTGCTTTTTGTGCCACGTCGGATGCCCGAACCCGGATTTGAAGAACCGCTGCTTGGCTTGCCGGAAGTCCCGCAACGCCTGCTGTTGAACGTTGACGGATCCGGCGCGTAGCCAGTCGAACTCGCGTCGCGCTTCGGTGAGCTGACGGCACTGTTCGGCAAAGATAACCGCAGCCCAGGTGCGTGTTTTCATGATCCGCCGAACAGCATTTCGGAGCCACCGGCTTCCAGGCAGATCGGGAACGTGTAGTGGTTCCGGTATGTGTCGCCGTCCCGGGCGGGGTCGACGAGACCGACCTTGACGCAACTGCCGCCCGGCAGGGAGCTGACCGAATAAACCCCGATTCCCCGGCTTCTCCAGTAGTCGTCGTCGCCCCCCAGCGTCGTCGCCCAGGCGCGGAGCTGTACTTGCGTGTAGACGGCGTTTTCGATCACGACCCGGCTGGGGGCCGCCACGGCGCGGACCCGATCGTGGACGGCCTGGTCGAAGGCGGCGGTGTCGGCAATGCCTCGCAGGCGGTGCACGATCAGCACATCGGTGAGCAGGTCCATTTCCACGCCCGCGTAAACGTCGGGGTGTTCGGCGCCGAGGTCGTCGGCGGCCTCGGCTGCGAGGCCTAGGCGTTGTTGGTTCGGCCAGTCGGACCGGTTCGGATCTGGGGTTGCCGGGGCGGATGGGGTGTTCGAGTGCCCTCCGAGCAGCGGCACCGCCGCCCCGATGAGCAGTGGGAGCGCGGCTACGACGCCAGCGACCCAGGCGCGTGTTCGCATCACTACCTCCTAGGAGGTGGAGTTTGCCAAATAACGGCACTGTTCGGGCAATAAAACATCCGTATCACCCGAACGGTGCCGTTATTTTTTGTCAGCTACCCGTTCGGCGACCGACCGTACGGTGGGTCGCTGCCGGCCGTCCCGGTTGGGACTGCCTCGGGCTCACGGTCGGCGCGAACGGTGGGCACGTGTGGTGGCTCGACGGCCCGGACAGCGGGCATTCCTGGCCGCTTTGGCGCGACGCGGTCCCGGTCTCTGGTTGAGGCCGGGGCCGATTCGTGTCCGGGCTAATTAGGCCTGGACGACGGGAGTGTCGACGAGGTGCTCGGCGATGAACCACGCCTGGAGTTCGTTGGCGCGGATCACGTTGGATACGAGCAGGTCGTTGCTGCCGTCGTCGCCGCCCTCCATCACCCGTGCTGCGGCGTCGTGCGCATCGTTGAGGATCAGTTCGTGTGCTTCCAACAGCCGCGAGAGCATGGCCGGTACTTCCTCGGCGCCGTTGGGCGGGCGCGGCACCCTGGTCAACTCAGCGACGTGGCGCGGGTCCCCCACGGCGATCCCACCGAGCGTCTGAATGCGCTCAGCAATCATGTCGACCAGTGCAAGCTGTTCGTCCGCGTGTTTGTCGAGCAGCAGGTGAAGCTGGTAAAAGGTCGGACCACGCATGAGCCAATGGTGCTTTTTATACAGCGAGTGCAGAATCTGGGTATCGGCGAGGGTCTGGTTCAACCGTTCACACGAGTACATCCGCACGTCGTGCGCAAGGCTGACCGGTAGCTGCCGCACCGTCCCGAACGCCTGGATTTCCCGGCCACTCTGGTGTAGCAGCGGCTGGCTGTCCGAGGGGGCCTTTTGCTGCGTCATGCTGTCTCCTCCGATGCCTGTTTGCCACGCTGGGCACGCCTACTGTCGGCAGGCGCGGTCGCAGTCCGTTCCCCCACGAAGCGTAGGTGTCTGGGACCTCGGGGGTGGCCGCAATCCAGAGCAGTCAACTGCCGCCGGTCGCTGACCTGTGGGTAGCAGGAATACGGGGAGGGGTCAGATGGCGCGAGCACACCGGGTGGCCGTACTCGGGCTCGGCGGCGACGGGCGCGTGGCAGATCGGGGTGCGGCGTGCCGAACCGGTCCGGGCCAAACTTGCCGGTGCGATTCACCCGTACCACCTCGGCGCCCGGGTCGGCGAGCGTCATCGCGGCGAACGACGCCGGGCCGATGCCTGCCAGCTCGATCGCGCGTACGTCGCAGTGCGGTCCGCCGCTGGTAGCCGTCCGTCGGTGGCCGGCGGGACGTCCTCGGTCCTCCGGTCACCGCAGAACGTCGACTTTCGTCGCCGAGGACAGAAGTTTGCTGGATCCGCATCAGGTAATGGACTGATGCGCGCGAAAGTCGTAACCTCGACCTGTCCCGGCCACGACCCGACGTCAGTGAGGAGCGGTGATGTCCCGCAAGACTGGCAAGCCCTCCTACACCAAGCCCCAGCCGGCGACCAGCCGTCTGAAGGGCGGTTCACTGGTCTTCGTGATGCTGCTGCCCATCGTGCTCGCCGGCGTCATCGGTGTCGGTATCGGGTACGCAGTAGCGGCGCCGAGCGGCACCGACGCGGCGATCAACGAGATCCGGGCTGACGAGGCTAAGCGTGACGTTGCGCAGGTCAAGGAGTTGACGCGGCTGGCCCGTACCACCCAGGAGGAGCTCGGCCCGGTGTTGTCCGAATTGGACGCGGCGCTCGCCGCCGGCGAGCCGGCCCCGGCCGATCGGGTGGCCAACTGGCAGCAGACCATGCGGCGTGCGGTTGAGCGGCACGCGGACAGCCCGTCGGGGATGACCGCGACCAACGTCGCGCGGGGTGGGCTGCGCGTTGCTGTCGATGGCCTGACTATCGCGGTCGACTGGTACGTCACCGCCATCGCCCGGCCCGTGCCCGACCAGCGGGCCCTGCTGGACCTGGTGTCCCGCCAACGGGCCATGGCCACCACCACCTGGTCGATCGCGGCAGCCCAACTCGATCAGATCAACATCGACTCCGGCAACGGGCACCAGCACGTCTACCTGACCACCGAGCCGGGCAGCGGCGCGTTCACCTCCGACGGCGCCCCGGAGGGCGCCACCGACTAGTGTCACGTGATCCCGTTGTCTTTACCTGAACGCGTTGTGGTTGGCTGTGTTGGTGGAGTTGTCGTCGGATGAGCGGGCCGAGCTGCGGCGTTGGTCAACAGCGCGGAGGTGCCGGCGGCGGTGGCGACGCGGGCGCGGATCGTGTTGTGGCACGCCGAAGCGCCGTCGGAAGAAGGACATCGCGGCGCTGGCGGGGGTGTCGCCGGCCGACGGTGGACCTGTGGCTGGGTCGGTACGCGCGCGGAGGGTGTGGCCGGCCTGCTCGACCGGCGGCCGGGGCGCGGGCCGCGAACAGGTGCCGGCCTGGGTCCGGGGCCGGGTCCTGGCCTTGACGCGGATGAGCCCGCCGGCTGGAGTCCGGGTCTGTCGCACTGGTCCAGCCGGGAGATGGCCGCGCTACGTCAACCGCACCGAAGGGGTGACGGTGTCGCACTCCTACGTGGCCAAGCTCTGGCGGGAGCAAGGGTTGCGGCCGCACCGGCACGGCACGTTCAAGCTCAGCCGGGACCCGCAGTTCGCCGACGAAGGTCGCCGACATCGTCGGGCTGTATCTGGACCCGCCGGGCGGTGCGGTGGTCCTTCAGATCGACGAGAAGACGCCAGATCCAGGCCCTGGACCGCACCCAGCCGCTGCTGCCGATCGAGCTTCGGTGCCACCGAGAAACGCACCCATGACTACGTCCGGCACGGCACCACGAACCTGTTCGCCGCGCTGAACGTCGCCACCGGCGAAGTCTATCGGCGAATGCCGGCCCACCCGCAACGGCGCGGACTTCCTGGCGTTCCTGAAGAACGCGGTCAAGCCCCACACGCGGCCGCGAGGTGCACGTGGTGCTGGACAACCTGTCCACCCACAGCACGCCCGACGTCATGGCCTGGCTGGCCGAGAACCCCACGTGCACTTCCATTTCACCCCGATCGGATCCGTCCTGGATCAACCAGATCGAGACCTGGTTCGGCATCATCACCCGGCAATCCATCCGCCGCGGCACCTTCGCCTCCGTCACAGGCTCTCTCAACCGGATCCGCGACTACATCACCCACCTGGAACAGCCAACCCCCGACCCTTCGTCTGGACCGCCACCGCCGACGAGATCCTCGCCAAGGTCCGGATCGTCCAGACCAACGTCAAGAAACTCGTCGACGAACAACACCAAGTAAAGCCAACAGGATCACGCGACACTAGGGGCAATGTCGGGTTATTAAGACTCGGCGGTGGATGTCAAGCGTGTCGTGTGAGGGAGACGGCGGGTCTCGGTATCAAGGTTTGTCACTCAAATACAGCCTCGAACCGGGAGCCCGCTGAGCTGCTGGCGAAGCCGCGGCCGGGCATGCTGCTGCTGGCCGACCGCAACTTCGCCGCCGGACACCTGCTCAAGATCATCACCGGCCGCGGGCCGCACCTGCTGGTCCGGGCAAAGACCGGCCGTGGCGGGCCGAAACCGCCGGTGCTGCGCCGCTTGCGCGACGGCTCCTGTCGGTCGGTGTCAGCGGCCAGCCGGTCCGGGTGATCGACGCCGAGCATCAGCATTGCCGACCGCGCCCGACGGTCACCCGGTCCCCGGCGCCATACCGGCTGATCATCACTCTGCTGGACCCGGACGCCTACCCGGCCATCGCGATGCTGCGGCTGTATCACGAAAGATGGGAGATCGAGACCGCCTACTTGGAGATCAGGTCCAGCGTGCTCGGTGGCCGGGTGCTGTGTGCGCGGACCCCGGCCGGTATCGACCAGGAGGTCCACGCACTGCTGGTCACCTACCAGATCCTGCGCACCGCCATGACCGACGCCACCTATCACGGCCCGGGCCTGGACCCCGACCGGGCCAGCTTCACGATCGCGCTGCACGCCGCCCGTGACCAGGTCGTACACGCCGCCGGCGTCATCGCCGACACTGTCATCGACCTGGTCGGCAAGATCGGCCGTCTGGTCCTGGACAACCTCCTGCCCGAGCGGCGCTTACGCGTCAACGCCCGCACCGTCAAACGCGCGATCTCCAAATACAACGCCCGCGGCCCGACCATCGACTGGCGCACCTACCAGGCCACCATCAGCTCAACGTCCTCGCCGGACCGCCCTTGACAACCAGCCCTTAACTACCCGATATTGCGACTAGAGGTCCGGTTCCCCCACCCGGCACTCTAACGGCTATGGGGGCTGAGGCTCCGGCACGTTGTGCAGCGCCTCGGCGGTGACCTCTCTGGTCCAGCCTGCGGGACGCCGGTTCATGTTCCTACCGAGCCTGCTACGCCCGGTGAAGGCTCTGGTGAGATCTTCGGCCGCAGCCAGCCTGGCCTTGTCGACTACCCGGTGCACGGCGGTGAACGTCTCGGTGCGCACCCGCGCCCGCCAACGGGCGGCCGGCCGGTCCCGCTTGATGGTGCCGAGGTTCTTTGCCTTGACCCGAGCGGCTTTAGCATGGTGACCCCGGTCGGCGGCTTGGTTCGCCACCGACCGTAGCTTCGCCCGCCGCCGGTTCCGTTCCTTGAACCGATCTGACTCGCGGGTGAGCAGTGCACCCAGCCCGACGCCGTGATGTTGACCGTCAGAATCGGTCAACACCTCGGTGTAACCCTTATCGACGCCGACCTCCCGGCCACCACACGGAACCTGGGAGGTATTCATCCGCGCGGCGTCGATCTGGTAGTGCACCTCGACCCGTCCACCGCGCACAATCAACCGCAGCGTCCCGGTGGGCACGACCGTCGTGTTCGGCGGCACGTGGACCGGCCGGCGCGGTTGGAGACCGGGCACCGCCAACCGTTTCACTGGTACCTTCGCAGCCTCCCGTCAGGCGCAGATGTCGGCCATCACGTCTCGCAGGGTCTCCTTCCACGCGCTCGCTGGCACATCGAACGACCCGATGGTGCCATCGGCAAGCCACCGGTCTCGAACCTGCCGGCCACCCACCCCCGCCCCGCTGACTGAGGTGCCCCGAGGCCTCCGGACACGGTCCCAAGTAGTGACGGGAAGTCCGGAAGGAATAGGTGCGTGGCAAAGAAACCAGCAAGGTACTCGCCGGAGTTGCGGGCCGAAGCGGTCAAGGCGGTGATCGAGGGGCAGCGCAGCTGCGCCGATGTCGCACGTGATTTCGGTCTGGTCGCGGAGACTGTTCGGAACTGGGTCATCGCGGAGAAGAAAATGAGCTCTGGCGGCAGCGGTGAGGCACGCGATGCGATCGAGCGGGCCCGCATGGCCGAGTTGGAACGGCGGGTTCGGGAACTGGAACAGGAGAACCTCTTCTTATAAAAGTGGCGGCCTTCCTTGCGAAAGAACAACGGTGAGCGAGCGTTACGCGTTCATCGCCGTGGATAAGGCCGACTTCGAGGTTACGATGATGTGCCGACTGCTGGGGGTTTCCCGGTCGGGCTTCTACGAATGGGCGGATCGGCCTGTCTCCGCAAAGGCGACGCGACGTGCGGAACTGACTGAGCGGATTCAGGAGATCTTCGCGGCATCCGGTCACACCTATGGATATCGACGGGTCCACGCGGAACTCGTGCGCGCCGACCTGAGCGTCGATGACGAGCTCGTGCGTCGACTCAATGTCCACGGCTGGGCTGGTGCCCGTGCAGGTCAAGCGCCGCAGAGGCCTCACCGTGGCCGACCAGGCGGCGGGACCGGTCCCTGACCTGGTCGGTCGATACCCGGTACCCGGCATCACTGGTCTGCGCGGGATTGGACACGGCGGCACAGCGTTTCCCGTTGCCGCGTGGAGCAATATTTCACTCCGACCGCGGCTCGCAGCAGTACACCTCCCACGAATTCGCGACCGCCCTACGCCGCCACAACGTGCGGCAGTCGGTGGGAAGAACCGGTATCTGTTTCGACAACGCCATGGCGGAATCGTTCTTCGGGAAACTCAAGACGGAGTTGATCCATCACCAAAAATTTGACACCATCGCCAACGCCCGACGGGAGATCATCAGATATATCGAGGGCTTCTACAATCGGCGACGCCTGCACTCCGGTCTCGGCTATAGGCCACCGGCGGAAGCCCTCGAAGAATGGTTTGTGTACGGCAACGCAGCCTGATGGAGTGCGTTTACCCCAAGTCCGGATTCTTCGGGGCATGTCACCTTGGCCCGCTCGGTAATTGGCGTGCACTGCTTGAGTGGTGACGAGTTGGCGCGGTCGGGTGGGGCTGGCGCCTCGAATAAACGGGCACCTTTTCCATGCCTGAGTGAGCGAGGGGTTGCGATCGCCCATCACATGGTAGGGCTGGAGGGCGATTCCGAGTGACCATGTCGACCGCTCGGCGTCGCACACCACTCCGCGCAGCGCCGGGCCGATTGGTGCGCGCTGGCCAACCGGGCGGTCAGCCGACCGTCCGGCCGCCGGATGAACGGCCGCGCCACGAGCGGGTTGAACAGGTACTTGTCCAAGAACGGCACGGGCCGACAAGCGGCGGAAAGACCGAAAATCTCGATCTCCAAAACAGCGCTAAAGCCGCTTAGCTATAGGGCGGCCCCCTGGCATCGCCTGGGGTGCAGTCGCCTGAGGGGGAGATACGGCGATCACCGGGTGGACCTTGGGTGACCGGAGCTCCGAGGCAGGAAGACTAGCGGAGTCGCCCTGCGTGCACAATGCGCAAGCAAAGTGACATGTATAACATGCCTTGTTGACCAAGCTGAATGAAAACGACTACGCACGGTAGAAGAAACGCCGCTGGTTGGACCTGCGTATCGGCGCTACGGTGTGTCCGGCCCGGTGCTGATCTACGTCGGTCGACGCGTTGACTGGTGTCCACCGTCGACTGCGGTTAGCGCTTCCACACCGCACGCCCGGCCGCCAGCTCAAGATCGAAAGTTACGGCGAAGGCCACGGAAGGAGGCACCACGGTGTCCAATGTCGAGATCCGAATGATCGGTGGCCGTATCGGCGCCGAGGTGGTCGGCGTTGATTTGAGTTCAGGCTTTTCGGATTCGGTCTTCTCGCAGATCCGACAGGCACTACTTGACCACAAGGTGCTCTTCTTTCGGGACCAGGAGATTTCCGACGAGGACCAGCTGGCCTTCGCCGGCCGGTTCGGGCCGCTAACCCAGAAACACCCAATGATGCGTACCGTTGAGGACAAACCCCAGGTCATCTCGGTCGACGGTGAGGACCAGCGGGCGGACCACTGGCACACCGACATCAGCTTCACGCAGACCCCGTCCCTGGGCACCACGTTGCGTGCCGTGATCCTGCCGCCCTATGGCGGCGACACCCTGGTTGCCAACGGCGAGGCCGGATACAAGGACCTGCCGGCGGAGCTGCGGGAGATCGCCGACCGGTTGTGGGCGGTGCACACCAACCGTGCCGAGCAGCCCCGGCTCGGCACCGAGCGGGGCGACAATGTACGTCGCGCCTTTCTGGCTCAGAAGTTCGAGGCGGTGCACCCCGTGGTCCGGGTACACCCGGAGTCGGGCGATCCCTCGCTGTTCCTCGGCGGGTTCGCGCAGCGTCTGGTCGGGATGACGGTACGGGAGTCCCGGCCGATCATCGACGTTCTTCAGTCCTACGTCCGCAAGCCGGAGAACATGGCCCGCTGGACTTGGCGACCGGGTGACGTGCTGATCTTCGACAACCGCAACACCCAGCACTACGCGGTCAACGACTACGACGACCACAAGCGACTGCTGAACCGGGTGTCGATCACCGGGGACGTGCCCGTGGCCCTGGACGGCAGGCGCAGTTATCTGGTTGAGGAGGACGAGTGAGCGCGGGAAGCGTTCCCGGAGGGGGAGCACTGATGAACGTAGATAATACCATCAGCACCGGGCGGCCCGACCCTTCAACCTTTGTCGCCCGGCTGCGGCGGCGGGAGCGCCTCGTCGGGTACTGGATCGCTTGTGACAACCCGGTCGGCACCGAGCGGATCGCCGGGGTCGGCTACGATTACGTCGGCATCGACGGCCAGCACGGTGTCATGCAGGTGTCGGGCTGGCAGTCCGCGATGCTCGCGGTGGACGCCATGGGGTGTTCTGCGGGAGTCATCCGGGTCCCGTCCGTCGATCCGATCGCGATCGGGACGGCGCTGGACGTCGGCGCGCGGGCGGTGATCGTACCCATGGTCAACAACGCGCAGGAGGCGTCAGTCGCAGTCCGCGCCTGTCGGCACTGGCCCACCGGTACCCGCAGCCTGGCCGGCCCAGTCCGGGCGGAGTTGCGACTCGGCTCGGTGCCCGGCGAGCTGGACGACGCGGTGGCCTGCATTGTCATGATCGAAACCGCCGCCGCGGTGGATGACCTGGCGGCCATCTGCGCCACGCCGGGCCTGGACGCGGTCTACGTCGGCCCGGCGGACTTGTCCGTCGCCCTCGGCGCGCAGTACTTCGGCGACCCGGCGGCGGACGAGAGCCTGCAACGGGTCTTGAAGGAGATCACCGAGGCGGCCGCGCGGGCCGGGATCGCCTGCGGCATCCACTGCCCGAACGGGGCCACCGCAGCCAGCCGATTGGCGGAGGGCTTCAGCTTCGCCACCATCTCCAGCGACATCACCCACCTGCGAGAAGCAGCGGCGCACCACCTTGCCGCGGCACTCGACGCGGACGTCACCGGGGCACGTCGGTGAGCCGGCCGCACCACCGGCCGGTCCGGTCCCTCGAGGAACTGGTCGGCGGTACACCGATCTTGGACGTGCGGCTGCCGAGCGTACCGGACGGCGTTCGGTTGCTGGCCAAACTGGAGATGTTCAACCCGTTGTTCAACGTCAAGGACCGACCCGTCCTCTACATGCTGCGGGAGGCGGAGCGGTCGGGCCTACTTCCCCCGACCGGCGGCACGGTGATTGAGTGTTCGTCGGGCAGTACGGGTATCTCCCTCGCCGCGCTCTGCGCCGTACGTGGCCATCGATGCGTCATCGTCATGCCGGACAATGCGACCGAGGAGCGCCGGCAGATCCTGCGTGAGCTGGGCGCCGAAGTCGTCCTAGTGCCGCACGAGGAAGGGCTGCTGCCCGCCTGGAAGTTCGCTGAGGAGTTGCAACGCGATACACCCGGGTCCTGGCTGCCGCACCAGGACCAGAACCCGGCCAATGTCAGGGCGCACTACGAGACGACCGGGCCGGAAATCTGGCAGGCCTGCGAGGGACGGGTCGATGTCTTCGTCTGCGGGGTCGGGACCGGCGGGACGCTGACCGGGGTGGCCCGCTATCTGAAGGAACGCGGGGACGTGCACGTGGTCGCCGTGGAACCGGCGGGATCACCGGTGCTCTCCGGTGGGGACGCGGGACCGCACCTGATTCCCGGTATCGGCGCTGGTTACATCTCGCCCCTGACCGACCTTAGCCTGATCGACGAGGTGATCGCGGTGCCGGACGAGGCGGCGGCGGCCACCAAGCGGGAGATCTCCGCGGCCACCGGACTGCTCACCGGGGTCTCGTCCGGGGCCGCGGCGTACGCCGGACGCCTGCTCGGCCAGCGGACGCGGTGGGCTGGCTCGACGATCGTCACTATCTTCCCCGACACCGGGGAGCGCTATCTGTCCATGGCATCGGACTAGTTCGCCGATCGTCGATCATGAACTCGGTCCGGTGGAGAGGAAGGGGCGACATGTGTCGGATCCACGGCTACTTCAACACAACGGTGTCACCGAGCGACGTGCCGGCCGTCGCCGCACTCCAGCGACACGAGGGACCGGACAATACGGGAGCGGTCCGAGCCGCTGGCTGGGGGCTCGGCAGCACCCGGCCCGCCATCGTCGCCTTCGATAGCGGAGCACAGCCGTACCACCTCGACGATCGGATCACGGCCGTGTTCAACGGCGAGATCTACAACCATGACGCCCTGCGGTCGCAGCTGTGCCAGCTCGGCTACACCTTCGCTGACCGCAGCGTTGGTGAGATTATCCCCCCGCTCTACGAGGTTTACGGCGAGAAGTTCGTCGGCATGCTCGACGGCATGTATGCCATCGCCGTGCTGGACCGGCGCGAGCATCCGACGCTGCTGCTGGTCACCGACGAGATGGGGATGAAACCGCTTTACTACCGCTGGGACCCGGTGGCGCGGTCGCTGCACTTCTCCTCGGAGATCCCCGCACTGCTCGGCTTTCACACCCTCGGCACCGGGGCGTGGGACATGGGCCTGGATTGGTACCTGACGAGCAAGACGCCGTTCGGCGAACAGACCATGTTCGAGGAGATCAAGGTACTGCCGCCGGCCAGCACCCTCCGGTGCGTCCTGGGCGGGACACCCGTGCTCACCCGCCGGCCACCGAGTTGGGCGCGATCGTATGACGTCCAAGACCGGACCGCGGCGCTGGTACGCGACGTCCTCCGGACAGAGGTGGGCCGTCTCCTGATCGCCGAGGTACCGGTCGCCGTGATCACCTCGGGTGGGTTGGACTCCAGCCTGGTGACCGCCCTCGCAGCCGAGTACGGTCCACTGCACTCGTTCAACATCGCCTACCGAGGATCCTGGCCGTTTGACGAGCGGCGCTACGCCCGGCTGGCGGCGGACCGCGCGGGAGCCGTCTACCACCAGGTGGAGCTCGACCCGGCCAGCATTCCCACCCTGATTGAGGACGTGGTCGGGCATCTCGGTCAGCCCAACGCGGACCCGATCACGGTAAGCACCTACGCCCTGTTCGCGGGGGTGCGGGACGCGGGGTTCAAGGTCGCGCTCACCGGGGACGCGGCGGACGAGGTGTTCGGCGGGTACTCCCGGATGCGCACAGCCGTCGACGCTGCCGCGTCCGGCGCCGACTGGTACCCGGGATACCTCGACGACCTGGCGGTCATCCCGGCGCACCGGCGGCGTGCGCTCTACACCGCCGAATACCGCGGTCACGTGGGGAACACCCCGGCGATCCCGGCCGAGGCGCTGGATCGGCTGCGTGGCGGCGACGGCACGGTGCTGGACCGCGTGATCGACTTCGAGATCGGCTACCGGTTGCCCGCCTACCACCTGCGCCGGGTGGAGCACCTGAGTACGGCCAGCTCGGTCGAGGTACGCCTGCCGTTCTGCCAGCGCAGCGTCGTGGCGTTGGGGCGGTCGCTGCCCGACCGGCTCCGGATCAGTGACGGCGGGGTCAAACGGGCGCTTTACGCCGCTGCCGCCGGGCTGCTGCCCGACGAGGTGCTCAGCCGCCCGAAACAGCCATTCACCCTGCCGATCACGGCTATGCTCGCGCCGGGCACGCCATTGTGGAGCTTTGCCCGGGATGTCCTCGCTCCGGGTCGGCTGCGCTCCGCCGGCCAACTCGATCCGGGCGCGGTCGATCACCTGTTCGCGACCCAGGCCGCCCGTCCGGACGACACCATCGCACTGACCGTGTGGGCGCTGATGATGTACGAGGTGTGGCGGGAGCGGTTCCGCAGTGCCAGGCAGCCGGCCGACGGTATGGCGGCGTTGGCGTGATCGGGCATCTCGCGTACGCGGCGGGCAGTCCCTGTCCCACCCTCGTCCTGGATAGCGGTCGGCTGCCGCCCGGCCGGGACCGGTTGCTGGAGTGCCTCACCCAGGTCCGGCGCTACCTAGCCGCGGCCGGCGGGTCGCACGTGCTCAAGATCGCGCTGGTCCGGCCGTCCGCCCACCCGATGTTCGATCTCGACTACCAGTTCGTCCAGGCACTGCCGATTTCGGTGGACGCGTTCGACCTACGCGGCTCGTGCGGCCACTCGATCCTGGCCGCGGCTGTGGCCGCCGAACGGATGGGCATGCTGTCCAGGCTGACCACGGGCGTGCGGGTCCGGGTCCAGGTGCTCAACAACGGCGACAACGTGGTATGCGAGGTCGACGGCGTCAACCGGCATGGGATCACGTTCACCGTTCACTTCGTCCGACCGACCGCCGTACCGGTGACCGAGTTGCTGATCACTGGCGAGCCGCGTACCGGCCTGACAGTCGACGGCCAACGGTACGAGGTGTCGCTGGTGTCCGCCGGTAACGCGTACGCCTTCATCGACGCGCGCTCTCTGGGCCTGCGTGACCACCACGAGCTGTTCGCCGGGGACGGTACGCTCTTCGCCCGGCTGAGCCGGATCCGGACGTCGGTGATCGAATGGCTGGGCTGGCCAAAGGAGGGGGTGTTCCCCAAGATCGCCGCCCTGATGCCGACCAGGGCGGGCGGGATCGCCGCGCGAGCGATCTCGGTGCCGTCGTGGCACCCGACCATCGCCCTGACCGGCGCTGTCTGCCTTGGCTCGGCGATCCGGATTCCGCACACCGTGCCATGGCAGGTGGCCCGGGAGCTGGGCGACCCGGATGGGCTGATCGGCATCACCACGCCCGGCGGTCATACGGCGGTCACGGCCGCCACCCGCGATGTCGATGGTGTACCCATGCTCAGTTGGGTCGCCGTTGACCGCAAGCAGGTCGCCTTCCAAGGCTCGTTCCCGCTGGAACCGTTAGCTCATCTGCAATTCGAGGAGATCGCCGAATGCCTGGCATTGTCAGCGGCGTCCACGTGACCACCGATGTCGCTCCTGAGCTGGAAAAAAGACTGCGGCAATCCGCGGACGAAACCGTCGGCACGGGAAGACCGGACCGGGACACGTTGACCGACCTGCGGCACTCGGGGTTGTTGGCTACCGCGGTGCCCCGCGAATACGGCGGCGCCGGTGGTGACGCGGCCGACGTCAACCGGGTCGTCGAGAGGTTGGCGTACCTGAACCCGTCCGTGGCGATCATGGCGTTCCAGCACTTCGCGGTCGCGTCCCGCATCGCCGAGTGGGGGTCGGCCGCCCAGAAGGCCGCTCTGCTGCCCCGGCTGGCCGATGGCAGCTGCCTCGCCGCGTCGGCGTGGAGCGAGCCGGGTGCGGGCGCGGCGAAACGCCATCTCAGCAGCACCGGGGTACGCCGGACCGACGGGATCTGGGTACTGGACGGATCGAAGTCGTTCACCACCTCCGCGTCGGTCGCCGATCTGTACCTGGTACTGGTTCGCACAGGCGACCCCGTCGAGGGCCCGGACAGCGGCTACGGCGCGGCTGGGCAGACGTTCTTCCTTGTCGAGGCGTGCAACCCAGGGTTAGTACCCGATCTGAGCCTCGACCTTGTCGGTATGCGTGGGTCCGCGACCGGGTTCATCTCGCTGCGCAACTGCGTCGTCGGCGATGTCGACCGGCTCGGCGCGCTTGGACATGCGGCGCGGATCATCGCCGGGGTACGGGAGTCCGGGGCGACGCTGGGCGCGGTCGCCGTCGGCGTCGTCCAGGCGGCGCTCGACCTGCTGGTCGATCACCTGCGGCGCCGGGGCCACCTGGCCATGCCGGTGGTCCGCGACCGGCTCGTCGACCTGGCCACCCAGGTCGAGTCGGCGCGGGCGATCGTTGAGCGGGCGGGCCGACGTGCTTCGGCGGATCCGGGGGTGACCACGCTGCACAGCAAGCTGTACGCGTCGGCCGTGGCCGAGCAGGTCTGCCTGGAGGTGGCCCGAATGCTCAGCTCCACGGGTTACACGACGGGGTCAGGCGTAAATCGGCTGCTCGCCGACGCCCGTGCCGTGGCCCTGATGGGTCCGACCAACGATCTGTGCCGGGAGCTGGTGGCGGCGACATGGGTGAACTGAGCGCAGTGGAACTGGCGGTCACCGCTCGGCGTCTGGTGACCCCCACCGGTGTCCGGCCTGGCACCGTACTGATCAGGAACGGTCGGATCCACGCCGTCGACCACGACCCCGACCGCGCCCCGGCGCCCGGGATCCCGACACTCGACGCCGGGGACCACTACCTGCTGCCAGGGCTGATCGACTCACATGTGCACTTCCGTACCCCGGGCCTGACCCACAAGGAAGACTGGGAACACGGTAGCCGGGCTGCCGTCGTGGGCGGCGTTACCACTGTGCTGGACATGCCGAACACGGTCCCGCCGGCCCTGACTGCCGAGGCGGTGCGGGAAAAGGCGGAGCTGGTACGCGGTCACTCGCTGGTCGACCACCGGTTCCACATCGGAGTCGACCCGGAGCACCCGGAGGCGCTCGCCGACCTCGATCCCTCCGTCGCCACCAGCGCGAAGATATTCATGGCCGGGCACCACACCGCGCCGACGGTGTTCCGCGACCCGGCACAGTTGGAAAAGGCGTTCGTGGCTGCTGCGGAGGGTGGCGTGCAGCTGGTGCTGCACGCCGAGGACGGCGAACTGTTCTCCCTGCTCGACAGCTGGTGGGGAGAGCCGGACAGCTACCTGGACTATGAAGCGCGTCGCCCGCGCAGCGGCGGAATCGCGGCGGTGGCCAGGGTGATCGAACTAGTCCGCCGGCACCACACAAGGGCGCACATCCTGCACCTGTCCAGCCGGGAGGAGGCGGATCTGGTCTGCGCCGCCCGGGCAGCGGGACTGCCGGTCACCTTCGAGGTGACCGGTCACCACCTGTCCTTCACCGACGCCGACACCCGACGGTTCGGCGCCCGGACGCGGTTGTCCCCCTCGATCCGTCAGCAGGCTGACCAGTCCCGGTTGTGGGCGGCGCTGCTGACCGGGCAGGTCGACACAATCGGCAGCGACCATGCCCCGCACACGGTCGAGGAGAAGACCCGGTCGGTACAGCAGTCACCACCGGGACTGCCCGGTGTGCAGGAGCTGGCGGTCGCGGTGTGGACCGGGATGCGCCGGTGCCGGCCGGACGAACATCCCGACGTCGCCATCGCGCGCATGGTCCGTCACCTGTCGGTTCGGCCTGCCGAGTTGTTCGGCCTGACCAGCAAGGGGCGCATCGCCCCGGGCGCCGACGCGGATCTGGTGTTCTTCGCCCCGGACGAAACCTGGATGCTTTCGGCCCGCGACGTGCGCGCCAAGTGCGGCTGGTCAGCGTACGAGGGCTGGACCATGACTGGCCGGGTGGTGCGGACGATGCGGCGGGGACAGGTCGTCTGGGACGCCGACAGTGGCACGTACGGCTCGTACGAGGGGGGGTGGATCCGGTGAGCCACACACTGACCGCCCTGGTGGCGGGCGGCGGGATCGGCGGGCTGGCCACCGCTACGGCGCTGGCGGGCGCCGGGATCGCCGTGACGGTCGTCGAGCGGGCTCCGCGCCTGGACGATGTGGGATCCGGACTGCTGCTTTACCAGAATGGCATCGCGGCGGCCGACGCTATCAGCCCTCGGCTGGGCCGACGGATCCGCGAGGCCGGGTACGTGGTGCGTCCGGACGACGTGCGGCTGCTGATGGACTCGTCCGGCCGGATCCTCGCCCGGGAGCCGATCGGGGCGGTCGGCCAGCGTCTCGGTCTGCCCCAGGTGCCCATCCTGCGTACCGCATTGCAGGACGTGCTGTTGCGGGAGGCGGACGCGGCTGGCGCGGACATCCGTCTCGGCACGGCTGTCGAGGGGTACGCCCAGACCGACGGCCGGGTCTCGGTACGGCTGTCCGGCGGTGTCACGGTCGATGCCGATCTGCTGGTGGCGGCGGACGGGCTGCACTCGGTGATCCGTGCCGCGATACTCGGTGACGGATCACCCCGCTATCAGGGGTACACCTCAGTCCGTGGCCGGACCATCGGCTGCGAGCTCTATCCGCAGGCGTTCGTGGTCAACGGGCGGGGTACCCAGCTCTTCGTCGCCCCGGCCGGTGTGGACACCCTGTATTGGACGGCGAAGATCACCGCGGGGCCGGGCGTCTGGCCCGCGATGGGCCCGGTGGGCGCGCTGTCGGCGTTGAGCGACCGGATCGCGGGCTGGCACCCGCCGATCGTCGGTATGGTCCGGGACGCCGATCCGGCGGACATCGCGGTGACCGATATCCACGACCGCGACCCGGTGTCGCGCTGGGTTGACGGCCGGGTGGCGCTGCTGGGTGATGCCGCGCACCCGATGGTGCCAGCGTTGGGCCAGGGCGCGAACACGGCGCTGGAGGACGCGGTGGTGCTGGCCGAGGCCCTCCGGTGTCACCCGGATCCGGGCGAGGCGCTGCGCGCCTACGAGGCACAGCGCATCGAGCGGACGGCCCGGGTGGTGCTGCATTCGCGCCGGCAGGGCGCGGTCGACCAGGGTGCGGGCCGGCTCCGGGCCCTGATCCGCAACGGCGCCATGCGGCTGCGCGGACGTAAGGACGCCGCGACCTTCGACGTTGTCGACTGGCGGCCCGAGCTAGCCAGCTCCCACCGGGAGGGCGGATGACATGCACCCCGCACCCGATTTCGACCTAGGTGCCCGAGGCAGTGCACAAAGCGCACCTGATTCCGACGACGGATCGACGGGCCGCGCCGCCGTCACGGGCCACCGCACGTCCATACTCACCAGTCACACAGGAGGTATCGCATGGCCACACAGGCGCAAGCCGGGCAGATGTTCCCGGTGGGACCGATCTGGCGGGATGCCAATGTCCGGTCCGGCCCGTCGCTGCACAGTCCCATCCTCCAACTCCTCCTGCCCGATGACGGGACGAGCTACGAGGCGGACGCCTGGGTGCGCGGCGACGAGGTGGTCGAGGGGAGCATCGTCAGCGACATCTGGTTGCGGCTGGCACCGGGCCACTGGTGCAGCGGGGTCAACTTCAACCAGGACACCGTGGCGGTCATCCCCCCGTCCGGCGAACTGGAGGGCGACCCGAGCCGTTGCTGACCTCGGCCTGCCCATTCCTAACCCTTGCTACTTGTCTACAGATCGCTAGAATGGCGAAGTGGGCGGTGCGCAGGTGAGCAGGGGCATGATGCTGCGAACACTGGGCGAAGATCTGCGTACCGTCGTCGAACGGGATCCGTCGGTGCGCACCTACGGCGAGGCCCTGTTACATCCCGCCCTCCCTGCGGTTTGGGCTCATCGTGTCGCACACCGCTGGCACCGGCGCGGGTGGCGCGTACCGGCCCGACTGCTCATGCTCGTCGGCCGCGCGGTCACCGGCGTGGAGATCCATCCGGGCGCGGTGCTCGGCCGACGGGTGTTCATCGACCACGGCGCAGCCGTGGTGATAGGCGAGACCGCGTTGATCGGCGACGATGTGACGATCTACCATCAGGTGACCCTCGGCGCGATCGGCTGGTGGCACGATAACCGGCGCCCCGAGGGTGAACGGCGGCACCCGGTCGTTGGGGATGGCGTGGTGCTCGGCGCCGGCGCTACGGTTCTCGGGCCGGTAACCATCGGCACCGGCGCTGTCATCGGAGCGCTGGCGCTCGTGATCAAGGACGTGCCGGCCGGAGCACGGGCCTTTGCCTCGGTCTCGGTCATAGCGCCGCCGTCGCACGCCTCACCACCGGCCATCGAACGTCTGCGCCATATCGCTTCGGCAGGTTCCTGGTGACGGGAACGGCATCACCTGAACCGACGGGAGAAGAACCCATGCCTGAGTCAATGTCGCATGTGCTGCCTTTTGTTCGGCCCCGGGTCGCTGAGAGCATCGAGGACCTGATCGGTAACACTCCCTTGCTGCGGCTGCCGGTCGACGGGGCGGCGTCCGGCGCACGGGTTCTCGCCAAGATCGAGTCGGTCAACCCGCTGGCGAGCGTCAAGGACCGTGCCGCGCTCTGGATGCTCCGCGCCGCAGAGGCCGCCGGATACCTCACACCCGGCACCGGCACCGTGATCGAGGCAACCTCCGGCAACACCGGCATCGCGCTGGCCGCTCTTTCCTCCGCCCGTGGCTACCGCTGCGTAATCGTGTTACCGGACAGCGCAACCACCGAACGGATCCACCTGCTGCGGGCCCTGGGCGCTGAGGTCGTGCTGACCCCGCACCAGCTGCGCTACCAGGGCGCCATCGATCGCGCCGAGGAGATCCACCGGAGTACGCCGGGATCGTGGTACCCGCGGCAGCACGACAACATGGACAACGTCCGGGCCCACTTCGAAACCACCGGGCCGGAAATCTGGGCTGACACCGAGGGACGCGTCGACTTCCTGGTCTGCGGCATCGGCACCGGCGGGACGCTTACCGGTGCGGCGGGCTTCATCAAGCAGCACAATCCGCTGCTCCAGGCGGTCGCGGTTGAGCCGGAAAGCTCACCGGTGCTCTCCAAGGGCTACGCCGGAACGCACGCCATCCCGGGACTGACCGGCGGCTTCGTCGCGCCTACCACCGACGTCGAGCTCATCGACGAGATCCTCACCGTCTCCGACGACGAGGCAATGGACACCACGCGCTGGCTCGTCCGTCGGGTCGGCGTTCTCGCCGGCGTCTCGTCCGGGGCGGCGGTACACGCCGCCATCCGCGTCGCCCGACGCCCGGAGAACGCCGACCGGACCATCGTCACCGTGCTGCCCGACACCGGCGAGCGCTACCTGAGCGTCTGGTCGTCTGATAGCCCGGAGGGCGCAGCGGTGACCGGCAACACAACCAACTGATGTCAGCCACTGCAACCGAAGGGACGGCCCGGTTGAACCCGGACACCACGCTGCTGCTCGTCGGAGCCAACGACGAGACCGTACACAAGGCCAAGCAGCTCGGCCTGCACGTCCTGCTGCTGCAACACCCCAGCAAGCTCACCACGGAGCAGAGCGAACTCGCCGACATCACCCGGGTGCTTGACTACACCGAATGGTCCGAGGTCGAACCTGTCGTCGCCGAACTGTGGCAGCAGCCAGGTTTCGCCGTCGCGCTTTCGCTCACCGAGGCGGGCCTGGAGAACGCCGGCCGGATCAACGACCGGTACGACCTCGGCGGCACCGGGTTCGATGTGGCGAACCGGATCCGCGACAAGTGGGCCATGCGCTCGGCACCTGGCCGAGCATGATCCGGCCGCGGTAGCGGCGATGCCGCTGCTGGACGAAGCGGATCTGACCATCTTCGCCGACCGGCACGGCTACCCGTTCATCGTCAAGCCGGTCGACGGTACGGCCAGCCTGGGCGTTTTCCGGGTCGAGACACCCGAGGACGCCGAGCAGGTCTGGGCGCAGGTGCAACGGCTGCGCGGCACCCGGACCGACCGGGTCTCCACCCTCTTCGTCCTCCGGGAATTTCTCATAGAGGAGTACGTGGACGGGCCCGAATTCAGCGTCGAGTCGTTCAGTTTCGCCGGCCGGCACGTCATCGTGGCGATCACTGAGAAATTCGTTGACCACCGAAACTTCGCCGAGCTCGGACACGCCGTACCGGCCCGGCTCGACGCAGACGCCCAGGAGCGGATCCGCGGGAGCGTACGCCGGTTCCTTGACCTGGTGGGTCTGCGCGACGGCGTCAGCCACACCGAGATACGCATCGGTCCGCGCGGCCCCGCGATCATCGAAAGCCATAATCGGGTCGCCGGCGACTCCATCACCGACCTGGTGTTCGGGGCGTACGGCATCGACCTGGTCATGTACGCGCTTGGCTGGCCGTTCGGCCTGGTGGTCGAACTTCCGGATACCCCAGAGCCACACGCCGGTGCGTGCGCCCGGTTCCTCGTAGGCGAGCCGGGGCGGGTCGAGTCGGTCGACGGCGTCGACGAGGCCCTGCAGCAACCGGACGTGCTGGTCGTCCGGCTCAGCGTCAAGCCGGGGGACACCGTCCAGTCGCTGCGGGACAACTGGGACCGGCTCGGCTTGGTGGCGGTCACCGGCACGGACACCAGCGCGGCGATCCGGCGTGGTGCGGAACTGATTCACGACACCATCGAGATCCGGATCGTCGGCGACGACGGGGTGAGCCGGACGGCCGAGGTCGCCGAGGCGCAGACCCGGTCGGAAGTGGCCGGAGGTGTGGCATGAGCGTCCTGATACTGCACCGCAACCCGCTCGAGCCCTTCCCGTACGACCGCTGGCTCAGCGACTACCAGGGCGACATCGTGATGCTCGCCGCCCGCGACAAGTTCGAACCGTTCGGTGAGACGGTGCCGACCGGGAACCTCGGCTACTCCCACCTGGAGGTCATCGACGATTTTGACGACGATGCCCTGGTCTGCGGACGGGCGGAGAAGCTCGCAGCCGAGTTCAACGTCCGGTACCTGGTTGCCCACAACGAGGCCGACGTGATCCGGACGGCCCGGCTGCGCGAGCGGCTCGGCCTGCCCGGCGCCCGGCCTGAGGACGTGCAGCCGTTCCGGGACAAGGCGCTTATGAAACATCGTCTGCGGGAGGCCGGTGTCGAGGTTGCCCGGTACACCGTGCCGCACACCGCCGAGGACGCCTTGGAGTTCGCCGACCGCCACGGCTTCCCGGTAGTCGTCAAGGACCGGGCCGGATTCAACGCGATCGGGCTGCGCATCCTGCGGGACCTGGACGCGTTGGCCGGCCACGTGGCGCAGGCGTACGCCGGCTTGTCCCGGGACGACCTGCTGCTGGAGTCGTACGTGCCGGGCCGCATGTGCCACGTCGACGGTCTGGTGGTCGACGGGAGGACAGTGCTGGCCTGGCCCTCCCAGTACCAGTACGACCTGGCGTCCTACGGCGTCGATCCCGGCGCCCGGATCGACCTGACTCTGGACCGGGACGACCCGCTCACCGAGCGCCTGCTGGCGCTGAGCGAGAAGGTCCTGGGCGCGCTACATCTGCCTGGTGGCCGGCTGCGCGAGCACGCGTTCCACGCAGAGATCTTCCATACCCCCGACGACCGCTTGGTGCTCTGCGAGATCGCTTGCCGGCCGGGTGGCGCGAAAGTCCGCGAGGTCTTCGACGCCCTTTTTGGGTTCAATCTCGGCGAGTACACCACGCGGGCGCAGGTCGGGCTCCCGCTGCCCGTGCTGGAGCCGACCATGCGTGACGGGACACGGCCGACGCCGTCCCAGATGGCCGGTCAGGTGCTGATGATGAAGCGGCCGGGATACGTCAAAACGGTTCCCGCCCCACCCGAGGAGCCCTGGGTGAAGTACTTCTGGCGCTACGCCGAGCCGGGCCAGGTGATCCCGCCCGCCTCCGGCTCGTCGGACTTCCTAAGCGCGGCGGTAGCCTCGGCGCCTACCCGAGTGGAGTGCGAGCGCCGGTTACGAGCCCTTGGCGGGCGCTTCGAGTCCCAGACCGAGATCGTGGAGTTGTAGTGAAGGGCTCGTCAATACAGCCGCGGTACATGCTTGGCATGGTGATCGACGCCACCGGCAGCGGCATGTACCTCCCGCTGTCTTTGCTGTACTTCCACCACGTCACCGGGCTGCCGATCCCGCAGGTCGGCGCGATCATGAGCGCCGCCGCCCTGCTCGGTCTGATCGGCAACCCGGTCAGCGGCGTCCTCATCGACCGGTACGGCGCCCGAACGGTCGTGGTCGGCGGGTACCTGCTGCGGGCTGCCGGATTCTCCATCTACCCGTTCGTCGACTCGGCCGTGCCGATGTTCCTCGTGGTGACCTTGGTCGCGTTCGGCGACGTGTCGTTCTCGCCGTCGATCCAGTCGTTCATTGCGGAGATCGTCCAGGGTTCGGCCCGGGACAAGCTCCTGGCCGCACAGCGCAGCCTGCGTAACGCCGGCCTCGGCGCAGGTGGTCTGATCGCAGGCGCCGCGCTCGCACTGGGCACCGACTCCGCTTTCTACGTTATCGTCGTCAGCGCCGCCGTCGCATATGTGCTCGCCGCGCTGCTGATCCGGACAATTCCGGTCCCCCGGGTCCCGGGCGCGGCGGTTCCCAGCCGCTCGAAACGCGGATACCGACTGGTCGCGGGCAACCGACCGTTCCTCGGACTGACCCTGCTGAACGTACCGACAGCGTTCGGCTACATGGTGCTGTCGGTGAGCCTGCCGGTGTATATCACCCAGGAACTGAACGCGCCGGAGTCACTGGTCGGCGTGCTCTACGCCGTAAATACCGTGGGTATCGCGCTGCTCCAGATCCCGGTCACCCGGGTCCTCACCAACTACCGGCGGACCCGTGCCGCCGCACTCGGTGGCGCGGTGTTCTGCGTCGCGTTCCTGTCCTTCGCCGCGCTGGGCATGGTCTCCGCCGGCACGCCGGTGCTGATCGGGGTCTTTGTGGCCACAGCATTGTTCACTCTTGGTGAACTCCTGCACGGCGCAACCGCGTCGGCGCTGGTAGCCAGCACCGCCCCGGAGGCAACCCGTGGCCGCCACCTCGCGGTCTACCAGTTGTCCTGGGCGATCCCGACCGCCCTGGCCCCGGCCGTGCTGACCGCACTACTCGACGGTCTCCCCAGCCGGGATGTGGCCGCTGCTCGCGGTAGGCGTCGCTGGCTCGGCGCTGGCCCTGATCCGGCTCGAACCCCGGCTGCCGGCAACCGCCGTTCTGGCTCAGCCGCCAGCCACCGCTGAGCCGGACTGCGAGAAGGTAGCAGACCTGTCCGGCACACGAGCGCAGAAGGCGTGAGGCGTACGCTGTGGGCCTCTAGCGCTGGAACGGAACCGCATGGGCGAATTTATCGAGCTTGAGGTCTACGCGCAGCTTGCTCGGATCGGGAAGGCGTTGGCGAACCCGGTCCGGCTGCGCCTGCTCGATCTGCTGGAGAGGGGCGAGAGCGATGTGGAGAGCCTCGTCACCTCCTCGGGCGTCGGTCTGAAGAACACCTCGGCCCAACTGCAGCAGCTTCGCGCGGCCAACCTGGTCAGCACCCGGCGGCAGGGCAACCGGATCTTCTACCGCCTCGCCGGGCCCGAGGTGTCACAGCTGATCGGGACGTTACAGTCCTGCGCGGAGATCAGGCTCGCGGATCTGCGGCACGCGATCGACGACCTGCTGGGCGACCCCGCCGACCTGAAGCCGATCACCGTTGAGGAACTGCGTGCCCACATCGACGAACCTGGCGTCGTCGTCGTTGACGTCCGCTCCGCAGCGGACTATGCCCGGGGCCACGTGCCGGGTGCCATTTCATTGCCGGCGGCGCAGCTCAAGGAGAAAATGGACAGCATCCCCCGGGGTATGGAGGTTATTGCCTACTGCCAGGGCCCCTACTGCGTCCTCTCGCCCGACATGGTCCGTCTCCTGCGCCACCATCAGATCCCGGCCCGTCCGCTGAACGGCGGGATCACCCGGTGGCAGCGGGAGGGCGGTGCCGTGCAGACGATGCACGGTTCCGAGGACGCCGCGCCCTGAGCTGCGGGGCGAGGTTCGCCGGCAGCGAGCCGGTTGGGGCGGGGGCCGGCCACGGCTGAACTGGCCGTCTGCCGAGGTTTTGACGCGCAGTCCGGAGTGCCCTCGACTCCGAGGCGGCCAAGGGTATTTTCTCGAAACGAATCCTGGGTCGAGCCGGTGGCCGCAGTGGAGATCGGCCTTAGCGCTGCATCGGCAGTTTGACGGTGATGGTTCGGTTGTTCGGGCTTGGGTAGGTTGATCTTCAAGTCGGAGCCATGTCAACGGGTCAGTCGCTGACCGGCCCCGCCTTGGTCGACCGGCTTGTACCTACCCGGAGTCGTGGATCGCCGATCGGGACCGGTGCTGTGCCGCCGGGGTGCCCGAGGACGTCGAGTTCCAGACCAGGACTCCGGATCCGCATTGACATGGCGTAACGCTCCATGGACGCGCTCAGGTCGCCTGGTTCATTGCCGATGAGGTGTACCGGCAAGCCAACTACCTGCGGGTGTGGTTGGAAGAGCGTGACGTGCTCTACACGATCAAGACCCGTAGACGAGGCGCTGGGTGCCGGGCCGTACGGCCCGGCACCGGCAACAGCGCACTGGCGAAGGTGCGACAGGCCGGGCGGCGCACCAGTGTGGCAGGTGTGCCGCCCGGGTGCCGATCTTGATTCCAGCCGCCGTCCTCATGTCGGTGGTACCCGCGGGGATTGGAGTGCCTGATGTCTTCATTGTCCATCCTGGACCGCTTCGCTGACCAGGTGGCGCGTATGCCGCAAGCACCTGCGGTGTCGTCCGGCACCGTCCGGCTGAACTATCGCGAACTGGACGCGCGCGCCGACCGGCTCGCCCGCCGGCTGGTCCGGCAGGGTGCCGGCCCCGGTCGGCCGGTCGCAATCCTGATGGAGCGGTCGGTCGATGTCATGGTGGCGTTCCTGGCCGTGCTGAAGACGGGCGCCTGGTACCTACCGTTGCACAGTGCCTACCCGATGGAGCGCATGCAGTGGATCGTCGACGAGACGGGTACGGCGGTCCTGCTGGCCGACACCAGCATGCGTCGGCGTGGACTTCCGGTCTGCGAGCAGGTGGTCCTCGCCGACGAGGACCCGGAAAACGACACCCCGCCCCCTGCAGTACCGCAGCCGCCAGGGAACCCGGGGGAGATCGCCTACATCATCTACACCTCGGGCTCGACCGGCCAACCCAAGGGCGTGGCGGTCACACACCGCGGTGTCCTGGACCTTGTGGCGGACTCCTGCTGGGACACCGGCTGGCACCAGCGGACGCTGATGGTGGCGCCGTACGCCTTCTCCGTCTCCGCATACGAGGTGTGGGTGCCGCTGCTGCGCGGCGGGCACATCGTCGTAGCACCTCCCGGTCCGGTCGATGTCGGCACTCTGCGACGGTTGATCACGCAGGAGCGGATCACCGGGTTGCACCTCACAGCAGGGCTGTTCCGGGTGCTCGCCGATGCGGCACCGGAATGCCTGGCGCAGGTGAAGGAGGTGCTCGACCGGCGGCGACGTGATCGCGCCCTCCGCAGTGCGCCGGGTGCTGGACGCCTGCCACGACACGGTCGTCCGCGCGATGTACGGCGCGTCGGAGCTGACGCTCTTTGTGACGAGCGTACCGATGGTGGCGCCGTATCGAGAGGGTGCGACCGTGCCGGTCGGGAGACCGATGGACAATATTCGGGCGTACATTCTCGACGAGCACCTGCACCCGGTCCCGTCAGGCACCTGCGGCGAGCTGTACGTCGGCGGCACCCGGCTGGCACAGGGCTACCACAACCGCCCGGGCCTGACCGCCGCCCGGTTCGTCGCCGACCCGTTCGGGCCCCCCGGCGAGCGCATGTACCGTACCGGTGACCTCGCCCGCTGGACCTCCGACGGGCTGATCGACTTCGTCGGGCGGGTCGACGATCAGGTGAAGATCCGGGGTTTCCTGGTGGCCCGGGCTGAGGTGGAGTCGGCGTTGGCCCGGCATCCGGCGGTGGCCCACGTCGCGGTCGTGGCCCAGGAACTGGAACCCGGCTCGCAACGCCTGGTCGCGTATGTGGTGCCGCACGACCGCCCTGACGAGGTCGCGGATCTGAGCGGCTACGCCACGAGTGTGCTGCCCGACTACATGGTGCCCAGCGCGTTCGTCACGCTCGACGCCCTGCCGCTGACTCCGAACGGCAAGCTGGACCGCGCCGCGCTGCCGGCACCGGAGTTGGATCGGGTGTCGCCGTACCGGGCGCCGCGAAATCTCCGCCAACAGGCCCTGTGTCGGGTCTTCGCCGAGGTGCTCGGGGTCGACCGGGTCGGGATTGTGGACAGCTTCTTCGACCTCGATGGGCAGTCCCTCCTGGCGATCCGCCTGATTAGCCGGATCCAGACGGAGCTGGGGGCGGATCTCGCCATCGGCGACCTGTTCAACGCACCCACGGTGGCCGAGCTGGACGATCTCATCGAAAGCCGTGCGATGCCCGAGGGCGGAGTGCCGACCAGGATCGGCGCCGCGGAGCACACCTGAGGACGACACCGCACGAGCCCGCCCGCAGCGGCGGTCCGGCCCGGGGCGGATGTGCGGGACGACGGGAAGGAGCTGAGGTGACCAACCCTTTCGACGACGAGGACACGACGTACCTTCTGCTGGTTAACGCAGCGGGCCAGGACTCGCTCTGGCCGGCTTCCCTGGACCCGCCACCGGGCTGGACCGTCCGTCACGGTCCCGGCGGTCGCCGGGACTGTCTGGACCACGCCGGACACGCCGGACCGTCATCGGCCGGTACACCGGCACTCCGCTCCCAATCAAGAGAGGCATGACCAGTCGATGAATGCTCCGCGCGTACCCGATCCGGCCGGCGGTCCGGTCGACCGGGCCCCACTCTCGCTCAACCAGGAGTTCCTGTACGCCTTCGACAAGGGCGAGGCCGAGGGCGCGTTCAGCCACCGGCACACCCTGGTCTACGGCTGGCGGATCCAGGGTGCGGTCGACGTCGAGTTGCTTCAGAGCGCTCTGAACGACGTGGTCGACCGGCACGAGGTGCTGCGCACCTCGCTTGTTCACGACCCGCAGAACCAGTTCCAGCTGATTCATCCGCCGTCCCCGGTTCGGCTGCTGATCCATGATCTTCCGTCCGATGGTGACGCAGCGGCACGGGAAGTCCGGGCGGAGGAGTTTCTGAACGAACTGGATGCCGGCACCTACAGCGTCACCGAGCTACCGCACCTGCGCGCGGTCCTTGGACGGTTCGACGACAACGACACGGTGCTCGTGCTCATCGCCCATCACGTGGCGACGGACCCCTGGTCGATCGGGCTCATCATCCGGGACCTGGCGGACTGCTACGCGGCCCGGCGTGGCGGGGACCCGCTGCCGGCATACGACGGCGGTCAGTACCGCGAGTACGCGATGTGGCAGCGGACCCCCGAGGCGGCAGACGTGGCGGACGCGGCCCGCGCGTACTGGCGGCGCAAGCTGGACGGCGCCCGGATCCTCGGTCTACCCACCGACCGCGGGCAACAGCCCGGGGTGACCAACCGGTACGCGGTGCACCGGTTCTTGCTCGACAGCAACCTGACAGCGGCCACGCTGGCGCTGGCCCGGTCGATGCGCAGCTCGCCGTTCATGGTCCTGCTGGCAGCCTACTGCCTGTTGTTGAACAGGACGACCGGCGCCACCGACATCGTCGTGCCAACCTTCACCTCTGGCCGGTACCAGGACCGGTTCATCAGAACGGTCGGACCCTTCTACAACTTCGTGCCGCTGCGTACGGAACTGGACGGCTGTGAGACGTTCCGCGACGTTGTCGAGCGGACCCGCATTACCTGCATTGAGGCGTACTCCAACGACATCCCGTTCACCCAGATCCTGCCCGAGGCGCCTGAGCTGGTCAGTCCGTTCACCGACCCGGGGCTGGCGGTCGCCGCGTTCGAGCTACTCCAGTCGCCGGCCACGATGGACCACGAGCTGGTCGGTGACCTCAGATACACGGAGATCCGCCGGCGGGTGCTGCCCCAGAGCGTGAGTTCCGATATTCCGGACGGGGTGCTCTGGGCCACCGATCTGCTGCCCTCCGGGGAGCTGGCCGCCAGTGTGAAGTTCAACCCGAACCTTTTCGACCGCGAGACCTGGGTCCGGATCGTCGCCGAGTTCTTCCGGGTGTTGGAGGACGCGGTTACCCACCCGGACCTGCCGGTCCGGCAGTACGCCCGAAATGAGGGGTAGTCAGCATGACAGTCGCCACAGGTGCCCTCGGCGAGCTCGCTGCGCCGCCGGATCCCGACCGCACCGCCGCTGAAATCCTGGCGCGGGCGGAGGCGATAGCGCCGACGCTCGTCGATCGGCAGGCGGAGACGGAGGAGCATACCGGGTACGCCCCCGACACCCACCAGCGGTTCAGTGAGGCGGGCTTCTACCGCATCCTGGTCCCGCGGCGGTACGGCGGCTATGAGCTCGGCGTCGACACTTTCCTGCGGGTGTGCACGATTCTGGCCCGCGGCTGTCCGTCAACCGGGTGGATGTACCTGTTCGGGGCGTCGCACGCGTTAGCGGTGGCGACGCTGTTCGACGAGCGAGCGCAGGCGGAGCTGTTCGCCGGCGGCGACTTCATCTGCCCGGCCACGGTTGCGCCGAGCGGCACCGCCACCCGTGCGGCCGACGGCGGGTGGGAGCTGGACGGTACGTGGAACTACTGTTCCGGCGCGCCCTATGCCACCCATTTCCTGGGCCACACCCTTATCCCGGGCGAGCCCGACGGACCACCGGTACCGTTGCTGTTCGTGCTGCCCCGGGACCGGTGGCGGCAGCTGGACGACTGGGGTGCACAGCTCGGGCTGCGCGGAAGCGGGTCGCACAGCATCGCGGCGGACGGCGCGCACATCCCGGCCCACTTCGCTCTGCCGGGTACGCACCTGAGTCAGGTCAGTGTCACCGGGGGCACTCCCGGTCGGGCACTGCACGACAACCCGGAGTACGGCGGCGGCCCGCTGAGTTTCACTCTGCTGGAGCTCGGTGCACTCGCCGTCGGTATGGCACAGGGGGCGCTCGACGCGTACGAGGGCCTGATGCGCAGCCGGGCGACGATCTACCCGCCGATCGTGCCCCGCACCGAGGATCCGCACTACCAGGTGCGGTACGGGGAGGCGGTCGGCAGGATCGCCGCCGCGGAGGCCGCGTTGAGTGCTGCCGTCGGCCAGTGGCGAGATACCTGCAGTCAGGGCTCGGCGGCGTTCACCCGGGAACAGGAGTGGCGGCTGGCAATGATCAGCAGGGAGGTGATCCGGCTGAGCTGGAGCGCGGTCGAGGGACAACTTTTCCCGTCCGCTGGTTCCAGCTCCGTTCGCCAGGGTGAGCGCATCGAGCGGGTCTGGCGGGACATGTCGATGCTGCATTCCCACAGTGGCGTCGCGGTGGTCCTCAGCTCGATGGCCAACCACGAATACACGCGTGCCCGCTTCGGCCTGTCCTGACCCCGATTAGTGGTAGCCGGGATAGCGCCGGCGCGGCCACCGTCCCGACTACTCCGCGGCGCCCGGTTTCCTTCCGAGAGCGCTCCGGCACCGGCGACCAGCGAGGTCGACGACCTATTTCTGGAGATGTCCATGAAGAATCGCTGTCCTGTCACGCTCGACACCACCGGCCGGGATATTCATGGCGAGGCCGCCCGGCTGCGGGCGCAGGGCCCCGCAGTCCAGGTGAAACTGCCGGGCGGCGTGCTGGCCTGGTCGGTCAACGGACACAACGTCATCAGGCGGCTGCTGACCGACCCCCGAGTCACCAAGAGTGCCCGTAACCACTGGCCGGCCTTTATCAACGGTCAGATCCCGCCGGACTGGGAGATGATCAGCTGGGTCGCCATGGACAACATGGTGACCGCCTACGGCAAGGACCACCTCCGGTTGCGGAAACTGGTGGGCAAGGCTTTCACGCCGCGGCGTACCGAGGCGATCCGGCCCCGGGTGGTGGAGCTGACCAACGAATTGCTCGACGGCCTCGCGGCGACCGCGCCGGGTGAAACGGTTGACCTACGGGAACGTTTCGCATACCCGCTGCCCGCCCGGCTCGTGGCCGACCTGATCGGGATGTCCGAGCAGGCTCGTGCCGAGACCGCCAAGGTGATCGACATGATGGTCGACACCACCGTCACCCCTGAGCAGGCGCAGGCGGTCCTGGCGGGCTGGCGGGGTGCCATGGACGAGCTGATCGCCCTCAAGCGCCGAGAACCGGGGGAGGACATCACCAGCGACCTCATCGCCGCTCGTGACGAGGATGGCTCCCGGCTGACCGAGACCGAACTGGCTGACAGCATCTTCGCGATCCTCGGCGCCGGTTCGGAGACCACGATCAACTTCTTCGATAACGCCATCACCGCGCTGCTCACCGATCGGCGGCAGCTGGAGCTGGTCACCGGCGGTCGTGCCTCCTGGGCGGACGTGATCGACGAGACGCTGCGGGTGGAGTCGCCCCTCGCGCACTTGCCACTTCGCTACGCGGTGGAGGACATCGAACTCGACGGGGTGACGATCCCGAAGGGCGACCCGATTCTCATCAACTACAGTGGGGTGGGCCGGGACCCGGACCTGCACGGCGACGACGCCGAGCGCTTCGACCTGACCCGGGAGAACAAGGAACACCTGACCTTTGGCCACGGGCCGCATTACTGCCTCGGCGCCGGGGTGGCCAGGATGGTGGCCACGGTGGGACTTTCCTCGCTGTTTACGCGCTTCCCGGACCTGACCCTCGCCGTCCAGCCGGAGGAGCTCTCGCCGTTGCCGACGTTCATCATGAACGGGCACCGGAGCCTGCCGGTGCGCCTGGCTCGGGTGCCGGCCGTGGCGACGACCGGCTGAGTCGGTCAACGGCATCGCTACGCAGCAGTTGAGCGTCTCTGATCAGCTAAGCGATCCTGAGTCGGATTGAGTTCCGGGATCGTTTTGCCACCGTGGTGGGGAGGCGTGGGCGTGGAAGTGGAATCCCGCGCCCAGTGCCGCTCCTCGTGGCCGGTGGCCGGTGGTGGGTGTGCTGGTCGTGGTCACGTTCTGGTGCCGGTGGGCTGAGCGGGGCAGCCGGGTCCGGTCCGTTGGTGCGTGTCCCTCCGGACGCTTGCCCGCCCGACGGTGGTGGGGCCGGGTGGGGGAGGGTGCCCCGCGTCGCCTGGGCGTGGGGCGTGAGGTGTGCTGCCGGGTGGGGCCGGTCTTCGTCCGTTTGGTGGGTGAGGCCGCGGGCGGCGATGCGCTGCCAGGCTCCGTGGTCGCGGTGGCCCTGCCAACGGCAGGACTGGTGGGGGCAGATGGCCCATTTCCAGCCCGGCGCGGTGGGCTGGTCGGGGGCTTTGCGGTGTTGTAGGGGGGTGAGGCATTGGGGGCAGTGTTTGGAGGTGTTACGGGCGGGGACGGTGACTGAGCTTCCCCCCTGGGACCGGACACCGGGGTTCTCACGCTGCGAGGGCGTGGGTGTGACGATAGCCGAGGCGGGCCTCGGTGGGTGTGCGGTATCCAACGGTCGAATGTAGGCGGTTGGTGTTGTAGTAGGCCAGGTGGGCGAAGACGGCTTGGCGGGCGGCTGCTCGGGTGGGCCAGACCTTGGTGCCGACCTCAGTTTTGAGGGTCGCGAAGAAGCTTTCCGCGGCCGCGCTATCGAAGCAGGATCCGGTACGGCCCATCGATGTCCGTAGCTGGTGCCTGCATAGGCGGCGGAGCTCAGCCGAGCTGTACTGCGATCCGCGGTCGGAGTGAAACATCGCGTTTTTGCTGGTCAGGCCTCTGCCGGCGGCCAGGGTGATCGCGTCGCGGGCCAGCTCGGCGCGCATGTGTTCGGCCATCGCGTGCCCGATGACCTCGCGGGTGTGCAGGTCGATGACGGTGGCCAGGTACAGCCAGCCCTCCTGGGTGGGTAGGTAGGTGATGTCGCCGACGAGCTTCTGGCCCGGCGCGGTGGCGGTGAAGTCCCGGCCGAGTAGGTCCGGTGCCGGTGGCGTGGTCACGTCCTGGGGGTCAGCGACCGGCGTCGTCGGCGTGTGAGGCCCACGATTCCGCGTTCGCGCATGATCCGCTCGACCTTCTTGCGGTTGACCCGCTGGCCGCGTCGGCGTAGCTCCGCTGTCACGCGGGGGGATCCGTACGCCTGTCGATGCGCCGCGTGGATCGCGGTGATCTCCGCGGCCAGGGCGTCTTCGACCCGTTCCCGCTGTTCGCGGGCCCGTGCGGCGTCCAGCCACTCGTAGAAGCCCTGACGGCGTACCCGCAGGACTCGGCACAGCCGCGTGACGCCGTAGGTGGCGCGTTCGGCGGAGATGAAGCGGTAGCGGCTGCTCAGTGCCCCATCTCCTTGGCAAAACACTGGGCTGCCTTGCGGAGAATGTCCTTCTCCAACTCCAGTTCCCGCACTCGGGCGCGCAGCTTGCGCAGCTCGTCCCGCTCAGACGGGCTCAGCTCCGGCTCCACGGACCGGCCGCCAGCCTCCCGACGTTCGGCGGCGCGGACCCAGCCACGCAACGTTTCATGGTTGACGCCCAGATCACGGGCGATCTGCCGCAACGGCGAGTCCGATGATCGGACCAGCGCCACCGCATCCTTGCGGAACTGTTCGGTGTACTGAGAGGGACTTCCCACCAGGACATCCTTCCTCCTGGCTCTCCTGCCAGGGATCAGGGTGTCCGACCCGAAGGGGGAAGCTCAAACCGGCGCTCACGGCCCACCCAGGTCACCGGAATCTTCCCCGAATCAGCCCACAGACGAAGCGTCACCGGGTGAACACCAAGGCGCTTCGCGGCCTTCGCCAGTCGAAGAAATTCCACCAAGTCAGTCTATGTCCGCTGAGGATTCTTAATCAAATTCGTGAGCCTGCCGGATCGTCGAGATCGATATCCGGACAGGCAAGAAGTGGCGCAACGGGACGGCACGCGTTCGGCGGCGGGAAGGCGCTGCCACCCATGACTCCGGTGGCAGCGCCTTCCGACTCATCTCGCTACCTGCGCGAAGCCGACCGGATCAACATCGCTGATCGCCTATTTGGAAAGGCGACCGGCCGCGCCATCGCCGCTGACTTGGGCAGAGATCCGTCGACCATCAGCAGAGAGATCAACCGGAACCGTACGGTCCTGGCCGACGGGCGCTGGTACTACCGGCCCCACTTTGCTCAAGGTCGATGCGACGTCCGTCGACCGCGCCCCAAGCGCACCAAGGTCAGCCAGAATCCCGAGCTGCGGGCCTTCATCCAGAGCCGCTTGGAGAGGCGTTGGAGCTCAGAGGAGATCAGCAACCAGAGACCACGAAAGACGCTCGGCTGGGATACCCAGCCGAGCGCCTGCGTGCACTACTTGCCGCCACACATCAATGATCACTTGTTGCGACTACCCCTGGAATTCGCTGTGCTCGACCCGTTCCGGTGCGAATCACCCGGGTATTGGGGCGCTCACCTCGGTCTCCTGCCGCTGCGTCGATGGCGCTACCGGCGCCTGGTCCGCATGGCGCATCACCCGTTCGACCATGTCCGGACTCATCAGGGCCTGCGGCGGGTCGACCAGCCCGGCTACCCGCATGAACGTCCGGGTCACCACGCCGTCGACGGTAGCCGCAGCGTGCAGTTTGGCGGTGAACTCGTTGGCCATCAGCACCTCCGGCGAGCGTTCGCCCTCGACTCCGGGGAAGCTCAGGTCACTGCCGGCCGAGATGTCCCACGGCACGTCGATGACTCCGGCGATGTCTTGGAAGAAGGGCAGCGGTTCAGGCACTCCGCGGCCGAGATGCTCCCGCAGGGTGAGTGCCTCCAGCGCGGCTACCGTCATGCCCTGCCCGTAGACCGGGTTGAAGCTGCAGGCGGCGTCGCCCAATACCAGGAACCGGTCGGGGAACCGGTCCAGCCGTTCGTAGCGACGGCGGACACTGGTCGGGTAGTGGAACGACGCCGCATCGCCCAGGAGGTCCGCGTCCTTGAGGACGTCGTAGATGTCCGGTACCGGCAGGGTGCGGGTCCAGGCGAGGAAACCCTGCGGGTCGGTCGGCGCGCTGTCGCCGAGCACGCCGGTGAGTGACACGATGCACCGGCCGCCCTCGATGCGTGAGAAGAACGCCCCGCGCGGGTGCGACGGCGTCGAGACCGGGTTGATCGACAGATCGCCGTTGAGGATGCTCTCATCGGCCAGCCGGAAGTGTCCTGTGGTGTAGGTGAGGTCAATCTTGATGCGGTCCTCGGTCGGTCGTTGGTAACCGAACTCCTCCAGCCAGGTCGGAGTACGTGAGCCTCGGCCGGAGACGTCGACGACCAGGTCGGCGTCGATAACCTCCTCGGCGACCCCGGACGCCTTGCCGTGGACGCGTACCCCGGTCACCCGGCTGCGGTCCTCGGAGAGTACGAGCCCCACGATGTCGTGCTGCTCCAGGAACTGTACGTTCGGCAGCGCCGCGACTCTCGTCCTTACGTGGCTCTCCAGCACCGGACGCGTGGCGGAGACGCAGATCAGCCCGGTGTTGGCCGGTTGCAGCCGTTGGCCGTTGAAGTACCAGCGGAGTTCCCCAAGGTCGCCGGTCGGGATCCCGGCGTCGGTCGCGCCCCGGGTGAAGCCGGGGAACAGTTCCTCCAGGATCTGCTGGCCACGGGCGAGCAGGCCGTGGACGTGCCGGCCCTGCGGTACCCCTCGCCGCGCCGTGGTGATTCCGGTCAACTGGTCGCGGTCCACGACCAGCACCTCGGCGTATGCGTCGGCGAGCACCCGTGCGGCGAGCAGTCCAGCCATGCCGCCGCCGAGCACCACCGCGCGTTGACCCACCACGTTGTCCAATGCGGTCACCTCCTCAGCAGTCCGGGCCGGGTCAGCGGCTGTCACGAGGGCTGTTCTGGTAAGCGGCCAGCCGCCACTGCTGGTCTTGCTTGACGAGTAGCCAGGACGCCCGGATGGCCTGCGCGGCGGCGAGTTCGGTCTGCCCGGGCGCTAGCACACCGCCCTCGGTGATCAGCAGCGCGACGCCATCGCCGAGGAACCGGACGTCGATCGGCGAGCCGGTGACGCGCGTGCCCTGGTAGGGGCCGGCAAACGCGGCCTGCATGAAGGCACGGATCTTGCCGCGGCCCTTGCAGTATTGGCCAGGCAGGATCATCGTGGCATCTTCGGTGAAGACCGCTGAGAACGCGGCAGCGTCGTGCCGGGCCCAGGCCTCGACGATGCGCTGGGGTACGGCCGCGGCGGCGGCCTGGTCGGCGGGAGAGAGGCCCGCCACCGTGGACGGTGCGCTATTCGTGGTCATCTTGTAGTCCTTCTCGCTCGGGCGGGGAGCCGGACCCTGCGGATCCGGTGACGATCAGGCGATGGGCTCAGATGTAGAGCGTGTTGGGCGGCAGACCGCACAGCACCCGGCCGTACAGTTCGGCGTTGGTGTTCGGGTGCATCAAGGCGTGCTGGTTGACCGCGAGGATGTCACGTTGTATCCGCTGAATGGGCACGTCGCTGTAGATCGATGAGCCGCCGCTGGCCGTAGCGAGGACGTCCACCGCCTCCCGAGCGAGTTTGCCGGTGGCGCCCATGTCCGCGCGGGCGCGGATCCGCTCCTCGACCGTCCACTCAGTGCCGGCTGCGCTCTTCTCGTCCACCGTGGCTGCCAGCCTGTACGCGTGGAACTTGGCCTGGTCGATCTTCATGGCGGCCTCGGCGACCTGAAGGTGAGTCAATGGAGCGGTCTGCTGGCTCTCATAGTCGGTGTAGGTGATCTTACGGTCGGGCAGCCGTTCGAAGAACGCCTCCCAGGCGGCCTGAGCGAGTCCGACCATGGTTCCGACCGACGAGGCGGCGGCGACCGGCAGCAGCGGTGCGCGGTAGATGGAGGAGTTCGCGTTCCGCTCCGAGGCACCCTGGCCCTGCAGGATGGCACCGAGCGGCATGAACCGCTCCTGAGGGACGAACACGTTCTCGGCGACCGTGGAAACACTGCCGGTACCCTTCATCCCAGCGGTGTGCCAGTCGTCGACGATCTGCAGGTCGGACATTGGGACCAGGGCCATCACTGGCGCCGGCTCGGCGTCGGGCCGGACCAGGATCGCAATGATCTCCTGCCACCGGCTGTGGTGGGCTCCGGTGATGAACCCCCACTTGCCGTTGATCACGATGCCGCCGTCGACTGGCGCGGCCATCCCGCTCGGGCTGAGCGTCCCGCAGAGCCGTACGTCTGGCGTCGAGAACACCTCGTCCTGCACGCTGTCCGGGAACAGGCTCGCCATCCAGGTCGGGATCCAGTACACCGACGCCGTCCAGGCGGCTGACCCGTCACCACGGGCTAGCTCGGCGGCCACGTCGATCAGTGTCCGGGTGTCACACTCGTACCCGCCGTAGCGCGCTGGGGTCCGCAGCCGGAAGATGCCCGCAGCGGCCAGCGCCTCGATCGCCTCGTCGTGCATGCGACGGTTCTCCTCGGACCAGGCCGCGTGCTGGCGCAGTAGGGGTACCAGTTTCGCTGCCTGGTCGACGAGCTGTGCCCGGGTCGGGGCGGCGGCGGTCAACACCATGTCCTCCTTGGAGAGTCTGCAAACCGATGGGACGACCAGGCCGAGTGGTCGGCGTGGGATGACAGGACCCTGGTACGCCAGGTGGACGTACCGCACCGGCGTTGGTACCGACTGCCGGTCGGCATCGGGTCATCACGGCGTCACCGGTGCTGTCCTTGACCGTTGCATCCGGGGTCGGGGAAAGCATCTTCCTGGTTGCGGCGTTGACTGGAGCTCTGTCCGACCACCAAATGGACCCGGAGGGGTCCGCAATTCAGGAGACTTCAGCCCGCCCCGGTGTATGCCACGATGAGACCCAGACCGCCACCGGAGGGAAGGATTCCAGGTGCGAGACGACGCAGCCGCGGCGACGGCCGATGGAGCAGAAAGCGCCTCCGGTGGTCCGGTCGGACCCCGGAGCCGCCCGCTGACCGGCGATGAGTACATCGAGAGCGTGCGGGACGACCGTGAGGTCTACCTCTACGGTGAGCGGGTCAAGGACGTCACCGTCCATCCGGCGTTCCGCAACGCGGTCCGGATGACCGCCCGGCTGTACGACGCCCTGCACGACCCGGCTCGTCGCGGACGAGCTGACCGTACCCACCGACACCGGCAGCGGCGGCTACACCCACAGTTTCTTCCGCACCCCGCGCAGCGTCGACGACCTCGTCGCGCGACCAGCGGGCCATCGCGGCGTGGGCGCGAATGAGCTACGGCTGGATGGGGCGCAGCCCGGACTACAAGGCGTCATTCCTGGGCACCCTCGGCGCGAACGCCGATTTCTACGCGCCGTTCGCCGACAATGCCCGCCGCTGGTACGCGGAGTCCCAGGAGAAGGTCCTGTACTGGAACCACGCGATCGTCCACCCGCCGGTCGACCGGGACCGGCCCGCGGACGAGGTCGGCCGACGTGTTCGTGCACGTGGAGCGGGAAACCGACGCCGGCCTGATCGTCAGCGGGGCGAAGGTGGTCGCGACTGGCTCCGCGCTGACCCACTACAACTTCATCGCCCACTACGGGCTGCCGATCAAGCAGCAAGGCAGTTCGCGCTGGTGGCCACCGTGCCGATGGACGCGCCGGGCATCAAGCTGATCTGCCGCCCGTCGTACGCGGCCACCGTCGGCGGTTATGGGCAGCCCGTTCGACTACCCGCTCTCCTCCCGGCTGGACGAGAACGACACCATCATGGTGCTCGACAAGGTCCTCATCCCGTGGGAGAACGTCTTCGTCTACGGCGACGTGGGCAAGGTGCAGCTGTTCACCGGCCAGTCCGGGTTCATCGAGCGCTTCACCTTCCATGGCTGTACCCGGCTCGCGGTCAAGCTGGAGTTCATCGCCGGTCTGCTGGCGAAGGCGCTGGACATCACCGGCACCCGGGACTTCCGTGGCGTGCAGGCCCGGCTGGGCGAGGTGCTGGCCTGGCGCAACCTGTTCTGGGCGCTGTCCGACGCCGCGGCGCGCAACCCGGTGCGGTGGCACGACGGCGCGGTGCTGCCCAACCCGCGGTACGGGCTGGCCTACCGGTGGTTCATGCAGGTCGGTTACGCCCGGGTCGGGAAATTATCGCTCCAGGACGTGGCCAGCGGCCTGATCTACGTCAACTCCAGCGCGGAGGACTTCAAGAACCCGGACATCCGGCCGTACCTGGACAAGTACCTGCGCGGCTCACGACGGCGTGGAAGCGGTCGAGCGGGTCAAGGTGATGAAGCTGCTCTGGGACGCGGTCGGCACCGAGTTCGGTGGACGGCATGAGCTGTACGAGCGCAACTACGCCGGTAACCACGAGAACACCAGGGTGGAGCTGTTGTTCGCCCAGACTCGCTTCAGGCGCAGGTCGACGGCTACCGGTCGTTCGTGGACCAGTGCCTCGCCGAGTACGACCTGGACGGCTGGACGGTGCCCGATCTCGACTCGTTCGACAACCTGCGCGGAGTCCGGGACGGTCTGCTCAACGGCTGACCGCCCGCGTCCCATCCGGTTAGTACTGCAATGGCGGGTCGCGACTTATGGCGGTTCGAGTCGTTTGCGGTTGTGGGCGACTCGGGCTTGTTCCTGACATCGGCGGCGGAAGTCGGACCAGTGCGGGATGTGGCTGGTCTGGTGGCGGACGGTCAGGACCAGGTGGGCGAACAAGCGACGGATTTCGTTGCCGCGTGGACCGAAGCAGACGTAGTAGGCGATCTCGCCCGGGTCGGTGATCGAACGTCGGGCCAGGACCCAGCCCCGGCGGTCGTGGGCGATCTTCACGAACCCCGTCTCGTCGGCGACCAGCACCCCCGCCGCATCACCGATTGCTTCCACGATGTAGTCGCGTACGTCATCACGGACCGCGTTCCGGTCCCACGCCGCGCTGCACAACATGCCCTGCAACCCGTCCGGGGAGACATGCCCAGCCCGCTCGGCGAGCGTCCAACCGTTACGCCGCTCCAACGGCGCCAACAACCCCCGCACATACGCCCGCGCCCGCCGCCGCGAACCCGAGAAAACCAATGCGCGGACCGGAAGAACAACTCCTCCAAGCCGGCATCCCACGAACCGACCAGCTGCGCATCCACCACAACCAACCAACGAACGATCAGCAGTCGAAGCTACGACCCACCGTTGCAGTACTAGTTCAACGCCGTGGCGTTTGTGGTCAGTTCAACGCGGTGGCGTTCGGGGCGATGTCGGCTCGGAACAGACCAGCCGGGTCGACCCGGGATCGTACCTCGTCGACGGCCTTGACCTGCTCCGCAGTCAGATGGCCCTGCGGCTGTTCGGCGCTCTCCACGAAACTCGGCGCGGTCCGTCCGGTGTCCCACGGGCCCAGGGCCTGCCGTACCGTCGCACAGTGCTGCCGCAGCGCCTCAGGTGTCACCGGTCCGAACGGTGCTCCGGACCCGGCGTAGGCGTACCGGGCGTCCAGGTGATCGAGGACGCCGCCAGCCGGATCCGGGATGGCGTAGGCGCCACCGAGCTGACGGAGGGTGGCCATGATGAGAGGTGAGCCTGACCCTTCGCCCGCCACGCGCAGGAATTCCGCGGCACCGTCGTCGCTCAGGTCGCCGAGGAGCATGTGGTCACCGATGAATGGCACCGGGTCGGCCGGGTCCATGTGCGCTGCCAGCACGTCGGGGGGAGCGGTCAGCTGCCAGGTGTCGAGCACCGGTTCAGCCACCGCGCGTAGCGGTTCGAGCAGGTCGGCGGCGTGCCGCTGGGCGGCTGGCACGTCGTCGGTGTCGCAGAACACCGCGCCGTCGACGCTCAGCATCGGTCCGGCCGCCAGGGCGGGCGGCACCTCGGGCAGCGGCGGTAGGTTCATCACCCGCGCCGAGGTGGTCACCTCCGGCGGTGCGTCCCGCGTCCACCTCAGCCAGACTTTCAGCAGCCGGTCGGCGTGGGCGGCCGGCCAGATCGCTGTTCCGGTGATGACGTGGGCGGCCGGGAAGAGCCCGATCTCGACGGCGGTAACCACCCCGAACCCGCCACCACCGCCGCGCAGCGCCCAGAACAGTTCGGGGTCGGACGTGGCGTCTACCCGGCGCAGCTCGCCGTCCGCGTCCACCAGCTCGATTGCCCGAACGCTGTTGGCAGCGAGGCCAACTCTGCGGCCGTAGAAGCTCATCCCGCCGCCGAGTAGGTAGCCCACCACGCCGACCGAGGCTGACGACCCGTGTGGCGCGGTCAGGCCGTGCCCGGAGGTGGCCGCCACGACGGAACCCCACCGGGCGC
The DNA here is from genome assembly GCA_963750055.1 of uncultured Actinomycetota bacterium. Classification (GTDB taxonomy): domain Bacteria; phylum Actinomycetota; class Actinomycetes; order Mycobacteriales; family Micromonosporaceae; genus CAVVPI01. Next base: position 196,473 of record CAVVPI010000012.1, on the reverse strand, counting down.
CGGCCGGGATCCGTGCCACCTGCCGCTGACTGTCGATTTCGACCTCGCCGGCCAGCTCGGTACGGATGAGGACGGCACCGTCCATCGGGGGCCGGGCGGCCGACGCGTGCCCGGTGGTGTGTACCCGGACCGGGCGCCGCTGCCGCACGGCCTGCCGGAGCGCGGCCCGGATCTGGTTCACTGAGCGGGCCGTGACCGCAGCCGCCGGCCGCGCCGGTGCGGCAAGGTTGAAGACCTGGGTCGCCTCCGCGTATCCGGGATCCCCGGGTAGGGCGAACACCGCCTCCGGTACGTGCGTGGTCATCGGATTCGCGGCGTGAATACCCTCGCCTTCAGGCGGGGGGCAGAAACGCCGCTTCCCCCCCTCCAGGATTGGTGTCCACATAGTGGACTGGAAAATTTTGAACATGAATGTTGGGGTGGTGAAACGGGCGTACAAGTACCGTGTCCACCCCACCCCCGGTCAGGCCGAACAGTTGAACCGCACCTTCGGATGCGTCCGCCTGGTTTACAACAGGGCGTGGGCAGAACGCACCCGCGCCTACGCTGTCGAACAGCGGTCGGTCAGCTATGTGGAATCGTCGGCCGCGACGACCGAATGAAAGAAGACCGGAGATTCCGTGTTCCTCAACATCCTCGCCGCCGGGCTGGCGGAGAGGTAAAACGCCTGTGGAGGGCCGGTAAGACCCAACCCGCGTGAACGGTGAAGGCACGGCCCGGTGAAGCAGGAACCCTCTCGGGCGACCGAGGGAATTCCCGCCCTTCAGGGCGATGGAGGATGTCAAGTAGCGCGCTCCATCCGTTCGGGGGGCGCCTGCGGCCTGGGGGCCACCGGCCGAGTACGGGGGGTGTGCAAATGTTCTTCGGCGTCTGTCGCGGCATGGTGTCCAACGAGATCGTCGCATCGGCGCGCCGACGGCACCTTCTTCCAAGCTGCTCGACGCCCCTCGCCTGGCTTGAGGTGCAGCAACGCAGAAGATGCGACCGTCCACGACGTTGAACCACAGTGGGGACCACGTGTCGTCGGCCGTAGCCTGGTTTTGCGCGGCTCGACACAACCCATCGCCTCCACGAAAGGGACGCGAGCATGGCCGACACCGCCGCCCCCCCAACCCTGCCGGGACTGATCGATGCCTTCACCGGCGCGTCGTCCGACGAACTCGACCCCGCGTACCACCGGCTGGTCGGCGCGCTCTGGCGAGAGGGGGAACTGACTGAGCTGGCGCTGCCGGCGGCGCGTGAGCTGGTGCCGCGACTGGACCAGGTCGACGACGCCCGCAAGGGGTACCTGGCGATTCTGCTGGGCCTGCTCGTCGAGGGCGAGAACTTTGACCCTGACGGCCCGATCACCGCAATCGTGCGCCAGGGCCTCGACCGCTATCTCGAGCTCTGGCGGCGCACCACCACGGAGCAGCCCCTGCGGTTGGCCCTGTTGTACCTCGTCTCGCACTTCCCCGCTGACCGGGACCGGGGACTGGCGGTAGCAAAGGAGTTGTCGCTCGACCTCGACGACATGTCGCGGCTTGACCGCGCACTCGATCGGATGAATCCGGACAACCCTGTGGTGGGCCGGATGTTCCCCTACCCGAAGGTCTGGGATGAGCTGGACGAGGCCGAGCGCAAGGCCGACCAGGCCTGGATCGACACGCTCACCCCGGAGCAGGTGAATTTTCACTGGAACAACGACACCCGGACGATCCTCGGGCACACGGGAGCCAAGGCGTACTGGGCGGTGCGTAACGGCATGCCCGCGCCGGTCGTGCCGGACGAGATCATGCCCCGTGAGCCGCGTCCGGCCGACGCCGGCATGGAGGTCTTCGCCCGGCATAAGGGCGTGTTCCGGTGCCCTGAGTGCCAGAGCGCGCTGATCATCGGGGACGCCGTCGCCGCGTGCAGCCGGTGCTCGACTTCGTACCCGGTGGCGAAGGGGATCTTGAACCTCACCACCCCGCTGGACGACGGCTCCGAGCACAGCGACGATTTCCTGTTCCAGCTGGCGAATATGACCAGCATGGCGTACTTCATCAACGCCTACGCGCGGCCCAACTTCAAGCGGTTGTGCGGCATGAACTGGGACGACCAGGTGAGGCCGGCGTGGGAGGACGCGTACATAGCCGAGCACGTGCGGCCCGTAGATGGCCCGGTGCTTGACCTGGCTGCTGGGGGCGGGCGGTGGACGAAAGTGCTTGCCGAGGCTGTGGGCGCAGACCGGGTGATCGCGCTCGACTTGCTCCCATCGATCCTCGCCAGCCTGCGCTACCGGCTGCCGGAGATACCGGCGGTCGTGGCGAATGCCAGGAAGCTGCCGTTCGACGACGCGAGCCTGGGCGCCGTCCTTTGCTGGAACGCCCTTCAGGCGTTCCCGGCCGAGGCGCCGGCGGCCATCGCCGAGGTGGGTCGCTGCCTGCGGCCCGGCGGGACATTCACGCTGTTCACTTTCTGGAACTCGGATGATCCGATCTACCGCTACTACGTGGGTTCGCACAACTTCCCTCAGCACTCGGGTGGACTGAGGCTGTTCGACCTCGCCGCCCTACACGAGTGGCTGGACCGCGCCGGCCTGACCATCCGGGACAGTTCGGGACCCGGTCTGAGCTTCATCATCACGGCGGAGAAGACGCACTGACCGTGAGCGGGCGTTCGCCGGCTCACGGTCCGGTGTGGGCGGCCGGTGCGCCGGACCGCGGAGAGTTGAAGGAGACCGTATGCAGGACAGAGCCGTCATCGACGTTTGGGTGGCTGACCTGACGTTCCCGGGTTACATGGACCGCTGGTACCGGCTCGGCGAGGAGTTCGAGAAGACCCATCCGGAGTACACCATCAAGATCCGTGGAACGGACTTCCGGCTGCTCTCCCGGGAGATCGCCCGCGCCGCTGCGGAGGGCAACTCGCCGACGATCGCCGAGTACTACTTCTACATGACGCCGCAAGCCCGGGACGCCCGTGACCAGAGCGGCGAGCCGTTGTTCACCTCAGTGGAGCGCGCGATGGGCGGCCGGCGCGAGATCCTCGGCGAACCGGCCGTGCTCGACGACATCATCCCGAGTCTGCGCCAGTTCTACGCCCACCAGGACGATCTCATGTCGATGCCGATCGTGGGCACGACGATGCTGCTCTACGGCAACAAGACGCTACTCGAAGCCGCGGGCGTCTCCCGGATGCCGCGTACCTGGGAGGAACTGGAGGCCGCATGCGCAGCGGTCACCGCTATGCCGGACGGTCCCCGGCACGCGATCACCTGGGCCAACCACGGCTTCTTCTTCCAACAGGGCGCCGCGGCGTTGGGCGGTGGTCTGGCCGACCAGGACGACGGACGGTCTGGTCGCGCCACCACGATTGATCTCACCTCAATGGAATTGATGACCTGGCTGGCGTGGTGGCAGCGGATGCACCGGGAGGGCAGCTACCTTTACACCGGAGGGATCCCGGACTGGGTGGGTAATCTCCGGGCCTTCGCGGAGCAAGAGGTGGCGTTCCGGGTGTCCTCCTCCAACGACGTCAACTATATGGTCCAGGCGTCCCAGAACTCTGGGTTCGAGATCGAGGTGGGCCGGTTTCCGTACCGGGACGGCACCCCGTACGGCGGGCACCTGGTCGCTGGTACGTCGCTATGGCTACGCAGTGGGCTCGACCAGGTCACCCAGGACGGGGCGCTGGCGTTCATGCAGTACCTCAACAATCCGGGCAACGCCGCCGACCAGCACCGGATCAACAGCTTCGTACCGGCCACCCGGGCCGCGTTCGAGCTGCTGGAAAAGGAGGGCTGGTTTGACCGGTACCCGCACCACAGAGTGGCCAGCGACCAACTCGGGACGTACCCTCCTGGCGCCGGGGCCGGCGAGGGAACTCCCACCGCCCGGGGTGCGATGATCGGTGACTACGCCGGAATTCAGGACGTGATGACCCTGGCCATGGCGGACGTCCTGCAACACGGTGCCGACCTGAGGGAGCGGTTCACACAGGCTACTACGGACGCGCAGGCGCTGCTGGATGCGTACAACGCCGACTGTGCCGGTGGGGGACCGCAAAATCCGACCAGTCTGCGAATGGAGTATTTCCGGGACGCCGAAGAGTACTCGGGAGCCTCGCTCGACGAGGTGGTCCCGTTGGATCGTAAACGCAGTTAGGCAGTTCGGGATTTGACGCGCACGTTCCTCGGCCTGTGCGCGGACGCCACCGATCGGTAGTTTGCTGGTGCGGCCGGCAGTGTGACGAAGTGGCTCGCCGGGGGTGTACCGCCGATATGCGGGGCACCCTCGGCGACGTGAGCGGGCGACGACAGAGAGGACGAAAGAACGTGACCGTCAACGCTGCACCCCGAGCCGGGCGGCGAGAATGGATTGGGTTGGCCGTACTGGCACTTCCCACCATGCTTCTGACCCTGGATCTCAGCGTGCTCTTCCTGGCGGTGCCGCACCTGAGCGCCGACCTGGGCGCCAGCAGTACGGAACAGCTGTGGATTACCGACATCTACGGTTTCATGACGGCGGGCTTCCTGATCACGATGGGGTCCCTGGGCGATCGGATAGGCCGTCGAAAACTGATGCTGATCGGTGCAGCGGCCTTCGGGTTGGCCTCGCTGGCGGCGGCGTACTCGACCAGCCCCGAAATGCTGATCATGGCGCGGGCGCTGCTCGGGATCGCCGGTGCGTCGATTCTCCCGTCCACCCTGGCCCTCATCCGGAACATGTTCCCGGATCCCAAGCAGATGGGGTTGGCGATCGCCGCGTGGACCACCGCCTACATGGTGGGCGTTGCGCTCGGTCCGGTGCTCGGTGGGGTAATGCTGGCCAACTTCTGGTGGGGCTCGGTGTTCCTATTGGGCGTACCGGTGATGGCGTTGTTGCTGCTGCTCGGGCCGATGCTGCTACCCGAGTACCGCGAGCCTCGCTCAGGCCGGCTCGACCTGTTCAGTGTGGCGCTCTCGCTGGCGGCCATCCTGCCGATCATCTACGGGCTCAAGAACCTGGCAGCGGACGGCTGGCAGGTCGGCTCGATCCTGGTCGTCATCGTCGGGCTAGTGTTCGCGGTGGTGTTCGTGATCCGACAGCGCCGGCTCGCTGACCCGCTGCTGGACCTGGGGCTGTTCGGTATTCGTACGGTGCGGGCAACCTTGCTGATGGCGGTGCTCATCGGGGCCATCCAGAACGGCGGGACCTTCATCGTCGTCCAGTACATGCAGATGGTCGAGGGGCTTTCTCCGCTGGTCACCGGGCTTTGGTTGGTGATCCCGTCGGTAGCCCTGATCGTCACCATCAACGCCACCCCGCACCTGGTGCGCCGGTTCCGCCCGGGCTACGTCTACGCGACCGGCCTGGCCGTCGCCGCGATCGGCTACCTGATGCTTAGCCAGATCGACCGGGGCAGCGGTATCGGGGTTCTGATCGTCGGAGTCTCCATCGCCTACCTGGGCATCGGTCCGGCCGGGGCGCTGACCAACCAACTGGTCCTGAGCGCCGTGCCGCCGGAGCGAGCCGGTTCCGCCGCGTCGATGACGTCCACCAGCGGTGAGTTCGGTATCGCGCTGGGCATCGCCACCCTGGGCAGCGTCGGGACCGCCGTCTACCGGACCCATCTGACCGTGCCCGATGCGGTGCCCGATGGCCAAGCGGGGACCGCGCGAGAAGGCATCGCTGGCGCGGTCTCCGTCGTTGGCCGCCTGCCAGACGCGGTCGGCGCGGAACTGGTGGAGAACGCTCGGGCCGCTTACACCACGACGCTCAACGCCCTCGCCGGGATCAGTTCGGTGCTCTATCTGTTGGTCGCCGTGCTAGCCGTCGTGGTGCTCCGGCACGCGCTCCAGACCGGTGCGCCGGCCGCAGACGAGGCACCGCCGACGGATACGACCGATCTCGGCGCCTTGGACGTCCAAGGCGCGGGAGTCGGCTCGGAGAGCGAACGCGGATAGCTGGTCGTTCGTGGGCGTTCCGGGATAGCTCTCGGCCCGGGATCCGGTCTGATCAGCGTACTGCCTGTCGTGCCGCGTCGGCGGAAAACAGTTCTCACGTTTTCCGCCGACGCGGCACATGGTTTTAGTTACGCAAATCCATGTGCCATCAATTGTCCCGTACCGACCTGGGGGGCCTATGGAAAAGAGTGCGGGCGTCGAGTCGGCAACGGCAGCCCCGACGAGGCGAACACACTGCTACTTGCCTTGACACACCGTACTTGCTTCGAGCAAGATGACCAGCGGTGGTACGACAGCAGCTGCAACAGATGGTTGCCCTGATCGGTGACGGCGCCACATCAGGTCGTGTGGCTGGACAGGTGGGTGGGCCCGCGACGGCGGTCGACACTCGCCGCGAACGCGGCTGTCCACCCTGGATAGATACACCGTTCGCCAGCACGTCCGTGACTGTCCGCAAACTGGTTACGGCAACCGCGCAGAACTTATGGAGGCGTTGGGATGAGTTCGACCAAGGTGGAGACCCTGAAGGTGCCAGGTGCGACCCTGCACTGCGAGGTCGGCGGCTCCGGACCGGTCCTGCTGATGATTCCGGGTGCGCCGGCTGACGCCGCGATCTTCGCTGGTCTCCGCGAGCAGCTCGCTGACCGGTACACGGTCGTCACCTACGACCTCCGTGGTCTGTCGCGTAGCCGCTTGGACGGGCCTGCGGAGGAGCAGCGGATGGAGGTGCTCGGAGACGATGCGCACCGGGTCCTCGCCGCGTTCGCCAACGAGCCGGCGTACGTGCTCGCGTGCAGCGGCGGTGCAATGGCCGGTTTCGAACTGGTCGCGCAGCACCCCGAGCAAGTCCGCACGCTGGTGGCCCACGAGCCGCCGCTGATGGAGATGCTTCCCGACGGGCCGCAGTGGCGCCAGTTCTACCAGGAGCTTTACGACACCTACCAGGCCGCTGGCGCCGGGGCGGCGATGGGCCGATTTTTCGCCATGGTGGAGGGCAAGGACGGGCCGGGCGCCGACCACTCGGCTGAGCCGAGCGGTCCACCGCCGATGCCCGACCCGTCACAGATGACTCCCGAGATGCTGGAGATGATGGGCCGGCTCCAGGCCAACATCGACTTCTTCTTCAAGCACCAGCTGCGGCCGGCCACCAGCTACGTGCCCGACGTGCCCGTTCTGCAGAAGGCCCCGACCCGGGTGGTCGTCGGCGGCGGTGCCGCGTCGAAGGGACAGCCGGCGCACAATGCCGCCGCTGCCCTCGCCAGTAAGCTCGGCACGGACCTGATCGAGTTCCCAGGCGACCACCAGGGTTTCGCCAGCCACAGCGAGGAGTTCGCCAGTACGCTCGACAAGACGCTGCAGAGCGACTGACGTTTCCATACTGAGCATTCGACGAAAAGGCGCAACGGAGCGTTCGCCCTTACCGGGATGAACGCGCCGTAGCGCCTTTTCGCGTCTGGCTCCGCCGGGCGATGAAAAGGCCACATCGACTCGTCACCGCGCAATTCTAAAGATGCGTCGCCGCCAAACATGCATACACCATGGAACCGCAACTTAGCGATCCGGAACGACTCCGGGTTGCCGGTGCACCGGTATGCGGGTAGGGGAGGAGATGTGGTGGCAGAGGCACGGTCCGGCGCCGCTGAAGTGTGGACGATGGCGCACCTGGGTACACCCATGGCAATCCGCGTCGCGGCGACCCTGCACATCGCCGATTACCTCGCGGCCGGCATCCGGATGGCGCCGGAGATCGCCGAGACGGTCGGCGCCGACGCTGACGCGTTGAGACGGCTGATGAAGTACCTGGCCGTCCGGGGTTTCCTGGTGGAGGAGGGGGACAGCGGCTTCGCGTTGACCGAGCTGGGGGAGACGCTGCGGGATGACCACCCGGCCGGCATGCGCGCCATGCTCGATATCGAGGGCGCTGTAGGCCGCCTCGAGTTGTCCTTCATCCAGCTGTTGCACAGTGTCCGTACCGGTGAGGCGGCGTACCCGCAGCAGTTCGGCCGTCCCTTCTGGGATGATCTGGCGGCCGACCCGACCCTCGCCGCATCCTTTGACACCTGGATGAGCGCCAATATCCCCCAGCGGGCTCCGGACATCGTAGCCTGCTACGACTGGGGATCACTCGGCCACGTGGTCGACGTCGGTGGAGGCGACGGCTCCCTGCTGATCGCCCTGCTCCATGCGTTCCCGAACCTACACGGCACGGTCGTCGACCAGCCGGAGACCGCCGAGACCGCTAGGAAGGCACTGACGGCTGCGGGTCTCGCACACCGCGGCGAGGTCGTGGCGGGAAGCTTCTTTGATCCGTTACCCCCGGGCGCGGGGGCCTATCTGCTGTCGTTCATCGTCCACGACTGGAACGACGCTGCGGTTCGCCGGATCCTGCGCCGGTGCGCCGAGGCGGCGGGAGCCGACGGCTCGGTGTTCGTGGTGGAGAATACCGGCCTCGACGGCGAGTCACCGAGCACCGGGATGGACCTGCGGATGCTTGCGCACTGCGGCGGCAAGGAACGGGGCGTCGCCGAGCTCGCCGAGCTGGCGTCGGACTGCGGCCTCCGGGTCGCTGCGGTCCATCCCTCCGGACAGCTGTCGACCATTCATCTGGTCGCGGCCTGACCATACCGGGCGGGGGTCTACCGAGAATGAGGATTCCAGTGTCTCAGAGCGTGCTGCAACCGGCCGAGTTGATCGCGGCCATGGTGTCCCCTCCGGGACGTGGTAACCCCTACCCGCTCTATGAGGAGATGCGGACCCACGGCAATCTGATCCAGGTCAAGCCGGGTCTGGTGGCCGCGCTTGGTTACGCGGAGTGCGACCGCGCGCTGCGCGAACCGCACCTGCGGGTCCAGGACAGTCATAGCTACGACCGCATATACCCCCGTTGGCGGGAGCACTCCTCGCTGCGCGGCTACACCGATTCGATGCTGTACCACAATCCGCCGGACCATGCCCGGATGCGGCGACTGGTCAGTGGCGGGTTCACGCCACGCCGGGTGACTGCGCTGGAGCCGGCAATCGAGCAGATGACCGACCGGCTGCTCGACGGCATGGCGGAGATCGGCGCGGACGGGTCGGCGGTGGACTTCATCTCCGAGTTCGCCTCCCGCCTGCCCATCGCGGTGATCAGTGCGCTGCTCGGCGTACCGGAGTCCGACCATGTCTGGTTCCGGGCCGTGGCGGCCGACCTGACACTCGCACTCGAGGGCATTAACAACATCTCGGGGCTGGGTCCGGCAGACGCGGCCATGGACAACCTCTCGACCTACCTGGACGACCTGATCGACCACCGCCGGCACCGCCCGGGCAGTGACATCATCAGCGCGCTGGTGCAGGCGTACTACACCGACGACGATCGGCTCAGCCACGAGGAGCTGGTCGGCAACATGATGCTCCTGCTGACGGCCGGGTTCGAGACTACGACCTTCCTACTCGGCCACGGCCTGCTGTTGGCCATCGAACATCCCGGGTTCGCCGCCCGACTGCGCGAGGAGCCGGGTTTCGCTGCGGGCTACGTCGAGGAGTTGCTGCGCTTCGAGCCCCCGGTGCAGGGCACGACGCGATGGGCCGCTGCGGACGTCGATCTGAGCGGCATGACGGTGCCGGCTGGAAGCAAGGTCATCGTCATGCTGGCCGCCGGGAACCGGGATCCGCGCCGCTTCGACCACCCGCAGCGCTTCGACCCGGACCGCACCGACGTCCAACCCCTGACCTTCGGGGCGGGGGCCCACTTCTGCCTCGGCTCGCCGCTGGCCCGGATGGAGGCCCGGATCGCACTGCCCCGGCTGCTCCGTCGTTTTCCGCAGATGTCCCTCGCTGGTCCGCCGATCCGCCGCGAAACCTGGGTGGGACGAGGCCTCGACTCGCTTCCAGTCGCCCTCGAAGGAGGAATCATGCGTGCGCTACGCCGGCCGTCCGTCGGTGCGGTCACATCGACATCCGAGGCTGGTCGCGGTGAGCTGATCACCGCATACCTGAAGCGGCTGGGTGTCGACCATCAGGGCGAGCCGTCGCTGGCGGGCCTGCGGGCGTTGCACCGGGCGCACGTGGAGCGGGTTCCGTACGAGGTCCTGGAGATCCAACTGGGCCGGCCGACCACAGTCGACCCGCAGGACGTCATCCCGCGGATCCTGCAGGGTCGGGGCGGTTACTGTGTCCAGCTCAACAGCGCCTTCGCCACGCTGCTCAGCGCACTCGGCTACCGAGTGACCTGGCACCGGGCGTGGGTGCAGACGGGTGCGACGCCGCTGCCGCCCGGTGTGCCGTCGGCACCGCACCTGGCCACCACGGTGGAGATCGAGGGCCAGCTGTGGCTGGTCGACGTCGGCCTCGGTGACGGCCTGCACGACCCGCTGCCGTTGCGGGCCGGCAGTTACCGGCAGGGCCCCTTCACCTTCCGGATGAGCCCCTCGCAGACCGAGGTCGGCGGTTGGCGCTTCGACCACGACCTCCGTGGGTCGATCGCCGGGCTGGATTTCTCCTTGAGCCCTGCAGTGCAGGACGACTTCGCGACGTGGCACCCCTTCCTGTCTACATCCCCGGAATCACGACTGGTCCGTACGGTCACCGTGATGCGCCGGGACGCCGTCAGCACGGACAGCCTGGTCGGCTGTATGTTGCGCCGGTTCGACGGTGCCGGCAAGACGGTACGTGAACTGACCACCGCACAGGAGTGGTACGCAGCCCTGGCCGACGTTTTCGGCCTTGACCTGCCGGACGTGGACGCCGGCGAGCGGGCCGCACTTTGGGCCCGGGTGCACTCCGTCCATCAGGCTTGGCTCTCGGCTAGGGCCCAGCGTGCCTCGTAGCGCTGAGTGTCCAATTCCGGCATCCGTGACCGCCAACTGGGAGAAGACGATGGCAATCCAGCCACAGAGCGATGTTTCGGCGACCATGTCCCCCGCCCCCGTCGAGGCCGTCGTCGCCCGATGGGAGCAGCAGCTACCCGCATTGCTCGATCGGCTGGGGTTACCCACTGACGGGGCGATCCAGGTGGGCGCGCACACCGGTCAGGAGGTGGAGGCGCTGACCCGCTGCGGGTTCCGTCGATTGGTGATGGTGGAACCGAACCGCGACCACCTCGCCCGGCTGGACGAGCAGCTCCAGATACATCATGCGGCAGCCGGACTCCCGGAACCCGCGGACGGCCACCTGCCCCGGGAGATCGTCACCGCCGCCGCAGGTCGGGACCGCGGCGAGGCCACCCTGTACGTCACCGAGTATGATCAACAGTCCAGCATGCTGCCCCCGCTGCTGCCCATGACCGTTGCGCGACACGAGACCATCCCGGTTATTCCGTTACGCGAAGTGCAGGGCGGCTGCAATGTGCTGGTGGTGGACGCACAGGGGGCGGAATTGGAGGTCCTCGCCGGTGCCGACCTGGAGCGGTTGCATCTGGCCATCATCGAGGGGAGCACCTGGGCGCGCTACAGCGGGGGATCGACGCTGGATGGCACCGCCGACTACATGTCCAGCCACGGCTGGCGCCAGGTCGCCCTCTGGGCACATGTACGACCGCATGTCTACGACGCTGCGTGGCTGGCGCCGTCGTTCTTGTAGTGAATTGCCACTACAATACAAGCATCCTTCATCAAGACAAGTTTCACGGATGGGGTGCGACGATGGCACAACGCGCGTACGGACAGTACTGCGGGCTTGCGCGTGCGTTGGATGTGGTGGGCGAGCGTTGGGCGTTGCTGATCGTGCGTGACCTGCTGGTTTCGCCCAAGCGCTACACCGATCTGCATAACGGGCTGCCGCGGATACCCACCAATGTCCTGTCATCCCGGCTGAAGCAGCTGGAGCAGGCCGGCGTCATACGGCGGCGGCTCCTGCCCCGACCGGCCGGTTCGGTGGTGTACGAGCTGACGGAGTGGGGCGGCGAGCTGGAGACCGTCATCCTGCCGCTAGGCCGGTGGGGAGCGCGGCTGCTCGGCGCCCCACGTCCCGAGGAAATCGCGACCGTGAATTCGCTGATCCTCGCGATGCGTTCGACCTTCCGTCCCGAGAGGGCCAACGGTCTGACGGTCAGTTACGAACTGCGTACGGGGGGGATGGTCGTTCGGATCCGGGTCGAGGACGCCCAGTTGGTGGTCTCGGAGGGGGAGTGTCCGGACGCGGATCTGGTGATCGAGACCGACGCCACACTGAAGGCGCTGATGGCAGGCGAGGTGAGCCCGGCCGACGCGCTCGGTAACGGCAGCGTCCGGGTCAGCGATGGCGACCCGGCCCTGCTGGCCCGCTTCGTCGAGCTTTTCCGCATCTGACGGCGGGCCGCCGGCCCGTCAGGCCAGGTCCGACAGCGACTGGCGGTCCAACTTGCCGGACGCGGTGCGGGGTAGCCGGTCAACGAAGCGTACGTCCCGGGGGTACTTGTGCGGGGCGAGCCTGGCCCGCGCGAAGCCCCAGATGTCCGCCGCCGACACTTCGTCGCGGGTTACTACGAAGGCACGCAACCGGGTCAGCCCGTCGGACTCGTAGCCCACCACCGCGCAGTCCACGATTGACGGGTGCGCGAACAGGCAGTTTTCCACCTCGGCCGGGGCCACCCACCGGCCGCCTACCTTGAGCAGGTCGTCGACCCGGCCACGGTAATAGTAGTAGCCCTCCGCGTCTCGGACGACCAGATCACCCGAGCGCACTGTGTGATCGGCGGTGAAGGTCTCGGCTGACTTCTCGGGCGTCTGCCAGTACTCCGACGCCACCGTCTCGCCGGTGATCTCCAAGCGGCCGACTTCGCCGTCCGGTACCGTCTGGCCGTCGCGGTCGACCACCCGGAGCCGGTAGCCCGGCACCGCCTGTCCGACACTGCTTGGCCGGGACTGGCCGGGACGGTTCGACACGTAGATGTGGTATGCCTCGGAGGAGCCGATCCCATCGATCACCTCCACCCCGAAGATGTCCAACCAGCGCCGGTGCAGTTCTACCGGTAGTGCCTCGCCGGCGGAGGTGCAGAGCCGTATCGAACTGAGGTCCTGTCGGGCCGCATCCGGGTGGGCGACCATCGCACTCATCATGGTCGGCACGTTGACCAAGATCGTCGGGCGATGGGTGGCGATCAGCTCGAAGATTCGGTCCGCGGTGCTGCGCTCGGAGAACACGATGCCAGCGGCGCCGACGCCGAACGGGAACAGCGCGGCCAAGTCGCGCGCGTAGCCGAAGAACAGCTTCGGTATGGGGAGCACTACATCCTCCGGCTGGATGTCGAGCACGCCTCGGGCGTACCAGTCGAAGCTCAGCAGCGCGCTGCGCGCCGGTAGGACACAGGCCTTGGGCGTCCCGGTGCTTCCGGTAGTGAACTTCCAGATAGCGACGTCGTCGGCGGTCGTCGGAGCCGGATCCAGCTCGGCGGACTGCGCGTTTACTAGGGTCTCGAAGTGGTGTTCGCCATCACGCAGGTCCTCGGGCGGCACCCCGACGACCATCAGGTTACGGACACCAGCGGCTCGCAGCGGGCCGAGTGTCGTGGCGTTGGCGATGATCACGGACGGTGCTGAGTAGTCTACATAGTACCGGTAATCCTTCGGCGGCAGGTAGCTGTAGACCTCCATGGTGACCGCGCCGATTTTCTGGGCGCCGTACCAGGTCGCCACGAACTCGGTCCCGTCTGTGAGGGCTATCAGCACCCGGTGGTGCTGCCGTACCCCGAGGGCGTGTAGCGCGTTGCCCACCTGGTTGGCCAGCGCTGAGAGTTCCGCGTAGGTGACCCGACCGGCGTCGGTGACCAGTGCGGTGCGGTCGCCCGCATTGCGGTCGAGAAAGTACGAGGCGAGGTTCAACTCGGGCGGCAGGTCCCGGTATCGCAGAGGACTGTGTGAGTACCCGAGCGCCGTCCGGTCAACGATATCCGTGACATCCACCCTGGTACTATTACCATGCCACCGGCCATCGCACTTCTTTTGGAATGCTGAATCGCGCTGCGCGAGGCTTCCGTGGCCCGTTGACTTCTTTCAGATTGCTGACTGACCGGCGTAGGTCTCCGTCGTCTTATGCCGACTGGGCCCGGCTCCGTAGAATGGCTGGGACGGCGTCACGATGGCAACGCACTTACCCGACGAGGTGGCGTGGCGGTGGATGAAGCGACGGTTTCGGAGTATGCATCCTATTTGGCGTTGAAAGAGATCTTGGCGGCCCAACGGCCGCGTTCCGAAGAGCACGACGAGATGGTATTCATCATCGTGCACCAGGTACACGAACTCTGGTTTAAACAACTGCTTCACGAATTCGACGCGATGCAGCGGCAGTTGGCCGAGGGCGAGGCCGCCCACGCGCTGCACACCTTGCGCCGGACGGTCAGCATCCTCAAGGCCGTGGTCAATCCGATCGACGTCTTGGAGACCCTCACCCCACGCCAGTTCGGCGGCTTTCGGGCCAAGCTCGGTAGCGGCAGCGGATTCCAGTCCGCGCAGTTCCGCCAGATTGAGGCCGTGCTCGGTCGCCGCGACCGGCGGATGTACGAGTACTACCCGCCACGCAGCGACGAACGGGCGCGCATCGAAGCGGCCATGCGCCGATCGTCGGTCTACGACTCCTTGCTGAGATACCTGGCGGAGCAGGGCTACCCGGTACCGCACCTCTGCCTGGACCGGGATGTTTCCCAGCCGTTCGATTCTTCCGCGGACATGCAAGACGTGCTGCTGCGGGTTTATCTCGACGACGGCATCGGGGCGCAAATCTGCGAACGACTAATCGAGATCGACCAAGGCATGCAGGAATGGCGCTACCGCCACGTGTCGATGGTGCAACGGATCATCGGCGGCAAGCCCGGCACCGGTGGATCGTCCGGCGCCTCCTATCTGCGCGCGACGCTGTTCCGGCCGATGTTCCCCGACCTGTGGGCCGTGCGGAGCGCGTTGTGAGCGACCCCTCCGGCTGGCTCGCCCCGCACTATCGGCGATTCCGGGTGGCGCACCGGTTGCTGCTGACCGGCCATTCCCATCAGGCCTGGCCGGATGTCGCACTGGACGGCCATCTGGAGGCGTTCGCCGACGCGGCCCTGCACGTCGACGACAAGTGGGCGACGGCCCAGGCGAAGGCCGACCGGGTACGCGACGGCTTCCGGCACTTCCTCGGGGCATCCGACGACGACTTGGCGCTCGGGCCGAACACCCACGAGCTGATCATACGTTTCCTGTCCGCGCTGGACCTGCGTGCCCGACCTCGGTTGGTGACCTCCGACGGCGAGTTCCACACCGTCCGCCGGCAGTTCGCACGGCTTGCCGAGGAGGGGATCGAGGTGGTGTGCGTTCCGGCGGAGCCTGCCGACACCCTCGCGTCCCGGATGGCGGAAGCGGTCAACGGGGACACCGCTGCCGCACTGGTCTCTTCGGTGCTGTTCGAGACCGCCCGGATAGTGCCCGGACTCGACCGGTTGGCCCGCGTCTGCCATACCGAGGGGGCGGAACTGCTGATCGACGCGTACCATGCGCTCGGGGTGGTGCCGTTCCCGGCCGTCGGCTTGGAAACCGCGTGGGTGGTCGGCGGTGGCTACAAGTACCTGCAACTCGGTGAGGGCTCCTGCTTTCTGCGCCTGCCGGGCCACGCGGACCGCTTGCGTCCGGCCGTTACCGGCTGGTTCGCCGAGTTCGCCGAACTCGGCGAGGAGCCGGTGACGGGAGCCGTCCGCTACCCGGTCGGCGCCGCCCGGTTCGCGGGTGCCACATACGACCCCACCAGCCACTACCGGGCAGCCCGGGTGTTCAACTTCTTCGCTGAGCACGGTCTCACCTCCACCTTCCTCCGCCAGGTCTCGCTGCGCCAGGTGGGGCTGTTGCGGGAGCTGTTCGACGCGATCGACGCACCCGACTGGCTCATTACCCGGGATCGGTCCACGCCGGCCGGCGGCATCGCCGGCTTCCTCGCGCTGCGCACCCCGTACGCCGCCCACCTCCAAGCGGCTCTGGCGTCGCGGGACGTACGCGTCGACGCCCGAGGCGAGTACCTGCGGTTCGGACCAGCACCCTACCTGTCCGACACGCAGCTCGAACGCTCCATGGAGGTGCTTGCCGCCGAGTTGGCCCGGGTCAGCCCGACGCGGCACCACCACGAGGTGCTGCGTCGAAGGACCGCGGCCGTCAGTGGTGCTCAGGGCGTCATCGCTTAACGTGTTGGACGGTAGCCGCCGGTGGGTGCGCGGGCGGCGTCGCCGTCTCCACGCCCCGGCGGAGCGCAATATGGAAGATGCGCCCGTGGGCCGGTGGACAGACGCTAATGCCCATCGAGATGACTCTGGATGGAGCAAACCATGACATCGTTAGCGGTTGACCAACGAACATCCCCGAGAGACAAGAAGCGGATCCCACGGCTCGACGGGATTCGGGGCCTCTGCGCGATTGCGGTGATTTTCGCCCACGCGGCATTCTCCACCATCGTGCTGAGCCCCGACGCCGGGCCGCCGCCCGAGGGCATCTGGTCGATCCTCGTCGCGGGACAGTTGTCCATTGGGCCGTTCTTCGTCCTGTCCGGCCTGCTGCTTTATCGGCCCTTCGCCCGAATGACCCTCACCGGGGCGCCCCGGCCCGACCTTGGCGCGTTTTTCATGCGACGTGCCGCCCGGATGCTGCCCGCCTTCTGGCTGGTCGTGACGGCCTGCTTGCTGCTGCTGAATCTGTCCACCCTGACCGGCTGGTGGGACGTGCTGCGGCCGTACCTGATGATGCATGTCTACGACTACCGCTGGTATGCCGGCTTGGACGTAGTCTGGACCGTCCCCACCGAAACCCAGTTCTACCTCGCGCTGCCGTTGCTCGCCTGGGTCATGCACCGGCTGGCCCGCAATGTCGAGGGCCCGGCCAAGAAGGCCCGCCGGATGCTGATCCCGCTCGGCGTCATGATGGCGGCGCAGTTCATCTGGACCTGGTGGCTGCACGGCACCTACGAGACCTGGCCGACGATCTACTTCTACCCGTTCGGCATCGTGGGTCTGCTCGCTGCGGGCATGGCGCTGGCGGTGGTGTCGGTGCTGTCGGAGGCGGCCCCGGAAAAGACTCCCCGGTTCTACCAGCTGGCTAGCCGCCGTCCCAACCTTTTCTGGTTGGGTGCGTTCGTCGCGTACCTGATCAACTGTGCACAGCCGTTCGACGTGCCGGGCACGGCCTCCTTCCAGTCGGCGCCCGCGGCGCTAGTGCGGTCCGCGCTGCTGCTGATCACCGGCGTCCTGCTCGTGTTGCCACTCTACCCCCGGGACACCAATTCCCGGCTGATGGAGTTGACGTTGAGCAACCCGGTGATGCGCTACCTCGGGCGCATTTCCTACGGCCTCTACCTGTGGCACTTCGCCATCATGTACCTGTACTTCGGAACCGGGAGCATCTTCGGCGGGGCGCCGGTGCCGGTGCAGGCGCTGCTCGGCAAGTACGGCTTCTGGGAGCTGTTTGTCGTCACCGTGCTGGGGACCATCGTGGTTGCCACCGTCAGCTACTACCTCGTCGAACGACCGGTGATCAACTGGACCGAGAAACGGGTGAAGGCACGTGCCGCGCGCCGCGCCGGTACGCCGACGGCGGCAACGCTGCCGGCCTCGTCAGCGGAGCAATCCAACCGGATCCCGGCGTCGAAGTGATTCCTAACCCCGCCCGGCCCTTCGTGGCCGGGCGGGGTTCTGGCAGTGCTGTGGGTACCGGGACCGTTCTGGTGTCGGTAACGCCTCACCGGCGGGCGGTCTGGCCCTCGCGGAGCATAGTCACGGCCTTTTCGATGCGGGTCTGCCGGGTCTCGGCCTTTTTAGCGCTCTCGATCCAGGTGACGTACCACTTGCGGTCGCTGTAGGACAGCCCGTCGAAGAACTTCTGGGCCTCGGCCACCTCGGCCAGTGCGGATGAGAGGTCTGGCGGTAGCGTCACCTCCCGTGGCGCGGTGTCCAGCTCCAGTTCAACGTCGACCTCTTCGCCAGCCGAGATGCCCGCATTTTTGCGGTTTTCCGCGCTGAGAGCGATGAGATATAGACCGCCCATTCTCGCTACCGTGCTGCGGTAGGTGTGGCCGCCGACCGTGACATGGACCGCCGGTCGTTTGCCGGCACCGAGGCTTTCGACAACCTCCTCGGGGACCGGAATGCCATGGTTGTTCTTGCCGTGCAGGGAAATCGTAGTCCGGAAGCGCATATGTAGAAGTGTATGCGTTCGGCCTTGCCACTTCCAGGATGGAGCCATTTCCGCGGGTCATGCGAGTCGGCTGACGTACCGCCATATCGGAGCGGTACGTCAGCCGACGTGGGAGCGATCAGATCAGGTGATTAGTAACGGCTTCTTGTCCTCAGTGGCGGGGTCGAGGTGGTCCGGGGTGGCCGGGTCCGGCTTCGCGGCGAGCTTGTTCGGCCACCACATCCACCGCCCCAGGTCCCGGTTCAGCGCGGTGACCAGCACCGACCGCACGATGAACGTGTCGAGCAGGATCCCGAAGGATACCGCCAACCCCATCTGGGCGAAGGTCACCAGCGGCATGCTCCCGAACACGGCGAATGTCGCGGCCATCACGAGGCCGGCCGAGGTAATCACGCCACCGGTTGCCGAGAGGGCGATGAGGGAGCCGCGGCGCGTCCCGTGCTGCACCGCCTCCTCGCGTACCCGGGTCATGAGGAAGATGTTGTAGTCGATCCCCAGGGCGACCAGGAAAACGAACACGAACAGCGGATGCGCGCTGTCCGCGCCCTTGAACCCGAACATCTGCTCGAAGATCAGCGCCGTGACCCCCAGGGTGGCCGCGAACGACAGCACCACGCTGGCGATGAGCAGGAGGGGCGCGACGAGTGCCCGCAGCAGCACGGTGAGGATCACGAAGACGGCGAGTAGGACGAGGGGGATGACGAGCCGGTTGTCGTTGTTGTTGGCGGTATGGAGGTCCAGCATCAGGGCCGGCGCGCCGCCGACCTTCCCGTCGGCACCCTTGACATCGTGCACGGCATCGCGGAGCCGCTTGATCGTCTCGCGCCCTTCCTCGCTGTCCGCCTGTGCCTGGAGGGTGCCCTCGAAGTGGGCCAGGCCGTTGCTCACCGCTGGCTCGGTCACCTCGACTACGCCCGACGTGCCGGTCACCGCCTGGTGTAGCTGCGCCGCTTGACCGGCATTTCCGATGATCACGACCGGCTGTCCCTCCCCGGCCGGGAAGTGTCGGCCCAGGGCCTCCTGCCCGCTGATGGACTCTGGCTTATCGACGAACCACTGCTCGGCCGGCAGGCCGGTCGCCTGCAGCTGGATCATGCCGAGTGCCATGATGCCGAGCGCGATCGAGGTGCCGATCCAGACCGCCCGAGGCCGTTTGGCGATGCCGCGGCCGAGCCGGTCCCAGATACTTGTGCGGGCCGACACCGACGAACCGAGCGTCGGCTTGACGGGCCAGAACAGCCAGCGTCCGAAGATCACCAGTAGAGCGGGCAGCAGGCTGAGCATCGCCAGGAGCCCCACCAGGATGCCGATCGAGGCGACCGGGCCGAGCCCGCTGGTGGAGTTCATCTGGGCGAAGACGAGGCACATCATGCCGACGGCCACGGTGGCGCCGCTGGCCAGGATCGCCGGCCCCGCGCGGCGCAGTGCGACCGCCATAGCCTCGTGCCGGTCGGCGTGCCGCCGCAGCTCCTCGCGGTACCGTGAGATCAGCAGCAGCGCGTAGTCGGTGCCGGCACCGAAGACCAGGACGGTGAGGATGCCGACGCTCTGACCGTTGACCGTGAGCCCGAACGGCTCGGCGAGCAGGTAGATGATCGCCTGGGAACCGGTCAGCGTGATACCGGCCGCCATGACCGGGATCAGCCAGAGCACCGGGCTGCGGTAGGTCAGCAGCAGCAGAATGATGACCACGAGCACCGTGGCGATTAGCAGTCGGGCGTCGATGCCGGCAAACGCGCCGTTGGTGTCGGCCTGGACTCCGGCCGGACCGGTGACGTAGATCCCGAGCCCGTCGGTGCCCTTTCCGGTCACCTCACGGATGCTCTCGATGGAATTGTTGACCCGCTCGAAGTCGTCCTGACCGGCCTGGATCGGCACGATCATTTGCAACGCCTCACCGTCGGCCGAGACGACGGGGCCGATGACCTGACCCGCATCCTCGACGACTGAGCCGAGTGAGCTGATGTCGGCGGCGGCCTTGGCGCGGTCCGCCTCGGTGATGCCGGATGACCGCTCGTACACCACCACCGCCGCCGTGCTGGTGGTGGACTGGAGCCGCTTCTGCAACTCGATGACCTGTGTGGCCTCGGCGCTGCCGGGCAGCCACTCAGCGCTGTCATTGTTCTGTATGTCGGCCAACTTGCCGGACAGCGGCACAGCGAGGACGGCCACCACCAGCCACGCGGCGAGGACGAGCCATTTTGTACGACGGCCGCATACCAGCCGGGCGATTCCGCCCACCCGCTCCATGAATTCCTCCGGTTCGATCGACCTGGGCGTCGCGTGCAGCCCGTGTTTGCCTGACGTGAGCGGCATTCAAGATTCGCCCAGGTCGCCCGGCACGGGTAGCTTGCTAAAAGCAACAACTGTTTGTCAAGCGAACCGGTCTGTTCGGGGGCATGTCGCAGGTCTCCGTCAGTGGCCGGGACAGTGTCGTCCGTTCGAGCCGCAGCGGTGACCCGACGGCGTTGCGCCGGGGTGTGCTCATGACAGCGCGACGCGGGGTGGCCATCGACGGGCTCCGGCGTCGCCGGGCCGCCCGACCCACCTACTGCGCAATCCGAAAGATGTGAGGCCGCAGGACCGGTGGAACAGTGCAGTGGTGATGATCGGCTGATCGCACCATGTGGAGAGGTTCCCCTATGCAACCCTTCCGTATCGATATCCCGCAAGCTGACGTCGACGATCTGAGCCGCCGGCTGAACGCCACCCGTTGGCCCGACGAAATCCCGGGTGTCAGCTGGGAGCGTGGCGTCCCGTTGGATTACCTGAAGGAAGTCGTGGCCCACTGGCGGACCAGCTACGACTGGCGGTCGGCCGAGAACGAGATGAACCGGTATCCGCAGTTCATCACCACAATCGACGGGGCCAACGTGCACTTCCTGCACGTCCGGTCGCCGGAACCGATGGCGACGCCGTTGATCCTGACCCACGGCTGGCCCAGCTCGTTCGTCGAGTTCCTCGATGTGATCGGACCGTTGACCGACCCGCGGGCCCACGGCGGGGACCCCGCCGACGCTTTCCACGTCGTCATCCCTTCGATCCCCGGATACGCGTTCTCCGGTCCCACCCGCCAGCCGGGTTGGGACGTGCCACGGGTGGCCCGGGCCTGGGCGGAGCTCATGCGGCGCCTCGGCTACGACCGGTACGTCGCCCAGGGTGGGACTGGGGAAAGGTGATCTCCCTGCGGCTCGCTCTCGCGGACCCGGAGCACGTCGCCGGTGTGCACCTCAACATGCTGGTAACCTTCCCGCCAGCGGACCCAGCGGCGCTGGCCAGCCTCGACGACAAGGACCGCGCGCTACTGGAGCGGGCCGGCTGGTTCCAGCAGGACGGGCTCGGTTGGGCCCGGATCCAGTCGACCAGGCCGCAGACGCTGGCGTACGCGCTGACCGACTCGCCGGCCGGGCAACTCGCCTGGATCGTGGAGAAGTTCTGGGAGTGGACGGACTCCGAGAAGTCCCCGGAGGACGCGGTCAACCGGGACCGGCTGCTGACCAACGCGGCCATCTACTGGTTCACCGCCACCGCCGGGTCGAGCGCGCAGCTGTACTTCGAGTCGACGCACCTGGACGCGGACTTCGCGTTCACCTGGGGTGGGCCGTGGCCGGTGTCGATGCCGGTCGGCGTGGCGGTTTTCCCGGCTGACGCGACGCCGCCGATCCGTCGCTTCGCCGAAGGCATCCTGCCCACGTTGTCCCACTGGACCGAGTTCGACCGTGGAGGCCACTTCGCGGCCCTGGAGCAACCGGGACTGTTCGTAGATGACGTAAGGGCGTTCTGCCGTTCGCTGAGCTGAGTTAGTCGGGCCCGTCGCGGAAGGCGTCCGCGTCGCTGATCGAGGAGCTCGAAGTGATCGATGACATTGTTCGGCGTACGGTCAATCCGCCGGTCGGGGGAGCGCTGCTGCGGTGCGACCGCGACGGTGCCGTCGCCGTGCTGAGGCTCAACCGCCCCGCCGCGCGGAACGCGCTCAGCAGCGGGCTGGTGGAGCAACTCGCTGCCACCCTGGCCGCACTCGATGACCGTCGAGTGAGGGTAGTCGTGCTCACCGCCGCCCCGCCGGGTTTCTGCGCCGGTTCCGACCTGAAGGAATTGGCTGGTTGTCGGCCTGGCCATGATCCGCCATGAGGCCCGTACCGGCCAAGCGTACGCGCCATTCAGCGCTGCGCATCCCGGTCATCGCTGCGGTCGAGGGATTCGCGATCGGTGGCGGTTTCCTGCTCGCCACCGGATGTGATGTCGTCGTCTCCGCCTACAAGACGCGATGGCACCTGCCCGAAGTGCAGCTTGGCTGGGTTCCGCCCTGGGGGCTGCAGACCTTGGTCGCACGCTTGGTCGGGTCGCCGGGCCAGGCGTCTTGCGTGGGGCGACCGGCCCCTCACCGGCTCCGGACTTTACCAGCTCGGCGCGGTTGACGAGCTCGCCGATCCCGGCCAGACGCTGTACCGCGCCTGCAACTCGCCGCCCGCTTGGCTGCCCTTCCGCCCCGCGCCGTCGCTTCGACAAACTGGCGCTGGCCGATGCCACGGCGCGGCTCGCCGAGGTGCTCGACTCACGTACCTGCCAGATGTTCGGTGAAGACTGCATGTCCGCGACCGCGCTAGCCAGCCTGACCAGATTCGCCCGCAAGTACGCAGAGGAGCGCAATTGAGCAAGATTTGCGACGCGGCGTTACGCCGCAGCCGTGATCAAGGACCACCAGTCAGTTGCGTGCACCGGCGTCATCGGCTGGTCCATCCCGGACGCATGCTGCCGCGCGATCGGCGGAGCGCTTCGAAGCCACCGGCGCGCCTCGGGAACTGACGTTCTTCTTCCCCGTCGCGCACCGGGGACGCCATGGGCATCCCTGGTATGGACCACGTGGCCAGGAAGGGGCTGATGCGCCGGATCATCTCCGGCTCCTACATCAACCCCCGTCACCCGGTGACCGGGGACGTCCGGCGCTGATGGACCTGATCCAGAACGACCTGATCGAGGCCTACAGCTGGCCGATCGGCGCGACGATGCACTGGCTGAGGGAGGTCGCCCGCCGTGGACCCGGCTACCTGACCAGGATCGGTCTGGACACGTACATCGACCCGCGCCATGGCGGCGGGAAGCTGACCAGTCTGACCCACGACGACCTGGTGGAAGTAGTCCGCCTTCGCGGCGAAGAGCTGCTGTTCTATCCGACGTGGTCGTTGGACGTCGGCATCATTCGGGCGACCAGCTCCGACGACCAGGGCAACCTCTCGTTCGAGGACCTGCCCCTGACCACGAGCGCCCTCGCTCTCGCCCTCGCCGTCAAGGCCAGCGGCGGCAAGGTCATCGCGCAGGTCGCCAGGATGGTCCCACGTGGATCCCGACCGGCCCACCAGGTGCCGATCCCCGGCGTGCTGGTCGACCACGTGGTCGTTGCGCCACGACGATCCGGTGGGTACCGAGGTCCGGGACGCCTCCGGCTACCTGGGCTTCGTGCCCGACCCGGTAACGCGCCTTCCCCGGCTGTCACGCCGGCCCCGAGAAGGTCGTCGCACGCCGGGTCGCACAAGAGGTACCGCCGGGGGAGACGCACCATTTTTGGCTTCGGGAATCCTCGAACACGTCCTTGCCATGGCCGAGGACGGCGTGCTCGACGATGGCCGCCTGGACGACTACGTGTTCACCACCGAGCACGGGCCGTTCGGCGGCGTGGTGATGAGCGGATGGCAGTTCTCCGCGAACTATGCCCCGGAGGCTCTGCTGGACGGCGCGTACCAGTTCGACTTTATCGATGGGGGTGGCTGCACCTTCGCGGCGCTCGCCTTCGCTCAATTCGACGCGGCGGGAAACGTCAACGTCAGCAAATTCGGTTCGGCCAACCCGGGCGCAGGCGGATTCATCGACATCGCGCAGAGCGCGAAGCGGCTGGTCTTCGCCGGTACCCTGACCACTGGTGGCCTGGTGCGTGGAGAGCATTACGGGCCGCCTGGAGATCCGGACGCGAGGGCAGGGTACGAAGTTGGTGCCACAGGTGGACCACGTCACCTACCGGGTCGGCGACGGATCCGGCGCGGCCAGCAGGCGCGCGTGGTCACCGAACGCGCGGTCTTCGACGTCACCGCCGACGGTCTGGTCCTGATCGAGATCGCCCCCGGCGTCGACCTGCGGCGTGACGTGCTGGACCAGATCGGCTTCCCGGTCCGGGTCGCGGAGGGGCTCGCCACGATGGATCCAGCGCTGTTCCGAGCGTAGGCACTTGCCCGGCTCCGAGAAGCTGGGCATCCGAAGGCGTGCTACCAAAATGCGGGCTAGTGCGCCGCCCTTCAGTGCGGTGGTGAAGGCCCGACTGCGCCCGATCCTGACCCGTTCTGCTGCTCGATGTACTGGTCACGAAGACTGCGGGCGTGTAGGGCGAAAACGCAGGGCCTGCCGGTGCGTACAGGGCAATCATCGGCCATAAACCATTGATAGAGTTTGGGTGTTCAGTTGCGGTACAACTGCCGGCTCTATCCGACTGTGGTTCAGTTGTTGGCTCGGGCGTTCGAGTGCGCTCGGGTGGTGTTCAACGACGGGCTGCGTGCGCGGCAACATGCGCGGGAAAGCGACCTCCCCTACATTTCGGATGGGAAGTTGTCGAAGCAGGTGATTACGGGCGCCAAGCAGACCACCGAACGGGCGTGGCTGGCCGAGGTGCCGGCGGTGGTGTTGCAGCCGGCGTTGCCGATCTGACCACCACCGCCGGAACTTTTTCACTTCCCTGTCGGGGAAGCGGAGGGCTGGATGGGGTTTTGCCTGCGCGAAGTCTTCGCTGGCAGTGGCTTCAGGTCCGGTACGAGCCCCACCCGTGTATCTCAGCGACCGTCGATGATCTCGGTGAGGAAGTCGGCCACTACGGTGGGGACCACTTCGCAGTCGAGCATCAATGTGCCGTGGCAACCCCGCGCCCGCCAGGAATCCACGGCCGCCAGGTCGGCCACGGTACGGACAGTGACCGCCTCGGCGCCCAAGGCGCGTGCCAGAC
Organism: uncultured Actinomycetota bacterium; assembly: GCA_963750055.1. Lineage (GTDB taxonomy): Bacteria > Actinomycetota > Actinomycetes > Mycobacteriales > Micromonosporaceae > CAVVPI01. Next base: position 171,479 of record CAVVPI010000012.1, on the reverse strand, counting down.
CGGCGAAGTCGGTATCCGAGAAGGTGGCGGTATGCAGGTCCGCCCCCTGGGGCCCGAATAGGTGCACCTCGTAGCCGTAGGCCGCGTCGTCATAGACAACGACCAACGCCGAATCCGCGGTCCGGATGAGGCTCTCCAACTCCGGCAGACCCATCAGGGCGCCGCCGTCGCCGAGGGCGACGACCGTGGTGCGGTCGGCTCGTCCGGCTGCCACACCGGTGGCGCCAGCGAAGCCGAGCCCGATGGCCTGGAACGCCGATCCCATGAAGACGAACGCGGACGGATCCGGCACCGACCAGTACATCGAGGGCCAGGCGATGAAGTGGCCGCCGTCGAGGACGACGGACCGATCCTCGGGCAGCTTGCCGGCCAGCGCGAGCGACAGGGTACGCGGATCAATGCGGTCGGCCGTGCCGGCGTCGTCGTACGGTTCGAAGCCCCAGCCGATCTCGCCGATCTCGCCGGCGACCTGCGACCGCCAGGGTGAGGCAGACAGGCCACGGGCATCCACCCCGTCAAGCAACGCCGAGGCCACCGCCGCCGCGTCGCCGGTGATCCGCCAGATTCACCCGTTCCACAGTCGGGGCGTCGACCAGGTCGACCCGGACCAGGATCGCGTCCGGGGCGAGCAGCCGGCCGTTGCGGAGGGTGAACCGGTTGAGGCTAGCGCCAAAGGCGATCACGACATCGGCCTGACCGATGATCCGCGCCGCCCGGGGCGAGGCGAACCCACCGCAGATCCCGACCGACCACCCACTGGCACTGAACAGACCATTGGCCATCACACTCGTGGCGAACAGTGCGCCGAGCCGGTCGCCGAGTTCTGTGATCACTTTCCCGGCGCCGGACCGCCAGGCACCGAGGCCGCCCAGCAGCAGGAGTCGTCGGGCGCCGGCCAACACATCCAGGACGTCGTCCACTCCCGGCCTAACCGCCGGACGGTCAGACTCTGCCACCATGGCACCCTGCATATCCTTCCGACGTTTCGGCGCGCAGCAGATCGCCCGGCAGGCACAGGACGACCGGGCACTGGGCCCGCCGGGCGAGCCGCAGCGCATCTGCAGTGACCGTACGGGCGGTCGCGGCTGCACGCAGGCGGACCACACGGGCGCCCAGGTTAATGGCGAACGCGGTCTGGTCAACGTCGAACTGGCGAGGGCCACTGGTCGGTGCATCACCGCAGACGATGAGCACCGCGCTACGGTGTTTGACCGCCTCGGCGAGCGCGGTAGCTACGTTGGTCAGACCCGCCCCGTGGGTGGTGGTGCAGACCGCGACCTCACCGGTTGCCCGGTGGTACGCGTCTGCCATCGCCATGGCGCCGGCTTTCGTGCCGGGCAGACAGGTAGCGTACGCCCGCGCTGGTGAGACCAGCCACTGGGAGGATGTTCCCCGCACCGACTACGCCGAAGGCGTATCGGACACCGTCGTCGGCCAAAGCCCGTCCGACCGCCGCCGCGACTGTGGGCATGGCTGACTCCTCAATTCGGCAGGCAAGCGGCTCGTCGTCGGAGCCCTCGAGAGGCGGCAGTCGGCCGGCGGAAGCGGTGCGCGGCGAGCGACTGTCCGATGCCCATGATTAGTGTCCCGGGGTCCGCGTCGCATCTCCCGGATTGCTGTGCGACCGACCTTCGCGGATCTCCCTCCAGTATCGAAGTTAGCCATTCTTTCGCCTGATGACCGCAATCATGAAGATGCGTGGGCAATGGGCCGATGTGATGCTGACTGCGTGGCCGACATCGCGGCCGAGGTGATGGCCCCCCGGCCGATCCGTCCAGCTGACGCTTTCGAGTCGACGAGATGCCTCCCACCCCACCCTCCGACAGCTGGCGCGATTGCCGGCAGTGGTTCGACGAAAAGAGGAATGCCATGAGCGACAGCGGCAAGCTGGTCGTGGATCTCGTGCAGCAGGGTATCTGGGACATGCCGCTGGAATCCATGCCTCTCGCGTCCGGATATCTGAAAGCGACGGCACTTGCGGACAGTCGAATCGAGAAGGCATTTGACATTAACATTCGTAACTTCCGCGGCGGTCTGACGCTGTCCTCGATGGCGTACCAGCTGTTCCACGATCGTGTCCCGGACGTCATGGCGTTCTCCGTGCTCGGTTGGAACTACCGGACCTTCGGCTCGCTGGCGGAGACGTACAAGCAGCTGAACCCGAATGGTTGGGTCATCTTTGGTGGCACTCACGTGGCCAACCAGGCCGACCGAGTGTTCCGCATGTTCCCGCACGTCGATGTCGTCGTGAACAGCGAGGGCGAATTTGTGTTCCGGGACCTGCTGCACGCGCGTCTCGATGGTGGCGGTGACACCGCGCTCGCCGCCATCACCGGCATCTCATACCGGGACATCGACGGTGTCCTCCACACCACCGCACCTCGGGATCGGATCATGAATCTGGACGAGATCCCGTCTCCATTCCTGACCAACGCCATCGAGATGACTGATGAGAACGGCCGTTTCCGCTACGACGTGGCGCTGATGGAATCGAACCGCGGGTGCCCCTACAAGTGTTCCTTCTGCTATTGGGGTGGCGCGGTGGGTCAGAGAAGTCCGTGCGTTCTCCCGCGAGCGAATGCGCGCCGAACTGGAGTTCTTCGCGAAGCTGCGGGTTCACACGATCGTGTTGTGCGATGCCAACTTTGGACTGCTCCCGGCCGATCGCGACTTCGTGGACGACCTCATCGAGGTCCGCGACCAGTACGGCTTCCCCCGGGCACTGGAAACATCGTGGGCCAAGAACAAGTCGAGGACATTCTACGAGATCGTCCGGAAGATGAAGCAGGCCGGCATGCGTAGCTCGTTCACGCTTGCCCTGCAGACCTTGGATAACAACACTCTGGATCTCATGAACCGTCGGAATATGAAGGTCAATGAGTGGGAGGACCTAGCCGACTGGCTGACACGCGAGGGCCTGGACTGCTATGCGGAACTAATTTGGGGTGCGCCGGGTGAGACCATCGAGTCGTTCATGGACGGCTACGACAAGCTTACCCGTAAGGTATCCCGGATCGCCTGTTACCCGATGCTGCTGCTACCCAACACCGACTACGGCGACAAGCGTGATGAATACGGCATCATCTCCGTCCGGGGCGACCACGATGACTTCGAGTACGTGTTGAAGAACGGCAACGTCACCTTCGCTGAGAACCAGCAGATGCAGCGCTTTCTCTTCTGGGCACGGGTAATCGCCGAGATGGCTGTCGTCCGTTACATCTGGGTCGGGCTGCGTGAACTCGCCGGCATCCGACAGACCGATATTCTGCAAGACCTGGCGGACTGGGTAGCTGAAACCGACGACCTCGCAGCCGAGCCGCTGCGCGCCATCTTGGAGAGCGTAATCATCGGCACGGGCGACGTGGGTGCCGCGATCAGCTATCTCTACACCGAACCCGACGTCAAGCGGATGCTGCAGCGCTGGTGGCAGGAGCGGATCCGGCCGCAGTTGCCCGAGGCGGTGAAACCCGTCCTCGACGAGATCTTCCGCTATGACCTACTCACCCAGCCGGTCTGCCACACCCCCGCTGGGGAGCTACCCAGCCAGGACCTCGAATTGGTGAACCTGCGCGGTGAGGAGTGCTACCTGCGTGCCGGGGTGCGCCTCGAGTACGACGTACCCGGCCTCATTAAGATGCTGCTCGCCGAGCAGAAACCGGACCTGCGACCAACCCCGACCGTCGTCGACCTTTACTACCGGATCGGGTCTGAGAGCGCGGTCAGCTCGACGAACCACGAGACGATTGTCCACTTCATGGGCATGACCGCGGAGGATGCGATGGCCAACGCCGCAGTGCAGGTCAGCGACGGCACGGTGGCGAATCTCGTCGGCGACAAGGGCTCCTGCTAGCCTCGTCTACCAACCTTGATCGTGTAATCCGTCGATTCTGGGATCATCTCGGGCAGGCTGTCTCCTAACGCTTGGGATGTGGGATGTGGGATGTGGTGGCCGGTGGGCTGGCGCCCGGGGGTGTTCGTCCGGCAGGTGTCATGGCGGAGGGTCAGCGGATCACCCAGACAGCTACGGTCCCGGTCAAGCTGCTGCGGGCGATCGTGGTCCTGATGTCCGCCCAGGGCAGCCGGCCCCAGACGTCGCCCACCCGCTCTAGACCAGCGAGGACTACGTGCGTGGCCTGTTCCACGCGTTCAACGATCGGGGGGTTTGAGTTCCCCCCGCTTTGATGGAGCGGTGATTACCTGGTGCCGGTTGGCGTAGGCAGAGCGATGACTGGTTCGGGTTGGTCGATGTTCTCGGCGTGCCGGGCGGTCTCGTACTCGTGGGGACTGCGGTAGCCCAGCTCGCGTTGGATGCGGCGGGTGTTGTACCAGCCGTCTATGTAGGTGAAGATCGCGTTCTCGGCCTCGTCGCGGGTTCGCCATGAGGTGCGATAGACCAGTTCGATCTTCAAAGTTGACCAGAAGTTCTCCATCAACGCGTTGTCGTCGATGTCGCCGACCGAGCCCATCGACGGCAGGGTCCCGTTGTCGGACAACCGTTGCGTGAACCGGAACGACGTGTAGTTCCCGGATTCAACCGGTGGTCGCTGTGGTGGATCAACTGCTGGTCACGCACGTCGCGAGACCAGATGCCGTACTCCAGGGCGCCGAGGATCAGGTCGGTGTCGCACCGGTCGCCGGCCTTCCAGCCCTGGCCGGCCATCAGTCGCTCGACCCGCTTACGGCCAACCCGGATACCGTCACGGCGCAACCGCTGGTGCACCCGGTCGGCGCCGTATGTGCCGCCGGAGGCGGTCCAAAGCCTCAACAGGCCGCGGTCCACCCCGGCTCGGTCACACGGCCGCGCCGAACGGGCCTGCCAGGCGTAGTAGGTGGATGTGCCGACGTCCAGAACCCGTCACAGGAGCGCGACCGCGTACCCGGTCAGAGTGTTCGTCGATGAACCTCATGACCGTCGCTGGGTCGGGTCGAGCTCCGCCGCGAAATACGCGCTCGCCGCCTTCAGGATCTCATTCGTCCGGCGCAACTCGACGACCTCACGCCGCAACCGCCGGTTCTCCTCCAGCATGTCCGTGCTCGGCCGATCATCGCGTTCACCACGATCGGCCTCGTTCTGCCGGATCCAGTTACGCAGTGCCTCATGATGCACGCCGAGCTGCTCAGCCAGCCGACGGATCACCGGCTTCGGATCCGACTCGCGATACAGCCGTGCGCGACGGCGCTCGCGCCGCCGGCTATCGCGACATTCTTCTCCCCGGCCACCACGCGGGCCTGCCGCAGCGCCGACTCGATCCCGTCGTTGACGAACGTGAACCCGTTCCGCCCTGCATCGGCAGCGGCTCGCGCGGATGGTGGGTGAGCACGAAGACCGGCGTATGGAACGGCGGGTTCTCACCCCACCAGCCGTTCCGGGTCTCGTCCCAGGCCCCGTCGCCACCCCCCAAGCCGGGGTGGCCCGCATCTCCAGGTGACGCTCTGCGGGCCGGTTGGGATGGGTCCGATCCGGGAGAGCAGCGTCAATAGAGCGCCACGATGCGGTGAAACAGCCGGGGAGAGCGCCCTGGTTGGGCGTTCTCCCCGGCTGTTATCTGTTGTTGGTTGGTTCAGGGTGAGCGTTGGGTTGTGCCCGTGCTCTGGGGTTTGTTAGTTGAACTTGAAGTAGGACCGGAACTGTTGGCCGTCGTCGAGGGTGAGGACGAACTCGCGGCAGGTGCCGGCCCAGCTCTTGTCGGTCTTCCACGGATAGTTGTACTGGCCGTTGGCGTTGGCGGACATTTTGGAGTTGCCGGGGGTCTTGGCGGCGACGGGGGTGGGGCGGGGGGTGATGGGTCCGCTGGGGTTGACGGTGGCGAGGCTGTCGCAGTCGACCAGGCGGGAGTAGGGGGAGTTGCTGGCGAGGATGTCGAGGCCGCGGTTGCGGTCGAGGTTGAACTTCATGGGCACGTTGGAGCCGGCCTTGGCGGTGTTGAGGGTGGGTTGTGCGTTCCGGCCGATGAAGTTGCCCTGGCAGGAGGGGTGGGTGTCGAAGGCTTCGTTGTTGTCGTTGCGGTTGGTGGTGCCCTGGGTGGCGCTGTAGCCGAGGCCGCGGCGGGCGAAGGAGGCCCAGAGGGTGCAGGCGTTCTCGCCGCCGGTCAGCGCCGCGTCGGCGGCGATGATCGCGTTACGGCCGACGACGAAGCCGGGGTTGCAGCCCTGGAACTTCAGACCGTCCATGACGAGCTGCATGGCGAGGTTGTTGCCGCCGGTGTTCCAGGCGCCGTAGGCGTTCGGGTTGAGACCGTGCCGGTCGATCAGGTCCCAGTTCATGTCCCACAGCACGGCGGCCCAGCCGTGGCCGATACCGTGCGGTGCGGCCAACGAGGTGCCGTTCAGCCAGCCACCGGTCTTGATGCTGTCGTAGGTGAACGGCTGGATCTCCATGTTCCGCGAGTACGGACGCGGCCGGAAGCCGTCACCCACCCGGCTGTCCTCGAAGAGCGCGAACTGCCCATAACCACGCGGGCCCTCGGGGTTGTCCAGCTCAGGGCTGATCAGTGCGTTGATCGCGAAGAAGTCGCTCCAGCCCTCACCCATCTGCTCATCACCGGTGAGGCAGTTGACCGTCGGACCACCGGTCAACCGGTTGGAGATCCCGTGGCCATACTCATGGAAGATCGTCTCCGAGCGGAAAGCAGCGTCCCGCATCGCCGGCCGGTCCTGGTTGCGGTGCACCCGTCCCGAGGCCGGCAGTCCTCCCTTGATCCGGTTACCGTTGGCCTGACTCACCATGATCGCGGGGATGCCGACGGGAGGAGTCATGGAACCGGCCATCGTCACCGGGGCGCCGGCAACGTTGTTGACAACCACGACCGCCGCAGCGCCGGCGTTCTCGGCGTTGACCACCTGCGTGTAGTAGTTGCAGCTGCTGCTCCGGTCCACCAGGGCGATCGCACCAGCCGGCAGGTTGTACCGGGTACAGCCGTCACTTGACGTCCCGACGCCGTCATTGACCAGGACGATTTGGCCGGCGAATCCGGCGTTGGTGGGCGCGGGGGTGAACCGAGCGTACTCGGCCTCGTAGGTGCCGGCTGCCGATCCCGAGCCGACGGTCACCGCGTTAGGGAGCCCGAACTGATTGCCCGGCCACAGGAACATCTGCATCCGAGGCGCGCCGCCGTCCTGTGCGGGGGTCGAGAAGTTGGCGTTGTTCTGACCGGAACCGTCCTGCGCCTCGCATCGGACGTCGTCGCCGCCGGCGCCACCGCGACCATAGTTGTTGGCCTGGAAGTTGCCACTGGCCTCGTCAAAGCCATACCGGTAGGCGACGTCGTGGATGATGTTGCACCAGTAGAACAGGTTCGCAACCGAGGCATCGAGGTACGTCTGCGGCTGTTCGTTCAGGTCAGCCGGAAAGTCGAAGGTGAGCTTCGGACCACCATCGGGGACACTATCGGGATCGGGCAGATTGTTGGCGTCCCGGTCGGTGTAGGCGCGAGCGTTGTTGCCCTGGGTGGTGGTGAATTCCGGGCCTGGCACGCCGTTGGTGTCGTGCCAGCCGTACGGCGACGCGAGCCCGTCAGCCGGGTTGGTCACCAGGGTGCGCGGGCCTTCATTCGGGTCGTTCTTCGGGAACTCGAACACCCGGTAGCTTGAGCCGTCGTTCACCGGGTTGGGCGAGACCGATAAAGCAGTACCGGCGGCGAGTCCCGAGGTGTTGGCCGTGGCGGTGCCGGTGCGGCCGAGGGTGGTGGCCAGGTCCTCGGGTGCGTCGTGGGAGGTCCAGTCATCGACGTTGAGCAGGTCGCCGGTGGTGGCGTCGATGGTGGCGTTCCACAGGTGGGCTTCGGAGGAGTCGTCGATGACAAGCTGCCAGGCGAGGCGTAACCCGTCATCGGTCTGCTGCCAGCCGAGCCGGGCTGGGATCGGCTGGTCGGAGATTCCGCTGCCGGAGATGACGGTGCGCTGGTCGGCACTGGCGCTGCGGCTCATCACCCGGGGGCTGCGGGGGTCGGCCAGGTCGAGTGCGTCGGCGGCTGCTTCGACCGCTTCGGTGGCGTCCAGGACCGCGGTACCGGACGCGTCCCGCAGGCCGGATGCCAGGCTTTCGCCGACGAAGATGACGCTGCCGTCCCGGGCGACGTTCACCGTCGCGGTCGCGCCGAAGACTTCCAGGTTCTTGTAGTGCTGGGCGAGGTTGACGTGGGTTACGCCGTTGTGTTCGCTGGTGTAGCTGGAGGCGACGACGAGGTCGTTGAGGTCGGCGCCGGTCAGCCCGTAACGGGCTGGGTCCTTCCGGAGGTAGCTGGCCGCGATGCCGTCAGGTTCGCCCTCGTTGGGTCCAGTGAGGAACATGCTGTTGTGTTCGGCCGAGCTTGATTCTGGGTCCTCTGGCGCGGCCCAACTGGGCTGTGCCATCAATGGTGTCAGGACCACGGCGAGTGCGGCAGCCAGCGGCAACGCGATGTTGCGGCGGAGCCGGGGGGTACGGGGGGACAAGGGCACGAGTGCCCCCTTCCTTGCTTGGGACGACGGTCTGGAGATTCGACACAGCGGCCGGACAACTCGCCGCGCAATACGACACCGCTCGCCGGGCTCGACCACGACATGCCTGAGCCCCGCGAGGCGGTTCGGACTGACGGTACGGATCGCTTCACAGCACGTCATCCGGCACGTGTTCAAAATCCTCGATGGTCGGTCCTACGCCTGTCGCGTCATCACCCAATGTGGACACTGATTGTCGCAACCAGACAGCCAGGAGCCAGTTTGGAGAGCTCGGCTGGCAACCGCACCGGTCACCGCTCATCGAAAGCAATCAGTGGACGCGGGCTTGTTGGCGGTGGCGCGGTGCGCGATTCGAGGGGTACCGCCGCGTGAGCTACCGCTGTCGGACGGTTCGGTCGAGCGTCCATGCTGGTGGCTTACGCGACAGGCGTAGGACCGACTATCGAGGAATTTAAACACGTGCCGGATGACGTGCTGTGAAGCGATCCGTACCGTCAGTCCGAACCGCCTCGCGCGGGCTCGCGCACATTACGAGATCCAAGCAGCGAAGGAGCACTCGTGCCCTTATCCCCCCGCACGCCCCGTTTCCGCCGCAGCATCGCGCTGCCGGCGGCCGCCGCGCTCGTCGTGGCCCTGACACCGTTGATGGCACAGCCCAGTTGGGCCGCGCCAGAGGACTCAGAATCAAGCTCGGCCGAACACAACAGCATGTTCCTCACTGGACCCAACGAGGGCGAACCTGACGGCATCGCGGCCAGCTACCTCCGGAAGGACCCAGCCCGTTACGGGCTGACCGGCGCCGACCTCAACGACCTCGTCGTCGCCTCCAGCTACACCAGCGAACACAACGGCGTAACCCACGTCAACCTGGCCCAGCACTACAAGAACCTGGAAGTCTTCGGCGCGACCGCGACGGTGAACGTCGCCCGGGACGGCAGCGTCATCTTCGTCGGCGACAGTCTGGTGTCTGGCCTGCGGGACGCGTCCGGTACCGCGGTCCTGGACGCCACGGAGGCAGTCGAGGCGGCGGCTGACGGGCTTGACCTGGCCGACCCGAAGAATTCGCGGGTGCTCTCCCGCGCTGGTGGCGCCGAGCAACGTACGGTTGTTTCCGACAGCGGTATTTCGGATGAGCCGATTCCGGCGAAGCTGGGCTGGCAGCCCACGGATGAGGGGCTGCGGCTGGCCTGGCAGATGGTGATCGACGACTCGTCGGATGATCACCTGTGGAACGCCACGGTGGACGCGGAGACCGGTGCGCTGCTCAACGCCGACGACTGGACCGCACACCACAACCTGGAGGAGCTCTCCAGTAACCTGCAGCGCTTCGCCACCGCGACGTCGCCGGAGGCCCCGGAGATCACGACGCCCGACCCGGTCGACGACGGGTCGAGCTACCGGGTGTTCGCGCTACGCAAGGAGAGCCCGAACGACGGCCCGCGCACCCTGGTGACCAACCCGGCCGACAACCTCGGGTCGCCGTACGGCTGGCACGACACCAACGGCGCACCCGGTTCGGAATTCACCACCACCCAGGGCAACAACGTCCACGCCTACCAGGACCAGGACAACAACAACGCCCCCGACTTCGGTAGCAGCCCGAGCGGCGGGTCGAGCCTGACCTTCGACTTCCCGCTCGACCTGAACGAGAACCCGCAGAACTACCGCGAGGCGGCGACCACCAACCTGTTCTACTGGAACAACATCATCCACGACATCGCCTACCGTTACGGGTTCGACGAGAAGTCGGGTAACTTCCAGTCGAACAACTACGGCCGTGGCGGCACCGGCGGGGACTACGTCCGGGCCGAAGCGGCCGACGGTGGCGGTACCAACAACGCCAACTTCTCCACCCCGGCGGCGGACGGCGGCACCCCGCGGATGCAGATGTACCTGTGGCCGAGCGCCGCGGGCCAGAACCAGGTCATCGTTGACGGAGTGGGCACGTACAGTGCGTCCTGGGCGCGGTTCGGACTGGCTCCGACCATGGCCGGCCTCTCCGGACAGTTCGTGTTCGCCGGGACCGGTTGCACCGCGGCGGCCTACCCCGCCTCGCTGCCGGCCGGCGACTGGATCGCCGTGACCGACGGCGGCACGACCGCGTGCACCTACCTGCAGCGTGCTCAGGTGGCTGAGGCGCGTGGCGCCAAGACCCTCGTCATCGCCCACAACGCCTCCGGTGCCGCGCCGGTGCTGACCGCTGCCATGACGACCGCCCCGGTCAACATTGCCCTGGCCGCCGTGTCCCAGGCCGACGGCAACGCCATCAAGGCCGCCATCGCCGCCGGCAACAACATCGGCTCGGTGCGCAAGAACCCGAACCACGCCGGTATCCGTGACGGTGACCTCGACGCCGGGGTCGTCATCCACGAGTACGGCCACGGCATTTCGCTGCGGTTGACCGGCGGGCCTGGGATCAACTGCCTGGGTGGCGACGAGCAGATGGGCGAGGGCTGGAGCGACTACTTCGCGATCACCATGACGCTCGACCCGCAGCTGGACAAGCCCGAGGGTGCCCGCGGCATGGGCCCGTACGTCAGGTTCGAGGGCGACCGCAGCGGTGGTGGTATCCGGCCGCGGCCGTACTCGCGGAACATGGAGATCCAGCCGTTCACCTATGACGGCATCAAGACCGGTGGCTGGCTGAACGGCACGTCGCTGGCGGTACCGCACGGTATCGGCCACGCGTGGGCGTCGGTGCTGTGGGACATGACCTGGGACCTGATCGACCGGCACGGGTTCAACCCCAACGTGTACGGCTCGTGGAACACCGGCGGTAACAACCTCTCCCTCCAGTTGGTCATGGACGGCCTGAAGTTCCAGGGCTGCAACCCCGGCTTCGTCCGGGGCCGCGACGCGATCATCGCTTCCGACGCGGCGTTGACCGGCGGCGAGAACGCCTGCACCCTCTGGGCCTCCTTCGCCCGCCGTGGTCTGGGCTACAGCGCGGTGCAGGGCACCACCAACCGCAACGACAACAGCGAAGCGTTCGACACCCACCCGTCGTGCCGGGGCAACTTCATCGGCCGGAACGCACAACCCGCCCTCAACACCGCCAAGGCCGGCTCCAACGTGCCCATGAAGTTCAACCTCGACCGCAACCGCGGCCTCGACATCCTCGCCAGCAACTCCCCCTACTCCCGCCTGGTCGACTGCGACAGCCTCGCCACCGTCAACCCCAGCGGACCCATCACCCCCCGCCCCACCCCCGTCGCCGCCCACAGCCCCGGCAACTCCAAAATGTCCGCCAACGCCAACGGTCGATACAACTTCGGCTGGAAGACCGACCCGAGCTGGGCCGGAACCTGCCGCGAGTTCGTCCTCACCCTCGACAACGGCCAACAATTCCGCTCCTACTTCAACTTCAGCTAACAACCAGCCGAGCACGGGCACAACCCAACGCTCACCCTGAACCAACCAACAACAGACAACAGCCGGGGAGAACGCCCAACCAGGGCGCTCTCCCCGGCTGGCTGTTTCCGGCAAATCGGGGTTACCGGGGTGAACCGCACCTTCTGTCGCGCCCGTTGAGCCGTGGGCTCGGCATGATCATCTATCGGGTCGTACCATTCGTCGAGGATGGTTCGTCCCATGGAAGGGGTTTTATGAGCACCCAGATCGAAACGCTCGAGTTCCAGGCCGAGGCGCGCCAGCTGCTGCAGTTGATGGTCCACTCGATCTACTCGAACAAGGACATCTTCCTGCGCGAGCTGATCTCCAACGCCTCCGACGCCCTGGACAAGCTGTCGGCTTGAAGTCGTTGGTCAACAAGGACCTGCAGGTCGACGCCTCCGACCTGCACATCGACCTCGAGGTCGACCGGGAGCAGCGCACCCTGACCGTGCGCGACAACGGTATCGGCATGTCCCGCGACGAGGTCGTCGGCCTGATCGGCACGATCGCGAAGTCCGGTACCGCCGAGCTGCTGCGCCAGCTCAAGGAGTCGAAGGACGCGGCGGCTTCCGCAGGACCTGATCGGCCAGTTCGGCGTCGGCTTCTATTCCACGTTCATGGTGGCCGACAAGGTCACCCTGCTGACCCGACGGGCCGGGCGAGCAGAGCGCCACCCGCTGGGAGTCCGACCGGCGACGGGCACCTACACCATCGAGCCGGTCGACGACGCTCCGCAGGGCACCGCGGTCACCGTGCACCTCAAGCCGGAGGACGCGGAGGACCGCCTCTTCGACTACACCGCCGACTGGAAGATCCGGGAGATCGTCAAGCGCTACTCCGACTTCATCGCCTGGCCCATCCGGATGGAGGTCCAGACGCCGCACCGGCGAGGGCGAGGCCGACGCGCGAGCTCGCCACGCTCAACTCGATGAAGGCGCTCTGGGCGCGGCCGCGCACCGAGGTCGACGGAGGAGGAGTACCAGGAGTTCTACAAGCACGTCAGCCACGACTGGAACGACCCGCTGGAGACCATCCACATGAAGGCGGAGGGCACCTTCGAGTACGAGGCGCTGCTGTTCATCCCGTCGCAGGCACCGTTCGACCTCTACATGCGCGACAGGCAAGCGCGGGTTCAGCTCTACGTCAAGCGCGTCTTCATCATGGACGACTGCCAGGAGCTCATGCCCGAGTACCTGCGCTTCGTCAAGGGCGTGGTGGATGCCCAGGACCTTTCGCTGAACATCTCCCGGGAGATCCTGCAGCAGGACCGGCAGATCCAGCTGATGCGCCGCCGCCTGGTCAAGAAGGTGCTGGCGACCGTGAAGGAGCTGATGACCCAGGACCCGGACCGGTACCGGACGTTCTGGAGCCAGTTCGGCCGGGCGGTCAAGGAAGGTCTGCTCAGCGACTTCGAGAACCAGCGAGCCATCCTTGACATCGCTTCCTTCGCCTCCACCCACGACCCGGAGCAGCTGACGACCCTGGCCGAGTACGTGGAGCGGATGAAGGAGGGGCAGGAGGACATCTACTACATGACCGGCGAGTCGCGCGCGATGATCGAGAACTCGCCGCACATGGAGGCCTTCCGCGCCAAGGGCTACGAGGTGCTGTTGCTGACCGACCCGGTCGACGAGATGTGGGTCGAGTCGGTCGAGCGAATTCGACGGCAAGCGGCTGCAGTCGATCGCCAAGGGGCAGGTCGACCTCGACGCCGCCGAGGAGGACAAGGCCGACGAACCGGCCCGCGCGCAGCAGCAGGAGGAATTCGCGCCGCTGCTGTCCTGGCTGACGGCCGAGCTCGGGAGCACGTCAAGGAGGTCCGGCTGTCCTCTCGTCTCGACCACCTCGCCGGCCTGCATCGTCGGCGACGCGCAGGACATGACGCCGACGCTGGAGAAGATGTATCGGGCGATGGGCCAGGATGGACCGCGGGTCAAGCGGATCCTGGAACTCAACCCTGGGCACCCGCTGGTCACCGGTCTGCGCAAGGCCCACGAACAGCGCACGGAGGACCCGGCGGTCGCGGAGACTGCCGAACTGCTGTACGGGACGGCGCTGCTCGCCGAGGGTGGCGAACTGGGCGATCCGGCCCGTTTCGCCCGGATCCTGGCCGATCGGCTGGCACGTACCCTGTAAATCTGATCAATTTGCCGCACCCGTGCGCCACCCGGTTTGACGGTGGGGCCCGCCCCGGCGGGCCCCCTTGCGCACGCGGCGAGACGGTACGGCGGCCCGGACCGACGATTTGAAGGTCCGGACCGCCGCAACGCTGGTCAGTCCTACTTGAACTGGAAGCTCGCGTAGTGGCTGGTACCGTCAATCAGCTTGACTTCCAGCAGACCACAGGTGTTTGCCAGGGACTTCTCCGTCTTCCAGACGAACTGGTAGCGATCCGCTCCCTTGGCGTAGCTCAGCGAGTCGGAACCAGCAGTCTGGTAGGCCGCGCCCTGCGGGACAGAGGTGCCGCAGGCCACGGTCTGCAGCTTCGGGTAACCGGCCGCGAACACGGCGAGCCCGTGGTCACCGGAGAGACCGAACTTGACCGGGATGGCGCTACCGGCCTTCTCGGAGTTCACCTTGCCCGGGTTGATCGGGCTGCTGAAGTCCGACCAGCCGAAAACAACCTGGTAGGTGACGCTGACCGGGTCGGCGGTGTTGCCCGCCCGGTCGCGGGCGCCCGCGCAGGTCGCGGTGTAGTAACCGACCTTGGGTCCGCCGGTCACCGTCAACGTGGCGGCCTTCGCCACCCCGCTGTCGGCATCGGTCGTCGCGCAGCCCGGCTCCACCGTCTTACCCAGCAGGATCTGCTGGCCGGCGGTGACGCCGGTGACCGAAACGACGGGCGCGGTGACGTCCTCAGCCTCGGTGACCGCCTTGTAGGCGTCCACCAGTCCATGGCCGAAGAAACCGTTGACCGACGGGTTCGCCGGGTCCACCTTGCAGCGGCCCTGGGTGTAGTCGGTGCCCGAGGTCGGGCAGTCAAGCGGGATCGCCTGCTTGCGCAGCAGCTCGGCGATGTAGTCGGGGGTCGCGCCCGGGTGCTTGGAGAAGAGCAGAGCGGCAACGCCCGCCACGTGCGGGGAGGCCATCGAGGTACCGGAGAGCGAACGGTAGCTGCTGGTCCCGGTCGATGATGACGTGGAGTAGATGCTCGAACCCGGGGCCGCGACATCAACGACGCCGAGCCCGAAGTTGGAGAACGACGACCGGGCCGGCTGGGTGGTGAGCCCCGGCGCCCACGGTCCGACGGCGTTCGCCGGCACGGTCGGCTGGGTGGTGGAGGAGACCGAGATGACATTCGGCATCTCGGTCGGCAGCTTCAGACAGCTCGGGTCGAGGGTCCGCCGCACCGGCTTGGTGTCGTTCGGGCTTGACGTGTCGGTCGTCTTCAGCGTGAGGTCGTTGCCCTCGTTGCCAGCGGCCGCCACGTTGAGGATGCCCTTGGACGTGGTGTAGTCCACCGCCCGGCGAACCGCCTCAACGATCGCGACCTGCGAGTTGTCGCTCTCGCACCAGAACAGCCACGGGTCGATGTAGTAGCTGTTGTTGGTCACCTGGATGTCGTGCTCGGCGGCCCAGATGAACCCGCAGATGGCGTACTCCGGGTAGATGAAACCATCGGGGTTCACCACCTTGATCGCGGCCAACTTGACGCCCGGCGCCACGCCGACGATACCGACGCCGTTCTTGGCCGCGGCGATGGTGCCCGCGACATGCGTGCCGTGGTAGTCACCGGTGAGGCTGGTGGGCATCCACGCCATCGGCGTGGTGTCCGGTGCACCGGTGCCGACGCAGTTCACGGACTTGGACTGGTCGACAACCGGGGCCAGGTCCTGGTGCTTGGCGTCGATGCCGTCGTCGAGCACCCCGACGGTGACGTTGGCGCTGCCCAGGTTGACTTCGTGCGCCGCCCGGGCGCCGATGAGGACCATGTCGCTCTGCCGGGTGGCGTTCTCCAACTCGTCCGGCACGTACGCGTCGGCCTCGGTGAGCCCGCCGACCTCTTCGACGTCATCGGTCATCGCCGGCAGCGCGGCAGTCCGGGTGGCACCGGCGGAGAGTACGGCGTTACCGTGCGCTACCGCCTTGACTCGCTGCTCAAACGACGGGTCGGTGGATCGCGCGATGACCACACCGATCTGGTGGTAGGCGATCATCACCTGTCCACCCGCCTCGGTGACCGCAGCGGCCGCGTCAGCGGTGAGAGCGGTGTTCCGCGCGTTGACCACGTAACTCATGTTCGGCCCGACGGCCGCCGCTTCCTCGGCGATCGCGTTTCCCGGCGTGAGTGTCACGCCGAGCCCGGCGACAGCGAACGCTGCCGCCAGGGAGAGGGCACGCTTGCCCGATCTCGATTTCAAACTTTCCTCCTGGGGGTATGGAGATGGCCCGGATCCCGGGCCAGGTGATCGTAGGGCTGTTGATCAGCACCTCAGCACTTTCGTTACCGTTCCGCTATCCGTCAGTAGGTCGGGCAAAACAGTCCGACCAGCCTGAACAAACCCGCGGGGTGGACTCGCCAACTATTGATCTTGCGTTGCCGGGTACAGCGCGGCAAGCCGGCGTACGGTGGCTGCGATCCGGATCCGGAGCTCGGCCGGGGCGAGGACCTCAACCTCGGCACCCAGCTTCAGGAACTCGGTCTCCGCGTGAACAAGTGATTCGATTGGCACGGTGGCGGTTATCCAGCCGGCCTGATCTGTAGGGGTTGCGGTCTGGGCAACCGCCTGCTGCACCACCGCGCTCATCACGTCGGGCAGTCGGTCCCGGCCAGCGGGGGAGAGCCTGATCACCGCTTCGCCCTGTTGTAGACGAGCGCGGAAGTCCACAACGTGTAACGCCCAGTACTCGGCCAGGTCGAACCCGCTCGGCAGTTCGAAGTATTCGTCAAGGACGGTGAGATCGAGAATCTGGTTCACCCGGTAGGTCCGTGGCGCAGCCTTCGCCGATCCGGCCGCACTGGCTTCGCCGGCCACGAGATACCAGCGGCCGGCTTTGAGAACGATGCCGTACGGCTGCAGTGTGCGTTCGACCTGGGTCGGCTCTTTCCACCGGCGGTAGCGCACCCGGATGCGGCGTTGGTTCCACACCGCATCCGCCACGGCTGACAGGTGCGGCGACTGGTCCGCGTCCTGGTACCAGCCGGGGGCGTCAAGGTGAAACCGGTCGCGGATCCGGTCCGCGCGATGGCGTAACGCCGCGGGCAGCGCGGCCCGCAGTTTCAATTGCGCCGCCGCGACCACCGTGCCCAGGCCCAGTTCGGCCGCGAGTCCGGGCAGGCCGGCGAGGAACATCGCCTCAGCCTCACCGGTGGTGAGGCCGGTCAGCCGCGTACGGTAGCCGTCGAGTAGCTGATAGCCACCGGCTGGGCCGGCGTCGCCGTAGAGGGGCACTCCGGCTGCGCTCAGGGCGTCCATGTCCCGGTAGATCGTCCGGACAGAGACGTCGAGTTCGTCGGCGAGTTGCTGCGCGGTCATCCGCCCTCGCGATTGCAGCAACAGCAGGGCGGACAGCAATCGGCTCGCGCGCATGGGCCAAGTATCGCCCCGCCTACTGACAGAAGATGTCAGGGTTACCCGACAGGCTTCGTCTTGTGGGGCGGCGACACCCCGTGCGACCGGCGGCACCAGCCGACGGAGATGATGACGAAAGCGATGGAACAGCAGCGTGTCTCAGATATTTTCCGGGTCCGACGGGCGCCAGGACTTTGATTTTCTGTACGGCAGTTGGCGGGTGCGTAACCGCAAGCTGGTGGACGCGTTCGACCCGCTGTGTGCGACGTGGATCGAGTTCGAAGCGACGTCGGTTGCGCGTCCGCTGCTTGACGGGCTCGGAAATATGGACAGCTTTATCGTGCCCGAGGCCGACGGTGTCAGCGGCTTCGAGGGGATGTCACTGCGACTCTTCGATGTGGAACGCCAGGTGTGGCGAATCTGGTGGGCGTCGACGCGGTCTCCCGGCAGCCTTGAGCCGCCGGTCGAGGGCCGTTTCGTCAACGGGCGCGGCGAATTCACCGGCGACGAGATCCTGAACGGGCAGGAAGTCAAGGTCCGCTTTGAATGGTCGGCTATCGCCGCTGAATCGGCCCGCTGGGAGCAGGCTTTCTCGTTCGACGCTGGTCGTAGCTGGCGGCCCAACTGGATCATGGAGTTCACTCGGGCTCCGGGCGCGGCGGCGTAACGATCGAGGGTGGCAACGGCAATGATCGATAATTCCTTGCGGCGCACGCCGCTCGGTGTTGCCCAGTGCGGGGTGTTCGAGCTGCGGCAGTACACGCTCCACCCTGGGCAACGGGAGGTGCTGATCGAACTCTTCGACCGTGAGTTCGTCGAAAGCCAGGAGACCGAAGGGATGGTGATTCGTCGGCCAGTTCCGCGACCTCGACAATCCCGATCGGTTTGTTTGGATGCGCGGCTTTCGAGACATGGAGTCACGTCAGCGAGCCCTTGCCGGTTTCTACGGCGGCCCGGTCTGGCAGCGCCACCGTGACGCGGCCAACGCCACCATGGTCGATTCGTCGAACGCGCTGCTCCTACGTCCGATCAGGGTTGATCCGAGGCTGGTCGGGCCGGAGACTCGTCGGCCCCCGGTGGGCGCCGATGCTCGTCCATCCGCGCTCCTGGTGGCCACCATCTTCCACCACCGTCCGCAGGTCGAAGCGGGGTTCACCGCACTGTTTGAGCGGTTGAAGCCGCTGATGGCGCAAGCCGGTGGGTCGCCGCTGGCGTACTTTGAGATCGAGACCGCCGAAAACACGTTCCCGGCGCTGCCGGTGCGGCAGGAGGCGAATCTGTTTGTCTCGCTCGCGAGGTTTGATGATGTGGACGTCTTCGCGCAATGCCAGGAGATGCTGAGCGCGTCCGCAACCTGGAACGAATCCTTACTGCCCGCGTTGACGGCCGCACCGCAACAGTTGAGGTTGGCTCCGACCAGCAGGTCGTTGTTGCGCTGATCCAGCTCTCTGTCAGCCGGTGCTTCCGCAGCGCGGATCGGGGGGAAAGGCCCTACCACGGAACTCCGTGGTAGGGCCTTTCGCATTGAGCATCCTGTGCCCTCCTATTAGATCTGTCATCTGTCCGCAAACCTGGTAACGTTCCTCGGTTCGGCTCCTCTCCTCCGCACACCCTCCGGAATGGACGTCACCGTGAATCAGCATCCTGGCACCGTCTACTTGATGCATGCCGTCGGACGATCAGATCTAGGGATCCGGCCATCCGAAAACGATCACGAGCAGAGGTTGCTTTCTCGGCTGAGCGGCGCGGATATCGCGACAATCCGACAGATCCTCCTGCTCAAGCTTGACGATCAGACTGCGGGAGATGTCGCGCCGCTCGAATCCGCGCTCGCGACACTGACACAGGAACGAGGCACTGGACCGGGTGAACGTTCACCTCGTCCTGCCGAGCACCCCCATGGATCCGGGGGATCGCCACCGCGATCGAGCGAGCGTTGATCGACCTGCCGGACCTCTACGGCCGAAGTTTCGAACAGGTCACTGTCCTGGAGTCGCCGAGCCTCGACGAGGCGGATGTCGCCAATCGGGTGCATGGCGAACTTGACCGGTTGGGGCCGGCTTCGGATGACCGGGCGGTGGTGCTCTGGGGCAGCGGTTCCACCCAGCTCATGCTCGGTGCGCTCGACGCCGTGATAGACGCCGGGCTGCCGTGGTCACTGGTTTCGGTCAGCCCCGACGCGGCTGCTCGCCACATTCGTGTACGACCCGACGGCCGATCTGCCGGTTGACCCGCTGGTGCCGCTGCTGCGCCGTTGGCGGTATCACGACCTGCTGCAAGAGCTGACACAGCGTACAAGATCACCCTCACTGACGCGCAGCAGCAGGTGATCGGGGCCGAGGCCGAGCATTGGGGCCGGGCGTATGTTGAGCCGAACGCGCTCACCGGCTGCGAGCGTTGATGGCCGGCGCGCTGATGCGCGGAGATGGCAGCAGCGGCTTCGCCGTCCGTGTCTACATCCTGCCACCGGTACGCGGAGCTGCGCGAACAGGACGGTTCTCAACTCGACCTGTTGGAATGGGCAAAGGGGAAGAAAAGGAAAGAAGGCGACCCTTGGTATACTGCTCGGGGCCAATCCGAAAAGGGAAAGCGATATCCAGGTCAGCCTGGCAAAAAGCGACAGTAAGCGGTCAGTGGCTGCTTGATCCGGTGGTGTCGGCACTCAACGAGATGGGGGTTTGAGTTCCCACGAGTTGAAGCCACCGTTACCTCCCATGATCGAGGCGTTGCGGCAGCACCTGGCCGAGTGCCGTGAGCTTTCCTGGTCCGGATCAGGCCACCGATGACGATCTCACGGCTGCGGGACTGAACCCGCTTAACCTGGTCCCGGGACTTACCGCCTGGTACGTCTTGATCCTCGGTGCGGAGAGACCGGACATGATTCCCGTACCCGCAGCAACTCGCCGAGGCTCTCGGGGACAAAGATCGATGGAAACGGGTGGACCCAATGGTCCGCGCCTACCTCGGAGTGCCCAACGATCGTGCCATGCGCGGGGGATGCTGATTCTCGGCACCGAGTCGAAGACCGCCGCTGCCGCGAGTCAGCTCGCCGAGCGGTTGGACCGGTCGGACCTGCGGGTGGTGTCGGGCACCATTCCGGACGGTCCGGGTCGCGGTGATGGCTTGCCCGGCCCGGCGATCACACGAGGAGCAGGCAGCCCAGTTGTTGCAGGCGCAGTCTCGGCGACGATGCGGGCGCGTTGGTCCTTGTGCCGACCGCGCACGAAGCAGCACGTGCTGCCGGTGCTGATGGCCGGGCAGCGCATCGCGGCGCAACGCGGGATTCCGCTGTTCCTACGTCAGATGGTCACCCACGAGCAAACCGTGGTCGACGCCGGTACCCATCGGCTTCCGCTGCGCTTCGGGCACCGACCTCGGCATTCTCAGCGCCGCCCTGCGCGCACTCGACCTCGCTGAGTTGGACACGGCCGCGCGGTTGCTGGGTCGATACCTCTCGGAAGGGACCTTGCCACGCGGGTGGCTGCGCTGTCCGATGCCCTCCGTTGCGATACGGACGAAGAGAAGAACTGGCCAGCGGAGCATCACTCTTGACAGGTCAGCGGAGGAGCGGACGATTCGGCTGATCGCGGAGCGGATCGAGGTGTGGGCGACGTTGCCGAACCTCGCCGGCGATGTGGCCATCGAGTCCCGCGCGATCCTGGGCGCCTGCACCGCCATCGAGGCGTCGATCAAGAAGTGCATGGATGACACGCAGCGGAGGGAGGTGCGGAAGACGGAGTCAATGGGCAAACTCTTTTGCGTCCGGGACGGATTGCAGATCACCCATCCCGACCAACCTCTGAACGGTGGCACGCTCGATGGACTGGTGCAAGATCGCACTCAACAGGTCTTCACCAACACATCCGAATTGCTGACCGCGATGGTGGGCCGGGCTCGCGCCTTCTTTGGCACACCTGGTCGAATCCCGACGCCGGTTGGTGCAACTGCTCGACTCGCTGCGCGACGAGGTCCGCGCGCTGCGCGACAAGGAACGGGCACGGCGGACCGAGGCTGCCCGAGGTCGGGCGCCGTCCATCGGTAGCCGGGATATCCGGCGTTGGCGCGGAGGTGACACCCCCGCGCCAACGCCTGAGTCAGCGGCGTCGGCTGCTTCCGCCGGTCTGGCCCTGCCGCCCGTGCCTACCGCCCGAGGAGTCGGGCTGACTGACCGGTCTCATTGCCGTTGGCTGGGTTGGCAGCGGCAACGACTCCGGGTCGGCGAGTTCGCCCAGGGGCAGGCGGATTTTCTCTTCTTGGTGCCGATCTTGTCATTCTCGACCCACCAGTCATAGGTGGTGAGCCGAGGCTCGGACGGGGCGTCCGGTGCGGCGTTCTTCTTCTCCTCATCGCCGCCACGCGGGTAGTGCACCGGAGCACCGACGAAACCACGCGCCGCGTTGAGGAACTCGGTGCGTACCTGTGGCAGATGGGTGCGCAGCAGGCCGTCGTAGTCGCAGGCGAGTCCGCGGGCGACCTCGGGATCGGTGGGCGCGGGGCCGCGGCTCGAGCGTGCGGGTCCCCGGTCGAGGAGTTGTTCGGTGCTGAAGAGTTCGACTGTTGTCCCAGTCCACAGTCATTCGTACAGCGCCAAGCCGAGCGGCTTGCCCAGGCCGAGTTTCAGGCAAGCGTCGCCGGGCAGGTCGAGCAGCCAGAGCAGCGCGCCCAACTCGGTCTGATCGAGGTTGTCGACCTGCAGGGCGATCTGGAAGGTAGTACCGGCCTTGACCCAACCGGAAACCCGGGTGGTGATCTCCTGCCGCTTTGGCCCCTTGCCGGCGCCGTCATTTGGACGGCAGGTACTCCCGGTAGCGCGGCCGACCGCCGACGTCGATCAGCTCAGCAGCATGTGACGATGCCGGCGTTGCGGCACTGTGCCCCGGAGGCGTCCAGTACGTGTCGGCGCCTTCAGCACCGGCTAGCACTTCGGCCTGGGTCAGATACATCTTCCGGCCGCGTAGCCGACGCTGTCCAGCCGCCGCTGGATAACCCTGTGAGGGTTCCTTACTGGTGTTCTGGAGTGGTTTTCCGGCGCGGTCGCCGAGATAGAACAGGAACTGCGACGGCTTGCGGGAGTTCAACGTGACCAGTGGGAGCGGCGCATTTAGCTGCTCGATGTCTTTCCGGACCGGGCGTGCCGGCGCCGTCCGGTGGGGATTCGTACCCGCAGATGCCCTCGATGCGCGACGCCATCGTCAGTGCGTCCCTGGCGTACCCAGCCGAACACCCGGTCTGCGGAGAGAGTAGGTCGCGGTGGTCGCCGGCCGATGTCTCTCCGGCAGGCGCCACCATCGGTGCACCGGAAACGGCTCTGCGTCCCGATCATCGCCGGGAACAGGCCAACTGCCTTGCCACGCGCGTCCAGCTCGACGTAGAGAGTGTCGTTCCGGCCGAAGAACCCGCCACTGGTCCGGGTCGGCGACATAGCCGCCGTAGTGGCTGTCCCGTCGTCGGTCGTGCTCATGGGCCCGGTCATAGGAGTCGATCACCGCCTGCCAGCCGGTGAGCAGCTCGCGATCCACCTCGACCTCGGCACACCACCTGATTCTGGCCGGACCGCCGTCGAGCACCTCTTCCACGACCAGGCGCTCGTCGTGCTTCTTGTCGCCCCCGGCGGGAAAACTGCTGCCGGTCCAGTGCAAGCGACCTCTCACCTTGACCAGCGGAAACTCCTCACGGGTGAGGCGTCCGCTGGGCTGTTCGTCGATGCTGTCGAGGGAGGGCGGGGCGCCGAGCTTGCCCGGCTCGGCATAGTCGGCCACCCGCCACAGCGGGAAACTCCTGAGCATGGCCAGGTAGATCCACGCTTCGACGATTCGGCCCTCGTCGTTCGACGCAGTGCCGGCCGCCGCGCTTCTGGCAGCGCCCCGGACGGCGGCAGCCAGGCCCTCTTTCGGCAGGCCAAGCTTCGAGGCACCCAGATTGCCGGCTGGATCGGCTTCTCCGGCTGCTTCGACCAGCCGATCGGTTCCAGAAGTCGACCACCCTGAGGGTGATCCGCTCACCCTCGACCCTGCTGACCCAGGCTGGCCGGAGCGCCCCGATGATCTTCTCATCGGCGGGGGTCCGGATCGCCAACGGCTGGTTGTGGGGTCCCGACGACACCGAACCGGGAGTTGGTGATCATCTCGTACGCCGAGCGCAGCGCGCCCTTGACCGCCGAGCCGGAAAGCATCGGCCGTTCCAGGTGGTCGATCCGGACCGGCAGGGCCGGCGGCGATTGGTCGCTCGCGGCGGCCCGCCCATGGTCGGGGATGAGCATCGGCGTACGGGTGGTGATCGTCACCGCGATTGTGCCGGTCCACCGCTCCGGCCGATACCGATCGTGGCCGACCGGCTTCCCGTCGCGTAGCGGTTCGGGCAGCTCATCCCGATCAGGGATGGAAACGAATCCGTACGGGTTGAGAAACTTGCCGGCGGTGTCGCGCAGCGCGATCGGCTTATCCTCCGGCACCTGGACCTCCACCTTGGTCATGTTGCCGCTCTGCAGCAGGTCCCAGGTCACCTCGGCGGATAGGCCATCAAGCTCGGCCACCGGCAGTCCGCCCGCGCGGAGCAGTTCCGGCTTCACGTGGTATTCCTTGGCGGCTTTTTGCCGGGGATGATGAGCGGTCACATACACCTTGCCGCCGTCGACGCGCAGCGTCCCGGGGGCCGTCAACAGGGTCGAGCTCATCGGGCCAGGCCCTCCCCATCATCCGTACTGTCGACTTCGCGCTCGCGTACCACCAGTCCGACCAGCCGTTCGTCGACCACCGCGACGTTGCCGTGCGCGTCCTCCGCCTCGTACTCGACCGCCCGCAGCCAGGCCCGACCGGGTAGCGGCACCGGCCCGTCGATCGGCACCAGCAGGGTGCCGATCCGGGCGGTGTGCAGTGACAGCCATCCGTCGACCGGTGGTTCGCTGGCCGTGCCCCAGAGCAGTCGCTCGTACGGCTGTTCGCTGTGCAACCACGGCCCGGTGGCAGCCGGGGCGGCCTCTGCGTCGCTGACCAGGATCGCCGTGCCGTTCCCGGCAGAGCTGTGGTGCCAGCGCAACTCGTACGCGTCGGTGAAGGCACGCAGCTCCGACACCCCGGTCAGGTCGACTGGCTCGCCGTTGGGGCCGCGGGGCGTCCCGTCGGCGTCGAGTCGGAACCAACGGGCGTCAACCGGGCGGTAGGAGAAACCGATCGCCGCGCCGCTGACCCGGGCGGCGAAGGCGGCAAGCGCAGGCCCGGCCTGGAAGGTGCCGAGCGCCTCGTGGGTCCGGCGCCGTCGTCGCTGGTCGGTCATTGTCCGCTCCCCACCGGGATGGCGGCGCTCTGCGGGTCGATTGCCGTCAACCATGCGGCCATCAGTTCCTTCGTCAGCAGGTCGTTGTCGAGCAGGTCGGCGAGGGACGTGTCGTCCAGCGCGGTGAGCCAGTCGGCCACCTTCGGCCCGGTCCGGAACCGCACCCGGTCGGGGTCGACGGTGACCGCGCCCATGCCCCGGGTGGTGCCGTGTCCGAAGCCGAGCCACCCGCCACAGAGGTCCCGGAGCACCAGCAGCAGTAACGCCAGAGCGGCCCGCTGCCGCTGTTCGGCGCTGCCCGGTTGGCTGTGGTCCTGGCCCAGCCACTCGGTGTCCAGCTCAAGCACCATTGGCTGCCAGGCATTGTCATCGGTGCTGTGCGGTTCCAGCGTGGCGTAGAGCAGACCTTCGGCGGCACCGCCGGTCCACCGGTCCACTGCCACATGTCGAGCGATCACAAACTGGATGCCCTCGATCTGCTTGTTCAGCTCGTCAACCGCCAGGGACAGCCGGCCGAGCGCGGCCTGCTTCTCCGCGTTGCGCTCCGCCGGCCGGTTCGCACCGCCGCCGTTGCCTTCCAGTCCGGGGGCGTTGCCGACCGGTGGAGGGTCCTGGGCTCGTCGTTGCAGGAGCCGGACCGCCGCCCACTTTTGGGCGGGCAGGGCGGTGTCGCTGACGCAGGTGCCGACCCGCAGCGCACCGCGTCGACCGGCTGCTTTGCCGCCGCTGTCCCGATCACCGGCCGTGCCGAAGAGCGAGCTGACCGGTCCGAGCCCGTCGGCACGCAACTGCGTAAGGAACGACTCCTCATCGGCATCGGTGCCGGTGACGGTACGCACGATCCGCTCGGCGTGGCTGCGCAGCACCCCCTTGATCGTGCTGCCGGGCAGTTCCAGCCGGACCACGTCGCCGGCTCTGGTGCTGAGCGGGAAGGCGTCCACCACGTCGCCGTCCGCGCTGACCTGCACCGACAGCGGTCCCCGTGGTCGCCACGGGATCTCCACCCGCAGCACGCCGCGAGCCGGCGTCTCCGGCGGGGCCGCCTCGGGCAGGTCGACCTTGACGCTCTCGCCGCGCAGCGTGGCGATCATCCCGGCCCGAGTCGCCAGGTCAACCGGCGCAGCTCGGCGGGTTCGAGCCGGACCCGGCCGAGGCCCCGGCTGATCGCCGCGCCGACCGTGATGCCGGGGCCGCGCAGCAGCGCCGCCACCTCGTCGATCAGCGTTCCCGCCGCCGGATCACCCCGGTCGTCGACCACCATCCGGAACGTGAACCGGGCCCCGGCGGGCAGCACCTCGCGGGTGAAGAGGTGTCCGCGCGCGGCGACACCATGCACCCGGTCGATCGAGACGCTCTCCCGAACCTCCGGGATGATTTCCGCCGCCTGGATCGCGTCGTCGACCCGGACCCACGACGCCATCCCGGTGCCGTCATCCCGGCCGTGTGCGTCGCGGCCCGGGAGCGCACCCCACAGTTCGCCGCCACCGTCGGCGAGCGCCGCGCGGATCACCCCGGTCAGCGAACTGCCCGGCAGCATCAGCCGGCCCAGCCCGTCCCGGGCCTGCACCAGTTGGGGTGGACCGTCTCCGAGGCCGCCCACGTGGATCGCGGACTCCGCGACCAGCTCACCGGTGAGTTCCCACCGGCGTAGCATCTTCCGGCTCACGCCAGCACCTCCCGGTCATCGCGGGCCCCCTGCGGACCCTCGGCCGAACCACTGGCCCTGGCCTTCACCTGTGCCCTGGCCACCTCGGCGAGCAGCCAGGCCACCGCCGGCCCGGCCAACTGGTCGGCCACCTCTGGTGGCGGTGTCACGCCGAGTCGCTTCCACACCTGGCCACCGGGATCGGTGACCAGTTCGTGGAGCCGGTCCAGGCGGGCGGCGGTCCACGCCTCTCGGCGCCGCCCAACCTGTTTGGTGCCGTTGATCCAGGCGAGCACCGAAGCGGTGTCGTCATCGACCGCCAACCGGTCGGTCAAGGTCCGCAGCGTGCCCAACTGCGCGGCGCTGGCATCCTTCGGTACGAACAGTTCGCGTACCTCCTCCTTGCTGGCCTGGAGCAGGGCGCGGCGGCGTAGTTCCCCGCGCCAGCCCCGCAGCAGCAGCTCGTTGACGAGCTGCGGCCTCGGTCCGGTGGGCGACGGCTCGGGTGAGACGGGCGCCGGGTCCGCGGTCCCGGAGCGCGCCGGCACCGAGGCCCCGGTGAGCAGTTGCGGTTGCAGCGCGAGCCGGCCGAACCCCTCCGCCGTACGCTCACCCAGGCCGCACGCCTGCACCCGCTGGTACGTCGCAGGCGATGGCGTACCGGTCATGTCGAACCGGACGACGGTGCCGGCGGCCAGGCCGGTCAACGACGGTCGGGGCAGCGACCATCGGTCCTGCCACGACTCCACCCGCCGGGTGGTGACCAGCGCGGTCGGGGTTTCCCCGGTCGCCGGCAGCGCCAACGTGACGCCGAGGGCGGCACCCAACGTGCTGGCCAGGTGGTCCACATCCGCTACCGGCTGGCCGGCCTCGCCGCGCAGCAACACATCGGAGAGCAGCCAGACCACCAGCTCACCGGGCGGACCAGCAACATCAGCCGGCTCGCCGGTGGCCAACGGTTCCAGCACTTCGATCCGGACGTGCCCGTAGTCGTCCTTACTGGACCGGCCGATGCCCCGCTCGCCGGTGAGGTGGGCGGCATTCAGCGGCACCTCATCGGGTAACCACAGCTCGGCCCGTAACACCGTGCCGGGCACGATCGCCTCATAGACGTAGCAGGCCCCCCGACCGTTCATTGGGCCGCTGCTGCTCGTCATCGATCACCGCGTGCGGCCTGCGCGACCAGTGCCGGCTCCGCCAGCAGTACGCCCCGGTCGTCGCCGACGCAGTAACCGTTCACCGGTTTGAGTCGTAGCCCGTCGTCGGCACGGCCGCGCAGCAGATTGATCAGATCGCCGTCCGGCTTGCCTTTCTCCCGATGCAGCGACCTCGGCACCGGCAGCGACCGTTGGCCGTCGATCTCTATCGTCGCGTTGGTCACCACCACCTGCCCGCTGGTGATCAGCTCCGTGGCCCGCGACCCGAGCGCCCGAGCCACCGCCGGGAGCAGCGAGGTCCCCGGCAGGAAGCGCTCGGCGCGCACCGAGTTGCCGATCACCTGGGCGGCCACCAACAGCGGGGTCGAGGGTGGTGATCCGCAGGTCATACCGTCGGCGCGGCAGCCGCGTCGACCGGACGCCCAACGGCTCGGCGCCGAGCGCCACCGCCGCAGCCCGATCGTCTCCGCTGGCGGTCGGGCGCTCTCGATCCGGTCGAGCGAGCACGGCAGCCGGTCCCGGTCGTCGGCCTCGACCCCGCCGATCACCACCCGGCAACGCCCCGCGCCCCGCCGCCGTCTGCCGCCCACCGCGTCGACCAGCTTCGCTGCGGCTCGTAGCAGCAGCTCGGCCTCCCACGGCACCGGCGCGCCCGGATCGAGCCGGTCGAAGGTCAGCCGCCAGTCCGCCACCACGGTCGAGTCCGGCCGAGGCCCGTTCCTCAACGCGGAACGTATCGTCGGCCGCCACCCCGGTCAGCGCGTCGATCCGCACGCCGGGCGGAACACCACTGTGGCCGCGCGCACCAACTCCCGGCTGGGCTTTGCCAACTCGGCGATCGCGGCCCGGACCGGCTCGGCGAGGCGCAGCGGACGGGCCTGCAACGCGGCCGGCACAGGCCCGGAGCTCGGCCGACCGCACCCCACGCGCACCGCTACCGGCGCGAGTCCCCGACCACAGTCCGGGCTGACCCCCGAAGACCACTTCGAGCCAGCGATGCCACAGTCCATCCGTACCCTGGTCGAAGCCGGCAACCACGGTTTCTGCCGCATCCCGCAGCACCGCCGCTAGCGCCTTGCCTCGCAGCATCGGCAGGCCATCGTCGTCTAGCGTTGCACCTCCCGATCCACCTGCACCGTGCCGACCGGTGCCGGTCGCGCAGCTCCAGTCGGTCAAAACTCCACACTCACCTGGAACGGCGCACCGTTGCGCAGCCCAGGACCTGCCGTCGTACCCTGTCGGTCACTCATCGGGCCACCGTGTCCAGCTTCGGCCGCCTCTTCGAGCCGGGCGTTCGCGGCCACCGTGCCCGCTGCCATGTCGAGCAGGTCCACCGCGCCGAGCATCCGGCTGAAGCTGATCGAACCGGCCGCGTCCGCCGGCCGCTCTGACCCCGACCCCGACTCCGGCCCGGCTCCGGCTCCGGCGCCTGCTCCGGCGGGTTGACCGACTCGGAAACCCGGAGGTGTGCACGCAGATAGGCGCGGGCTCGCGCCGGATCCGGCGCCCACGTCACCACCTGATCGCACGCCTGCTCCAGCGCGGGTACGCCGCTGAACAACGCCTGCCGAAGCTGGTGCAGCCCACTGCGCGCCAGCACCGGACTCTCGCCCGCGTCCTGATCGCCCCGCAGACCGGCCATCGCCGCACGCATCCGCTGCTCATGATGGGCCGCCGCCCAACCGGAAACCGGCACGCCGTCTCCACTGACCACCACCGGCCCGGCCCACAACCGGAACTCCTCCCGGTCCGAGTCGCGTCCCGCTGGCTGCTGACCATCGCGCGCATCGCGGCGCGGGGGAGGGGGGACGGTCACCATCGGCATCCGCGCCGCCGCCCGGATCCGGTCCAGACCGCGGCCCACCGAGTCATGCAGGACGTGGAAGTCCAGCGCGCCGCATCGTGGGTCCAGCTCCTTGACCCGTTTGGCCGACGTACACAGTTCCTCGGCGAGCCGGTAGGCGTCACTGAACGTGTAGTGCGGTCTGACGTACGCGATCCCCGCGCAGGCGGTCAGCCCGGCGGGCCGGGCCATGCCGGCGGGACCGGCGGTGCGTTCGCCGACCCGGGCCACCACCTCGGTGATCACCTCATGCTCGGCGGAACGCCGGGCGAACTCCCGCAGGAAGGTGCTGGTCACGTCGAACGCGACCCGGGCGTCCAGCACCGCGGTCACATCGTCCCCGCCCACCACCAGGGGGAGCAGCCAACCTGCCAACTCCGGTTGGTCCTGTACCGCGCTGCGGAGGGCGTCGTTGGTGACCTCATCGAGCGCCGCGCTGAAGGCGCGCAGCCGGTCCAGGAACTCGTCGCCGGCATACACCTCGGGCAGGTTGCGGAAGATCTCCCCGATCCCGTTGCCGTCGGCGTGCACCACCGCGATCCATCCCGCGTTGCTCACCCCGTCGATGAGCTGCTCCGGCCGGACCACCGCCCGCTCGCTGAGCCGCTGCGCCATCCGGTTACGGCCCGCGTTCCGAGCGGTCCAGGCCTTGGCGATACTCGCCGCCTGTGGGCGCGGTCTACTTCCCTCCCGACCGATCTCCGTGGCCGGTCGTCCCGAGAAGTCACAGCGCCGGACGAACGGCAGGGTCGGATGCCGCAACTGACCGGCCGGGCGGCGGCTGCGCCACGACGCGTGCAACCGGTGCGCCCGAGCCAGCGCTGGCCCCACGTCATGTTCGTCCACAATTGGCGTTGGGTCGGTGTAACCCCACACCTCCAGGCCCGGGGCCTCAGCCAACGCGCGTCGGGTCACCGCCCGGGTCACCGCCCGACCGGTTTCCTCGCTCTCCACCAGCAGCAGCGCCTTGCCGGAGGCCCGGACCACGATCTCAATCGACCGATCCGCCGGACCTTCGTCGCGTACCGCTTCTTCGACCCAACGGTGGCCGACCTGCCAGATCAACTCGCTGGCGCCGACGTTGACCCCCTGTTTGTTGCTGGCGAACACGTACGCCTGATTCGCGCCGGTCTCAATAACCAGCCAGTGCCGGCCAACGGCACGACCTGGAGTTTCGTCGACCATCCCGTTCCTCTCGATCTCACCCATGTCGGTTAATGTGCGGGTGCCGGGACGGCACCGAAGACCACAGAAACCCATGGGGTCAAGTGGCCGATGCCATCGCTGTGTTGAGGACAGCCGCACAACGTACCGCATCGACGTGAGACAGGACCAGCGCTATTTGGCTCGGTATCCGCCGCATTCTGAAATGCGACCCGCAAGTAACGTTCCGAGGCGCCGACACGCGTGCTTTCTGGCGCCCGAAATTCGCACGGCTCCGATATCCTGCGCTGTTCCGCGAAGCGCGATCAGTTGGGAGGCAGCGATGCGGGTAATGGTCGAGGTCACGACAACGGCAACCGAACTGCCCTGGCGCCTGGTCACCGCACCCGGCCGTGGGCTCGCCTACCACCTGCTGGCCCGCTCCGCGCCAGCGCTGGCCACCACCCTGCACGACAAGGGCTGGGGACCGTACGGGATGGTTCCGCTCGGGTACGGTGCGCCGCTGTTTCCGTACGCGGCCCGCCGCAAGGGGGCCTACGCGGTGGGCGGTCCGGGACTCATCGAGTTCGGCAGCCCACTGGAACACCTCGCCGATGCGCTGGCCCGCGAGATTTCCCGACAGGAGTTGCTGAGCTGGGGCGGGGTGGCGATGCACATTACCCGAGTGGGCGTGCTCGAACCGCCGACCTTCGCCAGCGGACGCGCGCGAATGCAGACCCGCACCCCGGTGGTGCTCAAGGGCCGCGACGAGAACGGCGAACCAGCCGACGAGGCAAAAACGATCTTGCCGAACGAGCAGCCCTTCGCCCGACACTTCAACCGCAATCTCATCCGAAAAGCCGAGACGCTCGGCCACATTCCCGAAATCAGCCTTGAGTCGATCATTTCGGTCGGGCCGAAACGCTCATTCACCGTCGGCCGGGGCGCCAGGACCGGCGCCACCGTCGACGTCGAACTCCAGGGCAACCCCAAGGTGCTGCGCGCCCTCTGGAGCTGGGGGCTCGGCGAAGCGAACTCCGCCGGCTTCGGCTGGGTGGCCGCCGACTCCTGACCGGTGATAGCTAACTGGCCCGCGTTTCGTCCGGGTCGGCCGGGTGTACGCCCAGCGCCGTGGCTCGCAGGTCGTCAACGCCGAACCGGCCGGCCGCGATCCGCACCACCACCGCCACCCCGGACTCGACCAGCCAGAATGCCTCAGCGTCACTGATGAAGCCGGCGGCGTCACCGTGCTGGAACTCGTCCAGCGCCCAGTCGTCAGGGTCGCGCTCGTGGTAGTCGGCCAGGAAATCCCGCAGCTCGGTGGCGCTGGCCAGGCGCGGCCCCCGGAGCACCAGCACCTGCAGGTCGACCTGGTGGCCGTCCTCGATCTCCCGCTCCCACACCCGGGACGTGAACGACACGTCATCCCACTCGTAGGCGAAGTCCTCGACCAGCTCGCCGACGCCCGCCGGGAGGTAGCTGAGCACGAAACCGTCCAATTGCACCTGATCACCTCACGACACGGTTGACAAGAAATTAATAGACGTTGATCATTGGGTTGGCGTCGCGCTGGGCCAGGCGGCCAGCCAAAGGAAGCCCATAGCCGTTCGTCACTAGGAGAGACATGATACGCACAAACCTGCGCCGTGCTCTCGCCGCGCTCTCCGCGCTGGTCGCCACCACCGCCCTCGTCGTCGGGCTGGGCGGACCATCCTGGGCCATGCTGCCGCCCGGCATCCCGAGCAAATCCGCCGCACAGTCGCAGCTCAACAGCATCACCGTCCGGGCCGAGGGCGCGTCCTCGGCGTACGACCGGGCCCTGTTCCCGCACTGGATCACGATCGAGGGCGCCTGCGACACCCGTAAATATGTCCTGAGGTGGGATGGCTACAACGTCACCGTCGATTCGCAGTGCCGCGCCATCTCCGGCTCCTGGTACAGCGACTACGACGGCGTGACGACCACCGACCCGTCCACCTTCGACATCGATCACATGGTGCCGCTCGCCGAAGCATGGCGTTCCGGCGCGGACACCTGGACGACCAGCAAACGCCGCGACTTCGCCAACGACGTAACGTCCCCGCAACTGTGGGCGGTGACCGCCAGCAGCAACCGGGCCAAGGGCGACAAGGACCCGGCCAAGTGGATGCCGCCGCGCACCGCGGTGCACTGTGACTACGTCAAGTCGTGGATCAACGTCAAATACCGGTACGGCCTCACCGTCGACTCGGCCGAGAAAACAGCTCTGCAGAACACCCTGAACACCCGCTGCTGAGTAGGCCGGAACACGGAGCGGCGCCGAACGTGAACTACCAGTCGGCGTAGAGCTTCACCGTGATCGTCCGGACGTCGTTGCTGACGTCCGGACGGTTGCGGGGCACGGCGCTCGGCTGACTACTTCGGCCCGGCTAGCAACCGGTTCAGCAGGGCCAACTGGGCGCCGGTGGACTGCTCGATCTGTCCGGCGACCGTCCGGACCGACTCGTCACTACCGGTGTTATGGACCAGGCGGGCCAACCGGTTCTGCTGCTCCAGATGGGCGCGGAGGCTTTCCCGGACCAACTGGTCAAACTCGTCGCCCTGAAGGGCGGCTGCGCGGGTCAACTGATCGGCGGTGACCATGCCCGGCATCCGGTGTCCCCGATGCGGGTTCTCCTGCGGCAGCCCACCCTGGTCCCTGAGCTCCCGCAGGCCCGGTAGGACAGCCAGGGCCCCGTCCCGTACGTCGATGGCGAGCTGGCCCAGTCGAGGCTTGGCGGCCCGGTCCGCGGCCAGATCCAGCAGCGGCACAATCGCCTCCTCCATGGCGATGGTGAGCTGGACCCAGGCGGCGTCGGTCGAGGTGAGCGCCAGGGTCGACGCGGGCGGCGGCGAGGCCAGCGTCGGTGCCGATTGGGCACCACCGCTCGGAGCGCAGGCCGGTAGGAAAGCAATGAGTACGACAGTTACGAAGCGGCCCACCCGCTGTACCGTCGTGCGGGCGGCGGTGGCCGGTTCCGCTAGCCGTGCGCTGTCCTCGTGCATGGTCGCCGCCTCGTGGGTGGATCGGAGCCGGCGCTCCGGGTCGGGGGGAACGCATGGGAGGCGCTCTTTCCGCTGGAAGTGTTATGTCAGTTGACCTGGGCTGTCAACACTTTTGCCGGCCGTGCTGTGGCGGTCAGGCTGCTGGTGCCCTGCCACTACACCTCCCGCACGTAGGGTCCGCCGCACCGTTTCGACGCCGATCGTGATGGCCCCGCCGATATCGGTGGAATACGGGCAGCTTCGCCAGCGACCAGCAGGAGAACGGCTGGCCGAGGGAGCGGCGGCCGCGCGGGCGAGGACGCGGATCCAGTCTCGGTTTATTCATCAGACATTCTCAATGTGCCCTCGTGTCGTTTTGAGGTTCAGCGAGTCGAACCCCGACCCCCCGCCCGCACTTCCGAGCCGCTGTGATCCCTGGTAGGGGCGATGAGGACCCGACCCGACGCGGCGATGGCCATGGCACACCACCACGTTGCGATCCCTGGTAGGGGCGATGAGGACGGGCCGCCGCTGTGCTCGCCTACGCCCGGCAGGCTCAGTTGCGATCCCTGGTAGGGGCGATGAGGACACCCGCTGCAGGGTCCGACCGGCTACCAAGAGCTGGCGTTGCGATCCCTGGTAGGGGCGATGAGGACAAACGATCTCACATGCAGGCCACCTGGAGCGGTTCCATGTTGCGATCCCTGGTAGGGGCGATGAGGACTCGGCCAGCGTGGTTCATCATCGGACGCTTCACCATGTTGCGATCCCTGGTAGGGGCGATGAGGACACCGGACCTGATCGATGTGGTCCGCGCTGGTCGGCTTGTTGCGATCCCTGGTAGGGGCGATGAGGACGATCAGCGACGGGATCGACTCGCTCGACCCGATCGACGTGTTGCGATCCCTGGTAGGGGCGATGAGGACCGGCGTAAATCGACTCCGGGTCGAGGCCGCGCTCTCAGTTGCGATCCCTGGTAGGGGCGATGAGGACGTCACGGCTGCTCAGCAGGCAGCGGCACTCAGCGCGAGTTGCGATCCCTGGTAGGGGCGATGAGGACCCGCGACGTGTGCTCGGTCAGCCTCGCGTTTGCCTGCGTTGCGATCCCTGGTAGGGGCGATGAGGACGCAAACGTCGGGGTGAACTGGTAGCCGTCGCGGGTCTCGTTGCGATCCCTGGTAGGGGCGATGAGGACCGCTCGGGGGACAGCAGCGACCCCGTAGCCGATCAGGGTTGCGATCCCTGGTAGGGGCGATGAGGACCCCAACCTTAAGTCGCAGGTCACGGGGCCTGTGATTGGGGGGCGGGGGTCGGATTTTGCAGCGAACCTCCGGTCGTGTTGTTGGTGTCGGCGTGTCGCTGCAAACCGCAGGTGATGATCATGCTGTTGGCGCTCGGGCTACCGGCATTGATCCCTCAGGTGCCGGCTGGCTTGGCCGAATGGGCGTCCGGTTCGGCGAGAAACTTTTGGTCGGTTGTCAAGGTGCGGTGTGGATTCGACGCTGTGCTCAAGATACTCGACTCGCGTTTCGTGTGTCGCCGGCCGGTAGGCGCAACTACCGGTGGTGAAGCAGGTCGGGAGCGAGTCAAGCCGGATTGGGGTGGGTCGTGGCTGGCTCGGTCTGCTCGGTGGGCAAGGGTCGGGGTGGGTGGTAGGTCATCGCGGTGATCGTTGGGCCGAAGTCCGGTAACTGGATCTCCCGTGCTGGGCGGTAGCCGTTACGAGTGCCGAACTGCTCGATCTCCGGGCTGGTCGCAACCAGGTAGCCGAGCGTCCCGTGAGCGTCGAGCTGTTGCCGGTGGTGATGGAGTAGGGCGCTGCCGATCCGCGTTCGGCGTTGACCGGGGGTGACGGCGAGGTAGGCCAACTGGTGGTGTGGTCCGGCGGGTTGGTGGGTGGTGAGGGTGTCGTCGAGCATCAGGAACCGGTCGAGCCAGGGGCCGCAGGCGTCGGCGAGCCGCAGCGGGTAGCTGGCGGGTTCGGGCCATGGCCTGGTCCGGGGATGCCAGATCGCCACCCCTGACCCGTCCCCGGTGATGTCCACAATCCCGTGCCGCAGCGCGTGCTCGACGAAGATCCGAAAGTATTTTCGGTAGACCTGGTGTCGGGCGCTGTTGTAGCGGATCAACCATTTACTGACCGGGCCGGGCATGTATGCCGAGGCCAACAGTTCGGTGATCTCATGGGCGTGCTCGGGACCAGCGCGCCGAATATCAACGGAGGTTGTGATCATTGGTGGCCTGCCCGTTCTCGGGTGCAAGGTTTGATGTTTGAGTCAGCGGAGATAGACGGTGCCGTCGGGGGAGTGGACGGTGAGTCGTTCGCCACGGCAGTCACCTTCCTCTGCGGGTGGGAAGCCAGCCGAGGAATCTGGCGTGTAGCGCGGCCACGTCCACTCCGGGGTTCGGGTGTAACCGGTCCAGGTCGCCGACGGCGGACCGGAACAAGCCGGCCAGGTACATGCCCAACGCGGGCACGCTGTCGTCGTACTCGGTGGTCAGGTTGGTTCGGGCCGGCTCGCACGGCCAGTCTTGGTGGCAGATCCGGCAGGTCCAGGTGGGTCGGCGGGCGAGATGTGGCCGCACGTCTTCCGGCGAGCCGGCCGAGTGAGGTGCTGGTTCGGGTGCGGGTTTTTCGGTGAGTACAGACATGGACATTTGCCCTTTTCTAGTCATGGTTATGGCCGCTGCCCGCCTCGGGCGCGCCAGTCCTGACCGGGCGTGAGCTGGCCCGCCCGACCGGCCGCGAGCTCGTTTATCAGTACGCCGTCGATCGTCACCGGGGTGTGGGAACACGGGCAGCGGTGTGGGACCGGACGGTGGACTGCCCGGAAGTCGACCACGCCGACCAACTGCCCGGCGAACCAGATCGCCACGACTACCCGTTTGCCGGGTACTCGATGGCGCCCGCCTGCCACAGCGCGGACACCCGCACGTTCACCTGCCGATGTGAGCCGAGCGCTCCACTCGGCAGCAGTTCCACGCCGATGACGGTCAGCCATTCAAGGCCCGGCGTGTTGGCCCCGTCCCCAATGTGGATCACTCGTAGCCGTAACGGCTTGGCCCCGTAGCAGTAATCATGAGCACGCACATTGATCACACAACCTGTTGCTAACGGCGGTGCACTGTGGCGCGGTTGTTTACTCGACAAAATTGGCCCCCTATCTGGCCCCTCCCAGTCTTCGCATTAGGCGTTAGGGTCGGAAGTCCAATCGGGTCGTCGCGTGCGGCGCAGCACGTCCGCGCAGGTACGGACGGTTGTCCGGGACGAATTGAGGAGAGGTGAGCACCCTGACATCAATCGATTTCTTGGTTGACGAACTGCGGACGGCGCGCACGTCACGCGGATTGAACCAGGACGAGTTCGGCACGTTGATCAAATTCAGCTCGTCGCACGTCAGTTCGGTGGAGACGGGTCACCGCTCGCCCACCCAGGACTACGTGACCGCCGTGGATAACGCCCTCAAATCCGGTGGCATCTACGCCCGGCTACTCAAGCGGCTGATCGAGGACGGGATGCCGATCTGGCTCCGTGAGTGGGTGGAAATCGAAAAGGAGGCCAAGCTTCTCCGCTGGTACGAACCGGCCTTCATTCCGGGGCTACTCCAGACGGAGGCGTATGCCCGGGCGATGCTGGTGGGTGCCCGGATGCCGGCCGAGATGGTCGAGCGGCGGGTGGCAGCCCGGATGGAGCGGCAAGCTCTGCTCTCCCGCGAGTCGCCACCCCGGATGACCTTCATCATCGACGAGATGGTGATCCGACGCACCGTGAGCCGAGAGCAGCCGGGCATCATGGCTGAGCAGTTGCTGCACCTCGTCGCCTGCGCCGAACTGCCGCACGTCCAGGTGCTGGTCGTCCCCGGCGAGGTGGGCATCTATCCCGGCCTTCAGGGAGGCTTCATCCTCGTGACCGCTCCGGACAACACCATGACCGCTCACCTTGACCATCAGGTCAGAGCGCAAATCGTGGCGGGGGCGGATGAGCTTGCTAACCTGCAAGGTATGTGGGAAGCGATTCACGGCGAAGGGCTCCCCAGGCGGCAATCCCTCGACCTGATCAACGAAGCGGTGAAGACATGGACATGAGTGGCGCCAGGTGGCGGAAGTCGACCCGCTCGGGCACGAACGGCGGTTCCTGCATCGAGGTGGCCGACAACCTTCCCAGCCGGATCTTCGTACGGGACACAAAGGACCGCAACGGTGGCAC
The DNA here is from genome assembly GCA_963750055.1 of uncultured Actinomycetota bacterium. GTDB lineage: Bacteria > Actinomycetota > Actinomycetes > Mycobacteriales > Micromonosporaceae > CAVVPI01. The sequence goes on along the minus strand of CAVVPI010000012.1, from coordinate 133,864 downwards.
GCTCTCCTTCAATCCGGCCGCCTGGTCCGAGTTCGTGACCGCAACCAAGACCAGCTCGTTCAGCTAGGCGCCCGACTTCGAGACCCCGGTGGCTTCCCGTAGCTGCCGGGGTCCTCGGCCGCAGACACCGCCGAGTCGACCGAGTCCTTCGTGAGTACGCGCTGCCGGATCGAGTCCGGCTGGTGGGCGCCAATACGCCACCCATGAAAGCGCTGCTCGGCTGACATTCGGCTCGTACGCCGGTGGCCATCGCATCGTGTCCTGTCACCGGCGGTGCACAGCGCTCTTCGTGTTGCTGTGCCCTCGGCACGCCGAGTTGCGATCCCCGGTAGGGGCGATGAGGACCCGGCCGGCTATCAGGAGCTGGCCTGACATGCTGCGGTTGCGATCCCCGGTAGGGGCGATGAGGACCACCGACAGCTCCGCCATCGCCAACCCGGTGCCCGCGTTGCGATCCCTGGTAGGGGCGATGAGGACTGGGGTTCCGCACCCGGCAGGTCGGCCGGCAGATCCTGTTGTTGCGATCCCTGGTAGGGGCGATGAGGACCCGCCCGGGACGACGTCACCGTCACCATCCTCACCTTGTTGCGATCCCTGGTAGGGGCGATGAGGACTCGTCGTCTACGGCGCGACAGCCGATTGTGACGTGGGGTTGCGATCCCTGGTAGGGGCGATGAGGACGCCAGATTGGCAACGGTGACCTTACTGACGTTTCATGGTTAGGGTCTGACTGGAGTCCACATCGCCGTTTCGGGTGATTGCTGACTGTTCGCGTCGTGCGTTGTTCGGGGTATGCGATACGGCGATGGCGGCGGGGTCGGCCCGCAGGGGCGTGCGCGTCGGGAGCAGGTACGCCGCCAGGCGGCGGGGATGTTCGCCGATGGGATGAGCGCGGTGCAGGTCGCGGCCGTGTTGGAGGTCTCGACCAAGTCTGCGTACGCGTGGCGGCGGGCCTGGGTTGCCGGCGGTGAGGAAGCGTTGGCCTCGCAAGGGGCTCCGGGCCCGGACCGCCGGTTGTCCGAGGAACAGGTGCGGCGCCTGTTGCGGGTGTTGCGGGAGGGCCCGGCGGCGGCCGGGTGGGTCGAGGACCAGTGCTGGACCCTGGCCCGGGTTCGTACGCTGATCGGTCGGATGTTCCACACCACGGTGAGCGTCACCACGGTGTGGGAACTGCTGCACCGGGCCGGGTTCAGTCCACAGCAGCCGATCGCACGGGCCGCCGAGCGTGACGAGGAGGCCATCACACGGTGGCGGCGGTATCAGTGGCCAGCGGTAAAAGGGTCGCGCGCAGGCTGGGCGCGTGGATCTGCTTCGCCGACGAGTCCGGCCTCACGCTGAGACCAGCCAGGGCCCGCACCTGGGCCCCGCGAGGACAGACCCGATCGTGCCGGTCGCCGGGCGCGGCGGACGGAAGGTGTCGGTGGCCGGGATCGCCGCCTACCGACCCGGCCAGCGAGCCCGCCTGCTGTACCGGCTGATGGTCCACCGAGGACGCAAAGGCGAAGCAAAAGGCTTCGGCGAGGACCACTTCGCCTCCCTGCTCGACGCCGCGTACCAACAGTTGGGCGGGCCGATCGTGCTCGTCTGGGACGGTCTACCCGCGCACCGGTCCGCCAAGATGCGTCGATTGATCGCCGCCCGGTCATGGTTACGCGTCTACCGGTTGCCGGGCTACGCGCCGGAGCTGAACCCGACTGAGAACATGTGGTCAAGTCTCAAACGAGGCATGGCCAACCTTGCCTCCGGTGGCATCGACGACCTCGTCCGGGTCACCCGTAACCGGCTCAAACGTATGCAGTACAGACCCACACTGGCCGACGGGTTCCTCGCCGCCACCGGACTCGCTCCGCCATGAACCAGCAGACCCTGACACCGAAACCTCAGTAACCTTAAACGGAGTGTTGCGATCCCTGGTAGGGGCGATGAGGACGTCGTCGTCCTCGTCGTCGTCGGCTATCGCCTTGACGTGTTGCGATCCCTGGTAGGGGCGATGAGGACTGTGCGCCTTCCGGCCCTACCTGATGATGCGGACCGCGTTGCGATCCCTGGTAGGGGCGATGAGGACGCGAGGAGCATGCCGATCGCGCCGGCACCGACCGGTTGCGATCCCTGGTAGGGGCGATGAGGACCCCGTGGGGCGCAGCGAGATCTACCTGTTTCAGTACAAGTTGCGATCCCTGGTAGGGGCGATGAGGACGCCCGTCGTGGCCCGTACGTCCGTCACCTACGTCACGTTGCGATCCCTGGTAGGGGCGATGAGGACTCTCCGTCAAGCTCGACTCGGTGATCCGGGACTACGTGTCGTTGCGATCCCTGGTAGGGGCGATGAGGACCCGCGAAGCACACGGCACCGCCGACGCCATCGCCCAAGTTGCGATCCCTGGTAGGGGCGATGAGGACGTGCTCGGCGACGTCGGACATGGTGGCTCGCTGGTCAGGTTGCGATCCCTGGTAGGGGCGATGAGGACGCGAGGTGTCGGCGGATGGCGGTGTCGTCGCTGCGTTGCGATCCCTGGTAGGGGCGATGAGGACCCGGTCGTACAGGTCCCGCTGGGCGGTGGACAGCGCGGGTTGCGATCCCTGGTAGGGGCGATGAGGACCCGTGACCGCTGAGAGGGCTCTAGGGCCGATTGTGGTTGCGATCCCTGGTAGGGGCGATGAGGACGCGGCTTGACGCTCATCCGTCGTCGCCTTCCATTGCGGGTTGCGATCCCTGGTAGGGGCGATGAGGACCCGGTTCAACCGGGGGCACATCTCGCAGGTGGAACGGTGGTTGCGATCCCTGGTAGGGGCGATGAGGACCACGGAACCGGTCCGGTCCTCCGGTGCCGCGATCTCAAAGAGTTGCGATCCCTGGTAGGGGCGATGAGGACCCCAACCTTAAGTCGCAGGTCAAAGGGCCTGTGAACGAGGCGTAGGGGCCGGATTTTGCAGCGAACCTCCGGTAGTGCAACCCGAAGCGGCGTGTCGCTGCAAATCATTGCACATGATCTTGAATCTCGTCTGCTCCGACGGTGGACGATTGGTCCTGCTCTGCTTGGACGGCGGGCACCGACCGGGCGAGGCGAGGGCTTATCGTCTGATTGTCAAGGCGCGGGCGCGTACGGCGCATCGCTCAAGATACTCGGGGGCCGCCGTGACCGCACGTTAGCGGCTGCCTTGGGGTGCGCTCGCTGGTCCCGATGTCCCCAATATCCTGGAAATGGTCAGACCTCCGGTGTCGCCCTCTGGCCCAGGTTGCCAAGTCCGCAACTGTCTGCGTCAGATGTCCGATTTCTGGCTCGGGTTCGTTGGGCAGCCGGGGAATGCCGGGCGGCCCGGATCGGTTATACCCTGCGTACGACCGGAGCAGCACCGACCCCGGTACATCTAGCTACCGGGCAGCCGCCCTGAGCGGCCGGATCCCTGCGGGAATGCGGGACGGCCCGGGACGGTTACATCTCCGGTACGCCTGAGCAGCATCCTCCTCGCGCCGGGCGTTGCTTCAATTCTTCCCCCTTTTCTCTTGCGGCATCACCGTGCGCCTTTGTGGTGCGGGTGTGCCGTGGCATCTCCCCCTGACTGGAAGGAACCATCATTGACTCTGTTCAGCCGATGGCTCCCGGCCATCACTCAGACTCCGTTCCTGCGTAAGGCCGCGTTGACCACCGCTGGTCTGGCTGTTGCCGGTGGCGCTGTCGCCGGTCCGCTGGCCGCCACGGTCGCGCACGCCGAACCCCCGGCGAAGCCGGCCGCCCCGGCCGCCGCGTCGCAGAGCTCAGCGAAGGAACTCGGCATCCGTTATGAGGCGCAGTCGACGTACTACTACTGTGGTCCCGCCTCGACGCGGATCGCGTTGAGCGCGCAGGGTAAGCAGCTCAGCCAGGATGAGGTGGCCAAGCAGCTCGGCACCACCGAGGACGGCACCGACTCCGCCGAGGACACCACCCGGGTGTTGAACAAGGACACCGGAGGCGATGTCTACAAGACCACGGCGATCCCTGGCCGGTCGGCCAAGAGTGGTGACGTCGACCAGCTCAAGAGCAACGTGAAGAGCGCCGTCGACACTAACCGGGCCGTGGTGGCGAACATCGCCGGTACCGCCACCGACACTGATGGTGTCAGCCACTCGTACGAGGGTGGGCACTACATCAGCCTGGTTGGTTACCGGGACAACGGTGAGGCGGTGAAGGTCGCCGACCCGGCCAACCCGAACCAGAGCAGCTACTGGGTGAACACCGCCGACATGGCGAACTGGATCGCCACCCGCGGCTACTCCCACTGATAACCAGAACAACCGTACCGAACAGGGGCCAGCTCACACGAGCTGGCCCCTTCTCGGCGTACCAGAAGCCCCGGCCATGATCAGCAACTGGCGCCGACGAGACCAACCCAGGGTGTGGCTAGATCGGGAAGCGGCCGCGGCGCCAGCGCCAGTGGCGGCCGGCCTTCAGGTGGTCGACGATCGCGCGCTGGAGCACGGTGCGGCGCGGCAGCTGGTCGAGCGGCGTGGTCAGGGTGCGGAACACGAACCGCAGCACCTCGACGTCGGCGTCCAGCCCTTCCGGCTCCTCGTAGGGCTCCAGCTCGAACCTCCGCTGGAACCGGACGATGTTGGAGTCCTGCGGGCAGGTACTCCAGCAGTTGCGGGTCGAGCAGCCACGAGCCGCAGGCGAACGCCGTGTAGTGCTCGTCGGGAAAGTGGCGCGGGAAGAACGCGCGGGCCTCGTCGAGCGACGCCGTCGACCGCCTCCGGGGTCAGCGGCCCCGACTCGGGGATGTGCAGGTCGATGGCGGTGCCGCCGCGATGGTGCTGCAGCCGGCCCAGCTCGTAGATGGCGCCGCGCGCGTGCAGCGTCAGCCAGCTCTGCATGACCGGCCAGCCCTCGCGGTGCATCCGCCGGTCGATCGCGAGGTTGCGGCCCAGGTCCGCGAGGCTCGCCCACGACACGGCATCGGCGACGCCGTGGTCACGGTGGTATCCCGGTGACGACGTCGACCAGGGCCAGGTACGCGTACACGTAGAGATGCCGCCAGGCGGGGCCCCGTTCGCGCGGCAGCTCCGGACCGGGCGACAGCCAGCCGTGGCCCCCGAGATCGGCGCGGACCAGGGCGATCGAGCGGTCGAGCAGCCAGCGCAGCTCCGGAGTCCACAGCGGAGAATCGGCGTCGGGCCAGCCCGCCATGATCTCGGCGGCGTCGTCCGGCCGCACCGCGAGCCGGTCGAGGATCGCGGGCGCGTCGGCCTTGGCGGGCAGCGGAGCCGACGGCCGGTCGCCGGCGAGCCGGTGCACGCGGTCGACGTCCTCGACGGGCACCCCGAGCCGGGCGGCGATGTCGTCCAGATCCACGCGGATGACTTTACTGACCGGTGCGGTCGCCGCAACAGGCCCGAACTCGCGATCACCCGCAAGACCCTGCTCAACCTGACCGGCCAGGCCGACCCGCCGATACCCGCTGGCCCAACCATCGCCAGTCCGGCGTACCAGCAGATCCTCGCCGTCTTCCAGACCGCCACCGCAGCCGGATCTGGGAGTTGCGATCCCTGGTAGGGGCGATGAGGACCGTTGCCCGCCGACGCCATGCCAAGGAGACCTCGTGAGTTGCGATCCCTGGTAGGGGCGATGAGGACCCGACTGACTCTGCCGGACCAGGGCCGCCAGAGCCGGTTGCGATCCCTGGTAGGGGCGATGAGGACCACGGTCCGTTCCGGCAGGTCGACGCGTTGCGCAGTGCATGTTGCGATCCCTGGTAGGGGCGATGAGGACCCGCGACCGGGTGCACGGTGTGGCGCGACGGCACAGGTTGCGATCCCTGGTAGGGGCGATGAGGACTCCTGAGACGTCGCCAGGTGCACCCCGGCCTGAGCACGTTGCGATCCCTGGTAGGGGCGATGAGGACCACGTCCACACGCACTGACGGCGCCGGTAACTGCGTGTTGCGATCCCTGGTAGGGGCGATGAGGACACGACCCCGCCGAGGCGGAATGCGCACACTCACTACGGTTGCGATCCCTGGTAGGGGCGATGAGGACGCGGTGGATGCCAGGGCCACTCGCTGATCCTCCGCGAGTTGCGATCCCTGGTAGGGGCGATGAGGACAGGATCACCCGGAGGCAATCTCGCTGGTCTGACCTGGTTGCGATCCCTGGTAGGGGCGATGAGGACCCGGTGTACTCACTGCCGGGAGCGCATCATCGGGTTGCGATCCCTGGTAGGGGCGATGAGGACGCTGCACAGTCGACCAGGTGCGCCGCGTAGTCTCGGTTGCGATCCCTGGTAGGGGCGATGAGGACTGGGAGCGGCCAGAGTGGCGGGTGGCGAGCACGGAAACGTTGCGATCCCTGGTAGGGGCGATGAGGACCTCGCGTGGCGTAAGCAACTCGTGCTCGTGCCCGTGCAGTTGCGATCCCTGGTAGGGGCGATGAGGACATCGATCGGGCTGGCGCAAATCAGGACGCTCAGGCGTTGCGATCCCTGGTAGGGGCGATGAGGACTGCACCAGAGGGTGCGTCGGCTGAGGTCTCCACGTTGCGATCCCTGGTAGGGGCGATGAGGACTCGGCCAGATCCCGTCGCCGCCTCCACCTCGGGTTGCGATCCCTGGTAGGGGCGATGAGGACCCGACGCGAGTCTCGTTCGGCTTGCAGCGGTTATCTACGTTGCGATCCCTGGTAGGGGCGATGAGGACAGGCTTGCACCCTCGCCGGCCGTCCATCGTCGCGGTTGCGATCCCTGGTAGGGGCGATGAGGACTCTGGCCGGACGGCTCAACCGCTCCCGCTGAAACTGTTGCGATCCCTGGTAGGGGCGATGAGGACGGGAGAGGCGGACAGGCATGCGATCATCACTTCACGGTTGCGATCCCTGGTAGGGGCGATGAGGACCCCAACCTTAAGTCGCAGGTCAAAGGGCCTGTGAATGAGGCGTAGGGGCCGGATTTTGCAGCGAACCTCCGGTAGTGCAACCCGAAGCGGCGTGTCGCTGCAAATCATTGCACATGATCTTGAATCTCGTCTGCTCCGACGGTGAACGCTTGGTCCTGCTCTGCCTGGACAGCGGGCACCGACCGGGCGAGGCGAGAACTTATCGTCTGATTGTCAAGGCACGGGCGCGTACGGCGCATCGCTCAAGATACTCGGGCCGCGACCGCATGTCAGCGGCTCCTTGGGGTGCGCTCGCTGGTCCCCGATATCCCCGATATCCCGGAAATGGTCAGACCTCCGGTTTCGCCCTCTGGCCCAGGTTGCCGAGTCTGCGACTGCCTGCGTCAGATGTCCGATTTCTGGGCTCGGGTTCGTTGGGCAGTCGGGGAATGCCGGGCACCCCGGATCGGTTATACCCCCGTACGACCGGAGCAGCACCGACCCCGGTACATCTCTTAGCTACCGGGCAGCCGCCCTGAGCGGCCGGATCCCTGCGGGAATGCGGGACGGCCTCGGACGGTTACATCTCCGGTACGCCTGAGCAGCACCTCCGCGCGCCGGGCGTTCTTCAAAGCCTCCTTTTCTTGCGGCAGGCCGCGTGCCTTGTGGTGCGTGTGCGCCGTGACACCCCCGATCGGAAGGAACCATCATCATGACTCTGTTCAGCCGATGGCTCCCGGCCATCACCCAGACCCCGATCCTGCGTAAGGCCGCGCTGACCACCGCTGGTCTCGCTGTTGCCGGTGGCGCCATCGCCGGCCCGCTGACCGCCACGGTCGCGCACGCCGAACCGGCCAAGCCGGCCGCCCCGGCCGCCGCGTCGCAGAGCTCGGCGAAGGAACTCGGCGTCCGTTATGAGGCGCAGTCCACGTACTACTACTGTGGTCCCGCCTCGACCCGGATCGCGCTCAGCGCGCAGGGCAAGAACCTCACCCAGGATGACGTGGCCAAGAAACTCGGCACCACCGAGAACGGCACCGACTCCGCCGAGGACACCACCCGGGTCCTGAACAAGGAAACCGGCAGCGACACCTACAAGACCACCGCGATCCCCGGTAAGTCGGCCAGCAGCAGCGACCTTGACCAGCTCAAGACCAACGTCAAGAACAGCGTTGACAACAACCGCGCCGTCGTGGCCAACATCGCCGGCACCGCCACCGACATCGATGGCGTCAGCCACTCCTACGCCGGTGGGCACTACGTCAGCCTGGTTGGCTACCGTGACAACGGCGAGGCTGTGAAGATCTCCGACCCGGCCAACCCGAACCAGAGCAGCTACTGGGTGGACTCCGCTGACATGGCGAACTGGATCGCCACCCGCGGCTACTCCCACTGATCGAACGAACAACCGAATAACCGGAGGGGGCCAGCTCAAACGAGAGCTGGCCCCCTCTCGGCGTACCAAAAGCGCCGCGACGGTCCAGGCACATGATCGGATCGAACCGCAGCGGTCGGGCGCGGCCGGGGTTCTTCGGCCAGGCTTGACGTCGAAAGGAGGCCCTCGTGATCTCGGCACTCAACCGCCTTGTCGACCTTGTCGAAGAGCACCTCACCGAGGAGTTCGACGTCGACGGATTGGCCAGGGCGCTCGGCACGACCGAGTACCACCTGCGCCGGATGTTCTCGTCGTTGGCCGGCATGCCGCTGTCGGAGTACGTGCGCCGGCGCCGCATGACCGTCGCCGCTGCCGACGTCGTCCGGGGCGAGGACGATCTGCTGAGCATCGCCGTCCGGCACGGCTACGGCTCAACCGAGGCGTTCGGACGTGCGTTCCGCGCGGTCCACGGCGTCGGGCCCCGGTGACGTTCGCCGCGACGGAGGCCCCCTTCGCACACAACCGCAGCTCAGGTTCCGCCTGACCGTCGAAGGGAGCATCCCCATGGACACCCGCATCGCCGACCGCCCCGCGTTCCGGCTCGTCGGACACTCAGCCCGAGTTCCGCTGATCCACCAGGGCATCAACCCGCACATCCAGCAGCACATCACCGCACTGCCGCAAGAGGAGCATCTTCGGCTGAAGGCCCTCGGCGACACCGAGCCGGGGGGCCTGCTGCAAGTCTGCGACGACCTCGACCCTGACGGCACCGAGGGCAGCGAACTGACCTACCTGCACGGGGTCGCTGTCTCCCGGGACACGCCGGCCCCCGACGACCTCGACGCCATCGAGGTACCGGCCGGCATGTGGGCGATCTTCCGCACCGCCGGACCGCTATCCGCAGGCCCTGCAGAAGACCTGGGCCGCGACCGCGACCGAGTGGTTCCCCTCCAACCCGTGGCGCCTGCGGCCAGGCCCATCGATCGTCGCGGTCCTCGACCGTACGGACGACTTCAGCACCGCAACCTGCGAGCTATGGCTGCCCATCGAACCGACGTGACCTGTCGAGTATGCGGACGTCTGCGTCAGATGTCTGATTTTCGGCCCGGTTCGTAGGGCAGCCGGGGAATGCCGGGCACCCCGGATCGGTTATACCCTGCGTACGACCGGAGCAGCACCGACCCCGGTACATCTCTTAGCTACCGGGCGGCCGTCCTTGAGTGGCCGGATCCCTGTGGGAATGTGGGACGGCCCCGGATGGTTACATCTCCGGTACGCCTGAGCAGCATCCTCCTCGCGCCGGGCGTTCTTCAAAGTCTTCCCCTTTTCTTCGCGGCATCACCGCGTGCCTTTGTGGTGCGGGTGTGCCGTGGCATCCCCCTGACTGGAAGGAACCATCATCATGACTCTGTTCAGCCGATGGCTCCCGGCCATCACCCAGACTCCGATCCTGCGTAAGGCCGCGCTGACCACCGCTGGTCTGGCTGTTGCCGGTGGCGCGATCGCCGGTCCGCTGGCCGCCACGGTCGCGCACGCCGAACCCCCGGCGAAGCCGGCCCCGCCGCTGTGCAGGCCGCCAACGCAGACGCGCCGAAGAGCGCGAAGGAACTCGGTATCCGTTATGAGGCGCAGTCGACGTACTACTACTGTGGTCCGGCCTCGACCCGGATCGCGTTGAGCGCGCAGGGTAAGCAGCTCACCCAGGATGAGGTGGCCAAGCAGCTCGGCACCACCGAGAACGGCACCGACTCCGCTGAGGACACCACCCGGGTGTTGAACAAGGGCACCGGTAGCGATGTCTACAAGACCACCGCGATCTCTGGCCGGTCGGCCAAGAGTGGTGATGTCGACCAGCTCAAGAGCAACGTGAAGAGCGCCATCGACAACAACCGGGCCGTGGTGGCGAACATCGCCGGTACCGCCAGTGACACCGATGGCGTCAGCCACTCCTACGAGGGTGGGCACTACGTCAGCCTGGTCGGCTACCGGGACAACGGTGAGGCCGTGAAGGTCTCCGACCCGGCCAACCCGAACCAGAGCAGCTACTGGGTGGACTCCGCTGACATGGCGAACTGGATCGCCACCCGCGGCTACTCCCACTGATAACCAGAACATCCGGAACGGGGCCAGCTCAGACGAGCTGGCCCCGTTCGGCCGTTACGGCGTACCAAAAGCCGGCCGGGTTCAGGCGAGGCGGGCGCGGATCGCGACGCGGGCGCGCTCGTACGCCATCGGGTCGTCACGCAGGACGGACGCCGCGTTGGCCCCCGCGATCAGGGCGTAGAGCTCGAACGCCAGTTGCGCGGCCCTGGTGGCTCGCTCGGCCGGATCGTCGCACGCTGGCCTGAGCATGTGCTCCGCCGACCGCTCCAGCAGGTCGAGCCATTCGCCGATGGCGGCGGCCAGGGCGTCGCGGACCCGGCCCGGTCTGGCGTCGAACTCCGCGGCGGCGCCGAAGAAGAAGCAGCCGCCGGGGAAGACGCGGTTTTCGGAGTAGGTCAGCGAGTTTTCGCAGAGCGCGGTCAACCGCTCGGTCCCGCGAGGTCGTACCAGCGCGGGGGTGACGACGTGCGCCATGAAGACTTCCCTGGCGGCCCGGATGACGGCGAGTTGCAGGTCTTCCTTGGACCCGAAGTGCGCGAACAGGCCGCTCTTGCTGATCCGCAGATCGGTGGCGAGCCGCCCGATGGTGAGACCGTCCAGCCCTTCCTCGGAGGCGAGTTCGGCGGCGCGGGCGAGGATCGCTTCCCGGGTGCGCTCGCCGCGCTCCTTCCGTCCGTCGGTCACCACCGCATAGTCGCACGATCGTTCGGTCAGATTCAAGATTGACGAGCGTGGGGACGGCGTGAGATAAAAGCACGACCGTTCGTATTTAGGGAGATGGCGTGCGTACCCTCATCAGACTGGCCCTCAACGGTGTCTCCGCCCTGTCTCCACGGCTCGGCGGCAAGCTGGCGTTCGCGCTCTTCTGCCGCCCGCTCGGGCGTGGCAAGGTGCGGCAGGTCGAGCAGGCGGTCGACGCGGCGGCCCGCCGGGAGTCCCTCGTGGTCAACGGTAAACGGGTGGTCGTCTACCGGTGGGGCTCGGGGGAGCGGCCGGTCCTGCTGGTGCACGGCTGGCAGTCGCGGGCCTCCCGATACGCGGCCTTCGTCGTACGCCTGCTCGAACTCGGCTTCTCGCCGATCGCCTTCGACGCCCCCGGGCACGGCGAGTCGACGGGCACGCGCACCACCATCCTGGAGTACGAGGAAATCATGCGTACCCTCGACAGCCGGCACGGCCCGTTCGAGGCTGTGGTGGCGCACTCCTTCGGCGTGATCAGCACGTTTCACGCCCTGCGCTCGGGCGTACGCGCACGGCGGCTGGTGGCGATCAGCGGCGTCTGCGAGTTCACCTACCTGCTCGAGGAGTTCACCCGCCAGGTCGGCTTGGGCCACCGCGCCGAGGGTGCGCTACGTCGCCGGGTGGAGCGCCTCCTCGCCCCCGGCTCGGTTGACATCTGGACCCGTTTCTCCGCCAGCTATGACCGGGTGCCGGCGGAGGTCCTGGTGATCCACGACGAGGATGACCAGGTGGTCCAGCCCAGCCAGGCCAAACTCATCGCCGCCGCCCACGACGCCCGCCTGGTCATCACCCAGGGCCTCGGCCACCGCAAGGTCCTCGCCGAGCCTGCCGTCCTCGAACCCGCCCTTGCCTTCCTGGCCGCTCCCGCCGACAGCGTCGCTGCTCTTCAGCCCAGGCGGCCATCCTTCGACAACCACCCGGTCGACCCGGCGGCAGGGCATAAATCGGCGACCATCTATTGACATGGACGCGGTTGGCGGTGATTCTGTGAGAGCGCTCTCACGGCTACTCGCCCGTACCCGCTGCGGCAGCGCTCCCGCGCTGCCGGCCCGTCCGGCTGCCACCTACTCCGGCGGTCGACGAGCGGCAAACGTGCCCGCCCACGGACCAGAGGAGGTGCCGGTGCGTACCGGAAAGAACCTGCTGCACGCGCTCGCCGTGCTTGCGTTGGCGGTGCCTGTGGCCATCACGGCGGCGACGCCACCGGCCCAGGCCATCGGACCCAACCTGCTGCCCTTCAAGGTCACCAACAACACCGGCCGCGGCGACGCCGTCTACCTGTACGTCCTGGGCGTCAACCTCAACACCGGCCGACTCGGCTACGTCAACTCCGGCGGTACGTTCACGCCGTGGCCCGCCGGATCGAACCCGCCCTCGCCAGCACCGGACGTTGCCATCGCCGGTCCCGGCAACGGCGGCAGTACGACGATCCAACTGCCCCGGGGGCTCTCCGGCCGGGTGTACATGTCGCTCGGCGCGAAGCTCAAGTTCTTCCTCACCCCGAACGGTCTCGTGCAGCCCGCCCCCTGGGCCGGCGGCGACCCGAACCGCGACATCCTCTTCGACTGGAGCGAGTTCACCTACAACGACGCGGGACTCTGGCTCAACAGCTCACAGGTCGACATGTTCGCGGTGCCGCACGCCGTCACCGTCACCGGCAGCAACGGTGTCACCAAGAAGACCGGTGAACTGATCAACAATGGCCGCAACAACGTGATCAATCAGATCAAGGCGCAGGCCGGCTGGGCGAACACCGTCCACACCCGCTCCGATGGCACCGTGCTGCGGGTCCTCGCGCCGGGCAAGGCCGCCGACGCTGGGCTGTTCAGCACCACCTACCTGGACCCGTACATCAACACCGCATGGACCGCGTACACCAGCAAGACGCTCACCGTCATACCCTTCGGCGACCAGCCCAACACAAGGTTCTACGGCCGGACCTCCGGCAACGTCATGACCTTCACCAACCCGGCCGGCCAGCAGGTCGCCTCGTTCAACAAGCCCTCCAGCGCCAACGTGTGGGGCTGCGACGGCAACCTCGCCGCCCCGAACGACCAGGTCGTGGGGCCGATCGCGCGTACGCTCTGCGCGGCGCTGCACCGCAGCACGCTGGGCACCATCGACACCCAACCCGGTGGCGGACCGGCCGACTTCTACCGGGGCACGCTGACCAACCACTACTCACGGATCATTCACGCCAACATGGCCGACGGCAAGGCGTACGGCTTTCCCTTCGACGACGTCCAAGCGCAGGAATCCCTGGTGCACGACGGTGATCCCCGCGCCGCCGGGATTGTGCTCACCCCGTTCGGGACCGGCGGCCAGACCACCACGAACCCGATCGTCAGCAACTGGCACAACAAGTGCATCGACGTGCCGAACTGGAACTTCAACGACGGTCAGCGGTTGATCGTGTGGAACTGCACCGGCGGCACCAACCAGGCCTGGACCTTCACCGACGGCACCCTGCGTACGGAGAACAACAAGTGCATGGACGTCGCCTGGGGTAGCACCGCTAACGGGGCCGCCATCCAGATCGCGACCTGCAGCGGCAATCCGGCTCAGCAGTTCGTGCTCAACGCGGCGGGCGACCTGGTCAACCCACAGGCCAACAAGTGTGTCGACATCGCGGACTGGAACCCGAACAACGACGCCGTACTGCAACTCTGGGAGTGCACCGGCGGCGCCAACCAGAAATGGCGCCGAGGCTGACCAAGAGCCCGGGTGGGTTGGGAGGGGCACGGATTGGGTATGCCGGGGCGTCGGTTCCGGAAACGCACAGCCGGAGGTGAACGTGGACTACCGTGCTACAGATAAGGCATATCGGGAACTTCAATCGGTCCCGTAGCTATCCGCAGAGCCATCGCTAGCCGGGGCCTGCTGGGCAGCCGGATACCCCCACGGGTGATCTTCCTGCTCGCTGCCGTACTCGCGTTGAACAGTGCCGACGTTGGCACCATCGGCGCGGCAGCCCGCGAACTCGAACGAGATCTGCAGATCAACCACGCTCAACTGGGGCTACTGGCGACGGCCTCCGCCGGGGTGGGTGCGCTCGCGGCGGTGCCGATGGGCGTCTTCGCCGACCGGGTCAACCGGGTACACCTCCTCGTCCTCGTGGTCGTCGGCTGGGCCATCGCGATGACCGCTGGTGGCCTCGCCCCCAGCTACTCATGGTTACTGACCTCTCGACTGCTGCTCGGCGCGGCGGTGGCCGCCTCCGGCCCGGTGGTGGTCTCGCTAGCCGGTGACTTCATCCCACCGGCCAACCGCGCCACCGTCCTGGGCTGGATTCTGACCGGCGAACTCGCCGGTGCCGGAATCGGGCTCCTCGCCGGTGGCGAGATCGCGGCGGCCCTCTCCTGGCGGTACGCCTTCTTCCTGCTCGCCGCCGCGAGCCTGGCACTCGCCGGAATGCTCTGGCGGTGGCTGCCCGAACCCGCCCGAGGCGGCGCCGACTGGCCCGATCCGGACAATCGGCAAGGCCAGCGGTGCGGTGAGCGGCCAGCGGAACCCGGCGCGGCGGAGCAGCACCCCGGCGATGTGGAGCAGCCTGCTGGCGTCCCAGCGGGCGAGGGTAACGAGGCAAGAATGATCATCACCGCCCGGGGGATCAAGCCGGCACCTGACCGACTGCTCACGGTGGACGCCGAGAAGTTGTCGTTGCCCCGTGCCGCCGGCTATCTGCTCGGCGTCCCCACCATCCGGCTGCTGATCGTCGCCTCCGCGATCGGTTACTTCTTCTTCGCGGGTCTGCGGACCTTCGCGGTCGTCTTCGCCGTCCAGCATTTCCACGTCTCCCAGGCGCGGCTCGGTGCGCTCGTCGTGGCTGTCGGCCTCGCCGCGCTGGTCGGTGCCGTACTCAGCGGGCGCTTCACCGACCGCCTGTTGGGGCGAGGGCGCATCGACGCTCGGATCCTGGTCGCCGCCGCCGGCTACCTCGCCGCCGCACTCCTGCTCCTGCCCGGCTTCATTGTCACCTCGATCGCGCTGGCGTTGCCGATCATCGCGCTCGGTACCGCCGCCCTGGCGGCGGCGAACCCACCGCTCGACGCGGCCCGGCTCGACATCGTCCCTGGCCGGCTCTGGGGGCGCGCGGAAAGCCTGCGCACCCTGCTCCGGCTCGCCGCCGAGGCGCTGGCACCGGCGACCTTCGGACTGGTCGCTGACATTTTCGCCAGCACGAGTGGCCCGGGTGCGCGGGCCGGCGGCCTGCAGTACGCCTTCCTCATCATGCTCGCCCCGCTGCTGGCCAGTGGATTGATCGTGCTGCTGGCCCGGCGCGGCTATCCGGTGGATGTCGCCACCGCCACCGCCTCCGACCACCACCAGCGGCAATTCGTGTGCTGATGACGCGCCGCGCCACCTGATCGTTGATCCAGCAAACCCGAGACAGCCCGAATCATTGGAGGACAAGGTGTCGGATTACCCGAAGGCGATCGTCCCGGTGAACCACGTTGAGCCGGTGCCCCGCCGGATCCGCGCCTACCTCGCCAGCGAGCTGGTGTTGGACACCACGAGGGCACGGTACGTGTGGGAGTCACCGTTCTACCCCCAGTACTACATTCCGATCGCCGACCTGGACCGCGGCCAACTGATTGACGAGCAGCGCACGGAGCCGTCCCGACGGGGAACCGCGCGGTTGCACGGACTGCGGGTGGGCGAGGCGTTCCGCAATTCATGCGCGCGGGTGTACGGCGACGACGCGCTGGCCGGACTGGCGGACACGGTCCGGTTCGATTGGTCCGCCCTCGACAGCTGGTTCGAGGAGGACGAGGAAGTGTTCGTGCACCCCCGGAACCCATATGCCCGAGTGGACGCGCTGCGTTCCACCCGCAACGTACGGGTGGAACTCGACGGGGTCGTCCTGGCCCAGTCGGCGTCGCCGGTGCTGGTCTTCGAGACCGGTCTACCGGTCCGCTACTACCTCAACCGGACCGACGTGAACTTCCGGCACCTCGTGCCATCGGAGACAATCACTTCCTGCCCGTACAAGGGCCGCACCAGCGACTACTGGTCGGTACGTATCGGTGACACCACCCACCCGGACCTGGCCTGGTCGTACAGCTTCCCCACCGGGCAGCTCCTGCCGATCGCCGGGCTGATCGCCTTCTACAACGAGAAGGTCGATCTGATCGTCAACGGAGAGCCGCTCGCCCGGCCAGCGACCCACTTCTCCTAGCAGCAGTGCGGTGGCCGGCTTATTTTGGCGCGGTCCTGGTGACGGCGACGCCACCAGGACCACCTGGCAAGTATGGCTGGCGTATTAGCCGGCGCGACCCAGCCGGCCGGTTTCGGTGCCCTGCGCGTCGAGGAGCACTAGCACGTCGCCATCGAGCCCGGCCCGCCGGGCCGTCCAGAGCCAGTGCCCGACCGGCACGTTGTCGCAGGCCGCCAACGTGACGGCGCCGGCAGTGGCGAGTAGTGTGCCGCCCGGCGCGACAAGCCATCGCCCGCTCTCGTCGTTGCAGCCGTCCGAACCGTGCCACTCGCCGTCCTCGGTGAACTCCAGGTACGCGTTTTTGTTTCCGCTGGCCGGTACCCACCGACCCGCCAGCTGGTGCCGGTCGACGGGGGTCAATGCTGCCGGCAGCTCGACGGCGGGCGCGGCCCTCCGTCGGAACTCGTCGGTGACCACCGGCGGCTCTGCCTCGGAGTCGGCCATATTCGGACCGGCGGTTGGCTTCGCCCCCGGAAACAGCCGGGCCACCGGTCGGCCCCGGTCGTCCAGGAGCACGGGGACCGGGCCGTCGAGCCGGTACGCGGTGACCCGCCGCAGCCATCCGGGGGTCTGCACGCTGGCCCGCTCGCACTCCGGGCTGCTCACCATGTCGCCGATGTAGACGCCGGCGATGAAGACGCCGTCTTGGTCTGCACGCCACGATCCGCCCAAAACGCCACAACGGCCGCCGAAGATCGTGAAGTCGTCTGGCCCGAGTCGCAGGATGCTGCCCGCGTCATTGTCGTCAACGTCGGTGAGGGTCCAGGAGCCAATCAGTGCCTCCGGTCCCGCCGACCTGGCAACACCGCCGTCGGCCAGCGGCGGGACGGAGTCCGTAGACGCCGAGTCAGGCTGCCCACCGCACCCAGCGAGCAGAATGCTGACCGTGACCAATGCCGCGAGGTAACCCTGCCGTCGCATGTCATCTCCGTTCCCCGGCCACCGGCCGGTCCGGTTCGGCCTCTTGACGGCCGGCATGCAATGGACGCGAACCTGCGAGCGCTTCCTAGTATCCAACGAGCACCGGGGGATCAGGTGGCTCTGCCCGGTTCGGTGTGCGGGCATCAACACGCAATTCAGCGCAAACCGGCTTAGCGCCGCTGAACAACCGCGCCTGGACAAAAGGCGGGTCTTGCGTCCACCCAATCGCGGACAGAAGCATCCTTCCTAGGATGCCCAACAGGGTGTGCGCCGAGGAATAACCGATCGGCACAGGTGATCACCGCCCTGGCTGATCCTGACGGACGCATCAGCGCGACGGCTGCTGCTCGAGTTTGATCACGCGTTGGGAAGCTGGCCAACCGACGCTGCACTGTGCGCGTACGGGGTGCGGGCGGCCGCCGACCGCAACGGGGTGCTGCGCCTGCTGACCACTGCGGCCCGCGGGCCCTGGCTGCGTCGCGAGCCGCTCCCGGCGGCGTTGCTTTCAAATACGGAACGGCCGGGCATCCACGGGGGGAGATGACCGGCCGTTCCAAAACCAATGTAAGCACGATCTGCCGCGATCGCGCTACTTGAAGCCTGCGATGTGTGCCCGGTCAGGTCCTAGAAGCGCACGCCGCCATGTCGGTACCGGCCTACCGTGTCCGCGGTCTTGGCCAGCAGGGCCGCACCGAGGTCGATGTGCAGGTCTTCGGCCAGTTCGAGGGTCCGCAGCACGATGTCGGCGAGTTCACTGCTGAGTGGGTCGTCCGCTGGCCGTGGTTGGCGTTCCAGACTCGTCGTCCTGCTGCGGATCTCCAGCAGGGCCTCGGTCACCTCGGAATGGATGAGCGCCAGCTTCGTCGCGACGACGTAGGCGCGGCCCGCCGGATGGGCCGCCTCGATCTGGTCCGCTCCGGAGAAGAGATCGATGCTGCGCGCATACCCGTACGCACTGTGCTGCGCCGCCGGAAGCACGGCGGCCAGCGCGCGAATGTTGTCCATGGTGTTCTCGGCGGAGACGCCATCGGGGTCGACCATCAGGTTCCTTCCGCCCTCTCGGGCACGATGAGCAGGTTAAGGCTGGGGTTGCGGTGTGGCGGCCGGAGCTCCGTGAGCTCTTCGGTGAAATCCCGGCCGCCTGACGGCTCGAGGGCGAGGACGCGGCTCGGCGTTTCTCCGCGCGTCTTCGCCCGCGCGGCGTCGGCGAGCACGGCGGCACTTATCGTCGCCCCCAACCGGTCGGCGGAGAGGTCCGCCGACGTGCCGAGACGACGTGCGATCTCGGCCGTCTCGTGGCTCAGGTACGGGCGCAGCGCCAGCCAGCCATCACGGATTTCGACGATCCGACGGACCAGCCGGTATTCGAGGTCCCGCAGTCCGGCGCCGCCCGCCGGCTCCAAGGCGATCTCGGGTACGGCGTCGTAAACCAGCCGCCACAACGGGTGCAAACGTCGGAATGTCGCGTACCGCTTTCCCCATGCTGATGCCGACGCCAACCGCGGCCCCCAGGACGGGATGGTGAAACCGATCAGCATCAGCAACGAGCCCGTGGCGGTGAGTACCGGCGAGATGGCCTCCTGCACCGCGGCGGGGAGCAGCGAGATGCCAGTACGTCGAACGGCGATGTAGGCCGCCTTTTCCACACAGTAGGCGACGCCGAAGCCGGCGCCGACCGTGACGAGTCGCAGGCCGAGCCGAAGGAAGGGACGCTGGGCCGGCCGCGCGTATCGCCACGACAGTCGCATGATGTCGACCAGGGCGAAGACGAAATAGCCGAGGTAGACGATCATGTACGGGGCGATGTATGGCGCATCGCCGTACCGGACGGTGAATTCGGTGGTCGACTGGTCGACCGGGGCAAGGGTGAAGAAGACCGTCATCGCCGTTGCGGCGATCGCGACGGATGCCAGTCGGAGCCAGGTGCGGCTCGGGTGCGGCTGGGAGATCGTCCAGTGCAGCAGCAGGATCTGCACCGAGACCGCGAACCCGATGATTCCGAAGTGGGCGACCAGCCGGGCGAGGTTGGCGATGCCGGTGAGGCGGTCGAACGCCAGGTAGAGGGCGGGTGTGTTGACCGCCGGCGCCCAGACCAGGCAGGCCAGCATCGCCACCAGCGCCCGTCGGCTGGGACTGCGCGGGTCACGCACCAGCGCCGGGATCTTGTACGCGAGGGCGATGGCCGCCAGCGTGGCCAGGAGTGGGTAGAGGACTTTATCCACGGCGCTTCCGATCGACGTTCTCCAGAGTGCGCTCCAGACGATCCAGCAGTGGCGCGACACTCGGGTCGGTGACCGGTGCGGGTGCCGGCGTCCGGATCGCCGAGCGGCGCAGGATGAGCGAAGCGATCATCTCGGCTTCCCGCTCCTCGATCTTTCTCCTTCCGATCCTGATTCTGCCGTTAGCGGATCGTCCAGAACTTATCGGCGTTCGTCACGTGGCTCCGGAGCAACCCGGTCGAGGCCCTCGAGTTGTCGACACCGGTCGACGATCTGCTCGATCAGCCGGGTGCTGTCGACTGATAGCCCCTGCTGTTGAAGGACCCGCCGGAGCGCGACCTGTTGGACCTTCATCTGCCGTAGATCATTGAGCAGGTCGATCTGCTCCTGCACCTGCCGGGTGGTCTTGCTGTCGATAAAGAATCCGGGATCGACACCGAATGCTCTAGCCAGGGCCTTGATGTGTGAAGCGCGAGGATCGGTGGTGATGCCACGACGCATCTCACCGATGTAGGCCGCGCTGATCGTCACCGGGTTGGGATCGGTTGCGGCAACCGCGTTTATCGCGCTGGCGATCTCCTTGGTGGTATACCTGCGTCCTGGATCATCGTTCGGTCCCAACTCCTGGGCGGTGGGCCGGATCTTGTCGAACAGGTACTCAAGCTTGTCGGCCAGGGTGTCGAGGTGCGGCAGTTCGCTGCCACTGGAACTTTCCCCGACCATCATCACTCCTTCACTTGACGTTGGATGAACGTCCGTACCGTACCGCCCGCATCGAGAAACACAACTGTTGACAGCACTCTCCAGTGTGGGCGTATGCTCACGGCCGTCACGCGGAACAAGCGTTGCCTGAAGGAGGCGTCTCGAACAACAGGCGTACGTTGTCGCGTGAGGGCCATCAGGGACGGTAGATGGTTGTAGGCACTCGCCGCCCGGCGCGGCAACGGGGGAGTGTTCTCGCCATTGCTGTCGATGGCGGTGGATGCCCAGGGCTGCGGGGGCCGTGGCCCTGGGTTCGGCCCGGGGCGAAATCACTTCGCCCGTTCCTCCGGTGATCTGTGCGGTGGGCGACCCGGTTACCCGGCCTCGGCGGTGCGCGGGGCCGGGGCGTCGGCCGCGAGGCGGCTCAGTGCGATGCCGAGCAGGCCGGGGAGATAGGTGGGCGGGGCGCCCTCGGCGCCCTTGCCGAGGGAGAGGATGAGGACCAGATCACCGAGCCGGCCGACGACCCCATCCGGACCCGCGTACGCCTCGTCGCCGAGACCGGGCAGCGGAGTGCCGGTGATCCGGCGAACGGCGAGGGCAATCTTGATGACCGGTCCGCGTACGACGTCGATCCTCAGAGCGGGGTGGCCGTTACCGCCGTTGAACCAGGCGACCTGCAGCATCTGATCGGTCGGCGCCGGAGTGTGCGGGGGGCTCACCGCGCGGCCGAGCGCCCGGCTGACCTCGTCAACGGTGAGCAGGCCGCCCGGTCGGATCCATGATCCTCCAGCCGACGCGTCGTGGTGGCCAGCGGTGGCGGCCCATCCTTCGTCGCCGGTCTCGTACGGCTGGGGCGAGCTGACCTGTACGGTCACCTCCAGGACCCGGCGGGTCCATGGCCTGACCCGGATGGTGATCACGTCACCGACGCGACAGCGGTCCGAGATCTCGGCCGGCAGGATCCAGGCGCGGGTCCGGTCGGTCCGGCCGTCATCGACGACCAGGTAGAAGGTCCGAGGTATGGTGCGGCGACTGTCCTCACTGCCCACTTCGCGGGTTTGCCACACCTGGTGCCAGAGCGCCTCGCCGGAGACATTCGTGGGCGCGGCGAAGTCCAGCAGCACCCGGACCATCAGGTAGGTGGCGTAGCCGAGCAGGGCGAGCCCGGCCAAGGTGAAGACGATGGTGACCGGATTGGTGTCGGCGAGTCGGTGCCACAGTTCGCGTGGGTCGGCGAAGGTCCAGCCAAGCAGCGCGGCGATGGCCGCGCGGAAGACGATCCAACCCAGGCGCTGCCCGTAGCGGGGCAGTGCCCCGGGATAGGTCACGCTGACCTGTCGCCAACCTCCGGTGTACGACGACCAGATCTTCTTCCGGTCGGCCAAACCGAGGTCGATGACTTTGGACGCCACCCGGGTCACGCCGAGGGCCGCACCGTACGGCAGGTAACGGTCCCAGACCGTGACAGCGGCCGGCGGTAGGTCGGCGAACGACTCGTGCCCGTGGAGCCAGGCCCGCAGTCCGAGCCAGCGGGCGGCGGCGGCCCGGCCAGCCGGGGTGTCCCGTTCGCCGCCGGCCTTGCCGGCGATGGCGCTGAGCAACCCGGTCACGATCAGGAACACGCCGGGCAGAGCGCCGTAGTCGCCGTCGTCGCGGTGCGTGTAGTGCGCGGCGCCGACGGTGCAGCCCAGGGCCACCACCGCGGCCAGGACACTGAGCCCGGTGACGATGGCGGGGGAGAACCGCCGGCGGGACAGACCGAGGCGACGGGCGTCGGCGATCACCGCCTTGTTCAGCCGCCCCGACCAGCTCGCGGCCCGTTTGGCGTCGGCGAAGCCCAACGCGGTCAACGGCACCACCCCATCGAGTGCCCGCTCGGCAACCCGGTCGAAGATCTGCCGCTCGTACGGGTTCAGGTCGGCCGGATCCCGTCCGGTGAGGTGCACGGTGGTGTGCCGGGGATCGGGGCCGGCCTGGCGCAGCTCGACATACCGGCGGGCGGCGAGGTCGAGCAGCGTGGACTCGGCGGCGTCGACGGTGAGCTGCCAGCCGTTGGCCAGCAGGCTGACCACCGCCGGTGGTTGCGCCCCGGGAAACTCCATCGTCGCCGGATCCGGTGTCACCCCGGCGGGCCGGGTCAGCAGCCGGGATCCCGCGTAGGCGCCAGCCCAGAGAGCGAGGCTGACGGCCGGCAGTCCGACCTCGATGAGTAGATCAGCAGCGATCATCGCGCGCACCGGGTCTCGCGGTCAGAAGCGGACGGACACATCGCCGCGCTCATCGCCGACGGCTTCGAAGTACGGCTCCGCGTGGAATCCGCCCATCCCGGCGATGAAGTTGGTCGGTACGGTCTGCACGGCGGTGTTGAGCGACTGCACGGCGCTGTTGTAGAACTGCCGCGCGTACGCGATCTTGTCCTCGGTGTCGGCGAGTGCCCGCTGCAAGCCCAGGAAGTTCTCGTTCGCCTTCAACTGCGGGTATGCCTCCGCCACCGCGAACAGCCGGCCCAACGCCTGGGTCAACGCGCCTTCGGCACCAACCTGTGCCTGCGGGCCACGGCCCTGAGCGCCGGCCGCGGCGGCCCGGGCGGCGGTCACCGCCTCCAGCGTAGCCCGTTCGTGACCGGCGTACCCCTTCACCGTCTCCACCAGATTGGGAATCAGAGAATGGCGGCGCTTGAGTTGAACGTCCACTTGCGCCCATGACGCCTGCACCTGGGCGCGCAGTCGTACCAGCCGGTTGTAGGCGCCGACCGCGCCGACCAGCACCGCCACCGCCACCAGCAACGCGACCGCGATCACGGCCACGAACATGACGTTAGGACCCACCGACCTCACCCCTCGACTGACCTCGCCAACGCTCGCGCGCTGCGGCCGCCTGATAGTGAACGCCGTAGCGGGCAAGGGGTAGCCACTGTCAGCTATTTGACTGTAGGTCGAACGGATCGGGATACCGTGCGGTCGTCGAATCCACGCCGACGAATCAGATGACGACGCCGGCTACAGTCCCGACATGAGCGCCGACGGACGATCGCCGGCTTCGAGCCACAGGGACAACGCCATGTCGGGTAGGGAGCAGACGACCAACCAGCTGTCGATCAGTTTCACCGTCGAGGAGGTCGCGGTGCTGGCCGCCGCACTCGGTCACGACCCGGCCCGTGCCGGCGTCTCGCTCCCAGCCGGAGTGGACCCGTCGGGAGCGGCAGGTCGCGCTCGGGGTCGCCGACGGTTCGCTCCGATCCCGTCGGGTCATTGTCGATCAGGCGGATGGGCCGGCCATGGCGTACCCGGTCGCGGCGCTCTTCGACATCGTCTGCGCGCCCGTCGTGCGGGTGGAGCTCCACCTGGACGCGGACCGAGCGATCAGGTTCCTGGCTCAGCCCGATGCCACGGTCCGGTTGGCGCACCGGGCCGGGCTCTACGAGTTCACGCCGTTCGCCACCGCCGACCTGATGCACTGGGTCGCGGCCGACGCGGGCATCGGCGACCAGCCCGCCGGAACCGGTGCGGTGGTCGAGCTCAACGCGCACTCCTACCTGGCGGCCCGGGCGCTGCCGCGCGGCCCGGAACCCACCGTCGGGCAGTCACGGCTGGTTGACGCGGGGCTGCCTACCGTGCTGGTCGAGGCGCTCGCCCGGCCGGCTGGCACCCGCTCGCTGGCGGTACGCCGCAGGTCCGGTCAAATGACCGTGGGCGGTGAAGTGGCCTGGGTGGACGCTGGCGACGCCGGTCTGTGGCAACTGCCCACCTTTGATCAGCCGGTGGCCGGAGCGGGCGACGCCAGCCACGCCGACGACGGCACCGTGCGGATCGAGCCGATCTCCGCTGAGGCGTTGCTGGCGACCATCGCGGGCTTCCTGACGGACGAGACGTGACGGCGCCTGAACCGGACCGGCTGGATGCCCTGCTGGAGGCGGCCTGCGCGGCAGACGAGGAGCTGGCCGCGCTGCGCGCGGTCATCGCGACCCTGCGCACGGATGACATCGCGGAAAACGTCAGCATCGACGTGGCCGCGAGTTGGCGACGCATTGAGCAGTGGCTTGACACTTCATAGTGTCGGCTGTCTGACACTGTGGGCCGTCACAGGATCCGCCGACAGCGCGTTCTGACCGGGTGAGACCGACCTGAGGAGGGACGCCATGGCCGTCATCGGTGGCGAAATAGAGCAACTGGCCGCGCTGAAGGCACTTTTCGACCGGCAGTCGGCGATGATCGGTGAGATCGTCTCCAGCATCCGGTCCCAGATGGGCAACACCTACTGGGAGGGCCCGGCGGCCGCCCGGTTCCGGGGTGACTGGCAGAGCACCCACGAGTCCCAGTTGCAACGGCTGCAGACGCAGCTCACCGAGTGCGCGACCGAGGTCTCGCGCCGCCGGGAGATGCTGATCCGAGCCGGTTCCTGAACGCCGGGGGATACGCGGTGGCTACCCGGGAGGAGCTTCTGGCCCTCGCCGAACGGCTCGGCCAGCTCGGCAACGACATGATGTGGGTGGGCGACCAGGTTGTAACCCGGGCCGCCCACACGAAATGGCACTGTGCCAAGGCGGAGCGCTACCGGGCCGTGATGTCCGCGCGCCGAATGGAGACGCGCCGACTCGCCAACGAGATCTGGTTCCTGGCGTACTGGGCCAAGCTGCAGGCCAACGCCCAACCCGAAACGACCCAGTCATGATCGCGCACGCGTTTCCCAGCGCTGAATTTCCCGGGCCGGTGCCGGTACGGTTGTCGGTTCCCGATGGCTGGCAACCGAACCCGGCCCCCGGCTCCGCCATGTCCTTCGTCGACAGTATGGGTCCGGACGGAGTACGGGCCAGCCTGATCGTGGTGGTGCAGCGGGTAGGCGGCGACCCGACCCTGGACGAGGTGGCCGCGAAGCTACGGTCGCAAACGGGTGCGATCGCGGCCGGAAGTGCGACGCTGACCAGCGATGTGCGTACGGTTGCCGGACAGACGGCCATCCGTACCGTGCTGCGGGTTCCGGTGCCGCGGCGGTCGGTCATCCTCGTCCAGGCCCAGGCGGTGCTCGCCCTCGACACGGACGCCCGTGGCCAGCGCGCGGTGGTGCAGTTGCACTTCACCTGCGCCGCCGATCAGTGGTCGAGGTGGGAGCCGGTCTTCGACGAGGTGCTGCGCACCGTCGAGGTCGGCGCGGGAGGCACCTGATGCCCAGGATCGTGATCGACACCGACGGCGTACGCACCCTCGCGCAGTACACCAGAGGCGCGGTCGATCAGGTTGCGCAGATCCGGCTGGAGCTGATGCGCGCCGAGCGCGAGCTGAATCACCAGGTTGGCGCGGACGCCTACGGACCGCTGCTGGGCCGGCTCACCGATCTCGTCACCGTGCTCTCCGACGACCATCGCTCGCTGGTGCAGGAGGTGCTCACCCTCGAATCCGAGGAGGGCGAGGCACCCCCGGCCACCGGCGCCAGTGCGGCGTCAACCCCGGCCGTGTTCGGAGAAGCAGCCCCTCGTCCTGGGTAACCTGCCCGCGCTCGGTTCGGTCGGCGGACCGCCCCTGAAGCTGTCCGCAGTCGGCGCACCGCCCGCACCGCCCCCACAGCCGTGGAACAGCACCTGGGTGAGCGCTGGCGGGGTGATCCCGGTGGGCTCGCCCACCCGCCCGCTCACCCCGGCCGAGCAATCCGGGGTGGGGCCCGACGGGTTCGGTCCGAAATGGGAGTCGCGCAGCAGCGCCGATGCCAGTTTCTCCCACGAGGAGGGGATCCGCAGCAGCAGCGGCCGACAGGCCGACGGCACCCAGTACGGGTCGTGGGAGGCGTACCAGCGAGTCCAGGCGAGCGCGCACGTCTCCGGCTCAGGTTCGCAGGGTCCACTGCACTACCAGGGCGAAGCCGGCATCGAAGCCGAGGCCGCGGCGGACGTCCACGTCTGGTATCGCAGCGGACCGGATGGCGTCACCGTCGGCGGCGAAGCCTCGGCGGAGGTGCATGTCCACGCTTACACCGCAGGTGAGGTGGGGGTGGACGGAGTTGGCAGCATCTCAGGTTCGGCCGAGGCGGATGCGGGTGCCCGTGCGAACGCCTCCGGCCAGGTGTCGGTCGGCAAAGATGGCGTATCTGCCAGCTATGAAGCGGGCGCCTACGCCGGTGCGGAAGCCGGGGCTGGCGGCCAACTCGACGCCGGACCGCTCCAAACGCAATATGGTGCGCGGGTCGGCACCGGGGTCGGGGTCGAAGCCCAGGGAGGCGTCTCCCTCGGTCTGGACGACATTGGCTTCAGTCTCCATGCCACCCTTGGCTTAGGGCTCTCGCTCGGCATCGACCTGGACTTTCACATCGATCCCGGTGCCATCCTCGACGGTATCGGCAGCGTCTTTGAGGATCCGCTCGGCACCCTCGAGGATGTGGTCAACGCTCCGGTCGACCTCATCGATAGCATCGGCGACCTCTTCGACGGCGACGACGCAGCCTCGGCCGCAACGGCGCAGGCATCGCAGGCGACAGAGGTTTTTGACCAGGCAGCGCACGCGCCCGATCAGGCCAAACAGGTCCTTGATCAAGCGGAGCACGCGGCCGATCAGGCGAGGCAGGCCGCTGACCAGGCCAAGGCGGCGGTGGAACAGGCGTCCTCGATCCTCGACCCACGGCGGCTGCGCTGAAAGGAAAGGGCGTCGTGCTATCGCCTCTGCGATAGCACGACGCCCGTCCTCGTCCGGTAGTGATCGCGCGTTCCGGCCGGTCGACCGGATCAGGGAAGGGCGGCCTGCACCAGTTCAACCGCGCCACGGCGGACCAGGTAGCCGCGGCCGAGCGGAAACCGACGGCCGGACTTGCGGGGCAGCCGGGCGCCGAGCAGATCACCGTCGACGTCAACGTCCGGAGCCAGGATCAGTCCGTGCTTGCCCTTGCGGGCCTCGGTCAGCCAGCCACCGAAGGTGCGGTGCGCGGTATGGGTCTGCACAGCCACGAGTAATCGCAGTCCCGCGTCGCGGCCACGCTTGGCGACCGTCTCCAGAGCCAGTGATCCCCGACCCTCCAGTAGCTCGTCGGCGTCATCGATCACGACGAGGAACGGCACCGCGCCGTCGCGGTCTGCGCTCGCGCACCAGATCGGCCAGATCGACGGCGAGCTCGTCACACTCGTCGAAGCCGGTGGCGGCCCGGGTCCAGCCGGTCAGTTCACGAAGCGGTGAGCGGCGCGGGGCGAGCAGGTAGGACTCGATATTCGGCGCGACGGCCCGCGTCCCTTCGGTGAGGCTGGCCAGGGTACTGGAGCGGCCGGACCGGTCCGGACCGAAGATCATAAACATGGGCAGGTCGTCGAGGTCCACGTAGCTCGGACCGTAGGTGGTGGCGCTCAGCCCGAGCGCGGACGCCGCAAACCAGCGGCCGGTTACCACGGTCAACTCAGTGCGGTGCACCCGATCCGGCGAGCAGCGCCACCGGTGGCACGGCGGCCCCGCTGCCCGGCAGCGTCGCCGCGAGTGTCGCCAGCCCCCGGCGCTGACCCGCTCCGGTCGAGTCCGGACCGACGTAGGCCACCTGCAGCTCGAGGTCGTCGTCGACGAAGCCCCGTCCGGGCGGCAGCGCCGCGTCGGCCAGCGCCATCGGCATGCCCATCGCGGCGTACTCGTCCGGGTCGGCCAGACGCAGCACGATCCGGCCCGGCATGACACCGGAGAGGGTGGACGGGATGGCGTTGCGCCGGTCCGCGGTGATGATCAGGTGGACGCCGACCGCGCGGCCCTCAGCCGCGACCCGGGCCATCCGCTCCACCAGGTCGCCGTGGTCCACGTTCAGGTAGGCGGTGTGGAAAGCCGCATACCCGTCCAGCATCAGCACCAGGTATGGAGCCTGCCCGCCGCCGGTGCGGTATTCCAGCAGGGATGCCGCCCCCACCTCGCCGAGCAGGCGTTTGCGCTCTGCGATTGTCTCGTCGAACATCGCGAAGAGCCGTTCGGTGCGTTCGGCGTCCTCGGCATCGATCACCCCGCCACAATGCGGCAGCGCGGTAAGACCTTGTAGCCCTCGACTGCCGAAATCCAGGGCGTAGAGGTGCAGGTCGGCGGGGGAGAGGCGGCCGGCCAGACTCGCCGCGATCGTACGGAGCACGGTTGTCTTGCCGGAACCGCCGGTGCCGAAGATGAGCAGGTGACCGAGCTCGTCGAGGTCGACGGCCCACACTGCCTGCGCCTGTCGACCGGGGATGTCGACGATGCCGACCGGGCCCATGAGGCGGCCGGGCTCTGGGGCGCCGGATGCCAGGTCAGCCACCGGCGGGCCGGGGATGGCCGTCGCGAGTTCCGCGAATGGATAGGAATCGACCAGCGGGGCCAGCCATGGGGCGGGTTGGTCGGCGACGCCTTCGGTGCGATGCGCCATACCGATAGCCCGTACCAGGTTCTGCAGGTCGGTGGGCACGTCCTCGTCGGCGGCGGTCGTGCCACCGATGCCCTGGCCGAGGCCGGAGACGAACCGGAACGACGAGACACTGGTGGCGATCCGTCGCGGACCGCCGGCCGATGCAGCGGGCGCCGCCGTACGCGGCCTGGACCACCTGGACGTCGGTGTGCCCGGTCCGGACGTAGGCGCGCCCCGGCAGCGACTTCGGAATGTGCGCCGCGTCGGGCCGATCGATCACATCGGTGCTGTCCGCTTCATCGGCGATCCGTAACGCGATGCGCAGGTTGGTGTTGGCCCGGATGTGGTCGTCAACCACACCGCTGGGCCGCTGGGTGGCGAGAATCAGATGTACGCCGAGGCTGCGTCCGCGTTGGGCGATGTCGACGACACCGGCGACGAACTCGGGTACCTCCTTCTTCAAGAAGGCGAACTCGTCGAAGACGATGAGCAGGTTCGCCGGGGCGCGCGCCGGGAAGCGCGCCTCCATGTCCACGATGTCCTTCGCGCCGTGCTCGCGCAGGATCTCCTCACGACGGCGCAGTTCGGCATTGAGCGAGATGAGCGCCCGCCGGGCCAGATGCGCGTCGAGGTCAGTGAAGAAGCCGACGGTGTGCGGAAGCGCGACGCAGTCGGCGAAGGCCGCGCCGCCCTTGTAGTCCACCAGTACGAAGGTGAGCCGGTTGGCGGGGTGACTGGCGGCCAGTGCCGTCACCATCGACTGCAGCAGCTCCGACTTCCCGGCGCCGGTCGTGCCGGCGACCAGCCCGTGCGGTCCGTCGCGGCGCAGATCGAGTGAGACGACACCGGCTGCGCCGAGCCCGACCGGTGCGCCGAGCCCGCTGGAGGCGTTCGACCAGCGCCGGGCCACCTCGTTGGCGGCCAGGTCGGTGAAGCCGAGGATTTCGGCCAGCAGCGCGGTGCGGGGAACCTCCCCGGTGGCGCTCGACGCGGTCACATCGCGCAAGGGAGCCAGGGCGTGGGCGACCGCGTCGGCCACCTCCGCCGGCGTGCCGTCGCCGACCATACCGGTGAGGGTGTCACCCGTGCCGGTCACCACCACCGAGACCGAGCCGAGCGGCTCGTCGCCGGTGAGCACGGCCCGACATTCACCGGGCAGGTGCTCCGGTCGGGTCGCGCCGACGATGACGCTGACCCCGAACTCCGGTCCGGTCGAGAAGATCCGGGACAGGGTGGCCCGGGGCGCCGGGATCGAGCCCGGCACCAGCAGCAGCACGTGGGGAGCGAAGCCGTCATCACCGAAGCCGAGCTTTCGTTTGGCGTCGATGCCCCGTTGGGTGATCAGGTCATCGACCACCTGCAGTACGAGTCGGATGTCGGCGTCGTCAGTCGCGACGGTGCGGGCATCGGGGTTGGCGCCGACGAGCGTGGTGGTGTGCGGCAGCCACCGGGTCCAGGCCCAGGTTTGCGCCTCCTGAGCGGGGCAGAGCACTACCAGGGCAAGGTCCCGCGGGCTGGTGAGGCAGGCGAGCTGCGTGGTGAGCGAGCGCAGCACCGAGTGCCGGGCCGCGTCCGGGCCAGCGACGCCGAGTACACCGATCGCGCGTACATCAACGTCAACGGGCACGCACGGGTCGATGGTGTGGCGGGTGCGGACCGCCTCCACCCGGGCGGCCATCTCCGCGTCGCCCTGATCGTTGACCGGCTGATCGAAACTGAGCCGGCTGGGCAGGTCGGCCGAGCCGATCCGCAGACCCAGAAAATCCGGGTCCGCCCGGCGGCGCTGCCACAGCTCGGGAGTGTGCTCCAACGCCCGACGGACCAGGACCGCGCTGCTCGGCGACGCGTTCCGCCGGGCCCGGATGACCGCCTGGTGCGCCCGATCGGCTTCGGGGGCGAGTTCCACGATCCGCGCGTCGAACTCCGCAGCCTGTTTGGCGAAGTCCTTACGGCCGCTGCGGCGGTCCTCCCACAGCGATGCGACCGCCATCACCGGACCCATGATGGAGAAGAGCAGCATGACCGGGCCGAGGAAGTAGGCGAGGATTCCGCCGATCGCCACCGGAACGAGTGAGGCTGACAGTGGTAGCCGGCGCTTCTGCGCCGGGGTGGGCACCAGCGGCAGCGAAATCCGCGCCTCGCCACCACTGTCCCGTACCCGTGGTGGCCGGTCGAATTCGAGCCAGCCGTCGCGTGCCCGCAGGGCCGTGCCGGTCTCGCCGATCGCCGGTTCCACGCTCAGCAGCGTCGTACCGACCCGCAACACCTGACCGGGTCGCAGGGTCACGGAACCGACGAGGGGTGCGCCGTCGAGCAGGGTGCCGTTGGTGGAGCCGAGGTCGGTGGCGACGACCTCGTGGCTGCCGACGCCGAAATGCAGATGCCGGCGCGATGCCTCGCCGTCGGCGAGCGTCAGGGCGCAGGCCGGGTCACGGCCGACCAGGTACTCACCCGGACTCAGGGCGACGCGCCGGCCGGTGTCGCGACCGCCGACCACCATTAGCTCGAAACGGTACGGCGTCGGCACGCCGCGCGGTGGAACCCGGTCCGTACCGAAGACGACCGTGTCGCCGGTACGCAGTCCCGTCGAGGCGACGCTGTCCTCCACCAGGGGTACGCCGGAGCGTTGCACCCACGCGGGCTGCGCAGCCGGGGCGCCGGCTGCTACGGCCAGGGCCGAGGCGAGCTCGGCGGCCGTGGTGCTCGGGTCCACCCGGACCCGCATCGGGACCGGAGCCTGCCGGTCCCGTTGGACATCGATCAGCAATTCCATGACATGCCGCTTCCCTATGTGACGTGTGCCAGGTGCCGGGCCATCGCCTGCAGGCCGCGCCGGATCAGCTGCCGGGTCGCGGGCTCGGCGAGCCCCAACACCGCCGCCGTCTCAGACGCACTGAGATCCTGCAGATAGCGCAGTTCCAGCGCGGTCCGCTGCAGCTCGGTCAGCCTGCCGAGGGCGGCGCTCAGTGTCCGTTGGTCGGCAACGCGGTCGACCACCATCTCCTCCAGCCGGCCGTTCGCCGCGAGATTGATCTCAGCCACCGGCAGTTCTGTAGCCCAGCGTCGCCGGGCCCAGGTCAACACATGCCGATGCGCGATCCGCAGCAGCCAGGCGCGCAGCGGCGCACCCCGCTCCTCGTACGCGGGCATCGCCCGCCATGCGCTGAGGAACGTTTCGGCGGTGAGGTCCTCAGCCAGGTCCGGTCCGACGCGTCGGACGAGGAACCGGTAAACCTCGCGCACGTGTGCGTCGTGCAGCGATCGGAACGCACCCCGGTCACCTGCTCCGGCCCGCCGGACCAGTTCCCGTTCGTCAGACGTTGCCGATGTCATTCACCACAGCCGTGACAGTTATCGTCCTGGATTTCTGTTGCCCGCCGCCCACGGTGGTGACCGTGTACGTATGGGTGGCCTTCTGCCCAGGGCTCCAGTCGCCGCACGGAAAAGTGAGCGTCTCGCTGCCGGTCACTCCGTACTCGCCGTAGGTGCCTGGACCATCGACGGAGAGCGTGGAACCGGTGGCCGGGGCGGACACCTTCCATTCGAGGATGACATCGTCGCCTGGGATCGGGTTTGTCCTGGTACCGGCCGGGCAGCGCGGCTGCTGTTTGACCCGTAGATATTCCACCGTCGGCCCGGGCGGCGGTTGCGTGGTCGGAGCCTTGGTGGTCGGCGGGACCCCAGGATCGCCACCGCCCGGATTCGGCGGCGGTGCCCCCGACGCGGTGGCCGACTCAGTTTGGGTGACGGTGGCGGTGGCGGCAACGATGGTGGAGGCGGAAGCCGTGGCTCCGCTCGTCCCGACCGGCGTGGTGCCGTCGACGACCGGCTGCTCCCCGGATGGGATGCCGAAAAGCCGCTGGTATCCGAAGTAGCCGCCCACGCCGCAGAGCAGAACCAGCACGACAATGCCGGCGAGCACCGGAACCAGCCAGTTGTTCCTCTTGTTGCGGTGGAGCGGGAAGCGGGGCCGGCGGCACACTCGGGCGACCACCCGGGCGGAGCATCGTGACGTTGCCCTCCTGCGACGAGGCAAGGGCGCCGGGTGGGGGTGGCGGCGGGATGACCACCCCGCCGGGGACCGGCGCTGGCGCAGCCGGCAGCGCCGGCGGCGCGTTGACCGCGGCCGAGACGGTGGTCGGTGCCGGATCGACCGGCGAAGTTGGTACGACCGGGGCGGTCGCGTTGACGCCGTCGGCCAGCTGCACCTGGCGCAGGTCGTGGCCGAACGCCTCGGCCGTCGCGTATCGCCGCTCGGGGGTCTTCGCCAGGCCCCGGGCAATGGCCGAGGCGAGTCCCGCCGGTACGTCGGCGCGGACCAGCGGTGGCGCGGGCTCCCGCACCACCCGCCCGAAGAACGACAGCAGTCCCTCGTCGCGGCCGCGCTGGAACGGTGGGGTACCGGTCAGGATCTGGTACGCCGTACTGGCCAACGAGTACACATCGGAGGCGGCGGACGCGCGTCCGCCGTCGAGTACCTCGGGCGCGGCGTGATTGGGTGTCAGGGCGGCGACGGTGAAGGACTTCTGCGCTCCGCTGGTCAGCGAGGCGACGCCGAAGTCGGCGAGCGCCGGCTCGCCGTAGCTGGTGAACAGCACATTTTCCGGCTTGATGTCGCGGTGCAGAATGCCGAACTGGTGCGCGGTGGCAAGAGCACCGCAAAGTTTGATCAGGATGGTCACCGCGGTTGCCGGATCCAGCGCACCGCCGCGCACCCGGTCGGCGAGACTGCCCTGGTCACAAAATTCCATCACCAGGTACGGTTCGCCGCTGGCGGTCACCCCGGAGTCGTAGACAGTCACGATATTGGGGTGGTTGGCCATCGCGCCGGCCGCGGCGCATTCGTTGTGGAACTGTTCACGGGCCCGCGGATCGGAAATGTCGACGTGCAGGACCTTCACCGCGACATCCCGGGCGAGACGTTCCTGGCGGGCACGATAGACGGTGCTGAAGCCACCGCGGCCGACCAACTGCAGGCCGGACAGGCCTTCGATGACCGGTTCGTTCCCAGGGGCCACTTGTTCTCCTCGTCACGTACTCATAGTCGATGGTGTCCCCGCCGTCGATGCCGGTCTGCCGTCCCGACAATCGGGTGTCGTCGGTGCGGGGTTCGGCGCAGCCGGTCGCGTCGAGGAGGGCCGGACACACCACGGAGGCGATCACAGGTCGCATGAACCTGCCATCCCGGTATCCGTCCGGGACGCCACGGGTGGTGACGCCTCGGGTGGGGTGATCCACGTGGCCGACGTAAGGCGGTCGATCCGCCAACCGGCGGCCTCGGCCGCGGCCGTGACCGTATCCGCGTCGGGGCCCTCAACCAGCGCGAGCACCACATCGTCGGCGGGCAGGTGCACCGCACCGATCAGGCGGATATCCGCTGCCTCCAGCCGCGCCACCGGCTCCGGTGCGGTCCTGTCGCCCGAGCGGTCGTACCGTTCCAGCGCAAACAGTCGACGGGTCACACTCTGAAGCTAAGGCCGGAGGGTCGCCGAGGAATCCGGTGTTTCCCTACCTATCGACAGCGGGAAGCTGGCCATCGCGGCACCGAGCTCGGCGCGGCTTGTGATGCCCAGCTTCCGATAGACACGTGCCAGGTTCGCCTCGACCGTCTTCGGGCTGATGAACAGCGCATCGGCGATGACCCGATTGGTGCGTCCCCGCGCCGCGAGGCGAGCGACTCGCTCCTCGGTCGGGGTGAGGCCGTCTGGCGCCGGCGGACGGCCGCCGACTCTGGCCAGCTCCGCCCGGGCCCGGTTCGCGAACGCGACCGCGCCGATCGCGGTGAACTCGGCGGCGGCGGCGCCCAGCGCCTCCCGGGCCGCCCGCTTGTGACGGACGCGGCGATGCGCCAAGCCGGCTATCAGCAGACAGCGGGCTCGATCCAGGGGCAGCACATCGGCCGGTAGGTCAGCTCTGGCCATAGCCAGTTCACTCAGCTCGGCTGAGGGGTCGAGGCCGACCGCGCCGCTCAGCAGAACTCTGCTGCGGGCCAGGCCCAGCCTGGTCCACGGTCGCGGTAGCCGTTCATGACGTTCAATAAGTCGGTCCAATGCGACGCGGGCGGTGTCGAGATCACCAGCACCGACGCAGGCCTCGATCCAGTCTGGCTCGAACCGTTGGGCCAGTGGTTCGACCAGGCCCACCGCGTCCGTTGCCGCGGCGAGTTCGCCGTACGCCGTGGCGGCGTTGCCCATGCGCCCGGCGGACAGAGCGACGAAGCCCGCCAACTGGAGATGGATCCGTTGGCACCAGAGATCCCCGAACTCGGCCGCGCGCCGTAGGCCAGTCTCGGCGACCGACGCGGCTTCGGCGAGCCGGCCCTGGTACGCGTCGAGCAGCCCGGCCAGCCAGGTCTCGCCGACCAGGCCGGTGCCGAGCTGCAGGCCGAGCTCGCGGGCCGCGTCAATGTGCTCGCGGGCGGCTGCCCAGCAGCCGGCTGACAACTCGGTCTCGCCCAGATGCGCGAGTAGCTCGTGCTGCGATGGCTCGTCCCCCCGGGCGACCGCCCGGCTCAACATGCGATGCAGCCGGACCCGGGCGCGGTCGTGCTCGTCGATTGACCGCCACCAGATCGCCGGCACCGTGCCGGCCAGCCAGGATGGCTCGTCACCCTCCAGCTCCAGCGCCTGTTCCAGTAGTCGGGTCCGGGCCGGTCGTCCGGCGCGTACCTCGTTGAACATCAGCAGTAGTAGCGCGGCGGAGTAGAGCATCCGGTCACCATCGCTTCCCGCGAGCAGCGCGGTGGCGGCCGCGGCGTGCCGCCGAGCCTCTTCCGGGACCTCCCGGAACAGGCTCAGGTGGGCGTGGATACGTCCGGCCATGAGGGTGCCGTCCCGCACCCCGGCCAACCCGCGCTCGGCGGCGGACACCGCGCCGTCGAGATCGTCGGCGCTCCAGGCGATGACTGACCGGAGCAGCAGTGCCTCCGCGCGGAGGTCACCGGTGAGTGTGGCGGCCACCGTGTCGGCCGCCGC
This sequence comes from uncultured Actinomycetota bacterium, assembly GCA_963750055.1. GTDB lineage: Bacteria > Actinomycetota > Actinomycetes > Mycobacteriales > Micromonosporaceae > CAVVPI01. Next base: position 98,444 of record CAVVPI010000012.1, on the reverse strand, counting down.
GGCCGCCGCGGCGTAGTCGCCACAGTCGAACCGGCAACGAACCGCGGCCAGTCGTCTGCGGTCGCGGTCAGCGGCTGCCTCCGGCGGGGTCAGCTCCGCGGCCCGTTCGTGCAGCTCGGCGGCGAACTCGGGCGCGCCCCGATCACGCTGCCGATTGGCTGCCTCGGTCAGCTCGTCGGCGATCAACGCATCCGGTGCCACCGTGCACTGGGCCAGGTGGCGGATCCGCTCGTCGGGGTCGGCGACGGAATCGGCCAGTGCCCGGTGCAGCCGACGACGCACCCCGGGCGGGATGCCGGCCCGCACCGCGGCGGCGTACACGGGATGTGCGAACCGGACGTCCACCGGAGTCACGACCAGCAGGCCGGCTTCCTCAGCGGGATCGAAGGCCGTCAGGGGAACCTGGGCTGAGGTGAGGTCACGCAGGGTCGGGACGGCTAGCAGCGCCGCCAGCCGGACGGCGTCCCGGCTCGCGGTTGGCAGCGCGGCCAGCGCGTCGGTGAGCAGATGCTGCATCGACGACGCGACCGGGAGGTCTTCCCCGGGCAGGGGCAGTCGTGGTAGCCGGAGCACGGCACGGGCCAGCTCGATGGCGAGCAGCGGGTTTCCGCCGGAGTCGTGGGCTATGCGGGCGAGCAGCGGGCGGCTCAGCGTGGTGCCCAGCCGCTCTCGCAGGAGGTGGTGCAGAGCGCCGACGCCGAGCGGCGCCAATCCGATCCGGGTGAGCCGGGCGGCCACCGGGCCGTGCTCGAGGCCCAGCGGCACCACCGACGGGGTCGACCCGCTCGTCCGGGAGGTAACCAGTGTCGCGAGCTGAGGCGCGACGCGGCGCAATGCGAACCGCAACGCGCGCTGGCTGGGCGGGTCCAGCCATGGCGCGTCGTCCACCGCGACCAGTACCGGAGTGCCGGCCGTACGGGCCACCGCGGCCTCCAGCAATGAACGGGTGGCGGCACCGATCGCCCGCTCATCGATCGCCTCTTCCGAGTCGGAGGCCAGCAGCACCACTTCCGCCGCCACCCGTTGTGGCCGTGGCAGTTCGGGCACCAGCGCGGCCAGCGGACGCAGCAGATCGGCCAGTGCCACGAACGGCATGGTGACCTCGGGTTCGATCGCCGCACAGGCAAGCACCGGCCATCCAGCGTGGGTTGCCTTGGCCAGCAGCGCCCGCCACACCGCTGTCTTGCCGATGCCGGCCGGTCCATCGAGCAGCACCGGCCCCGGCGTACCGAGCGCTTGCCAGGCCCGGTCGAGCACGGCATCACGGCCAACTAGGGAGCCGTCCACGGCGTGATCCTGGCACGGCTGCCGGGCTGTCGTCGAGTATGGACAGGGCGGTCCGATCGCGGATGGCTCTCGATCACGCCTGGTGCCGATCAGCCGGGGGGGGGGGAGGGAGGAAGGGGAGGGAGGGGGGGGGGGGGGGGAGGTGAGGGGATGGGGGGTGGGGAGGGGAGAGGGAAGGGGGAAAGGGGGGGGGGTGTGTAAGGATAGGAGATGGGGGTACTGGGGGGGGGTTTCGGTCAGATGTCGACGCGCCACTTACTGGTGACCGCCCGATGGCGCCTGTTTCGGTCTGGTGACAAGCAGGAGTAGCAGGACGGCGAGCACGACCGCCGCGTCGATGACGAGCACCACAGCGCTTACGGGGTCGATCTGATGCCGGTGCTGGTTAAGCGCTGCGGTTGCGGCCCGCTCGATTGCGCCGGTGGCGGATGCCGGTGCGATACCGGTACCGACGCTGAAGCGCAGGAAGCCTCGAGTCTCGCCGCCATCGCGGAACTCGACGTGGTAAGCGACAGTGAAATCCCCGGGTGTCTCGATCAAGACGGGCTGCCGGACCAGTTTCCGCTACTGGATAGCTCAGCGGAGTTGACGATCAATCCCTTGTCGTCCAATACTGTCACGTGCGAGAAATCCCGGTCCGGCACGTTGCCGAACGTCAACTCGATTGCTGCGGGCGCCGTTGCGAGTATCGCCTGGTCGGGAGGGTCGCTTGCGGCTAGGCCGCCCTGAGCCACGCTGGGCGCCGGCACCGCGACGGTGACCGCGACCAGCGTGAGTGGGGCGAGGAGGCGGTGTAGCATCGGCGCCGTTTGTTGGGCACAGCCATGTCTAGACCGTGCTTGCTGCGGCTGATCCCGGAGTTCCCGCCGGAAAATTCTTCTGTTTGGCAACGCAACTGCACAATGTGGCATGCAGTTCCTGCGGCTCGGGCGGACGTGGAGATACATAGCGATGATCATCGGGATGAAGACGATGGAATTGTAGAACAGGTGCAGTTCGACGCGGGCGATCACTAGTTGAGCGATGCTGGTCGGCGCGGACGCACCGAAGAAGTTGATCCCGATCTGGACCTGGATCAGCAGGAGTAGGTGCTCGATGTGGTGCCAGAACTGGATGGCCAGGGCGAGGGTCCACCAGGTCTTCGCCCGACCGACGAAGCCGGGCCGCAGCAGGAACAGGCCGATCAGCATTACGAGGGCGTAGCCGTAGTGCAACCATTCCTGGGTGACGAGCCAGGGAAACGCCTGACCGAGCACCCCTCCCGCCTTGGGACGAGGCGTTCCGAGCACCCAGATCTGGTAGGCCTGAACGAGGTGCTCGGCCCAATGGGCGATCACGATGAAAAGATAAAAGTTGAGCACGGCGCGATGATATTGAATGTTTATTTGCCTGATAAAACCAGGCGAGCGTTGCGTTGATGTGATGCTTGCCATGCAAATCTCCATCCCTGCGGGCGGCAAAACGCCTCATAGTCAGCCTAGTTTCGGCGGTCGCCGGGAACTACTCCGATGTTGCTCAGGTAAGGGGGAAGGTTGACGCGCGATGAATCCGCGTCGTCGCGTAACCGACTTTCGGATAATTTGGGCAAATGCTGTCTTTCTCTAAGTTCAGTAAAGCAACCAAGAAGATGCGCCATAGGTGAGAGTGGTCGGACGATAAGCCGGACGGATTTCAGTCTGATAAACGGGTCTGGGGTCTGCGACATTCAGCCCGACAGTCGATGTTGAGAAATCCGGAGGCCTTTTCTCTCCGATGACAGGAGGCGCCGGCCGTGGGATCCGGTACCCCAATTGCCGATATGGCGATGACAATGACGCTCGAGGCATTCGCCGACACGATCATACCGGGTGAGAAGCGTTCGCCCGATGATCGTGCGGTTGCCGGCGCCGCGATGGGTGGTGGCGCAGTAGCATCGGGCGCATTCGAGGTGTTGCAGACGCCCGAGGGCGGGATGGGACCGGCGTTGGAGAGCCTGGCCGAGGCACTGAACGGGCATGCTCAGGAGTACGCAGCCGGACACGCCCTGGGGCTCGATGAAACGGTGCCCCCGTTCGTCGCTCTAGCATTCGAGCACCGGGTCGCCCTGATTCAGACGCTCACCGGATCGGAGCATCCAGAGCGGGATATTTGGGTCAGCGTTGCGATGTTCAGCACGATCGCATTCGACGCCGCCGCCCACACACACACCGCCGACGCACTCGCCGGCGGGCATCCGGGGCTGACAACGATGGGTTTCGCGGCCCCGGACCCCGATGGATTGTGGCGCTTTCCGGCGTATTCCTATGGCCGGCAGCTGGCCCCCCTTCACCCGGACACGACCCCCTCGGGAGCCCGGCATGACGAGCATCGAAAGCACGGATGTCCTAGTTGTCGGCAGCGGCTTCGGCGGCGCGATCGCGGCCTATCACCTTGCCGCCGGTGGCGCCCGGGTCGTAGTGCTCGAACGCGGTCCCTGGCTGTCCGGCGAGGACTTCGACCACGACTTCAAGTTCGGCTCGTCGTCGACCCGGGCCTTGACTTCTCGTGGGCGATGGGATGAGTCTGCTCGGCGGCAACTGCGTCGGGGGCGGCAGCGTCGTCTACTTCGCCGCGATGCCGCGGGCACCGCGGTTCATCTTTGAGCGCAACGGCAGTATCGGCCGACGGATGTGGCCGCCTCGATATCCAGGGACACCCTGGAGCCATGGTACGATCGGGTGGCAGAGGGCTACCGGTCAGCAAGCAGGCGTGGCAGACGGTTCCCTACGCGGGGGGTTTTTCGCGGCCCTGTGCCCACGCGGGCCCGACCGCCAACCCCGTCCCGGTAGCCATCGACAATGAAAAATGCACCAACTGCAACTGGATGATGTCCGGCTGCCGTTCGACGCGAAGCGGTCACTGCTGCTGAACTATCTGCCGGCGGCCTGGCCACGGCGCGAGATCCGCCCGCTGCACGAGGTGCAGCAACTGTCGAGGACCGACCATGGCGGCTATCGGGTGCATTCAACGTCATGACGACGTGGACTACCGGGTTGAGGTTGGAAGCGGCACGATCGATGCGAAGATCGTCATTCTGGCGGCTGGTGCCGGCGCGACGCCGGTGATCCTGCAGCGTTCGGAGGCGTCGCTCGGCCCGATGCCCTCGGCCGTGGGCCGTTACTTCTCCGGCAACGGAGAGCGACTGAACACGGCGATCATCAACGAGGACCGGGTGCGCGACGTGCTGGGACTGATGCGCGCCGACGGAATCGCGTATGAGGCCTATCAGATTGGCAAGGGCCCGTGTGTGGCGACCTGGGACCGGCTTGACGGCTCGCTACCGGAATTCAGCCGGTATTCGCTGGAGCAGCTCTACTTTCCGCCGGCCTGGGCACGATCCTCGCGCAGGCACCCGATGCGTCCGGACCGACCTGGTTCGGTGTGGAGAAGAAGGAAATTCTTCGGCGCTGGCGTTCCTGGTTGACTATTTTCACAATGAGTGAGGACGACAATGAGGGTGTCTTCGGTCCGCCCCCGCCGTCCGGTAACGCAATCCGGGTCTCGCAGCAGATGCTAGGTCGCGGTCCACTCCGCTACCACCCGACCTCGAATACGTTGCGTGGTTGGGCCGAGTCTGACGCAGAGGTGCGGGAAATTATGGAGCATGATGGACTGTCGCGTGTGATGCCCTGGACGAATGAGGTGGTAGGCGCCTATACGGTGCACCCGTTGGCCTCCTGCCGCATCGGGGACGACCTGGATACCTCGGCGCTGGACGACCGGCACGAGCTACTAACCATCCGGGTATCTTTGTCACCGACGGCGCGGCCGTACCGGGAGCACTGACGGTCAATCCGGCGATGACCATCGCCGCGTTGGCCGAACGCGCGATTCCGGGCATCGTCCAGGCCGCGCGGGAGCGTGGCGTGGCAGTAACCTACGGTGCTCGGCGCCGGATGGGGCCACGAGTAGCCGGCGGGCGGTGCTGCCGCTGGTACGCAGCCTGGTACGGGACTAATGGCACGTCCCGGGGGCGGTGCGGGTTGCTGGGCGGTGGGGAGGGTGATTACCTCTCCGGGGGCCAGCGAGCGGGGGAGCAGTCACCGCAGATCAGATGAATGCTTACCCGCCCCCCGCATCCGCAGTGCCGCCCCGGCAACGCGGGCCGGACCGGCCTCGCCAGTGTGGTGACGGTCCCCCACTCCATGAGTGACAGGATGATCGAGGTCAACTCGTGGCCCTTCGTTGTCAGCCGGTACTCGTACCGTAGCGGTCGGTCCTGGATAAGGCACCTGCTCGAAGACACCATGCTCGACGAGGCTGTTCAGCCGATCGGTGAGGATGTTACTGGCGATGCCTAGGTCGGTGAGGAATGTATCGAAGCGGTTCGCGCCGAGCAGGGCATCGCGGATGATGAGGAACGTCCATCGTCGACCAACCACCTCAAGCGTGCGGGCGATCGAGCAGAGCTGATTGTTGTATGTGCGTCTGAGCATTTACCAATGATATTCAGGGATTGCATGCGTGAACCTAGCTGCTTCAGCTCGTTGGTTGCTTCACAAAACCCTTGGGAGGTGTATGGTGGTGGGCTGGGCCGCCCGGACGGCTGTCCGGAAATCGTTGGCGCAGGTTCGCTACGTCACACCGGTTTCACCGGAGTCCGCCCTAGCGACTCGTCGGCCAGGTCTACCTGTACACTGAGTGGGATTTTGGCGTCCTCGCGCCTCCGGTTGCCTTGCATTCACCGGCGCCTACCGCCCTGGCGGCCAGCTGGCTGATGCTGCGGGAGACGCGACCAGTCGCCCCTGCGGGTCGGGTGGACCGGACGGCCAAGGAGGCCATTGCTTCGGGGGTCTTGCTCTGCAACGTCTGCCCATACTGCGTCGACGTGCACAGCACCACTCTGCAGGGTCTGGTCGGTGGGCGCGACGCCGCCGTGATCGCCAGCGACCGGATCTCCTCGGTTACTGATCCGATCACCCGCCGACTTACGACGTGGGCGCGCGAACAAGTGGGGTGCGGGACAGGACCGGGCAACCGCAGATGTCGTTCTCAGCCAAGCAGGCCCCCGAGTTCGTCGGGGTGGCGGTCACCTTTCACGACCTGAACCTGTATGGTCAATGTCTTTCTCGGTGGCTCCCCGATTCCCGCTGCCGCTCCCGCTCCGGTCCGCAGCGGCCTCCGGCGTCGACCTCGGCCTGGTCATGGGACCCATGGCCCGCCGAGCCGCGCAGCCCGGCGCCGCGCTAAGCCTGCTGCCGGCTGCGGAGTTGCCGGAGACCTGAGCTGGGCCACCGGCAGCCCCAGCGTGGCCGGCGCCTTCGCCCGAGCGGTTGCCGCCATTGAGGCGCTCGGCAGTCGTGCGGTGTCGCCAGTGGTACGCGACCTTGTCACCACAAAGCTGACCGAGTGGGACGGCACTGCCGCCTGGTCTCAACCGAGCGTGGACAAATGATTCAGTGGCCGCTCTGCCCTACGCGGAGCGCCCCGCAGGGCGGCTGGCGCGATGCTGACGGCCCTAGCTTCGTATCAGGTTGACCAGTCAGTTGTCGATGAGTTCCGCGCGACCGCCCGGACGATGAGACGCTGATCGGGCTCACCTCCTGGGCCAGCCTCGCCGCGGCCCGGTGGGTGGGCAGCTTGCTCTAGACCGCCGTCCGGCCGACGACCCCGGCATGCTTGTTTGGCTGGCCCGGTGGACAGTGCTCTGGGCTGCGGTGAGCCAGCTGCCCGGAGTATCCGGTTGGCGGGGGAAGGGCAGTACGGGTGATCAACCGTTCGCGGCGCGGAAATCTGGTCAGGCAGCGTGCCCTGCGCAGCGGCGGCTCAGCCGTCCGGTGGCGTGAAGCCAGCGCACCGTGTCGGCCATTGTGCCGCTCGAACGGGCGGACGCTGGTGCCCAACATCTGGTCGGTTGCGGGCAGGCGTTAACCCCGGCGGTGACCCACTATGCAGGTGTAAGATGGCTCCGTATTCGGCGGGAATGTGGACCGGTGAGATCCGCTGGAGCAGGCCGACCAGTGCACCGACTGGCAGCATCGACCTCGCCGGAAGGTAGACAGTGGGCAGCGTTCGACCGGTGATTCGGGCGGAAGGGTGCGGACGTATTCACGGGTGCTGACGTAGCGACCCTGGCCGAGAAACCGGCGTGGTCCCTGCCCCGGCTGTAGCAGCGCCGCATGCAGCTTCGCCACATCGCGCACGTCTCCGACTGGGAACCCACCCAGCGGCCACATCGGCATCAGGCCGCGCAGCACGTTACGTACCCGGTCTGTCTGGTCGCCGAGGTACGGGTCGTGTGGGCCAAGTGTGGCTAATGGGCAGGCCATACCACGGTGCCCCGTCGGCCTGGTGTCTTCTTGCGATAGCCTCGGCCTCGGCCTTGGTCGCCAGGTACGTCACGAGGGGCGCCTACTGGGGAGGTCGGTGTGATCGGGTCATCACTGCTCGGAACCAGGGCGCCGAAACTCGAGACGTACCCGATCGGATCGGCACCCGCCGCGCGGGCTGCGGTCAGCACCACATCGGTCCCACGCGCGTTGACCTCACGCATCCGAGCGTGGTCCCGGCGGTCCAAGCCTAAACCGACGCCGCGTGCAACACGGCATCGCACCCGTGCACGGCGCGGGCGACGCTTGCCGGGTTCGTTACGTCTCCCGGCAACCTGCTCGATCGAGTCCACATCGACGCCGAGCGGAATGAGGGCGGCGTCGACGCGTGCTCGGTCCCGCACCAGCAACCGTACCCGGTGTCCGGCCCGTTCGATTGCCGCCACCGAATGGGAGCCGATGAAACCGGCGCCCCCGGTCACCAGAACTAACATCCGACCCTCCTCGTCGCCGCTGTTGACTCCCGCCACGATTATCGGCCACGGTCCGTGCTGGCCGCTTCTCATGGAGTGCCGGTGACCTGACTGGGGGGCGGCCGGGCTGGTCGGGGCGGTCCGTCCCGACTCCACGAGGACTTGTTACCCCAGGTTTGCAGGGGTGATCCGGGTGGCGACTCTTGGAGTCGGCGACGAATCCGGTCGTTGGGTCGGCCCGAACTCGTCCACGCAGATTACCTCCCCTCAACGAGCGGGTGGTCGAACAGGCGCGGGCTCCGGTGTAACTCGCGGAGCCCCGCCCGCTGGTGCTGGTCTTCCAGGTTCTGGTGGCCCGCCTCGCGCGCACTGTGCGCCCTTCTACAGGATCCGCCGTACGCCGATTGTGGCTCAACCCCACCGGTGTCTGATGGAGTAATCACGCAGTTTGGCAGGCGACCAGCAGGAGAACGAATGGCCGAGGAAGCGGGGGTCGCCCGGGCGATGAGGCGGACCCAGGCTCGCGAATTTGATTAAGAATCCTCAGTGGACATGAACTGATCTCGGGCATTTTTTCCTACTGGCCAAGGCCCGTGAAGCGTCTTGGTGTTCACCTGGTGGACGTTTGTCTGTGGGCTGATTCGGGGAAGATTCCGGTGACCTGGGTGGGCCGTGAGCGCCGGTTCTCCTCGGTTGCTGTCGAGGCGATGAAGGTTTCCACCGGTGGTGAGCGGTTTCGCCTGGAAGGCTTGTACGTGCGCGTGTCGGCTCCAGTGGGCAGGAGTCCTCGTTGGAGGCGCAGGAGCACGAGTCGCGGTTGGTCAGATGAGATGCGGTCGGCGGGGAACTCGCGCTGTCTGTTGGCCGGGTCCGGGCAGTGTCCGGGTGGTGGTGGCCGGTGAGCTGGCTACCTGTGTCTGAGGGCGAGACCTCCCGTACGGCGTGTGCCCGTGCGTTGCCGCGGGCGGGGTGGATGAGGGGTCCGGGGAGGTCCTGTCCCAGGCGGTGCTTGTCGAGCGGGTCGGTTGGGTGTGCTGATCTGGTGGCGGGCATGGTGGGCGGGCTGCTGGCGGAGCGCTGGACCTCGGTGGATGTGGATGCGTCGGCCTCCGGCGTGGATGCGGGTGGGCGGAGGTTGTCGTCGAACGCGGTGCGGACGGCGTTACGGCGGTTGGGGTGGACGACGGCCGTACCCGCGGGATTCCATCTCCACGCCCACGCCTCCCCAGCCAGGTGGCAGACTCATCCCGGAAACCCAATCCGACTCAGGATCGCTTAGCTGATCAGAGACGCTCGGGAAGCCATCGGTCTGCCTCGGTGCGCCCGTTCCATTTTGGGTTCAACGTGTCGAACCCCCGATCGTTGAGCGCGTGGACACGCCAAGCATGTAGTCCTCGCTGGTCCTGAGCAGGGGCGATCGGGGCCGGCTGACCCTCCCGGACATGGATCACGATCGCCCGCCGCAGCCGCACAGGGCCTTCGCTGTCCGGGTGAGCGGCTGCAACCGCTGGCCCTCCGCCATCGACACCTGCCGGACGAACACCTACAGGTGCCCCGCCGGCTACCACCTGCCACGTCACAAGCCTCGGGGCACAGCCTGCCCGACCTCAGAACCGACGGATTACACGATCAACGTTGCTTGCCGAGGGCGCTAGTTGCGCACTCCTGAATAACCAAGATCGGGCTGAACTGTCGCATTCTGTGTGAGCGATCAAAAGACGCACATCAACGGCTTCATCTGCTCACCTGGGGAATCGTGATGCCAGACAGACGTAGCATGCCCGGCCGAACCGCCGAGATCGCTGATGTCCCGGTGGCCATGCAGCCGAGAGCGGCCTCGATGTTCGTCAATGGATATTTCCCTCGTCGGCGTGGCCTGATCATCCTGATGAGCCTCCTCGGCGGCTTCCTGCTGACGATGGTGTGGTCGGCCCAGTTCGTTGACGAAACCATCGGCGACAACATCGCTAACACGCTGCTCGGGCACGACGCGAAGGCGACGCCGATCACCGGTATCGCCGCTGGTATCGTTTTTGCCTTTGTCTCCGGGTTGGCTGGCACCTTCACCGCCTGCAACATCGCCGTGTTCGGCGCGATGGCGCCCATGCTAGGCGGGACGGGGGGCCGCTTGAGCCGGTTGCTGAACACCCTAAAACCATTGGGTTGGTTGGCGGTTGGCATGCTCGTGGTCTCCGCCAGTTACGGTGCGGTCGTCGGGCTTGTGGGTACCGCGATGCCTCAGTTCTCCACCACGCCGAACAGCCCGGGAGGTCTCTCGCCGCGCAGCATTCAGTCCATGGTGGTCTTCGGCCTGATCGGGCTCTCGATGTGTTATCTCGGTCTGGCCTCGCTCGGCGTGGTGCGCGATCCCTTCGCCCGCATCGCCCAACGTCGTCCAAATGCTCCGATGGTATTCATGGGTGTGCTGATCGGTGGCTTCCTGATCGGGCGACCGTTCCCGCTGTTCCGACAGATGTTTCGCGACGCGGCGGAGAGCGGCAACCCGCTCTACGGCGCTGCCGCGTTTAGCTTGCAGTCACTCGGAAACATTGTGATCATGGCGTTATTGCTTCTGTTTCTGGCGTACACCGTCGGTGGACGACTCCACCGATGGCTAACTGCCAACCCGCGGCGGATCACGATCATCATGGCGGTGGCCCTGATTGTTGCCGGTGCCTTTACCTTCCTCTACTGGGACGTACGACTGCTGGCACGTCGTGAAATCATCCCCTGGTATCCCACCGCTCCATGGGCCTGAAGCCAGCATGCGGCATTGCAGAACATTGTCGATCTTGGGAGGCGGAAATGGTCGCTGGACGACTCGTCTCATCGGTTATCCAACGTCAGGTCAAGTACGTTGCGCCGGTCTCGCCCTCAGTCGCAGCGGGCCTGGTGGCCGCAGTGTACGAACAGGCCGCCGACGAGATGCGGATCGTCGTGCCGCCGGTGCTGCTGCACTCGCCCGCCCCGGAGACATTGGCTGCCTACTGGACCCTGATGCGGGAGTCGCTGATAGCGGACGGCTCCGTCGATCGGCTCGCGAAAGAAGCAGTGGCGGCGGCTGTGTCGGTGGCCAACATCAGTCCGTACTGCGTCGATTGGCACAGCACCGGAATGTACGACCTGTCCGATGAGAATGACGCGGAGGCAATCGTCGCTGACCGGCTTGACGATATGGCGGACGCCCGAGTCCGCGAGATCGCACGTTGGGCTCGGGAAGCACATCTGCCGGACGCGCCGCTCGTGCGACAGCCGCCCTTCGACGAGCCGGACCGTCCCGAGTTGGTCGGGGTCGTCGTTGGCTTCCACTACCTCACCCGCATGGTCAACGTCTTCCTCTCCAGTTTCCTGCTCCCACCCGGCCTCGCGCCCCGGACCCGTCGCCGACTCAAACACGGCATCAGTCGGTTGCTCGCTCCGACGCTGCGCGAGCCCAGTGAACCCGGGCGGTCGCTGCCCCTGCTGCCCGAGGCGCCGCTGCCGGCCGAGGCGGGATGGGCAGTTGGAAATGCTGGCGTGATGGACGCGGTGGCCCGTTCCTATTCGGCCTTTGAAGCTGCCGGTGAGCGGTCGTTGTCACCGGCGGTGCGCGAGCTGGTGTGCCAACGACTCAGCAGTTGGCGGGGCGAGGAAACCGGACTAAGCCGTGAGTGGTGTGAGGATCTCATTGCTGAGCTGCCGGTGGCCGACCGGGCCGGTGGGCGGTTGGCACTGCTTACCGCGCTCGCCTCCTACCAGGTGGACGAGGACGTCATACGGGAATTTCGCCTGTATCAACCCGCTGATCGGGAACTGGTGGAGGCGGTTGCCTGGGCGAGCTTCGCCGCCGCCCGCCAGGTGGGTAGCTGGCAGGTGCCTACGATTATCAGGGGGTAATCATGTCGACCGCCATTGGTTCGCTGCGCCGGCTCGTGTTGGCACCGTCGCTGGCCGAGGTTACCTTCAGCCGGCGCGGTTTCCCGGTCGTGCCCACTGAGGCGACCCGGGAGCTCGAAGCTATTCCACAGGCGGTGATCTGTGGATTCGAGTGGGGAATTGACTCGCGTAACCAGTGGGAGGTCGAGCGCCGGCTTGAGCCTCGTTGAGCCGGCCATGCGCGGCTTTGCGTACGAGGGCGCCACTATGGCCTTCACGGTCCGGGATGCGATGGGCGGTGGCCGCGGTCACCGCACCCGAGATCTTCTCGCTGGTTCCGGCCAGCCGCACATTTTTCTCGCCTACATCGGAATCGGGTTTGCCATGGCGCGCCTGCCGAGGCTGTTGTGGCGCGAAGTAATCCCTGATCTGACCGGAACGCCGTACCACCCGACGATGACGTGGCTCGCGGTCGATGGATACGGCTTTGACCGGGCCTATTTCGACACGCCCCGTTGGGTGGACGCGCAGCGGCGGCCCTCGCCTTATCCGTGGCAGGGTGCGCCCGACTACTTTCTCCGTGCGGTTGACCAGGGCATCGGACGGGCACTTTGGTTTATCCATGGCGGGCAGGTGTCGAATGTGGCCGCTGCGGTGCAGAGGTTCGCCGGCGAACGACAGCCGGACCTGTGGGGCGGAGTCGGCCTGGCCGCGACTTTCGCTGGCGGCTGCGGTAGTGATGCTCTGGCCGAGCTGCGGCGATCGGCTGGCGAATATCAGACCGAGTTGGCGCAAGGTGCCGTCTTCGCGGCCAAGGCGCGTGATTTCGCCGGCTTCGTACCACCGCACGCGGAGGTAGCTACCTTAGCGCTCGCAGGCATGTCGGTACGTACCGCCGCCCTGCTCGCCGACGACGTCGCCGTCCAATCAGACGGGTTGGACGGATCGGAGGCTGTGCCGGCGTACGAAGTGTGGCGTTCGAGGGTACGGGAGTACTTCATCTCGTCACAATTCCCGTCCGTCCATTGACAATGAGCCGGCTAGCGTCACCTAATTGAGGTCTCTACTCGTTGTTGGCGAAGAGTTCGCGGACTTCTGTATGGATTCATTGGGCCTTGGCCAGGATCCGGTCGATGGCGGTTAGAGTCAATGGCCTGGGCATCATTAAAGCCGTGTAAAGATCTAGATTACCTGACACAGGGTGGCCATGATTGAATGGCTCGAATTGATTTCTTACATATTGCCTTCTTCGATTAGTGTCGCCAGTAACGCTCCGTCATTGCCTGGGTGTGGTCCGCATCTTTGAAGTAGACACATGCCTAACGTTCTGTCATTCTCATTGTTAGGGATCATTGTCGGGGCGTCGGGGGCCTTAACCTAGGGAGCGCGGTGACCAGTCTTTGGCGTGCGTTACGCCGCCGCATAATCACGCCCAATATATCTGCTACAAGACTTGACGTGCGCGGTTTTCACGAAAAAAGCCCGAGTGCGAAGCATCTGCTGGAAACGGTGGGTCGGACGTTTCTTACTGGCTATGCCTATGCCGCTGAAGCGCCGACTATCGATTCGGCAATAGAGCGACTTGAAGCCATCCCGATAGAGTTCCGTGGCTTCGCCTATGAGGGTGCTGCGATGGCGTTCGCCGTTCTCGACGCGTTGCCGTTTGGTGGTGCTGGCCGGGTCTCACGGTTTATTGCCGGCGAGGGGGACAAGCACATCTACATGGCCTACGTGGGCATGGGCTGGGCGATGGCCCGGGTGCCGAGGTTCCGATGGAATGTGATTGCCGCTTTGGACCCGCTGCTGCGCTGGCTCGCGCTCGATGGCTACGGCTTTCACCAGGCGTACTTCCACACCAGTCGCTATGTACACGAAATGTATCAGGACGTTGCGTTTCCCTGGCCAGCCGATGGCCCGCGGTGGTACATCAACCGGGCCGTCGACCAGGGCATCGGCCGGGCGATGTGGTTCGTCGGCGGCACCGACGCCGACCGGGTCGCCACCATGGTCGAAAAATTCCCCGAGCACCGCCGGCCTGACCTGTACAGCGGCGCCGGGCTGGCCGCCACGTACGCCGGTGGCGCCGATGAGGAGGAAATGCGGCTGTTCTGGCGGCGTGCCGGCGAGCACCGTCCGCAATTGGCGCAGGGGTCCGCGTTCGCGGCTTCAGCGCGGGTGCGCGCGGGCCTCGTCGTTGCCGCACACCCGCCTCGCCACTTCGGTGTTCTGCGGCATGACACCGGAGGAGGCGTCGGCCGTCAGCGACATGGCCCGTCCGAATGGGCCGGTCCAGGACGATCAGCCGGCCTACGAGAGTCTGGCGGCAACGCATCGCCAACGAGTTCGTGTCCCTTGGGAGGTGCTAGTACATGTTTCTGACGATTGGCTGGCTGCGTAGACAGCTCCCCGGCATCGTCGCTCTCGCCCTAGTCGTAAGCATGTTCTTCGTGGCTCGGCTGCCGTCCGCGTCGGCCAGTCAGATCGACGCGATGGCGAGCCGGTTCTCGTTCGCTCCGTTGGCCATCGCGATGCCGGGTGGCTATCCGCAGCAGACGGTCCGCAAGGTCAACCAGAGGTACGCGCACATTGACGCCTGGATCTCCTCGGTCGGCGCGGGCATCGCGATGAATGATCTCGATGGCGATGGGCTGGCGAACGACCTGTGCATCACCGATCCACGGATCGACCAGGTCGTCGTGACGCCGGTGCCCGGGGTGAGTCCGGGCCGGTACGCGCCCTTCGCGCTGAATCCCGCGCCGCTGCCGATTGACCGACACCATGGCGCCGATGGGCTGCGTGCCGGGCGACTTCAACGAGGACGGCCGGATGGACCTGCTGGTCTACTACTGGGGCCGCACGCCGATCCTCTACCTGGCACGTACGGACGCGACCGGGCTCTCCGCCGAGGCGTACCAGCCCGTCGAACTCCTGCCCGGATCGCCCGGTGGGCAGCACACCGGACCGCTGTGGAACACCAATACTGTCACGGTTGACGACTTCGACGGCGACGGTCACGTGGACATCTTTGTCGGTAACTACTTCCCGCACGGCCCGGTGCTCGATGACACGAAGAGCACCGGTGTGCTGATGAACCACTCGATGTCCCATGCCTTCAACGGTGGCGAGGACTACTTCTTCCGCTGGACCGGCGCCACCGCCGGCCCGGATCCGTCGGTCAGCTTCGAATTGGTGGACAACGTCCTGCCCCGCGACGCCTCGAAGGGTTGGGCGCTCGCCTCAGGCGCCGTCGACCTCGACGGCGATCACCTGCCGGAGCTGTATATTGCACACGACTTCGGTCCGGACCGTCTGCTCTACAACCGCTCCACTCCCGGGCACATCGATTTCGCGCTCGTGGAGGGCGTACGTAAGGCGTTGGTGCCGAAGTCGAAGCGGATCGGCGTCGACTCGTTCAAGGGCATGGGCGTCGACTTTGGCGACCTCGACGGTGACGGTCTCTACGACATTTTCGTCAGCAACATCACCACCTCCTTCGGCATCGAGGAAAGCCACTTCACGTTCATCTCCAGCGCCAAGGACCAGGCTGATCTTCGAGCGCAGTTGGCCGACGGCAAGGCACCCTGGGAGGACCGCAGCGCATCGCTTGGCCTCGCCTGGTCGGGCTGGGGCTGGGACGCGAAGCTGGCTGACTTCGACAACAGTGGCGATCTGGTGGTCGCCCAGGCCACCGGATTCGTCAAGGGTCAGGTCAACCGGTGGCCACAACTGCAGGAGCTGGCCACGGCCAACGACGAGCTGCTGACAAACCCGCGTTGGTGGCCGCGCCTGAAAGCCGGTGACGACATCAGCGGCAGTCAGACCCTGCATTTCTTTGTCAAGGGTGATGACGGACGGTACGTCAACCTGGCGAAACAACTCGGCCTCGCCGTTCCGGTGCCCACCCGGGGTATCGCCACCGGTGACGCGGACGGCGACGGCCGGCTCGACTTCGCCGTGGCCCGGCAGTGGGCCGAGCCGGTCTTCTACCGCAACCTGAGTCCCGTCCCCGGGTGCCTTCCTGGGGTTACGGCTGGCCCATGACGCCGAACCGGTCGCCGGAACACTACCGGCTGCCGGGATCGCCGGTGGTGGGCGCGCAGGTAACCGTGACGACCCCGCGACGGCCGCAAGATTGTTTCCCGGGTCGACGGTGGCAGTGGCCACTCCGGCAAGCGCAGCCATGAGGTGCACATCGGACTAGGGGCGGACGTTACCGGACCGGTGTCAGTGCACCTGCGATGGCGGGACCGTACCGGTCAGGTGCGCGAACAGGATCTTCAGTTGACCCCGGGCTGGCACTGGCTCAAGCTCGGCTCTCAGGCTCAGGAGAAGTGACGGCCATGGCCGAGACCAAAACCAGCCCGCCGCGGCATGACCCGAAGGTCATCACGGCGCTGCGCCGATTCGCGATCTCAATCAGCATTTTCAACATTCTCGGCTACACCGTGCTCGGCTTCGAGCAGCCCTGGCTCTGGCCGGTGATCGCCCTTGCTACCGGCTACGCGACGGAAGTCGGTCTGGAAATCATCGGGGCCCGGACGGAGGGGCGCGCACCGCGCTTCACCGGCAACGGTATGCGTGGTCTGGTGGAATTCCTGTTTCCGGCTCACATCACCGCTCTCGCGGTGAACATGCTGACCTACGTCAACGACCAGATCCTGGTGATGATGTTCGGGGTCATGGTGGCGATCGGAGCCAAATGGCTGCTGCGGGCGCCAGTACGCGGTCGGCTGCGGCACTTTATGAACCCATCCAACTTCGGTATCGCGATCATCTTGGTGCTCTTCCCATGGGCCAGCATCGCGCCGCCGTACCACTTTACGGAGAACATCACCGGCCCGATCGACTGGCTGGTGCCCGCGATCATTCTTGTCGCCGGCACCATGCTCAACGCGAAGCTGACCGGCCGAATGTGGCTGATCATGGCTTGGCTGAGTGTCTTCGTGCTGCAGGCGGTCGTCCGTGGACTCATCCTGGACACGTCGATTCCGGGAGCGTTGGCCCCGATGACCGGAGTGGCGTTCGTGCTCTTCAGCAACTACATGATCACCGACCCGGGCACCAGTCCGTCCAAGCCGGCTTCGCAGATGGCCTTCGGCGCCGGGGTTGCCGTGGTTTACGGCCTGCTGACCGGCGCCAGTATCGCGTACGGACTGTTCTTCGCGACCGCCATCGTATGCCTTGTCCGAGGCGGATTCCTGTGGGCGCTGCATATCGCAAACAAGGGACGCGAACAACGCGAGGCGGAGGAACGCCGAGCCGTCGGTGATCAGTCCTTCACAACGGCACCTCACAAGGATGCCGTTACCGCCACCTCGAACTCCGACAAAGAGGTTGTGCCAGCATGACCAGGATCGCGATGGTCGGAATGGCTTGCCGATATCCGGACGCCACTTCGCCAAGAGAACTGTGGGAGAACGCGCTGGCGGGCCGCCGCGCGTTCCGCCGGCTGCCCGACGTACGGATGCGGCTGGAGGACTACTGGGACGCGGACCCGGCCGCGCCGGACCGCTTCTACGCCCGCAACGCCGCTGTCATCGAGGGCTACGAGTTCGACCGGATCGCGTACAAGATCGCCGGCAGCACCTACCGCGTCGACCGACCTGACCCACTGGCTGGCGCTGGACATCGCCGCGCATGGCACTGGCGGACGCCGGCTTCCCGATGGCCGAGGGACTGCCCCGGGAGCGTACCGGTGTGGTCATCGGCAACAGCCTTACCGGCGAGTTCTCCCGCGCCAACCAGATGCGGCTGCGATGGCCGTACGTGCGGCGGATGGTCGCCGCGGCGCTGCAAGGAGCAGGACTGGGATGACGACCAGCTGGCGAGCTTCCTGGACGACTTCGAGGAGCGTTACAAGACGCCCTTCCCGGCCATCGACGAGGACACCCTGGCCGGCGGCGCTGTCCAACACGATCGCCGGCCGGATCTGCAACCACTTCGACCTCAAGGGCGGCGGCTACACCGTCGACGGCGCCTGCTCGTCCTCGCTGCTGTCGGTAGCGACCGCCTGCAAGCGCTCGTCGACGGCGAGATCGACGTCGCGATCGCCGGCGGCGTCGACCTGTCGATCGACCCGTTCGAGATCGTCGGCTTCGCCAAGACCGGCGCCCTGGCCCGCGGCGAGATGCGGGTGTACGACCGCAGCTCCAACGGCTTCTGGCCGGGCGAGGGCTGCGGCATGGTCGTGCTGATGCGCGCAGCGGAGGCGCGCGCGAGGCCGGTCACCGGATCTACGCCACGATCGCCGGCTGGGGCATCTCCTCCGACGGCCAGGGCGGCATCACCCGGCCCGAGGTCGAGCGGCTACCGGCTGGCGCTGCGACCGGGCGTACGAGCGGGCCGGCTTCGGTATCGACACGGTGGCCGTGTTCGAGGGCCACGGCACCGGCACCGCGGTCGGCGACGCCACCGAACTGAAGGCGCTCTCGGTGCGCCCGCCGGGAGGCCGATCCGGCCGGTGGCGCCGGCCGCGATCAGCTCGATCAAGGGCATGATCGGCCACACCAAGGCCGCCGCCGGGGTGGCCGGCCTGATCAAGGCCGCGATGGCGGTACACCACCAGGTGCTGCCGCCGACCATCGGCTGCGTCGACCCGCACGACTGTTCGACCGAGGATCGGCGCGCGCTGCGGGTGCTGCGCCAGGCGGAAGCCGTGGCCGGCCGACGCCCCGGTCCGGGCCGGCGTCACCGCGATGGGCTTCGGCGGGCATCAACACCCATGTCGTGCTCGAAAACAGTGGTGCGCCGGCGGCGGGCGAGCGCTCGGATCACCCGGACCCGGGCGCTCGCCGCCTCGATCCAGGACACGGAACTGCTGCTGCTGGACGCCGGCTCGGCCGCAGGAACTGCGCGACCAGGTTGGCCCAGCTGGTCGAGTTCGTGCCCGGCCTCGCCTACGCCCAGCTGGCCGACCTGGCCGCCACGCTCCAGCGTGAACTGCGCGACCTGCCCTACCGCGCGGCCGTCGTGGTCGCCTCGCCCGGAGGACGCCGAGCGGCGGCTGCGCCACGGTCGCGACGCGCTGGACGCCGGCGAGACCAGCTGTTCACCGCGGACGGCCGTGTTCCTCGGCCGCGCGAGCGGGCCGGCCCGGATCGGCTACCTCTTCCCCGGGCAGGGCTCCGGGCGGGGCACCAGCGGCGGCGCGCTGCGGCGCCGGTTCGCCGAAGCGCACGAGGTGTACGACCAGCGTCGGCCTGCCCGCCGCCGGCGACGTGGTGGCGACCGAGGTCGCCCAGCCGCGGATCGTCACCGGCTCGCTGGCCGGCCTGCGGGTCCTGTCCGCTGCTCGGCTTGAGGCGGCCGTCGCGGTCGGGCACAGCCTCGGCGAGATCTGCAGCGCTGCACTGGGCCGGCGCGATGGACGAGGACAGCGCTGCTCCGGGTGGCGACGGTCTCGCGGGCAGACCATGGCCGAGCACAGCGCCTCGGGCACGATGGCCGGCATCGGCGCCGTCGCCGGAGCGGGTCGCCGCCCTGATCGGCGGAGCTGCCCGGTGGTGATCGCCGGTTACAACGGTCCCGACCAGACCGTCGTCGCCGGACCGGTCGACGCGGTCGAGGCGGCCGTGCCGCGGGGCCGGCGCCGCCGGGCTGAGCTGGACCCGCTGGCGGTGTCGCACGCCTTCCACTCGCCGCTCGTGGCACCCGCCGCGGGAGCCTTCGCCGCTGCGCTGGCCGAGCGAGCCGTTCCGCCGCGTGGCACCGGCGGGTCGTTTCCACGGTCACCGGCGAGGCGCTCCCGGCGGAGATCGACGTGCCGGGGCTTGCTGCGCCGGCAGATCACCGACCCGGTGCTGTTCGCACCGGCGCGTCGGCGCTCGCCGCCAAGGACACCGACCTGTTCGTCGAGGTCGGCCCGGGCCGGGTGCTCAGCGCGCCTGGCGTCGACGGTCGCGGACGTACCGGCGGTCGCGTTGGACACCGACGACGAGTCGCTCGCCGGGCTGCTGCGGGTCGTCGGCGCGGCGTTCGTGGTCGGGCGTCACCGTTGCGCACGGGGCGCTGTTCCAGGGCCGGTTCGTCCGGCCGCTGGAGCTCGGGCGCCGAGTTCTCGTTCTTCGCCAGTCCCTGCGAGCAGGCGCCGTCGATGCTGATCCGGGGTGGCAACGGCGCAGCCAGCGAGCCCAGGGTGGAACAGGTCGATCGGGGGGCATCGGCACGACGGGCAGATCGTGGAATCGGGTCTGCAGCTGCTGCGCCGCCTGGCGGCGGAGCGCGCCGAACTGCCGCTGGAGATGGTGACCGCCGGCAGCCGGCTCCTCGACGACCTGCACCTGAGCTCGATCACCGTAGGCCAGGTGGTCAACCAGGCGGCCCAGCATCTTGGCGTGCCGCCGGCACAGCTGCCGACCAACTTCGCCACCGCCACCGTCGGTGAGCTGGCAGCGGCCATTGACGAGCTGAGCCAGACCGCCCGACCGGCGATGCGATGCCGGACCAGTTGTCACCGGTGCCGCCCCTGGGTCCCGGGCCTTCGCAGTCGACCTCGATCGAGGTGCCGCTACCGGCCCGGTGACCGCAGCCGAGCGGAACGGTAAGTGGCAGGTGTACGCCGAGCCGGCGACCACCCGCTCGCCGAGCCGCTGCGGGACAGCTCTCGAACGCGCGAACTCGGCGCGGGGGTCCTGGTCTGCCTGCCACCGGACTGCACCGTGCAGCAGCTCGAGCCGGCGCTGCGGGCAGCCCAGGCGGCGGCGGCCGAGCCCACCGGGCAGCCGGTTCGTGCTGGTGCAACATGGCCGCGGCGCGGCCGGGCTGGCCAAGACCGCTACGGCTCGAGGCGCCGCACCTGCGGATCACCATCGTCCAGGTACCTGCCGGCCAGGTGAGCGCGGTCGGCTGGGTGGTGGACGAGGTTGCCGCGACCAGCGGCTTCGTCGAGGCGCACTACGACGACGCGGGGTACGACGGGTCCCGACCCTGCGTGCCCTGCCGATGCGTCCGCGTCGCACCGAGCAGCCACTGGACGGCGGCGACGTGCTGCTGGTCACCGGCGGCGGCAAGGGCATCACCGCCGAGTGCGCGCTGGCGTTGGCCAGCGACACCGGCGCCAAGCTGGCCGTGCTCGGCCGCTCCGACCCGGCCGAGGACGACGGAGCTGGCGGCGAACCTGCGCCGGATGACCGAGGCCGGCGTGATCGTGCACTACGAGCGCGCCGATGTCACCGATCCGGCGGCGGTTCGGCGTGCGGTCGCCGAAGTGGCAACGGCGCTCGGCCCGGTTACCGCGGTTCTGCATGGCGCCGGGACGCAACGAGCCGGCCGCGCTGACCAAGCTGGACATGGCGGCCTTCCGACGTACCTTCGCACCCGAAGATCGACGGCCTGCGCGCGGTGCTGGCCGCCGTCGACCCGGGCGCAACTGCGGCTGCTGGTGACGTTCGGCAGCATCATCGGCCGGGCCGGGCTGCGCGGTGAGGCGCACTACGCGACGCGCGAACGACTGGCTGGCGGACCTCACCCGCGGAGGTGGACCGACACCGCACCCGCACTGCCGTAGCCTCTGTCTGGAATGGTCGGTATGGTCCGGCGTCGGGATGGGCGAGCGGCTCTCGGTGGTCGAGTCCCTCTCCCGGGAGGGCATCGTTCCGATCCCTCCGGATCAGGGCGTGCGACTGATGCGGCGGTTGCTCGCCGACCCCGAGGCGCCTCCGGTGGTGGTGATCAGTGGACGCACCGAGGGCATCGACACGGTGCGCTATCGATCTCCCACCACTGCCGCTGTTGCGGTTCGTGGACAAGCCGCTGATTCGCTACCACGGTGTCGAGCTGGTTACCGAGATCGACCTGAACGCCGGCTCCGACCGGTATCTGGCGGATCATCTCCTCGACGGCAACCTGCTCTTCCCCGCGGTCTTCGGTCTGGAGGCAATGGCCCAGGTGACCACTGCGGTCACCGGCTGCGGCACCGTACCGATCATCGAGCAGGCCGAGTTTCTGCGACCTATCGTCGATCCCGCCGGACGGCAGCACGACGGTGCGGGTGGCCGCAGTGGTTACCGACCACGACACGGTCGAGGTGGCCATTCGGAGCGCGGAGACCCGGTTCGCCGCCGACCACTTCCGTGCCCGGATGCGGGTACCCGACGCGGTGAACGACCACCCGGTGCCCGACGGTCCACCGGACCAGATCGCGCCGGGACTGCCAGCGGTGCCGCTGGTCCCGGACCGGGACCTGTACGGCGACACCCTCTTCCAGGGGCCGCTGTTCCAGCGTTTGCGACGCTACCACCAGGCTGCCGCCCGGCATGTCGACGCTGAAGTGGCGGTCCTCGACGAGGCGGGTTGGTTCGCTGATTTCCTTCCAGGGGAGCTGCTGCTGGGCGATCCGGGTATGCGTGACGCACTCATGCACGGGACTCAGGTTTGTGTGCCGGACGCGACCCTGCTGCCGGCCGGCATCGAACGGGTCTACCCGGGTGGGCACAAGCTCGTCAACGCCGGGGAGGTGCGCTACTGCGCGACCGAGCGTAGCCGGGACGGCGACACCTACGTCTACGACATTGCGGTCCGCACCGGTACCGGCGAGATCGTGGAGCGGTGGGAAGGGCTGCGACTGCAGGCGGTACGGAAAAAAGATGGGCGCGGGCCGTGGGTGATTCCGCTGCTCGGTGCCTATCTGGAGCGTACGCTGGGCGACCTGCTCATTGTGCCGGTGACAATCGTCGTGGAGCCGGACAGTCCGGAGCGACGTGGCGATCGCCGAGATCAGACCGCGGTAGCGGCTCGGTCGCGCCCTCGGCGGCCCGACCGTGCTACGTCACCGACCGGACGGTCGGCCGGAAATCGCTGGCGAGCGAGCCATTTCGGCAGCACATGGTGCGGGCCTCACCCTCGCGTAGTCGCCGATGGACCGGTCGGCTGTGACGTTGAGCATGTAGCCGAGCGGCCGCTCTCCGAGTGGCAGGGCTTGCTCGGCACGCACGCGTCGTTGGCGGAACTGGTCGCCGCCGAGCTCCGGGAGAGTGGCGACGCTGCGGGACGCGGGTCTGGACAGCCATCGAGTGCCTGCAGAAGGCGGGCCTGCCGACCACCGCGCCCCTGCTCACGTTGCGTTCGGCACCGCGAGACGGGTGGGCCATTTTCGCCTCCGGCGCACTGCGGATCGCGACACTCGTCACTACCTTGCGGGACGGACCTGAAGCCGGTCGTCTTCGCGGTGCTGGTTGAAGGGCAGGGGTAGGAATGGAGCGGTACTTCGAGTACCTGCACACGGTGGGTTTCGAGGAAACCAACCTGGTCGGCAACGTCTACTACGTCAACTACCTGCGCTGGCAGGGCCGCTGCCGGGAGATGTTCCTCAAGGTGCGCGCACCGGACGTGCTCGCTGACCTGCAGGACGACCTCAAGCTCTTCACGCTCCGGGTGGACTGCGAGTTCTTCGCGGAGATTACGGCGTTCGACGAGGTAGCGATCCGGATGCGGCCTGGTTGATCTGGCGCAGACGCAGGTCGAGTTCAGCTTCGACTACGTGCGACTTGACCCGGCTGGCGGCGACACGCTCGTTGCCCGGGGGCGGCAGCGGGTCGCATGCATGCGGGGACCAAACGGTCGTACGGCGCCGGCCCGGGTGCCCGAACCGCTGGCCCGGGCGCTCGAGCCGTATGCGTCGGTCCGGGCCTAGGCGGCACGGAGCAGGAGGGTCAGCGTGAACGTTGTCTCGAAACCATCGAGTGAAATGGCGGACGCGAAGTTGCTACGGCGGGCGTTCGGGGCGTTCGCCACCGGAGTCACCGTGGTGACCGTCGGCGGCAGCAGCCCGCACGGCATGACTGCCAACTCCTTCACCTCCGTCTCGCTGGATCCACCTCTGGTACTGGTCTGTGTTGACCGTGAAGCGGTCATGCACGGGCACCTCATCGAAGCCGGGTGCTTTGGAGTATCCGTTCTGGCCGGCCACCAGGAAAAAGTGGCGCGCCATTTCGCGGACCGTCGCCGACCGGAAGGAGCAGCACAGTTCGATCCTGTCGCTTGGCTGCCGGGCCCGCTCACCGGTGCACCGCTGATCACTGGCGCCATCGCACACTTCGAGTGCGAGTTGTGGCGTTCGTACGACGGCGGCGATCACACCATCTTTCTCGGAAGTTTGCTGTTCCTGGACCGACAGGCCGACGAGGAGGGGTTGCTTTTCTTCCATGGCCGATTCCGTGAAATCGGCCCGATGCAGAGTGAGGTACAGGGTTGACAGTTTTTCCTGTCTGAAGCAAGGGGGATTCCCTACGCCCGCCCCGCGGAAATTCCTGTTTCATTGTTGATTGCCGGTCAGAGGAGTCCCGTTGAGGTCTTACGTCAGCTCTACGGACGTTCTGCCAGTGCCGACGTGGTGGCCAGGGTGTCGCGGGCCGTGCCCACGTCCCGGCCGTGGGCCGTTAGGGATTGGCAGTGCCCAGTCGTACGCGTTCAGCGGCATCACCGCGGACCATCTTACATAGTCAGAACAGATTTCACTGGATGGGTATCAGCGGTTGACCCTGCTCAAATCCCGTCCATATCAGTGGATTTTGTACGCCGAAATGCTCCGCAATTACCACCAGGATGCATCCGAGATCATGCGTGCCAAATGGTGGTTGCGGAGCAGGTTCCGAACCGCCGACATCGGCCGAAATTTGTAGCGCTGATCCGGGTTACCCTGATCTGTCGTTCAATGTGGTAAACCGGGTCCGCTCACCAGGTCCGCAGTTGTCGAGCCGGCGCACGTGCCCGCAGATGTAGTTTCACTGATCGGACCGCCCGGGTATCGGACAAGAAGACACCTGTAGACCCGCTACACCTCCAGCTCTGTTTCACATTCAGATGCCCCATTGTGCAGCTCGATTCTTGAGGGGAGGAAGCGGCGTTCCACCCGGCCCACAGTGGTCGGGTTCATACGCCGCAACTCGGATGACCTTCTCCGATTCCCGCAGAGTCCCGCCAGGACCGTCACAGCGGGAGGCACTCCGTACGTTCCGAATGTTGGGCCGGGATCGACTCGGACTTATGACATCGGCAGCCGAACGATACGGCGATGCCGTTCGAATGCCGGTCGGACCGAGAACCCTCTATTTCTTCAACCATCCTGATCATGCCAAACATGTGCTGGCCGACAACAGTGCCAACTATCACAAGGGAATTGGGTTGGCGCAGGCTCGACGAGCGCTCGGCGACGGACTACTAACGAGCGAGGGCGAGCGGTGGCGCAAGCAGCGCAATGTGATCCAACCGGTTTTTCAGAGTAAGCGGATCGCTCAGCAGGCGGGGGCAGTCGCCGAGGAGGCGGCGCACCTGGTCGACCGGCTCCGGTCCCGCCAGGGCGGGCAGCCAGTAGACGTGCTGGATGAGATGACCGGGCTCACACTCGGGGTCCTAGGGCGGACGTTGCTCGACGCGGATCTGAGCACGTTCAACTCGATCGGGCACGCGTTTGAGTCCGTACAGAACCAGGCAATGTTCGAGATGCTCTCAATGAGTATGGTGCCGATGTGGGTGCCGTTGCCCCATCAGCTTCGCTTCCGTCGGGCTCGACGGTATCTGGAGCACGTCGTGAACGAGTTGGTAACGCAGCGGATGACGCGTTCCGGCAACCAGGGCGACGACGCGTTGTCCCGGTTGATCGTCTCGACCCAGCAGGAGAGTGATGCCGCGGTTGCCCAGCAGCGGATGCGCGACGAGCTCGTCACTCTGCTGCTCGCCGGACACGAGACGACCGCGAGCACGTTGGGTTGGGCGTTCTTCCTGATCGACCGGCACCCTGCGGTTCGGGCGCGGCTGCACGCCGAGGCGGTCGAGGTGCTCGGTGACCGACTACCGGTCTATGAAGATCTGCGCCGGCTGACGTACACGGCAATGGTGGTCGAAGAGGTGATGCGGCTCTATCCGCCAGTGTGGATCCTAACCCGTGAGGCTCAGCAAGACGATGAGATCGGTGGCTACCACGTGCCGGCCGGTGCCGACGTGTTGGTCTGTCCCTACACCCTGCATCGACATAAAGCTTTTTGGGACGAGCCAGAACGGTTTGATCCTGATCGCTTCAATCCGCGCCGCACTGGTGATCGGCCCCGCTATGCCTATATTCCGTTTGGTGCCGGCCCACGCTTCTGTGTCGGCAACAGCCTCGGCATGATGGAAGCCGTTTTTGTGCTTGCCATGGTTTCCCGTGATCTTCAGCTTGTCAGGGATCCCGATTATGAAGTGGTCGCCGAGCCGATGCTCTCCTTGCGGATCCGCGGCGGCTTGCCAATGATCGTGCAGCGTGCGGAATAGCCAAGCTATATATACATTGAGCCTCGCATGCGGATAAGTCGCCACGGCAACTGGATTCGATAACGTGACATCGGTGACCGCCCGGCCCTTCGTCTAACCCAACGATGGGAATTAATTGGCTGCGCGAAGCGCCTCCGAGCGTACATCGACTAGGGCGAGTAATACCGGAGGATCGAATGCTCGCATCGGTCTGAGTTGCAGATCAGCTCTCCGCATGACCGTATCGGGACGGATTTTGATCGGCCCATGGGAGCCGACTGTTAGTGACTCGCTATCAGCGACCGGGCTGGTAGGACGATCTTCGTCGTTGGCCGCTACGGAATGAGCGAGTAGGTGCCAAGCCCCTTGCGGAACGCGTTCCAATCGGTACGGTCCGGGGCGGGAGAGAACTGTGCATCGGACCGGTCGCCCCTGGGGGATCGGCTCGGCGAACAATCCGACGAAGACCAGGCCAGATGGATGCTTGGCTGGTGCCAGTATCTCGCCCCGGACCGTAGCCGACGATTCCTGCGCGAGATCGCGCTGATCGTCCGCATTGATCTGGGGTATTACCCCGCCGAGGCGGCGGTAGGCACTGGGCGAGACGCCCACGCTGTTGGTGAATCGTGTACTGAAGGTACCGACGCTGGAATAGCCGACCTGGTGGCTGATGTCTGTAACGCTCAATGAGGTGGAAACCAGAAGCTGTTTGGCCTTTTGGATCCGCCATGCGGACAGGAACCGACCAGGCGATATCCCGGTGACCCGCTGGAATATTCGGGAGAAGTGGAACTTGCTGAACATCGCGGTCCGGGCCATGTCATCTACAGTGAGTTGTTCGCCGAGATTTTCGTGCATGGACTCGATGACTCGGGCGACAGATTTTCGGATAACCTCGTCCATTGTGATCCCTCGTATGCGGTAGCTGCCGTTGTTAGGTAGCACATTGCCGGCCCAGTCGGCCAAGCGTTGGTAGCTGCCATCGGTCCGTGGCGACGTCAGAGGTTCCGTCGCCGCATCATCGTGGCCGATTGCCAATCCGATTCAAGTCGATGCGTCCGGGCGGGGGAGTGACACGCTGGGCTCATAATATGGGTTGCAACGATTGATCTGAATGCTAGCGCAGGTTCGCGATGGTTTCAATATTTATCCCGTAGGCAACTACGAGGCGTTGTCATTGGGCATCCACTACTTGTATCCCGGTAACGTTGCGTGCATGTGAGCAAATAGCAACTCATGGCACAAGTATCAATATGCACTAGATCGGGAGGTCTGGGACCCAATGGCGGATCATGGATGTTTGGGATGTGGTAGGTCCCGGTGCTGGCCGAGGGGTACGATATCTAACTTCATCTATGGAATTCCCGCGCCATTTCCGATCTTGTCCCTGCATTGGCGGCTAACCAAGCATTCACTGGCGGCATCCCACCTCCGAGGTGCGCAGAGTCCCCGCCCGCCCAGCCGAAGTCTCATGCTGGCGGGGCGGAGGGGAATGCCGCCTGGTGTGGCAATTGTCCAGGATCGTATGGTTCGGCGCTCGTTACGCCGATCCGGCGGCGACCACCTGTGCCGCGACCGGACGACTTTAACCGGGCATCTGATCCAGCTTCATTCATCTGGCGGGCCAGGTGGCCTGATCGACAAAGCATGCTGAAATATATTGCGCGGATCCCATTGTGCTTTTGCCTGCTGCAAACGAGGATAATTGTCCTTGTAGTACAGTGTGTGCCAGGGGACTCCGGATAAATTCCACTGAGGATCAGCAAGGTCTATGTCTGGATGATTGATGTAGGAGCCGTCTGCGACTTCGCCGGGTACCGGCACCCCGCCGCTATCGGCGAAAATATCCCAAAAGAACTCACGAATCAACGTCAGGTTTTGGACATCGTCTTCGGCGTCCTGCCAGACAACAAGGGGCATGGCTCTCAGTGACGAATCACGTTGCGCAGAGGCAGTAGCATTCGAACTCACCGCGTTTACCCTGCCCCCGTATGTGTCGAGAACCAGTAGCATGACGCGAAACGCTGTTGCGCCGTCAGTCTGTGTTAGGTACCGATAAGCGGTTGCGACCTGACGATCGCTCAGGCTCTGGCGCAGGAAGGCGTCCTTGATCTTCATGCGTATCGGAGTGAAGGAGTCCTCGTTGTCCTTTGCGCTAGTGATGAAAGTAAGCCAGGATATGTTTATTTCTTCCCATTCGAATGGTGTCCCGACTCCTTCGTTGAGATCGGCGAGAAAACTGCTTACCATACTGGTGGTACCGAGATCCGGGGACACCACATGTCCGGTCAGTGAAATGCTTCCGGCCGTGCGAGGTGCGAGGAAAAGGTTAGCGAACAGGCTGACGAATGGCGTGTCTGGGGCGCTGTTACGTTCGCACCATCTGCCAAAATTGCGGACCAGTCTAATAAAAGCAAACTCATTGATATCATCCCACTGCCATTCGGCGCTGAATCGCAGCATCGAGTCGGGAGCCTTGGGTAACAGGTCACTCGGATCCAACCCGACTGCGTGAGGTGATCGAAACCAGTAACGGATGGCAATGCCGAAGTTGCCTCCTCCGCCGCCGGTATGAGCCCACCACAACTCCCGATTCGGATCGCTTGGTTCGCGTGTGGCTACTATCGTGTGAGCTGTTCCGGACTCGTCGACTACGACCACCTCGACCCCGTATAGATGGTCCACCGCTAGCCCGTGCAGACGACACAGGACTCCGTATCCACCTCCTGGGATGTGTCCGCCGACGCCAATCCCCGGGTGCTCTCCGGCCGCTGGGATAACCACCCCCCAACCCAGGTATAGCTTTCGGTAAACCTCGCCGAGGGTAGCGCCAGCCTCCACGCCGAATGCTTGACGGTCCGGATCGTAGTAGACGTCGGTTAGTAAAGACATATCAATGACGACTTGGACTGCCGGGTCGTCAACGAAACCCTCGTAACAGTGCCCGCCGCTCCGCACGGCGATCCGTTTATTCTGGTGGACTGCATCCTGGACGGCCGCCACGACATCTTGCGTCGAGGCGACTAGACGCACATAGTCGGGATTGCCTACCCATCGGCCACAGCCTTTACCGCGACGGACTAGATCGGCGTAACGTGGATCATCCTGACCTGCTGTGAGTGGCCCATCGGGAAGATGGCGCCTATGTTGGCTGTTCATTGCGGTTTCTCCTCTTTGGCGCGCTTGGTAAGACGCAAGATGATCCGAGCCTTGGTTTCCCTCGAGCCCCGCTATGTTCCATATGATGTCTGTCCATCGACGTCAGGTAAACTATCGTACGCGGGGTTTTTCGATGGGACATGACTACCTGAGGTCTTGTTTAGCAAGATAGGTCGGTGGTCAATTGCATTGGTGATGGAGACCCGATATCCGGAGGACGTATTTGCCATCGAGGCGAGCCTCGGCCGGAGCGTCAGTGTGGATGCCGTCGTACCCGGGAGGGCTGTGTCGGTTCCCGTGGGTGTCGGTCAGCGGTCCTATCGCCTCAAGGGTTAGACCGTGCGGCGGTGCGGAACCCATCGGCCCGTCGGTGCTGTCGTTGCCGACCGCGGTTGCCGTGCGCGTTGCCAGACCGGTTAGTCACCCGCAGGGCGCCTTGAGGCTCGAGCAGTGCCAGGCCCTGCACCCTCTGCGAGCGAGTGCTTAGCAGTGCCTATGCGGGACTGCACTTGAGGCCAGTATGGAGATTCGCGTGACGCGACGTCCCGCAGCATTCGGCTCCATCTCGTCCGAGCAGCTGGGGTGAGGCGGCCCGGTCCACGCATCGATCAACGCGCGGCGTCCGCATCTCTGTCGAGCCACCGCAGGGGTTAATCCTAGAGCCGAGGGGGCAGTCCAAAATCTGGGATGAGGTGGGTAACGTCGAGGAAAACATCGATGAACCTAGTCCTCTCGGATGATATCTCGATGATTTGGAGCGCCCACTGTTCGTGGCCGCCATCCGGTCGGCTGGGCCGGTGCTGCACGAGTGCCGGCGAACCGTTCGCGCTGACCGGGATGAGTCGGGATCCGCAGCAATCGGCTCTGCTGCGGTGGAACCATCGGCGGATGTCGGCCTGGCCCCGTAGCCAAAGTTGGTAAGGCGGCATTGATAGAGTTGCGTCCTCGTAGTAGCGAGACCAGCGACTCAATGTCGTATCGCTCGAAGGCTTCGATGTATCGGGCCAGAAGCAGTCGCTGCCTGCTATCCATTGCCTCGGTCGATCCGCTGGCGGCTCTCTTGTTTGCCGCGAGGGTCGATCGGGCACGTTGTACGATGCTGTTGACCGACGCGACCGTGATCTCCAACAGATCCGCGACTTCCGTCGCCCTCCAGCGCAGCACATCTCTGAGGATCAGCACCGCCCGCTGTCGGGGTGCGAGTTGTTGCAGCGCGGCGATGAAGGCAAGACGGATCGTTTCGCGGGAGACGACGAGCTCGGCGGGATCGCTATGGACCGTGAGAACACGGGCATCGGGAACTGGTTGAATCCACCTGTCGGCGGGGAGGGCCTTGCCGAGGAGTGTTTCGACGGTAGCTGGCGGGACCAGGTCCATGGGGCGGGCCCGACGTGGTTTTCCGTGCAGCATGCTGAAGCAAACGTTCGTGGCAATGCGATAGAGCCATGAGCGCAGCGACGCACGTCCCTCGAAGCGATCGAAACTCCGCCAAGCGCGTACCAGCGTTTCCTGAACCGCGTCGTCGGCGTCGAAAGCCGATCCCCTCATCCGATAGCAGTAGCCGGTGAGTTCCACTCGATACTGGTCTAGCCTCAGCCCCAACTCTTCGCTGGCGCGCGAGGCCGCGCGATCTGCGGGTTCGAGCCTAGGCATTCGGATCTTCCTCTCCGCTCGGCGTCACCGCGATGACTGCTCAACACCGACGCTCCACGAACCGTCCGCGGTACCGGACCGGCCCTGCGATCGGCCAGTACGGTGATAGCCAAACTTATGCTCGTCTACCCAGCCATCGTTGGTGTTCATCTAATCGTACCGATGTGAAATTCGGATGGTTGGGGGGCCCAGGCCGTCAGCGGGCGTGTCTGAGCAGCGGGATCGCCACTGCGATCAGCTAGAGGCGCTCACGGTGCCCGATGCGACTTCCAACACGAGTGCGCCAGGGCTCATCAAACGGGAACAGGTTAAGTATCGTTCCCGGCGACTGATGTGCGGTCCGACAGACAGTGCGGAGGCCTGGATGGCTGAATTTGTTGGCGCGGTGGACCAGGGAACCACCAGCACACGCTTCATGCTTTTTGACCACGCCGGCACTGAAATCGGCCGCTACCAGTCGGAGCACCGACAGATTCTGCCCCGGGCCGGTTGGGTGGAACACGACCCGGTGGAGATCTGGGAGCGGACCTCGGTGGTCATCCGTGCCGCCATGGATACGTCTGGCCTGACGGCCACCGACCTTGTTTCCCTCGGCATCGCCAACCAGCGGGAGACCACAGTGGTGTGGGACCGGCGCACCGGCCAGCCCTACTACAACGCGATCGTCTGGCAGGACACCCGAACCGATCGGATCGCTGCGGCGCTGGAGCGGGACGGGCGCGGCGAGGTCATCCGGCAGCGTGCGGGCCTGCCGCCGGCGACCTACTTCTCGGCCGGGAAGGTGCAGTGGATCCTGGAGAACGTGGACGGGGTGCGGGCGGCAGCCGAACGCGGCGACGCGCTGTTCGGTAACACAGACAGTTGGCTCATGTGGCACTTGACCGGCGGCGTTGACGGCGGTCTGCATGTCACCGATGTGACCAACGCCAGCCGTACCATGCTGATGGATCTGCAGACCCTGGACTGGGACGACGAACTGTTGTCCTTCTTCGACGTCCCACGGGCGATGCTGCCAGAAATCCGGCCATCATCGGACAGCAGCGGCTACGGCAGCACGGTGGCCAAGGGTCCGTTCGCCGGGGAGGTGCCGCTCACCGCCATCCTCGGTGATCAGCAAGCGGCGACCGTGGGGCAGGTCTGCTTTGCCCCGGGCGAGGCCAAGAACACCTACGGCACTGGGAACTTCATGCTGCTGAACACCGGCACCTCGGTGGTCCGGTCCCGTTCTGGTCTGTTGACCACTGTCTGCTATCAGTTCGGTGACCAGCCGGCGGTGTACGCCCTCGAGGGGTCCGTCGCCGTTACCGGGTCAGCCGTTCAGTGGTTGCGCGACCAGCTGGGCATCATCAGCGACGCGGCGCAGATCGAGGAGCTGGCCACTGAGGTGGACGACACTGATGGGCTTTACTTTGTACCGGCCTTTTCCGGGCTTTTCGCCCCATACTGGCGCTCGGACGCGCGTGGTGCGATCGTCGGGTTGTCCCGTTACCACACCAGAGCCCATCTGGCCCGGGCCGCGCTGGAGGCCATCTGCTACCAGTCGCGGGACGTCGCCGATGCGATGATGCGGGACTCGGGTGTCGCCCTGCAAATGCTGAAAGTGGATGGTGGCGTTACCGCTAACCGGCTCTGCATGCAGTTGCAGGCAGACATTCTCGGGGTGCCGGTGAGTCGGCCGGTGGTTGCCGAGACCACCGCACTCGGGGCCGCCTACGCCGCTGGCCTCGCCGTCGGCTTCTGGCAGTCCACCGACGAACTGCGACGGAACTGGCACGAGCACGAGCGCTGGCAGCCCAACTGGTCGTCACGGCAGCGAGCGGATGGCTACGGCAAGTGGCAGAAGGCGGTGCGCCGGACCCTGAACTGGGTCGAGATTGACTAACCGGGCCGCCTACCGCGTGATGGCTGGCTTCGATCGGGTTAGCGTCCCGGTTCGCCGACGGTTGATGGCTTGAGTGGCGTGAAGAGGCTCTCTTGGCCGGGCTGGTCCTGGTTTCTGGGTGTGAAGTGCCGTTTCGCGAGTAGGAAGAGCCAGGTAGTGATGACGAACGGCGCGGTTAGCGTCGGGATGCCGTATGGGGTCAATATGGTGGTTACCGCTGCTTGAACGAAAACGGTGGCGATGATACCGGCTAGGGCGTAGAGCCCGGTTGACCAGCTGGGCTGGTAAAGCACAGCGCCCAGAGCGATTCCGGTCAGTACGGCGTTGAAGCCCCACAGCCCCTGGTCGATGGGGGTGGCTCCGGCGTCGAACCAGATCGCGATCAGTGAGGCCACCACCGCGGCGATGATGGCGAACAGAGCGGTCCGTCGTGAGTTGATGACCAAGCCGATGAGGATGATCAAACCGGCGATCCGACTCTCGATCAGGTAGACCTGCGCGATTTCCTCCACCATGCTGCCCAGGGTGTGCGAGTTTAGGGACGCCGATTCGGTCTTGACATGTCCGGGCAGCGCGGGTGGGGTGGCGGTCTTCACGGCCAAGGTTCTGAACTGGTAGGCCCCGAATAACAGCGCCCAGGTGACCAGCACGAACGGGAAGGTCAGTGCGGGCACTTCCCAGGTGCCCAACACCTTGCTCAGCGCTAACGTGACCAGCGTGGTGGCCGCCGCGCCGAAGACCACATATAGCCAGACCAGTGGGTCGGTACGCAGGAAGAGCAGCACGCCGATCGCGGTCAGCAGCGGGCTGAATCCGAACAGGCCCTGCCGCAACGAGGACCTGTCGGCCCGCAGCAGCAGGGCGGTCACGGTGCCGACCGCCACGCCAACGACAGCACCGCCGATCAGCCGGGGATTACCGCTCACGAACGCGCCGACGCCGATCCCAATGAGGATCACCAGCCCGGTGATCGGATTGTTCTGCAGCATCACCTGCGCCGCGCCCCGCAGGCAGGTGTCAACGAACGCCACGATCGCGGTCCGGTCGGCCAGCCGATGCCACCCTTCGACGAACTTCATACGCAACTTCCTGTCCGGAGTTCTCTCGGCAACATCAGGCAAATCCGGCAGTAGCGGCTCCTCTGACGGCCTGTCGGGAGCACCGTTGCGGTCGTGTCGGTCACCCAGGTCAAGCGGGTTCAGGGTAACAACGCATTAGCGCCAGACTCGGGTGAAAGCCGCAGAAGCGCTAGCTCAGACAAACTGAGCCAAGCGGCTGCCCGCGTGGGTGCCGGCCGGGACACCCCGTGACCCCACGTTGATCCGCTCGCGGTCCGTCCCGCGTTTCACAGAAACCTGTTGTCCGTAATACCGGATCGATACTCACCGGTGTGGCGTTCGCGAGTGGCGCGCTTGACGCTCCGGGCATGAAGCACCGATCGCTGGCCGGGTTCCCGAAGTACCGGGGGCCCGGCCAGCGGCGTGCGCGCGGGGCGAAGAAGTCCCCGCCTCCAGGGCGACGCCTCCGTACCCGGCGCTCGCTCATGCTCGGCCCAGCTCGGCGAACCAGCGTCCGTCGTAGCCGAGGACGCCGCGTACGGTCAGTGGGGTCCGCCCGGTCACCGCGATGATCGCGTCGAGACCGACCCGGGCCCAGGCGAACGGCGGACTCTCGCCCAACGGGTGACGTAGCCGCGAGTAGCCGCACCACAGCCCGGCGCCGTGCCGGTCGACCTCGACCAGCACGGTCCCGTCGCGGCGCAGCAGGTCGGCACAGCGGCGGAGCAGAGCGATCGGGTCGCCGCTGATGCCGATGTTCCCGTCGGCGAGCAGGACGTGCCGCCACCGACCCTCGTCCGGCAGTCGGTCGTACACGCTGCGGTGCAGCGCGATGCCGCCACGCTCCCGAGTCATCCGTACCGCGATCGCCGAGGTGTCGATGCCCAGCGCCCGGATGCCACGGGCGGTCAACTCGACGCTTAGCCGGCCCGGCCCGCAGCCGACGTCGAGCACGGTGCCCGCGCAGTGGTCGACCAGCCGCCGCAGCGCCCGTTCAGCGTGGCCGTGCCAGCGGCGTACCGGCAACCGGGCGTGGTGACCGTCGTCGTCGATCCGCCCGCAGGGCAGACCGACGAGGGCCGCGGCATAGCCGTCGAGCCCCGGGCCGGCAGCCAGCGCGGTCATCGCACCCTCGGCTGCAGCTCGGGCTGGCCCGGGCGTACGCCGATCGTCCGGGCCGCGCCGACGCCGGTACCGCCCGCCGGTTCGAGGTTCGCCGCGATACCGTCGAACGCCGACGGGCTGTCCGGTAATGCCGCGACGGCGGCGGCGAACCGGCTGCCCGGTACCAGGGCGGCGACCGCCACGGCATCGGCCAGGGTGTCCACGTCGCGCAGTTCCGGCAGCGCCTCGACGTGCAACCCGCGATCGAGCAGCGCCGCCCGGGTCCGCGCCGCGGTGTCCGACCGGGAGGTGGGTACGACGCGCAGCACCTCGGCGTCGGCGGGATCCCGCAAACCCAGCCCCCACCAGCCGCCATCGACGGCCGGCCCAAGTAGCGCGGCTGACTCCTCCGTCAGCCGGCGCAGGGTCCGATCGAGCAGCGGCCAGCCGAGCTGCGGGGTGTCCATCCCGATCTGCAGTACCGGTCGACCCGGGAAGTACCCGGCGACATCAGCGTGCGCCCCGGCGAGCCGATCGGCGAAGGATCCACCGCGCTGGTCGAGCACCGTCCAGCCGCGCAGCGCCCGGCTGATCAGTCGACCTCGGGCGGCCCGGGTCAGGTCCCCGCTGAGGGCCAGCACCGGTGTGGCCGTCGGGGTGGCGCCCACCGCGTCGAGCGTGTCGAGCAGGGCAGCGGCGGCGATCTCGGCCGCCTGTGCCGGATCGGCCGGTGGGCAGAGCCGGGTCTTCGCCGAGCCGGCCACCGGGGCCTTGGCGACCAACAGCACGATCGCTCTCACCCGAGCACCCGGGCCATGTCGCGGGCCGCCCGTAGGCTGCCCCGTACCGAGCCGGACACCTTCGACCTGGTGCCAGCGGCCCGGGGACGATAGGGGACCGGGCGTTCCGCGATCCGCCAACCGGCCGCCGAGGCCCGGGTCAGCAGTTCCAGCGGATAGCCGAACGCCCGGTCCCGGATGTCGAGGCTGAGCAGGTCGACCCGGCGCATGGCGCGTACCGGCGCGATGTCGTGTACCGGTACGCCCCGACGCCGGATCAGCGCGGCGATCACCGCGTTACCGGCTCGCGCGTGCCACGGCCAGGCACCTCGGCCGATCGGGATCCGTCGGCCCACGGCCAGGTCGGCGTCACCGTCGTCGACCAGGGACACCAACGCTGGCAGGCCGGCAGGGTCGAGTGAGCCGTCCGCGTCCAGTACGCAGACGATGTTGGCGGTTGCCGCGCGAAGGCCGGTGTGGACAGCGGCGCCGTACCCTCGTCGGGGCTCGAGGACCACCAGGGCTCCGCATCGGGCGGCCACCTCCGGCGAGCCGTCCCGGGAGCCGTTGTCCACCACGATCGGCCGGTAGCCGACGGGCATCCGGGCCAGCAGGTCGGGTAGCGCCGCCGCCTCGTCCAGGCAGGGCAGGACGACGTCCACCGGATCACGCTCGGGCATGCCGCGTGTTAGCCACTCGCGCGAGGTTCAAACCCACACCGCCCCGGTCGCTCCCCGATTCACCCGACAGGCTCGGCGTGCCCGGCTGACCTTTTCGGTTTCGCGCCGGTCGGGGTGCGACCCCGATACCGTAGCCGGGTGCAGCAGGCGCGGCCCGCGGATCATGATCGGAAGTCGCGGCCGGCCGCAGGTAGCCGGCGACGGATGAGCGCCGATGCCTGGGCGGCGACAGCCGCGCTCGTGCTGGTCGTGGTCGCGGTCGCGGTCGGCTGGTGGCTCAACCGGGCCGGTGCGCCGCTCTACGCCGGCAGCGCGCCGTT
Source organism: uncultured Actinomycetota bacterium (assembly GCA_963750055.1). Lineage (GTDB taxonomy): Bacteria > Actinomycetota > Actinomycetes > Mycobacteriales > Micromonosporaceae > CAVVPI01. Next base: position 61,684 of record CAVVPI010000012.1, on the reverse strand, counting down.
GTTCGGCACCTGGGGTCCGCATGTCGGCGTCGGCACGCCGCTGGCGCTGCTTGTCGCGGCGGCGGTCATCGGTTTCGGACCAGGGCTGGCCGAACGGCTGCGTTGGTCGGCGCTGTTGCTTTCCGGGTATGCCGCGTCGGTCGGCTGGATCCTCGCACTGGCTCTGATCGATGGTTGGCGGGGTGGCCTGGCGACCCGGCTCACCGGCGACGCCGAATACCTGCCCCAGGTGTCCCGGGTGACCGACGTACCGCAGACCCTGCGGGTCTTCGCCGACCGGATCCTCGATTTCCAGCCGGAATCGTGGACGACCCACGTGTCCGGTCATCCGCCCGGCGCGTTGCTGATCTTCGTCTGGCTCGATCGGGTCGGTCTGGGTGGTGGCGGACCGGCCGCGCTGCTCTGCGTGGTGATCGGCGCGCTCACCGCCATAGCGGTGCCGGTCACCCTGCGGGCACTCGGCGATGAGCCGGCCGCCCGAGCGGTACTGCCCTTCGGCGTACTCTTTCCGGGCGCGATCTGGCTGGGCGTCTCGGCTGACGCGATCTTCGCCGGGGTGACCGCCAGCGGCATCGCCCTGCTGGCCATGGGCGGTCGGCGGGCCATCCCGGCGGCGCCGGGCGTGCTGGCCGTGTTCGTCGGTGGCGTACTGCTGGGCTGCGGGCTGTTTCTCTCCTACGGCCTGGTGCTGATCGCCCTGCCGGCGCTCGCCGTGCTGCTGCTGCTGTCGCGGCGGGCCTGGCCGATGCTGGTCGCCGCGGTCGGGGTGGCGGTGGTGGTCGCCCTCTTCGCCCGTGCCGGCTTCTGGTGGTACGAGGGTTACCAACTCGTGGTGCGGCGCTACTACCAGGGCATCGGCCGGGAACGGCCGTACGCCTACTGGGGGTGGGCGAACCTGGCCAGCCTGGTGCTGGCCGCTGGGCCGGCTGGGGCGCCAGCGGTACGCCGGGCCCTCGTCGAGCTCCGAACGCCAACCGGATCGACGTGCCGGCCGCGCAGGTTCGCGGTCGGCATGCCGGCCCCCGCGGCGGCGCTGACCCTGGCCGCCGTGGTGGCCATCATCGCGGCCGACCTCTCCGGCCTGAGTAAGGCTGAGGTGGAACGGATCTGGCTGCCCTTCGCGGTCTGGCTGCTCGCCGGTACGGCCCTACTGCCGGCGGCGCGCCGGCGTTGGTGGCTGGTCGGACAGGCAGTGACCGCGCTCGCGGTCAATCATCTGGTCTACACCGTGTGGTGATGTGGGGTCGTCACCCGGACCGTCGCCCCGACCCCGACCGTCGGGAGCTCCCCGGTCGCGCGCAGCGGGGCGTTGACGAATTCGGCCAGCCCGGTCGGCAGATCGATCCGGGCCCGGAAACCCAGCTCGGTGCCCGCCCGGGTCGGTGCGGCCACCACGTGCCGCACATCGCCGGCCCGGAACTCGCCGGTGACCACGGGGGAGGGGCCGCCGGCTGCCGCGGCCAGTGCGGCGGCCATCTCCCCGACGGTGGTGGGCATCCCGGAGGCGATGTTGTATGCGCGGAACCCTGCGGGCGGTGTCCCGCCCGGCCGATGGTCGGCCAATGTCCCGCCCGGCCGATGGTCGGCCAATGTCCCGCCCGGCCGCGGGCCGGTCGCGGCCAGCGCGGCGAGGTTCGCCCGGGCCACGTCCCTGACGTGTACGAAATCGCGGCGTTGGGCGCCGTCCTCGAAGACCCGTGGCGCGCGGCCAGCGGCCAGCGCCGATCGGAAGATCGCCGCGACTCCGCTGTACGGGGTGTCCCGGGGCATCCCCGGACCGTAGACGTTGTGGTACCGAAGCGCGACTACCCGACCCCCGCAGCCGGCGGCCCAGGCCGAGGCGAGGTGTTCCTGGGCCAGTTTCGTCGCGGCATAGACGCTGCGTGGCTCCAGTCTGGCGTCCTCGTCGACCAGGGTCGGATTCAGCGGTGATCCGCACCCCGGGCAGGGTGGCTCGAACCGGCCGGCGGCCAGATCGTCGGCGCGGCGTGGCGCGGCGCGGACCGGGCCGCAGCGGGTGCAGGTGTAGCCGCCCTCGCCGTACACCACCATCGAACTGGCCAGCACCAGCCGGCCGACTCCGGCGCGGGCCATTTCGGCCAGCAACACCGCGGTGCCGAGGTCGTTGCAGCCGACGTACTCCGGTAGGTCGGCCAGGTCGACGCCCATACCGACCATCGCCGCCTGGTGCAGCACCGCCTCCACCCCGGTCAGCGCCCGACGCAGCGCCGCCCGGTCCCGCAGGTCCGCATCAAGGACCGGCACCCCGGCCACCGAGTCCGGGGCAGGTCCGCGATGGGCGGCCGGATGCCCGACGTCCAACGCGGTGACCTGATGGCCCGCCTCGACCAGCGCGGCGGTGACGTGTGAGCCGATGAACCCACCGGCGCCAGTAATGAGTACCCGGGTCATACCACCGACGGTAGGTGTCACCGGCCGACCCCGAGCGTGGTTCAGCTTTTCATCACGCGGGAACCGTGGCCGTGAGCCTCAGGATCGGGCCGTGGTCGGTGGCCCGCGCGGGGCGTTCGGCCGGTCCGGTCGCCGGTTACGGCAACTGCAGCGGGTACGGCCCGGGCGCGTACGGCATCGAACTCGCCTGCGTCGGCGGGGTTTCCCGGCGTTCGGCCTGGGCGAACCCGGCTGATCGGCTGATCTCCTGTGGCCAGCCGCCCGCCTCATGGAACAGGCGCAGCGCGGTTGCCACCACGTCGCTGAGGGGTTCGTGAGCCTCGATCTCGATGGTGGCTCCGGGGGTGTCGATGCGGACCTTCGTCGGTGTCGGTGGGTCGGTGACGGCCACGGTCGCTGCCGAGGACGGGGCGGGTTCGCTTGTCACGGCGTCATTGTCCAACCCCCGCGCAAGGCCGCGCCACCAGCACGACGCGGGTCGGTCGCATCCGAAGTGGAGCCGGACACGTCGTTGCCTGGCGGGCGGTTCACTCGCCGGACAGGAGCTGTTCGAACGTTGTCGACAGCTCGAACGGGTCAGCGACAGCCCTGGGCTCGCGCTGGTCCATCTGCTCGGCGAGTTCCCGGCCGGCGCGCCGGATCCGGTGGCGCAACGCATTATCCGCCGTGGCACCGGCCCAGTCCTCGGTGGCGGCGAACACCGCAGTGGGTACGACGACGGCTCGCAGGTAGGCGAACATTGGGCGCAGTGCGTGTTCGAGCGCCAGCGAGTGCCGGGCGGTCCCGCCGGTGGCGCCGATCAGCGCCGGCTTGTCGACCAGGGAGCCGTTCTCCAGGACGTCAAAGAACGACTTGAACAGCCCGCTGTAGGACGCGTTGAAGATCGGGGTGATGGTGATCAGACCGTCTGAGCGGGCCACCGTGTCGATGGCCTGCTTCAGCGACGCCGATGGGAAGCCGGTCAGTAGATGGTTCATCACGTCGTGGGCGTGGTTGCGCAGCTCAACCGCGTGGATGTCGAGCCGTACGCCCCGCCGGGCCAGGTCGTCGCGGGTTGCCGCGGCGAGCTGGTCGGCCAGGAGGCGGGTGGCGGACGGCTGGCCCAGGCCGGCCGAGACCACCGCCAGGGTGCGCTGTTTCACTGACTGGCTCCTGCCGTGGGGCTGGTCACATTCGCGGCCTTGCGGGCCGCGTGGGTCGGTGCTTCCGGAACGTGGAGGGGACGGCGGGCGGCGAACTCCTTGCGCAACACCGGCACGACCTGCTCGCCGAGAAGGTCGAGTTGTTCCAGGACGGTCTTCAACGGCAGGCCGGCGTGGTCCATCAGGAAGAGTTGCCGCTGGTAGTCGCCGACGTACTCGCGGAACGTCAGGGTCCGGTCGATCACCTGCTGTGGGCTACCCACGGTCAGCGGTGTCTGCTCGGTGAACTCCTCCAGCGACGGGCCGTGCCCGTAGACCGGTGCGTTGTCGAAGTACGGCCGGAACTCGCGTACGGCGTCCTGGGAGTTTCGGCGCATGAACACCTGGCCCCCGAGCCCGACGATGGCCTGGTCCGCGGCGCCGTGGCCGTAGTGCTCGAACCGCTGGCGATACAGTCCGACCATGCGCTGGGTGTGCTCCTTCGGCCAGAAGATGTGGTTGGCGAAGAAGCCGTCGCCGTAGTAGGCGGCCTGTTCGGCGATCTCCGGGCTGCGGATGGAACCGTGCCAGACGAACGGCGGAATGCCGTCCAGCGGCCGGGGTGTGGCGGTGAACGACTGCAGCGGGGTCCGGAACTTACCCTTCCAGTCCACCGCGTCCTCCCGCCACAACCGGTGCAGCAGGGCGTAGTTCTCGATCGCCAGGGGGATGCCGTTGCGGATGTCCTGCCCGAACCACGGGTAGACCGGCCCGGTGTTGCCGCGGCCCAGCACCAGGTCGACCCGGCCGTCGGCCAGGTGCTGCAACATCGCGTAGTCCTCGGCGATCTTCACCGGGTCGTTGGTGGTGATCAGCGTGGTGGCCGTGGAGAGCAGCAACCGACTCGTCCTGGCCGCGATGAAGCCCAACATCGTGGTCGGCGACGATGGTACGAACGGCGGGTTGTGGTGCTCCCCGGTGGCGAAGACATCGAGTCCGACCTCCTCGGCCTTGAGCGCGATGGTGACCATCGCCTTGATCCGCTCGCGCTCGGATGGCACCCGTCCGTTTGTCGGGTCGGTCGTGACGTCGCCGACCGTGAAGATGCCGAACTGCATGGCCTGCTCCTCCCTGCGAAATGAGGTTCCCTGCGGCCCTCGGACCTCCCGCACAACATACTTGACGAGTCAACTATTCCGGTTGTGGGTGCTGGCGCTGTCCCAGCCGACCGGGACACCCGCCCCGACCCCGTATCCTGCTGCTCATGCGTGTCGGCATTGTGATCCTTCCCGATCAGCGCTGGTCGGTGGCCGAGCGCCGCTGGCGCCAGGCCGAGGAGTGGGGCTTCGACCATGCCTGGACCTATGACCACCTGGGCTGGCGTGACCTGGTCGACGGTCCGTGGTTCGACGCGGTACCGACCCTGACCGCCGCGGCGACGGTGACCAGCCGGATCAAACTCGGCACCCTGGTTGCCTCGCCCAACTTCCGGCATCCGGTCTCCTTCGCCCGCCAGGTGACCGCCCTCGACGACATCTCCGGCGGGCGGATCCTGCTCGGTGTCGGTGCCGGTGGGATCGGCTTTGACGCGAACGTGTTCGGCGCCGAGACGTTGCCGCCGCGGTCCCGGGTCGACCGGTTCGCCGAGTTCCTCGAGCTGCTCGATCTCCTGTTGCGCTCCGACAAAGTGAGCTGGCAGGGCGACTTTTTCGCCGCCGTTGACGCGCGGAGCAACCCGGGGTGCCTGCAGACGCCCCGGACGCCGTTCGTCGTCGCGGCGAACGGGACACGGTCGATGCGGCTCGCGGCCCGGTTCGGCCAGGGCTGGGTGACCTACGGCGGCGGCGACGACCTGGAGACCTGGTGGCACACGGTGGCCCAGTTCAGCGCCCGGATGGACCGGGAACTCGCCGCCGTCGAACGCGACCCCGCCAGCTTCGACCGTTATCTCTCCCTGGATGGGGCACCGGTCTTCTCCCTGACCAGTGCCGGCTTCTTCGCCGACGCCGTCGAGCGGGCGGCCAGTCTCGGTTTCACCGATGTGGTGACCCACTGGCCACGCCAGTCGAGCTGGTACGCGGGCGACGAAACCGTCCTGGCGAAGGTGGCGACCGAGGTTCTGCCGGGGCTGCGCGGCTAACCGCGACTTGGAGCGGCCCTGCGGATCAGACGCGGATGACCTATCGTCGAGAACGACAGGCTCGGTGAGCGGACCGGGAGGAGGGGCCGTGGGTGTCCGTACCTGGATCGAGGGTTGGCCCGTCTACCGGCAACTCGCCGGCACAGACCCGCTCGGCCGGGGAGCGGCGGCGAAGTCCCCGCGTTCGGCGGCGTTGACGCCGCGTACCGAGTCCGCCGAGAAGGTGGCCCGTTCGGTCTGCCCCTACTGCGCCGTCGGCTGCGGCCAGCGGGTGTACGTCTCCGACGGCCGGATCAGCCAGATCGAGGGGGACCCGGACAGCCCGATCTCCCGGGGCCGGCTCTGCCCAAAGGGTGCGGCCAGCAAAACCCTGGTCACCAGTGAGCTGCGCCAGCGCAAAGTGCTCTACCGCCGCCCTTACGGCACCGACTGGGAGGAACTCGACCTCGACACCGCCCTGGACATGATCGCCGACCGGGTGCTCACCGCGCGGGCCGAGACCTGGGAGGATGTTGACGACGCCGGCCGGCCACTACGCCGCACACTCGGCATCGCCAGCCTGGGCGGGGCGACGCTGGACAACGAGGAGAACTACCTCATCAAGAAACTGTTCACCGCGATGGGGGCGCTCCAGATCGAAAACCAGGCCCGGATTTGACACTCCGCCACCGTCCCCGGTCTGGGGACCAGCTTCGGCCGGGGCGGCGCCACCGGCTTCCAGCAGGATCTGGCGAACGCGGACTGCGTCATCATCCAGGGCTCGAACATGGCCGAGTGCCATCCGGTCGGATTCCAGTGGGTGATGGAAGCCAAGGCGCGTGGCGCCAAGGTCATCCATATTGATCCGCGGTTCACCCGGACCAGCGCCCTGGCCGACGCGTACCTGCCGATCCGGGCCGGCACCGACATCGCCTTTCTCGGCGGAATCGTGCGGTACATCCTCGACAACGAGTTGGACTTCCGGGAGTACGTCCTGGCGTACACCAACGCGGCCACCATCATCAGCGAGGATTACCGGGACACCGAGGACCTGGACGGGCTCTTCTCCGGCTACGATCCGGAGATCGGCGTCTACGATCCGTCGAGTTGGCGGTACCAGGGCCAGGAGCGCACCGGTGCCGGCCAGGACGCCGCTACCGGGCGGGAGACCGCAGCCGGGCTGAGGCATGAGTCCTACGGCCCGCCGGTGGGTGCGCGGACCGAGCGGGACGAGACGTTGACCCATCCCCGATGCGTCTACCAGATCCTCAAGCGGCACTTCGCCCGCTACACCCCGGAAATGGTCGAGCGGGTCTGTGGCGTACCGCGGGAGCGGTTCGAGGAGGTCGCCCGGGCCTGGACGGCGAACTCGGGTCGGGAGCGGACCACCACGTTGGTCTACTCGGTGGGCTGGACCCAGCACAGCGTCGGGGTGCAGTACATTCGCGCCGGCGCGATCATCCAACTGCTGCTCGGCAACATGGGCCGCCCCGGCGGCGGCATCATGGCCCTGCGCGGGCATGCCAGCATTCAGGGATCGACCGACATCCCGACCCTGTTCAATCTGCTTCCCGGCTACCTGCCGATGCCGCACCACGCCCAGCATCAGACGTACCGGCAGTGGATCGACGGCATCCGGTATCCGACCCAGAAGGGTTTCTGGAGCCGTGCGGATGCCTTCGGAGCGAGCCTGCTGAAGGCCTACTGGGGCGAGGCGGCAACCCCGGAGAACGATTTCTGCTACGACTACCTGCCCCGGATGACCGGCGACCATGGCACCTACCGGCAGGTGCTGGACATGATCGACGGCAAGATCAAGGGGTACTTCCTGCTCGGGCAGAACCCGGCAGTCGGCTCGGCACACGGCCGGGCCCAGCGTCTCGGCATGGCCAACCTGGACTGGTTGGTGGTCCGCGACCTCTTCCTGATCGAAAGCGCCACCTTCTGGCAGAGCGGGCCAGAGGTGGCCACCGGCGAGATCGCGCCGCAGCGGTGCCGCACCGAGGTGTTCTTCCTGCCGGCCGCCTCGCACGTGGAAAAGGAGGGCACCTTCACCCAGACCCAGCGGCTACTGCAATGGCGGGAGAAAGCCGTGGACCCGCCCGGCGACTGCCGTTCCGAACTGTGGTTCTTCTACCATCTCGGCCGGGTCATCCGGGGAAAGCTGGCCGGGTCGCCGCACGCCCGGGACCGGGCGCTGCTCGACCTGGCCTGGGACTACCCCACCGACGGTCCGTACGCCGAGCCGAGCGCCGAGGCGGTGCTACGCGAGATCAACGGGTACGAGGTGGAGACCGGCCGTCCGCTGTCGGCCTTCACCGAACTCGCCGCGGACGGCTCCACCGTGGGCGGCTGCTGGATCTACACCGGCGTCTACGCCGACGGGGTCAACCAGGCCGCCCGCCGCAAACCCGGACGGGAGCAGAGCTGGGTGGCCCCGGAGTGGGGCTGGGCCTGGCCGGCGAACCGGCGCATCCTCTACAACCGTGCCTCGGCCGACCCCGACGGCCGGCCGTGGAGCGAACGCAAGGCGTACCTCTGGTGGGATCAGGAAGCCGGCCGGTGGACCGGTCACGACGTGCCCGACTTCGAACCAACCAAGCCGCCGTCGTACCGGCCGCCGGACGGCGCCACCGGCGGCGAGGCGATCGCCGGTGACGACCCGTTCGTCATGCAGGGCGACGGCAAGGGCTGGCTCTTCGCGCCGGTCGGCCTGCAGGACGGACCGCTACCCAGCCACTACGAGCCGGCCGAGTCGCCGATGCGTAACCCGCTCTACGGGCAGCAGGCCAGCCCGGTCCGCAAGGTCTACGACCGGTCGGACAACCCGATCAACCCGAGCCCGCCGCAACCGTACAGTGACGTTTTCCCGTACGTCTTCACGGTCAGCCGGCTCACCGAGCATCACACCGCTGGCGGGATGAGCCGTACGGTGAAATATCTGGCCGAGTTGCAGCCGGAGATGTTCGTCGAGGTCTCCCCGGCGCTGGCCCGCGAGCGGGGGCTGAGCCATCTGGGTTGGGCGCACCTGGTCACCAGCCGGGCGGTGATCGAGGCGCGGGTGCTGGTCACCGAACGACTCACCCCGCTGCGGATCGAGGGGCGGACCATCCACCAACTCTGGCTGCCCTACCACTGGGGTGGTGAAGGACTGACCCGGGGTGACTCGGCCAACGATCTGTTCGGCATCGTCCTGGACCCGAACGTGCTCATCCAGGAGAGCAAGGTCGGTACCTGTGACGTCCGGGCCGGCCGCCGGCCGACCGGTCCGGCGCTGTTGGACTTCGTGGCCGACTACCGCCAACGGGCCGGGGTAACCGGCGGAGCCCATCCACCGATCATCACCACCGGCAATGGGGAAACCTGACATGGTGCACGCCAACAGCCTCTACGGCCCGCTGGACCCGGCCCCGGACGCCGGCTATGCCGAACCGCCGCCGCGAACGGGCTTCTTCACCGACACCAGCGTCTGCATCGGTTGCAAGGCCTGCGAGGTGGCCTGCAAGGAGTGGAACGGGGTGCCGGAGACCGGCCTTGATCTGCTGGGCATGTCGTACGACAACACCGGGGCGCTGACCGCGAACTCATGGCGGCACGTCGCGTTCATCGAGCAACCCCGTCCGGTCCCGGCGCCGCCCGACCCGACCACGGCCGGCGGGCCGCACTTCCTCGGCCTGCCGTTGACCGAGCTGCCCGGCCGAGCGGCCGACCGCACCGCTCAACTCGACTCCACCGACCTGCGCTGGCTGATGATGTCGGACGTGTGCAAGCACTGCACCCACGCCGCCTGCCTGGACGTGTGCCCGACCGGTTCGTTGTTCCGCACCGAGTTCGGCACCGTGGTCGTCCAGGAGGACATCTGCAACGGTTGCGGCTACTGCATCCCGGCCTGCCCGTTCGGGGTCATCGACCAGCGGCGCGACGACGGCCGGGCCTGGAAGTGCACACTCTGCTACGACCGGATCGGTGCCGGCCTGACCCCCGCCTGCGCCCAGGCCTGCCCGACCGAGTCGATCCAGTACGGCCCGCTGGACGAGTTACGCCAGCGGGCCGCGGACCGGGTGGCGCGGTTGCGTGCCGACGGCGTACCGCAGGCCCGGCTCTACGGTGACGACCCCGACGATGGCATAGGCGGGGCCGGCGCGTTCTTCCTGTTGCTTGATGAGCCGGAGGTGTACGGCCTGCCGCCGGACCCGGTGGTGACCACCCGGGATCTGCCGGGAATGTGGCGGCGGGCCGGTCTGGCCGCGTTGACCATGATCGCGGCCACCGCCGTGGCGTTCCTCGGACGGCGGCCATGACCATCCCCAACACCACACCGAGGGCCGGCGGCCGGCGCCGGGACGGCGACGGCCGCGAGCAGATGACCGTCCCGCCGGCCCGGTTCAGTTCCTACTACGGCCGCCCCATCATCAAAGCCCCGGTCTGGCGCGACGACATCCCGGCATACCTGTTCACCGGCGGACTGGCCGCCGGGGCGTCGCTGCTCGCCGCTGGCGCCGACCTGACCGGCCGACCGGCGACCCGAGCGGCGGCCCGCTGGACGGCCCTCGGCGCGCTCGGCGCCAGCACCGTCTTCCTCGTCCACGACCTGGGCCGGCCGGGGCGGTTCCACCACATGCTGCGGGTATTCAAGGTGACCTCGCCAATGTCGGTGGGCAGCTGGATCCTGGCCGCCTACGGCCCGGCCGCCGGTCTGGCCGCCGCCGCCGAGGCCGCCAACTGGTTACCCCGCCGAGGGGTGCTCGGCGGCGCCCGCCGGGCGGCCCCGGCGGCGGGGCGGGTTGCCGGTCTGCTCGCCGCAGCCGCGGCACCAGCCCTGGCCACCTACACCGGCGTGCTACTCGCCGACACCGCTGTCCCCTCCTGGCACGAGGCCTGGCGTGAGCTGCCGTTCGTCTTCGCGGGCAGCGCACTGGCCAGCGGAGCCGGGGTGGGGCTGCTGGCCGTGCCGCCGGCCGAGAGCGGTCCGGCCCGGCGGTTGGCGCTGCTCGGCGCCGCCGTCGAACTGGCCGCCACGCACCGGGTCGAGCGGATCGGTCTGACCGGTGAGCCCTACCGGCGTGGCCGGGCGGGTCAACTGCTGCGTACCGCCCGGGTGCTGACCCTGGCCGGGGCGGCGGGCGCGCTGCTGGGCCGGCGTAGCCGGCTGGTCAGCGCGCTCTCCGGCGCTGCCCTGCTGGCCGCTTCGGTAGCTACCCGGTTCGGCGTCTACCGCGGGGGTGTCGCCTCGGCCCGGGACCCGAGATACACCGTGGTGCCGCAGCGGGAGCGGCCAGCCGCGCTCAGCGCACCACCAGGGTGATCCCGTCGCTCCGGGCGGGCAGCAGTTCACCGATCACCGGATGGCCGGGCAGTTCACCGGCGACCAGCAGCCCGCCGGAGGTCTGCGCGTCGGCGAGCAGCAGTAACTCCTCCTCGGCCAGGCCGGCAAAGTCGGCGTGCGGGCGGACCCAGTCCAGGTTGCGCCGGGTGCCGCCGCTGACGTACCCGGCGGCGAGCGCCTCCCGGGCGCCGTCCAGGTACGGCACCGCCGCCGCGTCGACCCGGGCGGTGACGCCTGAGGCGCGGGCCAGCTTGTGCAGGTGCCCCAGAAGACCGAACCCGGTCACGTCGGTGGCGCATCGGACACCGGCGGCGAGCGCGGTCACCGCCGCGTCCCGGTTCAGTTCGGTCATCGCCGCCACGGCCTGCGGGAACACCACCCCGGTGGCCTTGTGCCGGCTGTTCAACACACCGACGCCGAGTGGCTTGGTCAGGGTCAGCGGCGACCCGGCCCGACCGGCGTCGTTGCGCATCAGCCGGTCCGGGTCGGCGACCCCGGTGACCGCCATGCCGTACTTCGGTTCCGGATCGTCCACACTGTGCCCGCCGGCCACGTGACAGCCGGCTGCCCGGGCGATGTCCAGACCACCGCGCAGCACCTCGCCGGCCAGCTCCAGCGGCAGCACGTCCCGGGGCCAGGCGAGCAGGTTCACCGCCACCACCGGGGTGCCGCCCATCGCGTACACGTCGGAGAGCGCATTGGCGGCGGCGATCCGCCCCCAGTCGTACGGATCGTCCACCACCGGGGTGAAGAAATCAGCGGTGGCGACCACCGCGGTACCGGACGCGAGGCGGACCACCGCCGCGTCGTCACCATCGTCAAGCCCGACGATCAGCTCGCCGGGACCGGTCGGGGCAGCGGCGCCGACCAGGCCGGCCAGCACCGATTCCAACTCACCGGGCGGGATCTTGCACGCGCAACCGCCGCCGTGCGCGTACTGGGTCAGGCGATGCCTTTCGATTGTGGTCACCGGACCACTGTCGCACGCGGTGGTGGGCGCCGATCCATAACGTGTGCGACCTTCCCCAGACGACGGTAGATCCTTTGTGGTTAAGTGCTCGGGGACGGGCAGGACCAGACGGACACGGCGAGGTGAAAAATGGACGGCGCGGCCGACCCGCGACGGCACGTGCCGCGTACCGACACCCTCCTGGCGGACCGGCGACTGGCCGCTGCCGTGACCACGCTCGGCCGGGACCGGGTCAAGGCCGTTGTGCGCGCCGCCCAGACGCGGGCCCGACGCGGCGAGATCCGACCCGAGGAGGTGGCCGACGCCGCCGTGGCGGCACTGCCGGGCGGCCCGACCGGTCCGCGGCCGGTGCTCAACGCCACCGGTGTCGTGCTGCACACCAACCTCGGACGAGCGCCGCTCTCCGAAGCCGCGGTCGCGGCGCTGGTCGCCGCGGCCGGACACACCGACCTTGAATTCGACCTCGACAGCGGCCAGCGGAGCCGGCGCGGTCGGGACGCCATGGCCGCACTCGCCGCGGCGGTACCGGCTGCCCCGGCCGTGCATGTGGTCAACAACGGCGCCGCCGCCCTGGCGTTGACCGCGACCGTGCTCGCCGCCGGCCGGGAGATCATCGTCAGCCGCGGCGAACTGGTCGAGATCGGCGATGGATTCCGCCTGCCTGACCTGCTGACCAGCACCGGCGCCCGGCTGCGTGAGGTTGGTACCACCAACCGCACCGCACTGGCCGACTACGCGGCGGCGATCGGACCGCAGACCGGCTTTCTGCTCAAGGTTCACCCGTCCAACTTCGTGGTCAACGGTTTCACCGCGGCCGTACCCGTGGCCGAGCTGGCCCGGCTCGGCGCGCCAGTGGTCGTCGACATCGGTTCCGGGCTGCTGGCACCCGACCCGTTGCTGCCCGATGAGCCGGATGCCGCATCGACGTTACGGGCCGGTGCGGCGCTGGTTACCGCCAGCGGCGACAAACTCCTCGGTGGGCCGCAGGCCGGCCTGCTGCTCGGCGACCTCGACCTGGTTGAGCGGCTGCGCCGCCATCCGTTGGCCCGGGCGTTGCGGGTGGACAAACTGACCCTGTCCGCGTTGGCGGCCACCCTGCGTAGCCCGGCCGTGCCCACCCGGCAGGCGTTGCACACCCCGCCGAGCGTGCTGCGCGCCCGCACCGATCGGCTCTGCGACCAACTCGCCGCAGCCGGGCTGAAAACCGAGGTCGTCGCGGCTGTCGCGGTGGTCGGCGGCGGCGGCGCGCCCGGCGTGGAACTGCCATCGTGGGCGCTGTGCCTACCCGAGTGGTACGCCCGAGCGTTGCGACTCGGTGACCCGCCGGTGGTCGGCCGGGTCGAGCGAGGTCGGCTGCTGCTCGACCTGCGCTGTGTGCCGGCCGACCGGGATCCCACCCTGCTCGCCGCGATCGGGCGGGTCGCCGCGGCCGGACGGGCGGCCTGACGTGCAGGTCATCGCTACCGCTGGGCATGTGGACCACGGCAAGTCCACGCTGGTTCGGACGCTGACCGGAATGGAACCGGATCGGTGGGCGGAGGAGCGCCGACGGGGGATGACCATCGACCTGGGCTTCGCCTGGACCACCCTGCCCTCCGGGCAGGTCGTCGCCTTCGTCGACGTCCCGGGACATGAGCGGTTCGTGCCGAACATGTTGGCCGGGGTCGGCCCCGCGCCAGCCGCGCTGCTGGTGGTCGCCGCGGACGAGGGTTGGATGCCGCAGTCCGCCGAGCATCTCGCCGCCTTGGACGCGCTCGACGTTCGACATGGCCTGCTGGTGGTGACCCGGGCCGATCTCGCTGATCCGCGGCCGGCCCTGGCCGCGGCCCGCGCGCGAGTCGCGGCCACCTCACTGCACGACATCGAAGCGTTGGCGGTGAGCGCGGTGACCGGCGCCGGCCTGGTCGAGCTGCGTACCGCTCTGGACCGGCTCGCCGCCCGGCTGCCGGTCCCGGCGCCGACCGGCCCGGTGCGACTGTGGGTGGACCGCTCGTTCATTGTGCGGGGCAGTGGCACGGTGGTCACCGGCACGCTCGGTGGCGGCGAGTTGCGTACCGGAGACGAACTCGAACTCGGTGGCACCGGCCAGCGGGTGCACGTGCGCGGACTTCAGTCGCTGGGGGTGAGCCGATCCCGGGTAGCGGCGGTGGCCCGGGTCGCGGTCAATTTACGGGGCATCGCCCGGGACCGGATCGGCCGAGGCGATGTGCTGCTCACCCCCGGCCGGTTCCAGTACGCCGATCTGGTCGATGTCCGGTTGCACGCGGAACCGGACGGTGCCCGGCCAACCGGACTCACCCTACACATCGGGTCGGCCGCCGTGCCGGTGCAACTGCGCCCGTTCGGCACGGACACCGTCCGGCTGCGACTGGCCCGGCCGCTGGCGTTGCGGATCGGCGACCGGGGACTGCTGCGCGACCCGGGCCGGCGGCAGGTTGTCGGCGGGCTGACTGTTCTCGATGTGGTCCCGCCGTCGTTGCCGCGCCGCCGGGGTGCGGCGGCCGCCCGCGCGGCGACCTTGGCCGGCCTGAACGGCCACCCGGACGAGCGCGGCGAGTTGCGGCGTCGGGGCCTGGTCCACCGGGACACCCTGGCCCGGATGGGGATCACGGTCACGGGTGTGCCGGTGGCCGGCGACTGGCACGCCGACCTCAACTACTGGCGCACGTTGCGCGATCGGCTCGCCAACGAGGTGTCCCGTTACCTCGAGGCCGATCCGTTGGTGCCGGGCGTACCGGTTGAAACACTGCGTCAACTGCTGGAGCTGCCCGACCGTGCCCTGGTGGTGGCGTTGGTCGCACCACCGTTGGTGATCCGCTCGGGCCGGGTCGGGCCGGCGGGTCGCGCCGACGGGCTACCCGAGGCGGTGGCCCGGGCCGTCGAGCGGATCGGCGCCGATCTGGCGGTCCGACCGTTCGTCGCCCCCGAGACCGCCCGACTCGCCGAACTCGGGCTCGGGCCCCGGGAGCTCGGCGCCGCGGTACGCGCCGGCGAGCTGCTCCGCCTAGCCGACAACGTGGTGCTGCTGCCCGGCGCGGACAACGAGGCGGTACGGGTGCTGGCCGGCCTGCCGCAGCCGTTCACCCTCAGCGCGGCCCGACAGGCGTTGGGCACCACCCGGCGGGTCGCGGTGCCGTTGCTGGAGCTGCTCGATCGGCGGGGCGTGACCCGTCGGCTGCCCGATGACGCCCGGATCGTGGTCTCCCCAGAGAGTGTCGGCCCGGCGTGCTGACCCGACCCGCTGGTCCGGCGGTCGCGCTCGGACGATCTGGCCTACCGTGAACGCATGGGCGCCACGGCGGCATGGCGGGACAAGAACCACCGCTGGCGGATCGAGGCGGTCCGCGCTCCGGACCTGCGGTTCGCGGTCTACGCCACAAACGGCACCACCGAGTCGGCGCCGTTGTGGCTGTTCGGGATGCCGGCGCTGGCCCGGTGGCTGATGATTCAGAAGCTCCAACTCGACGACCTCGAGAAGGCGTAGCCACCGGGCCGCTCGCCTCCTGGCGGCGTCCCGGCTGCCGGCGGTCGGCAATTGGCGCCTGGTCGGCCGATTGCCGGACGACGGCAGGCGCCAGCAGTACGGTGAAATGCGTGAAAAACACAGGTTTACGGACATTCCTTGCGCTGGGTGCCGCGTTGGCGGTGATCTTCTTCGGCAGCGGGCCCAGTGGTGAACATGGCATCACCAACGCCCTGCTGGTCTTGGCGGTGGCGGCTGGACTGATCGTCTGGTTCCTGACCAAACCCGGAACCGACAAACCCGTCGGCTAACCACCGCAGGTGTTACCGCACAGGTTGGGCCATCACTGGGTAGTCAGCGATAGCCGTTTTGGCCGGTCTCAGGCCGGCTGCTCGCCAAGTGAGACCCGGACCAGGGCCGACGCCAGCCTGGGGAAATCAGCGCCGCCGACCAGTCTGGCCAGTTTGTCGCGATCCGTTGGCAACCCCAGCCGCTGCGCCCCGGTCGCCACCCGCCGATCGGCGTACGGACGCAGGTCGGCCCATACCGCCTGCGCCTCACGTAGAAAGATGTCCGCTCCGGTCGGTCCGATGCCGGGAAACTCCGTCAGCGACCGGCGCAGTGCCGCCGCCTGGCCGGACGCTTCCTGATGCAGTCGGCGCAGGTCCGCATGCCAGCGCTCCCGGCAGAGCCGCCCTCCGTCGCCGAGCATGGTCGCGGTCCGCTCGTCATACCGCCGGTAGTGGCCACGTCCCAGCGCGTCGACCCGATCCTGCCAGCTTGCCGCCTCCATACCCTGTGGCGTGCCGTACCCGGCGGCGAAGAGCTCACGTGCGGCCGCCACCGCCACACAAGCTCGGATCCGGGTGCTCAGCAGCGTGGCGAGCACCAGCAGCTGGTACAGCGGCGCCGGCCGGTCAGCCAGCGCGATGCCGGCCTCCTCGGCGTACGTCTGGCCCTGCTTCCGTAGCAGGGTCTGAACCACGTTGTGTTCATCGGCCATCACGCTGCCTTACCCTCAGCCGGTCCGCCTATCCCTCGGGGAGCCGCATGTCGCCGCAGTGCACGGGTAATCAGGGGGTGCCCGGACGGGCACCGCGAGGATCCGGGCACGAAGGGTGGAAGGAGACAACCCATGGCGAACGTGCAGCAGCCGGAGATGCGCCGTAACGAGGAGAACCCGACGGTGCAGAACAGCAAACGTCCGCGGCCGGGGGACCGGCCCCGGTCCGCCGGCGGCGGGGCCCGGCCGGTACCAGCGGAGCAGGTCTCGCCGTACGGGCGGGCAACACGTCCGGTGGGCGAAGCCGGACATCGACAGCGGAGCTGACCCGGCGGGTTCAACGGGTGAGCCTGCGCCAGACATCGGCCGCCACAATCCCGTACGTCAGATGCGGCACGATGTCAGACAACCAGTCGATGCCCCGCCAGCGCCGCGGATCGGTGACACCCAGCACGGTCATCGAACCGCTGGAGGCGAGCATCGCACCGGCGCCGAGCAGCCCGGCGGCGACCGGCAACGGTAAACGATGTCGGCCCGCCAGCATCGCAAAGCCGACCGCGTTGGCCACCGCTACCGTGTAGCCGAGCAGGGGCCCGAGGCCCGAGCGGCGGTTCGCCGCCCGGTCCTCGGGCCCCAGACCAATTGATGAGATCTCACTGAGGCGCCGGATCGTCTCCTCCGGGGTACTGCTCGCCGGTCGCGCCCGGATCGTCATGTCCAGGTACGTGACCGCGTTCAACGCGGAGCTTCCGGCCAGCCCAGCGAGCATCCCCGGCAGCAGGCCTCCACCTCGGTTCTTGCCGGGGCGAAGACGGATCACCGGGGTTCACCCCGGCCACGCTCACCTTTGGGCCCGCGTCCCCGCTCACTACGAAGCACACCCCGTTGGTCGCGATCTTCCTGCAGGACTCGGTTCGCGACGGTATTCGCCTCCTTGTCGACGGCGTGCCCGGAGTCTTCAAGGAGTTTGCGGAGGCGTGCCCGTTTGATGTCGTACGCGTGACTTCCCGGTCGTGGTCCTGGCATTCGCTTGCCCTCCCGTCGTGTCCGGCGACGTACCGTGATGGTCTACCCAGTCGGGGACCGGCCATTCACTTCCCGACAGGTCGGGCGGAGCCGCCACCCAGGGAGATAGCTGACCGATCCGCCGCGCAGCTGGGTGTGATGTGCCCTGCGGGCCGAAGCTGACCGCCTGGTGACTGGTTGGGCGGGCACACCGGGCGGAGAAGGCATCATCGCGATCATCGTGGGTAACGCCTTGGTGGTGGTGGTCCGCGAAGTACGGGGGTGTGAAGTGCGGTATGACGAGTTTCTCGCGAAGGTGCGGGAGCGGGGCGAGTACGCCGACCGCCCGGAGGCCGAACGGGTGACCCAGTTGGTGCTCGGGGTGCTGGCTCAGCGGCTGAACTCGGACGAGGCGGAGGACCTCGCGGCACAACTTCCCGGCGAGGCTGGTGCCACGGTGCTGACGGCCGGTCACGGCGCGCCGACGGCTTTTGGGGTACGGGAGTTTCTGGGCCGGGTGGCGACCGGCGCCGGGGCGACGGCGCGGACGGCCGAGTGGGATGCCAGCGCCGTGCTCTGCACGGTCGCCGAGGCGGTCTCCGGTGGAGAACTCAATGATGTGCTCACCCAACTTCCGTCCGGATACGCCCCATTGTTCGGCCGGAATGGCTTGTCCGACTGAGATACCCCTAGCATCCTAGGATGCCTTAGTCGGTGCCTACCTCCTCACATCGACAAAACAACGTCAATCCCGCCCTCAGGACCCGCTCACCGGCGGTCTTCCAGCCCGACGCGAGCCGGATATAGTGGCACGGCAAACGAGCAGCCAGAGCTGGTCAACAGTCCGACCGTTCGAGCTGTGTGGTGTGCCGGTGTCATCCGGAGGACCGGTTAAGGCCTCCCGACAGCCGGCCGGAGCGCGTACCGGTCCTTGGCCACCACCTACACATCAGGTGGGCGTTGGACCCGTACCGCAGAGGGAGGTTCGGTGTCTCGTCGGCCGGCGCGGGTACCCGAAGCCCAGCCAACAGGTGGCACCGACCAGCTCACCGGATCAGCCGATCGGATCATCACCATCCCCAACCTGATCAGCTTGCCCGGCTGATCGGCGTACCGCTGTTCCTCTACCTGTTCCTGGGCGCCCGAGCCGACGTCGCCGCGATCGTGGTGCTGGCCGTGGGCGGCACCAGCGACTGGGTGGACGGCTACATCGCGCGGCGGCTGCGACAGGTCAGCCGGCTCGGGGAGCTGCTCGACCCGCTCGCCGACCGGCTCTACATCCTCGCCACGCTGCTCGCCTTCACGGTCCGCGAGGTGGTGCCCTGGCAGTTCACGGTGGCGCTGCTGGCCCGGGAGGTGCTGCTGGCCGGATGCCTGCTGGTGCTGCGTCGGCACGGGTACGGTCCGCCGCCGGTGCACTACGTGGGCAAGACGGCGACGTTCATGCTGCTGGCGGCCTTCCCGGTGCTGCTGCTGGCCGCCGCGGTCCCGGGGCCGCCGCGGTGGCGGGCGCGTCGGTTGGGGCCTGGCCTGGTGGGGTCTGGTGCTGTACTGGGTCGGCCGGCGCGTTCTATCTTGGTGATCAGGTCGTCCGGGGCCTGGCGATGCCGGGTCGCGGCGCCGTGGCGCGCGGTGTGTCGCGGTGACCGCACGTCCCGGGACACGGCCAGCCGTCGGCCGCACGTACACGCCGGATTTCCTGACCGAGTTGTTCCGCAACCCGCTCGATCCGGGTACGCCGACGCGGCCGCGCGGCGGCGTGCCAGCGGGCCCGCGTGCCCGGGTGGCGACGTGCGTGGCCCGGGCGTGACGGTGCTGGTCCTGGTGCTGGCCTGGGTTTCCTGCTGGCCGTGGCGTACCGGCAGACGCTGGCCGACGAGCCGGGCCGCAGCAAGGCCGGGCGGGGCTGGTGACTCAGATCAAGGGACGCGAGGCGGAGAACGCGACCGGTTGTCCGCGCAGGCGGACACGCTGCGCCAGGAGGTGGCGCGGCAGCGGGACGCGGCGGTGGCGACGGGAGGCGGCGCGCCGTTGCGGGACCTGGAGGCGGTGACGGGGCTGGGCCGGGTGCGCGGTGACGGTGTCGTGGTGCGGGTGACGGACGCGCCGGCGACGTCGGACGCGGTCACCGGGCGCGCGGTCGCCGAACCTGGGCCGGGTGTTGGACCGGGACCTGCAGGATGTGGCGAACGCGTTGTGGGCCTCGGGCGCCGAGGCGGTGTCGATCAACGGGCAGCGGTTGACGGCGACGTCGACCATCCGGGCGGCGGGCAGCACATCCTGGTCGATTTCCGGCCGGTCGCGAGCCCGTACGAGGTGTCGGCGGTGGGTCCGGACCGGATGGCGCGGACCGGTTCGCGGCCAGCGGCGCGGCGGCCGACGTTGCGGGCGGTGTCGTCGCGAGTACGGCCTGGGTTTCGAGGTGCACAGTCGCCGACGGTCTGGCTTTGCCGGCGGCGAACGAGCCGCAGTTGCGCTACGCGCGCGTCCCGCGGAGTCCGCGACGCCCGACGCGCGGGTGCCTCGTCGACGCCGCGTCCGCGCGTCGTCCGCTCCTTCTTCCTACCTCTTCCGGAGGCGGCCGATGATCGCTGTCCTGGCGTTGCTCGCCGGTGTGTTGCTGGGTGTCGCGTTCGGGCCCACCGTGCCGCCGGCGCTGCAGCCGTACCTGCCGATCGCGGTGGTCGCGGCGTTGGACGCCGTGTTCGGTGGGGTTCGGGCGCAAGTTGGACCGGCATTTTCGACGACAAGCAGTTCGTGGTGTCGTTCATCTCCAACGTGCTGGTCGCGGGTATCATCGTCTATTTGGGTGATCAGCTTGGGTGTCGGGTGGGCAGTTGTCCACGGGGGTCGTGGTGGTGCTCGGGGTGCGGATCTTCGGCAATGTGGCGGCTATTCGCCGGCACCTGTTCCGGGCGTAGGTTCGGGGCGATGAGCGCGGGAGTAGCGGGAGACGGGTCCGGGTGGCCGGCGGGTGGTCCGGCGGGCGGCCCGATCCGCGGCCGGAGGCGCGGCCGGACGCGTCGGTCGCGCGGTCGCGGACGGGTCAGCGCCGGTGGGGACGCCGAGGAGCCGGCGCCGTGGGTGGCGGGGCCGGGCTGGAGCCGGATCCGGTGATCGAGCCGCCGAGGACGCGGCGCGAGGCCGGTGACGCCGTGGACGCTGGCTGGCGGACCACGCCGCGGAGGGCGCGGGTGGGCGGTCGGTCGCCGGCGGGGCGGGTCTCGGCGTGGCGGCGGCTGACCGCGGCGGGCGGCGATGATCGCGGTGTTGTTGGCGCTGCTCGGGTTCGCGCTGGTGGTGCAGTTGCGGTCGAATTCGACGGATCACGACGCTGGCGACAGCGCGGCAGGAGGATCTGGTGCGGATCCTGTCCGACCTGGAGGCGCAGGAGAGCGGTTGCGGCAGGAGATCGGGGCGTTGGAGGACAGCCAGCGGCAGTTGGACTCGGGTGCGCAGGGTCGGCAGGCGGCGATGGAGGAGGCGACCCGGCGGGCGGACGAGTTGGGCATTCTGGCCGGTACGTTGCCGGCGCGCGGGCCCGGGTCTGCGGTGCGTGTTCTCGCCGGGTCAGCAAGCCGGTGGCCGCGGCGCGGATTCTTGGACGCGGTGCAGGAGCTGCGGGGTGCGGGGGCGGAGGCGATGCAGATCTCGGGGTGCGGACGGGGCGCCGGTGCGGGTCGTCGCGTCGACGTACTTCCTGGATGCCGATGGGGTGGATTGCTGGTGGTGGGCGGCGGTTGACGGGGCCGTACACGATGACGGTGATCGGTGAGCCGGAGACGATGCGGACGGCGTTGAACATTGCCGGCGGGGTGGTCGCGTCGGTCGCGGGCGACGGCGGTAACGTGATCGTCGAGGAGCATGAGGTGGTCGAGGTGACGGCCGTTGAGCCGCGCCGGATCTGAAGTACGCGCATCCGGTTTCCTGACGACCGGGCGTGGTCGGGCCGGTTTGCCGGTCTGGTGCGATCAGTGCTGACGAGAAGGACGCGTGCGGTGATTCCTGAGGACCTGCGGTATACGGCTGAGCACGAGTGGGTGGCCGGGGACGGTGGCGGGGCGGTGCGGGTGGGGATCACGCATTTCGCGCAGGACGCTTTGGGTGACATCGTGTATGTGCAGTTGCCGGACGTGGGCGCGGCGGTGGCAGGCGGGTGAGTCGCTCGGCGAGGTCGAGTCGACGAAGAGTGTGTCGGAGATCTACGCGCCGTTGAGTGGCACGGTGGTGGCGCGTAATGAGCAGCTTGGCGACACGCCGGAGGTGGTCAACACTGACCCGTACGGTGCGGGTTGGTTGGTGGAGATCGACTCCGGGCGATGCCGGCTGCGCTGGACGGTTTGCTTGACCGCTGCGGCGTACCGGGAACTGACCGAAAGCTGAGTCGTGAGTCGCGGCCGTGCGGGTTGTGTCCGCGCGTCCGGTTGCCCTGTATTTCGGCGCTGGCTAGGCTCGCCCAGTCGACCGAAAACCAAATAGTTGCGCGTTGCGGAATTGCCTTCCCAGGCACGGGAGAGCCAGCCGCCGGGCTGCAATCGCCCGGCGGCCAGACCCGCCATTACCCTGACGCCGACCGAACAGATCCGTGAGGTGGTCCCATGACGCGCCCAGACGACGAGTTCCCCCCGCTCGACGTCACGTCGACGCTCAACCTCGGCTCGCTCGACGAAGTGCTGGAGGGGCCGGACGCCGATGTCGTGCCCAGCCGGATGTCGGGTTCCCTGCCTCCGGGCATGGCGCTGCTCGTGGTGCGGCGTGGGCCGAACGCCGGTGCCCGGTTCCTGTTGGATCATGATGTGACGACCAGTGGCCGGCATCCGGACAGTGACATCTTCCTCGATGATGTGACGGTGTCGCGTCGGCACGCCGAGTTCCACCGGGATGGTGGGACGTTCACGGTGCGGGATGTCGGCAGTTTGAACGGCACGTACGTCAACCGGGAGCGGGTTGAGGCGGCCACGTTGAGCAATGGTGACGAGGTGCAGATCGGTAAGTTCCGGCTGGTCTTCATCGCTGGGCCGCGTCCGGAGGAGGAGGCCGGCCGGGGGTGAACGAGCGTGCGGCGGCGGCGCGCCTCCGGGCTGCGGGCGCGTCGGCGCCCGCCGTTGATGAGCATCGGCGAGGTGCTGGCCGCAGTTGCGGGCGGAGTTTCCGGATACGACGATCTCCAAGTTGCGGTTCTTGGAGGCCGAGGGTCTCGTCGAGCCGCAGCGGACTCCGTCGGGTTACCGTAAGTACAGCTGGGATGATGTGGCGCGGTTGCGGTTTGTGCTGACCGCGCAGCGGGATCAGTATCTGCCGTTGCGGGTGATCCGGGAGCAGTTGGCTGGGCTTGACCGGGAGGCGGCGGCGGGGGCCGGTGGTCGGTCGCGTCCTGCGTTGGTTGCGGTCGGTCCGGATGGTGAGGTGCCGGGCCGGGGTGATGAGGCGCCGGTTTCGAGTCGGCGAGTGTGCGGCTGGGTCGGGCGGATCTGGTGTCGCGCAGCGGGATCGACGCGGCGATGCTGGCCGATCTGGAGCGGTTGGGGGTGGTCGTGTCGCGCCGCCGGGGTGGTATGACGCGGATGCCTTGGTGATCGCCCAGGCGGTGGCGGGGTTGGCCGAGTTCGGGTTGGAGGCGCGGCATTTGCGGGCGTATCGGACTGCGGCGGACCGTGAGGTGGGTTTGTTCGCGCAGTTGGTGGCGCCGTTGGCGCGGCAGAATGATCCGGCGGCGCGGGCTCGGGCGGCGGAGACGGCGCGGGAGTTGGTGGGCGTTGTCGCAGCAGTTGCATGCGGCGTTGGTCCGGGTTGGGTTGCGGACGACGTTGGGTCGATGAGGCGGTCTTCGAGCTGGCGGGAAAGTTTCGGGCTGGCCGGGTGGCGTGTCGTAGGCTTCCCGGGGTAAGCCGTTCGGTGCGGGAAGCGGGGGGCGCGCGGGGGCGTGTGCGTGGCGGGCCCGTGTACCGTGCAGGGAAGGGAACGAGCCGGTTCGGCGGTAGATTGGTCGCTGCGGGACGGGTGCTGGGGAAGAGACAACGACACGGAGGCGGCGGTGCGCGAGCTGAGCGTGGTCGGCGTTCGGGTGGAACTGCCCAGCAATCAGCCGATCGTCCTGCTCAGGGAGGTCGAGGGCGATCGTTACCTGCCGATCTGGATCGGTGCGGTAGAGGCGACCGCGATCGCCTATGAGCAGCAGGGGGTCAAGCCGGCTCGGCCGTTGACCCATGATCTGTTGCGGGACATCCTGGCGGCGGTGGAGGCGCCGTTGCGCGCGGTGGAGATCACCGAGTTGAAGGAGAACGTCTTCTACGCGGATCTGCTGATCGGTGACGGGTTGCGGGTGTCGGCCAGGCCGAGTGATTCGATCGCGCTGGCGTTGCGGGTGGGTGCGCCGATTCGTTGCGCCGATCAGGTGCTTTCCGAGGCGGGCATCGTGATTCCTGATGAGCAGGAGGATGAGGTCGAGAAGTTCCGGGAGTTCCTGGAGCAGGTTGCGGCCGGAGGATTTCGCGGGCTGAGTCGGGCCCGGTTGGCGTGTGCGTCGCCGGTGCTTGACCGGGTCCGGTTCGACGCGTGACGGTGTCGTTGCGTGCGTGGTGCGCCGAGTGCGGCGTGTCGCGGTATTTCCTCCGAGGTCAACCCTTCAGTCCCGCTATAGGGTTGCCTTGTCGAGGGGTGGGCGTCCCGGAAGCGGACGCGTCACCGCACTGACGGGGAGGTTGTCCGGATGCATGAGCGGCATGAACCAGATCCGGGTAGGTCAGATATCGCCAGGTCGTGGTGGTGGGCCGGCTGACGGCTGATCGTGGCCGGATGACGACGGCGGTCGGATACCGCGGTGTGACTGCTTGTCACGCGGTCGGGATCAGTTACCGGCAGCTGGACTATTGGGCGCGTACCGGGCTGGTGGTGCCGAGTGTCCGGGACGCGTCGGGGTCGGGTACGCAGCGGCTTTATTCGTTCCGCGATCTTGTGGTGCTCAAGGTGGTCAAGCGGCTGCTCGACGCGGGGGTGTCGTCTGCAGAACATCCGCAGGGCGATCGAGACGCTCGGTCACGTGGGGTTGCTGACCTTGCCGGGATCACCTTGATCTCGGATGGCACGACGGTGTACGAGTGCCGTTCGCCGGAGGAGGTCGTCGACCTGCTGCAGGGCGGCCAGGGGGTGTTCGGTATCGCGATCGGTGGGGCGTTCAAGGAGATTCAGGGCTCGTTGTCGCATTTGCCGGCTGAGCCGGCGGGGGGCGGGTCGGCCGGTGTGCCGAGCGTTGCCGTCGTGGAGACCGCGGATGATGAGTTGGCGGCACGGCGGGCGCGACGCCGGGCCGGCTGAACGGTCTTTCGAAGGTGTCACCGCTGGATCGGCATCGATTCGGTGCCCAGTCGCGAGCCGATCTGACGTCAAGGTGTTTGACCTCATCGAGCACCTTGGCAGGCTGAAGTTCAGCACGAAACCGGCAGGTCCCGGACACCCGGACACCCGGGCGCCTCGGGCGGGCGGGTCCAACCCACCGACCAGCAAGGTCAACCCAAGCCGCTGGTACCGTTGACACTGCCGACAACACCCGCGCGCGAGAGACCGCCAACACCGCCCAGGCGGCGCCGAAGGGGCAAATCCTCCCCGGAACCTCTCAGGCAGAAGGAGCGCACGGGCAGGCGACTGTGGAGTGCCCGCGAGGCTCGCGGACGCGACAGAGGGGGAGGCCGCATCGCCGACCTCGCCCGGGAGCACATCATGACCACGGAGCACTTCGCCGCCCGCCACATCGGCCCGGACCCCGACAGCGAACGCCGCATGCTCGACACCGTCGGCTTCAACTCCATCGACGAACTGATGAACGCCGCCATCCCCGAGGTGATCCGCTGGCACGGCACGCTGAACCTGCCGGCCGCCGCCAGCGAGACCGAGACGATCGCCGAACTGCGCGCCATCGCCGCCGGGAACACCGTCGCCGTACCGATGATCGGCCTGGGTTACCACGGCACCCACACCCCGGCCGTGCTGCGGCGCAACATACTGGAAAACCCGGCCTGGTACACCGCCTACACCCCGTACCAGCCGGAGATCAGCCAGGGCCGGCTGGAGGCGTTGCTCAATTTCCAGACCATGGTCACCGACCTGACCGGGCTGGCCGTCGCCAACGCCTCCATGCTCGACGAGGGCACCGCTGCCGCCGAGGCGATGGCCCTGGCCCGCCGCGCCGCCAGCACCCAGACGCCCGGTGTACGTCGTGGACGCCGACACTCTGCCGCAGACCATCTCGGTCATCACCACCCGCGCCGAGCCACTCGGCATCGAGGTCCGCCTGCTCGATTTGGACACCGAGGAGCTGCCGGCTGAATTCTTCGGCCTGCACCTGCAGTACCCCGGGCGCCAGCGGGGCGGTCCGCGACCATGCCGCTCTGGTCGAGACCGCGCACGGCGCCGGCGCCCTGGTCACCGTCGCCGCCGACCTGCTCGCGCTGGCGCTGCTGCGTCCACCCGGCGAGATCGGCGCCGACATCGCCGCCGGCACCACCCAACGCTTCGGCGTACCCATGGGGTTCGGCGGCCCGCACGCCGGCTACCTCGCCGTCCGCGCCGGCCTGCAACGCATGCTGCCCGGCCGGCTGGTCGGCGTCTCCCGCGACGCCGACGGCAACCCCGCATACCGGCTGGCCCTGCAAACCCGCGAACAGCACATCCGCCGCGAGAAGGCGACCAGTAACATCTGCACCGCCCAGGTGCTGCTCGCCGTACTGGCCAGCATGTACGCCGTCTACCACGGCCCCGCCGGGCTACGCGCGATCGCCGAGCGCACCCACCGCGGTGGCGGCCACCCTCGCCGCGGGACTGACCCGCGCCGGAATCCGACTACAGCACCGCACCTACTTCGACACCATCACCGCGGTAGTGCCCGGCCGGGCCGCCGACGTGGTCGCCGCCGCCGCCGAACGTGGGATCAACCTGCGGCTGGTCGACGCCGACCGGGTCGGCGTCGCCTGCGACGAAACCACCACCGAAGCGCATCTGGAAGCGGTCCGGGCCGCCTTCGGGATCACCGACGTCAGCCACGCCGACAGCGTCGCGGAAACCCGCGACGCGCTACCGGCCGGGCTGATGCGGTCCAGCGACTACCTGACCCACCCGGTGTTCCACGCCCACCACTCCGAAACGGCGATGCTGCGCTACCTGCGCCGGCTGGCCGACTTCGACTACGCCCTGGACCGCGGCATGATCCCGCTCGGCTCCTGCACCATGAAACTCAACGCCACCACCGAAATGGAACCGATCACCTGGCCGGAGTTCGCCCACATCCACCCGTTCGCCCCGGCCGAACAGACCACCGGCTACCGCCAACTGATCACCTCCCTGGAAAGCTGGCTGGCCGAGGTGACCGGCTACGACGCGGTCAGCGTGCAACCCAACGCCGGCTCACAGGGCGAACTCGCCGGCCTGCTCGCCATCCGCGCCTACCACCGCGACCGTGGCGACACACACCGCGACGTCTGCCTCATCCCGTCCTCGGCGCACGGCACCAACGCCGCCAGCGCGGTCATGGCCGGCATGCGGGTGGTGGTGGTCGGTTGCGCCCCGGACGGCGACGTCGACCTCATCGACCTCGACCGGAAGATCGACGCCCACCGGGACACCCTCGCCGCGATCATGGTCACCTACCCGTCCACCCATGGCGTGTACGAGACCGGCATCGCCACCCTCTGCGCCAAGGTGCACGACGCCGGCGGCCAGGTCTACGTCGACGGGGCCAACCTCAATGCCCTGCTCGGCTTCGCCAAACCCGGCGTGTTCGGTGCCGACGTCTCCCACCTGAACCTGCACAAAACCTTCTGCATCCCCCACGGCGGAGGTGGCCCGGGCGTCGGCCCGGTCGCCGTCCGCGCACACCTGGCGCCGTACCTGCCCGGCGACCCGCTCACGGCGGCGCCCGACCCTGCCCAGCCGGTGATCTCCGCCGCCCGGCACGGCTCCGCCGGCATCCTGCCCATCCCGTGGGCCTACCTACGGATGATGGGTGCCGACGGGCTGACCCGGGCCACCGGCGTCGCGGTACTGGCCGCCAACTACATCGCGGCCCGGCTACGCGGCCACTACCCGGTGCTGTACGCCGGCAACAAGGGCCTGGTGGCGCACGAGTGTGTGCTGGACCTACGCCCACTGACCAAGGCCACCGGGGTCAGTGTGGACGACGTCGCCAAGCGTCTGATCGACTACGGCTTCCACGCCCCGACGATGTCCTTCCCGGTAGCCGGCACCCTGATGGTGGAACCAACCGAGAGTGAAGACCTCACCGAACTCGACCGGTTCTGCGACGCGATGATCGCCATCCGGGAGGAAATCGACCAGGTCGCGGTGGGACAGTGGCCCGCCGGGGACAACCCGCTGACCAACGCGCCGCACACCGCGACAATGGTCAGCGCCGACGAATGGCCACACCGGTATCCGCGCTCGACGGCCGCCTACCCCCCGGGAGTCGACCGGATGGCGAAATACTGGCCGCCGGTACGCCGCGTCGACGGCGCCTACGGCGACCGGAACCTGGTCTGCGCCTGCCCGCCACCGGACGCCTTCGCCGACAACTGAAACGCGACTGACCAGCGCCTACCCGCCGGGAACGCGTCGCCATGATGTGATCTCATTACCGCGGTGACGCCGACCCGCCGGGGGGGGGCGTTACCCGCGGCGACAGCGCGCGAAAACGGACCGGACTAGGCGGCCAGCGCGTGCCGGGCCGGACCGCGGTGCGGTTCGATGGTGCTCCCATCGGGCAGCAACTCGCCGGTGTCCTCGAAAACGATGACACCGTTACAGAGCAGGCTCCAGCCCTGCTCACGGAAGCAGGCGATCACCCGGGCGGCGTCACGATCGACCGCCGCGGCGGAAGGGCAGGTTGGTTGGTGCTGGCACATCGGGTTCTCCGGACTGTGGGGGCACTGTGTCATGGTTCACACGACCAGTGACGCACGGTACCAAGCAGAACGACACGATTACGAGCAGGTATTGGCACTAGCAGGAGAGAATCCACCTAACGGATGAGGCACAACGGACCACTCGTACTGGAAACGCTCCCAGGCCAGCTCGCGGCCCCACCCGGAGCCCCGCCACCCTGCGCCGGCACCCTGACCGAACACACCCGCCTGCAATGGCACCTGGGCGACCCCGGCGACCCCGCCGCACTCCTGGAGGACTTCCTCACCGAACACCACCTCCCGGTCCGGGACCTGACCCGCCCCCGCCCCCACCGCACCACCGGCATCTGCGGAGCCACCGTCTTCATCTCCGCCGCCGCCGGAGCCCGGATGACCGGCGCGCCCTGCGGCCCACCCAGCCCCGCACCCGCCGTACCCGACCTGGTCGCCGTCGTCTACCGACACAGCCCCACCACCACCGGCCGCACCCAGCACACCACCAACAACTGGCGACTCGGACCATGGCAGGCGAGCTGGACCCCCGACCAGCACGCCAACGCCATCGAACAGGCCCGCGACGCCATCGCCCGCGGCGACATCTACCAGGTCAACATCGTCGGCCACGCCTCCGCCCGGTACACCGGCGACCCACTGCCCGCCCTGCGCCGACTCACCCGGCTACCCGGCGCCCGCTACGGCGCGCTGCTCACCGGAACCGGCTGGGCCATCGGCTGCGCCTCCCCGGAAACCCTCATCGAGGTCACCAACGGCCGACTGACCACCCGCCCCATCAAAGGCACCCGCCCGGCCACCACAACCGGACGACGGGAACTACTCGACTCCACCAAAGAACGAGCCGAACACATCATGATCGTCGACCTGGAACGTAACGACCTCGCCCGGATCGCCCGCACCGGCACCGTCCGCGTCGACGAGCTCTACACCATCCGCCGCTGGTGCGACCTCTGGCAAGCCGAATCAACCATCTCGGCAACCCTCGACAACGGCCACGGCCTCGCCGACCTGCTCCGAGCCATCTGCCCCGGCGGATCAGTAACCGGAGCACCCAAACTCGCCGCCCTCACCCAGATCACCAACCTCGAACCAGTCGGCCGAGGCGCCAGCATGGGCGCACTGGGCTGGATCGGAACCGACCGCATCGACCTCGGACTGACCATCCGCACCGCCGCCGTCGACACCCAACAGGTACACCTCTGGGCCGGCGGCGGCATCACCTGGGACAGCGACCCCACCGCCGAAGTCGCCGAAGCGGCAGCCAAGGCCAACCCCGTACGCGCCGCTCTGGCCGACCACACAGTCGACCCGCAGCCCCCGGTAACGAACCGATAGCCTCCCGGGCATGACAATGCGACCCATCCGAATCATCGGCGACCCCGTGCTGCGCACCCCCTGTGAACCGGTCACCAGCTTCGACACCGAACTACGCGCCCTGGTCACCGACCTTATGGACACCATGCTCGGCGCTCCCGGCCGGGCCGGCGTCGCCGCACCACAGATCGGGATCAACGCCCAGGTCTTCGTGTACGACGCCGACGGACACCGCGGCCATCTGATCAACCCGACCCTGGAGCTTTCCGAGGAACTACAACACGACGACGAGGGATGCCTGTCGATCCCCGGGCTCTACTTCCCAACAGCACGCGCCATGCACGCCACCGCGCACGGCTTCAACCAGCACGGCGAACCAGTGACCATCACCGGCAGCGGATTCCTCGCCCGGGCCCTGCAACATGAGACCGACCATCTCCACGGGCAGCTCTACGTCGACACCCTCCGCGGCGACACCCGCCGCCGGGCGCTACGGGAAATCCGCGCCGGCCGTTACGCCGGCCGCGCTTAGCCCGCGACCGGGGCCTCACCGGCCGCGCAGCCGCCGGAACCACAGGCTGAGTGCGCCCAGCGCCACGAAAGCCAGAGCCGAACAGCACAACGCTTTGAAGATCACCGGCCAACTGTCCCATATCAAGCCGTAAGGTGCAGGAGTGCGCCTGGTCACGTTCAACCTGCTGCATGGCCGCTCACCACACGACGGGCTGGTCGACGAAACCCGCCTGGTCGAGGCGGTCATCGCCCTGGACCCCGACATCCTCGCGCTCCAAGAGGTAGACCGAGACCAATCCCGCAGTGGTCATCTTGACCTCACCGCTATCGCCGCCCAAGCGCTCGACGCCCCCGCGCACCGCTTCGCCGCCGCCGTCGTCGGCACCCCCGGTGAGCGATTCCGCCCCCTGACCCACGACGACGACGGCCACGGCGAACCCTGCTACGGAATCGGCCTGATCAGCCGCTACCCGGCCCGGTCCTGGCAGGTCACCCGGCTGACTCCCGCACCGGTCCGCTCACCGGTCTACGTACCCGGACCCGACGGTGGGTTCACGATGTTGCGCGACGAACCCCGGGTCCTGTTGGCCGCGGTCCTGGAAACCCCACACGGGCCGGTAACCATTGCCGCGACTCACCTGTCCTTCGTACCCGGCTGGAACATCCGCCAGCTTCGGCAGGTGATCAAAGCGCTGCGTACCCTGCCCGCGCCTCGGATACTTCTCGGCGACCTGAACCTGCCCGCCCGGCTCGTCACCCTGGTGTCCCGCTGGCAGTCACTGGGACACCGCCCCACCTATCCCGCCGGCCAACCCCGCGTGCAACTCGACCACATTCTCGCCGATCCGCAGGGCTGGCCAGCAATACCGGCGGTTACCGCAGTCAATGCTCCCGTGACCGCCATCTCGGACCATCGGCCGCTCGTCGTCGACCTTGGCCGAATCGGTCGTTGAGGAACCGCGGCACACTGAGGCGGATCGCTCACGGTTGCCGCGGTCCGCGATCGCACTGAAATCGCGCGGTATCGTCACCGTACGGCGGTGCGCCGGCGCCGCCCCGGACTGAGCAGGTGTGATGATCAGCATCAACGCGTTGATCGGTATCGCGGCCGTCGCCCTGGGACTCGTGCTCACCCCCGGTCCCAACATGGTCTACCTCGTATCAAGATCCATATCCCAGGGTCGCCGCGCGGGACTCATCTCCCTGCTCGGGGTCGCGGTGGGATTCCTCATCTACCTGATCGCCGCGACCGCCGGCATCGCCACCCTCTTCGCCCTCGTGCCGGCCGTATATACCGCGATCAAACTCGCCGGAGCGGCATACCTGCTCTGGCTAGCCTGGAAAGCCCTACGCCCCGGTGGCGATTCCGTGTTCGCCCCCAAAACACTGCCCCCGGACCCGGGCCGCCGGCTGTTCGCCATGGGCCTGCTCACCAACCTGCTCAACCCAAAAATCGCGATCCTGTACGTGTCACTACTGCCCCAATTCGTCGACCCGACACGCGGCCACGTCGCCACCCAAAGCCTCACCCTCGGCATCACCCAGATCATCGTCGCGCTCACCGTCAACACAATGATTGTGCTCACCGCCGGCACCATCGCCACCTACCTGAGCCAACGACCCAGCTGGATGCGCATACAGCGCTATTTGATGGGAACGGTCCTCGCCGGCCTCGCCCTGCGCATCGCCACCGACCGTTCCCAGGCGGTGGCCGTCACCTGATGACCCCTGGGCGTAACGGCCACCGGACCGACCGCTAACCGGCCAACCACTGGTCGTAGCCAAGCTTGACCACCAACGCCAGCACCACCAGCAGCAGCACCACCCGGACAAAGCCCGAACCCCGGCGCAACGCCATCCTGGCACCCAACGCCGCACCAGCGATGTTGCACACCGCCATCGCACCACCGAGCAGCCACCACACGTGCCCAGTGGAGGCGAACACCACCAGCGCACCGAAATTGGTACCCGCATTGACCAACTTGGCCATCGCCGAAGCATGCACGAAATCCGCACCGACCAACGTGGTGAACGCCAACACCAGAAACGTGCCGGTACCCGGCCCGATCATCCCGTCGTACAGCGCGATGCCACCACCGGCGACCGCCACCGCCACCGCGATCCGGGTTGGCGTACGCCGACCCGGATCGGCAAGCACCCCCAACCGGGGACGCAACGCCACGAACAGGGCCACCGTGACGAGCACCGCCAACACCACCGGCCGGTAGGCGTCCGCCGGAACCCGCCCGGCCAACACCGCCCCGCAACCGGAAGCGAGTACCGCCAGCCCAGCCGAGGAACCCGCCACCGTCCAGTCGATCTTCGTGTGGCGGGCGTAGGTGACCGCCGCCGTGCTCGTGCCGGCAATCGCGGCCAACTTGTTGGTACCCAACGCGGTCGCCACCGGAACCCCCGGCGCGGCGATCAGCAAAGCCGGCAACAACAACAGGCCACCACCACCGACAACGGCGTCCACCCAGCCGGCTACCGCCGCAGCGGCCAACAAAAAACTCAACGAAGCGGGACTCACATCGCGCGATTCTGCCGAGCAACCCACCGCCCCTGACGCCAACTGTGGGCAGCCTCACCAACGCCAGCTCAGGCCAGCAGCCAACCAAAGCGGCACCATCACCCAGCAGTACGACCAGATGATCAAATACGCGCGGGCGTCGCAGATGGGCACCGCCGAAGCCGAGCTGCCCGGCGCAGACCGCGAGGCCCAGGAGATCTGCATGCTCGCCCTGCACCTGCTGCAATCCGCGCTGGGTCTTGGCCGAACCGGAGTGGGCCGGACGGCTCACCCAACACGACCCGCGCGGCCTTACTCCGCTGTTCTGATCGAACGTGGCCCTGCACGGCACGTTCCAGCTCGACCTCGACACCCGCCTCGACTACGACACCGCGTCGCCCGACCCCACAGATGATCACCTAACACTTCTTGTCGGTGGCTCTCGGTAACGTTCCGGTATGTCTGGATGTGAAGACCGGTAGAGCCAGGTGTCGGCATGGCTGGGGGCCACGTTTCCGCAGCATAAGGAGATCCAGGTGGAGTTTCCGCATCGCAGCCGGTACCCAGCAGGTCCTGATGCCAGCCGGGCTGGCGCCGGTACGCAGGGTGCTGCGGCTCCCCTTGAGCACGCGTCACCTCGCCATCCAGCGCACCGGTTGGCGCCGGTCAGGCCATCGACGGGCGGGCCATCGGGAGGGCTCGGCTGACAGTAAGCAGCAGCGGTGTACCGACGCCGTGCAGGGCAGCGATGTCGGCGACGACTTCAGCCAACCGCCCAATCGCGTCACACGACCACTCGACGAACTCGCCGCGCAGCACCACACCATGCAGGGGCGGGGCCCGCTATCTGGATTCGTGACAGCTTCCGGCTACCAGGGCGTGATCTCGACCGCCCTGGCTGGGTAGCCGTCCTGGCCTGGAATCTCAGAGCCGTGTAGACAATGATCGAGCGCATGAAGGACGACAACTGATAGCCCCACTGCATGCTGAGTTGGTCCCTGTTTTCGCTCTCGGATCCGGCAGACCGGCCGGCACGGCGGCGGTCATGCCCCAGGGGCGGTCGTGTCCAGCTTCTCGTGCAGCGACGGAACCCCGCGCCCTGGCGCTTGAGCCGACCCACGATCACGATCAGATCCTCCAGAGAGCAGCCGAGCCGGTCCAGTGACACCCCGGCCAGCGGCGCCACGCCACGCTTGACCCAGGCCACCAACCCACGCCGGGCAATCAAATGATGCGACCCCATCACCCGCCCACCGCCACCTCCTGCGGATAAAGCCCCACCAACGCCTGATTCGTACGGTTGGCCCGCACAGCCGCTCGCTGCTGACTCGCCGTCACCTCGATATAGGTCTGACTTGATGCCAAACAGGCGTGACCCAACAGCCGCATGATCTCCGACGCGCTCGCCCCGTCCTCGGCCAACCGGGTCGCGAAGGTGTGTCGCAGCGCATGTAGCCGCGCGCCGCGTGGCACCCGGTCGCTGATCCCGGCCCGCTGGTAGCAGGAATCCACCAGGTACTGCAGGCCGCCCCGGCGCAGCGGCTCACCGTGCCGGTCAACCAGAAAGAAGCTCTCCGGTCGCACGCTCCGTGCCCCAAATCGGCGGGCTCGGCTGTCCAGGTAGGCCGTCAGCACCCGATCGAGATCCGGCTCGATGGGGATCATTCGTTGTCGGCCACCCTTGCCGGCTACCGCGACCCGGCGTTCCGCTGGCCGGCCGGCCAGCGAATCGACCCGTAGGGCGAGTAGTTCGGACAGGCGCAGCCCAGCACAGAGCGCCAGGGCCAGCACTGTCAGGTCACGTTCGGGCCATGGGTGGCGTTGCCGGTTGTCGTCGACGGCCACCGCCTTGAGTAGCTGCTCCGGGGTGTCCTCGCCACTGAGTGGCTTGGGCTGGGGGAGCGGCACGGTTGGTTTGCCGACGGCCGGCATCGGGTTGCCCGCCGCGATGCCGTCAGCGACCAGGAAGGTAAAGAAACTGTTCCAGGTGGACCAGGCGCGGTAGATCGAGGCAGCGGAACGGGGAGCGGCGAATCGGGCAAAGGCGCTACGTAGCGTAGCGGCGGTCAAGGTGGTGATCGACAGTGTGTCGAGGGGGAGGGGGGCGGCCGGATCTTCAACGACCAGCCGGGCGATCGACATCAGGTCACGCCGGTACGCCGCCAGGGTGTGGGCAGACGGCTTGCGAGTCGCCCGGGTGGTCAGGAACTGGCCGATCAGCACCAACACCAGCTCTCCGTCCCGTTTTTCCTGCATAAGAGATATTATGCAGGAATTTCGGGTTCATGTCACGGTGCGGTTCGCTGGCGACCTGGACGGGGCACTGTTGGCGTCGAATCACGCGGCACCGAGATCGGCGTCCGGTTAGGAACAGATGCCGGTCAGGCCGTTCCGGATCACAGACGCCTGACCGATCTTGCGGTCGCCGGAGCTTGCCACCGAATCCATGCGACGCGCCGCCACACCCTGGCCGGATCGCTGGTTCGGAGGTTTACCGGAAGGGGGCACTTCGGACAACCCCCGGAACAGTAGGTTGACATAATGTACATTATCGAACTTTGACTCCGGCTCGGACAGCGCTGACCCACCCCGGCGCATCAGCGACGACCCGGGCATTGACGCACATCAGCGCAAGAGAGAACGCGCGATGCGGAACCCTACGTCGTCGATCTGGAAGGCCGGGTAGCTGCGGCGGCGCACCGAGGCGCGGCAGCTCCAGTGCTCGTCAAACCACCCACCGCCACGGAGCACCCGATAGGTGCCGTAAACCTCGGCATCGTAGATATCCCAGCACCACTCGAAAACGTTGCCCAGCATGTCGTACAGGCCCCACGCGTTGGGCTGCTTGCCGCCCACGTCGTGGATCCGCTCGTGCGAGTTGCCGCGATACCAGGCGATCTCGTCGAGCTGCCCGTACCGTGGGCCTGCCGTGCCGGCACGGCAGGCATGCTCCCACTCGGCCTCGGTCGGCAGCCGGTAACCGTCAGTGGATGCGTCCCACTCGATGTCCTCGGCGTCAATATCGACGCGGTACGCGGGTGTCAACCCCTCGTGCCGGGACAGGGCGTTGCAGAACCGGACCGCGTCCCACCAGGAAACGCCCTCTACGGGCAACTGGTCGCCGCTGGCGGCGCTCGGCCGCTGGCCGGTGACCTGTGCGTACTGCGCCTGGGTGACCGGGAACATCGCGAGCTGATACGGTGCGAGCTCGACCGACCAGTTACGCTGCGTTCGCCGGTCCGACAGCGTCACCTGCCCTGGCGGGACGGCAATCATCTCGTTTCCTGCGCTCACGTCCATGGTCAGGCGATCCTATCGACCTTTCCGGTCTTCCCGACCAGCCGCGCGAGCGGTCGCGCCGTGGACCGGTACCCGCTCGACCTTCATGACCGGTGCGTGTTCGCTGGGCGGGTGACCGTGCGTACGGCGGTCCGTTGAGGTGCCGGGTCACGCCGACGGGACCGAGCCAGTTGACCGACCGGGGCGGACGGTCGCGCTCGTGTACGGCCACGAGTTCGGCGGCCGCCACCTTCGGTGGGTCTGCGAAGGTTATGGTGACAACGGCGAACGGTTTCATCGCGCGCTCCCCCTCCTCGCCCACGACCTGCGGGAGCAGCATGTGGGTGAGCCCGGCCGCTCGAGTTCGGTGGTTCGGACCGTTCGCGGGTACCAGCGCCGGCTCGATCCTTCGCTGCAGCTCGTGCCGGTGTCGGGTGAGCGTGCTGCCTTAGGTCGGCTGACCAGGCCCACGTGGCAATGTCGACGCTGCCACCTCTTCGCTTCGTTGCTCTGTGTGACGAAAGTGCGGCGTATTCCCGGGGTGACATTTCACCGAGAGTGACGTCGTTGAGAATTGTCGTCCTATGTGCCTGGTTTGCCGGGGGTCGTGATCTGGCCGGGCCCCCGATGGGTCAGCGTCCACCGGCGACTCGCAGAATCGCTCCCGATGTGTAGGAGGCCGCATCGCTGAGCAGCCAGATGATGGCCGCGGCGACTTCGTCGGTCCGGCCGGGGCGGCCGAGTGGAATCTGCGTCGCCATCTGGTTGGCGCGGTCCGGGCGGCCGGAGGTGGTGTGTAGTTCGGTATCGATCACGCCGGGTGAGACCGCGTTGACCCGGATTCCCCGAGGGCCGAGCTCCTTGGCCAGCCCGACGGTGAGTGTCTCGGCTGCCGCTTTGGCCGCGGCGTAGTGGATGTACTCGCCCGCGCCGCCGAGGGTAGCGGCGAGCGATGAGATGTTGACGATCGATGCGCCGGTGGTCATTCGGCGGGCGGCCTGTTGGGCGCAGAGTATGTAGCCGATCAGGTTGACGTCGACGACTCGGCGTAGGTCTTCGGTCGTCAGGTCGACGAAGGGGCCGATCGGGCTGGTCACGCCGGCGTTGTTGACCAGTCCGGTGAGCTGCCCCAGCTGCTCGGCTTCGTCGAAGAGCCGGGTGACCTGGTCGGGGTTGGTGGTGTCGGCCCGTATGGCGATGCCGCGTCGACCGGCGGCGTGGACGTCCCGCAGGACTGTGGCGGCGGCTTCGGCGTCGCGTCGGTAGCAGAGGGCCACGTCGTGTCCGGCGGCCGCGAGTTGCCGTACG
The DNA here is from genome assembly GCA_963750055.1 of uncultured Actinomycetota bacterium. GTDB lineage: Bacteria > Actinomycetota > Actinomycetes > Mycobacteriales > Micromonosporaceae > CAVVPI01. Next base: position 24,438 of record CAVVPI010000012.1, on the reverse strand, counting down.
GTCGCGGCGCCGATTCCTCGGCCGCCACCTGTCACCACCGTTACCGGATTCATCGAGGACTCCCCTGTTTTCGCGGCCGCTTCAGCGGCGTTATCTCGGCCGGGTGCGTACGCTACCGCGTCAACAGGTGAATGCGGAGGTGTGCTGTGGCCGTTGGTCCGGGCAGGGGTGATCTGGTTGAGGATTTCGAGTTGCCGGATGAGGCGGGCACATCGCGCCGGTTGTCGGAGTGGCTGGTGTCGGGGCCGGTGGTGTTGTTTTTCTACCCTGCGGCGATGACTCGGGGTTGCACGGTGGAGAGTTGCCATTTCCGGGATCTGGCGGCCGAGTTCGCCCGGGTGGGTGCGCAGCGGGTGGGGATCAGTCGGGATTCGCCTGAGCGGCAGGCGGAGTTTTCCCGGTTGCATGGTTTTGACTATCCGCTGCTGTCGGATCCGGACGGGGTGGTTGCGGATCGCTTCGGTGTGCGGCGGCGGTTGCCGTTGGGGCCGTTGGGTACTCGGCGGATGACGTTCGTGATCGGCACGGATCTGCGGATCATCGAGGTGATCCACAGTGAGCTGAGTATGACTGATCATGCGGACCGGGCGTTGCGGGCGCTGGGTGGGTGACGGCCGGGGTGCTAGGCCCTGTTTCGTCTGTGGCGGACCAGGCAGAACGGATGCCCTGCGAGGTCGGCGTAGATACGCCAACTCCGTCCATCCGCGCCGTCGTCCAACACCGTCGCCCCCAGGGCCAGTACCTGCTCTTGGGCGCGGTCCAGGTCCGCGACACCGAAGTCCAGGTGGAACTGCTGGGGCCGGGCCGGATCGGGCCAAAACGGTGGCCGGTAATCCGCCGCTCGTTGGAAGGCCAGGACGAGGCCAGACGGCGTGTGTAACGTCGCCCAGTCGTCGCTGAGCGCCCACCGCTGATCCCACTGGTTGGCGTCGCCGCCGAGGAGCGCCTGGTAGAACTCGGCAAGTTCCGCGGGGTGGGAGCAGTCCAGCACCACGCACTGCAGGTCAGCGATCATCGGCCGATCCTAGATGCCGGGCAAGGTTGTGGCTCGTTGGCGTGTCGGTAATCGATATGCAGTGAGGTCTCCGGTAGATGGTTCTTCGACCCAGAAGACCAATGTTTTGGCAGGCCTCGTGGCCACGATACGGGGGACGTACCCGATTGTTACGGATCCCTGGCAGCCGCCGCAGGCCTCATCACCTGGGATGTCCAGTGTCGGCTCCACCATCAGTCGGGCTCACCAGCGCGCCGTCGGTGCCCGTCACCGGTCCGATTCACAGAAGGAACCCCCGGGCGGGGTACGGCAGGAGCCGGCCGACCACGCGTTGGGGCGGTCACGGGGAGGCTGGACCACGAAGCTGTACCCCTGCGTCGGCGTGGTATCCCGGCCGCCATCCCGGTCGAGGTCGACCAGGCCGCTAACTGGCGTAAGAAGGGGTCGAAGGGCGGCCGTCTGCCGGCCTCCGGCCCTGAGATCTACAAGCGGCGGCACGCTGTGGAGTGCGGTATCAACCGGTTGTACGCCATCGTGCGGTGGCCACCCGGTTCGACAAGCTCGCGGTGCGCTACCGGGCCGCCCTGCACGTCGTCGCGATCAACGAGTGGCTTTGACCGAGCTATGAGACATGGCCTAGTTCGACGTGGTCGCAGCGGACTGGTAGGAAAGCGGTAATCAAACAGGTGTACGGAAGAGGGATCTGATGGCTGCCGCGCATACCGCTGTTCCAGGGTTGTCCACTGATGAGTTGCAGCACATCCGGGACGGGTTGGCTGCTGGCCGTAAGCCGAAGGTGCTGTTCACGGAGTCGGCGGGGCAGATCGCCGGGCAGATCGGTCAGGTGGTCGAGTTGACCGATCAGGCGGTGTCGGAGGAGTGGGTGGTGGTGCGGTTCGGTCGGGATGAGTTGCCGTTCTCCCCCGCTGATCTGTGTATCGCACCCAAGGGTGCGGCGCGTCGGGTGGAGGTCAAGCCGGAGCCCGAACCGGTTGCTGCGCCGGAGCCGGAGTTCAAGATTGTGCGGTCGTCAATGCCGGCGACCCGCGAGGAGGTAGGTGTGAGTACTGTGGATGCTCCCCCGGCGGCGACTGTTGTGGCTGAGGCCAAGCCGGCTAAGCGCGTCGCGAAGGCCGCTCCCCGACCGAAGACGCCGGCGGGATTGACGGTGACGTTGGCGTATGCCGATGGGGAGTGGACGGTGGCGGCGACGCAGGGTAGCAAGTCGCTGGCGAAACCGTATGTCATCAAGCCGGTTGAGGCGTTGAAGATGGTCAGTTTGATTGACGTGCCGGGTGTGCACGAGGCGGTTGAGCAGATCATGTCGGTGGAGCGCGGTGAGGCTGAGCAGCAGGCGGAGCGGCTGCGTGCGGAGTTGGCCGAGATCGAGGCGCGGCTCGCGGAGCTACGCGACGTGGGTTGATGTCAGTTGGTGGGCCGGCCGGCGTCGCGGGTAGATGACGCCGGCCGGGGGTTCCTGTGGTTGGTGGTCAGTGTTCCGGGATGTTGGTCACGCCGATGCGTTGGCGGAACACCCAGTAGGTCCAGCCCTGGTAGGCCAGCACGATCGGGGTGCAGATCGCCGCGACCCAGGTCATGATTTTGAGGGTGTAGGGGGTGGAGGCGGCGTTGGTGACGGTGAGGGTGCCGGCGGTGTCGAGCGTGGAGGGCATGACGTTCGGGAAGAGGGCGGCGAAGAGGGTGATGACGGTGAGGCCGATGGCGGCGGCGGTGCCGGTGAAGGCCCAGCCTTCTCGGCGTGCCCTGGCGGCGGCGACCCCACCGGTGAGGGCTGCCGCTGCGGCGGCGGCGAGCGCGATGGCGGCCGGGGTGTGTCGGATGGTGAGGGTCCAGGTGAGGAAGAGGCTGGCCAGGGCGAGGGTGGCGAGGCCGGTGCGGGTGGCGAGGGCGGTGGCCCGGGTGCGGATGTCGCCGGTGGTTTTGAGGGCGATGAAGACCGCGCCGTGGGTGATGAACAGGGCTGTGGTGGTGGCGCCGCCGAGTAGGGCGTAGGGGTTGAGCAGGGTGAACAGGGTGCCGACGTATTCGTGGTCGGCGTCCAGGGGTACGCCGCGCAGGATGTTGGCGAAGGCGACGCCCCAGAGTGCGGCTGGGGTGAGGGAGCCGGCGGTGATGGCGATGTCCCAGCGGCGTTTCCAGGTGGCTTCGGGTCGTTTGTGGCGGTATTCGAAGGCGACGCCGCGCAGGATCAGGGCGATGAGGATGAGTAGTAGCGGCAGGTAGAAGCCGGAGAAGAGGGTGGCGTACCACTCGGGGAAGGCGGCGAACATGGCGCCGCCGGCGGTGATGAGCCAGACTTCGTTGCCGTCCCAGACGGGGCCGATGGTGTTGATCATGACGCGGCGTTCGCGGTCGTCGCGGCCGAGTACGGGTAGTAGCGCGCCGACGCCGAAGTCGAACCCTTCGAGGATGAAGTATCCGGTGAAGAGGACGGCGATGAGCAGAAACCAGATGGTGGTGAGTTCCACGGTGTGCTCTTTCGGTCAGTAGGCGAAGGCGAGTGGGCGGTCTTCGTCGGCGCCGTGGTGTTCCGGGGGTGCGGTGATGTCGGGTAGGCCGGCTTTGGCGTAGCGCAGTAGTAGGCGGACTTCGATGACGGCGAGGGTGGCGTAGATGAGGGTGAAGGCGGTGAAGGAGGTGAGGACTTCGGTGAGGGTGACGCTGCGGGAGACGCCGTCGCGGGTGAGCATTTCGCCGAAGACGATCCAGGGTTGGCGGCCCATTTCGGTGAAGATCCAGCCGAAGGCGTTGGCGGCCAGTGGGAGCAGCGGCATGATCAGGGCGGCGCGCAGTAGCCAGCGGCTGCGGGGGGCGCGGTGGCGGCGCATGCTCCAGAGGACCCAGAGTGCGATGGCGGCGGCGGCCATCCCGAAGGCGATCATGAAGCGGAAGCTCCAGTAGGTGATCGGGATGATCGGGGTGTAGCTGCCGGGGCCGTACTGGGCGGCGTACTGGGCTTGGATGTCGTTGATGCCGTGGACTTCGCCGTGGGGGTCTCCGGTGCCGAGGAAGGAGAGCAGGTAGGGGATTTTGAGGGCGAAGAGTTCGCGGCTGCCGTCGAGGCTGCCGATGGTGAGTACGGAGAAGGCGGCGGGTTGTTCGGTCTGGTAGAGGCCTTCGGCGGCGGCCATTTTCATCGGCTGCACGTCGGTCATGATTTTGCCTTGGATGTCGCCGGTGAGGATGACGGCGCTGGCGGCGAGCAGGGTTGTCCAGGAGCCGAGGCGGGCGGCGAAGCGGAAGGTGGGGGTGTCGTTGCTGTCGCGGTGTCGGATGAGGTGCCAGGTGGCGACACCGACGAGGAGGGAGCCGGCGACGAGGAAGGCGCCGGCGAGGGTGTGCGGGAAGGTGATCAGGGCGACTTTGTTGGTGAGTACGGCGGGGAAGTCGGTGAGTTCGGCGCGGCCGGTGTCGGGGTTGATGCGGTAGCCGACGGGGTTCTGCATCCAGGAGTTGGCGGCGAGGATGAAGTAGGCGCTGAGGTTGGTGCCGATGGCGGCGGCCCAGATGGTGGCGAGGTGGATGCGTTTGGGGAGCCGTTCCCAGCCGAAGATCCATAGGCCGAGGAAGGTGGATTCGAGGAAGAAGGCGACGCAGGGCTTCGATGGCCAGTGGGGCGCCGAAGATGTCGCCGACGAAGCGGGAGTAGTCGCTCCAGTTCATGCCGAATTGGAATTCCTGCACGATGCCGGTGACGATGCCCATGGCGAAGTTGATCAGGAATAGTTTGCCGTAGAACTTGGTGAGTTGCAGGTAGCGTTCGTTGCCGGTGCGGTGCCAGAGGGTTTGCAGGATGGCGACGAGTACGGATAGGCCGATGGTCAGTGGGACGAAGAGGAAGTGGTAGACGGTGGTGACACCGAATTGCCATCGGGCGACGTCGAGCGCGTCCACGGAGACCCCCAGGTTTACTACGTGACGTAGTAAATACTACGCCAGGTCGTAGGAGGGTCTGCGGGGGCGTCGGTCCCACCTCGCCGGCCGAACGGCCCTGCTACCGCCAGAGGCCCATCGCATGCGACGATCAACCGCTGATGGACACCACCACCCCCCGACCGTGGCACCCGCCCCGCCTCTGGCGGTTCCTGCAACTGGTCGCCCGCGGCCTCGTCGGGCTACTGGCCCGGCTACGGGTCACCGGCGACGTGCCCGAGGCGCTGCGCGACGGGCCACTGATCCTGGCCGCCAACCACATCAACCCGTTCGATCCGATCGTGCTCAGCGCAGCCTGCCAGGTACGGCGGATCGCGCCCCGGATCATGGCCACCGGCGGACTGTTCCGCGCCCCGATCGTCGGCGCCGTCATGCGGCACTGCGGACATCTGCGCGTTGACCGGCGTACCACCAGCGTCGGTCGGGCACTGCCGGCCGCCGCCGACGCGATCATCGACGGGTCGGTGGTGCTCGTCTATCCGGAAGGGCGGATCGGTCTGGACCCCGGGATGTGGCCGGAACGCGGCAAGACCGGCACCGCCCGGCTCGCCTTCACCACCGGCGCCACCGTGGTACCGGTTGCCCAGTGGGGGTCACACGAGGTACTGCCGTACCGCGCACCGAGGGGCATGGGCCGCCCCATCGTCCGCGCGCTGCTGCGCCGCCCGGTGGTCCGGGTGCATTTCGGCACGCCGGTGCCCCTCGACGATCTCGACCCGACGGTTCCCGGCGCCGCCCTACGGGCGACCGAACGGATCATCGACGCGCTCACCGACACCCTCGTTCCGTTACGCGTCGACGAACCCGAGCGCCCCCGTCACGTCGACCCCAGTCGACCGGTCGACCCCAGTCGCGCCCACCGCGGGACGGGTCCGCGCGCGGACCAGGATCTCGCACCGGACTGAAACCCGCTCGGCGGCGGCACTCGGTGACCCTGGTGGGCGGCGGGCGCCCACCTTAGCGGGCGCGACGCTGACGCAGATAGACCAGTACCGCCTCGCGGGTGGTCCGCACCCCCAACGATTCGCGGGCCAGCGCGATGCGTCGGTTCGCCGTCCGCAGGGACAGAAACTCCGCCGCCGCGGCGGCGGCGATCGTCTCACCGTTGGCCAGCCGCTCCAGCAACGCCCGCTGCTCCGGAAGCAACCGTGGGAGCGGTTCCCCGTCGCACAGCGGGTCGTGACACACCGGCCCCAGTCGGCCCAGGTCATCGACCAGTTTCCGTCCCGCATCGCTGATCAGGTTGACGATCGCCACCACACCGGCGCCCCGGGCCGAGGCCCGCACCACCAGCCGCGCCGTGTCCAGATCAGGGACCCGCCCGAACAGCACCAGCTTCGCCACGGTCAGCTCCCCGGGCGACTCGTCGGTCAGCGTGAACCCTTGCCTGGTTACCCAGCCGGCGCCGGCCAGCCGGCGCAGCACCGTTGTGGCGTCCGCGGCGGTGGCCAACGCGTAGCGGGGCGGATCGGAGGCGAGACCGCCGGAGACTTCACGCACTGGCCCTCCCCCGGGCTCACCCGCACCGACCCGGGCCGGTGGCACGAATATCGGATCCTGTCGCTGGCAGGATATTTCGAATCCCGGGGCGCGGCGGGGCGGCTCGCCCCGCCGCGCCCCGGTCGGGGCGACCGAAAGCGCTGTGTGAGCTCCACCACCGCGGTGGAGCGTCATTGTCGCCGACGGTACCTCCGGTTGGCCAATCCCCATCGAACTGTGTCGTCATGTCCGGACGATCGACGAACCTGCCGAAATGCACGAGTTACTTGACCTCGGGGTGGATGACATCATGACCGCTCACCCCCAGGTACTCCGTGACGTGTATCGCAGCCGCGGCCACTGATCCTCCCGACCGGAACGCGCCGGTCGGGGTGCTCGACGCCGCCCGACCCCCTGGCGAAGGACCGAAATGGCCGACACCATCTCCTCCGCGGCGAAATCCGCACCGCCCAGCACCCGCCGCGAACGCGTCGGCTGGTACTTCTACGACTGGGCGAACTCCGCCTTCCCCACCACGGTGGTCACCGTCTTCCTCGGCCCGTACCTCACGGCGATCGCCGAGACCGCCGCCGGCTGCGACCCCGACCTCGGCTGCCAGGGACGGACGATCAGCCTGTTCGGCGCCGCCATCGCCCCCGGCTCGCTGTTTCCGTACATGGTGTCGCTGTCGGTGTTCCTCACCGTGTTCGTCCTACCGGTGGTCGGCGCCATCGCCGACCGGTCACCGCGCAAGAAGGAACTGCTCGCCTTCTTCGCCTACCTCGGCTCGGCGGCCACCATCGCCATGCTCCTGCTCACCGGGGACCGTTTCCTGCTCGGCGCCATCCTGTTCCTGATCGCCAACATCGCCTTCGGGGCGAGCGTGGTGGTCTACAACTCGTTCCTGCCGCAGATCGCGGGTCCGGACGAACGCGACAGCGTTTCCAGCATCGGCTGGGCGATCGGCTACATCGGCGGTGGCCTTCTGCTGGCCATCAACGTGGCGGCGGTTCTCGGTAAGGACACCCTCGGCCTGGACACCGGCGATGTGGCCCGCTACAGCATCGTGTCGGCCGGCATCTGGTGGGCCGGGTTCACCACCGTACCGCTGCTGACCCTGCGTAACCGGCTGCCGGAGGTCGGGCCGGCGCGCGGGTCGGTACTCATCGACGGGTTCCGGCAACTGTGGCACACCCTGCGTGGACTCAAGGCGTACCCGTTGACGTTGTTCTTCCTGATCGCCTACCTGGTCTACAACGACGGCATCCAGACGGTGATCGCGATGGCCTCCGTCTACGGGGTCAAGGAACTTCAGCTCTCCGACGAGGTGCTGGTGCCGACCATCCTGATGGTGCAGTTCCTCGCCTTCGCTGGCGCGCTCGCCCTGGGCGCGTTGGCCAAGCGGATCGGCGCCTGGAAGACCGTGCTGCTCAGCCTGGTGCTCTGGACGGTGGTGCTTGTTGTGGCCTACCAACTGCCGGCCGGGCAGGCCGTGCCGTTCATCGTGCTCGGCGGCGGAATCGGCATCGTGCTCGGCGGCAGTCAGGCGCTGAGCCGGTCACTGTTCAGCCAGCTCATCCCGACCGGCAAGGAAGGTGAATATTTCGGCCTGTACGAGATTTCCGACAAGGGCACCAGTTGGCTCGGTCCGCTGCTGTTCGGTCTGGCCTACGGGCTGACCGAAAGTTACCGGGTGGCGATCATCTCGCTGGTGGCGTTCTTCGTCATCGGGTTCGTGCTGCTGCTGGCCGTGCCGATGCGTCGGGCCATCGTCGCCGCAGGCAACATCCCACCCGCCCGCCTGTAGGAAGGGGAGCGGGATTTTACGGGTTCCCCGACCCGGTGGCTCCGACCCCGCCGGGTCAACCCGTACCCGTCCGGTAGCCTAGGCTGCCCGACCGTGACCGACGACAGGCCATCTCCCGTACCCCTTCCGGCCGGCGACTTTTCCGCGCTCTCCCCGGCCTGCGTCGCCGCCGGAGATGGCCGGCTGCGGCACGGGGCCGCGTTGAAGTTCTTCTGGGGGCCGATGGACTGCGGCAAGTCGACCATGGCGTTGCAGATGAACTACAACCACGCCCGGCAGGGCCGCAACGGTCTGGTGCTGACCAGGATCGACCGTTCACTCGGCCCGCGGGTCACCACCCGGATCGGTCTGGCACACGAGGCCATCGAGGTCACCGACGAGTTGGACCTGCGGGCCCTGGTGCGCGACAGGTGGGCCAACGGCATCCGGGTGGACTATCTGATCTGCGACGAAGCCTGCTTCTACACCGTGGCGCACGTCGAACAGATGGCCGAACTGGTCGACAGCTACGACATCGACGTGTTCGCGTTCGGCCTGGCCAGCGACTTCCGGTCCTGCCTGTTCCCGGCCGCCCAGCGGCTGTTCGAACTCGCCGACGAGGTGGCCCGCATCCAGGTCGAGGTGCTCTGCTGGTGCGGCCGGGAGGGGCAACTCAACGCCCGGGTGGTCAACGACACCGTGGCCCGCCACGGCGAGCAGGTGGTCATCGGGGACACCGCCGACGAGGCTGAGGTGCGCTATCAGGTGCTGTGTCGGCGGCACTACCGCGGCGGCGACCTCGGCCCGCGGCGCTGACCGCGCCAACGCGTCGCCCAGGGGTCACGGTCAGAACGGGTCACCGCAGACCCGCCAGTCGGCGCCGTCCTTGACCAGTGGCAGCGCCCGGCGGTCAACCACCCCGGAATGTCGGATCAACTTCGCCGTCACCGTCCCGCGCAACTCGCCTGACTTGGTGGCCACCGCGACATCCATGATGTCGTACCCGGTGATCGTCGGCGGCACGGTCAACCGTCGGATGAACTCATCCCGGCTCCACCGCGTCCGGGTCGCGGCGCACAATCGGTCGTACGCCCCGGCGGTGTCACCGGTGGTGACATCGCGGAGGAATTCGTCCGCGGCCTGCCGGGCCGGGCCCGCTGAACGTCGTACGTGCTGAAAGTTCCAGGCGCCCAGCCCGGTCGCGCCCACGCAGCAGACGAACGCGGTGACCCCGGTCAGTGTCAGGGCGATCCGGAGTCGGCGCGGTGGCCGGCCGCGGCGACTGAACGGGACCTTGTACCCCATGCCACTGACCGTAGAGAACCCCCGGTGAACGGCGCAGCGAACTCGGCGGGTTACCGGTCGACTGTCCGACTGTCGGACTACCGGCGTCAGGCGCACCTGTCATCCACCCGCGAACATCGTTTACCGTCAACATTCCGTTTGCCCACCCCGGCCGGAGGACCAGACGATGGCGCGCTATGTGCAACCCGTACCCACCCTCACCGACCCGTACACCGGCGACCGGCTGCTGCGTTCCTGGCTGGACCGGCAGCTCGGCCCGGACGGGCACGCCGCCGCCGCCGGCCGGCTGAGCGCGCTGGCCGCGGAGGTCACCGGGCCGCTGCGCGCCGCGCACACCGACGCCGAGACGCACCCACCCGCCCTGGTCCGCTACGACCCGTGGGGGGCCACGGATCGACCGGATCGACACGTCGGCGGGTTGGCGGGCGCAGCGGGCCGCCGCCGCCCGGCACGCGGTGGTCGCGTTGCCGTACCTGCCGTCGGCGCGCGGCACCTGGGGGGCCGCCGCCCGGGTCGTCCAGCACGCCCTGCTGCACCTGTACGGGCCGGAGTCGGCGACCTTCTCCTGCCCGGTGGCGATGACCGACGGTGCGGCGGCGCTGCTGTCGCGTCCCGAGGTCGACCCGGCGGTCCGCGACGCCTGGCTGCCCCGGCTGACCTGCACCGACCCGGGCACCGCGATCACCAGCGGGCAGTGGATGACCGAATCGCAGGGTGGCTCCGACCTGGCCCGCTCCTCGAGTACCGCCCGACGCGTCGGTGACGGGTCGTGGCGGTTGACCGGTGAGAAGTGGTTCTGCTCGGCGGCCGACTCGGCGGTGGCCGTCGCGTTGGCCCGGCCCGAGGGCGCCGGGCGGGGCAGCCGGGTGCTCGCCCCGTTCCTCGTGCCCCGGTACGCGGCCGACTCGCCGCTGACCGGTGTGGGTGTCGCCGCGGACGGGCCGGCGCCCGGCGTACGGGTGTACCGACTCAAAGACAAGCTCGGCACCCGGGCACTGCCCACCGCCGAGATGGGGCTGCGCGACGCGTACGCGTGGCCGTTGGGTGACCCGGCCCAACCGGGCCTGGCCCGGGCGATGACCTTGGTGGTGGTAACCCGGGTGCACAACGCGGCGGCCGCCGCCGCCGGTATGCGTCGTGGTCTGGCCTATGCGCGGGCGTACGCCGAGGCCCGGGAGGTGGCCGGTGGACGGTTGGTCGCCGCGCCGCTGCACCGGGCCACGTTGGGTACCCTCGCGGTCGACGCGGCCGGGCGCGTTCACCCTCGCCGGGCACGCGTTCACCCTGCTCGGCCGGGTCGAGGTGGGCGCCGATCCGGCGGCCGCCGCCGAACTGCGGATCGTGGCACCGCTGGCGAAGTTGGCCACCGGCCGGCTGGCGGTCGCTTCGGCCAGCGAGTACGTGGAAAGTTTCGGCGGTGCCGGCTACATCGAGGACACCGGCGTGCCCCGGCTGCTGCGCGATGCCCAGGTGCTGCCGATCTGGGAGGGCACCACCAACGTGCTCGCCCTGGATGTGCTGCGGGCGGTCGTCCGGGAGGACGCCGGCACGCCCCTGCTGGCCCGGCTCGACGCGGCCGTCGACACCGCCCGGCGGCTCAACCCGGCGTTGGCTGACGCGTTGGCCGACGCCACCGTGCGGCTGCGTGCCGCTGTCGCTGAGGTGACCGCCGACCCGGAGGCGGTGCCGGTGGTCGCCGGGGCCCGGGGGCTGGCGTTGCGGATGGCGTACGCGTTGGCCACCGCCCTGCTGGTTGAGCAGGCCGTGTGGGGCGACGACCTGGCCGAGGTGGCCGCCCGGTTGTGGGCGCGGCGTTGGCTGCGCGGCGGGGAGATCGCCGCGGACGCCCACCACGAACTGGATGTGCTCTGCTGAGCCACGCAGGGCGGAACACGCCGGCACGGTTCAGCGGATGATGCCGCGGCGGCGGCCCTGGGCGGTCGCGGCCGTACGGTTGTCCACCTCCAGTTTCGCGTACACCTGCACCAGATGTGACTTGACGGTCGCCTCGGTGATGAACAGGCGGCGGGCGATGCGCTGATTGGTGTGCCCGTCGGCGACCATCTGCAGGATTTCCGTTTCCCGGGGGGTCAGGGTGCGGCCCGGGGCCCGCACCCGCGACACCAGCCGGTTCGCGACGGTGGGGGCCAGCACCGTTTCGCCGCGGGCCGCCCCACGGACCGCGGCGAGCAGCTGCGCGGGCTCGGCATCCTTGAGTAGGTATCCGGTCGCACCGGCCTCGATGGCCGGCAGAATGTCGGCATCGCTGTCGTAGGTGGTCAACACCAGCACCCGCGGCGGTGCCGGCAGCGACTGCAGACGGCGGGTCGTCTCGGCGCCGTCGATGCCGGCACCGAGTCGCAGGTCCATCAGGATAACCTCGGGACGCAGCTCGATGGCGAGGGTGAGGGCCTGCTCACCGGTGCCGGCCTCGCCGACAACGGTGAGGCCGGGATCGGTGTCGAGCACCGCGCGGACCCCGCCGCGTACGATCGGGTGGTCATCGACGAGCAGCACACGTACGGTGGTCACGGGAGGTCCATTCCGATCGGGATCGTGGCGCTGATCGCGGTTCCGTTGCCGGGGGCCGCTTCGATGATCAGGGTTCCACCCACCTCGGCCAGCCGGGCGCGCATCGCCGCCAGACCGATCCCGGTGCCGGTGGTGGGTCCGACCGGTGGGCGGTCGGGGTCGAACCCGAGCCCGTCGTCAGCGACGTCGAGGCTCACGGCCTGCGACTGGTACGCGAGGGTGAGACCGACATGTCGCGCGTCGGCGTGCGAGCGGACGTTGGCCAAGGCCTCCTGGGCGGCGCGCAGCAGCGCGACGCCCACCGGGGTGGGCAGCGGGTACGGGTCACCGTCGACGGTCAGCCGGACGTTCAGGCCGAACGTGACGTTGGTGTCGACGAGCCGCCGCAGCGCCTCGGGCAGTGAACGGCCGACCAGTTCGGCCGGGGTCAGCGCGCGGACCAGCCGGCGGGTGTCCTCCAGGGCGCCGCGCGCCACGTCGATCGCGGTGTCGATCTGACGGGGGGCCGGTGTCGGCGCGTCCCGGGCGGTACGCAACACCAGGATGATGCTCGACAGGCTCTGGGCGATGGTGTCGTGGATTTCGTGGGCCAGGCGCTCCCGTTCGGCGAGGCTGCCCGCCTGCCGTTGCGTCACGGCGAGCCGGTCCTGGGCCGCGGTCAGTTCGGCGACCAGCCGGGCCCGGGTTTCGCTCTCCCGGCGCAGATCCTGGTAGACGACGGTGATGACGGTGGCGACGGCGGCGCCGATGATCGGCCCGACGATCGCGGCGGAGTCGAGGTGACCGCGGTGTGACCCCACCGCGGCGATCACCCCCGCGGTGAGCAGGGCCACCGCGGGTAGCGCGGCCCGCAGCGGCAGCAACCGCAGGTAGAGCAGGAACAACGCGAAGGCGAGGAAGGTGAAGTCGACCGAGAGTACGACGAGGCCCGCCCAGCCGCCGGTGAGGATCATCAGCCAGGCCAGCGTCCGCCGGCGGTCGGCCACCACGCCCAGGCCGTACCAGCCGGCCAGTGCCAGCGCGCCGAGCGCGGTGCCGACCGGATGACGGTTGTCCACGACGTCGCGGATCGCGCCGACGGCCAGTAACGCGACGAACAGGACCTGCTCGGCCCGGCGGAGCAGGACCAACGCGACCGGACGTGACAAATTTCTACCGACCATGGCGCTACTGACAGTAGCCGGGGTGGGTGGGGGTGGGCCTCCAACTTTCGGTGGGTGTCCGGCCGCGCCGTTCGCGTCCGGGGTGCCGAACATCAGCGTGATGTCGCCGCCGGGGCGGTCAGTGACGCTTGAGCCATGTTCATTGCTCTGCGTGACCTACGCTTCGCGCGCGGCCGGTTCGCCCTGTTGGGTGGGGTGATCGCGCTGATGACCATGATGGTGGTGCTGCTGACCGGCCTGACGGCCGGACTCGGCGCGGCCAGCGTTTCCGCTGTGGCGGCGTTGCCGGTGGACGCGATCGTGCTGCAGCGCCCCGCCGACGGGCAGCGGGCCGCCTTCGCGACCAGCGGTCTGCCGGCCGCGACCGTGCGGCGGATCGCCGGGCAACCCGGCGTACGGGCGGCGTACCCGCTCGGTGTGTCCACGGCCCGGCTGCAGCACGGTGACCGGTCGGCGGCGGTGACGCTGCTCGGCGTGGACCCGGCCCTGCACCCGGACCTGATTCGCGGTGACCGGCCGGCGGCCGGGCAGGTGGCCGTCACCGCGGACCTGGCCGACGAACAGGCGTTGCGGGTCGGCGATCAGATCCAGCTGGGCGGGCGGCAGTTGCGCGTCGCCGGGATCGTGGCCACCACCTCCTTCAACCACCTGCCGGTCGCCTACACCGGAATTGACACGTGGCAGCAGGTCAACCGGACCGACGACACGATCACCGCCGTGGCGCTGAACCACGACGGCGGTGACCTCGCCGCGATCGACGCGGCCGTCGGCACCACCACCCTCAGCCGGGACGCTGCCTTCAACGCGGTCGGCGGGTACTCCTCCGAGCAGGGATCGTTGAATCTGATGCGTGGTCTGCTGCTCGGGGTGTCCGCGCTGATCGTCGGGGCCTTCTTCACCGTCTGGACCATGCAGCGTGGCTACGACCTCGCGGTGGTGCGGGCGATCGGCGCCGGGCGCGGATACCTGCTGCGCGACGCGTTGGGGCAGGCCGCGGTGATTCTCCTCGCCGGGGCGGGCACCGGCGGTGCGCTGGCCGCCGGTCTGGGTGCGCTGGCCGCCCGGGCGGTGCCGTTCGTCCTGGACATCACCACCGTCGGGGTTCCCCTGGCGGGGATGGTGGCGGTGGGGTTGGCCGGAGCCGTCGTGTCCGTACGTCGGGTCAGCAGGGTCGACCCGCTGACCGCGTTGGGCGCGGCCCGATGACCCTCGCCATGAAAGACATCCGGCTCAGCTACCCCGACGGGGAGCGGCGGCTGGTCGCCCTCGCCGACATCAACCTGGAGGTCGCCGCCGGTGAACTGGTCGCCGTCACCGGCCCGTCCGGCTCCGGCAAGTCGAGTCTGCTCGCGGTCGCGGGGGCCCTCATCACGCCGGAGGCGGGCACGGTCGTCATTGATGGCGTCGACACGACCGGGCTGGACCGACATGGGCGTGACCGGGTGCGCCGGCAGCGCATCGGTTTCGTCTTCCAGCAGGCGAACCTGCTGCCGTCGCTGACCGTGCTGGACCAACTGCTGCTCGTGGCCCATCTTGGCGGCGCCCCACGGGGTGCCGCCGATCGGCGGGCCCGGCAACTGCTGGACCGGGTCGGGTTGGCCGCCAAGTTTGACAAGCGGCCGCATCAGCTTTCCGGTGGCGAGCGGCAACGGGTCGGGGTGGCCAGGGCGCTCATGGGTGATCCCGCTGTGCTGCTGGTCGATGAGCCGACCTCCGCTCTGGACGCGCAGCGCGGCAGCCGCATAGTGGCGCTGCTGCGTGATGTCACCGGCGAGAACCGGGTCGCCACCATTCTGGTCACCCATGACCTGCGGCACCTGGATTTCGCGGACCGCTGGCTGAACATGCACGACGGTCAGCTCAGCGCGCGGGTACCGACGCCCGCTGTCGGATGACCGCGGGCGGGGTGTGGCGGCACCCGGGCGGGGTGCCGCTACACCTGCCGGCGGGCCCGGGCCAACGAGATCGCGTACGCCGGATCGCGGTCCAGGTTGTGCCGGTCCCGGTCGTAGCGGCGGGTGGTGCGCGGGTCGGCGTGGCCCATCGCGTCCTGTACGTCTTCCAGTGGAACTCCTTCGGCGCGGGCGGTGGTGGCGAACGCGTGTCGCAGCGAGTGTGGTGACAGGTTCGCCCACGCTGGCAGGCCGGCGGCCCGCGCCAACCGTCGTATCAGGCGGAACACCGCGTGCCGGTCCAGCCGCCCGCCGGTCGCGGTGACCAGCAGTGGACCGCTGAGCTGATCCACCGTGGTCTGTTGCGCGGTCGCCCGGGCCGTCAGGTAGGCGTCCACCGCGTACGCGGCGGCCGGGGTCAACGCCCGCCGGCGTGCCCGCCCGCCCTTGCCGATGAACCGTACGCTACGGTGGCCGCGTTCCTGGCCCAGGTCGGCCAGGTCCAGGGAGACCAGCTCCCCCACCCGCAGGCCCAGGTCGGCCAGGAGCACCAGGGCGGCGCGGTTGCGTGGCGCGGTCGGACCGCTGTCATGCTCGGCGGCGGCCAGCAGCGCGTCGACCTCCTGGGCGGTCAGGCCGACGGTGGCCGAGTGGTCCCGGTCGACCCGGGGCCGGTCGGCGCCGGATACCGGGTTGGCGTCCACCGCCCGTAGTTTGCCGAGGAAGTCGTACCAGCTTGACAGGGCGGAAAGCTTGCGGGCCACCGTGGCCGGAGTCAGCCGGCGGTTGCTGCGCGGGTCCACGGTGGCTTCCAGGGTGCGGGCGTACGCGTTGACGTCCAGGAAGGTCACCCGTAGCGGGTCGAGTTCCCGGTCGGTGCACCAGCCGAGCCATCCGGTGATGTCCCGCCGGTAGGCGGCGCGGGTGTGCTCGGAGAGCCTGCGGTTGTGCAGCCATGCCTCGGTGAAGTCGACCGGACCGAGGGCGAGCGCGCCGCCGGCCGGTCGGCGGGCCGCGACGGAGGTGGTGGATCTGAACATGTGAGAAAGGCTCTCAGTTCGTTCTCGGGTAGCGGCGCAGGCGCGCCCGGCGGGAGGTGGAGACGCTAGCTGAGGTGCCGCAGGCTGGGCCACAGCCGTGGCCAGCTTTCCTTGAGCTCGCGGCAGACCCAGATGTCCACTCCCTGTTCTTGATTCCGCACGCCCAGACCGTTGTCATGGCGGGCCGCGAGTGTCAGGGAGCCACACCACGAGCGCAGCACGTCGCCGTCGAAGTCACCGACCACAACGACGGTGGTTGCCGAAGCCGGTGGCGGACCCCAACGCCAGTAGGCGTTGTGACCGCTGTATGGCGTGGGCAGGCCGAACTCGGGCCCGAAGTGATCGATTGCGCCCGCTTCGCCATAGTTCGCGGTGAAGATCGCCGCTGCTGCCCGGTCCGGCAGTCCGTTGTAGACACCGGCGACCGTGGTCACGAAGCCGGGCCAGTCGATGGTCTCGGCCGAATCAGGGTTGGCGGCCGCCTGTGGCGATCTGCTGTACCAGCCAGCCGGATAAACGGGCAGCCCCGTGGCGACCGCGCTGATCGCGGTGCACGCGATAGCGGCGACCGTCAGCGCTGCTCTACGCCGCCCGCCTCGTCGTATCCACTGCGATGTCGCGATCGCCCCGGCGGCGATCAGGGCCGGATACCCGGCGGAAGGGTAGTAGAACTGGCCCCCTGAAACCAGGAACATGGCCAGCAGCAGCAGATAGGCGAATCCGAAACCTCGCCAAAGCCTCGCTCCGGGGTTGCGCAACAACCGCCAGAGCCCGGCGAACCAGATGGGCGCGGTCAGCGGACCGAACAGGATCGGCTGCATCGGTAGCAGCAGCAGCCGTCCGCCACCGGGCTCGCGGTCGGCCACCGCGCCGGCCATGTCCAGCTGCGGCCATCCGTGGTTCGCCTGCCAGATCAGGTACGGGGACCAGGCCGCGAAGGCGATCGCCACGCCCGCCCAGAAAAGCGGACGTCTCCACAGTCGTGGCAGACACACAGTGAAGGCGAGCAGCGGGAACACGATGAGCAACTTGTTGTTGAGCGCGACCCCGGCGACGGCTCCGGCCACCAGCAGCAACCAATCCCGCCGGGTGCGGTTCCAGCGGGCCAGTAACCAGACCAGCACACTGGCGAAAAACATGTCGAACGTCGCGGTGCTGAGCAGATGCCCCGTGTAGACGACGAAGGTCCCGGTGGCCATGACAACAGCGGCCAGCAACTGGGTGACCCGGTCGGCGCCCATCTCGTACGCGATAGCCGCGACCAGGATGACCATCGCCGCGGCGCAGATCGCCGACGGTAACCGCAGAACGGTCAAGTCGCCGGGTGCCAGGTGGTTCAGGACGGCGGCGAGCATCGGAGCGAACCCCGGCTGGTCGTCGTAACCCCAGGCGGGATGCCGGCCGGCCACGAGGAAGTAGAGCTCGTCCCGGTGGTAGCCGTACCTGCTCGAGGTGGCGACCAGAACGGCGAACAGGGTGCAGGCGGTGACAGCGGCCGGGCGCCAGGCGAAGGGGGACGACATAGCCCGCCAGCGTAATCGGCCCCCGGGCAGGACGCGGTCCGCTGTTAGTCGCCCGTGTCCCCGCGGGTCACCGCCTCTGGGGTCGCTGGAGTCCACCGGGGTTGCTCCCCGTGCTTCCCGAGCCCGATGAATCGAGTGTGCTTCGTGTCACAGTCGAAGTGCGGTGAAACGTGCCGCTGCTCCGTTCGCGCATGCCCGGGTCAGGCGCGGGCAGCCGACGGCTTTTGGTCGTTCTCCACAACTGAAGCCGCGTACGTGCGTTGTCCGCGACATGGCGCTGCCCGCCGGCACACGGAAGGGTGAACACTGCCGGGGGCCGCCGTGTCGCGGCGCGCACATCATTGGTCTACAGGAGGGCTCGGTCGGGTGTTCAGTCGTGTCGCCATCGTCAACCGTGGTGAGGCCGCTATGCGGCTCATCCACGCCGTCCGGGAGCTGGCCGCGGAGACCGGGACCCGGATCGAGACCGTCGCCCTGTACACCGACGTCGACCGCACCGCCACCTTCGTCCGCGAGGCGGACTCTGTCCTACGACCTCGGTCCCGCGTCCGCGCGCCCGTACCTCGACCTGAAGGTGCTGGAGCGCGCGCTGGTGGAGACCGGGGCCGACGCCGCGTGGGTCGGCTGGGGCTTCGTCGCCGAGGACCCGGCGTTCGCCGAGCTGTGCGAGAAGGTCGGCGTCACCTTCGTCGGGCCGAGCGCGGAGGCCATGCGCAAGCTCGGCGACAAGATCGGCGCGAAGCTGATCGCCGAGGAGGTCGGCGTGCCGGTCGCGCCGTGGAGCCGCGGCGCGGTCGAGACCCTGGACGCCGCGCTGGCGGCGGCGGCCGAGATCGGCTACCCGCTGATGCTGAAGGCGACCGCGGGCGGCGGCGGGCGCGGCATCCGCGTGATCACGAACGAGGCCGAGCTCGCCGACGCCTACGAGCGCACCAGCCAGGAGGCGGCGCGGGCGTTCGGCAGCGGCATCGTGTTCCTGGAGCGCCTGGTCACCGGCGCCCGGCACGTCGAGGTCCAGGTGATCGCGGACGGCGCAGGGCACCGCGTGGGCGCTCGGCGTCCGCGACTGCTCGGTGCAGCGGCGCAACCAGAAGGTCATCGAGGAGTCGGCCTCGCCGGTGCTCAGCCCGGAGCAGACAGCCGAGCTGAAGGCGTCGGCCGAACGGCTGGCCGTCGCGGTCGGCTACCGCGGCGCGGCGACCGTCGAGTTCCTCTACCACCCCGGCGACCAGCTGTTCGCGTTCCTGGAGGTCAACACCCGCCTGCAGGTCGAGCACCCGATCACCGAGTCCACCACCGGCTTCGACCTGGTCAAGGCGCAGCTGCACGTGGCCTCCGGCGGCAGGCTCGACGGCGAGCCGCCGGTGGAGCGCGGGCACGCCATCGAGGCCCGGCTGAACGCCGAGGACCCCGACCGCGACTTCGCGCCCTCCCCGGGCCGCATCGCGCGGCTGGACCTGCCCGCCGGGCCGGGCATCCGGGTGGACACCGGCGTCAGCGAGGGCGACACCATCCCCGCCGACTTCGACTCGATGATCGCGAAGATCATCGCCTACGGCCGCGACCGCGACGAGGCGCTCGGCCGGCTGCGCCGGGCGATGGCGCAGACCACGGTGATCATCGAGGGCGGCGCGACGAACAAGAGCTTCGTGCTCGACCTGCTCGACCAGCCCGAGGTGATCGACGCCAGCGCGGACACCGGCTGGATCGACCGCGTCCGCGGCGAGGGCCGGCTCGTCTCGCACCGGCACTCCGCCGTCGCGCTGGCGGCCGCCGCCATCGAGGCGTACGAGGAGGAGGAGCGCGTCGAGCGGCAGCGGCTGCTGTCGACCGCGTCCGGCGGACGCCCGCAGGTGCAGCACGAGCAGCGGCCGGCCGCTGGACCTCAAGCTGCGCGGCGTCGGCTACCGCGTGCGCGTCGCGCGGGTCGGCGCGCACCGGTTCCGCGTCGGCATCGAAGCGGGCGACGACGTCCGCACCGCCGACGTCGAGCTCGACCGCTTCGACCGGCACACCGGGCAGATCGTCGTCAACGGCATCCGGTACCGCCTGCTCACCGGCACGCACGGGCCGGTCCACCTGGTCGAGGTGGACGGCGTCACGCACCGGGTCAGCCGCGACGAGGGCGGCGTCGTCCGCTCGCCCATGCCCGCGCTGGTCGTCGCCACGCCGCTGGAGGTCGGCGCCGAGGTCGAGGCGGGCGCGCCGGTGCTGGTGCTGGAGAGCATGAAGATGGAGACGGTGCTGCGGGCGCCGTTCCGGGCCCGGCTGAAGGAGTGCGCCGTCTCCGTGGGCAGCCAGGTGGAGGCCGGCGCGCCGCTGCTGCGGCTGGAGCCGCTCGCCGACGACGACGCCGAAGCCGAGGACGCCTCGGCCGCCGAGTCCGTCGAGCTGGACCTGCCCACCGCCGCCCGGGAAGATCCCGGCGCGGGAGCGCACCACGCGCGGCCAGGAGGACCTGCGCAGCCTGCTGCTGGGCTTCGACGTCGACCCGCACGACGAGCGCCGGGTGCTCGACGACTACCTCGCCGCGCGCCGGGCGGCCACCGAGGACGGCCACCGGCCGCTGGCCGAGGAACTCGAGCTCGTCGACGTGTTCGCCGACCTCGCCGAGCTGAGCCGCAACCGGCCGGCGGGCGAGGACGGCGGCGGTGACGGCCACGCTGCACAGCGCCCGCGAGTACTTCCACACCTACCTGCAGAGCCTCGACGTCGAGCGGGCCGGGCTGCCGGAGGCGTTCCAGGCCAGGCTCGCCAAGGCGCTCGGGCACTACGGCGTCACCGACCTGGAGCGCTCGCCCCGAGCTCGAGGCCGCGGTGTTCCGGATCTTCCTCGCCCAGCAGCGCGCGTCCGCCGACGCCACCGTCGTCGCGGCGCTGCTGCGCGCGTGGCTGCGGGAGCCGCCGCCGGACGAGGCGCTGCGCGAGCCCGCCGGCCTCGCGCTGGAGCGGCTGGTCGCCGCCACGCAGGTCCGCTTCCCCGTGGTCGCCGACCTCGCCCGCGGCGTGGTGTTCGCCTGGTTCGCCCAGCCGCTGCTGCGCCGCAACCGCGCCCGCGTCTACGCCGAGGTCCGCAAGCACCTGCGCCACCTGGACGCGCACCCGGACGCGCCGGACCGCGCCGAGCGGATCGCCGAGATGGTCCGCAGCACCGAGCCGCTGGTCCGGCTGCTCGGCCAGCGGCTGGTCCGCGACGACCTGGACAACGCGGTCATGCTGGAGGTGCTGACCCGCCGCTACTACGGCAACAAGGCGCTCACCGGCGTCCGCACCCGCGAGGTCGCGGGCTGCGCGTTCGTGGTCGCCGAGCGCGCGGACTCGAGCGTGGTCTCCGCCGCGGTGCGCTTCGACGCGCTGGGCGACGCGCTGCGCGGGCTCGCCGAGCTGGCCGAGCGGCGAGGACGCCGTCGACGCCGACATCTACCTCGCCTGGGAGAGCCAGCCGGAGGACTTCGACGCGATGGCGGCCGCGCTGCACGAGGTCGTCAGCGCGCACCCGCTGCCGGACCGCAGGTCCGCCGGCTCACCACCACCGTCGCGGGCCGCGGCGGCGCGGTGATGCACCACCACTTCACCTTCCGCCCGTCGGACCGACCGGGATGGCCGAGGAGCGGCTGATCCGCGGCCTGCACCCGTACATCGCGCAGCGGATGCAGCTGGAGCGGCTGCGCAAGTTCGACCTGACCCGGCTGCCGTCGTCGGACGAGGAGGTCTACCTCTTCCAGTGCGTGGCGCGGGAGAACCCGTCCGACGAGCGCCTCGTCGCGTTCGCGCAGGTGCGCGACCTGACCGCGCTGCGCGAGCACGACGGCCGGCTGGTCGCGCTGCCGACGGCCGAGGACACCATCGCCGCCTGCCTCGACTCGATCCGCCGCGCGCAGTCGCGGCGGCCGTCGAAGAAGCGCTTCAACACCAACCGGATCGTCATCTACGTCTGGCCGCCGAGCGAGCTGACCCGCGAGGAGCTGGAGATGATCGCCGGGCGCGTGCTGCCGACGACCGCGGGCGCCGGGCTGGAGGAGATCCTGTTCATCGCGCGGCAGCGCGACCGGCAGACCGGCGAGCTGACCAAGATCGCCGTGCGGATCTCCTTCGACGCCACCGGCGGCGCCGAGCTGACCGTCGGCGAGCCGTCGGACGAGCCGGTCGAGCCGCTCGACGACTACCGGCAGAAGGTGCTGCGCGCGAGCAGCCGCAACACGGTGTACCCGTACGAGCTGACCGGCCTGCTCGGCGACTTCGTCGAGCACGACCTCGACGACGACCACGCGCTGGTGCCGGTCGACCGGCCGAAGGGGCGCAACACCGCGGCGATCGTCGCCGGCGTGGTCACCACGCCGACCCCGCGGCACCCGCAGGGCGTCACCCGGGTCGTGCTGCTCGGCGACCCGACGAAGTCGCTCGGCGCGCTGTCCGAGCCGGAGTGCCGCCGCGTGATCGCCGCGCTCGACCTGGCCGAGCGGATGCGGGTGCCGCTGGAGTGGTACGCGCTGTCCGCCGGCGCCCGGATCTCGATGGACGTCGGGCACCGAGAACATGGACTGGGTGGCCGCCGCGCTCAAGCGGATCGTCGAGTTCACCCAGGACGGCGGCGAGATCAACATCGTCGTCGCGGGCATCAACGTCGGCGCGCAGCCGTACTGGAACGCCGAGGCGACGATGCTCATGCACACCAAGGGCATCCTGGTCATGACGCCGGACTCGGCGATGGTGCTCACCGGCAAGCAGTCGCTCGACTTCTCCGGCGGCGTGTCCGCCGAGGACAACTTCGGCATCGGCGGCTACGACCGGGTGATGGGCCCGAACGGGCAGGCGCAGTACTGGGCGCCGAACCTGGCCGCCGCGCGGGACGTGCTGATGGCGCACTACGACCACACCTACGTCGCGCCCGGCGAGGACGGCGCCGCGGCGGGCGACCACCACCGACCCGGTCGACCGCGACGTCTCCGACTTCCCGCACGCCGTGGCCGGCAGCGACTTCACCACCGTCGGCGAGATCTTCTCCGCCGAGGCCAACCCGGACCGCAAGAAGCCGTTCGACATCCGGACCGTGATGCGGGCGCTCTCCGACCAGGACCACCCGGTGCTGGAACGCTGGGCGGGCATGGCCGACGCGGAGACCGCGGTGGTGCAGGACGTGCACCTCGGCGGCATCCCGGTGTGCCTGCTCGGCATCGAGTCACGGTCGGTGCCGCGGCGCGGCTTCCCGCCCACCGACGGCCCGGACACCTACACCGCGGGCACGCTGTTCCCGCGGTCGTCGAAGAAGGCCGCGCGGGCGATCAACGCGGCCAGCGGCAACCGGCCGCTGGTGGTGCTGGCGAACCTGTCCGGCTTCGACGGCTCGCCGGAGTCGATGCGCAAGCTGCAGCTGGAGTACGGCGCCGAGATCGGCCGGGCGATCGTGAACTTCCGCGGGCCCGATCGTGTTCTGCGTGATCTCCCGCTACCACGGCGGCGCGTTCGTGGTGTTCTCCAAGGCGCTGAACCCGAACATGACGGTGCTCGCGCTGGAGGGCTCGTTCGCCTCGGTGCTCGGCGGCGCCCCCGCCGCCGCGGTGGTGTTCTCCGGCGACGTCAACGCCCGCACCGCGGCCGACCCGCGGGTGCGGGACCTGGAGGCCCGCGGTCGCGGCCGCCGCCGGCGCCGACCGCGCCGCGCTGACCGCGGAGCTCGCCGAGCTCCGCTCGTCGGTCCGCGCGGAGAAGCTCGGCGAGGTGGCCGCGGAGTTCGACCGGGTGCACAGCATCCAGCGCGCGGTCGAGGTCGGCTCGGTCGACGCCGTCATCCGCGCCGCCGAGCTGCGCCCGCGCATCATCGAGGCCATCGAGTCCCACCTGCGTTAGGGCGCATGCGCGACCATTGCCTCGTCCAGTGGGCGGAACCCCACTGACGAGGCATGATTACCTGATGTCCGGCTCAGCGCACGACTACTGCGTGGCGACCGTGATCGTCGCCTTGCGGTAGTTGTTGCGAGTGTCGTTCTTCTCACGGGTCGTAGTTCTGCTCGATGTTGCCCGCCGTGTCGACCGAGAACCAGTGGAACGTCGTCGTCTCGGTCACGTGGAACACCTGGCCCGGCTCCCGGAACTCGGTCGCCGCGTAGCGCGGCGAGTCGAAGGTGGGTCGGCTGCCGTCCGTCGTGTAGTAGATGGTGGCCGGCTCGCTCGACTCGAAGCGTACGTCGACTGGCCCGGGTATCGCCCGCCGCCGGGAACGAGCTGAGACGTCGGCTTCTTGTTGTCCCTGCCCCACTCCGCCGCGATCCGGAACATCTCCATGATCCCGTTGGCGTACTCCATCGTCTCGGCGTGGCCGCTGACCAGGTTGGGGTTGCCGACCGAGGCCGGCTGGAACGAGCCGCCCTGCCAGTTGCCGGTGGCCGGGTTGTAGACCGACCCGCCGACCTCCCAGCCGAAGGCGTAGATCCCGTAGGTGTGGTACATGTCCTCGCGCACGTCGCCCGCGGAGGAGTAGAGGACGTCCGACGAGCCGCCGACGTTCTCTGGCGTGACGACGTCTCACCGGCGCCTTGACCTGCGACAGAATCCTGGCGGCCGACTGCCAGTAGAACAGTTCGTCGCGCAGCGGCGGGCGCGGCGTGGTGATCCGCCCGTTCGCGATGTAGGCGCCAGGCTGCCAGAACAGCTGACCGCCGTTGGAGTGCACCGACATCATGAACTTGATGTTCCGGTACTTCTCGACGAGCCAGACGACGTTCTTCGACTCCGGCTCGGACAACTTCTCCGGTCCCTGGTAGGTGTCGCTG
>CAVVPI010000011.1:0-299778 GCA_963750055.1 uncultured Actinomycetota bacterium | reverse complement strand
CCTATCACATTTTTCTGCGCGGCGTATGGGAGCGACAAAATGCCGGGCGCCGGGAAAAATACGAAGCGGAGCTCAAAACGCTTCTGGCGTTGCCGGCTGGTCGGCTACAGGATGAAAAGTCGCTCAAAGCCCGCGTCAGCGCGGCCAGCACCATCCGGATTCAAAACAACGTGTATTCCGTGCACAGCCGATTGATCGGCGAATGGGTGCTGGTGAAGATATTTTCGGACACGCTGGAAGTATGGTATGGGCAACAAAGGATCGAGCGGATGCCGCGCCAGCGTGGTCGCGGCAAGCATTGCATTTCCTACCGGCAAATGTGGTTATGTTTATGCGCGCCTTTGGTTCAACCGTATTGCTACTGCTTGGCCAGCACACGGCGCATGGGCCAGGCGGTCATCATCCTCATGGACAGCTTCAGGAGTGAGATCATCGCTTGGGTTTGCGGTGCGAATCCCCTCATCCCGCCGGGCGGTAGTTTCTGGCATTCCGCCACGTAGGAGCTCATCTCATTCTGGTAGCGGGCGAACGCCGCCTCATGGTCGTCCGGGGTGGCGGCCAGCTCGCCCGCCAGGACGTACGCGCCGGCCAGCGACGTGCTCGTGCCGAGTCCGGTCAGTGGCGAGCCGCAGTAACCCGCGTCGCCGATCAGCGCTGCCCTTCCGCGCCACCATCGTTCGACGTCCACCTGACAGATCGCGTCGAAGTAGAAGTCGGGCGCGTCCCACATCGAGTCGAGCAGCGCGGGCACGCGCCAGCCGACACCAGTAAAGGCGCTGGCGAGAATCTCCTTCTGCTGGCGGCTGTCGCTTCTGTCGTAGTGCAGTGGTGGTGAGGTGAAGCTGAGCATGACCTTGGCGGTGTCGCCGCGTTCGGGGCGGATGCCGGCGACCCGGCCGCCCGGAGCGTTGTGCATCAGGAACCAGTTGTCCAGGTCGCCGGGGTCGGGCACGGTGAAGTAGGCCGTGTACCCGCCAAGGGCGCGTACATAGTCCGACTCGGGCCCGAAGGCGAGGGCCCGAACACCGGAGTGCACCCCGTCGGCGCCGATCACCAGGTCGAAGCTGCGGGTCAGGCCGCTGGCGAAGACGACCCTGACTCCATCGTCGTCCTGGTGCAGTTCGGTGATCCGGTCGCCGAAGAGATACTCGGTGTGGTCGCGGGTCGCCTCGTAGAGGATGCGGGTCAGGTCACCCCGCATGATCTCGATCTCGGCGACAATTCCTTCGCCGTCGAAGAGATCGGCCGGCATGCTCGCGGTCCACCGGCCGGAGCGGTTGACGAAGGCCACACCACGCTCGTCGACGCTCTCGCGGCGTACCTGCGGCATGATGCCCATCTCCTCGACCACCTGGCGGGCGACGCCGCGCAGGTCAACGGCCTGGCCGCCGGGCGCGTAGTGCCGGCGCGTGCTCCACGATGGTCGGAGTGAAGCCGTGCCGGTGTAGCCAGTACGAGAGAGCGGGCCCGGCAATGCTCGCGCCGGAGATGAGCACCGCCTTGCCGGTCATGAACCCTCCAGAATTCGAGTGTGTACGCCGTACGACGTGCTTGTGGTGGCAGCGTAAGGGAAGCGCAATCCTCGCCGCAAGGCGCGTCATGCGCGCAATCTTCCGCCCTGGCGTACTAGTACAGCAGCGTTGGCTGGTGGCTGCCCGGCCAGTGGGCGGGTCGGGCATGCCATGCCGTTCTAGGCGATGCTGGTGTACTAGTACGGAAAGAGCCGGGCGTCAGGAGGCGAAGTGACCAGATCGGATCCGCCCTACCTGCGGATCGTCAGACGACATCCGTCGCCGGATCAGCTCCGGCGATCTGCAACCGGGTGACCGGGTGCCTTCGCCTCGCCGGATCACTCAGGAGTGGGGCGTCGCGATCGCGACCGCCACGAAGGTCCTGGCCGTGCTGCAACAGGAGAACCTCGTACAGGTGCTGCCCGGCGTGGGTACGGTCGTGGCCGCCGGAGCAGAACCCCCCACCCCGACGCCGAAGCGCGGTCCGAGCGCCCGTGGGCCGCAGCCGGACCTGAGTCGGGATCGAAAATCGTCCGTGCGGCGATCGCGATCGCCGACCTTGAGGGGATGGCGGCGCTCTCGATGCGGCGTGTGGCGATGGAGCTCGGTGTGGCGACGATGTCCCTCTATCGCCATGTACGCGGTAAGGACGAGTTGGTGCTGTTCATGATCGACGAGGCGATCGGCGAGGAGGTGTTTCCGGAGATCGCTGCCGTGCGGTGGCGGGCCAGACTCGAACAGGCGGCGCGGTTGCAGTGGACGTTGTTTCGCCGGCATCGCTGGCTCGGGCCAGCGATGTCGCTGACCCGTCCGCAACTCGCTCCGAACGCGCTGGCGTACGCCGACTGGGTCATGCAGACCTTGGCCGGCCTCGGGCTCGGCCCGAGCGCGATGCTCCATACGCATGTCATGCTCTTCAGCTACGTGCGCGGCCTGGCAACCGGCCTTGAGGCGGAGGCTGATGCTGAACGGGACACCGGCATGACCAGTGACGAGTGGATGGAGACTCAGGAAGCCGCGTTGCACGACCTGGCCGGCTCAGGGTCGTTTGCGACTTTCTGCGGATTACCCAGGAGTCGGACTTCAACTTTGACCTCGACACGCTCTTCGAGTTCGGTCTCCGGCGAATGCTTGACGGCCTGGAGGTCTTTCTGTCGACAACCGAGCCTGGCGCCCAAGATCTACCTCAGTTCGAATAGATCTTGCATAACAGGGTGAATGAAGCAAGTGATATTCAAGCTTGCTTCATGCCCGAACTTTCCCTGAATCCGCCACAGGAGCATAATTAGCAGCCGCATAATGCAACGCGGGTCGCCTGGCATCCGGCCAGAAGCGACAGACCGAAAGTGAGAGGTGGGGCCGTGAAGCTCACCTTTGTGCGAAAGACCGCACAGTCGCAACTGAACAACTGTCCGTCGCTGTACCGCACGGATCGCGGCACCTTTGTCGTACAAGGTTGGCGGGTGTCCGATCCTGAGGCGCTGGCCCAACTCGACATCCCGTCGCACGAGACCGCGGTAGAGGTCCCGGCCGACGTGCTGGCGGAGATCGCGAAGGCGCTATAAACGCATCGGGCGATCGGCTCACCGGCCAGCCGGTGAGCCGATCGACCTCAACCTGTGCGACGCGCGTGCCGCCGGCCAGGCGAACGACCCTGACCGCCAGCGTTGTCGAATCGCCATCACCACGGCTGCCAACTGTTTGACTCCCGACAGGTTGACACATCGGACGCCGGTAATCCGTACCGTTTTTCCGCCTCCGAGCGATTTCGGACCCCGCCGGGGCGGCTGCAATCGCGCTGAGTCGTCCACATGGGCGGCAGGCAATGCCCTCCGAGCGGTACCGTGACGCCTACCAGTCGCAGCCTAGGAGCAGGTGATGCCCAGCAACCGATCCGGCAGCGACCGTGGAGCACTGGGCGCCAGACTGCGGGGACTGCGCGCTCGGGAAGGCATGTCCGGCGTCGGGCTGGCTGCCCGGTTGGGCTGGGGGCAGTCCAAAGTATCCAGAATTGAGACCGGACGACAAATTCCCACGGAAAACGACGTGCGGGCATGGGGCGCCGCGACAAGCCTGGACGCCAGCAGCGTTGACGAGCTGCTTGACCAGCTCCGCAAGCTGCGAACCGAACACATTGCCTGGCGCCGTGGCGCCGGTGGCGAGCCGGGTCAGCCCGACCGGCAGCGCTCGCTGATGAATCTCGCGCGCCGAAGCCACCCTGATCAGGGGCTTTGAGGCATGCGTCGTGCCCGGTCTACTCCAGACGGCCGACTACGCTCGGGTACGACTCGTTGAGGACGTCGAGTTCCACGGCGCACCCGGTGACGACCTGAATGCCGCCCTGCTCCTGCGTATCCAGCGACAGCAGGTGCTCTACGATTCCACCAAGCGGTTCCGGTTCGTGCTCACCGAGTCGGTGCTACGGATGTTGCTCTGCCCGGTCGACGTGATGCGCGGCCAACTTGACCGGCTGACCGCACTTATCGGCATGAGCAACGTGGAACTCGGCATAATCCCCACCAGTATCCGGCTCTCCCTGGCTCCGCTGCACGGGTTCGTCATGTTCGACGACTGCGTTGTGCTGGAGACCTGGGCCGAGCGGCAAACGCTCCGAGCCGCTGCGGATGCCGTACGGTTCAGCCGGATCTTCGACCAACTGCGCGAAGCGGCCCGGTACGGCGATGACGCCCGCGAGCTCATCGGTAACGCCCTGGGTCACCTCTGCTCGCTGGCCTAGCCGCCACTTCTAGCCCGACCCGGGGAGTGCGACTAGCGGTATGGTTTTACCCGCGGTGGTTACCCCGCCGATGATCGGCTCGTCCGCGGCTTCCGCCGGTGCGCGGGTTAAGGGTGACAGGAAGGGAGTTCCGTGTCAGCGGATCTTGACTACTCCGGGCGGCTACCAGCCGCGTTTCATCTGGCGGGGTCGTCCTCATTCACCGACTTCCTGATGCGGGCGGCGCCCGAGTTGCTGCCCGGTCGACGCCCACTGCCGGCTGGACTGTCAGCCGACGTAGCACCGCACGCGACCACGATCGTGGCGATCAAAACCGCGGAGGGTGTCGTGATGGCCGGCGACCGGCGGTCGACGATGGGCAACCTGATCGCCAGCCGGGACATCAAGAAGGTCTACGCGTCCGACGCGTACTCGCTGATCGGCTTCGCCGGCACGGCGGGCATCGGGCTCGAACTCATCCGCCTGTTCCAGGTGGAGCTCGAGCATTACGAGAAGATCGAGTACACGATGCTCTCGATCGACGGCAAGGCCAACCGGCTCGCCGCGATGGTCCGGAACAATCTGGGCGCTGCATTGCAGGGGCTGGCGGCGGTCCCACTCTTCGCCGGTTTCGACCTCACCGCACCCTCATCCGAGCGGGCCGGTCGGATCTTCAGCTTCGACGTGGCCGGGTCGATCCACGAGGAGCGTGACTACGACGCGATTGGGTCAGGATCGGTATTCGCGAAGTCTTCGCTGAAGAAGCTCTACCGGCCGGGCCTGAGTACGACCGAGGCTGCCGGGCTGGCGATTGAGGCGCTCTACGATGCCGCCGAGGATGACAGCGCCACCGGTGGCCCCGACCTGCTTCGCAAGATCTATCCGATAGTGATGTCCGCGACCGCCGATGGCACGCATCGACTCACCGAGGCGGAGACGGCGCCGCTGGTGGACGATGTGGTCGCCCGCCGTGCGGAAAACCCCTGGTAGGTAGGGCGCAGGGGATCGGCGTGATGCGATCCGATCAGGCCGGTTCGGCCGCGTCCGGTTCGGCCGCGTCCGGTTCGGCCGCGTCCGGTTCGGCCGCGTCCGGCCACCGGGCAGTCAGCCGGCCGAGCGCCGTGTTGCTGGCGGTGGCGCCGATGGCGCTGCCGGCCGCGATGCTCCAACCGATCGGCCCGAGCGGGGTGCAGCCGAAGAACTGGCTCACCCCGGGGGTCTGGATGACCGTGGCCAGTGCGGCCAGTGAGGCCGCGGTTGAGAGCAGTACGCTGCGGCTCGCCCTACCGTCGACCAGCGTCTGACCGAGTTGGGTGCCGACCAGCGCGGCGAGGGCCACCGTGCCGGCCCGGCGGCGCCGGCCGGTGAGCCGGGCCAGCGTCCAGCCGCTGGTCGCACCGAAGGCGGTGGCAGCGGCGCGGAGCCCGATCTCCCGGTTCAGGGTCTCGCCGAGTGAGCTGTCCGGTCCCTCGCTGAGCAGATCATCGGCTGCATCCGGGCGGGGCGCCCGGACCGCGATCGCCATCGCCGGGACCAGATCGGTGAGGAGGTTGACGAGCAGCAGTTGCCGACCGTTCAGCGCGGATCGCCCAGTGGCCGCGGCAGTCAGCACACTGAACGCGATCTCGCCGAGGTTCCCGCCGACCAGGATGCTCAGCGCATGCCGAACCGACGACCACATCGCCCGGCCTTCGATCAGCGTGGCGATGATTGTTTCCAGTCGGTCATCGGTGACCACCAGGTCCGCCGCGGCCCGAGCCGCCGGGGTGCCGCGTTGGCCGAGGGCGATGCCGACATCGGCGAGCCGGATCGCGGGTGCGTCGTTGGCGCCGTCCCCGGTCATCGCCACGGTACGGCCACACTTCTGCATGGCCTGAATGAGCCGGACCTTGTGCGCCGGGGTGCACCGGGCGACGACGTCGGTGCGGGCCAGCAGTTCGGCCAGCGCGTCGTCGTCGAGCGCTTCGAGTTGCGTCGCGGTAACCACCCGTTGCGCGGTGTCGTCGGTGCTGATGATCGAGGCGATCGCCTCGGCGGTGGCCGGGTGATCTCCGGTGATCATGATGGTGTGCACGCCGGCCGCACGGATCCGTCGGACCGCTGGCGCGGCGCTCTCCCGTACCTGGTCGGCGAGGGTGATGAAGCCGAGGAAGGTCAGCTCCTCGACGTTGGCCTCGATGTTCGCCTCGATGTCGGCTTCGGCGGCGGCGCCGGTGGGCAACTGCCGTTCGGCGACGGCCAGCACCCGCTGCCCGGCCCCGGCGTACCGACCCATCAGCTCGTGCAGCGCGGTCCGACCGGCGGTGTCGAGCGGCTGCTCGCCGTCGGCGGTGCGGTGCCGGGTGCAGCGCGGCAGGATCGCCTCCGGTGCGCCCTTCACGCTGAACAGGAATGCTTCGCGGAATTTCCCGAGCGCGACGTAATAGCCCCGGGACGGTTCGAATGGCAACGCGGCCACCGGGTGCCATTGGTGCAGATGGCTGCCGGTGCCGACCTTGACTGTTCGGGCACCGGCCAGTACCGCTCGATCGGTCTGCTGGGTGAGTTGTTCGGGCGCCTCGGCTGCGGGAGTGGCCCGCAGCGCCGCCGTGAGGACCGGCCGGAGCAGCCGGTCGAGGTGGTCCGCTGGCGCATAGTGGCGGCCGTCGCCGACGCCGGCCAGCCGAAGGCGCCCTTCGGTCAGGGTGCCGGTCTTGTCGAAGCAGAGCACGTCCACCCGGCCGAGCGCCTCGATCGTGCGCGGGTTGCGAACCAGCGCGCCGTGCTCGGCCAGTCGACGGGCGGCGGCCAGTTGTGCCGCGCTGGCCAGAAACGGCAACCCCTCCGGTACGGAGGCGACGGCCAGGTTCGCGGCGGTCGCCGCCGACTCGGCCAGCGGTACGCCGCGCAGCAGCCCCGCGGCGGCGACCGACACCGCCGAGCCGGCGGCCAGCGGGATGATTTTCTTGGTCAGACTGGTCAGCCGAGCCTCGACGCCACTGTTCGGTGGTGTGCCATCGGCCAACGCCATGCCCCGACCCACCTCGGTGTCGGCTCCGGTCGCCACGACCACGGCCAGTCCCCGCCCGGCCGCCACGGTGGTTCCCTCATAGAGCATTGACCGCCGGTCGGCGACCGAGGCGGCGACCACCGCGCCGGTGGTTTTCGCCACCGGTAGCGATTCGCCGGTCAGCGAGGATTCGTCCGTTTCCAGGCCGACCTGCTCGATCAGCCGGCAGTCGGCCGGAATCGCGTCCCCGGGTTCCACCGTGATGATGTCGCCCGGTACCAGTTCGGCGGCGGTCACCACCTGCTCGGCGTCGCCCCGGCGGACCCGGGCCGTCACCGCGGAGCGGGACAGCAGTGTGGCCAGCGAACGTTCAGTGCGGATCCGCTGTCCGGCGCCGAGTAGCGCGGAGAGTCCGACCACCCCGCCGACCAGGCTGGCATCCACCGCCGATCCGACCGCTGCGGACAGCCCGGCGCCGGCCGCCAGCACCGGGGTGAGTGGGTTGGACAGTTCCTCGACGAACGCCCGGCCGAGACTGATCCCACCATCCTGTGCCGATGTCGTGCTCCGGCGGCGTCGGTTGACCTCCTCGTCAGCCAGACCGGTCAGATCGGTGCCGAGCTGAGCCAGCACGGTCTGGGCCGGCATCAGATGCCAGGGCGGTGCCGACCCGGACAACGAGGTCGATGGGCCGGGCACTTGGTGTGCATGCCAGACCCCGTCGGCAAGGGCCAGCCCGGCGGCGGCGTTGAACGCCACCGCTGTCTGGTCGAGCAGCCGGGACCGGACCGAGTTGAACGCGACGAGGCCGCTCAGCACACTGCCCGCCCCGGCCAGCGCGATGCTCTGCCGGGCTACCGTGCGCGCGACGCCGGCCGCCTCGACCACCAGTGCCGGTAGCGCCAGATCGGTGCCGGTCAGCAGGTGCGCACCCCACGGCGCGGGCTGGTCGGGGTCCCACAGGCCCAGCCCGCAGTCGGCCGCGCCGAGCGCCCGGCGGTCGGCGGAGACGACCGCGACCGTCGCCCCGTCGGCTTGCAGGCGTCGGACCGACCCGGCCAGTTCACCGCCGCCCGGCATCAACGCGTCGGCAAAGCCGTACCGGCTCTCGTCCGGGCCCGCGACGACGAGTCGGAGGCCGGCCCGCCGGGCGGCCCTCGCCAGGGCATCGACTCCCGGCGCCGGCTCCGGGGCCACCGTCAGCACCGCGGCCAGCGTGCCGTCGGTTACCAGGCCGAGTACGGTGCCGTCCGCTGAGGCTATCCGGTCCGCCTGCTCGGATCCGGTACGAGCCGGTAGCCCCAGTTCGTTGAACGGACCCAGTTGCCAGCCGTCAGAGTTGGTGAGGGCGGTCGGCGCGTCCGGGTTGAACAGATCGAACGCCCGGAGGGCGACCTCCTCGACGTCCGCGTCCGGCATTGGCCACAGATCGGTGAGCGTGCCCCGGCTGGAGTTCAGCACCGCCGCGTCGAGCACCAGTGTGTCGAGTCGTTCCAGTTCGCGAAGTACGCGGCGGTCCATCGTGATCACACCGCGGTGGGCGAGGAGCCGGCCGAGTCGCGTGGCGAACCCCTCCCGACCGGCGGCGGCGGCCCTGGGCAGGCTGGCCAGGGCGAGCCCGGCGGCTCGTCGGTAGCCGGCCAGTGGCAGTGCCAGCGCACCAACTATCGCTCCGCCAGCCAGCGACTGGGTCACGTACCGTTCGATCGGGCCGTCGGGTTTCGGCCTTGGCCGCTCGTCGGGGCGCGGCAGTGCGGCGGCCCGTTCGGGGGTGCCGGCGAGCTGTGGTTCGATCCGCTCCCAGGCGGCCAGTTGAGCGCGCGCTTCACCCCATTGCAGGAACCGTTGCGCGCCGTCGAGGACCAGACCGGTCCACCCGCCGGTGAGCGCGAGCGCCATGGCTTCGGCCAACAACAGGGACGATTTCGCCCGGTGGTCGCCGTGTGCCCGGCGGTCGGCCAGCGCGTGCAACTTCGGATGCAGATCCACTGCTTTGATCAGTCCAGCCACTTCGCGGGGCACCGAGGGGATCGGCAGGATCTTGGCCGTTGCGGCCAGGCCCAAGCCGAGGGCGTCGGCGGCCAGGGCGACCATCGCCCGTCTGGTCCGTGGCCCCTCCTCTGGTGGATGCGGTGGCGGCTTGACGCCGTCCGGGGCCGGCCCGCAGCTCTCCTCGGCGGCTGCGATTACCGCGATCAGGTCGGGCAGTGGTGGCTCGGGGTCGCGGACCGCCACCACCACCCGCCCGGATGGCGCGTTGATCCGGGCCCAGGCCACTCCGGGCAGTTGGCCCAGATCGGTTTCCACCTGGCGGGCCAGGCGGTCGCCGTCGGCGCGCGCGACTCCGTGCACCTCAATGTGGTGCCGCCCCGGTCGGGACCACACGCCGCGTTGGTTCAGACCAGCGATGCGGGACAGTCGGGACAGCACGGTATTTGCGGTGCGTGAAATCCCGAAGGGTGTCATCGTTGGCTGCGGCCAGGCGGACGGAGCGGTGGCGTACCCGGATCTTCCGGTTTGCTGGAGCTGTCAAGATAAAACCGATTTGTCATTTTCTCTCCAAAGCGTCGGCCGCACGGCTTTCCCGACCATTGCCTCGTTATGCCCCCGGCCGTACCATCGCCAACCGTGCGGATCCTGTGGCCGGGCCGGGAGACCTGAGTCACCTCGGAGTTGTCGATTCTTGACTTGAAGGAAAGTTGAGGTCCAAGGCTGAAAACCATGTCGAACGCGCTGCTGACGAGCGGGGAAGCGCCCGCCCCCGACGGGCTCCTCGCCGGCCGGTACCGGGCGCTGACCGTCGGCGTGGTGGCGCTGATCTCGCTGCTCGCCTTCGAGGCGTTCGCGGTCACCATCGCGATGCCGACCGTCGCGCGGGAACTGGACGGCATCGCGCTGTACGCGCTCGCCTTCGGTGGTCCGTTCGCGGCCGGGGTGGTTGGCATGGTCGCCTCCGGCATCTGGAGCGATGCGCGTGGCCCGACCTCGCCGACCTGGCACGGAGTGGGCTGGTTCGTCGCCGGGCTGCTGATCGCCGGCAGCGCGCCCAGCATGGGCATCCTCGCGTTGGGGCGGATCGTGCAGGGCGCCGGTTCGGGCCTGCTCTCCGTCGCGCTCTACGTGGTCGTGGCCCGGGTCTATCCGGAGGTGCTCCGGCCGCGGATCTTCGCGGCCTTCGCGGCGGCCTGGGTGGTGCCGTCCCTGGCGGGTCCGGCCATCGTCGGGCTGATCGTGCAGTACGTCGGCTGGCGCTGGGTGTTCCTGATCGTTCCGGTGTTCGCCATCCCCGCCGTACTGCTGCTCCGCCCGGCGCTGCGGTCGATCGGCCCACCGGATGGCGGCGGGCGGGTGGCGCCCGGCTCGGCTCGGCGGATGGGCTGGGCGGTCGGGGCCGCGGCGAGCGCCGCACTGCTGCACTACGGGGGGCAGCAGCGCGGTCCGCTCGCCGTCGGGTTGCTCGCGCTGGCGGTGATGGGGCTGGCCGGCAGTGCGCCACGGCTGCTGCCGGCCGGTTCTCTCCGGGCTCGGCGCGGCCTGCCGGTGGTGGTCGCGCTCCGCGGCCTCGCCTCTGCCGCGTTCGTCGGTGCGGAGGTGTTCATCCCGCTGCTGCTTTCCCGCGAGCGTGGGCTGTCGCCGGCCGAGGTTGGGTTCGTGATCGCCGGTGCCGCGGTGGCCTGGGCGGCCGGCTCATGGTTGCAGGGTCGGCTGAGCCGGCCGGCGTTACGGACCACGGTGCTGCGGGGTGGTCTGCTGCTCATCGCCGGTGGCATCGGCTTCGTGACGCTGACCCTGATGCGGTCGGTGCCGCTGCTCTTCGGCATCCTCGGTTGGGGCGCGGCCGGGTTGGGGATGGGACTGGTCTATCCGACGCTCTCCGTGCTCACCCTCGAACTGTCCGCGCCAGCCGAGCAGGGGCGGAACAGTTCGGCGCTGCAACTCGGCGACTCGCTCTGCGCCGCGACGGTGCTCGCCTTCGCCGGTGCGCTCTTCGCCGCCACCGCTGGCCCGACAACGGGGACGTACCTGGCCGGGTTCGTAGCCGCGGGCAGCCTCGCGTTGCTCGGTGCGTTGCTCGTCGGCCGGATCGTGGTGCGCTCCGGGTAACCGCTGTTTGGTCACGCACTGTTCACCCGGTCGGATGAAACCCGAAAAATGAGAGGTTTTCGGAGATCTGGCGGACCTACCGTGGCTCCATGCTGAATGTCGCCTTCGCCACTATGTTGTACGTTTTCGGGTTCGTGTTCCTCTACGGGGTGATCCGGCTCGGAGTTCGGCACGGGATCGAGGACGCCAACGCGCGCCGGGAGCTGGTGCTGCGGGCAGAGGAACGGGCGCTGCTGCGGGAGCGGGCGCTGTTGACGGAGAACGCCTACCTCACCAACGGCTGACCTGGCAGCGCTTGCCGGCCCACCGGGCGTACCGCCGGCCGTCGGGTGCGAGGATCGCAGGCGTGATGGGGACCTTGAAGACGGAGCCAGCCCGTACCCGCCTCGACCTGCTCGCGCCTCCGGTGGCCACCGCCCTCGAACGGTGGCCGGCGGACGCTCCGATCGGCGTCGATGAAGTGCTGGTCGCGCCGATCGACACCGCCCTCGCGGACACCGCCGCCTTCTGTGCCGCGTACGGGGTTGGCTTGGACGAGTCGGCCAACTGCGTGGTGGTGGCCGGCAAGCGGGAGGGGGTGGTCCGCTATGCGGCGTGCATCGTGCTGGCCACCACCCGGGCCGACGTCAACGGGGTGGTACGTCGGCACCTCGACGCCCGCAAGGCGAGCTTCGCCCCGATGGCCGACGCGGTCGAGTTGACCGGCATGGAGTACGGCGGAATCACCCCGATCGGTCTCCCGGCCGGGTGGCCGATCCTGGTTGACCCTCGGGTGATCGCCACCCGGTACGTGATCATCGGATCCGGGGTCCGGCACAGCAAGATCGCCCTGCCTGGCGCGACCCTCGCCGCGCTGCCCAATGCCGAGGTGATTGAGGGCCTGGCCCGGCCGGTACCCTGAGCTAGTTAAATATCAGCAATGATCGATGTCGTTGCACGTGAAACCATGCCGTTGCACGTGAAACCACCACGCTCAGGAGTCGGCGTCGACATCGGCGTCGGCTTCGGCTTCGCGGCGGGCCACCTCGACCAGCGCACCGCGTAGCGTCTCCGGGTCCTGGGCGCCGGTGACCGCGTACTTTCCGGCGAAGACGAACGTCGGCACGCTGCTGACGCCCAGTTCGCGGGCGGTGGCCAGCTCAGCCCGTACCTCGGCCACGCCGTTGGCCGAGTCGAGAAAGTTCCGTACCTCGGTCTCGTCCAGCCCGACCCCGTCGGCGATGGTCGCCAGCGCGACGCGCGAGCCCAAATCGACGCCGTCGGTGAAATACGCCCGATACAACGCCTCGACCAGTTCGCCAGCCAGGCCCCGGGAGTCGGCGAACCACACCAGCCGGTGAGCGTCGAAGGTGTTCGCCGCCACCGCCCGGTCAAAACGCAGTTCCAAGCCGTCGCCAGCGGCGACCGCAGTGGTGTGCGTGAACATCTCCCGAACCCGGTCCGCGCCGCCAAACTTCGCCGCCAGCGCGTCGGTCAGCGGGCGCGACTCCGGCACCGGAGCCGGATCGAGCTGGAACGGCCGGTAGCGGACGGTCACCTCGCCATCGAAGGCGGCCAGCGCCTGCTCCAACCGTCGCTTGCCGATGTAGCACCAGGGGCAGACCACGTCCGCGTAGATTTCGATCTCCATGTACCGGGACAACGTCCGAGGTCAGCCGATCTGTTCCCGGACCTGGCGCTTGAGCCGGCCGAGGATCGCGGTGCCGCCACGGACCCGCAACGGGCTGATCGCGTTCGCCAACCCCATCCGCTGATAGAGATCGTCCGGTACGGCGAGCACCTCATCGGCGCTCGCCCCGGCCAGTCCTTCGGCGAGGATGCCGGCGAAGGCGCGGGTGGTCGGCGCCTCCGGTGGGCAGTCGAACCAGGTGGTGACCGTCCGGTCCGCCGCCACCTCGGCGCGCAGGAAGAACGCGGTCTGGCACTCCGGCACCTGCTCCATGCCGGTCCGATCGGCCAGCGCGGCGGGCAGCGCCGGCACGGCGTCGGAGAACTCCAGGAGCATCTCCAGCACCACATCACGCGGGGCGGAGGCGAACTCGTCGACGATCTCGGCGAGCTTCGGCGGCATGGACAGCGGCATGACGTTCAGGCTACCGGTGGTCAATCAGGCGCCCGCTCGTTCAGAAAGCGATGAGCGGGCGCCCCTTCCCCTCGGCGTTCAGCCGGTGGCCAGTCGGTCCGCCAGTTCCGCTACCGGCACGTCGGACCGTTCGCCGCTGGCCCGGTCGCGCAGTTCGACGTACCCGTCGGTCAGCCGGCGACCGACCACGACGGCGCGCGGAATGCCGATCAGCTCGGCGTCGGCGAACTTGACCCCGGCCGAAACCTGCGTCCGGTCGTCGACCAGCACCCGCAGACCGCGACCGACGAGCTGCTCGGCCAGCTCCAGCGCCACCTCGACCGGCCGCCCCTTGCCCGCCGCGATCAGGTGTACGTCGCACGGCGCCACCGCCGTCGGCCAGACCAGGCCCCGCTCGTCGTGATGCTGCTCGACGATCGCCGCGACCGCCCGGGACACCCCGATGCCGTAACAGCCCATCGTCGGTCGGACCGGCTTACCGTCCGGCCCGGGTACGTCAACCTCGAACACGTCGGTGAACCGTCGGCCGAGCTGGAAAATGTGCCCGATCTCGATGCCGCGTCGCATCCGCAACCGGCCGGTACGGCATGCCGGGCACGGGTCACCGGCGCGTACCTCGGCCGCCTCGATCGTGCCGTCCGGCACGAAGTCCCGCCCGCAGACCACGTTCAGCGCGTGCCGGCCCGACTCGTTCGCCCCGGTCAGCCAGGCGGTTCCGGTGACCACCCGTGGGTCGACCAGATAGCGGATGTCCAGTTTGGCGAGCAGCTGCGGTCCGATGTACCCGCGGACCAGTTCCGGATGCTCGGCGAAGCCGTCGAAGATGGCGACCGCAGCCGGATGCAGGGCCGCCGCGACCCGCTTGAGGTCCACCTCCCGGTCCCCGGGTACGCCGATGACCAGCAGTTCCGGCTCATCCCTGCCCGGCCGGCGTACGGTCAGCACCACGTTCTTCAGGGTCTCGGCCGCGGTCCAGCTGTCCCGCCCACCGAACCGGCGCTGGTTCGCCAGCTCGACCAGGGTGGCGATGGTCGGGGTGTCCGGGGTGTCCCGCACCTCGGCCGGGGGTTGGGCCTGCGGATCACCGGGCGGCGGTGCGGGGGTGGTGACCGCCTCGGTGTTGGCCGCGTAGTGGCAGGCGGTGCAGCCGACGAAGGTGTCCTCGCCGACCGGGGCACTGGCCAGGAACTCCTCCGACGCCGAGCCGCCCATCGCGCCCGACGTCGCGGCGACGATCGTGTAGTCCAACCCCAACCGATCGAAGATCCGCTGATAGGCCACCCGGTGCCGGTCGTACGCCTCCCGCAGACCGACGGCGTCCAGGTCGAACGAGTAGGCATCCTTCATCAGGAACTCGCGACCACGGAGCAGGCCGGCCCGAGGGCGGGCCTCGTCCCGGAACTTGGTCTGCACCTGAAAGAGGGTCACCGGAAAATCCCGGTACGAGGTGAACAGGTCCCGCACCAGCAGGGCGAACATCTCCTCGTGGGTCGGCGCGAGCAGATATTCGGCACCGCGCCGGTCCCGCAGGGTGAAGATGTCGTCGCCGTACTCGGCCCAACGGCCGCTCGACTCGTACGGCTCGCGGGGCAGCAGGGCCGGGAAGTGCACCTCCTGACCGCCGATCGCGGCCATCTCCTCCCGGACCACCTGGGCGACCCGGTCCAGCACCAGCTTGCCCAGCGGCAGCCAGGTGTAGCCGCCCGGTGCGGCCCGACGCACGTAGCCGGCGCGCAGCAGCAGCCGGTGGCTCGGCACCTCCGCGTCGGCGGGATCCTCGCGCAGGGTCCGCAGGAACAGGGTCGACATCCGCAGCAGCATGCGGGAAAGAGTACGACTCCACGCTGCGCCGACTCCGCTGATTTTTCGCGGTGGAGAGTCTCGCGCCACCTGCGGGCCGTCGCGGTGCCGGGGCGCTGAGGGTGCCAGACTGGCCGGCACGGTCGATGGCGCGACAGGCTGTCGATGACGTGTGGACCGGTAACGGGGACGGGCAGGGAGGGCGCGGGATGCGCTGGGGAAGCTTCGTGGCGGTGGGGGACAGCTTCACCGAGGGGATGGACGACGCCTACCCGGACGGCACGTACCGGGGTTGGGCCGATCTGGTGGCCGCCACCCTGGCCGCCGGATCAGGGCCGGATTTCGGCTACGCCAACCTGGCCATCCGGGGCCGGCTCTTTCCGAACGTGGTGGCCGAGCAGGTGCCCGCCGCGCTGGAGATGCGGCCTGACCTGGTCAGCTTCGCCGCTGGCGGCAACGACGTATTGCGCCGTAACTTCGACCCGGTGGCGCTGGTCGAACGCTTCGACGAGGTGGTCGGTCGGTTTCGGGCCAGCGGCGCCGACGTACTGCTGTTCCGGTTCGCCGACGTGATGTCCCGACTGCCCGGCCAGCGGCTGGTCGCCCCGCGGGTCACCCTGCTCAACCGGGCGGTCGGTGAGGTCGCCGAGCGGCACGGCGCGTTCCTGGTGGACCTGTACGCCGACGACACGTTCGGCAATCCGGTGCTCTGGAGCACCGATCGGTTGCACCTGTCGGCGGCCGGACACCGCCGGGTGGCCGGGCAGGTGTTGCGCGCGCTCGGTGTGTCGCCGGACGAGCAGTGGCTGCTCGTACCGCCCCGGCCGGCGCCGACCCCCTGGCTGGCGGCGCGCGGCGCGGACCTGCGCTGGGCCGGGCAGCACCTGGCGCCGTGGATCAAACGGCGGCTGACCGGCCGGTCGTCCGGCGATACGGTGACCGCCAAGCGCCCGATGCTCGCCCCGTTCGTCGACTGATCGATCAGGGGCGGCGGGCCCGGTCAACGAGTTCCTGGACCAGGTCGGCTGAAGTCCAGCGCGTTCTCGCCGACGTTGACCTCGAAGCCGCACAGCTCGGGGTGGGGTGGCAATCGTGTGGCTGACCCGGTTCGGGGGCCGAGTCCGGCCGGTCGGCGTACCTTGGGCTCATGCCCGTACCGAACGACCCCGCGCCGAGTCTCCAGGAGTACGCCGAGCCGGCCCGACTGGTTACCACCGACTGGCTAGCCGAGCAGATCGGCACCGACGGTCTGGTGGTGATCGAGTCCGATGAGGACGTGCTGCTCTACGAGACCGGACACATCCCCGGCGCGGTGAAGGTCGACTGGCACCTGGAACTCAACGACCAGGTGACCCGGGACTACCTCGACGCTGCGGCCTTCGCCGAACTCTGCGCGGCCAAGGGCATCGGCCGGGACGACACCGTCGTCTTCTACGGCGACAACTTCAACTGGTGGGCCGCGTACGCGCTCTGGGTTTTCTCGCTCTTCGGCCACCCGGACGTGCGGCTGCTCGACGGCGGCCGGCAGAAGTGGGTCGCCGAGGGACGCGAGCTGACCCGGGAGCGCACCGACCGGCCGAGGGCCGACTACCCGGTGCCGATCCGCGACGACACACCGGTCCGGGCCTTCCGGGAAGAGGTGCTGGCCCACGTCACGGCGGGCGGCCCGCTGGTCGACGTGCGCTCGCCCGCCGAATACACCGGCGAGCTGCTGCACATGTCCGACTATCCGCAGGAGGGGGCGCTGCGCGGCGGGCACATCCCGGGCGCGGTCAACCAGCCGTGGAAAGCGGCGGCGAACGCCGACGGCTCGTTCAAACGGCCGGACGAGCTGCGCGCGATCTACGCCGACCGGCTCGGCCTGTCGCCGGCCGACGAGGTGATCGCGTACTGCCGGATCGGTGAACGGTCCAGCCACACCTGGTTCGTACTGCGGCACCTGCTCGGCTATCCGCGGGTGCGCAACTACGACGGCTCCTGGACCGAGTGGGGCAACCTGGTCCGGGCCCCGGTCGTCCAGGGCGACCAACCCGGCACCCTCCCCACGCGCTAGCCCCCCCCGCCAGGCCCGCCCGTCCCCAGCCCACCCCCGCCCGCCCCCGCCCCCTGCGTCGATCATGAGGTTATCGTCGAAAATCGGGCTGAAATTGACGATAACGTCATGATCAACGGGAGCGGGGAGCGGGGAGCGGGGAGCGGGGAGCGGGGAGCGGGGAGCTCAGGTTCGGGGAGCTCAGGCCCGGGCGATGACCTGCCGCAGACCGACCAGACCGGGTACGGCGACCCGCTCCCGGACAGCACCGGTGGTTGGGTCGAGGCTGAGCACGGCATCGGACTGTCCGACGTAGAGCTGATCGCTGTCAGGCAGGCTGAAGATCCCCCGCACCTCATCCGGGACGGACCACCGGGTCACCGGGCCGGTGCCCTCGGCAGCCAGCGAGACCACCTCGCGACCCGCCCCGACCAGCAGCGTATTCGCCGCGCCGACGGTGACGGCGGCCGGTTGCGCCGAGGCGGCCGGCGGGGTGAACCGGTGGGTGGCGACCACGGACAGGTCGAGCGGATCGATCACCGCGACCGCGCCGCTGGCCGCGTCCACCACGTAGAGCCGGCCCCCGCTGGGGTTGATCGCGATGGCGTGCCCGGCAGCCGCCTGCTCACCGAACGGCGCGGGCAGGTCGATGCAGAACGCCCACCGCTCCCGCAGATTGAGCATGTGTACGAAGGCGTGCACGTGCGGCGCGTCCGGTCGCGCCCCGCGGACCAGATCCCGGGTGTGCAGGTGCTCCGGCTGGTGCGTGTAGAGCGTGCAGAGCTGCTGGTTGTGCCAGTTGTAGACGGCCTGCCGCCCCTCGCCGCGCATCTCCTCCTCCGCGCCGGGCGGCACCACCGACTTCTGCCGGGTCAACAGCGGCTCAAGCTTGCCGGAGGCGAGGTTCACCGCGCGCACCCGGTAGCGGTCCGGCGCGGTCGGCGGCAGATAGTCCAGCACGAAGAGCAGCTCACCGCTGGCGTCGAACGCCTCCGGCTCCAGGTTGCCGGGCAACTCCAGCCGGTTGCGCTGGCCTGAACTGTCGGCGACAACGATCGTGGTCCGCTCCCGAGCGCCCGGCCGGTACGGGTCGCTCGACGGACCGGACGGGGTCGCGAGCGCTATCAGCGTGCCGTTCGGCGAGGCTGCGCGGACCGCGAGCCGATCGCTCAACGTGCTGTCGTCGAACAGCTTCCCGTCGTTCAGCCGCTGGCTGATCAACCGGGTGCCGGAGTCGGCCGGCTCAGCACGGACCAGCCGGCCGCCATCCATGGTCAGCACGGCCTGCCCGGCCTTGGACAC
This sequence comes from uncultured Actinomycetota bacterium, assembly GCA_963750055.1. Lineage (GTDB taxonomy): Bacteria > Actinomycetota > Actinomycetes > Mycobacteriales > Micromonosporaceae > CAVVPI01. Next base: position 281,241 of record CAVVPI010000011.1, on the reverse strand, counting down.
CGTCGCGCCCGAGACCGCGTCGACCGCCGCCAGCTTTCCGCCCGCGACCGCCACGACCAGCACATCCCCGACCGGATCGCCGACTGTTGTCGACCGGTCCGCCGGGTTCGCCCGGCAACCCGCGCTCGCGGCCAACGCCGTCCCACCCGCCATCGTGGCCGCCACCCCGCCGGCCAGCCGCAGCACCGTACGCCTCGTAGTCATGCCCAGTAGAGCCGCCCCACCCCGCCCAGGTTCCCGGCGTCTGGCTGCGACCCGTCATCGGGTGCATTCAGCGGCTGCGTTCGGCTGAACATGAGCAGCCGGGCGAGCGTTTGATCCGTTGACGAGAACACCAGCACCTCAGACCTGCTCTGCGTCCCCTGCTCTGCGTCATCACCTGCGAGTCGGAGGAGGTCAACTTTCCTAAATCCCATGCGAAGATCAAACTACTGTGGTGAGTTTTGGTCGCCATAACGACCTCAATTCGACACAGTAATCAGTCGAACTTGCACGATCTGCTTCGGCGTTACCGGTTGGGCGAGTTCCGGTTGCGGCGGGGGTACCGCTGGGCGACCGCTCGGAGATTGCCCGGTTCGTGATGCAGTGCCGCGCTGATCGCCCCGGCGGTCACCCCTGGTGCCCGGTGCAGTCGGTCGCGGTCTTCCAGGATGCGGCCGATCAACGCCAGCCGGGACCTGGCGTCGAAGAGCTCCCGGCGGGCGGCAAGTAGTGCCCGCTCCAACGCGTCCGCATGGGCGGCCAACCGTCCCACCTCGGTCTGCTTCTGCTCCATCCTCGGATTATGCCCATGAACCTGCCCTGGGTCTAGTCCCTCAGTCAGGTTGAACCTTGGCCACCTGCCTTAGGTCCGGTCTCCGGGTGCCTACGGTCAAGACGTGAAGCTGCGGCTGATGGGTGCGCACGAGATTCGCCTGCGACTGGGCGGCATCTCAAAGCAGCGCGCCTACGAGCTGACTATGCGACGAGGCTTTCCTGAGCCCGTCGCGGTGCTTCAGCAGGGCAAGGTTTGGCTTGCCGACGATGTGGAGAAGTGGGTCCGGGAGCATCGACCGGAGCTGGCTGAAGGCGAGTAGGCCCGTTGTCGCGCGCGTGGCCGAGCATGCGCCGCGCTGGTCGTTCCCTGTAGTTCCGCCAGGCGTTCGAAATGGGCGGGGCGCCGTCGATCGCCCAGGAGGCATGACCTGCTTCAGGTCAGGATCCGTAAGCCTGGCCGTTAGTCTGCGTCGATGTTGCAGGTGTGGCGGGACTGGGGCGCTGTGTTGGTGGCGTCGGCTGTCGGCCTGCCGCTGGTCGTACTGCTCGTCGTCGGGTTGGCCCGCATCCGGTCGCGGCGCGGGATGCCCGCGGCTGAGGCCGGTTGGCGCAGCGCGGCCGAGATCGGCATGGTGGCCGGTACGTTGCCCTGGCTCTGGATGATCCTCACTCCGAAGCCGGCACCCCGGGCGGTGGAGCTGGTGCCGCTACGGGACCTGGTCGACCAGTTGACCGGCCCGCCGGCCGTGGCGGTGGTGCAGATCGGTGGCAACCTGCTGGTCTTTGCCGGGCTGGGCTTCTTCGCACCGATCCGATTCGCCGCGCTGTCGCGGCCGACCGCCCGGCTGAAGAGCGCCGGGTTGGCCGGAGCGGTCCGGCTCTTCGCGCTCGGCGCGGCCGGATCGGTCCTGGTGGAGATGTTGCAGTTCGTTCTCGACCTGGGCCGGGTGTCCGCTGTGGATGACGTACTGCTCAATGGGTTGGGGGCAATGTTCGCTGGCCTCGCGGCCCGACGGTGGTGGGCGCGACGGCGGCTGTCCAAAGTATCCAGAAAAGCCGACCAAATCCGGTTTGTCGGATAGCAGGTGACAGTCGGCTGACATTGGTGATATCAGCCACGATTGCCCCGTACTGGTTGGCGTTACGTGGTGAACCGTGTCGGCTCGACCTGGTTGAGGGTCAAGCTGTTCGCCCGGCGCGTAAGGCAGCAGCGGAGCGTCGGTGTACCCCGGTACGGTGGGCGCCAACATCGCACCAGAGGTTGGGAGCATCGTGGACCGCACCTTTCAGGTTGACCTACGCGGTGTGGTCGACCTGCTCAGTCATCACCTCTACGGCAGTCCACGGGTTTACGTCCGCGAGTTGCTGCAGAACGCCGCCGACGCGATCACCGCCCGTCGGGCCACCGATCCGGAGGCGCCAGCAGTGGTCCGGATCGAGCCACCGGAGCTGACCGGCGACGGCACGCTGCGGGTGCACGACACCGGCATCGGCCTGACCGAGGCGCAGGTGCACGAGCTGCTGGCCACCATCGGCCGCAGCTCAAAGCGGGACGAACTGGGCTTTGCCCGGCACGAGTTCCTCGGCCAGTTCGGCATCGGTCTGCTCTCCTGCTTCCTGGTCGCCGACGAGATCCGGGTGCGGACCCGGCACGCCGATCAGCCGACCGTGCTCTGGACCGGCCACGCCGACGGGCGGTACCAGGTGGATTTGGCGGCCGCCGACGACCAGCGGCCGGAGCCGGGCACCACGGTCACCCTGATCCCACGTCGGGACGCGGACCAGTGGTTGGCGTTGTCGACGGTGACCGAGCTGGCCGGGCACTTCGGGTCGCTGCTGCCGATCCGGGTCTTCGTCGGCGAGGTCGAGACCACCGCCGGGCCGCCGCCGTGGTCGAAGCCCGCCGGAACGTCGGGCGCCGGCCGTCGGAACAACCTCATCCGGTACGCCCGGGAGACGCTCGGTTTCACCCCGTTCGACGTGATCCCGCTCACCGTGCCGGAGGCGGGGCTGACCGGGGTGGCGTTCGTGCTGCCGACCCCGGTGAACCCGGCGGGGCGGGCCGGTCACCGGGTCTACCTGAAGCGGATGCTGCTCGCCGAGGGCGCCGAGGGTCTGCTGCCGGACTGGGCGTTCTTCGCCCGCTGCGTGGTCGACGCCAGTGAGCTGCGGCCGACCGCCAGCCGGGAGGCGCTATACGAGGACAGCCTGCTGGAGAGCACCCGGGAGGCGCTCGGCGACCAGTTGCGAAGCTGGTTGGTCCGGCTGGCCAGCGGTGATCCGCACCGGCTCGCCGAGTTTCTCCAGGTGCACCACCTCGGGGTCAAGGCGTTGGCGTTGCACGACGACGAGATGCTCCGGTTGGTCGAGCAGTGGTGGCCGATGGAGACCAACACCGGCCTGACCACCCTGGCCGAGTTCCGCGAACAGCACGGCGTGATCCGGTACGCGGCCACCATCGACGAGTTCCGGCAGTTGGCGGCGGTAGCGGCGGCGCAGGACCTGGCGGTGGTCAACGCCGGTTACACGTACGACACCGAGATCATCGAGCGGTTGCCGACGGTGGACCGGTCGGTACTCATCGAGCGACTGGAACCGACTGATCTGACCACCCGGTTCGACGCCCTCGACCCCGGGGTGGAGCTGGCGTTGTGGCCGTTCCTCCAGGCCGCCCAGCGGGCCCTGGACCGGCTGGGCTGCGAGGTGGTGCTCCGGTCGTACGATCCGGTCTCGCTGCCCGCCCTCTACCTGGTGAGCCGCTCGGCGGCCTTCCACGAACAGCTCGAATCGAGCCGGGAGCGGGCCGACGAGCTGTGGGCGGGGGTGCTCGACGCGCTCGCGGTGTCCGGGCCGCCGGAGCGACCGCAACTGGTGCTCAACCACCGCAACCCATTGGTCCGGCGGATCAGCACCTTGACCGACCCGGAGCTGGTCGGGCTCGCGGTGGAGGCGCTGTACGGGCAGGCGCTGCTGCTCGGCTACCACCCGATCCGGCCGGTCGACGCCGCGGTGCTCAACAGTTCGTTCCTCGGCCTGCTCGGCCGGGCCGTTCCGGGACAGGAGGAGTCCGATGATCGGCGCGGATGACGATCTCTGGCAGGCGTTGCACCGGGTGACCGAGCTGCCGTACGGCGCCGGCCAGATCGCCGCGGTTGAGCAGTTGATCCGGCGGGCGGACGCCAAGGGCGACGAGCACCTGTCCTTTGCCGTCCGGATGGTCGGCACGAACGCCTACGTCTTCGGCGGTGAGCCGGCCAAGTCGTTCGTCACCTTCTCCTGGTGCCTGGCCGACTTCGACCGTAACCCGCAGCCGTACCACCAGCGTCACGAGGACAACCTGCTCTGGCACTTCAAATATCTGGTGAGCGCGCTACTGACTTTCCCCGAGATCCCGTTGCACCGCACCTACGCGGTGCTCGACGACATGGAACGCCGGTACCGGGAGGGTGGCCGGAGCCTGCAGGCCGTCTACAAGTACCGGCACCTGCTGGCCCGGCATCTGGGCGCGGCCGACGAGGCCGAACAGTGGTACCGGCGGTGGACCACCGCGTCGCGCGACGACCTTTCCGACTGCGCCGGCTGCGATCCGTCCGCCCAGGTCCGTCACCTGGCCGGCACCGGGCGGGATGAGGAGGCGATCACCCTGGCCGAGCCGGTGCTCGCCGGTCGGCTCTCCTGCGTCGAGCAGCCCCAGGGCATCCTCACCTCGCTGCTCCTGCCGTACCTGCGGACCGGCCGTCGCGAGGCGGCCCGGGACGCGCACCGGCGGGCCTATCGCCGGCACCGGGGCAACCTGGCCGACCTGTCAGACATCGCGGAACACATTGAGTTCTGCGCGGTGACCGGCAACGACGCGCGTGGTCTGGAGCTTGTCGAGCGGCACCTGGACTGGCTCGACCGGGCACCGTCCCCGGCGGCGGCGATGGCTTTCGCCGCCAGTGCGGCGCTGGTGCTGCGCGGGCTGGCCGCTGCCGGGCACGGCGAGTTGACCGTGCACCGACGCGGGCACGGTGACCGGCCCGCAGCCGATCTGCCGGTGCCGGTGTTGGCTGAGGAGTTGGCGGCGGTCGCCACTGACCTGGCCGCCCGCTTCGATGACCGGAACGGCACCTCGGCCCAGTCGCGGCGGATCGCCCAGCGGCTGTCGCGGGAGCCGATCGGCGAGTACCTGCCGATTTCCGCGACCGTCCGCCGCCGACCGTCCGGCCCGCCCGCTCCGGCGGTGGACCGGGACGCTGAGCCTGGGCCCGATCCGGCCGGTCCGGATTCGGAGGCTCGGTCGTCCGGTCGGCCCGGTCCGGCCCGCGTCCGGCCGGTGGTCCCGTTCGACCTGCCCACCGACGCCACCCCGGCCGGCCTGCTGGCGCTGGCCGATGAGGCTTGGCGGACCGAGCGGGAGGAGCACCTGCTGGCGGCCCTGCGCGCTTTTGACGACCGGTTCGGTGACCAGCCCCAGGAGCCGGCGGTTACTGCCCGGCGGGTCGAACTGCGGGCCGTCGAGCGGCACATCGCCGATGATCTGCCCGGCGCGCTGGCCGCCAACCGGGAGGCGATCACGCTGTACCGGCAGGTACCGGATCCGGTGCGGGAGCAGCTGGTCACCGGCCGGCTCGGAGTGTTGCTGGTGCTGGCCGGCGAGCCAGGCGAAGGGCTGCCGATGGTCGAGTCGTCGTCGGCGTTCCTGGCCGAGCAGGGCGACCCGGTGCAGCGGGCCACCGGCTACGACCGGTTGGCGATCGTGCTGGGCGAGCTGGATCGGAGTGCCGAGGCGCTGGACGCGGCGCAGCGGGCGGCGACCGAGGCGGCTGGGGCCGATGACCCGCACCTGACCGCCCGGATCGCGCTGCACCAGAGCCGCTTCCTGGAGCTGTGCGACCGGCGGGCGGAGGCCGGGGTGACCGCGCTGCGGGCCCGGGACCTCTACCGGGAGCTGGGCCTGCCGGAACACGAGGCGGTGGCCTGCATCGGGTACGCCAGCTCGTTCGACGATCCGGCCGATGCGGCTACCGCCTACGACGAAGCGGTCCGGGTGGCTACCGAGAGCACGGTGCTGCCGGCCCGGACCGGTCGGGCCCGGGCCCTGATGGCCGCTGAACGCCCGGATGAGGCGATCGAGGATCTTGTCGAGGCGGTGGCGTTCTGTGTCGAGCGGGACATCGCCGACGGGGCGGCCTTCCTGCGCTGGGAGCTGGCTGGGGCGTACCAGCAGGCCGGACGGGCACTGGACGCGGCGGAGGTGGCCGAGGAGGCGGTCCTCGGGTTGGACCGGCTCGGCCATCAGGGCGACGCGGACCGCTGCCGGCACCTGCTCGCTGACGTGTATGTCGCGCTCGGTGAGGATGACTCGGCGCTGGCGCTGCTGGACCAGCTCGCCGAGAACCTCGACGGGCCGGACAATCTGCCGATTCGGGCCCAGGTGCTGGCGGAGGCCGGTGACCTGCTCTACCGCCAGGACCGGGACAGTCTCGCCGCGCAGCGGTACGCCGCAGCGGCCACCGCGTACCGACTCGCCGAGGCGCCGATCGACGAGTTGCGGGCCCGGCGCCGCGAGGTGGCCGCCCGGCACTGGGCCGGCGAACCGATGGCGGCCCTGGCCGCGCTGGAGCGCGCGGAGCGGGTCGCGGCGAGCCTGCCGGGTGAGCTGGTGGCGATCCCGCCGGATGGCTCGGATGAACCGGGTGTCGAGCCGGCGGTGCTGTGGGAGCGACTGGTGCTCGCCGATACCGCCGCTCGGGCGTTGATCGGCGCGGATCGCCCGGCCGAGGCGCTGGACCGGCTGCGTGGCGTGCCGGACGCGATTGCGGTCGATTCAGGCGTTCAGTGAGGCGATACAGACCGAACTGCTGATCGGCGAGTTGTTGTTGCGGCTGGATCGGCCGGTGGACGCCGAGTCGGTGCTGCGTACCGTGCTCGGTGGGCTGCCGCAACAGTCCGACCTGGTGCTCCGGGCGGCCTGGTTGCTCGCCCAGGCGCTGAATAGTTTGGGCCGGGCCGCGGAGGCGGTGGCGCTGCGGGCGCAGTACGACCTACCCGCCGATGAGCCTGACGAGCTCGACGACGCCGACGGGTAACTGTGCGGCGATCAGGAGATTACGTTACGTGAGACGTGCTGGTGTCCCGGGTGAATGACCATTAATGAACGCTCCTCGCCCGGCGATCGGTAATTGACAAATGGCTAGGCTGAACGGGTGACGGTGGAGCAGCAGTTAACTGGAACGGGCGCCGATCCGGTGATCGACGTCGCTCCGCGGCGACGGTCCCGCCGCGACGAGATCCTGGAGATCGCGGTCGGACTGTTCGCCGACCCGCGGCTACCACGGGGTCTCGATGGACGATATCGGCGCGGCGGCCGGGGTGACCGGGCCGGCGCTCTACCACCACTTCGCCGGCAAGGAGGCGATGCTGGTCGCCGCCCTGATCCCGGTCAGCGAAGAGCTGCTCGCCGGCGGGCGGCAGCGGGTCGCCGAAGCATCCCGACGACGCCGCGGGCGCACCCTGGAGTCGCTGATCGACTTCCATGTCGATTTCGCCCTGGCCAACCCGGCGGTCATCGCGCTGCACCTGCAATGAGCTCGACCGGCTGCCGGAGGAGCCGCGCCGACAGATCCGCCGGTTGCAGCGGCTGTACGTCGAGGAGTGGGTGTCGGTGCTGACCGCGTTGCACCCCGGGCTGCCGGCCGGTGAGGCGCGGGTGCTGGCGCACGCGGCCTTCGGTCTGATGAACTCCACCCCGTTCCTCGGCGGAGAGGTCGACCACCGGCGGCGGGCCGCGTTGCTGCGGGCTGCGACCCTGGCCGCCCTGCTTGTCGACCCGGATCTGTGATCCGGACATCCGACGCACCGTTCGGTACCGCCTGGGCCGGACGCTCCGCACCCTCAGGAGAAGAGACGAACATGATCGAGTCGCTGTTGGTCGCAAATCGGGGCGAGATCGCCCGCCGGATCATCCGTACCGCCCGGCGGCTCGGCATCCGTACGGTCGCGGTCTACTCGGAGGCCGACGCCGACCTGCCGTTCGTCACCGAGGCCGATGAGGCGGTCTGCGTCGGACCGGCCAACCCGGCGCAGAGCTACCGCAACCCGGAAGCGATCCTGGCCGCCGCGAAGTCGACCGGCGCCGCAGGCGATCCACCCCGGCTACGGCTTCCTGTCGGAGAACGCCGAGTTCGCCCGTACGGTCGAGGAGCACGGGCTGATCTGGGTCGGGCCCGGCGCCGACGCGATCACCGCGATGGGCGACAAGATCAACGCCCGGAACCTGATGGCCGCGGCCGGCGTACCGGTCGCCCCCGGCACCACCGACCCGGCCGCTGACGTCGAGGCGGCGCTGGCCGCCGCCGCGGCGATCGGCTACCCGGTGATGGTCAAGGCCGCCGCCGGTGGTGGCGGGATGGGCATGGCGGTCGCCACCGACGAGGCCACCCTGCGCACCGAGTACGACAAGGTCCGCGCCTTCGCCGAGCGGATGTTCGGCGACGGTTCGGTGTTGATCGAGCGGTACTTCCCCCGGGTACGCCACGTCGAGGTGCAGATCCTCGGCCTGGCCGACGGCCGGGTCATCGCGCTCGGTGAGCGGGAGTGCTCGGTGCAGCGGCGCAACCAGAAGCTCGTCGAGGAATCCCCGTCCCCGGCCGTCTCGCCCGAGCTGCGTGAGCGCTTCCTGGCCGCGGCGGTGCGGGCCGGCGAGGCGGTCGGCTACCGCAACGCCGGCACCGTCGAGTGCCTGTTGGTCCCGCGTCAGCGGGACTTCGAGGGTGATGGCCCCGGCTCCGAAGAATTCTTCTTCCTGGAGATGAACACCCGGCTGCAGGTCGAGCACCCGGTCACCGAGCTGGTCTACGGCGTCGACCTGGTCGAGGAGCAGTTGCGGGTCGCCGCCGGCCTGGCCGCCGACCTTCGACCCGGCCGCGCTGACGCCGAACGGACACGCGATCGAGCTGCGGATCAACGCCGAGGACCCGAAGCGGTTCCTGCCCGGACCGGGCGCGGTCAGCGCCTGGACCGAGCCGACCGGCGAGGGGGTCCGGGTGGATTCCGGGTACGCGCTCGGCACCACGGTCACCCCGTTCTACGACTCGCTGATGGCGAAGCTGATCGTGCACGGCGCCGACCGGGCGCAGGCGCTCGAGCGGGCCCGCGCCGCGGTGGCCGGCTTCGAGATCGCCGGGCCGAAGTGCAACCTGCCCTTCTTCGCCGAGCTCTTCGACAACGCCGAATTCGTCAGCGGCGACTACGACACCGGCCTGGTCGGCCGGATGAGGGCAAAGGGGAAGTAAGCATGGCCGCTCTGCCGGACTCGGTGTCGATCCGCGAGGTCGGACCACGCGACGGGCTGCAGAACGAGGACCCGGTCCCCACCGAGGGCAAGGTGCGGCTGCTGGACGCCCTTTCAGCCACCGGCGTACGACGGATCGAGGCGGTCTCGTTCGTTCACCCGAGGGCGATCCCGCAGATGGCCGACGCGGACGAGGTCTGGGCGCGGGCGACCCGGGCGCCGGGGCTGCGCTACTCGGCGCTGGTGCCGAACTCGCGCGGCGCGCAACGGGCGCTGGCCGCCGGCTTCACCGAGATCGAGGTGGTGGTTTCGGCCAGCGACACGCACAACCGGCGCAACGTCAACCGGTCCACCGCCGAGTCGCTGGATGACATCGCCGGACTGATCTCGCTGCTGCACGAGGCGGGGGCCAGTGCCGAGGTGATCGTGGCGACCAGCTTCGGCTGCCCGTACGAGGGGGACATCGACCCGGCCCGGGTGGCCGGCATCGTGGACCGGGTGGTCGCCGACGGCGCGGACCGGGTGGCCTTCGGTGACACCACCGGGATGGCCACCCCGCGCCGGGTGCGCGAGCTGGTGGGCGCGGTCCGGGACCGGCAGCCGGACGATTCCGGTGCTGCTGCACTTCCACAACACCCGGGGCACCGCGCTGGCCAACCTGTTGGCCGCGTTGGAGCTTGGCATCACCGAGTACGACGCCAGCGTCGGTGGCCTCGGCGGCTGCCCGTACGCCCCGGGGGCCAGCGGCAACGTGGCCACCGAGGAGGTGGTGCACATGCTGCACGACATGGGCGTCGATACCGGGATCGACCTGGACGCGCTGCTCGACGCGGCGGCTCTGGCCGAGGAGTTGGTCGGCCGGCAACTCCCCTCCGGCGTGCTCCGAGCCGGCCCACGGACCCGATTGGCATCCGGCGCCTGAGCAGGCGGGGGGTGGTGATGTTTCGGGTCAGGTCCGTGACGTCACCACCCCCCGCTGGTCTTCACCGTGCCTGGAGGCGCTGGTAGCCGGCAGCGTGCCGGGGCTTCGGCAGGGCTGATCCGCCGACGACGCAGAGGAGACCGAGCAGCCCGAGGAGGGTCAGACCGCGAACGAGGATGAACATGTAGGCACCCCAGGCGGCGAACGGTAGGAACGGCTCGGGGTTGGCGAGATAGCTGCCGATCAGGCCCAGGATGGTCCAGGCCGTTGCGGGGAACAACAGCAGCAGGCTGATCGTGGTCACCACGGTCAGCATGGCCCGGGTGCCCGGGGACCGGCCACGAAAGTTCCGAGCCGTCCGGCAGGTCATCAACCAGCCGATCAGCGCTCCGGCCACCGCGCCGACGAGGGTCAGCGGGAGCACCGGCCCGGGCTCTGCCCGTTGGATTGAGAGCACGGTGGCGACCTCCTGCCCGTCGGGCGGTACCGTGATCTCCAGGTAGGCGGCGAAGTTGTCGTTGCGGGCGTTGATTCGTGGGCCCCAGCCCATTTGCCGTATCTCGGTGACCTGCCAGCCGGCCGCGTGGATCCGGTCTCGGATCTGACTCAGCGACGTGGTCGGGTCGCCGCTGGTCAGAGCCACCACATCCACCCACCCCGGATCGTAATCGTCACCGCCGAGCAACGGCACGAGCCACCGGTCCAGACCGGCCAGCGGCGGGTCGTAGCCGAACAGCACGTCCCGGCGCTGAATGGATTCGACTGGTTGGCCCGGTAGCACGGTGTGCGTGATGGCCCGGGCCTGGTCATCGCTTGGCAGTTCACCGGCGGCCAACTGCCAGCCGAGCCAGGCGCTGGCTGCCGCACCGAGGGCGCCGAGGGCGAAGGCGACCGCAACCGCGGCGAGGGTGATCGCGATGCCACCGGGTGGCCGCAACCGGCAGCGCAGGCCGCCGATGATCAGGTCGCGCCGATCGTGCCAGTGCGGTCTGCGTTGACCGGGTGCTGCCGCGTCGAGCAGCGTGGTCAGTATCTCCAGCCCACGCCGCTTGCGGTACCAGCGCGGATAGGCCAGCAGCAGGCGGCGGTAGCGGCGTTCCAATTCGTGGTTGCCTCATCGGGCATGCTCGCTCATCTCCGGCTTGGGATCGGTTCTACGCGGGCGACTGGCCAACCACCGGCGGTTGGGTGCGGAAGGTGCGCAGCCGGGCCGCACCGACCGACGCGTTCTGGCGCATCCTGGCCACCTCGGCCTCAAGAGCACCGGCGCCGGCGTCGGTGAGTCGGTAGTAGCGCCGCAACCGGCCGGCGACGGCCTCCTCGTGGGTCACCTCGCAGAGTCCTTCTTCGGCGAGCCGGTCCAGCGCCGCGTAGAGCGTGCCCGCGCGTAACCGGATTCGGCGCTCGGAGAGCACTTCGACCTTCCGCATGACGCCGTAACCGTGCAGCGGCTCGCTGGCGAGGGCGGTGAGGATGAAGAAGGTGGGCTCGTGGATGGCGGCCATGCACCTGAACATACCGATGATCGATATATTCAGTCAACCGTTCGGTCCGCCGACCAACGGCGATCCGATTGCGGCGGATTGGGTCGCCGACATCCGGTCGATGCGCTAGCCTAACGATCGTTCAGGTAACTGCGGATCGGTGTATGGCGAGGGAGTCGGTGTGACGCTCGACGGTGAGGCGCTGGAGCAACTGCGCAAGCGGGTGCGGGCCGGTGGGGCGGAGAAGTACCACGCCGCCAACGCCGCGAAGGGCAAGCTCTTCGCCCGGGAACGGATCGCGCTCCTGGTCGACGAGGGCTCGTTCATCGAGGACGGGCTGTACGCGAACGCGCTGGCCGACGGGCTGCCGGCCGACGGTGTGGTCACCGGTCAGGCCACCATCGACGGTCGACCGGTCTGCCTGATGGCCAACGACTCCACCGTCAAGGCCGGCAGTTGGGGCGCCCGTACCGTCGAGAAGATCATCCGGATCATCGAGCGCGCCTATGCCGCCGGGCAGCCGATGGTCTATCTGGTCGACTCGGCTGGCGCCCGGATCACCGACCAGGTCGACCTCTTCCCCGGCCAACGCGGCGCCGGGAAGATCTTCTGGAACCAGGTCCGGGCCTCCGGCTCGATCCCGCAGGTCTGCGCGCTGTTCGGACCGAGCGCCGCCGGTGGCGCGTACATCCCGGCCTTCTGCGATGTGGTCGCCATGGTCGACGGCAACGCCAGCATGTACCTCGGCTCGGACCGGATGGTCGAGATGGTCACCGGGGAGAAGACCACCCTGGAGGAGATGGGCGGAGCGCGGGTGCACTGCGCCGAATCCGGCGTCGGGCACTTCCTCTGCAAGACCGAGGCGGACGCGCTCGACGTGGTCCGGCGCTACCTGTCGTACCTGCCGGCGAACTGGACGCAAGGGCCGCCGGCCGCACCGGCCGTCGCGGCCCCGGCCAACGCGGACCTCGCCGCGCTGGTGCCGGCGAGCGAGCGGCAGGCGTTCGACATGCGCCGGTACGTCATGGGCCTGCTCGACGAGGGCTCGTTCTTCGAGATCCAGGCGCTCTGGGCCAAGGAGCTGACGGTCGGCTTCGGGCGACTGAACGGCGAGGTGGTCGGCGTGGTCGGCAACAACTCGATGTTCAAGGGCGGCGTGCTCTTCGTTGACTCGGCCGACAAGGCCACCCGGTTCGTGCAACTCTGCGACGCCTTCAACGTGCCGCTGATCTTCCTCTCCGACGTACCCGGGTTCATGGTCGGCAAGGCGGTGGAGCGGCAGGGCATCATCCGGCACGGCGCCAAGATGATCACCGCGATCTCCGAGGCGACCGTACCGAAGATCTGCGTGGTGGTGCGCAAGGCGTACGGCGCCGGGCTCTACGCGATGGCCGGCCCCGGCTTCCAGCCGGACGCGACGATCGCCCTGCCCACCGCGAAGATCGCGGTGATGGGCGCGGAAGCCGCGGTGAACGCGGTCTACGCCAACAAGATCGCCGCGATCGCCGACGAGGACGAGCGGGCGGCCTTCGTCGCGCAGCGGCGCGCCGAGTACGAACAGGACATCGACCTGGTCCGGCTCGCCAGCGAACTGGTGATCGACGCGATCGTCGAGCCGCACGAACTGCGAGCCGAACTGATCCGCCGCTTCGCCGCCGCCCGAGGCAAGGACCGCAGCTTCTCCCGGCGCCGGCACGGCGTCACCCCGGTCTAACCGTCACCGCCACCCCAGTTTCCCCGCTCACGGCATCACAAGCGCCCCGGCGGATCCAACAGCCCAGGAGGAACCCATGGACTTTCGGCTCAGTGAGGAGTACGAGGCCCTCCGGTCCAGCGTGCGGGAATTCACCACCGAGGTGGTCGCACCGGTAATCGCCGACCACTACGAGCAGCACACCTTCCCGTACGAGATCATCCGGCAGATGGGCAAGATGGGGCTCTTCGGGCTGCCCTTCCCGGAGGAGCACGGCGGCATGGGTGGCGACTACTTCGCACTCTGCCTCGCCTTGGAGGAACTGGCCCGGGTCGACTCCAGCGTCGCGATCACCCTGGAGGCGGCGGTCTCGCTCGGCGCGATGCCGATCTACCGGTTCGGCACCGACGCGCAGAAGGCCCAGTGGCTGCCGAAACTGGTCAGCGGCGAGGCCCTGGCCGGGTTCGGACTCACCGAGCCGGGCACCGGCTCCGACGCGGGCGGCACGGCCACCCGCGCGGTGCTCGACGGCGACCACTGGGTGATCAACGGGTCGAAGGCGTTCATCACCAACTCGGGCACCGACATCACCGCCCTGGTCACAGTTACCGCGGTCACCGGCACCCGACCGGACGGCTCGAAGGAACTCTCCAGCATCATCGTGCCGTCCGGGACCCCCGGCTTCACCGTCGCGCCCGGTTACTCCAAGGTCGGCTGGTGCGCCTCGGACACCCATGAGTTGACCTTCGATGACTGCCGGGTGCCGGCGGAGAACCTGCTCGGCGAGCGGGGTCGGGGCTTCGCCCAGTTCCTGCGGATCCTCGACGAGGGGCGGATCGCCATCGCCGCGCTCGCCGTTGGCCTGGCTCAGGGCTGTGTCGACGAGTCAATCAAGTACGCGAAGGAGCGGCACGCGTTCGGCCAGCCGATCGGCAACTACCAGGCGATCCAGTTCAAGATCGCGGACATGGAGCTGCGCGCGCACACCGCCCGACTGGCCTACTACGACGCGGCGGCCCGGATGTTGGCCGGGGAGGACTTCAAGCGCCAGGCGGCGATCGCCAAGCTGCACGCCAGCGAGTGCGCGGTGGACAACGCCCGGGAGGCGACCCAGATCCACGGCGGGTACGGCTTCATGAACGAGTTCCCGGTGGGCCGGTTCTGGCGCGACTCGAAGATCCTGGAGATCGGCGAGGGCACCTCCGAAGTCCAACGCATGATCATCGCCCGCGACCTGGGCCTCTAACCCCCACCCCACCCACCGCCCCATCGCACCCCACCCGCCTATCCCCACCCGCCTATCCCCACCCGCCTATCCCCACCCGGCTATCCCCACCCGGCTATCCCCACCCGCCTATCCCCGTCGATCAAGGACTTGTTGGCGTACTTGGATCTCCGTTCCACGACAACAAGTCCTTGATCGACGTGAAAGTCCTTGATCGAATTTGATCTCCAGGGGGTTACCGAGGTGGACGCTGCCGAACGTCGAGGAGCGGCTATGACGGGCAAGGACTGGTTCGACTGGCATGCCGACTACGACGAAGGCAGCTCGACGCTGGCCAGGCGGTTGGTGGTCGTTCAGGAACGCCTCCGGGCGGTGCTGGACGAGTGTCCGGCCGGGCCGATCCAGGTGATCAGCATCTGCGCTGGCCAGGGGCGGGACCTGTTGGGCGTACTGGAGACGCACCCGCGCCGGGAAGACGTGACGGCCCGGTTGGTCGAGCTGGATCCGCGTAACGCGAGCGCTGCCCGTCGGCTCGCCGAGACCAGCGGGCTGCTGCCGCAGGTTGAGGTCCGGGTGGGCGACGCGGCGCTGATCGACCAGTACGTCGACTGGGCGCCGGCCGACGTCGTACTGCTCTGTGGGGTGTTCGGCAACATCAGCGACCGGGCTGTCGAGCGTACGATCGGTCACTGCGCGGCGCTCTGCAAGAGCGGTGCATTCGTGGTGTGGACCCGGCACCGCCGGGCGCCGGATCTGGTGCCGCGGATCTGCCGGCGGTACGACGAGCGGAACTTCGCCCTGCGCTGGCTCTCCGACCCGGGCGAGCGGTTCGGCGTCGGCATCCACCAGTACGCCGGCCAGCCGCAACCGCTGGTCGCTGGCGCCCGGATGTTCGCCTTCGAAGGATCCTGACCTGCCGATCCCATGCCCTGCCGATCCCATGCCCTGCCACCACGACCGCCTAAAACTGTCGATCATGAGGTTATCGGCGTAATCCGAGCTTTTGTCGACGATAACGTCATGATCGACGGGGATAGCTGTGGGTGAGCCTGCCGTGCTCAGGCCGGGGTCAGCGTCGCACCGGTCAACACCACGAATCCGCCGGGAAACTCGCACCGTACGCGGACCGTCAACTGGTCGGCGCCGTCGACGTCGGCCGTCAACTCTCTGGGGGTGCCCATCCGGGCCTCGAACTGAGTTCCCTTGACCGTCCGGGTGATGGTGTCGTCGATCTCGCGGACCGAGGTCAGGGCATAGGCGTACACATTGCTGTCCCGGTCATCGGCTGACGCGAAATAAGGATGAACGGTCGTGGTGAAGCTGACGTAGCGCCGCTGTAGCCGGTAGGTCACCTCGCGCTGCCGATCGGAGCTGTTGTTGCTCGGGCACGAAACGACCACGGATCGTTCGTACTCAGGCTGGCCAGCGAGGGCCCGGGGTAGCGCGACCACGTTCGCCTCACCGGCCTCGATGATCAGCGTGTCGAGGTTGATCCGGTTGCCGGGCTGGCCGGGTTGGGTGTCCGGCCTGATCGACGGTGTCGCTGGCGTGACAACGGTGGGGCCGGAGTCAGGCGATGGTGGCGTGGACTCTGAAGTGGACGCCGAGGGAGCTTGCCAGTCAAAATAGTCTCGAGCCAGGCTCAGTACAGCGACAATTGCCCCGATCACCGCCAATACCGTGCCGATCTGCCAGGCTCGGAATAATCGGCGACGTGGCGCTGGTGTCGGGGGTTCTGCCGGGTGGGGACTTTCGATGATCGACACAGATCCCCCACCGGTTGTCTCTCGGGAACAGATGGCATGTGTTCTATCATCATCAGTCCTTGCGATGCATCACCACCTACACCCGACACGGATTCCCCGGTACTGCTTGACCCAAAGATCCGATATGGGGCGGACAGCCTCGCAATTGATCATCGTTGCTCAGGAGGTGAGCATAATGAGTCAACCGGATCCGTCCAGCGGACGTTCGTCGCATCCGCCCGGCCCGTCTTCCCAGGTGCCTCCCAGTGTCCCAGGCCCAGTTCGTCCGACCCGGTCGAAAGGTGGCCTGCTGGCCATCGGCATCTCGCTGGTGGCGCTCTTGCTGGCGTTCGGCTCGGCGGTCTTCGCCTGGCGCGCCATTGACCAGGCGAAAGACGCCAAGGACATCGCCATAGGCCGGGCGCCGGTGCTGGCCAGCAATGAACCGCCTGCGACGCAGCCGGAACCCACAACCGTCGACCCTGGACAAACGCCAGGTGAGGAGAGCGCCGCACCTGATGGTGGCCCCCGATCGCCGGGTGAGCCTCCGGCCCTGGGTGAGCGGACGGTGTACAAGCCGCATTACGAGAAGCAGGTCCTGAGACTAGCCGCACAATGCAACTCCTGGTCATATGTCGACCTTGATGAGCCGAGGGTGAATGTCGGGTCCTCCGGATATGATCTTCGTTTGTCCATGGGCTGCAATAACGCACCATCAAGGTTCAATCTGGGTTATGGCGTCGACGGCAGTGATGCCGCGCAAATCGCCACGAAGCCACAGGAGTGTGCGGACCTGATCCGCGCCGCTCCGATCCCCAGAGAAGGAAGCGTGCCGGTACGCAAGGGAATTGTGATCTGTCTTACGACCGACTATGCCGCCGCCCGGGAGCGGGGCGACGAATGGCGCATGGTGCTGGTCGAGGTCGTGGCGATCGGCAATGACGGCGCCGTCACGGTCCAGGCCACCGCCTGGGACATCCCCGGCTGACCGAGCGATCCGAGCAACGGTACGACCGGGACAGGCGCCCGGTCGTACCGGAAGCCATTTGTTCAGCGGACGCTTCCGGTTCCGTCAGACCTGGATCAGAGCTCCGGGTCGGAAAGCTGGCTGACAGGCGAACGTAGCTGATGGTTGCCTGGGCCGCAGTGGGCGCCGATCAGGCGTCACCTGCGGAGGGGGCGGCGCATGCTGGCTGCACTCGGTCGAGCTCTCCACCAGTGGCGGTGGCCGGTGCTCGGACTCTGGGCCGGGCTGGTGATCGCCGGTGCCGCGCTCGGCGGGCAGGTCTTCGACCGGCTCAGCGAAGCCGATACCCTGCCCGCCGGCGCCGAGTCGCAGCAGGCGAAGCGACGGCTCGACCAGTTGCTGCCCGAGGGGCCGACCGTGGTCGCGGTCATCCGGGACCGGGACCCGTACGAGCCGGCGCTGGTGGCCAGCGTCGACGCGGTCCGCACCGAACTCAAGGCGATCCCCGGCGTGGTCGACGTCGATGACCTGTACGCCTCGCCGGGCGGCCGGATCGGCGCGGACAACCGCAGCACCCTGGTACGCGTCGAACTCGCCCGCGATCTGCCCAGCGGGCAGCGGGAGCGGGTCGAGGACCGGGTGACCGCCGTACTTCGGAAGGTCGACGCGCCGCAGGTGCTCGTCGGCGGCGAGACGCTGGCCGGGCGGGCCTTCGCCGAGCAGGCGATCCGGGACGCGGCGGTCGGCGAGTCGATCGCCCTCGGCGTACTCCTGCTGGTGCTGGTGTTGATCCTCGGCGGTCTGCGGGCCGCCGCCATCCCGTTGCTGGCCGCGCTCGGCGCGGTGTCGGTGACCCTGCTCGGCCTGCGGGGTCTCACCGAGGTGACCGAGGTTGGCGAGTTCACGGTCAACGTGGTCACCCTGCTCGGCATCGGCCTGGCCGTTGACTACGCGCTGCTGATGATCGCCCGGTTCCGCGAGGAACGGGCCGCTGATCCTTCTGCCGATCCGGCTGAGCTGCTGGCCCGTACGGTTTCCGGGGCCGGCCGGGCGGTGCTGGTCGCCGGGGGTGCGGTGGCGGTGGCCATGGCCGGCCTTCACCTCTTCGCCGAGCCGCTGCTCGCCTCGATGGCCCTCGGCGGTGCGCTGGTTGTGGTGCTGGCCACCGCCGCTGGGCTCACCGCCGTGCCGGCGCTGATCGCGATCAGCCATCGACGGATCCCCGAGCCGCGCCCTGTCCGGGCCGGTGGGCTGCTCGATCGGCTGGCCGGCTTCGCCCAGCGCCGGCCCGGCCCGGTGGCGCTCGCCGTCTCCGCCGGTCTGCTGCTGCTCGCGTTACCGTTCCTGTTCGGCGCGAACCTCGCGAACTCCGATGCGCGGGCGTTGCCCCGGTCGATGGAGACCCGCCAGGCGTACGACGTGTTGCTGCGCGATTTCGCGGCTGGTCGCGCCGCGCCGGTGGTGGTGATCGTCGAGGCTGACCCAACCGTCCCGGCGGTGCGGGAGCTGATGAACCGGCTCACCGGACTGCCGCAGGTGCTGGTGATGCAGCCCCGGATGAATGTGCCGGGTGGCGGATGCGTGATTGACCTGACGCCGAAGGGAGAGACCGGCGGCCCGGAGTCCCGGGAACTGGTCCGGCGGGTCCGGGAGTTGGATCTGCCGTACCGGCTGTTGGTCGGTGGCCCGGCGGCGGAGCTGGTGGACTACCGGTCGTCGGTGGCCGAACGGTTGCCGTTGGCCGGGCTGGTGCTGCTGCTCGCGACCGGGTTGCTGCTCTTCGCGCTGACCGGTTCGGTGCTCATTCCGATCAAGGCGTTGTTGCTGAGCGCGCTGACCCTGCTCGCCACGCTCGGCGTACTGGTGGTGGTTTTCCAGTGGGGGTCGGGGCGGCGCTGCTCGGGGTCGAGTCGTGGGGCGCGATCGATCTCACCAGCCCGGTCCTGCTCTTCGTGTTCGTCTATGCGCTGTCGACGGATTACGAGGTTTTTCTCTTGGCCCGGATTCATCAGGAGTGGACCGGCTGGACCGGAGCGCGTACGCCGGCCGCCCGGGCCACCGCGAACGACCGGGCGGTGTCGGCCGGGATCAGCCGTACCGGACCGGTCGTCACCGCGGCCGGTGTCTGCATCACCGTCGTCTTCCTGGGGTTTCTGTTGGGTGAGCTGACCGCGGTCAAGGAGATCGGTTTCGGTCTGGCGGTCGCGGTGCTCCTCGACATCACGGTGGTTCGGGGCCTCCTGCTGCCGGCGGTGATGAGCCTGCTCGGCGAGCGGAACTGGTGGGCGCCGGCGGTGTTCCGCCGGCTGCCCGGGCGCCGGCTGCCCGGGCGCCGGGCGGTCGTTGACCGGTGAGCTCCGAACGGTGTCTGTCGGATATCCGTACGATCTGCCGTCGTTACCCTGACGGATCGGTGCCCATCAGCCGGCTGGCTGCGTAGTGTTCGTGCCTATGACTCCGGATCATCGTGCTGACCGGATCTCGGTCGGCTTCGGTGAGTTGTTACGCGCCCGGCGGCAATCAGTCGCGCTGACCCAGATCGAGCTGGCTGAGCGGGCCGGGGTCGGGGTCCGCACAATCCGGGACCTGGAGCGGGGGCGTTCTTCGCGACCGCAGCGGACCACGGTCGAGCTGCTTGCCGCCGCCCTCGGCCTGGCCGGAGCGGACCGGTCGGATTTCATCGCCCTGGCCCGGGGGCCGGGTGCGTCGGCGGTCCGCGCTGGGATCACCGGGTACGGCGGCTTTCGCCTGGCGTCGGGTGGCTTCGCGCCGACGGGTGGGCTAGGCCTGCCGGCGCCTACCGAGTTGGTCGGCCGGGACCGGGATATCGCCGAGTTGACCGGTCTGTTGACCGGTGGACATGGCAAGGTCCCAGGGCTGGTCAACCTGATCGGACTGGCCGGAGTCGGCAAGACCGCGCTTGCCCTGGCCGTCGCGCAGCGGGTGACCGACCAGTATCCCGGCGGCATAGCCGGGATTGTGGTCACCGAGGTCTCCACCGCAAGCGACGTACTTTCGGCTGTCGCCACCGTCTTCGGGGTGGGGCGTCCGGCTGACCTCGCCGGCCGGTTGGCGGACGCGCCGTCGTTGCTGCTGATCGATGCCGTCGAGCGGTCGCCGGGTGCGGTCGCCGAGGCGGTCCGCTGCCTCGGCGGCACCGCGCCGCGGCTGCGGGTGCTGGCCACCGGGCGGCATCCGGTCGGATTGTCCAGCGAGCGGGCCTGGCCGGTCACCCCGCTGGAGGTGCCGCCAGCGGATATCGCCGCTGATCCGGCCGAGGTGTTCCGCTATCCGGCGGTCGCGCTCTTCCTCGCCCGGCTGCGGCAGGTACGCCGGGAACCACCGCGGGTTGATGAGCTGGCTGCCCTGGTCGCACTGGTACGCCGGCTCGGTGGTCTGCCGTTGGCGATTGAGCTGGCCGCGGCCCGGGGGCGGCTACTCGACCTGACCGAGATCCTCGACCGGTACGGCAGTCGGGTGCTCGACCTGGCCCGACCGCCGACCGCGGCCCAGCCAGGCGAGGTGAGTCTGCGGGACGCGGTCGCGGCCAGCTATCGGCTGCTCGAACACCATGAGCGGGTGGCGTTGCGGCGGCTTGCCGTCTTCCGTAACCGGTGGTCGGTTGAGCTGGCCGAGGCAATGCTCGACGATGAGACGGTGCCGGCCGCCCGGCTGCGTGGCGCCGACCCGGTTCCGCTGCTCGATCGGTTGCTGGCGTTGGGGTTGCTCGGGGCCCGAGGGACCGGGCCGTTCCGGTTCCGGCTGCTCGACGTGGTCCGCGACTTCGCCGTCGAACGGGCGGCGGCCAATGGTGAGCTGGACGCGATCCGACGTCGACACGCGGTGATCTTCGCGCGGTTGGCCACCCGTACCGCAGCGGATCTGACCGGCGCGAAGCTGGCCGGGGCGATCAGCCGGCTGGACGAGGTGGCCAGTGATCTGTGGGCGGCGCTGGCGCACTCGGCGAACGATGATCCGCACATCGCACTGCGGCTGGCCGCCAATCTGGCCCGATGGTGGCGGTTCCGGGGCCGGGACGTGGCTGGGCGGCAGTGGTTGTGCCGGTTGCTGGACGATCCACGTACCGCCGATGCCGATCCATCAGTGCGGGCCTGGGCCCAGGTGGGGGTGGCCCAGCTCGCCCAGGAGCATGGCGCCGGGCCGAGGGAGCTGCCGGCGTTGCAGGCGGCGCTGGCGGAGTTTCAACGATCCGGCGAGGTGGCGGGGGAACTCGCCGCGCGTAGCGTGCTCTGTGGCCTGTTCACCGCGATCGGCGGGTACGACGAGGCGCGCCGGCACGGTGCGGCGGTGCTCGCGCTGGCCAGCAGCACCGGTCGGATCCGCGACATGGCGGTGGCACAGAACAACCTGACCTGGCACGAAATTCGGGTCGGTGACCTACGGGTGGCGCGACGTCGGCTGGCCGCGGTGGACCGGCTGGCCGCCCAGTGCGGTGAGGAGCGGCTGCGGGTGCTGGCCCGGGCCAACCTGGCCGAGGTGGCCCGGCTGGATGGCCGGTACGCCGACGCGGTATCCCAGGGCGGTCGGGCGATGTCGGCGCTGGCGGTGTTGGGTGATCCCGGACACCGGCGCCGGGTGCTCGGGACGGTCGGGCTGGCGCTCGCCGCAGACGGTCGGCTGCCTGAGGCGACCTCGGTGCTGGCCGAACTGCGGGCCGGAAAGTCGGCGGACGACGGTTCGGGACTGGTCGATCCGACGTCGGTCGGGCAGTTGCCGGCCAACGATGCGACCGCGCCGCGGGAGGAAGGGACCTGCGCGCTGATTGAGGCCACGCTGGCCCTGCGGCGCGGTGACCGCGAGTGGGCAGCTGAGTGGTATGCGGCGGCCGCGCAGGCGTACGCGGGCTGCCGGGACCTGCGGGATGTGGTGGAGGCGCTGGTCGGGTTGGCGGCCAGCACCGATGATCCGGCTGCCCGGGCCGGTGTGCTCGACCGGCTCGACCGGGTTTGCCGGGAGGGTGCGATCAGCTTGCTGCCCCGGGAGCGGGCATTACTCGGATCGGTTGGGGTGAGTGTGCCGGGTCCACGCCGTGCGGTTGAGGCGCGAGCGAGGCTGCCCCGACAGATCCCCTCCATCCCCGCTCGCGCCCTACCCCCATGGCCCCCGGCTAGCTGAACAGTAGCCAGCAGCGTGATCCGATTTATCGGACAAAGGGGCAATACCGGGTTAGCTGGGTGGGTTCTGCCGGTCTTTCTGCCGGTGTCGCCTATCGGCAGATCGGGCGGTCGGTCTCGGCGCTGCCGGCGGTAGCGCCAGGATGCACCGCATCCCGCACGGAGCGGAGGGCGACCAGCAGGTTATCGAGCGCCGCCGGGTCGAGTTGCCCGGTGAACCACTGCTCGATGAGCTTCAGGTGGCCGGGCAGGACCTCATTGAACCGCTGCAGACCCGATTCGGTCACCACGGCGTAGGAGCTGCGCCGGTCGGTCGGGCAGGCCTGCCGGCAGAGCAGCCCGTCCCGTTCCATCCGGTCCACCACCCGGGTCACCCCGCTGGTTGACAGGGAGGTCTGCGCGGCCAGGTCGGTCATCCGCAACTGGTGACCGGGCGAGCGGGCCAGTCGCAGGAGCACCTCGAACTCCACTGATGAGAGCCGGTGTTCCTCGAAGTGGACTGTGAACCGGGCGGTGAGCCCGGCGTGCACTTCCGCGAGCAGACCCATCGCGGTGATGCGCGGGTCGTCGAACGGCTTATCGGACACCATCGGATCCTATCATCACTTGACATGAGGAATATTGTTGAAGGTATAATTGCTCTGTCAGTGGTTGACTCAACAAATACTACCTCAGAAGGGCCCGACTGATGACCAGCAGCACCGACTCCGCTACCCGTTCCTGGGAAGGTCTCACCATCCCCACCGCCGGTACGTACTCGCTCGACGCGGCGCACAAGCGGGTCGGCTTCATCGCCCGGCACATGATGGTGAGCAAGGTGCGGGGCGACTTCGCCGAGGCGACCGCGACCATCACCGTCGGTGACAACCCGCTTGAGTCGTCGGTGACCGCGACCATCCAGGCCGCGAGCATCACCACCGGTCAGGCTGACCGGGACAACCACCTGCGCAGCGGCGACTTCCTGGAGGCGGAGAAGTACCCGACCCTGGAGTTCCGCAGCACCCGGGTCAAGTCGCACAGCGGAAACGAGTTCGTGCTCGCCGGCGAACTGACCATTAAGGACGTCACCCGCGAGGTCGACCTGGCGGTCGAGTTCGAGGGTGCTGGGCGCAGCCCGTACGGGCAGGAAATCTTCGGGTTCACCGCGACCACCGAGATCGACCGGGAGGACTTCGGCCTGACCTGGAACGTCGCCCTGGAGGCCGGTGGTGTCATGGTCGGCAAGAAGGTGAAGATCGAGATCGAGGGCGAGGCCATCCGCCAGGGCTGAGCCCCGGACGGGCGACCAGCCACCGTCCGGCCCACGCGGCAGGACCCGGGCTCGCCGGGACCTGCCGCGCCGCCGGGGCGGTCCATGACCTGGTTCGCCAAGTGGTGGCGTACATGAATGTGTGCAAAGGTGGACCCAACGCTGTCGGTTGCTTACTCCGGGCTGGCAATGTCTGTTGTCCGGTTGCCCGCGCACCTACGCTCCTACCGGGAGAGTTTCACGCTCCCAGGGCGGGACCGGTCATTCCGGCTGCGCCGACAGCGCCTCGCGTCGGGGAGGGCAGATGGGCCAGGACGTGTCGAAGACCGTCTTTTCCCGTGCGGACCGGTTCCGCTACCGGCAAAAGGTCCGTCGTTGCCTGGACGTCTTCGCGCTGATGCTCGACGACTTCGGCTTCGACGCCGACCGGCCGACCACCGGGCTGGAGATCGAACTCAACCTGGTCGACTCCGACGTCGAGCCGGCGATGCGCAACGCTGAGGTGCTGGCCAATCTCGCCGACCCGAATTTCCAGACCGAACTGGGCCAGTTCAACCTGGAACTCAACGCCCAACCTCGATTGATCGAGGGTGCCGGCTTCGCCGACTACGAAGCTGACCTGCGGGCGAGCCTCGGCCGTGCCGAGGAACGGGCGGCGAAATCCGATGCCGCGATCATTCTGATCGGCATTCTGCCCACCCTCACCGCGCGGCACCTGATCGCCGACAACCTCTCCACCAATGAGCGGTACCGGGTGCTCAACGAGCAGATCGTCGCCGCCCGGGGTGAGGACATCGAGCTGGACATCCGAGGTGTCGAGCGGCTGCGGACGCACACCGATTCCATCGCTCCCGAGGCCGCCTGCACCAGCGTCCAGTTCCACCTGCAGGTCGCCCCGGACAGCTTCGCCAACTACTGGAACGCCTCCCAGGCGATCGCCGGGGTCCAGGTCGCGATCGGCGCGAACTCGCCGTTCCTGCACGGTCGGCAACTCTGGGCCGAGACCCGGGTCGCCCTTTTCGAACAGGCCACCGACACCCGGCCGGACGAGCTGAAGGCCCAGGGCGTACGACCGAGGGTCTGGTTCGGCGAACGGTGGATCACCTCGATCTTCGACCTATTCGAGGAAAACGTCCGGTATTTCCCGCCACTACTGCCGATCTGTGACGACGAGGACCCGGCCGAGGTGTTGCATGACGGCGGGGTGCCCCGACTCGCTGAGCTGCGGCTGCACAACGGCACCGTCTATCGATGGAACCGGCCGGTCTACGACATCATGAACGGCCGCCCCCACCTGCGGGTGGAGAACCGGGTGCTGCCCGCCGGCCCCACTGTGGTCGACATGCTGGCGAACGCGGCCTTCTATTTTGGACTTTCCCGCGCGTTCGCCGAGGCGGACCGGCCGATCTGGAGTCAGCTCACGTTCAGCGCGGCGGAGGATAATTTTCACGCCGCCGCCCGACGGGGCATCGAGGCGGTCATCCACTGGCCCCGGATCGGCGAGGTGCGGGTTACCGACCTGGTGCTGGACGTGCTGCTTCCGCAGGCCGCCGCCGGGCTGGACCGGTTCGGCGTCGCTCCCGCGCACCGGGACCGGCTGCTCGGCATCATCGAGCAACGCTGCCGTACCAGACGTAACGGTGCGGTATGGCAGACCGAATCGGTCCGGGCCGCCGAGCATGGCCGCCGGATGCACCGCTCGGCCGCCCTGCGACACATGCTGCGGCGGTACGGCGAACTTCAGCGCACCAACGAACCGGTGCACACCTGGGCGGTCGACTAGGCGCCGGACGGGTCCGCGGCGTGGCTAGGCAGTTCCGGCGGTGGGACCGGCCCGGCAAGGCGGTCGGCGCCGCGCTGGGCGAGCGCCGCTACCAGCGCCGAACCGGCCAGACCGGCAAGAACCGCGTACGGCGCCAGCAGCAGCGCGGACAGCTGCTCGAGGTGGACGCCCGCCAGCCGGGGCGTGGCCAGCAGGTGGGCGGCGGTGACCAGCAGCGGACCGGCGATACCGGAAACCGCGGTGCTGATCCGAGGCTGAACCTGCCGCACGACGGAACGGGCGGCGAGCAGGCCGATCACCAGGGCGGAGCCGAGCGACAGGGCCGCACCAGGCCAGTAGTAGTCACGGAACCAGAATTGCCCGCTGTCCGGGGTCATCTGCCAGACGCCCAGGTGGGCGCCGGTCAGACGCTGGTTGGTCAGTGCGCCGTCGAGCACCGTGACGACCGCGAGTGCCCAGAGCCAGCCGGCGGTGCCGATCATGTTTCGGGCGATGGCTGGCGAGCTGAGCGCCCAGAGCGCCACCACCAGGCCGATCAGCACGCCGATGAGGGCGTACGTCGCGGCGATGCTCGACGGGGCGGCAGCGGTGATGTGGGTGGCCGTCCGGGCCGGTACGGCGACCAGCGCGACTGTGACGAGCCCGCCGAGCGCACTGGCGAGCGTGAGCGCGATTCGCCACAGCACCGGTTTCCCCACCAGTCCGAAGCCACCAACCAGTCGGGCGCCACGGACCAGTCTGAAGCCACGGACCAGTCTGAAGCCACGGACCAGTCTGAAGCTACCCGCCTTCGAATCGGTCACAGTGGTATCGACCGGAGCCGACGGATACCACCGGTGGGCGCAGAGGGCGCCGAAAACGGTGGCATTGGCGGCGATCCAGGTGGCCCAGGCCAGGCTGGCCACCCAAACGGCCCGGCCGGCGTGGTCGGCCACGGGAAGCCAGGCGATGATGCCGAGGCCGTAGCCGAGTCCCAGTTGTGCGGCACCAGCACCGGCGGCTACGCCGGTAGCGGCGCCGAGCGGCCCTCCCCAGCCTCGTACGGCCATGCCGGGCAGCGTAGCGTCCACCCGCGTTGGAGGCGAGCCAGCGTCGCGCTCTCCGCACCCGCGTGTATCGGTGGCCGAGCCCCGGCGGGCCGCCGGCGTGGTCGTTCGGCACACTCGGTCTAACGGAACCGATATCAATTGGCGGCACGGTCGCGGCGAGGGCGAGGCGGAGTCGGCATGACGGATGGAATCGCTACCCAGGCTCCGGCCCCGGATGGCCAGCCGGGCCGGCCCAGTCGGTTGGTGATGGTGCTCGGCGCCGGTGCGGCGGTGGCTCTTCTCGCCGCCGTCGGAGCGGTGGGTGGCTGGGTGCTCGCCGGTGATAGTGATCATGTGGGGGATCCGCAAGCCGGATCGACCGCCGGATCGTCTACGCCCGCGCAACCGACCAGCACGCCGCAGGCCAGTCGACCGACGACCGGTCGGCCCACCGGTACTACTCGGCCGCCGGACGGATTTGTCCTGCCCGACCTGGCCGGCCGGGACTTCGAGCAGGCACGGACCAAGTTGCGGGGGCTCGGCCTCGGCTGGAAACTCATTTTCCAGGCTTCGGATGATGATGGCGGTGACGACGGTCGTCGGGTCGGGCACACCGAGCCGGGACCTGGTGCGCCGGTGCGCCGAGGCGACACCGTACATGTCTTCGTCGTCGGCGCGGCGCCGTCGGCGACCGTGCCGGGCGTGGTCGGCATGTCCTGCCGCCAGGCCGGAGCCCTTGTGGTCGACCATGGCCTCTACCCGAGGTATCCGAGCGGTGACATCGGCCAGGTGCTCCGGCAGGATCCGGAGTCGCCGGGTGACCTGCGCTGGAACGATTGGGTTCAGCTCTATTGCGGCGACGAGCCGATGGCCTAGCCGATCCCGGGCCCGGGCCGGTACCGGACACGCCGTGTTGCTGCGCCACGAAGTCCGATAGCTCACTCACCGGATAGGTTAGGAAACTGTGGGTTGAGCCCACCTCCGGTGGCGAGAGGACATGCCATGGCCGACGACCGTCAGGAGCCGAGGGATGCCTCCGATCCCGACGGTACTGGGCCGCAGCGTGATCCGGATGCGGAGCGGACCCGGGAGAGCAGCCCGTCGGGCGATGCGAACTCCGAACCACCTCGTCCTGGCGTACCGGGGCAGGAACGGCCGCCGGTCTGGTCCGGGCGGGCCGGGGTGCCCCAACCGGGCCAGCGGGCGGTCCGGGAGGCTGCGCCGGCTGATTGGTCCGATGGCGATGACCAGCTCAACGACCGCTGGTGGATGCCGATCGTGGTTGGCCTGGTGGCGCTCCTCCTCTTTGGTGCCCTGGCCGCCGCAGTCTGGTGGATCGTCGGATCGAACAAGGGTGGCGGCACGCCTGCTCCGTTGCCAACGACCGCGTCCGCCCCGCCATCCGCCACGGTTTCGCCAACCACCATCGCACCGACCAGTGCTGAGCCGACGCCGAGTGGCAGCACGGCGCACAGCCTGCCGGTGCCGCCGCTGGTCGGGTTGCCCCAGCAGACCGCACGGAATGTGCTCGATCAGCTCGGGATCGGCTATCGGCTGCGGTTCCGGGTGTCGGATCAACCGGTCGGTACCGTACTCGAAACCGA
This sequence comes from uncultured Actinomycetota bacterium, assembly GCA_963750055.1. Lineage (GTDB taxonomy): Bacteria > Actinomycetota > Actinomycetes > Mycobacteriales > Micromonosporaceae > CAVVPI01. The sequence goes on along the minus strand of CAVVPI010000011.1, from coordinate 253,375 downwards.
TCCGGCGGCCGGTGCGCCGATTGCCCCGGGCGAGCTGGTCACCCTGGTCATCGCCCAAGCGTCGAACGCGCCTTCCGGCACGCCCGGACCGGTCACGAACCAGCCCGGTACATTCGGCCCCAGCCTCTCGGCGTCTCCGCTGGTGACCGGGTGAGGCGCCGGCCCGGTGGGCTCATTGCCGGATCTGACGTTGCCTTCGGCTGACTGCTCTTACCGACGATGGTCGACTGCCCCGGCGAACAGGCCGGATCAACCTACCCGGACCCGCTGTGCGGTCGCCGCTGCCGGCCGGCGAACCGTCGGGTGGCGCCGTACCGGCGTGGTCCGGATCAGACGCAGACCATCGAGCTGTACGAAGATCGACCGCCGTTCGATGGCGTCACCGGCGGAGTTCAGCTCGTAGCCGTCGAGCCAGATCCAGCCATGGTAGGTCGGCCAATCGTGCGTCCGGATCACCCGAAAGAAGATCGGTTCGGCGAACTGCACGCTCGCCGCACGGGTCACATGGAGGACATCACCGGATCTGGGAAGAAGCACATCAACTCCTAGCCGAACGGGGCCGGCGCGCCGGCGCGGGTTGGGCGGAACCGGGCGGATCCTGGTGCGCATGTCGGGCAGCCAGCGGGTTGATCACCCCGCGGCGGGTCTGTCTGCCGTGCTCATGACAGGGTCCTCACGCTGGTCCGGTACGGCGTGGGAAATCCATCGCCGTCCGATCAGGAGCCGACGCTGCGTAACCCGAGCCATACGCCTAGCCTCGCAGCCGGATCATGATCAATGCAAGTTGCAGTTTGAATCTTGCTCCGCGGATGTGGCGTCTACCCGTAAGGCGCTTGATACGCCCCGTGTTGGCGCGGCAGACTGGACGCGTTTCGGCCGCCGCGGCCGGTTGAATCATCGCTACTCCTGCCGCCGTGAATCATCGCCTGCTGGCCTACGGTCGCGCCCGCGGCGGGCGAACCCTTCGCGCGATCGACCGGAGGTGACCCGGTGACCGAGCGCCGGAGCCCGACTATTCGACGGCGCCGGCTCGGCGCCGAACTTCGCCAGCGACGGGAAGCCGCCGGGGTGACGATCGAGTTTGTCGCGGAGCGGCTGGAGTGTTCCGCTTCCAAAGTTTCCCGGATCGAAACTGGCCACACCACGGCCACCGTGCGGGATGTCCGCGACATGCTCGGCATTTACGGCGTGGTCGGCGCCGAATGCGAGGAGCTGATTCAGATCGCCCGGGAGGCGCGACAGAAGGGCTGGTGGCATCCTTTCAGTCCGGTGCTGTCCGGCGCCTACGTCGGACTGGAAGCCGCAGCCGGGTCGATCCGCGCATACGAGCAGCAGGTCATACCAGGTCTACTGCAGACTGAGGATTACGCCAGGGCGATGATTCGGTCCGCCCGGCCCGACATCACCGGCGAGGAGATCGAGCAACGGGTCCGTGTCCGAATGGGGCGTCAGTCGTTACTGACCCAAGACGATCCAATCGAACTATGGGTGGTGCTCGATGAGACGGTGGTGAGTCGGCCGGTCGGTGGCGACACGGTCATGCGTGCCCAGTTGGAGCGGCTGGTGGAAGCGGCCGACCTGCCGAATGTCACGCTTCAAATTTTGCCGTTCGAGGTCGGCGCACATGCCGGCATGGACGGCACTTTTACGATCCTCGGCTTTCCGGAGGCGGGCGATCCGGACGTGGTGTACGCCGAAAACGCAACCGGCGGCCTCTTCCTGGAAAAGCGAGATGAACTGCAAAAGTACGTATTTATCTTCGACCATATTAGAGCTGCGGCCATCCGTCCTGAGGTGTCCGTGGCGCTGATATCGAAGCTGGCAGAGGAGCCAATGTGGAAGTGGAGACAAAGGGGTACCGCGTAGACCTGGGCGGCGCAGCCTGGTTCAAGAGTTCGCGTAGCGGACCGAATTGCGATAACTGCGTCGAGGTGGCCTTCGCGGGTGGTGCGATCGCGGTCCGGGACTCGAAGAACCCGACCGGGCCGGCCCTGATCTTCACACCGGACGAATGGGACGCTTTCGTTGGCGGTGCCAAGGACGGCGAGTTCGACCTGGACTGACGGTTCCTCCGGTTGATCAAGGTAGAGCGCGGCTCCCGGCGGCAACCCGCCGCCGAGGGGTCGCGCTCCGCCCTTTCCCGGCCCGGCAAGCCGAGGGCTCGTCCGTCCCGCCGATTCGGTCAAGTGATCCCCGGATTCCGCCTCAGGAGACGCGTCCGAAATGCGTCGTCGTAGGCATGTTGCCCGAGCCGCCGCAGCCCAGGCGCGTCGTCGCGCCGGACGCGTCGTTGTATCAGACGGCACGGCGGCGCCCCCGGTCAACCCGCCGTAGGGTTCGCAACCGAGCGAAGATAGGCGAGACGGATGACGATTGAGTCAGAGAATCTGGGCAACGGTTCGGCGAAGCCGGAGCGGTTCGCCGGGAAATACCGAAGTGCCCGTCGGGACGGCACGGTGGTGGACGAGGCGCCCACCGGGGACGACCTCGGCCCGCACGGGAGCGAGTCCGCCGAGCGACCGGCGGACCGACCACCGACACTTCCCTCACTGGACCTTGGCGGGCTGACCGAGCCGGTTTTCCCGCCGGCTGGCTGGTCGGACGTACCGAGAGAATCGCTCGTGGACCATCCGCTCCTGCGCGGACTGCTGCTCGAACTACCGTTGAAGGGCACGGTACCCGGACCGGCCTGGCTCGATCGGTGGTTCGAGGCGGCTCGGGCCATTTTGGAGCTGCTATACGTACAGGACCCCGGTCGCGCGAGGTGACACCGAGCGGAGCGTGACCGCCTGCTCCGCCAACCGGCTGTGCCGCAGCGCGTGCCGCACCCCGACGGCGCCGACCATCAGCACGGCGGCGGTGAGGACCGAGCCGATCATGGTCGGTCCGGTCAGCGGCACCAGGCCGGTGGCGGTGACCGCCCCGGGGAGCGCGGCCAGCCCGGTTGCCTGCACCGGGAACGCGATCATCGGATGCGCGGCGGCGGCACGCAAGGTGGGCGGGGCGGGGGTTTCCGGCGCCGAGGTGAAGACGCCGGCAGCGGCCCGGACCCGGCGCAACCGGCGTACGGTCAGCCCGGCGACGAGCACGGCGGGGACGGCCGGCAGGGTGAGCCCGGCGCTCACCCGGTCGGTCGCCGTCGGCCCCGCGGTGATCAGGGCGCCCAGCCCCACCGAGGCCATCGCGGCCAGACCAGCCCCGGTCAGGGCGAACAGCGATCCGGTACGGCGACGTAGCGCCCGCGCGGTGCGCGCGGCCGGCAGCCCGTCGGCGACGAGCGCGGCCGTCAGCCAGACGGCGGCGATCGCGAGCAGGACGGTGGCGGGGGTGTTCATGATGATCAGCCTGACGTCGGATCCGGAAGCCCGGATCCGGGTCGAGCCCCGGCTGCTCCCCGAGAATCGACCCGTAGGGGGCTGCGGAACGGGGCCCCTTCCTGTTGTGGCGCATCGGACGGGGCCCATGCCGCGCGGGTCAGAGGGTGCGCAGGTGGAACCCGCCGTCCACGTCGATCACCTGACCGGTACTGAAGGGCAGCAGGCCGGTGGCGACTGCGACCACCGCCTTGCCGACGTCCGCTGGCTGGCCCCAGCGAGGGATCGGAGTCAGACCCCGGTCGAGGATGAGTTCGTCGTACCGGTCCTTGACCGGGCCGGTCATATCGGTCTCGACAATGCCCGGCCGGATCTCGTACACGTTGATGCTGTGCTCGGCGAGCCGGGCCGCGTAGAGTTGCGCGGTCATCGCCAGCCCGGCCTTGGCGACGCAGTAGTCACCCCGGTTGACGCTGGCCGTGTACGCGCTGATCGACGAAATGATGACGATCTTCGGAGCGCTGAGGATGCCCGCCGTCAGCTGGCTGATCATCGTCCGTGCGCCGAGCTGGAGCAGGAAATACGGCCCTTTGAGGTTGATGTCGATCAGCCGGTCGAACGACTCCTCGCCCGCGTCCAGTAGGTCGGCCCGTACCGCTGGGGCGACTCCGGCGTTGCTGACCAGCAGATCGAGCCGGCCGAAGGCGGCGACCGTCTCGCCGATGAGCCGCTCGCGGTCGGCGGCCCGGGCCACGTCCGCCCGGACCAGATGGGCCCGGCCGCCCAAGGCCTCGACCTGGCTGCCGACCTCCGCCGCGGCGTCCGCGTGCTGCGCGTAGTTGACCACCACGTCGTACCCGGCCCCGGCGAGTGCCAGCGCGATCCCGCGCCCGATACCCCGTGAGCCGCCGGTGACCAGCGCGGCGGGCCGCCCGGTCATCGGGCGGTCCCGACGGTCGGGCCGAAGAACGTGTAGTACGGCTCGCCCCGGGCCACTCGCTGTAGATAGAGGGCCAGTTCGCGGGCATGGTAATCGCCCCACATGCTCGACTCGCCGGACGGCACCCGTCGCCCGGCCGGTACATGATCCCAACCCCCCGGCCGGTGGTAGATCGAGTGCAGCAGCAGTCCCTGATGCCGTCCGTCGGTGCTCAGGTACGGCTCGTCGAAGAGCGTGTCGGCCACGGTCAGCCCGGCCTGCCAGTACCTCCGCCCCTGCGCGGCCCGTCCGTTCGCGGTCGAGATAGTGACCCAGCCGGAGCAGCCCCTGGGCGCCGATCGCCGCCGCCGACGAGTCCACCGGCTCGTGATCGTTCTCCGGGTCGGCCGGGCGGGACCGGTAATCCCCCAGGTGCACCAGGCCGGGCGCACCGGTATCCCAGTAGGGCACCCCATCGGTCGGGCTGTGCGACAGGTAGAAGTCGCAGGTGACAATCGCCGCGCGGAGCAGCGTCGCCTCGATCTCGGCCCGACCGCCGTAGGGTGCCAGCTCCTCATCGGAGAGTACGGCGATGAACTCCAACTGCTCGGGGAAGCCGAGCATCGCCCAGGCCAGTCCCCGGGTCCAGGTGCTGAACGGCGAGTAGCCCTGCTGGGTGCTCGGGCAGCGGTAGCTGCCGTCGTTGACGTTGAAGATCGACTCGTGGGCGGTGCGTCCCGGAATGTCGTAGCTGTCCCGACCCTCGCCGTAGAAGATGTTCCACCGGGCGGTGTTGCGGACGTGCTCGATCAGCCGGCCGAGCAGCGAGATCCGTTCATCACGCTCGCCCATCAGGACGTGCCCGAGCAGGTGTGAGACGGCGAGCGCACGACAGGACCGGATGGTGTCGACGAAGAGTGACTGCGGGCCGTTGAAGGAGTAGATGTAGCCGGTGCCGTCTGCGGTGGTCCGCCAGCGGGCGGCCTGCACCGCTCCGGTCAGTTTGAGTGCGAGTTCGTAGAAGTCACGCTCGGCCCGATCGGCGGGGAGTCGTCCCTCGCCCATCAGCCGCCACAAATTGCCGTACGTGCTGACGTTGTTGAACCCGTGGTCGTGTACGCCGATGTGGCTGACGTGACTGGCCATCACCGCCACGGTCTGCTCCCGCCCGGAGTCGAGGAACCGCTGCTCGCCGGTGGCGTCGTACTGCAGCAGTGCCGAGCCGTACTGGAAGCCCTGGGTCCATTCGGTCCAGCCGCGCGCGGTGTACCGCCCGTTGACGGTGAACACCGGCGACGCGGATCCGGGTGGGCAGCTCTTGCCGATCGAGTCGATCTTCTGTGCGGATGCCGCCCATAGCCGATCGATTTTCGGGGTCAGCCCGCTCGGCGTCAGCTCCTCGTCGATCATCATCATTGGGTCAGCATAGGAAAGCGCATTCCTGGAGGGAAGCGCGGCACCCACCGTCGATCAAGGACTTTCCCGTCGATCAAGGAGTTGTTGTCGCGAGTAGATCTCTAAACCACAGCAACAAGTCCTTGATCGACGGGGCAGAGAGGTGGGGCAGAGAGGTGGGGCGAGAGGTGGGGCAGAGAGGTGGGGCGAGAGGTGGGGCAGAGAGGTGGGGCAGAGAGGTGGGGCAGAGGGGGGTCAGACTGCGAAGGTCGGCGGAGGTTCGGTGGTCGCCGACGGTGGGGTGGCCTTCCAGAGCCCGGTCTTCTGGGCCGCCAGTCGGGCCAGGTAAGCCGGGTTGAGCACGACATAGCGGCGCCAGAGCCGCTTCGGCTCCAGGCCGAGCCGCCACAGCCACTCCAGCGCGGCGCGCTGCATCCACGCGGGCGGCTTGCGCAGCAGCCCGGCGTGATAGTCGAAGGCGGCCCCGACCGCCATCAGTGGCATGTCCAGCAAGGGGCGCATGGCGTGCGCGAAAATCTCCTGCCGGGGGCAGCCCAGCCCAACCAGAACCAGCCGGGCGCCGGAGGAGCGGATCCGCTCGGCGATCTCCCGGTCCTCGCCGGGCTGCACCGGCCGGAACTTGGACGGCTCCACCCCGGCGATTTTCAGCGCCGGGAACATCCGCTCCAGGGCCGGGATCAGCCGGGCCAGGGTCTCCTCGGTGGAGCCGTACAGGTAGACCGGCAGGCCCTGCTCGGCACAGCGTTCCAGCACCCGCAGGGTGAGCGTCGGTCCGTAGACCCGGTCGGTCAGGCCGGCGCCGTGCAACAGGTTGAGCCCCCAGCGGACCGGCTGTCCGTCCGGCGTGACCAGATCGAACGAGTTCAGCCGGGCGTTGTGCGCCGGGTCCAGGACGCCGGTCATCACTCCGTGTACGGCCAGGGCGGTGAGCGCCAGCGGGCGCCGATCCCGTGCGGCGGCCACCACCTGCTCGGTCGCCCCGGCGTAGTCCACCGCGTCGACGAGTACGCCGAGCACGTTCCGCTTGCCCTGGGAGATCACGTCTGGGGCACCCACTTGTCGATGTTCGCCTCGTAGATTTCGCGCAGGATCAGCGGTACGTCGTACGCCTGCTTCCAGTCCGGGTAGTCGCGCTGGAACGCGGCATTCGAGCCGATCCACCACTGGTGGTCGCCGACCCGGTTGGCCTCGTGGTACTCGGTGATCATCGCTTGCCCGGAGATCTGCTCGGCCAGCGCGAACGCCTCCCGGTGCGAGCAGTTGGAGTAGCGCCCGCCGCCGAGGTTGTAGACCGCCGCTGAGCGCGGCTCGCGGAAGAACGCCTCGAAGGCCGCGACCACGTCGTGACTGTGGATGGCATCGCGCACCATTTTGCCCTGGTATCCGAAGATCTTGTACGTCCGGCGTTCCATGTTGCAGCGCATCACGTACGCCAGGAAGCCGTGCAGTTCGGTCGCCGAGTGCGCCGGGCCGGTCAGCGTGCCGCCCCGGAAACAGGCGGTCCGCATGCCGAAGTAGCGGCCGTACTCCTGCACCATCACGTCGGCGGCGACCTTGGAGGCGCCGAAGACCGAGTGCAGCGAGGCGTCGATCGACATGTCCTCCTTGATCCCGTCGTAGTACGGGTGCCCCGGTTTGAGCTCCCAGCGGGTCTCCAGTTCGACCAGCGGCAGGCTGTTCGGCCGGTCGCCGTAGACCTTGTTGGTCGAGCAGTGGATGACCGGGGCGTCGATGCAGTGCTCCCGGACGTTCTGCAGGACGTTCAGTGTGCCGCCCGCATTGACGTCGAAGTCGGTGTACGGGTCGCGCAGGGCCCAGTCGTGCGAGGGCTGCGCGGCGGTGTGGATGACCACGGCGATGTCGCGGCTGTACCGCCGGAAGATCTCCGCCAGCGCGGCGCGGTCCCGGATATCAACATCGTGATGGGTGTACGACGTGCCGAGTTCGGTAGTGAGTCGGAGCACGTTCCACGCGGTGGACGCTTCGGCGCCGAAGAACTGCCGGCGCATGTCGTTGTCGATGCCAATCACATCGAGGCCGAGGCCGGCGAAGTGCCGGACCGCCTCCGAACCGATCAGACCGCCTGAGCCGGTCACCAACGCGACAGCCACACGTCACTCCTGGGTCGGGGGCAGGAAAACCATCGGAGCATATCGCCCAGAAAACCGGCGTTGATGCCGGACAACGACTAAGGGCTCCGTGTCAACACGGAGCCCTTATCGATGGTGGGGAAGGGGGGAGTTGAACCCCCACGCCCTTTCGGGCACACGGACCTGAACCGTGCGCGTCTGCCATTCCGCCACTCCCCCATGTGGAGCGCGAGCCGAATCCGACTCCTGCTCCACGAGCGGAGCATGAGCCGTTGGGCTCGAACCCCGCTACACAGTATAGGTCAGTCGAAATTATGTCCTGGGCCCGCACCAGGTAGCGTGCCGGAACATATTACGCTGTCTGTACTGGTGCCGTTGGCGTTACCGCTCGCGGCGAATGGAAGAGTAGCACGACAACCCCGGACCCCTGAGGAGGGACCGGTGAGCAGGCGGCTGAGCGGCGTGCGAGCTGCACGTGCGACGGCCGGATACCATCATGTCCTCGGGACCCGAGGAGGAGCCGGTGAGCGTGCTGCAACGCTTCGAGAAGCGACTGGAAGGCCTGGTTGAAGGGGCCTTCGCTAAGGTGTTCAAGGGGGTCGTCCACCCGGTGGAGATCCTCAACGCGATGCAGCGGGAGGCAGAGGCGCACAAGGCGATCCTGGCCGGTGGGCGCACTCTCGTGCCCAACCGCTATGTGATCGATCTATCGCCCTATGATCACAGTCGCCTCGCGCCCTACGCGGCTGCCCTGGCCCAGGAGCTGGCGCAGTCCCAGGCCGAGTTCATCGGTGAGCAGGCCTGGACGGTCTACGGCGACGTCATCGTCGAGATCGAGCGGGGCGACGGCCTCGACACGGGTATGTTCCGGGTCACCGCGGAGGTGTACACCGGTGGTGACGTGGCGCCGGTGCAGCCATCGCCGTACGACGCGCCCGGCCAGGGCGGTTATCCCCCGTACGAGCAGGGCGGCGGCTACGGCCCACCGCCCGGGCACGGTGGCGGGCGCAACGTGCGACTGGTCTCCGGCGACGGGCGGACCTATCCGCTGCAGATGGGCTCCACCGTGCTCGGCCGGGGTGACCAGGCGAACCTCCGGCTGCCCGATGTCGGCATCTCCCGTCGGCATGCCCGGATCGACTTCGATGGCGCCCAGGTGGTCCTCACCGACCTGGGCTCGACCAACGGCACGATGGTCAACGGTCAGCGGGTCTCGGCCGTGGCGCTCAACCCCGGCGACATGATCCAACTCGGTACGACCACCCTGACGTTCCGCGTGGACGGCTAACGGCCTTGCCCGCTTTCGTCATCACCGTCGCCCGGATCGGGTTCATCGTCCTGCTCTGGATCTTTGTGTTCACCGTGGTCGGGGTGATCCGGCGGGATCTCTTCGCCGGCGCCAGATCCAGCCGTCTCGTCGCCGCTCCCCGGGGGATCGGCACGTCGATCGGGCAACAGAAGCCGGCGAAGGTGAAGCGGGGGCGGGCGGCGCGCAAGCTCGTGGTCACCGCAGGTCAGTTGGCGGGGACCCGCCTGACGCTCGCTGAGTCACAAATCACGATAGGTCGAGCGGAGGATTCCACCCTGGTGATTACCGATGACTACGCCTCGGCCCGGCATGCCCGGCTGGTGCCGCGCGCCGGACAATGGTTCGTCGAAGACCTCGGTTCGACTAACGGCACGTACCTCGACCGCGCTAAGGTCACCGGACCGACCCCCGTCCCCCTCGGCGTGCCGATCCGGATCGGCCGCACTTCTCTTGAGTTACGGCCATGACTCTGACCCTGCGTTACGCGGCGCACAGTGACCGCGGTCTGATTCGAGACGGGAACCAGGATTCCGTCTACGCCGGGCCGCGGCTACTCGCGGTCGCCGACGGCATGGGCGGCATGGCCGCCGGTGACGTCGCCAGCAACATTGTCATCGGTGCGATGGCGCCGCTCGACGAGGACGTCCCGGGTGACGCTCTCGTCGACGCGCTGCGCTCGGCCGTCGACACCGCCAACCAGCAGCTACGCGACACCGTGGACGCGAACCCGCAGTTGGAGGGGATGGGCACCACGCTGACCGCGATCCTCTTCTCCGGCAGCAAGATCGGCATGGTGCATATCGGTGACTCGCGTGCCTATCTGTTGCGCGATCGCGAGTTCGCCCAGGTCACCAAGGACGACACCTACGTCCAGATGCTCGTCGACGAGGGGCGGATCAGCCTGGAGGAGGCGAGCAGCCACCCGCAGCGGTCGCTGCTCACCCGGGCCCTCGACGGCCGGGACGTCGACCCGGAATACTCGGTTCGTCAGGTGCTGCCCGGCGATCGTTATCTGATCTGCAGCGACGGACTCTCCGGCGTGGTGAGCGCCGAAACCATCGCGGATACCCTGCGCGAATACACCGATCCGCAGCAGTGCGTCGACCGGCTGGTGCAGTTGGCGCTCCGGGGCGGTGGTCCGGACAACATCACCGTGATCATCGCGGACGCCACCGACCAGGACATCCTTGAGGCGGCGCCGATCGTGGGCGGCGCTGCCGCGCGGGACCGGGGGATGGCGACGTCGGCCGACGAGTCGACGCCGGCCGCCCGAGCCTCCGCGCTTTCCGCAGCCCGCCCGGCGATCCCCGAACCGGCCGCGACGACGACTGATCGGGACGACGAGCCCGAGCGCCCCCGTCGGCACCCGGTGCGCACCGCGCTGGTGCTGGTCGGACTGATCGGGCTGCTTGGCGGTGGCCTGTGGGGTGGTTGGAGCTACACCCAGCAGCAGTACTACGTGGGTGCCACCGCCGACGGTCAGCTCGCCGTGTTCCAGGGCGTACCGGGCCGGATCGCCGGGATCGACCTGTCGAGCCCGCGATCGGTCAGCGTCACCGAGCTGACCGACCTCACCGCGGCCGCGCAGGAGCAGGTCAAGCAGGGCATCCCGGCGAAGAGTGAGCCGGACGCCGAGCGCCGGCTCGCCGAGCTGACCAATGACGATCCGACCAACCTGAACCTGAAGCCGATCTGTCCGCCGAGCGAGCTGCCGAGTACGTCGCCGAGCGGGCTGCCGAGTCCGATGCCCAGTGCCGAGCCGACGGTGTTGCCGACCGTCGCCCCGTCCGTCACCCCGTCCGTGACCGCCAGCCCGGGCGGGACGGTCAGCGCCAGCATGGTGCCGACTGCGACCCCGGGGGACACGTCCGATCCGCCCTCCGACACGGTCCCGCCGGTCATCGACCCGGCGGGCTGCCGGTCAATCGAGTGAGCGTCAGCTCCTACGATTCGAGGATTGCATGGTGACCGCCCCGGCCGGAACGGCAGCGACGCCCGCAGCCACGGGTGAGATGCCACGCTTTCGGGTCGCCAAGTTCCGGCGCAATGCTGAGCTGGGACTGCTCGTGCTGGCGATGGTGTTGGTGGCGGCGTACGGGGCCACGGTTGAGGCCAATGTGCTCGACACCGTGACCGGCGATTTCTGGGTGCCGACGGCGGCCCTCTCGGTGGTCTTTCTCGGTCTGCACCTGGTGATCCGGTTCCTCGCGCCGTACGCCGATCCGGCGTTGTTGCCGGCGGTTGCCCTGCTCAACGGCATTGGCGTGGGTTTTTTGCGGCGATTGGACCTCGCCCGGGCCAAGCCGGAGGAGCGGGCAGACCTGGCCATCTTCGCCGGCACCGGCGGTCGGCAGTTGGCCTGGACGCTGGCTGCGGTGATCCTGGCGGCCCTGCTGCTGGTGCTGCTCCGCGACCACCGGTCGATCTCCCGGTACGCCTACACCCTGGGGCTCGCCGGCATCGTCCTGGTGATGCTCCCGGCGGTGCTGCCAAGGCGGTTCTCCGAGATCAACGGCGCCAAGCTGTGGATCAAGATCGGCGGTTTCTCGATCCAGCCAGGTGAGTTCGCCAAGCTGGCGCTGCTGGTCTTCTTCGCCTACTACCTGGTCCGCAAACGCGAGGTGCTCTCGCTGGCCAGCCGCCGGTTCCTCGGCATCGACTTTCCGCGTGGCCGGGACCTCGGTCCGGTGGTGGTCGTCTGGCTGATCAGCGTGCTGGTGCTGGTCTTCGAGAAGGACCTCGGCACTTCGCTGCTCTACTTCGGCATGTTCGTGGTCACCCTGTACATCGCCACCGAACGGGTCAGTTGGCTGATTATCGGCCTGGTGCTCTTCTTCGGCGGCGCGTTCCTCGCCTACTTCCTGGGCGGCGCGATCGGTGGCCCGTTCGCCAACTTCTACCTGCGGGCGAATATCTGGCTCGACCCGTTCGGTGATCCCTACAACGACGGCTGGCAGCTGGTGCAGGGGCTGTTGGGGTTGGGCACCGGCGGCCTGTTCGGCGCTGGCCCCGGCGGTGGCCAGCCCCTTGAGGTGCCCGAGGTGCACAACGACTTCATCTTCGCCGGCATCGGTGAGGAGATCGGCTTGTTCGGCCTCACCGCGTTGCTGGTCATCTATCTGCTGATCGTCGAGCGTGGGCTGCGGGCCGGGCTCGCCGTCCGGGACTCGTTCGGCAAGTTGCTCGCCGGTGGCCTGGCCTTCACCCTGGCCCTGCAGGTCTTCGTGATCGTCGGTGGGATCAGCAAACTGATTCCACTCACCGGACAGACCACCCCGTTCCTCTCCGCCGGCGGCTCGTCGTTGATGGCGAACTGGCTGTTGGTGGCGATGCTGCTGAGGATCTCGGATGCCGCCGGCCGGCCGGTAACCGGGAACGGGTCGGCGCGGCCGGGGGGCGGCACCGGACCGCCAGCTCAGTTGCATGGCGCTATGACGGAGGTGATCCGGCCGTGAACGCACCGTTGCGTCGAGTTGGCGTGGTGGTCATGGTGCTGTTTGGCCTGCTTTTCGTCAACCTCAACTACGTTCAGGCGTACAAGGGAGACGAATACCGCAACAGCGACTACAACGGCCGGGTCCAGGTCGCCGAGTACGAGCGCAAGCGCGGCAACATCGAGGCGGGCGGCATTGCGGTAGCGACCAGCAAGGACAGCGGCGGGAAGCTGAAGTTCCTACGCACCTACCCCAAGGGCGAGATCTACGCGCACGTGCTCGGCTACAAGCCGGTCAACCTGGGCGACATCGGCATCGAACGCAGCGAGAACGACTTCCTGGCCGGCACCAGCGACCAGCTCTTCGCCGACCGGGTCCGGGACCTGTTCACCGGGGACCAGACCGCCGGTGGCAATGTGCTGCTCACCGTCTCGCCCCGGGCCCAGGAGACCGCCTTCAAGGAGCTGGCCGACAACCGGGTCGGCGCGGTCAAGGGCGCCGCGGTGGCGATCGACCCGAGGACCGGTGCCATCCAGGCGCTCGTCTCGATGCCCAGCTTCGACCCGAACCCGTTGGCCAGCCATGACAGCGAGGTCGCGCAAGCGGCGTACAACAAGCTGGCGGCCGGCAAGAACGGGCCGCTGCGGAACCGGGCACTGACCGAGGTGCTCCCGCCGGGCTCGACCTTCAAGGTCATCGTCGCGGCGGCGGCCCTGGAGAACGGCACGACCAAGGAGACCCGGATTCCCGCCGGGCCGAGTTATCTGCCGCCGACCGCGGGCAGCGAAATCCGCAACGCTGTCCCTTCCATCTGTCCCGGGGCGCAGGTCACGCTGATCCAGGCGCTGACCGAGTCGTGCAACACCGGTTTCGCCAAGCTCGGCGTCGCACTCGGCGCGGAGAAGATCAAGGAGAAGGCCCGCCAGTTCGGCTTCGAGAACGAGGAGCTGACCGTGGGCCGGCTCAACGAGGGCGGACTGCCGGTGGCGGCCAGCCGGACCGGCGAGATGAGCAACCCGGACGGTAGCGAGGACCCCGCCGCGCTGGCCCAGTCGTCGATCGGGCAGAACAACGTCCGGATGACGCCACTGGAAGGCGCGATGATGGCCGCCGCGGTGGCCAACAACGGCCGGCAGATGCGCCCCTATCTGGTGCAGCAGTTGCTCGGACCGGACCGGACCACCAACTACTACACCGCCTCACCGAAGGAGCTGCGTCAGTCGGTCAGCGGACAGGTCGCCGGGGACCTGCGGGACATGATGGTCAGTGTGGTGGAGAACGGCACCGGCCGGAACGCCCGGATCAACAACTACACCGTCGGCGGCAAGACCGGTACCGCGGAGAACGGCCAGAACACTCGAAGACCACGGCTGGTTCATCGGCTTCGTGATGAAGGACGGTCAGCCCATCTCCGCCGTCGCGGTGCTGCTGGAATCGGCGGGTTCGGGTGGCAGTGGCGAGGCGACCAGGATTGCCCGGGAGATCATGCGGGCGGTCATCGCCGACCGGGGAGACCGATGACGGCACTCAGCCCCGGAGTCCTGCTCGGCAACCGGTACCGACTTGACGAGCGGATCGCCGGTGGCGGGATGGGCGATGTCTGGCGGGGCACTGACGAGGTGCTCGGTCGTACCGTGGCGGTGAAGAGTCTGCTGCCCGCGCTGCTGGACGAGCCCGGTTTCGCCGAGCGGTTCCGCGGCGAGGCCCGGACCATGGCCACCATCAACCATCCCGGCGTGGTGGATGTCTACGACTATGGCAGCGACCAGCAGATCGCCTTCCTGGTGATGGAGTACGTGGAAGGCGATGCGCTGTCCCAGACGCTGAGCCGGGTCGGTCGGCTCACCCCGGCCCGGACCATGGCGCTGGTCGCTCAGGCCGCCGACGCGCTGCAGGCCGCGCACGACAAGGGGATCGTGCACCGCGACGTCAAGCCCGGCAATCTGCTGGTCCGGCCGAACGGCACGTTGGTGCTCACCGACTTCGGGATCGCCCGCTCGGCCCTGGTCGGTCAGCTCACCGTCGCCGGGTCGGTGCTCGGCACCGCGTCGTACATCTCGCCGGAGCAGGCCACCGGCGGGGTCGCGACGCCGGTCTCGGACGTGTACTCCCTCGGCGTGGTGGCGTATCAGTGCCTCTCCGGTCGCCGGCCGTTCGAGGGCAACAGCTCGATCGACATCGCGTTGAAGCATGTCCGGGAGACCGCTCGGCCGCTGCCGGCGGACATTCCACCGGCCATCCGGGCGATCGTCGACCGGGCGATGGCGAAGGAACCGGCGACCCGCTGGCCGACCGCGGCCGCGTTGGGCGCGGTGGCCCGGCAGGCCGCCGTCAACAGCGGTGCGCCGGGCAATCCCGGCCATCCGGGGATTGCGACCCAGCCGAGTTCGCCCGCTGGCCCGCCTGCGCGTCGGGGGATCGCGCCCGGTGGGACCCGGGTGATGCCCCCCTTCTATCCGCCGCATCCTCAGCAGCTTCCGCCGGCCGGCCCGGTTTCGCCGCCCCGGGCGCTGCCGGCCGCGGTTCCCGTGGCGCCACGGCACCCGAACCACCCGGTCCCGGTTCCCATGGCGCCACGGCACCCGAACCACCCGGTCCCGGTTCCCTCGGCGCCACGGCACCCGAACCACCCGGCCCCGGTCTCGGTCCCGCCGGCGCCGCGTTACCCGGCCGCTTCAGGTCCGGCTTCCGTGCCGCCGGCCAGCTATCATCGAGGCGCGGCCACCGTGCCGTCCGCCCGGCCGGGACCCGCACCCGGCTACCGGTACCCAATGCCGCAGAGTGGTGCGCCGAGGGCGCAATCCTCTGGAAACCGGACTCTGCTGATCGTGCTGGCGATCGTCGTGGGCCTGGTGGTGGTGACTTGCTCCGCCATGATTACCTACAGGGTGCGACAGAATGCCGCGCTGCCGAATCCGGGGGTGGTGCCGTCGGGCTGGCAGACCGAGGACGGACGTGACGGTGCCGGGGATGCGCCGTACCGTCAGGTGCAGCGACTTGTGCACGTCGACGAATTGACCAGATGAGCGAAGGACGGCAGACGAGATGACGGGCCAGGCCCGCCTGCTGGGTGGCAGGTATCAGGTCGGCGAACTGCTCGGGTACGGCGGCATGGCCGAGGTGCACCGGGGGCGTGACCTTCGGCTCGGCCGGGATGTCGCGATCAAGATGCTCCGTACCGATCTGGCCCGGGATGACACCTTCCAGATGCGCTTCCGGCGGGAGGCGCAGAACGCCGCCTCGCTCAACCACCCGGCCATCGTCGCGGTCTACGACACCGGTGAGGAGATCGCTCCCACCGGTGAGACGCTGCCCTTCATCGTCATGGAGTTCGTCAACGGGCGCACGCTCAAGGAGGTGCTCGCCGCCGAGGGCCGACTGATGCCCCGGCGGGCTATGGAGATCACCGCTGATGTCTGCGCCGCGCTCGAGTTCAGCCACCGGCACGGGATCATCCACCGGGATATCAAGCCCGGCAATGTGATGCTCACCCAGACCGGGCAGGTCAAGGTGATGGACTTCGGCATCGCCCGCGCGCTGGCCAGTGGCGCCACCACGATGACGCAGACCAGTGCGGTGATCGGCACCGCGCAGTACCTCTCCCCGGAGCAGGCGCGCGGTGAGGCGGTGGACGCCCGCTCGGACGTGTACGCGGCCGGGTGTGTGCTCTTCGAGCTGGTCTGCGGGCACCCCCCGTTCGTCGGTGACAGCCCGGTGAGCGTCGCGTACCAGCACGTCCGGGAGGCTCCACCGGCCCCCAGCGACATCAACCGCGAAGTTACCCCGGCGATCGACGCGATCGTGCTCAAGGCGCTGTCGAAGAACCCGCTGAACCGCTATCAGAGCGCTGGGGAGATGCGCGCCGACCTGCTTCGGGCAGTGGCCGGCCGACCGATCATGGCCACGCCGGTGCTGCGCGAGGACGAGACCGTGGCGCTGGCGCCGGCCGCGAGCCGCCCGGCCGGGGCTGGCCAACGCCCGGCACAGGTTCGTCCCGGTGACGCGCGCCGCCGTAGGTCTGCCTGGGTGCTCGCGACGCTGAGTGGGTTCATCGTGCTCGCGGTGATCGCCGTGGCGGTCTATCTTTTCGTTCCGGAACCCACAAAAACCGCCTTGGTTCCCAAACTGGATGGCTTGGCCCGGCAGGCCGCCGAGGACGCGATCCGGGGTGCCAGGTTGCAGCCCCAACTTGGTGATCCGTTGAGTAACAGCACCTGTGCCAAGGACACCGTGGCCGCGCAGGAACCGGCGCCGGAGAGCACGGTCAACGAGGGCACCCCGGTCACGTTCCAGATCTGCGCGGGCAAACCCACGGTGACAATCCCGGAGGATCTGGTTGGCCTCCCCTATAGCTACGTCGAAGGCCAACTTACAAAGCTCAAGCTGCACCCCAAACGCGTGGATGCCAACAGTGAGCGTCCGGCGGGCGAGGTCATCGGGATGAAACCGGAGCCGGGCAGCCCGATCGCCGAGGGCACGACGGTCGAGGTCCAGGTCTCCAGGAACAACATCGGGACCGTGCCGAATGTGCTGGACCTGTCCGAGCAGGAGGCCAGGAACGAACTGGCCCGGGCCGGGTTCACCAACGTGAAGGTCAACCCCGGTAACGAGGTGGATCCGAGCCAGGCCGGGAAGGTCACCAACCAGAACCCGAAGTCCGGGGAGAAGAAGACCACCGACACCAGGATCACGATCACCGTTACCGTGTCGCGCCCGGAACCACCCAGTCCCGAGCCGAGCTCCGAACCCACCACACCGCCGCCCGGCGGTGGTAGCGGGCAGCGGCGGCACCCGGCGCCCGGTCCCTGAACCGCCGGTGGTATCCGTGCGGCTCCAGGGGCCGTGCGCGGGGCTGGTCGGCGGTCAGGCGGGGCTGAACGCGCCGCGTCGGCGGGCATCAACCTCGGCGGACAGGGCCGGCGCGCGGTCCAGCGCGGCTGGCAGGCCGCACATCGCCAGCCAGTTGGCCAGCATCAGGTGGCCACCCTCGGTGAGCACCGACTCGGGGTGGAACTGCACACCCTCGATCGGGAGGGTGCGGTGGCGCATCGCCATCACCACCCCCGACCCGGTCCAGCCGGTCACCTCGAGTTCTTCCGGCAGCGTTTCGGGCAGTACGGCCAGCGAGTGGTAGCGGGTCGCGGTGAACGGATCGGGCAGGCCGGTCAACACACCCTGCCCCTTGTGCGTCACCAGGGAGGTCTTGCCGTGCAGCAACTCCGGGGCCCGGGTAACCGTTGCGCCGAACGCGACACCGATCGCCTGATGCCCCAGACAGACACCGAAGATCGGTAATTGGCCGGCGTACTCCCGGATCACGTCCAGGCAGATTCCGGCCCGCTCCGGGATCCCCGGGCCGGGCGAGAGCAGCACCCCGGCGACGCCGAGCTGGCCCACTTCGGCGAGTTCGATCTCGTCGTTGCGCCGTACCTCGCACTCGGCGCCCAGTTGGCCGAGGTACTGCACCAGGTTGAAGACGAACGAGTCGTAGTTGTCGATTACCAGGACACGCATCGGCCTACCTGCTCGGGCTCGGGGGTGGGGTGTTGTTCTCTCCGGTGTCGTACGGCAGATCGTGGTCGTCGATATCCGGGCCGGCGCCACCGTCGACGCCGGTGCCATCACCGGCCGGGGCATCCGGCACACCGGATTCCACCTGTACGTCGTCGAATGGCAGCAGCGGTTCGGCCCACGGGAAGATGACGTACCAGAGCAGGGCTAGCGCGGCGCTGACGATCAGCACCGAGCCGGCTAGCTTGCCGGCCAGCCCGAACGGGAGTTTGCGCCAGATCCAGGCGTACATCGCTGTCAGTCCTCCAGCTCGGCCGGCCGGCCGCCGTTGGCGGATTTCGGCTCGGTACGGGCCAGTTCAGCGTGCACGATCAGGCGTTCGTAGTTGTCGAACTTCGGGTTGCAGGTGGTCAGGGTGAGCATCGCCTTCGTGGGCTTGGCCCAGGGTTTGCCCGGCACCGGGGCGACCACCTCGACCTGGTCCGGCTTGACGATGTGGACCTGGCTGATCTGGTAGATGTACCAGTTGGTCTTTGACTCGACCACGATGGTGTCGCCGTTGTGCAGTTCGTCGAGTCGCCAGAAGGTGGCCCGGTTGCGGTGGCCGGCGACCGAGAAGTTGCCGATCTGGCCAGGCTTGGCGCTCTTCGGATAGTGGCCGGGGGCGTACCGGATGTCCTTCTGGCTGACCCCTTCCACCACGATCCAGTTCATCCCGAATCTGGGGATGTAGAGCCCGGCGATCGGTTTGCCGACCACCAGGGGGGTCGGTGATGGGGTGGCGCTCGGGGTCGGGCCGACGGTCGGATCGGTCCACTGCTCATGTAGTTGCTGGTTGAGGTCGTTCTGGTGGGCGTTGACGATGACCGACTTGCCCCAGATCTCGTAGCCGGCGAAGAGGAGCACCACCAGCCCGAAGGTGATCAGCACTTCGCCGCTGATCCGCAGGCCGGTGCGGATCCGGGAGCCGAGCGACGGGCGGGTCAACTCGGAATAAACGCTCTTGTACCCCTCGTCGGTGCGTTCCGGGCGGAGTTGGACGATCCGCTCGCCGCGCCGTGGGCGGGGCTCCGCGGTGGGTTCGTCCGGCTCAGGTGCGGGGCTGGCGGTTTCACCGCCGACCACGTCCGCCGGTACGACGGAGATCAGTGCGGTGTCCTGGTGCCCGGTTGCGGGGATCTTGGGAATGAGGGCGGTTGCCCGGTCATCGCCGCTGGACCGGCGTTCCGTCACCACGGGAATATGCGCGGTGGCGTCATCGGAATCCCGGGGAACCCTCGGGATGATCGTGGTGGGGGCGTCCGCCGGGCGTACCGGCGGCGGATTGCCGCTGACCGGACCCGGTAAACCAGCCGGGGCCGGCGGACGGGGTGGACGCGGTGGTGCCGACGGTCTGCCGGTCCCGACAGGTCGACCACCCCGCGGTACGGGGTGGTCCTCGGTGATTCGGGGGATCACCGCCGTCGGGTCGCTGTCGTCCGAGGCGCGATGCCTCCCGAGATCGGCGTACGGGTCTTTCCCGGCTGCGGGATTCACTGCGTGACCTTCGCCAGGTGCAACCCGCTGGAACCCTCGTACGCTGGCACATTCACAGCCGGTTCCACGGTTTCCCTGTAGCCGAGGTGGTAGTGGACCACGG
Organism: uncultured Actinomycetota bacterium; assembly: GCA_963750055.1. Classification (GTDB taxonomy): domain Bacteria; phylum Actinomycetota; class Actinomycetes; order Mycobacteriales; family Micromonosporaceae; genus CAVVPI01. The sequence goes on along the minus strand of CAVVPI010000011.1, from coordinate 233,743 downwards.
CGTCCTTGAACAACCGGACCCCTTCGGACGCGGCGAGCGCCCGTTGCAGGGCAGCCGGATCGCCAATCGCGATGATTTTGAAGGGCGGTGAGTAGACCCGCCCGTGGAGCAGCAGTGTGTTACCCACGCAGCGTACCGCGCTGGTGGTGAGTACGCGGACATTCATGATTGACATCCCCTCGGCGCCACCGGCCCAGAGCGCGTTGACCACGGCCTGTACGTCACCCTGGTGCACCACGAGGTCGTCGTTGCTGGCGTTCTCCGGTCGGCTGCCGTCGCCCAACCGCGGCGCGTCGTTGAGTTCCACCATGAGCCCGGGGCCGGTCAGGGCGGTGAAACCGGCCGCCTGTCGGTTGATCGTGGCTCGATCGCGTTGTTCGGCGACCGCGACGTCGGAGTTGGCCAGCGCTTCGGTCTGGCTTTCCACCTTGGCGCGCAGGGCCGCGGCACGTTCCTCGCTGATGGCCAGCTGCTTGCGTCGGTCCTCGAACAGTTGGGTGAGCTGTGGGCGGCGATCCTCCCGTAGCGAGGTGCCGCCGGCGGTGGTCGCCGTGGTGGTGAGCAGTAGCCCTGCGGCGAGTGCGATCAGTGGCACGCCGAGTGACCAGCCGGGCCGGCGCTGCGCGGACCGTCGGGGCAACAGTCCCGCCAGCGCTCGTCGGAGCACCTTGCCCCAGGAGGCCGCACCGGATGTGTATTCCACGGTCATCCCTCCCAGGTTGTCCAGGTTTCGCAGCAAGTGGACCGGGTGCCGCAACGGTTGCGGGTGGCGCCGATCCGGGTCCTTCCGCACACATCTGATCAGCTTCATGGCCTGATCGGGTCTTCGCGACTACGCTAGCTGTCGAACATTATTGGCCATGGACCGTCGCCCCCGCGTCCGGTTGTCAGGCCGGACGAGGATTGTCACCCCCTCAGGAGAGCGCCGTGCCCAAGTCTCAGGTCCGTAAGAAGAAGGTGTACACCCCGCCGACCGACGTTCGCCCGACGGCGACGGCGGCGACGCGCAAGCCTAGCCCGGTCTGGCTGCCGATGGCTGCCGTCGCATTGATCGTTTTCGGCATCGGCTGGCTGGTCGTGTACTACCTTTCCGATCAGCAGTACCCGGTCGCGACCTGGCAGTTCTGGAACCTCGCGGTGGGGTTCGGATCGCTGGTCGGATCGCTGGTCCTGCTTACCCGCTGGCGCTGACCGCGGTGTTGTGCCGCGTGGGCGGCCTTCGCCCGTACCGGTGGTCGAGGGCCGGCTGCGAGGTTTTTCACGTTACCGATTGGTAACGCGCGCGCGTAGGCTACTCCCCATCCGCGCTGGCGATCGGTAGACCGCCACAAAGAGCAGCCGGGAGGCCATTCGCATGGGCAGCGTCCAGATCGTCACCACGGTGCTCGCCGCCGTCATCACCGTGGTCGCGGTGTGGCTGGCGATCCGGGCCGTGCTGCGGATGGTGGCGGTGGTCAGGCTGGGGCAACCCGATCCGGACCGGTTCACCGACAAGGGCACCCGGACCCGGACGATGCTGACCGAGACGCTCGGCCACACCCGGATGCTGCGGTGGAGCGTCGTGGGCGCCGCGCACTGGTTCGTGATGGTCGGCTTCATCGTGCTGTCCGTGCTGGTGCTGGAGGCGTACTTCGAGGTCGTCAGCCCGACCGGCGGGGTGCCGCTGATCGGCGGCTGGACGATCTACGGTCTGGTCACCGAGGTGATCGGGGTGCTCGGCCTGGTCGGCATTCTGGTGCTGATCGGGATCCGGTTGGCCAACCGGCCGGCCAACCCGAACCGGCGTTCCCGGTTCACCGGCTCGACCATGTGGCAGGGCTACTTCGTCGAGGCCGTGGTGCTGGGCGTGCTGGTCTGCGGCTTCCTGATCCGGGGCTTCAAGGTCGCCACGGGCCATTTCGAGTACCCGGGCTGGGCCACCCCGGTCAGCCACGCCGTCGGCGGACTGCTGCCGGCGGCTGCGGCAGGGGTCAGCATCGCCGCCCTCGTGAAGATCATGATCTCGATGACCTGGCTCGATCGTCATCGCGCTCAACGTCACCATGGGCGTCGCCTGGCACCGGTTCAGCGCGTTCTTCAACATCTTCTTCAAGCGCGAGCCCGGTCGCCCCCGCCTCCGGTCTCGGCGCGCTGCGGCCGATGATGAGCGAGGGCAAGCCGCTCGACTTCGAGGAGGCCGACCCGGAGAAAGACCAGTTCGGCGTCGCCCAGGTCGAGCAGTTCACCTGGAAGGGCCTGCTCGACTTCAGCCACCTGCACCGAGTGCGGTCGCTGCCAGTCGCAGTGCCCGGCCTGGAACACCGGCAAGCCGTTGTCGCCGAAGCTGCTGGTGCTGTCGCCTGCGGGACCACGCGTACGCCAAGGCGCCGTACCTGCTGGCCGGCGGCGGCAAGGACCTGGCCGGGGAGGAGAAGGCCACCGCGGAGCAGTTGGCGGGGGTCGACGTCCTGGCCATGGCCGAGGCGCAGCGGCCGCTGATCGGTGGCGCCGAGGAACTCGGCGTCATCGACCCGGATGTGCTGTGGTCCTGCACCACCTGCGGCGCCTGCGTGGAGCAGTGCCCGGTGGACATCGAGCACGTCGACCACATCGTGGACATGCGGCGCTACCAGGTGCTGATCGAGTCGAGCTTCCCCTCGGAGGCCGGGGTGATGCTGCGCAACCTGGAGAACAAGGGCAACCCGTGGGGCGCGCCACCGAACACCCGGGAGGACTGGACCAAGGGCCTGGACTTCGAGGTGCCCCGGGTCGGCGAGGTCGACGACTTCGAGTACCTGTTCTGGGTGGGCTGCGCGGGCGCGTTCGAGCGACCGGGCCAAGAAGACCACCCGGGCGGTGGCGACCCTGCTGCACGAGGCCGGGGTCAACTTCGCCATCCTCGGCGAGGGCGAGACCTGCACCGGCGACCCGGCCCGCCGGATCGGCAACGAGTTCCTCTTCCAGATGCTGGCCCAGCAGAACGTGGAAACGCTGAACGAGGCGTTCGGCGACCGGGAACCAGCCAAGCGCAAGATCGTCGCGACCTGCCCGCACTGCTTCAACACGCTGGGCAACGAGTACGGCGAACTCGGCGGCGAGTACGAGGTCGTACACCACACCCAGTTGCTGGCCCACCTGGTCGCCACCGGCAAGCTCACGCCGGTGCAGCCGGTGGACGGCGGTCGTGACCTACCACGACCCGTGCTACCTGGGCCGGCACAACCGGGTCTTCACCCCGCCACGCGAGGTGCTCGGCGCGGCGGCGGCGGATGGCCTGACCGAAATGCCGCGCAACAGCGAGCGCTCGTTCTGCTGCGGAGCCGGTGGCGCCCGGATGTGGATGGAGGAGCGGATCGGCAAGCGGATCAACGTCGAGCGGGTCGAGGAGGCCATTTCCACCGGTGCGAAAACGATCGCCGTCGGCTGCCCGTTCTGCAGCACCATGCTCGGCGACGGGGTCACCGGCAAGGGCGCCGATGACCAGGTCGAGGTGGTGGACGTGGCCACCGTGCTGCTCCGTTCGGTCAAGCCCGGGGATAAACACCCGTCTTGATTCGGGATGCGACGTTCCCTAAGGTGGGGCACCGGCCGCTGTGGCAAGTCGCCCTCCATCTTCCCCTCAAGAGGCGCCCAGCGGTTGGACACGAAGGAGTCGGTGCCGGTGGCACAGGTGCCCTTTCAACGCCGTACGCCAAAAATTGGCCGGCCTGGCCGGCGTGGCTGGTTGGGCCGCGGGTTAGCCCTAGCCGCGGTTGTGCTCGTCAGCCTGCTGCCCGCGGTGCCGGCGCAGGCCGATCCCACGGTCGACGAGATCGAGGCAATGATCGATAAGCAGTGGGTGCAGCTCGAACCGACCATCGAGCAGTACAACAAGGTGCACAGTCCGCTCAAGGCCAACCAGAAGAAGTCGGCCGACGCTGCAGAAGAAGATCGCGCCGCTGGCCCTGCAGGCTGACCTCTCGTTGAACAAAATCAACAAGCTTGCCTCCCGCTACTACAAGTCGGGTCCGGGCTCCAACCTGAACGCGTTGCTGACCAGCGGATCGCCCAGCGCCCTGGTTGACCAGCTCTCGTTCCTCGACCGGATCGCCAAGGATCAGCAGACGCAGATCGCCTCGGTCACCGCCGTCCGGGACAAGTACGAAGCGGAGAAGCGCAAGCTGGACGACCTGATTCTCCAGCAGGCCAAGCAGGACGCCGACCTGGCCGCCAAGAAGAAGGAGATCGACACGGAGCTGAAGCGGCTACAGCAGTTGCGGCTGGCCGCGTACGGGTCGACTTCTTCCGGCGGCTCGCTGCGGATCGGCGCCTGTCCGGCGACGTACCCGGGCGGCGCGGCCGGCATCGCGGTGAAGGCCGCCTGCGCGCAGATCGGCAAGCCGTACGTGTGGGGCGCCACCGGTCCGAACTCGTTCGACTGCTCGGGGCTGACCCAGTACGGCTGGGCCGCAGCCGGAGTCCGGCTGACCCACTACACCGGTGCCCAGTGGAATGAGGGTGCCGCGGTGAGCCGCGCCGACGCCCGCCCTGGGGATCTGGTCTTCTTCTACGGCGATCTGCACCACGTCGGCATGTACGTCGGCAACGGACTGATGGTGCACGCGCCAACAAGCGGTGACGTGGTGCGGATGGCGTACATCGACAACATGCCGGTCGCCGGCTTCCGACGACCCGGCTGAGTCGCGCGAAAGGGCCCCTTGCTGCCGCCCGCTTCGCGGAGAGCAAGGGGCCCTTTTGCGCTATCTCAGCGGGGCGCGCCGACCGGTGACGGCAGGAGCTGCACGTCGGCGGCGTTGACGTACATGATCCGGTGGCCGAATTGGAGCTGGACATAGCGGTTGCTCGCCCCGGACCACGGTCCAGTCGCCCGGCGTCGAGCCGTCGAACGTGCTGGCCCGGTAGTACTCGCTCGGCAGCACGTCGCCCACCGCGTACCGCTGCCCGGCGGCGAAGGTGTACTGCAGCGGGCGTCAGATCGCCTGGTACGGCACGCCGGCCGGGTACGCGGCCGCCTCCGGGTAGGCCCGGCCGTAGACCGGCACGGTGGCCCGGCCGGGCTTCGGGGTCGCCACCAGACCGACCGCCCACTTCGCGGTCGGCGCGGTCGGCGGATTGTGGAACCAGGCCTTCTGGCCGAGATACCAGATCGCGGTCCAGTCGCCCTGCCGGTCGGCGACCGCGTACGTCTGACCGGCCGAGGCGCGGGCGCCGTGGTCGGAGATGTGCATCGTGTTCGGCGTCCCGTCCGGGCGCAGCGCGATGTCGTTGACCAGCGGCGCGTCGGCGTTCGGCGCGCTGTGCAGGATGACCGAGGACGAGCCGCGCGCCGGGCAGCGTACGCCCGGCGGTGACGCAGCCGGTGAAGGCCGGCCGGTTGGTGGCGAAGTCCGGGGCGATGGTGACCAACCCGGTGTGCGCCGTGCCGGTGCCCCGCAGCGGCGCCCGCAGCAGATCGAAGTAGTGGGACCAGTCCCAGTACGGGCCCGGATCCCAGTGCATGCCGCGTACCGTGCTCGGCGGTGGTGCCGGGCACGTTGTCGTGGCCGATGATGTGCTGCCGGTCCAGCGGGATGCCCAGCCGCAGCGCGAGGTGACGCACCAGTTTGGCCGAGGTGCGGTACATCGCCTCGGTGTACCAGGTGCCCTGGGCGGCGAAGCCCTCGTGTTCCAGGCCGATCGACTTGGCGTTGACGTACCAGTTGCCGGCGTGCCAGGCCGACGTCCTTGGCCTTGACGTGCTGGGCGATGTGCCCGTCCGCCGAGCGCAGCGTGTAGTTCCAGCTCACGTAGGTCGGGTCCTGCACCAGGTCGATGGTGCCCGGGTCAGCTAGCCCTCGGTGTCGTGGATGACGATGTACTCGATCTTCTGCCGCGCGGGCCGGTCGGAGAGGTCGTGGTTGCCGTAGTCGCCCGGTCGCCGAACGCCCGTACGGCGCCGGGATCCACTCGCAGGAGATGTCGCGGCGGGCACTCCAGCCCGTCGGGCCGGGTCAGCTTGCGCAGTCCGAGCCGGTCCAGCCAGGACCTCGCCGGGCTGATACCGGGCGCGCCGGTCAGGGTCACCCGCTGGCCGTCGTCGGTGAGCCGGCTGGCGCCCGGCGCGGATCGTGTCGTACACCTCGTCGGCGAAGGCCGCCGCGGCGTCCGCGTTGTCCGCGCCGGCGTACCGGGCCACCGCGCCGTACCAGGCCGCCGGGTCGCTCGCCGGCCCCGATCGGTGCGGCCAGTGTCCCGCTGGTACGAGGCGAGCAGCGCCGCCCCGCCGCGGATGTTGGCGGCCGGGTCGGTGCGGAGCAGCTCCTGCGCGGTGCCCGGTGAGCGCGGCGGCGGCGTCGAGGCGTCTGCAGCGAGTCGGTGCGCGAGTCCGGCGGCCCCGTCCGGTGCGGTCGGTCCGGTGGGCTCGACCGGCTCGCTCCGCCACGCGGGGCGGGACTCGTCGCCGCGCGGGTCCTCGTCCTGGTCGTCGTGCTGGCCGGTTCGCCGGGCAGGCGCGGCCACGTGGGCGGCGTCGGTGAGGTGCATCGGGCCGTAGCCACCGCTGGTGCTGGGGGTGCCGGCGTTGGTGTCCCAGCGCGACTCCAGGTAGGAGACGCCGAGCAGGACACTTTCGCGGCACGCCGTACTCGGCCGCCGCGGCGGCGTACTGCTGCTGCCGGTCGGCTGGTCGGGCGCGGCGGCCGCTGGCGTGGGGCCGGCGGGGTCGCCAGCGTCGCGGCGCCGACCACGGCGGCGGCGAGCAGTATGCGCCGGCCGACGGCGGGAGGTCGGGTGCTGCATCGAACCTCCTGATCGCGCTGGGGAAGTCGACTGGTGATCACCCTTCACTCCGCGAACCCGACATCGTCAATACCTTTCCGTGAATCTTGATGATGGACGAAAACTTTCAGTTCGACGTCGATCGGCACCCTGGCTCGAATGCCGATACGGAGTGTCACTGCCGTTCGGGTTGCGCATCGGTGACGAGCTTCTCTACCTTGGTCAATCGTCGAGCCGGCGGCAGTTCGCCCAGCCGGGCGGTAACGGCCCGACACCGCCGAATCGCTCACGAGCCGAACCGGGGACCCAGGTAACCCGGGGTGAATCCGCAGACCACGCGGTAGGGCGCAACTCTTCCCGCCCGAACCCGTCAGCTAACCCGGTAGGCGGTCAGGGAAGAAGGAGTACGGACCCCGGTGGCACACCATGCCCCGCGGCCCAGCGTCCCGCCGGTCGACGACGTACGTCGGTTCGGCGTCTGCGGCGTCGCGCGTATGGCGGTCCCGCTTTACCACCACCCTCGCCGCCCTGGTCGGCGCCTCGCCGCCGGCCTGGCCGGCGGCGCACGCGGTCCACGCCGACCCGTCGGTCGCCGAGATCGAGCGGCAGATCGACGCGGCGTGGAACAAGCTCGAAGCCGATCATCGAGAAGCACAACGCCGACCCGCCAGGACCTCGCCGCGAAGACGAAGCAGGCCGAGCGCTCGCGCAGGCAGATCGCGCCGCTCCAGTTCCAGGTCGACCTCGCGATGCACCAGGTCCGCGAGATCGCCGTACGAGCCTACAAGGGTGACAACATGTCGACCGTCAACGCGATCCTCGCTGGCGGCTCGCCGAGCACGCTGATGGGCCAGCTCACCGTGCTCGACCGGTTCGCCCGTCGGCAGCAGCAGGACATTCAGGCGGTGGCCGACCTCGAACAGAAGTACGCGGCCCAGAAGGAGCCGCTTGACGAGATGGTCGCCAAGCTCACCAGTACCGAGGTCGAGCTGGCGGCGAAGAAGAAGCAGATCGACGCCGAGATCGCCCGGCTGCAGAAGCTGCGGCTCAAGGTGTACGGCAACGGCGGCGGCGGCCCGCTGCGACCGGCGCCCTGCCCGGCCAGCTACCCGGGTGGCGCGTCCGGCACGGCGGTCAAGTTCGCCTGCGCGCAGATCGGCAAGCCGTACGTCTGGGGCGCCGCGGGCCCGAACGCGTACGACTGCTCGGGTCTGACGATGGCGGCCTGGGCCGCAGGCCGGGGTCTCCCTGCCGCACAACGCCGGCCGCGCAGCGACAGGTCACCAAGCGAACGTCAGCCGGGCCGACCTGCGCCCCGGTGACCTGGTCTTCTACTACGGCGACCTGCACCACGTCGGCATGTACGTCGGCGATGGCTGGATGGTGCACGCCTCGCAGGCCGGTGAGCCGATCAAGATGAAGAAGGTCGACGCTACGCCGATCCACAGTTTACGGCCGGCCCGGCTAACCGCGTTCGGTATAGCGGGGGCCCTGCTGCGCCGAACCGGCTCAGCGGGTCGGCCAGGTGCGCCAGTTCTGCCAGGCCCGGCTCGGCGTCGGCCCGCGCTGCCCCTGGTAGCGCGAACCGTAGACCGCCGAACCGTACGGGTGCTCGGCCGGCGACGAGAGCCGGAAGATGCAGAGCTGGCCGATCTTCATGCCCGGCCAGAGGGTGATCGGCAGGTTCGCCACGTTGGACAGCTCCAGCGTGACGTGACCGGAGAAGCCGGGGTCGATGAAGCCGGCGGTGGAGTGGGTGAGCAGGCCCGAGCCGGCCCAGGCTCGACTTGCCCTCCAGCCGGCCGGCGAGCTGATCGCCGAGCGTGATCACCTCCAGCGTGGAGGCGAGCACGAACTCACCCGGGTGCAGCACGAACGGCTCGCCGTCCGGCACCTCGACCAGCGAGGTCAGGTCGTCCTGCTGCTGGGCCGGGTCGATGTGGGTGTAGAGGTGGTTGTTGAAGACCCGGAAAAGCCGGTCCAGGCGCACGTCGATGCTGGACGGTTGCACCAGGGTGGGCTCGAAGGGCTCCAGCGCGAGTGTGCCCGCCTTGATCTCGGTCACGAGGTCGCGGTCGGAGAGCAGCATCCGACCACCATAGCGACCTGCTGGTTCGGCGCTCCTACCGGCCGCGCCCCGGTCCATCAGGTGCTGCCCGGCGGGGCCGCGCCGGCCGGCGTGTCGGACTGTCGTCTCGTACAGTTGTTCGATAGAATGTCCCATGGCTTCCTGGTCCGAATTCGCCGCCGACGAGCCCCGACTCGCCGCCGCGATCCGGCCCTCATGCAGCAGTACGGTCCGGGTCTTCGGCTATCTGGCCACGGTCCGCGCCGACGGCGGGCCGCGGGTGCACCCGGTGTCGCCGGTGATCACCGACGACGGGCTCTTCTGCTTCATCATCGACTCGCCGAAGCGCCGCGACCTCGAACGCGACGGCCGCTACGCGCTGCACTCGTTCCCGCCCGAGGAGAGCGACGACGAGGCGTACGTGGCCGGCCGCGCCCAGCCGGTGACCGACCGGGCGCGGGTCGACCGGCTGGCCCGCGACCTCCGGGCCGCGCCGCGAGGTGAACTGGCGGCTGTTCGAGTTCAGCGTCGACGTGGCGATGCTGACCCGGCGCGGACACCAAAGTGCGTACCCGGTTTCCGGTCAGCATGCCGAGCAGCCGGCTGTGCAGGTCTGGCTCGACCCGGCGGACTCGCGGGGCACCCCGGTCGGCTCATCCCGTTCCGACCGGACCGGCCAGACTGACCAGTCCGGCGCCGGCCTGACCGCGCTGATCGGCCGGCGGTCCCGCCGGTCCCGCCGGTTCGTCGCCTAGCAGCGCCGGTCCCGCCGGTTCGTCGCGTAGGACGCATCGGTGCCGACCCCGTTACCGGGGCCGGCACCGATGTACGCAGGTGGAACTACCGGCATGGCCGGCGCTGCTAGGCGCGGTAGGCGTTCCAGCCGTTCAGCATCCGGCTCGCCTGGCCCGGGGTGAACTGGTACATGCAGGAGTCGTAGGTGTAGTCCATGAAGTTGTGGATCGGGTCCAGGCCCGGCGCGGAGCAGGTGTCCCGCCCGTTCGGGCACTGGTACGCCGGGGACGCCTCGGCCGGCGTGTCGGAGACCTGGTCACCCGAGCCGGAGCAGCCGCCCTGGAAGGTGTGGTAGAGGTTCAGCCAGTGACCGACCTCGTGGGTGCCGTGTCACCCTGGTTGTAGTTGGCCGGCGGTGCCGCCCGGCAGCGACTCGTTCAGCGCCACCACGCCGTCCATAGGTGTTCAAGGTGCTCTGCGGGAAGGTCGCCCAGCCGAGCAGGTTGTCGCTGAGCTGACCGAGGTAGATGTTGAGCGTGCCCTTGCCGCCCTGCCGTAGCTGGCTCTTCATCGTGCGCTCGGCCGAGGAGCCGTTCACGATCGGGTACCACGAGGGTTGGTCACCCGGTTGATCTTCTGAACTGGAAAGCGAACGCGGTCGGCCGCGCCGCCGGTCGAACCGGCGTACGCCTTGTTGAGCACGGTGATCTGCGAGTTGACCATCGAGTCGGGGATGTTCCCGCCGGCCCGGGTGGTGTTCTTCTGGATCACGTGCACCACCACCGGGATGGTGACGGTGGCCTGGATGACCGGCCCCGCGAGGGTCTTGCTGGCCCGGTTGAGCAGGGCGGTGCGCAGGTCAGCTTCGCGCTCGGTGAGCTGGGCGGCGGTCAGGTGGTTAGGGTCGTACGCACCGGATGCGCCGGGCCGGGCCCGGGCGAGCGAGTCGTGCCCGTGCCCGTCGGCTTGTTCAGCGCAGACGGTCTCCGAATGACCGGCGGCCAGCGCGGCGACCGGGGCGATGCCCACCGCTGCGGCGCTGAACAACATGACGAGAGATGTGGATGCGACTCCGGCTTTTCGCCAGGTCAGCGGGTTCCGACGCAGCCCCATGGGTCTACCTCTTCCTCCCAACGGTGCGACCGGGGGTGTGTCGCACCGTGCGTGGAAATGTGGGGGGAACGTTACATCCCATGGACACATTTGAAAATAGAAGTACGTGATGCTCTCGTGCGACGAGGTTGGAGGGCGGTGACAACGGCGGAGCGCGTCCAAGTGGCCAGTGTGTGGCGTACGTTACTCGGAGTATCGGGCTTTGCGAGGGTGCGCTCCGGGTGTGGCCCGGCTCGATGAGCCGGACCGTCAGGCGGGCCGTACGGCGACAAGCCGGGGTGCGCGAGTGCACATCGCGGACCGACCAGGTACAGTGGGGTCCACTCGCGGGTGTAGTTCAATGGCAGAACATCAGCTTCCCAAGCTGACAGTGAGGGTTCGATTCCCTTCACCCGCTCCACTCGAAAGGCCCTGGTCAGGACGCAAGTCCAAGCCAGGGCCTTCGATATTTCAAGATCCGTGATCAAGCCACGGGCCATCCACGGGCCACTAGCTCCGCCGGGCCACCACACCGGCCATGCCGTCGTCCGGGTCGTCGTCCCGCTTCTTGCCCGACTTCTTTGGCTTGCCGGCTGACTTCCCGATCTTGCCGCCCTTGGACTTGTCCGCCTTGTCCTTGGCCTTCTCCGGTTTGCCGTCCGCCGCCTTCTTCGCCTTCTTCCGTTCGGCCTTCATCGCGTCGTTCACCGCCTGGGCGATAGCCCGGTCCGCCTCAGCCGTCGCATGCTGGTAGATCATCGCGGCCTGGGCCGAGTCGTGCCCCATCCGGGCCATCAGGTCACGCGTGCTCGCCCCAGTACGCGCGGCGAGCGTGTTCCCGGTGTGCCGCAGGTCGTGGAAGTGCAGCCCCGGCACGCCGAGCTTGTCGACCGCAGCGGACCACCCGACCAGCTTGTTCAGGTTGCCCCGCCAGATGGGCCGCCCGCTCTCGGCCGGTGAAGACCAGCGCCGTCGGGTTGTCGTCGACGTAGGCCGCCAGGTGCTCCCGCAGCGCCGGCAGGATCGTCGGCCGGCACGGAAACCGTACGCAGACCCGCCTGTGACTTCGGCGGACCGAGCATCAGACCGGCACCGCGGACTTCGGTGAACGCCTGCCGAACGCGGACCTGCCCGGCCTCGGTGTCGATGTCCTGCCGTTGCAGCGCGAAGACCTCGCCCCAACGCAGGCAGGCGAAGGTGGTTACCAGGATCAGCGCCCGGTACCGCTCATCATCAGCTCAGCCAGTTCGAGCATCTGAGCCATGGAGAGCACCGGTCGCTCGGCCGGCTTTTCCTGGTCAGCCCCCGGAATTCGGCATGGGTTCTTGCCAACAACTCTCCTCCTTGACGGCAGTCATCAGCACCGCGCGCAGCAGCCGGTACGCCTTGGCGGCCATGCTCTCCGAGACGCCGTTGCCGAGCAGTCCGCCCGCCACTCACGGATGACGGAGTGGTCAGCCGGCCGAGGTTCGTCACCGCCGAGGTACGGCGTGATGTGCTTGCCGAGCAACCATCGGTAGAGCGCGCACGGTCCGGGGACGCAGGTCCGGCCGCTGCGTGATCCAGCGTTCGGCGTAGTCCCGAGGGTGATCCGGCCCGTTCCGGGTCGATCCACTCCCGCCGCGCTGATCTGCGCTTCGATCAACGTCAGGTACCGCTCGGCGTCGGTCTTGCGCGCGAACGTCTCGGCGCGGAGCGCTGGCGACCGTCCGGGCCGGGGTAGCGCACCTGGTAACGGCCCGACTGCGTTTGCGGACGCTGCCGAACCGTCGACGACCCCGCCGCCATCACGCCACGCTCCGCAGGCCGTACCAGTGCTGCCCGTCGGTCATCGATTCCACCCGTCCGGAGTCGATGTGTGCCGCCAGGTCGACTGCCTTGATTCGAACGCTCCGGCCGAGCTTGTGGAACGGGATACGCCGGTCAGCGACCAGCCGTCGGACGTACCGTTCGCTCATTTTGATCCGGCCGGCTGCCTGCTTGATAGTCAGCACCTCGTCCACTGTGCTTCTTCCTCCCCATTGGTCGTTGCGTCGTTGTCGGTTGCCGAAAGGTTGGGCGGTCCGTGCGCGGCCCGGTCTTTGGCGGCGAGGAGTTCGGCCCGCCATCGGGCGCGTTCGGAGATGGAGCGCATGAGTCGGTGTGCCAGGGGTGGCACGTCGGGGTCGTCGGGTCGGGCGAGTTCCCAGGCGTGCCGGACCGGTTCGACGATGTCGACCTGGTCGTCGACCCCGGCCAGGTCGGTGGTGACGCCGAGGAGTGCCCGGACCCAGGCGCGCGCGTCGTGTTTGTGGTCGGCGAGGGTCTTTCCGGACCACTCGCGGGAGATGAGGACGCGCCGGCCGCCGATGCCGAGGGTTTCCCGCTGGTGAACTTTGCCCTTGCAGCGGCCCGGCTTCAGCTTGGCGTGTGCTTTCTTCGGTTGGACGCCGTAGAGCAGCCAGTTGGGGCACCGGTCGGTGCAGGGGGTGAGCTGGAGTTGCTGCCAGAGCCGGTCGAGGTGCCGCCGTTGCCGGTCAGTTTCGATCTTGTGGCAGTCGCCGGTCTGTTTGGTGATGTATTTCGTGACGTACCGGATGGTGCGTTCCGCGTGTACTCCGTCGGCCCACAGATACACATAGTCCACTGCGGACAAGTCGCGGTCGTTGAATGCCTTCGCCTCGTCCTGCCACTGTGCGGTCAGCCGGGTCACCACGGCCGCGGACAGGCCCGCGCCGGAGCCGAGGAACTGCCCCAGCGCCGGCACGAAATCCTGCGTCGACAGGCCGTGCAGGTACAACAGCAGCGGCAACACCTCGTTGATCGTCGGCGACTTGCGGCACCACGGCGGCAGGATCGCCGAGGCGAACCGCCGACGCTCGCCCGTCGCCTCGTCGACGCGCTTGTCGTTAACCCACGGCGCGACCACCTCGACCGCCCCGGGCCGAGGTCAGCACCTGCCGCGGCTCGGCCCGGCCGTTACGCACCACCAGCCGCCGGCCACGCTCGTCAAGCTGGTCAGCGTGCGCGGCGATGTAGGCGGCCACCTCGGCCTCCAACGCGGCGGCCAGCATCCGCCGCGCCCCTTCCCGCACAATCTCGTCGATCAGCGAATCGCCGACCACGCACGGCTCCTCAACCGTGCTGGTCGAACCCGCTGGCGTCGATTCGTTGACGGTGACTACGGTGAGCACAGGCGTACCTTCCCGACCCGCGCACGCCAGAAACTGAGACGATGTGTCGACGCCCTACCCGCAGGACCCGCACGGGGACGCGGATCACCCCCGCTGGCGCGACGCCCTCGCCGACCGCCTCCGCGCGCTCGACTGACCAGGGCACGAACGGTTTGTCGACACCGTTGTGTTAGTGATCGGGTGGAGCCCGCCGCGCGCTAATCCTTGGTCGCCACCACGAGACCGTGCTCGTACGGCAGGCCGGTGAACGACCTGAGGTTGCCGAACCCCGCCTGCCGTGCCCACTGCTCGTAGTCGCCGACCGGGTACGTCATGCCGGTGCCGGTGGCAAGCACGTTGAGGTAGAGCGACAGCCGGGCCGAGTAGACGCCGTCGTCCTCGTCGTCGGAGGCGTGGAAGCCGTAGATGAACAGCCGCCCGCCGGTTGGTAGCACCGCGTGTGCCTTGCGTAGCAGGGACAGGATCTGCTCGCCGGAGAAGATCTCCAGGACGTGGCTGAACAACACGGCGTCCGGCCCGGACGGCAGCGGGTCGGCGAACAGATTCCCCGGACGCAGCCGGACCCGGTCGCCGTCGGAGAGATCGCTGGCGAGCCGGGTGACGCTCGGTATGTCGAAGATCGTGACCTGAGCCGACGGGTACCTTTCGGCGAACGCTCGCGCGGTGGTGCCGTCTCCGCCGCCGACGTCCAGCAGGTGCCGGACAGTGGCCAACTCCGGGTTGTCGAGCAGCCCCGGCATCGTCTGAAGCGTGAACGCCGCCATCGACCGGTGCAGCACGGCCTCGAGTTCCGGCTGGTGTGCCAGGCGCTGGTAGAGCGTCGGCTCGGTCCCCGGGTGCGTCGCCAGCGCGGTGTTGGTGCCAGCCTGCATCGCCTCGGTCAGGTGCGGGTACGCCGGGTAGTAGATCCGCTGCCAGCCGGCGAGGATGTGTCGCCAGCTGTCCGGACCGTCGGAGGTCAGGAGCTCCTCGGCGACCCGGGTGTTGTGGTACCCACCACCGTGGTGCCGCACCAGGCCGGTCGCGCACAGGGCGTGCATGAGAACCCTCGTCTGGTGCGCCGGGAGCCCGGCTGCCTGCCCGACCTCGTCCGGACTCGCGCCCGGATGCTGCGACAGCAGGGCGAAGACATTCAGATCGAGCCCGGTGACGACGGCGTTGAACAGCGCCGGGCCGTTCACGATGAGGTGGAACCGCTCGTAGACCGGGTCGTCCTGGATAGCCGTTGCTGAAGACATGCTGTTCCTTCCGAGGGGAGTGTGTGGGCCGCCGGTCACCAGGTGACCGGCAGGTGGTAGACCCCGTAAAAGCCCATGTCGTCGGAGAGCCGGACATCCTCGGGCGGCACCGCGAGGCTCAGGGTGGGAAACCGGCGCAGCAGGGCCGGGTAGGCGATGCGCCCCTGGACCCGGGCCAGGTTGTTGCCGATGCACTGGTGCACGCCGTACCCGAACGCCAGGTGACCGCGAACCGGCCGGGAGAGATCGAGCACGTCGGGGTCGGTGAACTGGGCCGGGTCGCGGTTGGCCGCCGGCAGCGAGACCGTGACGCTCTCACCGGCGCGGATGAGCACCCCACCGACCTCGACGTCCTCCAGCGGTGTCCTGGGCACACCGAAGTGAAAGATGGTGAGGTACCGCAGCAGCTCGTCGACCGCGTTGGGCACATCGACATCACCGTCGCGTAGTCGCCGCAACTGCTCCGGGTGGCAGAGGAGGGCGAACGTGCCGAGGCCGAGCATGCTCGCGACGGTCTCGTGCCCGGCGGTCAGCAACAGCACGCCGACGCCGGTGAGCTCGTCGTCGCTCAGTTCACCGCTCGCGGTCAGCGCACTGAGCAGGTCGCCCGCGGGCTCCTGACGGCGCCGACGAACCAGGTCGAGCAGCAACGCGTCGAGCACCGCCATCGCTTCGCTCGCCTCGTCGGCGGTGACCTCGAGACTGAACAGGGTCGCGCTGTTGTGCTGGAACTCGGCGCGTTCCGCGTAGGGCACGCCAAGCAGTTCGCAGATCACCAGCGACGGGATCGGCAAGGCGAAGGCGTCGACCAGGTCACACGGGCCACCGGCGGCGGCCATGGCGTCGAGGTGCTCGGTGACGATCCGCTCGATTCGTGGTGCCAACGCCTCGGTCCGGCGTGCGGTGAAGTGTCCGGCGAGCAGCCGTCGGAACCGCGTGTGGTCCGGTCGGTCCATGTCCAGAAACCAGCCGGGCAGTGCGGGCCGGCCGTAGAAGGGGTCGACACTGGTCGGGCGACCGGAACCCGCTTGAACTCGGATCGGGCGCTGAACCGCTGGTCGGCGAGGACGACGCGCGCTGCGGCGTGGCCGGTGACGAGCCAGCCGCAATGCCCGTCGGGGTAGTACAGGCGGCTCACCGGCCCCTGCCGCCGCAGCTCGGCGAGGCGGTCGGGAGGGTCGAAGGGCCTACTTCGGAGGGTCGGCAGGGCGGCCGGCTCGGAACCGGTGCTGCCGGACTGCGGTGTCACGTCGATTGTCACGCCCCGTACGCTCCTGATCGCCGATCGTGCCTGGTTGTGAGGTGCCGACCGGCCCGCCATCGGGGCCGCCCACCACGGGGAGACGCCGCCCGGGAACGCCTCCTAAGCCTTCTCGGGACCTGTGGAAGTCACCGTCCGGTCGCGCGGCCGGCGCATCGGCCAATGGGCCGTGATCGTCAGCGGTCGTCATAAATTCCCCGGCCAGTGGCCATACCGTATGTGGCGACAACCGCTCTCGTCAATGCCTTGACGGGCGATGGCGCTTCAGTTTAGGGTTCCTAACAGTTAACTGCCGACGTTCCACGGGGGGAGCGTTCATGCACTTGTCCGATCGTGTCCTGTGGCGGCCAGAAGGCCCACTAACACGGGTGGAGCATCTTATTCGGTCTGAGGCCTTTGTTCGGCCTATCGACCATTTTGCCTGCTAGATGGCGGTCTAACGCTCCGCAGAGAGAACCGATGGTGCCGTACTTCATCGACACATGCCGCCCTGGGCTCGTGCCGCAAATCCGTGCGCTCTTTTTTTGGAGGGTCGATGCGCCTCAATAGCTACGACGAATGGTCACCACTCAAGGAAATCATTGTCGGCTCCGCCGAGAATTACACCTCACATGAGCGAGAGCTGTCGTTCGACCTGTTCTTTCACGACAACATTGTGCGAACGGAATGGTACTACCCGAGGTTGTCGTCGGGCTCAGACCCGGGCCCGACGGCGGGGCCGACCAGATCCACGATCAAGCAGCGCTACGTCGAGGAGCTCAACGAGGACGTTGAGGGCATCGTGAAGACTCTCGAGTCGCTCGCGGTACGGGTACACCGGCCGTTGCCCCTGGACGAGGCCACCACGGAGGTCCGCACTCCCGCCTGGTCCGCCGCGGTGGTGCCACCGCTGAACGTCCGGGACAACACCATCATCCTGGGTGACGAGATCATCGAGACGCCGCCGATGATCCGGTCGCGATACTTCGAGACCCAGTTCCTGACGCCGGTGTTCGCCGAGTACTTCCGTCGCGGTGCCCGCTGGACGGTGATGCCCCGACCGATCATGACCGATGCGTCGTTCGACCTCTCCTCCGCAGACAGCACCGCTGGCGGCCCGACCGAGGTGATCGAAGACCCGCAGGAATCGGCCTACGACGTCGGCTACGAGATGATGTTCGACGGCGCCCAGTGTCTACGCCTCGGCCGCGACATCATCGTGAACGTCTCGACCGCCAACCACGCGCTGGCCTGTGACTGGCTGGAGCGCCACCTCGAGGGCCGCTTCCGTATCCACCGGGTCTTCCGCCTCAGCGACAGTCATATCGACAGCATGGTCCTGGCGCTGCGTCCCGGTGTGCTGCTGGTGCGCAGCGAGGCCGTCGCGCAGGCCCTGCCGGAGCCGCTGCACAAGTGGAAGACGATCGTCGCGCCACTCCCGACGGAGAACACCTTTCCGCGTTACGACGACGACGACCTCGTCCTGACCAGCCCCTTCATCGACCTGAACGTGCTGAGCGTCAGCCCGAACACGGTCCTGGTCAACGAAGCGTGCCCGGATCTGATGCGGACCCTGGAGAGGCACGGGTTCACCGTGGTGCCGGTCCGGCACCGCCACCGTCGACTGTTCGGCGGCGGCTTCCACTGCTTCACGCTCGACACCGTCCGGGAGGGCGGGCCGGAGGACTACCTGTAGGGCCCCGCCGCCCCGATCCACCACCCCTCGACAGGAGTAATCCCGTGCCGTTGCTAGGTGCCAGACCACTCCGGCGGGCGCTGCTGCACGAACGCCAGCGGCCCCTCCCGGGCGTCGCGGCTGCGCATCCGCCGCTCCTCCCACACGAAGCGGCTCGCGAACGCCTGCTCCAGTGGCATGCTCGCCGCCTTCGTCGTGGCCTCCTTCACCGCACGCACCGCCAGCGGGGCGCAGCGGAGCAGGTCGCCGACCCAGGCGTCGACACACTCGTCGAGCTCGCCGGCCGGCACCACCTCGTTGACGAGGCCGAGTTCGTAGGCTCGGCGGGCGGCGAGCGGCCGGCCGGTCATCAGGTGCCCCAGCGCGGTGCGCAGCGGCAGCTGCTGGGAAAGCCGGAAGACCCCACCGGCGCCCGCGATCAGACCGAGGCGAGCCTCCGGCAACGCGAACCGGGCGTCCTCGGCGGCGACGATGATGTCGCAGGCCAGGGCCAGCTCGAACCCGCCGCCGTAGGCGTAGCCACGGACCTTGGCAACGAGCGGCTTGGCGAGTTGCAGCCGCTCGGTGAGTCGTGGCCAGCCCGGCAGCTCACGACTGCCGAACGTGGCCTGCCCGGCGGTGCCGGCCTCGATCCGGGCAGCCAACTCCTTCAGGTCCTGCCCCACGCTGAACGCCCGGTCACCAGCCCCGGACAGCACTCCGACCCAGACGTCGTCGTCGGCCTCGAAGTCGTCCCACACCTCGCGAAGCTCTTCGTGCATCCGCAGGTCCATCGCGTTGAGCACGGCGGGCCGGTTGAGGGCGACGTGAGCGACCCTGCCTGCCTTCTCGTAAGTCACCCGGGAATGGTGCACGCGGTCAATGTACTGGGACAGCTGGCATGAGCGGCACCCCGGCACCGGTCCTGCCGCGCATCACGGCGGTGGGCACCGCGGTGCCGCCGGACTCCTACACCCAGGCCGAGCTGCTGGAAGTATTCCGGATCACCGACCCACGGGTGCGGTCGGTGTTTCTCAACGGCGGCATCGAACGCCGCAACCTCGTCCTGCCGCCCGTCGGCCCGGATGGGGCGCACCGCCCGGAGACGCAGGGCGAGCTGCTGCGCAAGCACGTGACAAGTGGCCTGAGCACGGGCGCCGACGCTGTCCGGGCGTGCCTGCGCGAGGCCGGCGCCAGCCTCGCCGACGTGCGCTACCTGTGCTGTGTCTCCTCGACCGGGTTCATCACCCCGGGCTTCAGCGCGCTGCTCATCAGGGAACTCGGCCTCGACGTCGACTGCTCGCGTCTCGACGTCGTCGGCATGGGCTGCAACGCGGGGCTCAACGCGCTCAACGCGACCGCTGGCTGGGCCGCCACCCATCCGGGGGAGCTCGCCGTCATGGTGTGCATCGAGGCGTGCTCGGCCGCCTACGTCTTCGACGGCACGATGCGTACGTCCGTGGTCAACAGCCTCTTCGGCGACGGCGCGGCGGCGATCACCGTCATCGCCGACAGCGAACCGGATGGCGGCGAGCCGGACGAGGTGCGAGCCGGGCCGCGACTGCTGCGGTTCGCCAGTCACATCATTCCGGATGCGATCGGCGCGATGCGCTACGACTGGAGCGACGATGCCGGCCGGTTCAGCTTCTATCTGGACCCGGAGGTGCCCTACGTCGTGGGCGCCAACGCCGAGGAGTCCGTCGACCGGCTGCTTGACGCGGTAGGGCTGCGGCGCTCGCAGGTCGCGCACTGGTTGGTGCACTCCGGGGGCCGGAAGGTCATCGACTCGGTGCGCGTCAATCTGGGGCTGACCCGGCACGACGTGCGGCACACGCTCAGCGTCCTGTGGGATCACGGAAACCTGTCCAGCGGTTCCTTCCTGTTCTCGTACGAGCGGCTACTCGCCGAGGGCGCGGTCACGCTTGGTGACCACGGCGTGCTGATGACCATGGGACCGGGTTCGACGATCGAGCTCGCGCTCGTGCGGTGGTGAGGGAGATGACGTTGCGACGACAGATGCTCGACCTGGTCGGCGACCTGGGCTTCTACCTGGAGGTCGATGACCGGCGGTCGCTGCGCGAGCTCACCGGGCTGCTCCAGTCGGTGTGCGCCCAGGCGGAGGAGCGGCGCTCCCCCTCGGTCATCGTGCTGAGGCTGGGCACGACGCCGCCGGTCGAGCGCAGTTGGCCCGGCGACGTCGGCGTCCAGGACGTCAACCGATGGGAACGCGCGGTGCGGCGGTTGGAGGGCCTCGGCGCGGTGACCATCGCCGTGGCCGGCGACACCTGCGGTGGGCCGGCGCTGGACGTGCTCCTCGCCGCTGACTACCGGATCGCCACCGTCAACCTGCAACTACTGCTGCCAGTCAACGACGGGCACTTCTGGCCCGGCATGGCAGTGCACCGACTGGTGCACCAGGTCGGTGTGGCGCGGGCTCGCCAGATCGTGCTCTGGGGCGACGAGTTGTCCGCCAGGCGCGCCCTGGATGCCGGGCTCGTCGACGAGATCACCGCCGACGCGGCCGAGGCCATCCAGGCCGCCGTGGTGCTGCTCGGACGCGCGGCCGGTGACGAGTTGAGGGTACGGCGACAACTGCTGCTGGAGGCCGCCGCCACGTCCTTCGAGGACGCGCTCGGACCACATCTGGCAGCCTGTGACCGCCAGCTACGCTGGGCACGACCGCGCGACGGTGGCACCGGGCAGACCTCGGGCGACCCCGACGGCCCTGGTGGCGAAGCCGCCGAGCGCCCGGCGGAGAGCGGCCCGGACCGATGAGGGCCGACCTGCGGGCCCGCCTGGAGAGCTGGCAGGCCGAAGCACCCGTCGTCGGGCATTCACTGGAGGACGACCGGGTCACGCTGTCCGCGTACACCGAGCACGGCGAGGAGTTGCTGGCCGCGCTGCCCGCCAAGCCCGACCGCGACGGCACGGCACAGCACCTCGCCGACCGGATCCACGCCTTGGCACGTAAGGCCCGGGACCGGTTCGTCGGCCGGCACGCCGACGCTGTGCACGCCGCGCTGACCGACGGGCGGAGCGTCCACCGGGGTGTCGCCGAGCTGGCGGCGGCCACCGCCGAGGCGTTCCCGGGCCTGGTGCCGACCGACGCGCAGCTCGCGGTCGAACGAGCCCTGCCACAGCGGGACAAGGAGGGCCGCGAGATCGACCAGGGGTTGTTCTTCCGGGGACTGCTGCGCTCGCCGTCGGCCGGCGCGCACCTGCTGGAGTCGATGCGGCGCCCGACGGCACGGGCGGCCGCCCTGTTGCCCCGGCTGCGGTCCGAGGGCAGCTTGGACCTCGGCCCGGTTGAGCTGCGGTGCGATGCCGGGGTGGCCCGGCTGACCATGCAGAACCTGCACTGCCTCAACGCCGAGGACGACGCACAGGTTGCCGCGATGGAGACCGCCGTGGACCTGGCTCTGCTCCACGACGAGGTGCGGGTGCTGCTGCTGCGTGGTGGCGTGATGAGTCATCCGCGCTACGCGGGCCGGCGGGTGTTCAGCGCCGGGATCAACCTTCGTGACCTCGTCGCGGGGCGCATCTCCTTCACCGGGTTCCTGCTGGGCCGCGAGCTCGGCTACGTCAGCAAGCTCGTGCACGGGCTGCGCCGCGACGACGGCACCGACACGCAGAAGCCGTGGGTGGCCGCCGTCGACACGTTCGCGATCGGCGGCGGCATGCAGTTGCTGCTCGTCGCCGACCGGGTGGTCGCCGGCGCGGACGCGTGGTTCAGCCTGCCGGCGGCGAAGGAGGGCATCGTCCCGGGCGCGGCGAACCTGCGCCTCACCAGGCTGACCGGGGCCCGGTTGGCCCGCCGGATCATCCTCGGCGGCCGACGCGTCCATGCCGGTGACGCCGACGCCGGGCTCGTCTGCGACGACGTGGTGCCACCGGACGAGGTCGGCGAAGCAGCCGAGCGCGCGGCCGCCGAGCTGGACTCCGAGGCGGTCCTCGCCAACCGTCAGATGCTCAACCTCGCCGAGGAGCCGGCTGACGGGCTGCGGGCCTACCTGGCCGAGTTCGCCTACGTCCAGGCATGTCGGCTCCACAGCCCGGATGTCCTCGCCAAGGCTGGGGTGCTGGCATGACCGACGCCGCCGTGCGGGTCTGCCTCGACGAGGAACTGCTGCACCCGTCGTTGCACGATCCCGCGCTGAGCTCGATCGGCTTTCTCAACGAGGTAATGGCCCGCTATCCGGAGGCGATCTCGTTCGCGCCGGGCGCGCCCGACCTGACACACCTTGCCGACACCGACCTGACCGAGTACGCCGACACCTACCTGGCGCACGTGCGGCGGACCCGTGGCGTCGGACCGGAACGGGCCCGCCGACTGCTGCACGAGTACGGGCCGAGTGCCGGGGTGATCAACGACCTCGTCGCGGCGGCCCTGCGCGCCGACGGTGGCCCCGACGTGCCGCCCGAGGCGATCGTCGTGACGGTCGGCGCGCAGGAGGCGATGCTGCTGGTCCTGCGGGCACTGTTCCGCGACGGCGGTGACGTGCTCGCCGTCAGCAGCCCATGCTTCCCCGGGATCACCGGTGCGGCCCGGCTGCTCGACATCGCCGTCGCCCCGTTTCCCGAGTCTTCCGACGGCCTGGACCTCGACCGGCTGGCCGGGCTCTGCGCCGAGGCGCGCGGCCACGACCGCCGCGTCCGGGCGGTCTACGTCGCGCCCGACTACGCCAACCCGACCGGGACCCGGATGACTCTGCCCGACCGGCGGCGCCTGCTCGAGCTGGCCGACCGGGAGGACCTGCTGATCATCGAGGACAACGTCTACGGCTTCACCGCGCCGTCCGACGACGCGCTGCCGGGTCTGAAGGACCTCGACACCACTGGCCGGGTCATCATGATCGGCTCGTTCGCCAAGGTCTGCCTGCCCGGGGCGCGCGTCGGTTTCGTCGTCGCCGACCAGACGGTGCGTGGGGCGGCCGGTGACCGGCTGCTCGCCGCCGACCTGGCCGCGATCAAGGGCATGACCACGGTCAACACCGCACCGATCTGCCAGGCCGTCGTCGGCGGCATGCTCTTGCGCAACGGCGGGTCGCTGGCCGCGCTCGGCCGGGCGCGGGCGGGCACGTACCAGCGCAACCTGAACGTGCTGCTCGACGCGCTGGACCGCCACGTCGCGCCGGTCGCTGCGCCGAGTGTGCGGTGGAACCGGCCCGGCGGCGGGTTCTTCGTTCTGATGGACCTACCGGTCCCGGTCGACCTCGCTTTGCTGTCGCACTGCGCGGAGCGCTACGGCGTGCTGTGGACCCCGATGGCGGGCTTCCACCCCGACGGCGGCGGCCGTAACCAGCTCCGACTGTCCTGTAGCTACCTGACCGCAGACCGGATCGAGCAGGGCGCCGCCCGCCTGGCCCGGTTCCTGAACCGACTGCCCGCACACCAGAGCGGACCAGCGCATTCGCGACCCTGCACGACGGATGAGTGAGGATGTGACGCGGTGAGACTGCTCCTCGGCAACAGCACCAACATCGACCTGGTCGGTGACTTCGAGAAGGCCGGCGCGGCCTGGTGGGCGCAGCGGCTGGTGTGGTTCGCCCGCGACGGCGACGTCCTGGTGCTGCCAGCACTCCCCGAGGATGACTACGTCGACTACGTCACCGACGTGCTCGGCGTCGACCGGGGCTCGCTGCGGCTGGTGGTTCCGCCACCTGGCGCGGACGGCCCGGCCCGGCTGACCGGCGACCGCCTGGCCGACCCGTCGTTCCTGGCAGAACTCGACGCGGCCCTCGCTGGGCGCACGGTCGAGCAGGTCTTCGCCACCTGGCCCGACGCGTCGGTCGTCGCGCTCGCTGGCCGTGTCGGCGCAGCCGACACGCTACCGGGGCAGGCGTTCACGAGCCAGGGCGGCGGCGCGCTCGTCAACAGCAAGGCGGTCTTCCGGGCCATTGCCGCAGGCGCCGGCGTGCCGGTCCCGCCGGGGGCGGTCTGCGCCAACCCGGTCGACGCGGAACAGGCGATCTGGGACCTGCTCGCCAAGGACCGCACGGTGATCATCAAGCACGAGTTCTACTCCGGCGGCGTCGGCAACCACATCCTCAGCCGAGTCGAGGGGATCCAGCCGTATGGCGCCCCGCGGGTGTCAGTCGTGTCGGACCGGCCGGCGGTCGCGAAGTTCCTCGTCGCCGAGTGGGACCGGTTCACCACTGCCGGCCGGCACCGGCTCGTCGTCGAGGAGTATTTCCCGGGGAGCCGGGCGGTCTTCTCCGAGTTGCTCATCACCGACGGTGGGATCCAGTTCGGTGCCGACGGCGAGATGTTCTACGTGCCGATCGCCAACGCGCAGGCCATTCCGGCACCGGATCAGGCGGCGGGCGTGATGGCCGAGGTCACCGAACACGCCCGGCGGCTGTGCGAGCCGCTGCGCGCGATGGGCTACCGGGGTTGGCTGTCCGCGGACGCGGTCGTCACACCCGACTGCGGGGTCTACTTCACCGAGTACAACGGCCGCGTCACCGGATCCACACACCTGCACGAGATCCTCGGCCGCCGGGTCGTCGGGCCGGACTTCGCCCGCAACCGGGTGCTGTTCGAGCGGGTCGGCTGGCGGGCCCCGTCGTTCCGGGAGGCGCTCGACGCGGTCCGGGCCGCCGGGCTGGCCTACGACCCGGCCACCCGCACCGGCGCGCTGTTCTGTAGCGCCTACGACCCGGACGCGGAATCGGTCTGGTACTGCGCAGTCGCTCCTGACATGACCGCGATCCGAGTGCTGGAGGAGCGGCTCGCGTCGCTGTTCCCGCAGGACCCGAGCTGAGAGGGGACGCCATGAGGTCAGTGAACGAGCCGGTTCTGCTCGGTGGCCGGCCACTGCTCACCGAGGCACCACCGCTGGCGCGGCCTCCGCTGCTGCGTGAGCGGGGTGACCTGCTGGCCGTCTTCGGCGACATCGTCGCCGGAGGCACCCTGACCAAGGGCGGTCACCTCGCCACCCTGGAAGTCGAGCTGGCGCGGTTCCTCGGTGTCGCACACGCCGTGGTCGTGTCCAGTTGCACGAGCGGGCTGATGCTGCTCATGCGCGGCCTGGGCGTCGGCGGTGAGGTCGTCATGCCCAGCTTCACGTTCATGGCCAGCGCACACGCGGCCCGCTGGAACGGCCTACAGCCGGTCTTCGCCGACATCGAACCCGGTGGGTTCGGTCTGTCGGCGGCCTCAGCACTGGCCGCGACCAGTGACCGCACGGTGGCGATTCTCGGCGTGCACGTCTTCGGCACACCGTGCGACGCCGATGCCCTGGCCCAGGTCGCGGCAGCGCGCGGGGTGCTGCTGCTGCTCGACGCGGCCCCGGCGTTCGGCGCGGTCTATCGCGACGGCACGCGGGTCGGTGGAAAGGGCCTCGCCGAGGTGTTCAGCCTCAGCCCGACCAAGCCCTTCACCGCCGGGGAGGGCGGGATCATCACCACCGGTGACGCCGACCTCGCGCAGGAACTGCGCACCGCCCGGGAGTACGGCAACCCGGGCAGCTACGACAGCCTCTTTGCCGGCCTCAACGCGCGGATGCCCGAACTGTCCGCAGCGCTCGCCCTGCACCAGCTTCCCGGCTTTCCGGGTCTGTTGGCCCACCGGCTCACGCTGGTGCAGCGATACCGCGCCGCCCTCGCCGACATACCCGGGATCGAGTTTCCGCGAGTGCCGGCGGGTGCGACGAGCACCCACAAGGATCTGTCGCTCACGATCGACCCGGTGCTGTTCGGCATCGACCGCGACACCCTCGCCGTCGCGCTGCGTGCGGAGAACGTGCCGACCCGCAACTACTTCGATCCGCCCGTGCACCGCCAGACGGCCTACCGGGGCATGTCGTCCGGGCCGCTGCCCAACACCGAGGCCCGCGCCTCGGCGGTCATCGCGGTGCCGTTGTACAGCGGCATGGCCGACGACGTGGTGGACCGGATCTGCGCGGTGATCCGTCGTATCCAGGTCCACGCCGAGGCCGTCGCGAGGGCCGTCCGGCCCACCCCGGAGATGAGGAGTGTCGAACATGTCTGACCAGGTGTTCCTCGGCATATCCACGGCCGAGTTCGACCCGGCCGTGGCCGCCGTCGTCAATGGGCGCGTGGTCGCGTACGCCGAGGAGGAACGGTTCCTGCGCACGAAGCACGCGCCGGGGTGCTACCCGGACCGGGCGCTGCGCTACTGCCTGGAGACAGCCGGGGTACGACTGGAAGAAGTCGCATCGGTCACCGTCGGTTATGACCTGGACGCCTACACCAACGGCCGGATGCGGCGGTTCTTCGACGGCATGGCGCAGGAGTGGTCGTTGGACCAGGCCACCCTCGACTGGCAACGCGCCTGCCTGCGCGAGTTCGACATCGCCGGGCAGACGGCGAAGCACCACTATCACTGGCGGCGCCAGTTCGGTGACGTCGCGTTCCCGCCGATCTGCTTCGCGCCGCACCACTACACCCACGCGTTTCAGTCCGCGATGGAGTCACCGTTCGAATCGGCCCTCGTGTTGACCCTGGACGGTTCCGGCGACCAGCACACCACCGTTCTGTGGCTCAAGCGTGGCACGGAGCTCACCCCCATGCGGGAGGTGAACATGCCGCACTCGCTCGGATGGTTCTACGCCGCGTTCACCGAGTATCTCGGGTTCGACGCCTACGACGGCGAGTACAAGGTGATGGGCCTCGCCGGACACGGACGGCCCGATCCGGCGCTGGCGGAACTCGTCGGTCAGGTGCTGCTGCCAGCGTCCGACGGCATCGAATACCGGCTCGACCCGACCTACATCCACTATGGCGAGCACTCCTACTCACGACGGTTCACCGACAAACTGGTCAAGCTGCTCGGTGAGACGCCGCGCCTGCCCCGAGGCCCGGTGACCCGTTGGCACATGGACCTCGCCTTCGCGGTGCAGCAGGCGCTCGAGGAGGCTGCCTGCCGGATGATCCGTTGGGGGGTCGCGCAGAGCGGGTTGTCTGATGTGTGTATCGGCGGCGGGGTCGGTCTGAACGTCAAGATGAACTCCCGGATTCTCGCGATGCCCGAGGTCAGCGACGTCTTCGCCCACCCGCTCTGCGCCGACAACGGCCAGGCGGTGGGTGCCGCGCTCGTCACGTGCCACCGGGAGACCGAGGCGCTGCCACCGCCACTGACGACCCTCGCCTGGGGCCCGGAGCAGGCCAACGAGGAGATCGAAGCGGTCCTGCGCAACGCCGGTGTCGCGTACACCCGCAGTGACGACGTCTGCGAGACGGTCGCCGCCGACCTGGTCGCGGGCCGGTTGGTGGCCTGGTGCCAGGGGCGACTGGAAGCGGGCCCACGCGCCCTGGGGCAGCGCAGCATCCTCGCTGACCCCCGCAGCGTCGCAGTCCGTGACCGGGTCAACGCGGCGGTGAAACAGCGCGAGTTGTGGCGCCCGTTCGGGCCGTCGATGACCGCCTCGGCGGCCGGACGCTACTTCGAACACCACACCGACTCGCGGTACATGACGATGGCGTTCCCGGCGAGCGCGGCGCTTCGCCGCGACGCACCGGCGATCGTGCACACCGACGGCAGCTCCCGCGTGCAGATCGTGCACGAGTCGGCGAACCCCCGCTACCACCGGCTCATCGAACGCTTCGGCAAGCTCACCGGCGTGCCGGTCCTGCTCAACACGTCGTTCAACGTCCGCGGCGAGCCGATCGTGTCCAGCACCGAGGACGCCCTGCGGACGTTCTTCGCCACCGGCCTGGATGTGCTGGCCGTCGGCGACTTCGTCGTGCGCAAGGACCGGACCGGCGAGACAGGAGTCAGTTGATGACACAGCGGCGCATCCTCGTGGTCGCGGCACACCCCGACGACGAGATCCTCGGCATGGGCGGCACCATCGCCAAGCATGCGCTGCACGAGGACGCGGAGGTCGCGGTGCTCTGGGTCTCCGAGGGCAGTTCGACGCAGTACCCGGGCGACGAGCGGATCGCCCAGCAGAAGTTCCAAGAGGCCGAGGCGGCTGCGCGGACCCTCGGGGTCAAGCACTGTATGCAGCGCACCCTGCCGGACATGCGCCTCGACACCGTCGGACACGTCGAAGTCAACCGGGTCGTGGAGGACGCCGTTGACGAGTTCGGTCCCGACACCGTCTACACGGTCCACCCGGACGTCAACATGGACCACCGGACGGTCTTCCGCTCGGTGATGGTGGCGACACGCCCCTATGCTGGCGGATCGGTGCGGCGGGTGCTCAGCTACGCCACCACGTCCGGTATCGAGTGGGTGCCCCCCTTCGAGGCGTCGTTCGCGCCGAACGTCTTCGTTGACGTCACCGCCACCATCGAGGACAAGGTGTCAGCCTTCTCCTGCTACCAGACCGAGACCCGGCCATGGCCGCATCCCCGGTCCTCACGCGCGATCAGGGCCAACGCGGAGAGCTGGGGCAGCGGCGTCGGCTGGGCCTACGCGGAGCCTTTCGTCCTGATCCGCGACCTCTGCGCCTGATGGGCCGGCCCGGAAAGGAGAACTGTCCGTGAGCGTCCTTCGCAACTCCACCATCCTCGTCACCGGCGGCACCGGGTCGTTCGGCAAGGCGTTCGTCCAGCACACGCTGGCGTTCCTGGAACCCGAGCGGGTCCTCGTCTACTCCCGCGACGAACTCAAGCAGTACGAGATCCGGCAGCTCTTTCCAGGCGAGCCACGGCTACGCCCGATCCTCGGCGACATCCGCGACCGCGATCGGCTCGTCCAGAGCATGCGCGGCGTGGACTTCGTGGTACACGCCGCCGCGCTGAAGCAGGTCGACACGGCCGAGGGACATGCCTTCGAGTACGTGAAGACCAACGTCGTGGGCTCGCAGAACGTGATAGACGCCGCGATCGCCAACGGCGTACGGAAGGTCGTGGCGCTCTCCACCGACAAGGCATCCAGCCCGATCAACCTGTACGGCGCCACGAAGATGATCGCAGACAAGCTCTTCACCTCAAGCGACGGCGGCCAGACCTGCTTCTCCGTGGTGCGGTACGGCAACGTCATCGGCAGCCGAGGCTCGGTCATCCCCCTGTTTCAGCGGCTGGCACGTACCGGCGCGAGCCTGCCCATCACCGACAAGCGGATGACCCGTTACCTCATCACCCTCGACGAGGCGGTCCGGTTCGTCCTGGAAACCTTCGACGTGATGCGGGGCGGCGAGCTGTATGTGCCGAAGATCCCGAGCGTGCGGATCTTGGACCTCGCCGAGGCGATGGCGCCGGACTGCCCCACGTACGAGGTCGGTATCCGTCCGGGAGAGAAGGTGCACGAGGAGCTGATCGCCGCGGAGGACAGCCAACGCACCTTTCAGTCCGCCGACCGGTACGTCGTCATGCCGAGCATCCGGCGGGTCGGCTACACCGCCCCGGAGGGGTGCCGACGGGTCGAGGAGGGCTTCCGTTACCGCTCCGACCTCAACACCGCCTGGCTCGGGGTCGAGGAACTGCGCGAGATGATCGAAGTCGTCGGCGACCTGGAACAGCCGCGCGCCACGACGGCTCCCCGGTGAACGCGCGAGTCCGGCTCACCGGCGCGGTCATGGCGCATCCGCGTCGGCTCAGGCCCGGCCGGGAACTGCTGGCCTCGACACCGCCGGGGCTGCTGGAGCTCGTCCTGGATCCGCAGCCGCACGGGCCGCCGACCGGGCTGCGAACGGCGATGCGGGCGTGGTCGTCGATTCCCGCCGGCTCGACGCACCACGTGGTGCTGGAGGACGACGCGATCCTGGTCCCGGGATTCGCCGAGCACGCCGCCCGGGCTGCGGCGGCGGCACCGGACGCGGCGGTGGTGTTCCATGCCAACTGGTGCTCCCGCACGGGTGCGGCGGTCCGGCTCGGTGCGCTGGCCGGTGCCCGGTGGGCACGTGCCGCTCAGGAGTACACCCCGACAGTCGCGCTGATGCTGCCAGCGGCCGTCGGGGCGGGGTTCGCGGCGTTCGCCCGGCAGCACGCCGGATCGTGGGCCGGTGACGTGGTGATGGCCCGATACCTGGCCGCGCGAGGCGTGCGCACGTACGTGACCGTGCCGAACCTCGTCGAGCACGGCGACTTTCCCAGCGTCGCGGACAACGACGCCCACGGGCTGCGGCTCTCGGCATGCTACGGGGAGCCACCACCGGACGCGGACTGGTCGCTCACCGGCGCGGCGGAGCCGGACTCACTGCCCTTCTACAAGTTCGGCCTCGCGCTGTGCGCCGTGCGTGGAGCCGGGGGCCGCTGGTCGACGATCGGCCCGCAACGCTGGTCCAGCCGACTGCGTGTCGACCTCGACCATTGCCGGACGGCGTTCGAGGCCACCCGGAGCTCGTCCGCCGAGTTGCCCGAACGGTTCGACGACGACGTGCTCTTCGAGGTGTGGCGTACGGCGTACGCAACGGGTGCGGTGAGCCGTCGGGCCGGCCGGGACGCGGCAACGCTGGCGGCGGACCCGCTGGTGGTGCGCGCTGCGCAGTCGATTGGTCCGGGCGGCCTCTGCATGAGCGTCGGCGCCCACGAGCTGCTGGCGCTGCGGGCATCGCTCGGTGAACTCGCGCTCGCCGGGATCGCCGCCGGGCTGCGCGGCCCGGCGCACACCCGTTCGCCGACCAGCCGCCACCGCGTCGTGGTCGCCGTGCCGTGTCCGCCGCACGCGGCACCGTCGCTGCGGAATGCCCTGACCGGTGAGCTCGCGGACCGTGGGTACGACGTGGCGGTGCGGACGGTCGACGACACCGCCGGCGTACGGGTGGAGGGCACCGGCCCACGGCCGGCCACCGTGACCCTGTGCACCGGTGTGCCGTACGGCCCGGGTGTGCCCTGTCAGCCGCTCGACGACTACGTCGGCCGGGCTCTGGTCGCCCAGCCGATCGTCGTGGACCGTTCCAGCCGTGCGGTGTCCTACTCGCACGTGTGGGACATCGCCGCCACGGTCGCCCGGGTGCTCGATGGCGCGCCGGCCGACCCGGCCGGCATCGGCCCGCTCGTCGACCCGGCGGAGTTGGCCACGCTGGTGTCCCGGACGATCAAACCGGTGCCGGTGCTGGACGGCGACGCTCCCCTGGTTGCGGCACCGGGGCCGTTCGGTCGGGACGGGTCCGGGATCCGCCTCGCCGACGGGATCCGCACAGTCGGCCAGTGGCTGGCGTACGAGGCGGACGACACGTGGACGTGAGCATGGAGGTGGCGCTGTGCAGCGGCGCCGCGCCCGGCGTCGATAACGAGGACGCCGTCGCGGCCGGTGACACGTTCGTGGTGGTGCTGGACGGCGCGACCGCCGAGCCGGGATTCTCCTCGGGCTGTCGTCACGGGGTCCGCTGGTTCGCCCGCTCGGTCGCGGGCGAGTTGGGCCGACTCCTCGGCGCGGACGGCGACGGAACGCTACCCGTGCTCCTGCGCGACGCCGCCGGGGCGGTACGCGCGACCCACGCCGGCACCTGCGACGTCGACGATCCGCGCGGCCCCTCGGCGACGGTGGCGATGCTGCGGTTGCGGGGCGACCAGGTCGAGCACCTCGTCCTCGGCGACGCCGTACTCCTGCTCCGGGACCGGCGGGGGACGATCACGGCGGTCACGGACGAGCGGATTCGCCGGTTCTACCACCTCTCCTGGTCACAACTGCACGGCAGGCGCAACGTGCCCGGCGGCTTCTGGGTCGTCGGGGCGCGTCCGGACGCCGCCGCCGAGGCGCTGACCGGCTCGGTGCCGGTTGCGGAGCTGGCCTGCGCCGCCGTGCTCACCGACGGGGCAGCGCGGCTGGTGCAGCGCTTCGGTTGGACGTGGGCTGACCTGCTGACCGCGCTCGACCGCGAGGGGCCGGCCGCAGTGGTGGCCGCGACCCGGGCGGCGGAGCGGGCCGAGCCACCGACGGACCCCGACGACAAGGTGCACGACGATGCCACCGTGGCCCTGTGCCGCTTCTGATGAACAGTAAAGAATGTTTCTTGCTACCGTCCACTCTCTCCTGATATGAAAGCGCGTGCGAAATTTTCCGGAACCCTCAGTCGCCGCACCGGGCCGTCGGTCGTCGCTGCGATACCTGCTGTGGCTCGCGGCCGGGTTCCGAGTACCGATCCTGCTCGGTGTCCTCACCGGCATCGCCTGCACGGTCGCCCAGGCGCTGATCCCAACGGCGATCGGCGCGGCCATCGATGACGGCCTCACTGGCCGGAACCAGTCCGCACTGCTGTGGTGGGGTGCCGCGATCCTCGTTCTTGGCGTGGTGCAGGCCGTGACCGGGCTCGCCCAGGACCGATGTGGACTGACCGCGTCCCTCGGCGCCGCCTACCGCACCCTTCAACTCGTCACCGCCCACGTCACACGACTCGGCGACACACTGCACCAGAAGTCCTCCACCGGTGCGGTCGTGAGCGTCGGCGTCGCCGACATCACCCAACTCGGTGCCGCGCTGGAGACGACCGGCCGGTTCGCCGGGGCGGTCGTGGTGATCATCGTTGTCGCAGGCATCATGCTGAGCACGTCCTGGCAGCTCGGCCTCGTCATCCTCATCGGCGTGCCCATCATGGTCTGGGCCGTCGGCCTGCTCCTGCGGCCACTGCACGGCCGTCAGCAGCACCTACGCGACCAGCAGGCCGAGCTGACCACCCACGCCGTGGACATCAGCAGCGGCCTGCGCGTACTGCGCGGTATCGGCGGCGAGCCCGAGTTCTCCCGTCGCTACCGCCAGATGTCGAACGGGTGCGGGGCGCCGGCGTCCGGGTGGCCGGCGTGGAGGCGGCACTGGACGCCGCCAAGACCCTGCTACCGGGCCTGCTGCTGGTCACCGTCGTCTGGCTGGGCGCGACGTCGGTCCTCGACGGTCGGCTCAGCGTCGGGCAGCTCGTCGCCTTCTACGGCTACGCGGTCTTTCTCGCCACCCCACTGCGCCGTCTCGCCTATGGGGCCGACCAGCTCACCAGAGGCAACGTCGCCGCCGCACGGGTGGTCCGGCTGCTGAACATCACACCGGAGCACGCGTCGGGCACCCTGCCGTTGCCCGACGGGCCGGCGGAACTCGTCGACCCCGACGCCGGGCTCAGTGTGCAGCCCGGCCGATTCGTCGCGGTGGCGTGCGCGACCCCGTCGGACGCCACCCTGCTTGCCGACCGGCTCGGTCGGCACACCGGCTCGGCCGTCACGTTCGGCGGGGTACCGCTGCGCGACGCGCGGCTGGAGCAGGTCCGCACCCGCATCCTGGTCGCCACCAACGAGGACCGGCTGTTCGACGGCCCGTTGCGCACCGAGCTCGATCCCGCCGACCGCCCCGACGGGCTGTCCGCCGCGATCGAGGCGTCATCCTCAGGGGACATTGTCGAGGCGCTGCCCGACGGCCTCGACCAGGCGGTCGTTGGCGCCGGGCAGGAGTTCTCCGGCGGGCAGCGGCAGCGGCTGCGCCTGGCCCGCGCACTGAACGCCGACCCGGAGGTGCTCGTGCTCGTCGAGCCGACCAGCGCAGTCGACGCGCACACCGAGGCGCGCATCGCCGAGCGCCTGCGCACGGCCCGCGCCGGGCGCACGACCGTGGTCTTCACGACCAGCCCGATCATGCTCAACGTCGCCGACCGGGTCGCCGTCGTCGTCGAGGGCAGGGTCGTCGTCGAAGGCGACCATCAGAAGCTGCGCGGCGACGCGCGTTACCAGCCGATCGTCGCCAGAGAGGACGAGGCGTGAACACCGACAACCCCGTACGCACCCTACCCGTCGCGTCGGCGCGGGAGGTCCGAGCGCAGGCCCGCCGCCTCGCCGTGCAACGCCGAGGAGCCCTGCTCGGCGCCCTCGCCCTGCACGCTGCCGCAGCCGCGTCCGGCCTGGTCGCCCCGCGACTGCTCGGTGGCCTCATCGACGAGGTGTCGCGGGGTACGGCCGATGTCACCCGCGCCGTTGTGCTCATCCTCGTCTTCGTGGTGGCGCAGGCGGTCCTGCTGGCCGTCGCCGTCTACTCCTCCGCCTGCCTCGGCGAGAGCGTCCTGGCCGAGTTGCGCGAGGACTTCGTCGACGACATCCTCGCGCTGCCACCGGCCACCGTCGAGCGGGCGGGCACCGGTGACCTGGTCAACCGCACCACCCGCGACGTCGACATGCTCTCCCGCGCGGTACGCCAGGCGGTGCCGGACACCCTGTTCGCCGGGACGACCATCGTGCTGACCGTCGGCGCTCTGATCCTCGTCGACCCGCTGCTGGCCCTGCCGTGCCTGGTCGCGGTGCCGGTGCTGTGGGCGGCGACCCGCTGGTACCTACGCCGTGCCCGCGACGGCTACCTGCGTCAGAGTGCCTCCTACGCGCAGATCACCGACGGGCTGATGGACACCGCCGAGGGAGCCCGTACCGTCGAGTCCCTGCGCATCGCGCACCGGCGCGTGGCCCGCGCCGACGCCGACATCGCCGAGTCCTACCGGGCGGAGCGCTACACGCTGTACCTGCGTTCGATCTTCCTGCCGATCTGCGACGCCGCCTACGTGCTGCCCGTCGCGGCGACCCTGGTGCTTGGCGGCGTGTTCTACCTCAACGGGCTGGTGACCCTGGCCGCGGTCGCCACCGCCACCCTCTACGTCCAGCAGGTCGTAGTCCCGGTCGACGTCCTCCTGTACTGGATGAACGAGCTGCAGATCGGCGGCGCGTCGTTGGCGAGGACCCTCGGCGTACGCGACGCCACCACGGCTCGCGCGTCAATTCCACCGACCCCGACCCCGACCCCGAGCCTGGCCGGCGACGGCGGTGGCAGGGTCACGCTGGACGCCGTCAGTTTCGCCTACCGAGAGGGCCACGACGTCCTGTGCGACATCACCCTGCGTATCGAGCCGGGTGAGCGGCTCGCGGTCGTCGGGCCGTCCGGTGCCGGCAAGTCGACCCTCGGCCGGCTCCTCGCCGGGATCCAGCCACCTACGTCCGGCACGGTCACCATCGACCGCGCGGTCCTGGCCGACCTGCCGTTGGACGACCTGCGCCGCCGGGTCGCGCTCGTCACCCAGGAGCATCACGTCTTCGCCGGCACGCTGCGGGACAACCTCGTCATGGCGAAGCCGTCGGCGACGGACGACGAACTGGAAAAGACACTGAAGGCGCTGGACGTCTGGGACTGGGTCGCCGAGCGGGGCCTGGATGCAGCGGTCGGCGCGGGTGGGGCGACGCTGTCACCCGCGCAGGCTCAGCAGCTGGCGCTCGCCCGCCTGGCACTGGCCGACCCGCAAGTGCTGGTCCTGGACGAGGCGACGTCGCTGCTCGCTCCGAAGGCCGCGCGAAACGTCGAGCGGGCCCTGTCGGCTGTCCTGGAGGGTCGCACCGTGATCGCCATCGCCCACCGACTGCACACCGCCCACGACGCCGACCGCATCGTGGTGCTGAGGGACGGCCGGGTGGTGGAGTCGGGCAGCCACGACGAGCTCGTGCGTGCCGGCGGCGCGTACGCGGCCCTCTGGCGGTCCTGGCACGGCTAGTACCAACGCCGCTCGGTTAAGGCGGGTGGGTGGTTAGCAAGGGTTTGTGATGATGTCGATGGCGATGGTGGCTTTGTAGCTGTGTCGGTCTATGTTGGGTCCGCGGGCTTGGTATTTGGAGTTCGAGCGTTTGATCATCCGGGTTTTCACCCGGATCCGGCGGTCGGGTAGCAGGTGGGCCAGGACGGCGTGGCCGATGGCGCCGACCAGGTCGATGACGGTGTCGGCGATGACGCCGGCGGCGTTGGTGATCTGGTCGCGGGCGGTGTTCAGGGCGGTGGTGAAGCTGGCCCGGTCGGGGTCGGTGCCGGGCAGGCTGTCGGTGGCGTCGGTCATCGCGGTGCGTAGGACCTGGTAGACGGTGAGCAGGGCGTGGATTTCCTGGTCGATACCGTCGGGGGTGCGGGCGCGCAGGACCCGACCGCCGAGGATGCTGGACTTGATCTCCAGGTAGGCGGTTTCGATTTCCCATCTGCGGTGATAGAGCGTGATCAGTTCAGCCGGCGGGATAGCGGTGATGGGTCGAGCAAGGTGGTGATCAACCGGTAGCCGCTGGTGCGGGTGCCGTCGGTGGTGGTGGCGGTGATCTGGGCGTCGATGACCCGGACCCGCTGGGTGCCGATGGTCGATAGCCAGGAGCCGTCGCGGTAGCGGCGGATCACGGGTAGGCGGCGGCTGTTCTTGCAGCGGATCAGCAGGTTGGCCCTGGTCGCGGCGAGGGTGGTGACGAGGTCGGCGGCGGCGTAGTTGCGGTCGGCCAGCAGCAGCATCCCGGCCCGTAGGCTGCGGGCCAGGGCGCGGGCCTGGTCGAGTTCACCGGTGGTGATCGGGCCGAACACGGCGTCGATGATCGAGCGGGTGCCGCAGGTCAGCAGGACACTGAGCCGTAGTGCCGGGTAGCCGGCGCCGCCGTGGTTACCCCGTTGTTTGCGGTAACGGGCACGGACCGCGTCGGCGTCGGCGACCGACATCGTGGTCCCGTCGATCGCGGTCACCAGCAGGCCCCGCCAGCGCACCGCCCGTGTCGCCGTGGTTACGGCCGGGCCGCGCAGCAGGTCGAACACCGCCCGTAACGGCGCGGACCCGAGTCGCTGCCGCGCTTCACGTAACGTGCCCGAGGACGGCTCGGCAAGGCTCCAGCCCGGCCAGACCGGCGGTCAGCGTCTGCCACACCAGCGCGTAGCCGATCTCGGCGAACAGGCAACCCGCCAGGACGAGGTACACCACCACCCGGGCCGGCAGCAGCCGGACCCGCTGCTGGGTACGGCGGGTCACGGCGAGAACCTCATCGACCATCTCGAACGGTATGAACTGGGTCAACTCACCCAGATGACCCGGCGCGAACACACCCGCGGCTACCCTCACCGTCCGGGCTATGGCAATCTGATCGCTCAAGCGGAGTTCCTGGTCTCGAGGGCGTCTTGGAGTGGCTCACCTCAATACCGGAACTCCGCTTCCCTTTGCCCACACGACACACCCTTTGACAGCCAACCCGCCACCCTTACTGGTGGCTCGGGATGAGCAGGGGCGCTTGTTGCGGATCATCTTGCAGCCGGTCGACATCACGGATGGGACTTGGCGGCTTCGGACTGTGCTAGTCGATGGGAAGGGCGCATGATGGAGAGCATGACGCAGGATGACCTGGCCGAGTTCGACGTCACCGGCGACGAGTTCGACGCGATGATGGCTGAGAGCGAACCCGTTGAGGTGACCGGCCCGTCTGCTCCTGTACGCCCGCTGCGGTTTGAACTGGTTAGTGGGAGTCTGCGGACGTACCGGTGGCGGTTGGTTGCGGCGGACGGCGAGATCCTGGCTACCAGCGCCACGAGTTATCGAAGTCCGGAGGAAGCGCGCCGCGCGTTGTCCGCCTTGACCATCGCCATGCAGGGCGCGCCGATCATAAACGCCGACGATGTCGAGGACCCGGTTGTCCACCGCAAGGCGAGTTAAGTCTGGCGGTGCCAGTACCGGCGGGCTACCACCGAGAACGAGGGTGAACCGCGGGCATCTTGACCAGGAGCGCGAGGCGTTGACCTTGACCGGAGCAGGCGCCGTAGCGGGTTCCCAAGCTGACAGTGAGGGTTCGATTCCCTTCACCCGCTCCACGAAGAGAGCCCTGGCCAGGACGTGAGTCCAAGCCGGGGCCTTCGCTATTTCTGATCCCTACTCGGGCCGCGTGCCCCCTGCGTGCCCGTGCGCGGCCAGGTAGGTCGGCAACGGCGTTGGCCGGTGGTTGTTCGTAGACCCATGAAAGATCATGGAGAGTTTGACCGGCGTACGACTTGGGCTATGCGGGCGGCACAGCGGTTCGCAGCGCATCGGCAGGGACAGCTTCGGCGACTGACGAAAGCGAGACCAGTGCGTATGAGCGGGCCTCGATGATGTGCATTCGGGCGGCGTGCTCGACGGGTTCCCGGTGGGCCGCGTGGCTGGTGACCTGACCGGGCCATTTGCGGTACAGGAGTCCCGGTTCGGCGGTGAACCAGCCGTCGCTGACCACGCTGGCGGCGATGAGGAGGCCGGTGTCTTCGCTGGCGGGTAGGGCCATCCAGCCACCCAGGGCGAGTAGCAGGTCTCGTCGGAGGCAGAGGGTCGCCGGGTGGACCGAGGCCCGGTAGTTGTTGGCCCGCCAGAAGGCGAGGACGGTGCCGCGGCTGATCGGCCCGTCGGGCGGGTCCGTGTCGAAGCTCCGGGTGCTGCCGTCCGGGAGCAGGTCGAGCGCCCGGGAGGTGGTCCAGCCGACGTCCGGGTTATTGGCGAGTACGGCGATGTCCCGGGCGAGTGACCCGGGGGTGAGTTGGTCGTCCGCATCGAGGACCTTCACCAACTCACCCTCGGCGCGAGCCAGAGCGAGGGTACGGGCGATGCCCGGTCCGCCGCGCCGCCCAGCGCCGACGCTGATACGCGGATCATCAGGCAGCAGGACGGACAGGATGTTGTTCTGCCCGTCCTCCTGGACCAGCCATTGCCAGTCCCAACCGTCCGGCATGGTCTGCTCAGCGAGTGATTTGTAGGCGGTGGTCAGGTATCCGACGCTGGGAGCATGAATTGGGGTGATGACCGAGACGAGTCGGGTCGATTGTGCCACCGCTCCAGCTTTGTGGAGCAGGCCGCTTCTGTCCGGTCGACGGAGAAGCCCGCGTCAGCGGCTAATCCCGTGGTGTCAGTAGGAGTCAGCCGGTACCGTCCGGCTCACGATCAACGGCGGCGGGGAGGTCAAGGTGAGCAGCGGCGACGGGATGACGGTGCTCTGGCGTCCGACCGGCCCCGAGGAGTTGGAACTCGTACGCGAATCGGGCTGGCTGCGCTGGCCACCGCGCCTGCCGGACCAGCCGATTTTCTACCCGGTCCTCAACGAGGAGTACGCGGTCAGGATTGCGCGGGACTGGAACGTGCCGAGTTCCGGCGTCGGCTACGTGACCCGGTTCCGGGTGGAGTCGGAGTTCCTACGCCGTTACCCGGTACGCCAGGCTGGCGGCAAGAGCATCCTTGAACTGTGGGTGCCCGCCGAGGAGTTGGACGAGTTCAACACGCACATCGTCGGACTGATCGAGGTCGTGCACGAGTTCCGCTAGCCCGAATCTAGAGTCCGAACGCCGTCCGAACCGCAGCCGGTCGGTGCTTGGTGCTCGGCGATTCTATGACTGGTCGATGCTACTTGATGTCCTGGACGGGCGGCGTTTCGGCGACGAAGACGCCACGTCCGGGACGGCCGACCAGCACCCCACGTCGCCGGAGGATGGCCACGGCACGCTGGATAGTCGCGGTAGAGACGTCGTAATGCTCAGCCAGTTCGCGGCCGGATGGTATCTGCGATCCGGGCGCGAACTCGTTTCGTGCGATGCGGTCGACGAGGCTATCGATCAGCTCGTCCATGGTCGGCGGGATAGGCATGGCTCGCCCCTACGGTCGGTTGGCCCAACCAGTATCGATCATGGCTTTGCCGTAGGCAATGCACGTCTCGTAGTTGATCAAACTGTCGCAGTTGATGGCCTTGACGTAGGTGTCGTAACAGCAGTAACGTCGCAGGCGGCGATTGCGAGGGCTTAGCGGTCGGTTGGCGCCATTCGCGGCTATTGCACTCGCCTCAACTGAGTTCCGGACATGTCCAACCATTGATCAACAGCAACTGTGTGAGCGGCTCCGTTGCCGTACTGCTGATTGAGGCTGCGGTGGCGGGGCGGGGTGGCCTCCTGCCCCGGAGCCCGAACGTGGACCACGGGCGTTCGGTCCCAGACGGCAGGGGGTCACCCCTTCCAGGCACAACCTCGACCAGGAGAAGGAGCGGATTGTCGTGCGAGCTTTGTTTCGACGTCTTACTGGAAGGGCCAACACCCCCGCCAGGCCGAGGCATCTGGCGGGGACGGAGTACCGGTCGTCGTCGTACGTGCCGTTGGGGCCGTGGCAGGTGCGGGGCCGGCGGTTCAGCACGGCCCGGCGTGGTTTGCATCCGGAGGAGGTGGCGACCTTCCTGGATCGGGTGGCCAATGATCTGGCTCGGGTGTACGCGGAGTTGGCGCGTAGTCAGGAGGAGAACCGGCGGGTGAAGGACGCGTTACGGCAGTGGCAGTCGCGGCAGGCGCCGAGCATGTTCGAGCTGGCCCGGCGATGACTGTCGAGGCGGGCCGGTTCGTGATTCACCTGGTGGTGACTGTGGCCCCGCGAGTGCCACGGTGACCCCGGTCGGAGACCGGCTCCTACCAGCCCTGGCTCTGATCGGTGGGGGAAGACAATGCTGGAACAGTCCCTCAGCCTCGCCTCGGGTAGTAGGGGCTTGGGTGTTCCAGCAGATTGTTGAGGGCTATTGCGGCGTTGATGAGGGATAGGTGGCTGAGGGCTTGGGGGAAGTTGCCAATCTGTTTGCCGGTAGAAGCGACTTCTTCTGCATAGAGGCCGAGGTGGTTGCTGAAGGTGAACATCTTTTCGAGGGTGACGCGAGCTTCGTCGACGCGTCCAGAGCGGGCGAGGGCTTCGGCGTACCAGAAGGTGCACATGTTGAAGGTGCCCTCGTCACCGGGTAGCCCATCCGGGGAAGCGACAGGGTCATACCGGTAGACAAGACTGTCGGAGACCAGGGTCTCGTCGATCGCGCGAAGCGTGGACAGCCACATCGGGTCATAGGGCGCCACGAAGCCGATGGACGGCAGAATGAGCAGCGAGGCGTCGAGGACCTCCTCCCCGTAGCTCTGGACAAAGGAGCGGCGGTCGGAGTGGTAGCCGCGTTCCATGATTTGGTTGTAGATGATGCTTCGCTGCTGAATCCAGCAGGCGGTGTCGCCGGGTCGGCCATTTTGTTCGGCGAGCCGGATGGCGCGGTCGAGGGCAACCCACGACATGACGCGGCTGTAGGTGTAGTTGCGGGGGTGGCTGCGGCTTTCCCAGATACCCGCGTCGGGCTGGTCCCAGTTGTGGCACAGCCAGTCGATGAGTTTGACGGTGCTGAGCCATGTCTGGTGGAAGGCACGAATGCCATTTCGATCTGCAACGTGCATCGCAAACAGCGCCTCGCCGTGTATGTCGAACTGCAACTGATCGGCCGCGCCGTTGCCGATCCGGACGGGAACGGAACCGCAGTAGCCCTCGAAGTGGTCGAGAACCTCCTCGTGGAGGTCGGAGGAGCCGTCGACGCGGTACATGATTTTCAACGGGGCACTATTGTCGTCTGCCTCGCGGATGCGCGCGGCGATCCAGTCCATGTACCGGTCGGTCTCCTCAGTGAAGCCGAGCCCCAGCAGGGCGTGTACCGACAAGGCCGCGTCGCGTATCCAGGTGTAGCGGTAGTCCCAGTTCCTGGTGCCACCGATCGCCTCGGGCAGGCTGGCGGTCGGAGCGGCGATCATGGCACCGGTCGGTGCGTACGTCATGAGTTTGAGGGTGATCGCCGAGCGTTCGACCATCTCCCGCCACCGCCCCCGGTATCGGGAGCGATCGACCCAGCGGTTCCAGTAGTCGAGGGTCTGGTCGAACATTGCCTGGACCTCGTCGACGGAGATGACACGAGGCGCTTGGGATGCGGCCGTCTCCAGCACCATCCCGCCCTTGTCGCCCTCGCTCAGGGTGGTGAACGCGACCAGGTCGCCGTCGTCCACACGGATGTCCTGCTCGGGGATCAGCCGCCGGGCCTGGTAGACCGGATTGAGGGTGAGTGTCATGGAGGGGCTGCGGAAGATGGCGCCGTCGGGATACCGCTTTAGGTCGTGGCGGTCGCGGCCGTAGTTGAATCGGGGCCGGCATTCCACCCGAAACGGCATACTGCCCCGGACCACGTTGATCATTCGCACCAGGCGGTGCTGATCGGTTGCCTGGTCGCCGGCGATCGGCATGAAGTCGATGATCTCCGCG
Source organism: uncultured Actinomycetota bacterium (assembly GCA_963750055.1). GTDB lineage: Bacteria > Actinomycetota > Actinomycetes > Mycobacteriales > Micromonosporaceae > CAVVPI01. The sequence goes on along the minus strand of CAVVPI010000011.1, from coordinate 192,089 downwards.
ACCCCGTCGGCGCTGATGAAGCGAGTGATCAGGATCGCCGTGTCGGGCAGGTAGAGCTGCTTGCGCTGGTAGTCGATGCCGTCGGGCGAAATGCGGAAGTATCCGCCCCGCTGCCGGTCCAACAGTGCGCCGAAAATGCTGGGCGAATCAAAACGCGGCGTGCAGAACCAGTCCACCGTGCCGTCGCGAGTGACCAGAGCAGCGGTCTGAAGATCGCCAATAAGCCCATGGTCCTCGATGTCCGGATACTCCTGCACGCCAGCCCCCACCTCGCCTACCGCCCGCTATGAGGTTAGGCCGACATGAACCACGGGTGCAGTGAGTTCGCGAAGGGATTCCGGATGTAGGGGACAGGTGGGTCCGGGGCTCATCACGAACGAACGCGGCGAGGTCAGCGTGAGCGGTGACGAGGGGACGACGATCCTCTGGCGTCCGACCGGCCCCGAGGAGTTGGAACTCGTACGCGAATCGGGCTGGCTGCGCTGGCCACCGCGCCTGCCGGACCAGCCGATTTTCTACCCGGTCCTCAACGAGGAGTACGCGGTCAGGATTGCGCGGGACTGGAACGTGCCGAGTTCCGGCGTCGGCTACGTGACCCGGTTCCGGGTTGAGTCGCGGTCCACCGGCGTTCCGAATCGGTTCCGGGCACAGCGCGGAATCCCTTCGCTCCGCACTCCCGCAAGGAACGGTGACAGACCCGGACGGTGGCAGACCCGTCCGGCGACCCCGGGCGAGCGGCCAACCAGCCAAAGCGGTCGCCCCCAGGGCAGGTACCCGACGAGCCGGCCGAGCAGGTTGCCCCGCGGACGTACACAAAACTTCAGGTAGTCACACAAAATTTCAGGTACGCCCCAACCGCATATCCGCCCCGTCGGACCAGTGCTATTACGCGAAAATCGACAGGATTACGCAGCACTGGCCGGGCACGAAGGCGGAGAGGATAGGAGCCGTCACGGGGAGTTGCGTGGCGATAGCCCGAGCGAGGCGTCGAGCTGCTACGTAGCGGTGGGTTTGCTCGATCCGCTCACGCCTCGGGTACGCGTACGTACACGCCCTTGCCCTGGTGGCCCTGGACCAGGCCGGCTTCGCGTAGTACCAGCATGGCGTTACGGACGGCCGTGTTGCTGGCGCTGTAATGAGCACGTAGTTCGGCGACGGATGGCAGCTTGTCGCCCGGCTTGAGCTCGCCAGACGCGATGCTCGCTCGAATATCAGCGACGATTCGGGTGTAAATAGGTTCGATCGGCATGGTGGGGCTCCCTGCTTGGCGGCCCACCGATTTGATCACGTACTGGCCCTTCTCATCAAGCACATAGTGTTGCTAGTGCGTTGACTAGGCGTACATTGTCCTCTAAGTTTTCCGTTGGGAGACCTGCTTGGCGGCCGGTTTTCCAACCCCGGGTGCGCCCGATGCCGGGGCGGGCTAACGCGCTCGTCCCGGCCTACTGAACGACGACAGCAACTGTGTGAGCGGCTCCGTTGCCGTACTGCTGATTGAGGCTGCGGTGGCGGGGCGGGGTGGCCTCCTGCTCCGGACCCCGAACGTGGTCCGCGGGCGTTCGGTCTCCGTGCGGCAGGGGGTCACCTCTTCCAGGCACAACCTTGACCAGGAGAAGGAGCGGATTGTCGTGCGAGCACTGCTTCGACGTCTCATCGGAAGGGCCGACACCACCACGTCAGGCTGAGGCATCTGGCGGGGACGGAGTACCGGTCTTCGTCGTACGCGCCGTTGGGGCCGTGGCAGGTGCGGGGGCGCAGGTTCAGCTCGGCCCGGCGTGGTTTGCATCCTGAGGAGGTGGCGACCTTCCTGGATCGGGTGGCCAATGATCTGGCTCGGGTGTACGCGGAGTTGGCGCGTAGTCAGGAGGAGAACCGGCGGGTGAAGGACGCGTTACGGCAGTGGCAGTCGCGGCAGGCGCCGAGCATGTTCGAGTTGGCCCGGCGGTGAGCGTCGAGGCGGGCCGGTTTGTGATTCACCTGGTGGTGGCTGTGCCGGATCTGGCTCGGGCCCGGATTTTGGCGCGTACCGCTGCCCGTTCGTTGGCGTTCCTGACCGCGATCGACCCGGGGGAGACCACCGTGTCCGGTGAGGACGATCAGGGCGTACATCATCGGGTCTTCTGCGACCGGCTGCTCGACGGCGGCCGGCGTTGTGTGCTGCGGGCCGAACATGAGACACCCTGCGCCCCACGAGTGCCACGGTGACCCGGTCGGAGACCGGCACCTACCAGCCCTGGCTCCGGTCGGTGGGGGAAGACAATGCTGGAACGGCCGATCGCGCGGCCATCCGGAGTCAGGTGACTCAGGACGACCGCGCGATGACCGCTACCTGAGGCGCCCGGATCGGGCGCCTACCGGTAGCCGCGGTATCAGCTCTCCGCGCGTCTGCGTCGCAGTGCCAGCAGCAGGATGGCGCCAGCCGAGACGGCCACCACACCGGTTGCCATCAGCGATAGCGGTCCGCCGGTGCCGGAGAAGCCGGTGATCGGCAACTCGCTCTTGGTCGGAGTTGGGGTGACCGGCTGTGTCGGAGTCGGAGTGCCGGTGGGTGTCGTCGTTGGTGTCGCGGTCGGTGTCGCCGTTGGTGTCGCGGTCGGTGTCGCGGTCGGCGTCGCGGTGGGCGTCGCGGTGGGCGTCGCGGTTGGGGTCGGTGTCGGGCCGCCTGCCGCGCAGGTGTGGGTGAGTACGAAGAAGTCGGCTGTGCCGGTGATGATCGCCGTGGCATCGGTGAGCGTCCAGCCGGCGGGCAGGGCGATCCATGCCTTGCTGGTGCCCATGTCGTTCACGATGGCCCCGCCGTCGGTCGGGATCGTCCTGCTCACCGTGCCGTTCGGCGTGCTGAAGGTTGCCGTGACGGTGACGAATACCCCGGAGGTGGTCGGGTTTCCGGGCAGGTTGAAGACCCAGACGTCCTGGTCGGGAAAGGGGCCGCCGCCCAGGTTCGGGTCACAGTTCTGGGTGAAGGCAGCGGCGGTGGTCGGCACGTTGCCTGGGTTGATGTCAATGGTTTCGACGGCAGCGGCAGGAGCCGCGTTTGCGATCACGAGAGCCAGGGTCGCGCCTCCGAGGGCGGCCCAGCTCAATAACCGACGTGTGGTCGTCATCTTGCATCCCCGTTTTCTGGTTGGTTGCTCGCTGGTACGCGACGTGACCCGACGGCTCATGAGGGCGAGGGAAGCCTCAGGCGGGGTCCGATGTAGTAAACGCCAGATTTGTACGACACATGGCGTTTGCGGCAAAAATCCCGAGCAGTGCTCGGTTGCCGGTGTCGGGCGCCGTGTCGCCGTTGGTCCGGGCCCGACCGACCCAGGTTGGGTCGGATGATCGGGTACACGTTTCACCGCAATCTCGGGCAAAAGCAAATGATCACGTTGACTTCGGAAGTGCACCTATCACTACGGTTCAACCCGATCTTGTCGCTGGATGAGAGGACGAGCCGGTGAGCATGAAACACGTTCGATTAAGGATTCCCCGGTCCCGGACCGGCCTGGTGGCCACCGCCGCAGTGGCGATCGCCCTGGTGGTCGGCGGCTCGGTGGGCGCGGTGCGGCTCGGTGCCGACCACCCGCCGGCCACCACGCCGGCCGCCGACGAACTTTTCCAGGCGGCCCCCGGAAGCCAGCGAGCGCCAGCGAGCGACGAGCCGACGAACACCGCCAGCACCTCCCCGTCGGTCACCCCGACGCCGGCCGCGACCAGTCCGCAGCCGACCGCGTCGCCCGAACCGAGCAGCCCGGGGCAGCACCCGTACCGCCGCGTCGAGCCCGACCGCGACGCGGCCGGCGCCGGCCATGACCAGCCCGGCCCCCAGCCAGGTGGTGGGCACCGGCTCCTGCGGCGCCTCGTACTACGACGAGCCGCAGGGCACCGCCAACGGCGAGACTTTCAACCCGGAGGCGCTCACCGCCGCGCACAAGACCCTGGCGTTCAACACCCGGGTACGGGTGATCAACCCGGCCAACGGCAAGTCGATCGTGGTCCGGATCAACGACCGTGGACCGTACATCGATGGCCGCTGCCTCGACCTGTCCCTGGCCGCGTTCCGGGCGATCGCCGCGCTCGACCTGGGGGCGATCAACGTGCGGTACGAGATCCTGGCCTGATCGGCTAGCTGAGGAATGTTCGCCAGGCATGCAACCAGTACCTGATCGCTCGACACGCCCGGCGCGATAGTGCGGATCGGCCGCGCCGGGTGGGCAGATCCGGATCAGACTAGAGGTCAATCGCGTACAGTCGCGCCCGTCGATCAGGCATGCTGTTCGACGTACCCATGTATCTGTTTCCGACGGGCCGTCGCTCGTTGAGCCCAGGTTCCCGCGCCGGTCTCGGCGCGGCCCTTGTGCTGCTCGGACTCGTCTCCGCGGTTGAAGCAGCGGATGGGCCGAGCGCCAACTACCTAGGCCTGCTGGCGGCGGCACCGTTCCTGGCCGCGGCGTTCGCCACCTGGCGGATGGTGCTGGGGGTCGGCGTGCTGGCCACGGTGATCGGCGGTCGGCTTCGCGCTTTCCGGCGAGTTGGACTCCGTTCGTCGCCTCGGTCAACGTCGCCGGCATCACCCTGGCCACCGCGATCGCCGCCGCGGTCGCGGTGCTCCGGCAGCGACAGGTCGAACACATCGCGGAGTTGTCCAAGCTCGCCTCGGTGGCCCAGCAGGCCGTGCTGCGTACGCTCGGTCCGCAGGTCGGCAGCCTCGCGGTGGCTGGTCGGTACATCTCCTCCACCGCCGCCGCGGACATCGGGGGGGATCTCTACGAGGCGATCGACACCCCGTACGGAGTGCGGATGATCATCGGTGACGTGCGGGGTAAGGGGCTCGACGCGGTCCGATTGGCGAGCATTGTGCTCGGCTCCTATCGGCACGTCGCCTATGAGCGGGCCGATCTGCGGGCGATCGTCGCCGACCTTGATCGGGCGGTGGCCCGCAGTGTCGGTGATGAGGACTTCGTTACCGCCGCCCTGGTGGAGGAGCGTGGCGGCACCCTGACGATTGTCAACTGTGGGCATCCCGCGCCGTTGCTGCTGCGCCGTGGGCAGGTGATTCCGTTGGAGCCGCCGGCGCCGGCGCCACCGTTGGGGTTCATGCCGGTGGTCGAGCCCCGGGTCGAACGGCTTGAACCGGGCGACCGCCTGCTGCTGTTCACCGATGGCCTGGGCGAGGCGCGCCGGGATGGCGAGTTCTTCCCGACCGCGGACCGGGCCTGGCGGCTGCTCGGTCACGGCACGGTCGCCGACGGGCTGGCCTCGCTGGAGACCGCGCTGGTGGAGTGGGTGCACGGCCGGCTGGACGATGACATCGCCCTGGTGCTGATGGAGTACGCCGGTTCCCGGCCGGTGACCACGGCCGCGGTACCGAGCTGGGAGGTCGGTGCCTCGAGACGGCTGATCTTCAGTGTGACAAGCATCACTTTGGCGGCGGGGTCGCCGCTAGCTACCCGTGAGTAATATGGTCGGTGTTACTGCCTGGTAACACCTGTCCGGGATCGGGGGGCCAGAGTCATGACCCACTACAAGAGCAATCTTCGGGACCTTGAGTTCAACCTCTTCGAGGTTTTCGGCGCGGACCGGGCCTTCGGCCAGGAGCCGTACACCGAACTGGATGTCGACACCGCCCGGAGCATCCTGGCCGAGGCGGACCGGCTGGCCCGCGAAGACCTCGCCGCCAGCTACACCGACAGTGACCGCAACCCGCCGGTCTTCGACCCGGCCAGCCACACCGCGCCGCTGCCGGACGCGTTCAAGAAGTCGTACCAGGCGTTCATGGACTCCGAGTTCTGGCGGCTGGACCTCCCCGTCGAGCTGGAGGGCACGAACGCACCCAGGGCGCTGTGGTGGTCGCTCGCCGAGCTGGTGCTCGGCGCCAACGCGCCGATCTGGATGTACGCCTCCGGCCCCTCCTTCGCCCGTACCCTGCACGTCGAGGGCACCGAGCGGCAGAAGAAGTGGGCCAAGCTCTTCGTCGAGAAGCAGTGGGGCTCCACCATGGTGCTGACCGAGCCGGACGCCGGTTCCGACGTCGGCGCCGGGCGGGCCCGGGCCATCCCGCAACCCGACGGCTCGTGGCACATCGAGGGCGTGAAGCGGTTCATCACCAGCGGTGAGCACGACCTGACGGAGAACATCATCCACTATGTGCTGGCCCGACCGGTCGGCGTCGATGGTGTCGGCGGTCCGGGCACCAAGGGCCTCTCCCTCTTCGTCGTGCCAAAGGTCCACTTCGACGAGGAGACCGGCGAGCTGGGCGAACGCAACGGCGTGTACGCCACCAACGTCGAGCACAAGATGGGTCTGAAGGTCTCCAACACCTGCGAGCTGACCTTCGGCGAGCACGGGGTGCCGGCCAAGGGCTGGCTGCTCGGCGATGTGCACGACGGTATCCGACAGATGTTCCTGGTGATCGAGTACGCCCGGATGCTGGTCGGCACCAAAGCCATCGCCACCCTCTCCACCGGTTACCTGAATGCCCTGGAGTACGCCAAGAGCCGGGTGCAGGGCGCCGACCTGCTCGCCACCGACAAGAACGCGCCCCGGGTGACCATCACCCACCACCCGGACGTCCGCCGCTCGCTGATGCTGCAGAAGGCGTACGCCGAGGGTCTGCGTGCCCTGGTCTGCTACACCGCCGGCTGGCAGGACCGGATCAACCTCGCCGAGGCGGCCGGGGATGAGCCGGGCGCCCAGCTGGCCAAGCGGGTCAACGACCTGTTGCTGCCGTTGGTCAAGGGCGTCGGTTCGGAGCGGGCGTACGAGCTGCTAGGCCACGAGTCGTTGCAGACCTTCGGCGGATCCGGTTTCCTCCAGGACTACCCGCTGGAGCAGTACGTCCGGGATGCGAAGATCGACACCCTGTACGAGGGAACCACCGCGATCCAGAGCCTTGACCTGTTCTTCCGCAAGATCGTCAAGGACGAGGGCCGGGCCCTGCTGACGGTGGCTGGCGAGATCCAGGCGTTCATCGCCTCCGAGGTCGGCAACGGCCAGTTGAAGGAGGAGCGCCTGGCCCTGGGCAAGGCCCTTGGCGAGGTGCAGACCATGCTGGGCGTGCTGACCGGCTGGCTCGGCGAGGCGCAGGGCGGTGAGCCCCGCGCGCTCTACAAGGTGGGTCTGGCCAGCCGTCGTTTCCTGCTCGCGGTCGGCGATCTGGTCGTCGGCTGGCTGTTGCAGCGGCAGGCTGAGGTCGCGCTGGGCGCACTGGCCGGTGAGGTTGCCGCGGCCGACCGAACCTTCTACACCGGCAAGCTCGCCGCGGCCAGGTTCTTCGCGCAGGAGGTGCTTCCCCGGATCGGTGCCGACCGGCGCATTATCGAGTCCACCACGCTTGATCTGATGGAACTGCCCGAAGAGGCCTTCTGAGGTTCCGGGTCGCGGGAAGGCCCCGTCCTGCGGCCGTACGCGGCGGTCGGCGAGCTGTTGCTCGCCGCCCGCCGCGTTATTCTTGAAGTAGTGCCAGCAGCGGTTGGCCGGATCAGAACAGTTCGGCCGGCCGGTTCGGCCCAGGATTATCGAGGCCGACCAGGCGTATTCGCCGGATTTGTCATTAGGAAGCCCACGAGCCACCGCACGGGGGAGTGCAGAGCACATGGGCGTCGGTAGCGGTATTTTCCTTATTGCATTTGGTGCCATCCTGACATTTGCTATCAGAGCGAATATCTGGTGGTTGGATCTACGCGCCGTCGGATGGGTGTTCATGGTTTCCGGATTGGGGGTCCTGCTGACCACCCTCTGGTACTGGCAGGAGCGCAAGCGCCGGTCCCGGACCCTGATCGTCGAAGAGAACCGGTTGTCCCATCCCACGGCGATGATGCCGCCACCACCGGATCCACCGCCTCCCAGCTCGCCACCGAGCTGACCCTGCGCGTCGCGCGAGAGGTTAGGCGAAGAGGGCGAAGTAGATCGCGATGTGGTGGCAGATCGCCGCGATCAGGGTGCAGGCGTGGAAGAACTCATGATGGCCGAAGACGGTGGGCCACGGGTTGGGCCGCCGCAGCGCGTAGCAGACCGCACCGACGCTGTAGGCGGCCCCGCCCACGATCAGCAGCACCAGGGCGGTCACCCCACCGAAGCGCAGGATGTCCGGCAGCACCGCGATCGCCACCCAGCCGAGACCGAGATAGAGCGGCGCGGAGAGCCAGCGTGACGCGTGCGGCCAGACCTGCTTGACCGCCACCCCGGCGAGCGCGCCGGACCAGACCACGGTGAGCAGGATGGTGGCGCTCTCCGACGGCAGCAGCAGTAAACAGAACGGGGTGTAGGTGCCGGCGATGAACACGAAGATCATCGAGTGGTCGAGGCGACGCATCAACTGATAGCCGCGCTCGGACCAGACCCGCCGGTGGTAGAGGGCGCTGGCGCCGAAGAGGCCGCAGACCGTCACGCTGTAGATCGCGCAACTGATCAGCGGAGCCCGTCCGGGCTGGGTTGCGGCAATCGAGCAGAGGACGACGCCGCAGATGATCGCGACGAAGAAGGCGTAGGCGTGCAGCCAACCGCGCATCCGTGGTTTGCCGAGGTCGACCGGCTTCATCCGAAACGGGGCCGAGGTGGTCACGGCACAAGGTTACGGCACCGTAAGTTACTTGGCCGAGGGTCGGAGCGCCGGAGTACGTGACGCTGCTCGCGCCACCCGATCGGGGACTACGCTGCGATTCCGTGGACCTTAACGCGGATATCGGCGAGGGATTCGGCATCTGGCGACTCGGCGACGACGAGGCGCTGCTCGCCGTGATCACCTCGGCGAATGTGGCCTGTGGTGGGCACGCTGGTGACCCGTCCATCATGCGGCGGGTCTGCGCGATCGCGGCCGAGCGCGGCGTGGTCGTCGGTGCTCAGGTTGGCTATCGCGACCTGGCCGGCTTCGGCCGGCGCCGGATTGAATACACCTTCGAGGAACTGCGCGACGAGGTGACGTACCAGATCGGTGCGTTGGAGGCGTTCTGCCGACTGGCCGGGACCTCGGTCCGCTACGTCAAGCCGCACGGGGCGCTGTACCACGCGGCGGCAGTCGACGAGTCCCCGGCGGCGGCCCTGGTGGCCGCGGTGGTCGATTACGACCGGACGCTGCCCCTGCTCTGCCCACCCGGCTCGGTCCTCGCGCAACTCGCCACCGGGGTGGGACTGCGTGCGGTCGGCGAGGGTTTCGTCGACCGCGGTTATCTGCCGAGTGGTGCCCTGGTGCCCCGGTCGGCGCCCGGGGCCCTGGTCACCGACCCCGAGGTGGTCGCCGAGCGGGCGGTGCGAATGGCCACCGACCGGACCGTGTTGGCGGTGGACGGCTCGATCGTGGCCTGCCCGGTTGAGTCGATCTGTCTGCACAGTGACACTCCCGGTGCGGTTGCCCTGGCCCAGCGGGTCCGCGCCGCGCTGCGCGAGGCCGGCGTCCCGCTCACCCCCTGGGTGTGAGGAAGGGTGCCGGCACCCGGTGCCTCCGGGGTCAGCCGTCGAGGCCACGCAGGATCAGTGGCAACCGGCTGGCCCCGGTCGGACCCACCCGGATCGGCACGCCCCAGTCCTGCCGGGTCAGATGGCAGGCGGCGTGCTCGACATCGGCGTCGCACGTCGCCGCCTGGGCCACCACCTGCAACACCCCGCTGGACACCTCGGGGTTGATCACCAGTTCGCGGGAGAGTTCGGTGCCCGTCCCGGCCCCGTCGAGCAGCAACTCGGGCGGGGAGGCGGAGATTTCCAGCCGGGTGGACGGACCGAAGGTGTCATCCAACTTCTGACCGGGCGCCGGCGTGAAGATCACGTTCAGGGTCACCGGGCCACCGGCGAGATTCGTCGGCGGACGTTCGGTGCGGTGCCGGGTGCCGGCAACCGTGCTGGCCCCGGTGGCCGAGAGTGCGCCCGGCGCCAGCCGGGTCAGCCGGTGTGCCGCCGACTCGACCACCAGCACCGCGCCGTCGGTGGTGAGCACCAGGTCGCTCGGCTCCGCCAGGTCCCGCGCGACCGTGGCGACCAGCCCGGTCGCCGGGTCGAAGCGGCGGACCGCACCGTTGTACGTGTCGGCGACCAGCACCGAACCGTCCGGCAGTGCGCAGACCCCCAGCGGATGCTGCAGCAACGCCTGATCGGCCGGGCCGTCCACGTGGCCGAAGTCGAACAGACCCTGACCGATCGCCGTACCCATCGTTGCGTCCTCGATGTAGCGCAGCGCGCTCGTCTCGCTGTCCGCGATCCACAACCGTCGGCCATCGGTGGAGACGGCGAGCCCGGAGGGCTGGGCCATGAACACGTCAGCCAGCGGCCCGTCGCGCAACGCCTCCACCGTGGTGCCGGCGTAGGTGCCGGCGGTCCGCTTCACCGGGTCGAACCACCACAACTGATGGATGCCGGCCATCGCGATGATCAGCCGGCCGTCGTACCAGGCGAGGTCCCAGGGTGAGGAGAGGTCAACGGCGAGCGCGTCGTGCGCGTGGTCGTCCACCGTCGACCGCCACTGCCGGCCGGTGCCGGCGACCGTGCTCACCTCGCCGGTGGCCAACCGCACCCCGCGCAGCAGGTGGTTGACCGAGTCGGCGACCACCAGGTCGTACCCGGCGATCTCGGCCACCTGGCGCGGTAGCAGCGCGAGCCCCTGTGGCTCCGAGAAGCTGGCCTCGCCGGATGATCCGTCAATCCGGCCCCGCGTCCCGGAACCGATCCGGCGCAGCACCGTCTCGCCATCTGCGGCGAGTTCGACCAGCGAATGTCGGGCCGAGTCGGATACCAGCAGCCGATCGTCGTCCAGCAGCACGGCCTTGCCCGGGAAGCGCAGTGCGGTCTCCGGTTCGGCCGGCGGCACGTACGGACCCTCGCCACGGCGTAGGGTGCCCTTGGCCTCGTGGGTGGCGATCAGTTCGTCGAGCAGCCGGGCGATCCCTTCGGCGTGCCCCTCACCGGCCATCGACGCGACCAGGTAACCCTCCGGGTCCACCACGCAGAGCGTCGGCCAGGCCTTTGCCGTGTACTGCTGCCAGGTCCGCAGCTCCGGGTCGTCGAGGACCGGATGGGTGACGCCGTACCGTTCGACGGCGGCGGCCAGCGACACCGGATCGCGCTCGTGCTCAAACTTCGGCGAATGCACCCCGATGACGACAAGCGCGTCGCCGTACCGCTCCTCCAACGGGCGCAACTCGTCGAGCACATGCAGACAGTTGATGCAGCAGAAGGTCCAGAAATCCAGGATGACGCAGCGACCGCGAAGCGAAGCCAGGGTCAGTTCCTGCCCGCCGGTGTTCAGCCAACCACGACCGAGTAGCTCTGGTGCCCGTACCCGCATTTGTTCGACCATTTCCCTTCAGCGCCCAGTTGACCCGTACGAGGGCGACGGGCTGCGGCGACCGGGTCGGTTGCCGCAGCCGGCGGTACGGTCGCCGCCGCCGGCCCGGGCGACGGGCCGGCGGCGACGGTGGTTCATTGCTTCGCGGCCGGCTGTAGACAGAGCACCCGCTGGTCGGGGTCAGCGGCCGGAATGGTCACGTGCGGCTGCTGCGGGTCCTCGCACTTCTCGGCGGCGTCCACCTTGGACACCACCTTGAACGCGTCGATGTCGGTGCACTCCACAGCGACCGGCTTGTCGTCGCCGCCGTTCTTGACGCAGCTGCCGACCTCCGGGTTGAACTGGGACGTCGACGACGTGGCCGGCGCCGCTTCGCCGCCGATCAGACCGAGCAGCCAGAGCAGGCTGAACGGGATGGCCAGGATCAGCGCCGCGGCGACCAGCACTATGGCCAGCACCCGACCGTTGCGTACCTGGGGCACCGGTGCCTCGGGCTCGGATTTGGCCGGTGGCTCGGCCTTGAACGCGTCGAACCGATTCTGTTCGGGGTCGCCGACCGCGTTCCAGGTGGCCGTCGCTGGACCGGATTGGGGTGCCGACCCGACCGGTCCGGCCGGCATCGGCGCGGCGGCCGGCAACGGCGGGGCGAAGCTGGGCCGGTCGATTGGACCGAACGGGTCGGCGCCACCCGGCGCCGCCGAAGACTCCGCCGAACGGCCCGGGACTGACCGGCCAGCCCTGGTCGGTGCCGCCGAAGGCTGCGCCGCCGGCGGACCGGTCCGGACCGAGCAGGTCACCGTAGGGCGGCGATCCGGCGCCGGGGTAGGAAGCCGGCAACTCGGGTCGGGCCGGGGCCGGGACCGACAAACGGGCCGGCGGGAGCTATTCGGGCGTCCGGGCCAGCAGGTGCCCCGGACTGCCGGCTCGTCTGGTCGGCGGGAGTACCGCTCGGTGAAGTCGTCCGGCTGCGGCGAGGCGGGAGCACCGTAGACGATCGGTTCCCGTCGCGGTGACGGCTCCGGCCGGTACGGTTCCGTTGGGCCGGCGCCCGCCTGCCGGTCCTCGCTCAGGCCAGTGGCATCACCGGGCGCCTCAACGGGTTCGGCGTTGGCCGGGCGGCCGTAGACCCGGGGCTGGGGGATCGGCAGCGCGTCCGGACGGGCGACTCCTTCGGCTGGCGGTGCCGCCCGGCTGGTCAGTGGCACCGAAGCGCTCGCCGACACCGCCCCGGCTGCCCCGACGGCCTGGTCGATCGCGGCCACCGAACCCGGCTGCGCCATGGCACCCGGCTGCGCCACCGAACCCGGCTGCTGGCGGCATGGCGACCCGGCCAGCGATCGACGACCCGCTCGACGTGCGGGGCTGTGGCACCTGTGCCGGACTCAGCGCTGGCCCGGCCGCCGGTGGCTGGGCGGTGAGGTCGGGGTAGCCACCGGCCGGAGGGGCCTCCGGGCTCCAGGCTGTCTCGACACCGCTCAGCTCGGGCTGCCCGGCCGGAGCCGCGCCAACCGGCTCGGCTGCCGACGGGTAACTCGCCGCCTCCACTGTCAGGCGGGTAGACCGCCGACTCGTAGCCGGGCGGCGGTGGGTAGCCGGCCGTTCCGTACGGGGTCGGCGGCTCATACGCGGTTGAGGATGGTGGATAGCCGGTCGGTGGCGAGGCGGCCAGGCTGGCGCCGGGAACCCGGGCCTCCTGTGGTGGCAGTGGGATGGCGCCGTCCGGGGAGATGCCCGGTGCCGGTTGGGGCTGGTACGTCGGCACTTCCCGACGAGTCGGCTCGGGCCGGTCCGGGTCGAAGGAGTCCTGGCCAGCCATGCTGCTGACCGCCGGGGGGCGACCAGGCCGGCGGTGCGGGCGCCCAGGCCGCGGGTTGCGCTGGCTGGCCCGGGGCTTGTGGTTGCGGCGGTTCAGCGGAGTTGACCGGAGGTTGCGGTGCACCCCATGCCTCACCCGGCGCCCACGGTTCCGGATCCGCCATATTGGGGCGGGCCGGGACCTCGGCGGGCGGTGGGGATGCCGGCCCACCCCAGTCCGGTGTTCGATCGGTGCGGCTGCGGCGGTGCGCTGCCACCCCAGTCCGTGGGAAGCCGGAGGCGGTCTGGCTCGATCCGCTTTCGGGGGTATGCCATCCAGAGTCTGGAACGGACCCGTTGGTTACTGGCGGCGGAGGGGCCCAACCAAAGTCCGGCGCGGAGCGGCCGTCGGGCTGGACCGGGAACCGTCCCGCGTTGTGTGGTCCGTGACTGCCGTACGGCGCTGGTCCAGCGGCGACCGGCGCAGCCTGATCCGGCTCCTGGCCGGGTTGCTGCGGGTCCTCGGACGTCATGCGCACGCCTCCTCCATCACATTTTCGGCCGTGCCGATGTTGTGCGGTGTCCCCCGCTTGCTCATCCGCGACACCGGTGCGGAACCGTTCAGACAAGCTTCCCGCACCCTAACCGGTCGATGACCGGTGCAGTCCGGTCGGCGCTGACGACCGCTCGGACCGTCCGGGTACGCCGAGCATCATCGGTCAACTCGGGATGCCTGGACGGCCGGTCGAACAGTGGCCAAGCTTCACGTTACCGGGCCGGGTAAAGCGGCCGGAATTCCGGTGCCAGTCGGCGAGAAAGCCGATGGCCCGCCCGGCGGTGCCGGGCGGGCCATCGGTCTGCGGGAGTGAGGAGGTCTCTCGCAGTCAGCGGTCGTAGCGCTGCGCGATCGCGAGGATCTCGTCGCGGACCGCGGAAGAGTTGGTGGCCTGCAGAACGCGCTCGATGGCACGGGTACGGCGAGCGGCCGCCCGGCGAGCGCGGAATCGTTCGATCATGGTCATGGTGTTGCACCCCCTGGCTGGTTCGTCAGCCCATCTTCGATGCCTCTATTCAACCAGCAGAGGGGAGTGATTGCCAACGATTGTTAGGTGAGGTGCGACACGGGCCGAACAATCGAAAGTGGCCTAGGGGTTTCGCTGAGACATCCGCAAGGGGAAACGAGTACGGCCGGTGTGCCCGGTGGTTACCCGGAGCACACCGGCCGTGCGGTGTCGTCAGTGGTCGGTCATCAGGTCCAGGCGAGCAGCGCCGTTTCCGGGTCGGCCAGGAAGGCGCCGACATCACGCAGGAACTTCGAGCCGAGCTCACCGTCGATGATCCGGTGGTCGAAGGAGAGCGCGAGGGTGGTCACCTGGCGTACCCGGATCTTGCCCTTGTGTACCCAGGGCGTTTCCCGCACCGCGCCGAAGGCCAGGATCGCCGACTCGCCGGGCGGCAGGATCGGCGTCCCGGTGTCCACCCCGAAGACCCCCACATTGGTGATCGTCAGGGTGCCGCCGGACATGTCCGCCGGTGCCGTCCGGCCCGCCTTCGCGGTCTGCACCAGGGCGGTCATCGCGTCGGCAAGTTCCCGCAACGAGAGCCGGCCGGCGTCCTTGATGTTCGGCACGATCAGACCGCGCTCGGTGGCCGCCGCGATGCCCAGGTTGACGTACTCCTTGACGACAATCTCGTCACCCGCCCAGGTCGAGTTGACCATCGGATGACGCCGGACCGCCAGCAGCACCGCCTTGGCGACGAGCAGCAGCGGGGAAACCCGTACCTCCCGCCAGTCCCGCTGGTTCCGCAGCCGGTCCAGGGCCTTCATGGCCCGGGTCATGTCGACCGTGAGGAACTCGGTGACATGCGGCGCGCTGAACGCCGACGCCACCATGTTCTGCGCGGTGAGCTTGCGCACCCCCTTGACCGGGATGCGCTGCTCGCGGTCGGGACCGAAGGACGGGGCCGTCGCGGTCACCGTCGCCGGCACCGGCTCGGCCACCGTGGCACTCCCGGCGACGGCCAGGTGTACGTCGTCCCGGGTGATCGAGCCCAGCGGACCGGTACCGGTCAGCAGGGTCAGGTCGACGCCCAGATCCTTGGCGAGCTTGCGTACCGGCGGTTTCGCCAGCACCGGTCCGCCGGAACCGTTGCGGCCGGTTCCGCTGGCCGGGGTGGCTGCCGGGGTGATGGCCGGGGTGGCGGCCACGGTCGCGGTGGACCGGGTGGTGACCCCGGTTCCACTGGCCGTACCCGTTGCGCCCCGGGGACCCGGTACCGCTGTGCCCGCATCGGTCTTGCGGGGGCGGCGCTTGGCCGCGGTGGTGCGCGGGCCGTACCCGACCAGCACCGCGGTCCGCCCACCCGGCGCCGGACCGCCGATCAGGCCGGGCTCGATGGCGCCCTCGGCCGGGGCCAACTCGACGGCGGCCAACGCCGCCGCGGAGGGCGCCGGCAATGCGCTGCCCGGTTGGGCCGACTCGACCGGACCCGCACCCGGGTCGGTGTCGATCGCGATGATCGGCGCGCCGACCTCGACGACGGTGCCTTCCTCGTGGAAGATCCGCTGGACCTGACCCGCCCACTTCGCCGGGATCTCCACGGCCGCCTTCGCGGTCTCGACCTCGACGATCGGTTGGTTCAGCTCGACCGTGTCACCGACCGAGACCAGCCATTTGAGAATCTCGCCCTCGGTCAGTCCTTCGCCGAGGTCGGGGAGGTTGAACTCCTTGATCCGCGACATCGGGCTCACCAGCCGAAGGTGCGGTCGACGGCGTCGAGCACCCGGTCGAGGCTCGGCAGGTAGTCCTCCTCCACCCGGGAGGCCGGGTAGGGGGTGTCGAAGCCGGTTACCCGCAGCACCGGCGACTCCAGGGAGTAGAAGCACTCCTCGGTGATCCGGGCGGCGAGTTCGGCACCCAGCCCGACGTTGCCCGGCGCCTCGTGGACCACCACGCAGCGACCGGTGCGCCGGACCGAGTCGTACACCGGGCCCAGATCGAACGGGGAGAGCGTGCGAAGGTCGAACACCTCCAGGCTCCGCCCGTCCTCCTCGGCGGCGGTGGCGGCGTCGAGCGCGGTCCGCACCATCGGCCCGTAGGCCAGGATGGTGGCGTCCGAGCCCGGCCGGACCAGGCGCGAGGCCTGCAGCGGGTACGCGTCGGCGAGTGGAGCGTCGACGTCCACCGGCCCCTTCTCGTAGTAGCGCCGCTTGGGCTCGAGGAAGACGATCGGGTCGTCCGAGGTCACCGCCTGCTGGATCATCGCGTACGCGTCCTGCGGCGAGGCGCAGCTGACCACCTTCAGGCCGGCGGTGTGCGCGAAGTACGCCTCCGGGGACTCGGAGTGGTGCTCCACCGCGCCGATACCGCCGCCGTACGGGATCCGGATCACGATGGGCAGCCGGACCTTGCCCTGCGAGCGGTAGTGCATCTTCGCGACCTGGGAGACGATCTGGTCGTACGCCGGGTAGACGAAGCCGTCGAACTGGATCTCACAGATCGGCCGGTAGCCCCGGATGGCGAGTCCGATCGCGGTGCCGATGATGCCGGATTCGGCGAGCGGGGTGTCGATGATCCGGTTCTCGCCGAAGTCCTTCTGCAGGCCGTCGGTGATCCGGAAGACGCCGCCGAGCTTGCCGACGTCCTCGCCCATGATGATCACCTTGGGGTCGTGCTCCAGTGCGCGGCGCAGCCCGAGGTTGAGAGCCTTGCCCAGGGTCATGGTCTCGGTGGCCATCAGTGGGTGCTCCCCTCGAACGAGTCCAGGTAGCGGGCCATCTGGTCGCGCTGGGCGTCGACCTGCGGGCGAGCCGTGTGGATAAACATGATCGAATAGGGTCAGTGGTTGCGGATCGGGCATCTCAAGCACCCGTTCCCGCAGCCGCAGGGACTCCTGCTTGGCCTGTTCGTCAACCTCGGCGAAGAAGGTCTCGTCGGCGAGCTGCTGCTTGGTGAGGAAGGTGCGGATCCGGGAGATCGGGTCCTTGGCCCGCCACGCCTCCACCTCGCTGGCGATCCGGTACCGGGTCGGGTCGTCGGTGGTGGTGTGCGCGCCCATCCGATACGTGTACGCCTCGATCAGCGTCGGACCCTGCCCGTGTCGGGCGTTGTCCAACGCGGTGCGGGTGACCGCGTACGTGGCCAACACGTCATTGCCGTCCACCCGGACACCCGGGAAGCCGAACCCGGAGGCCCGCTGGTAGAGCGGGATCCGGGTCTGCCGCTCCAGCGGCTCCGAGATGGCGTACTGGTTGTTCTGACAGAAGAACACGATGGGCGAGTTGAACACGCTCGACCAGACGAAGGCCTCGTTGACGTCGCCCTGGGAGGTGGCGCCGTCGCCGAAGTAGGCGATCACCGCCTCGCTCTCATCGGTGCCGGTCCGGCCGTCCATGGTGATGCCCATGGCGTAACCGGTGGCGTGCAGGGTCTGCGCACCGATCACGATGGTGTACATGTTGAACTTGAACTCGTTGGGGTCCCAGCCACCCTGGTCGACCCCACGGAACAGGCCCAGCGGCATGATCGGGTCGATGCCCCGGCAGTAGAGCACGCCGTGCTCGCGGTAGGTCGGGAAGGCCATGTCCTGCGGGCGCAGGGCCCGGCCGGAGCCGACCTGGGCGGCCTCCTGGCCGAGCAGGCTGGCCCAGATGCCCAGTTCACCCTGGCGTTGCAGCGCGGTCGCCTCGGCGTCCAGCTTGCGGACCAGAACGAGATCCCGGTAGAGCCCCCGGTACTCCTCGTCGGTGAAGTTGACGGTGTACTCGGTCCCGTCCGGGCCGGTGGCCCTGTCGATCCGCTCGCCGTCCGCGGTCAGTAGCTGCACCAGGTCGCGGGCTGCCACCCTTGGCCCGCCGTGACCGGGGTGCGGTGGCCCGCTTGCCGCGGGCCGTGACCCCGCGGTCGCTATTCGCCATCTGTCTCTCCCTGTCGTTCATGCGTCGGCACTGGGGGTTTCCCGACCGCGCAACTCGCGTGCGTCCGGCCGGCTGCTGCCGGACCGTATCTGGCCGTCGCGCCTAGCCCCGGTCAGGGTTGCCGCGCGACATGAACCGGGCTCTGGCTGAACCTGGTTCACCGGACCGTCGGCACCGAGTCGCACCTGCCGCCTTGGATGAACGGAGGGTACGGCTGCGTTGCCGATGCCTCCATATTCGCATTGCAGGTGAGCGGGCCCACAGTATGGCTCCCACGATCATTTAGCCGACGCCGGCTTCGCCAGAGATATACCGATTTGATGGCGTACGGAATCGCCAGCTCGGAAACCCAATCCGCTGACACGGTGTGTGTTGCTAGCCAACGCAGCGTTACTGCTTCACTGTATGGAGCGGAGTTGGCGCTGTGGACGGGCAAGTTCCGCCCGGCCCGGAGAACGAGGAGTCAGCCCGTGCCCGACTGTGGCGACGACCCAGGACCATCACTGCTTGCCCGCCACCGACGTACCGGCGGTACGCACGCGGAATACCGTCGGGTGACCGGAATCCACCGTGCCGAGGGGCTCGCCGGTCCGACCCGGCGGTATCTGTTCACCGTCGCGCTGCTGGCCGGCACCTCATCGATGCCGATCCTCGCGGCCATCAGTGCCGGATCGGCCACGGTAAGTGATGGCAGTCGGCTGGCCGGCACCACTCCGTTCATCGCCCCCGCCTCGCCCGGGCCGATCGTGGTCGTACCGCTTCCGGCGACGGTGCTCCCCGATGACCAGCGGCCGTTGACCGGCGCGGGAGGTCGGATCATCCCCACTCCGTGGCAGGTGGCCGGGCTGCCCGGTCCTCGGCAACCCGCTGCCGGCCCGCCCCACCCCGGCCCCGTGGCGGGTGGTCCGGCCCACCCGCCCGGCGTACCGGGGCCGCCTCCGCCGATCGTGCCGGCCACTCCGAGGCCGCCGTCCGCCGCCCGACCGCCTCCGACCCGCCGCTCAACGGTTCGCCCGAGCCGACCGGCCCGCCCGAGCCGACCGCATCACCGGAACCGACCGGCTCGCCCGAGCCGACCGGCTCGCCGCAACCCACCCCGGATCCGGAGCCGACCGGCGTACCGGTGCCGTCCGAGCCGCCGGTGGGACCGGAGCCGACCGGCGTACCCGCCGGGACCCGGCTCGGACCCGCCGGCCGGCTACCGGAGCCGACCGAGCCGCCGGCGGCACCGGAACCGACCGCGACCCGGACCCCCGAGCCCGACCCCCGACCCGGGTACGGGTCCGGCTGAGCCGGGTCCGACTCGGCGTCGCCCTCGGGATCCAGGCCGGCTCCCGCGCCCGCGCCGGCACCCGCGCCGGCGTTCACCCCCCGGGCCGTGCCGGTGGCGTCGGCGCGGATCCGGATCGCCGGATAGCGACGCGGCAAGCGCCGTTGCGGGCCCGGGTCTGATCGGCACCGTTGATGCTGGGCGGGCTGACCGATCATCGCCCGACTCGTGGCGGCTACCCGTTGCGGTGGTTTCCCGCCAGATCCGAACGGCGAATGCTGTGACACTCGTCCGGATGATTTTACGGACAGTGACACATCACTATGCTGGCCTCTCTCGATCTCGCCGGCAAACCCGGGGATTCGAACAGGAGGGCAGTGTGGGTAGCACGAGTCGGACCTGGCGCCGCAGCCTGTTGGCAGCCGCGTCCGCTGTATCACTCATGGTGGTCGTGGCGCCGATGCCCGCTCAGGCGGGGAACTCGAAGGGCGACGACAAGGGCAAGGGAGTCATGGACTCCAAGGAGCTGCGCAAGGCAGTCAAGGCCAACGGAGTCATGAAGCACCTGAAGGAACTTCAGAAGATCGCGGACCGTAACGGTGGCACCCGGGCCTCGGGCACCCCTGGTTACGACCGGTCCATCGAGTACGCCGAGAAGGAATTCCGCAAGGCCGGCTACCAGGTGACCCGGCAGCCGTTCGAGTTCACCACGTTCCGTTCGAACTCGCCCTCGCAGGTGCAGCGGACGGCTCCGGCGCCAGCCGGCGACCTCGCTCACGTGATCATGAGCTACTCGGGTAGCGCCGATGTGACGGCCGCCGCCAGCGTGCCGACCGGCGACCAGACCGGTTGCGCGCCGAGTGATTTCGGTCCGGCCAACGTCGGCACCGATCGTCCTGATCAGTCGGGGGGCCTGCCCGTTCGGCGATAAGGCCAGCATGGCGGCGGCGGCCGGCGCGGCGGCCGCGATCATCTACAACAACACCGAAGGCGACCTCAACGGCACCCTCGGCGACACGTACGCACTCAACTTCGCCGCCATCGGGATCACCCAGGCGCTCGGTCAGGAACTCGTCGGGCAGGTCGCGAGCGGCCTCACCCTTCAGGTCGTCACCGACACCACCCGTACCGTTGCCCGGACGATGAACCTGATCGCCGAATCAACGGCGGGAAACGCCAACAACATCGTGATGGCCGGCGCCCACCTGGACTCGGTGCCGCCGGGCCCGGGCATCAACGACAACGGCAGCGGCAGCGCCGCGCTGCTGGAGATCGCCACGCAGATGCGCAAGGCTGAAGCCGAAGAACAAGGTTCGGTTCGCCCTCTGGGGCGCCGAGGAGTCAGGCCTGGTCGGGTCGACCCACTACGTCGACAACCTGTCGGCGGCCGAGCAGCGCAAGATCGCTCTCTACCTCAACTTCGACATGATCGGCTCGCCCAACTACGTCCGGTTCGTCTACGACGGCGACAACTCGGCCTTCCCGCCCGGCACCGGCTCCGCCGCCGGCCCGCCCGGATCGGCCGCGATCGAGAAGCTGTTCCACGACTACTTCGCTTCCCAGGGCCTGGCCTCGGCGGAAACGGCGTTCTCCGGGCGCAGCGACTACGGACCCTTCATCGCGGCTGGCGTCGACATCCCCGCCGGGGGTCTCTTCACCGGCGCCGAGGGGATCAAGACGGCGCGGCAGGCGGCGGTCTTCGGCGGCAACGCGAACGCCCCGTACGACGCCTGCTACCACGCGGCGTGCGACACGATCAAGAATGTGAACGAGAAGGCCATCGACGAGATGTCCGACGCGGTGGCCCACGCGATCATCACGTACGCCTTCGACACCAGCAGCCTGCAAAAGCCGATCAAGGGACCGGTCAGCGGCACGGCCGGCGTCAACTCCACCGACGGTGGACTGCACGATCACGACCACGAGGTCAAGAGCTGAGCAAGCTCACAGCGGTACGGGAGGCGGCGCTTCGGCGTCGCCTCCCGGCATCTGGGCTGCCGTCGGCATCCGGGTCAGTCGCCGCCGCGTACCGGGCGTAGCAGGACCACCGGGATGTCGCGGGCGGTGTTCCGCTGATACTCGGCATATTGCGGAAAGACCTCCACCAGGTGCGGCCAGACCCGGTCCTTCTCCACAGCGGACAGCGTTTCGGCGCGGGCCGGGAACCGGTCCGGCCCGACCCGCAACCGCACGTCCGGGTTCGCCACGAGGCTGAGGTACCAGAGCGGATCGGCGTCAGAGCCACCGTTGGACGCGACGATCAGGAACGAGTCGCCGTCCCGACCATAGATCAGCACGGTGCGCCGCCAGTCGCCACTACGGCGGCCCCGATAGTCCAGGAGCAGACAGGGCGCGCCGTGGATCGTGGTCCCCGCCCTGCCGCCGGACTCCTCATAGGTGCGGGCCTGCCTGGCCACCCAACCGACCGGACTGATTTTAACCAGTTCGTCGGAGGGCCGCGCTCGCTCTTCGTACGCGTTCAACACGCCTGTGCCTTTCCGTTACCGATTGTGGGCAGGGACGACTGCCGATGGTCAGAGCGTGTCGTCGTCCAGCCGTTGCCGATTGGTCTCAATCCACGCGTTCAATGCCACCGTATCGTTGGGATCGATCCCTTCCGATATAAGCTGGGCCACGGCATCGGTGGCGGGGCTGCGCCGTTCGCCGGTGGTGTAGAGCCGGACGAACTCCGGCACCAACTCCTCGATCGCGGTGTCGGTCTGCGCCGCGGCCTGCTCCGGCAGGCCACGCTGCCGTGCGGCGTACCCGGCCCAACCGCGGACCACCCGGGGTAGCAGGGCCGCGTCGTCCAGGTCGAGCACCGCCCGGCGGTGCACCCAGTCCAGCAGGAAGAGACCCGTGACGGCCGGGCTCCAGCGCATCGGGTCGGCGTCCGGAAAGCTCGCCGAGTGATCCAACACCAGACTGAGGCAGAAGTGCAGCGAGGAGAGGTCACTCTCGGGCACCTGGTCCAGCCCGAACCGGGCGGCCTCCGGCGAGTCGAGGAAATCACGGACCAGCGCGTCGCGTTCTTCCGCCGACAGCGGTTCCGGTTCGTCGTCGCACCGGAGCCGGCGCGGGCGCCGGGAGCAGAGCCAGCCGGGCGCCGACCAGGGTCCGATCGGTGGCCAACGAACCCTCGCCCGGCAGATTGCCCAGCTCATCGGTGACGAGTCAGATGCCGGGTCACCTCACCTCGTAGCCGCCGGGGGTCCTCCTCGCGGAACCAGGTGAGATCGTCGCTGGCGCACAGTTGGCGTACCTGGCCGAGGATCCGCTCGGCCGGCCCGCCGACAAAAACATCCTTGGTGATCCCGATGTTGTGATCGACCAGGGCCACCACGGCATGTTCGGGGCCGCCGACCGCACTGTCGTCGTACGCGAAGGTGGCCAGGTAGGAGGTCTGGTCGCCGTACACATCGCCGTAGGCGTAGCTGCCGGTCAGCCGGACCTTGCCGAGCTGGCCGGACCAGGCCGGGGCTTGTGCGCCCGGTTCGACGTTCGCGGCACCGGCCGCGTCCGGTACCAGTCGGGCGAAGACCGCCCGGATGGTGGTCGCGGCGGCCGTGCGGCGGCGCGCGGTGGCGGAGAGAAAGGCGGCGACGAAATCGCGTACGGCGCTGTCGCGATCCTCCTCCGCGATCGCGTAGACACTGCCCAGCAGCGCCGTCCCGAGCATCTCGGCGTCCAGCGCGCAGTCCAGCTTGGTGACATCACGGGCGGCGTGGAGCACCGCGTCGAAGGGGGTCTGAGGCGGGGCCATGGCACCGACCCTACGCCCGGCACGGGCCGGGTGAGTGTGAGCGGCGAGTTCGGCAGCGGCGAGGCGGGTCGCCGCTACCGGGACGACTTCGCGGCGGCGAGCGCCGCTCGGGCCTGCGTCGGCGGAGCGCAGCACCGCCTCGTACCGGACCGACGACGTAACCGTGCCCGACTTCGGCCACGGCAGCCCGTAGCCGTCGCTCGGCCCGTTGGCTGGCCCGTCGGGCCGCCCAGTTGACGATCGGCTTGATCGACCAGGGCGACGAGGAGCCCGAGCAGCACTCCGCCGAGCAGCAGCAGGGTAGGCGCCGGTGTCACGCCGACCGTCGGATATCCCAGCGCGGGCAGTCCGAGCGCCCGTACCGCGTAGCCGACCAGCAGCCAGCCCAGGCCGACCGCCGCGATGACGGTGACCAGCCACTGCAGCACGCCGACCACCCGCCACCAGACGGGCCGGTAGCCCAGGCCGAGATCGGTGGCGGCGACCGCGCGGTCGAGCGCGTCGGGCAGATCGGCGAGCCGGGAACGGGCCGCCGCGCCCACCGCCGCCGACCAGGGTGCGGGCAGGGCCAGCGCTGGCCTGCTCGGCGATCGCCCGGACGGCCAGGCCGACTGCGGCCCGCTGCGCCGCGGCCGGGTCGGGCACCGAGGTCACCGCGACCGGGTGCTCGGCTGCCGCCGGGATGGGCAGGTGTAACCGGCGCAGCGGGTCCGGGCGCAGCCGGTGCCAACCCCGGACCAGCGGCCAGCCGGTGGCGCTGACGCCCCGGTGCCGGTACGCCTGCTCGGTGGCCTCGACGACCGCCGGTACGCCGGCCGACGCGGCGAGGGCGTCGGTGAGCCCGGTCAGCGTGGCCGGGTCGAGGTCGTGCCCGGCCTGGGCCGGGCCCATCAGCTCGGTGAGCCGGTCGGTGACCGTGTCGAGATCCCCGGCGAGCCGGCGCAGTACGGCCTGCCGTTCGGCGACCGTCCGTTCCAGGGCCGAGCGCAGCGGGACCGTCCCCGCCTCGTTCAGGGCCGAGGTGGCCAGGATCGGGACTCCGCCGAGCTGGTCGGCGTCGAGCAGCCGTCGCAGGTCGGCCAGGACCGCGGGCAGATGGGTGGCCGGCAGCAGGTCGGTCTGGTTGAGTACCACCACGGTGACGTCCCGGTGCTGGCGGTACGCCCGCAGGTAGCCCTGGTGCACCATCCGGTCGGCGTACTTCTGCGGGTCGACCACCCAGACGACCAGGTCGACCAGGCCGAGCAGCCGGTCGACCTCCAGCCGGTGGGCCCGTTCGACCGAGTCGAAGTCGGGCAGGTCGAGCAGGATCAGACCGTGCAGGCCGACTTCGTCATCGCCGTCGAGCGCGCTTTCCCGGACGAACCGGTGCCGAGGTAGTACGCCGATCCAGTCGAGCAGCCTGGTCGCGTCGTCGAGCGGTCCCCACACGCAGGCGTGGGTGACGCCGGTGGTGGGCCGGCGCACCCCGACCGGGGACATTTCGAACCGGGCCAGCGTGTTGAAGAGGCTGGACTTGCCGCTGCCGGTGGTGCCGGCCAGGGCGACCACGGTGTGGTCCCGGGAGAGGGCGAGTCGGGCGTCGGCCCGTTCCACCAGGGTGTGCGCGGCGACCAGCCGATCCGGCGGCAGATGGCCGTCGACCGAGGCCAGGAACTCGCTGGACCGCTGCCACCCGGGCGAGCAGCCGGTCCGGATCGACCGGCCTGATCGACTCCTCGCCGCGCAGCGCGTCGCGTACCTTGCCCAGGATGTCGGTCATCGGGCCAGCCGCCGGTCCTCGGCCGGGCTGGCCATCGGCGGCCTCACGAGGTTGTCCCGGGCAGTGCCGGGTCCTCGCTGAAGTTGGCCCGGGAGCGCTCCACCAGCGCGGCGACCCGACGCAATTGTCGCGCTGGCCTCGGCGGCGCCGCTGGCCGGGTCGGTCCGGTCCAGGTAGCGGGCCGCTTCGTCGGCCAGCAGCTGGTCAACCCGGGTGAGCAGATCCTGGCGGGCGTGGGTGGCGAGATCCCGGATGGCCTGGTCGCCGAAGATCGCTTCAAGCACCTTCTGCGCGGCCACGGTGGTGCCGCCAGCCGGCGGCGATCTCCAGCCCGGTCGGGATGAACGCGGTGGAGGCGAACACCGTGATCATGACGGCCAGGCCGGTGGCGTTGACCGCGTACGCCGCGCTGCGCGCGATGAATCGTTTCCCTTCCGCCTGGGTGCGGACCAGTTCGAGCACGCCATGCTGCCAGTCCCGGATCATCCGCTCGGCCCGTTCGGGCAGATCGGCGCCGGGTCGGGCGAGCGCGGGATCCAGCAGCGCCGCGCCGGCCGGATGGGTCTGCCAGGCGGCGTACGTCTGCTCGGCGGCCTCGGCGGCGACCCCGCGTAACAGGGTGACCAGTTGCGACTCGATCGCGGTTTGGAGCTGGGTGCTCGGGACCGGTCGACCGGTGACCGCCGCCACCAGCCGGTCGCGCAACTGGCCGACCCGCGATTCCAGGCCGCGGAACAGCTCCCCGGTGCCGACGAACTCCTGCCAACGTACGAGTACCTCACCGCGGAGCAGTCGCCCGTCGCGCAGCCCGTCCTCCACGGTGCGACGGGCGGTCCGGTGGGCCGCCCGCACCCGATCCTCCAGCACCTTCGCGGCGCTCGCCTGGTCGTCGGCGGCGGCGGCGAGGCCGGCGACCGCCGGAACCAGCGCGGCGAGCGCGCCGCCCAGGGTCTGGTGGATCACCGCGGCTCGGGCACCCGGATCGGCGGCCAGTTGGCTGAACCAGGCGCGCAGTGACTCGGTGGCCGGTTCCGGGAGCAGCCCCTGCCCGTCGACCGTGGTCTCCGGGAGTACGAAGAGGGGCGCGGTGGCCAGGTCGTGCGCGGTGAGCATCTCGGCGAGGTGGGCGGAGACTTCGTCGGCGGCCTCCCGGGGCACCCGGTCGAGGACCAGCGCGATCACCGTGCCGCGCAGCTTGGCGGTGCGCAGTAGTTCCCAGGGCACAGCGTCGGCGTACCGGGCCGCGGTGGTCACGAAGAGCCACAGGTCGGCGGCGGCGAGCAGTTGCGTGGCGAGGGCCCGGTTGGCGTCGACCACCGAGTCGATGTCCGGCGCGTCCAGGAAGGCCAACCCGGGGGTGAGCGCGGGGGCGACGACCAGTTGCAGCGTGTCCGGGTGTTCGCTGGGTGCGGTGATCCGGGTCAGGCCGGGCAGGATTTCGCCCTGCCGGAACCAGGTCGAATCGGCCGGGTGGCAGACCAGCACCGGGGCCCGGGTGGTCGGTCGGAGCACGCCGGCCGCGCTGACCCGGGCCTGGACCAGGCTGTTGACCAGGGTCGACTTTCCGGCCCCGGTGGAGCCGCCGACCACGACGAGCAGCGGCGCGTCGAGCTGGGCCAGCCGGGGTAGCAGGTAGTCGTCGAGCTGGGCGATGAGCGCCGTGCCGGTCTGGCGCGCGTCGTCGGCCGAGGGCAGCGACCAGCGGGTACGCCGTGGTGCGGATCACCGTGCGCAGGTCGGTGAGGGCCGTTCGTAGGTCCGGCTCGGCTGCCGCCCGCGGGTCCGGCTCGGGCGCCATCGGTGGGGGGCCGGCTCGGGCGCCATCGGTGGGGGCCGGCTCGGCGCCGCGGTGCAGGTCTTCGGGACCGGACGTTTTGTTCGCTGGATCGCTCTCTGTCGGGATGACGAGGGCGCCGGGGCCGGTAGCCGGGGCGCCCAACGTCGTCATGGGGTAAAGACTGCCTGATCCATGCAACACAGACAACAGGCGCGGTTGCCTTGAGAGCGTTGCGTAACTACGTGGGTGACGGCTGGTTGTCGGATCGGCCCATGGGTTGGTCGTCGGATCGGCCAGCTGATCGCCGGGTCGGGTCGGGAATGTGCCGGCGGCGGCCAGAGTTGCGCCAGTGTGACTCAACTCGATTTTGCTGGACCGTCCGGTCATGGCAGTATTGAGTCTGGTCCACTCAACTTGTGGTGGGTGTGCTGCGGGCGGTGCCCGTTACCTGCCTAGGAATGAAGCGAGGAAGCGAACATGGCACGTGCGGTCGGCATCGACCTCGGCACGACGAACTCCTGCGTCAGCGTTCTCGAGGGCGGTGAGCCCACCGTCATCGCGAACGCCGAGGGCTCGCGGACAACCCCCTCGATCGTCGCGTTCGCCCGCAATGGCGAGGTGCTCGTCGGCGAGGTCGCCAAGCGTCAGGCGGTGACCAACCCGGACCGGACCATCCGGTCGGTCAAGCGCGAGGTGGGCACCAGCTGGTCGGTCGACATCGACGGCAAGAAGTACACCCCGCAGGAGATCTCCGCGCGCACGCTGATGAAGCTCAAGCGCGACGCCGAGGCGTACCTGGGGGAGCGGATCACCGACGCGGTCATCACCGTGCCGGCCTACTTCAACGACGCCCAGCGGCAGGCCACCAAGGAGGCCGGTGAGATCGCTGGCTTCAACGTGCTGCGGATCGTCAACGAGCCGACCGCGGCGGCGCTCGCCTACGGGCTGGACAAGGGCTCCAAGGAGCAGACCGTCCTGGTCTTCGACCTCGGCGGTGGCACCCTCGACGTGTCGCTGCTGGAGTTGGCCGAGGGGGTCGTCGAGGTCAAGTCGACCAGCGGTGACAACCACCTCGGTGGCGACGACTGGGATGAGCGGGTCATCGACCACCTGGTCAAGACCTTCCGGGGCCAGCACGGCGTCGACCTGTCCCAGGACAAGATGGCGATGCAGCGGCTGCGGGAAGCCGCCGAGAAGGCCAAGATCGAGCTCTCCGCCGCCGCCACCACCAGCATCAACCTGCCGTACATCACCGCCGGGCCGGCGGCCACCGACGGCGCCCCCTCGGCTCCGCTGCACCTCGACGTCACCCTCACCCGGGCCGAGTTCCAGCGCCTGACCCAGGACCTGCTGGACCGCTGCAAGGGCCCGTTCGAGCAGGCCATCAAGGACGCCGGGATCAAGGTCGCGGACTGTCGACCACGTGATCCTGGTCGGTGGTTCGACCCGGATGCCGGCCGTCTCGGACCTGGTCAAGCAGCTCATCGGGCGGGACCCGAACAAGGGCGTCAACCCGGACGAGGTGGTCGCGGTCGGCGCCGCACTCCAGGCCGGTGTGCTCAAGGGCGAGGTCAAGGACGTCCTGCTGCTCGACGTGACCCCGCTGAGCCTGGGCATCGAGACCAAGGGCGGCATCTTCACCAAGCTGATCGAGCGCAACACCACCATCCCGACCAAGCGCTCCGAGGTCTTCACCACCGCCGACGACAACCAGCCCTCGGTGCTGATCCAGGTCTTCCAGGGTGAGCGGGACATCGCCGCGTACAACAAGAAGCTCGGCACCTTCGAGCTGACCGGGCTGCCGCCGGCCCCGCGCGGGGTCCCGCAGGTCGAGGTCACCTTCGACATCGACGCCAACGGCATCGTGCACGTGAACGCGAAGGACCTCGGCACCGGCAAGGAACAGTCGATGACGATCACCGGTGGCTCGGCGCTGCCGAAGGACGACATCGAGCGGATGATGCGCGACGCCCAGGACCACGCGGACGAGGACAAGCGCCGCCGCGAGGAAGCCGAGACCCGCAACCTCGCCGAGCAGCTTCAGTGGCAGACCGAGAAGTTCCTCGCCGAGAGTGGCGACAAGCTGCCGACCGAGTCCCGCGACCAGCTCAACGAGGCGCTCGGCGAGCTGCGTTCGGCGCTTGGCGGGACCGACCTGGACAGCATCAAGTCGGCGCACGAGAAGCTGGCCCAGGTGTCGCAGCAGGCGGGCACGCTGCTCTACGCCCAGCAGTCCGAGCAGGCTCAGCAGCCGGGCGCCGGTGCGACCGGTGCCGGTGCCGGGGCGGCGGGAGCAAAGGGCGCGGCGCGGATGATGTGGTGGACGCGGAGATCGTGGACGAGGACGACAAGAAGTGAATTGTCGCCTAGTCATCCATCCGGGTTTCACGTGCAACGGATCGAGGTAGTTGTATGACGGAAAAGCCACGAGCCGTCGAGCCGGACAGCACCGGGTCGGCGCCGGGTGGCTCCGCGCCCGCCGGCCCGGCCGGCGGCGAGCGCATCGTCATCCGTGACAAGCGCAAGGTCAGCCTGACTGACGAGCAGGGCCAGGCGACCGGTTCGGCGTCGGCACCGGCCGACGCCGAATCCACGGCGGAGTCCGCGGCCGTTACCGACCCGGATCGGCCGCCGACGGCCCGGCGGACGACCTGCCGGCTGCTGATCCGGCGGACGACCTGGCAGATGGCCAAGCGGCTGCCGACCTGGCGGACGACCTGGCAGATGGCCAAGCGGCTGCCGACCTGGCGGACGACCTGCCGGCGGACGACCTGGCAGATGGCCAACCGGCCGCCGATTCGGCGGACGACCTGCCGACCGCCAATGTGCCGGCCGGCGGTGGGCCGTCCGCGCTGGTGGTGGACGACGTCGAACTGGTCGAGGTGCTTGAGGCAAAGACTCCGACCGGGACCGACGCGCCGGTGGTGGATGCCCCGGCCAAGCCGGTCAGCGGTGCGGGGGAGCCGGTCAGCGGTGCCCCGGTGGACACGTCCGGTCCGCTCGGCGCGGAGCTGGAGGCGCTGCGAGCCGAGCTCGACGAGCGGACCGGCGACCTGCAGCGGGTGTCGGCGGAGTACGCCAACTACCGCAAGCGGGTCGACCGGGACCGTGGTGTGGTGGCGGAACAGACCACCGGTGCGGTGCTCACCGCACTGCTGCCCGTACTGGACGATCTGGATCGGGCCCGTGAGCACGGCGACCTGGTCGGGCCGTTCGGCGCGGTGGCCGAGCAGCTCACCACGGCGTTGGGCAAGTTCGGGCTGACCGTCTTCGGGGAGCAGGGCGACCCTTCGACCCGACCCGGCACGAGGCGGTCGCGCACCTCACCTCCGCCGAGGTCACCGAGCCCGACCTGCGTCGAAGTGATGCGTCGTGGCTACCTGCTCAATGATCGGTTGCTGCGGGCCGCGTTGGTGGCCGTCGCCGATCCGGAATAGTTCAGCGGTCGTGGTCGAGGTGTCCCACCTGCTGCCGATCGGGCCGCGGGTGGGACACCTCGACCACGCGATGAGAAAGGGGGTGGACCGTTGAGTTCCAAGGACTGGCTGGAGAAGGACTTCTACGCCGTACTGGGGGTGGGCAAGGCGGCCCCCTCCGACGAGATCAAGAAGGCGTACCGCAAGCTGGCCCGGGAGTCGCACCCGGACCACAACCCGGGTGACGCGCAGGCCGAAGAGCGCTTCAAGGCCGCCTCCGAGGCGTACGACGTGCTCTCCGATGAGCGCAAGCGCAAGGAGTACGACGAGATCCGCTCGCTGTTCGGATCGGGCGCGTTCCGGCGCAACGCCCGGTCCGGCGGGGCCGGGCGAGCAACCCTTCGACATGTCGGACCTGTTCGGTGCGGCGGGGCAATCCGGGGCCGGGCGGTTCGGTGGGTCCGGCGGGCCCGGCTTCTCCGATCTGTTCAGCTCGATCTTCACCGGCGGTAACGCCGGAGCGCCGGGCCCGGGGCCCGGCGCGGGGCCGGGACGTCGAGACCGAGGTGGTACTCGATTTCGGCGACGCCATCCGGGGGGTCACCCTGCCGTTGACCCTGCGGGCGCCGGGGGTCTGCGACACCTGCCAGGGCAACGGGGCCAAGCCGGGCACCCAGCCGCGGACCTGCCCGCAGTGTCAGGGCGTCGGGGTGGGCACCCGTAATCAGGGCTCGTTCAGCTTTTCCGAGCCGTGCCGGGAGTGCCAGGGCGTCGGCACGATCGTGGAGGAGAAGTGCCCGGAGTGCGCGGGCAGTGGTGGGGTCACCAAGGCCCGTACGCTGAATGTCCGGTTCCCGGCCGGGGTGGCCGACGGGCAGCGGATCCGGCTCGCCGGCCGAGGTGAACCGGGTGAGCGGAACGGAGCCGCCGGTGACCTCTACGTGCTGGTGAAGGTCCGCAACGACGATGTCTTCGGGCGCAGCGGTGACGATCTGACGCTGACCGTGCCGATCACCTTCACGGAGGCGGTGCTCGGCACCGATCTGCGGGTGCCGACGATGGACGCGCGCGGTGACCCTGCGGGTGCCGCCGGGTACGCCGAGCGGCCGCACGCTGCGGGCCCGGGGCAAGGGGGTCACCCGTCGGGACGGCCAGGCCGGTGATCTGCTGGTCACGGTCGAGATCGCGGTGCCCACCGCAGGTGTCGGCCGAGGCACGGGAGGCGTTGCAGACGTTCGCCGCGCTGACCCCGCCGGCTGGTCGGGAACATCTCGAGGCGCGGGCGCGTCGTGCTAACTGAGTCGATTGACCGGGTTCGTCAAGCGCGGAGGTGACTAACCATGACTGAGGAGTTCGTCGTCTCGGTCGAGCAGGCGTCCGACGCCAAGGTGCTGATGATTTCGGTCGCAGCCCGGATGGCGGGGATGCACCCGCAGACGCTGCGCCAGTACGACCGGATGGGCCTGGTCCAGCCGGGCCGGGCCGCTGGCGGCGGTCGGCGGTACAGCGTGCGCGATGTGGCGCTGCTCCGGGAGGTGCAGCGGCTCAGCCAGGACGATGGGGTCAACCTCGCCGGCATCAAGCGGATCATCGGGTTGGAGCAGTTGATCGACGAGCTCCAGCAGCGGACGGCACGGTTGGAAGCCGAACTTGAGGCCGCGTACCACCGGGTGGCCGAGCTGGAGACGATCGCCCCGTTCCCCCGTCGTGATCTCGTGCCGACCAGCCAGGTCTCGACCGCCCTGGTCGTCTGGCGGCCGAGACGGCCCGGTGACCCGGTTTAGCCGACCGGCTGAATCGTTCGGCAATCTCCGTACGCCACAGTGGGCTAACCTCGCTTATGGGTCAGCTCTGCACAATTCGGACTGATGTCTTCCGGGTGGGCGCCGCTCGATCGTGGCCGAGGCGCTGTCTCGATGACGGCGCGCATCGCTGAACCCACGATGACCGGCGGGCCGGGATCCACGGGGGCTCCCGGCCCGTCCGTCCGCTGTCCGGTGGTCCGTCCGCTGTCCGGTGGTCCGTCCGCTGTCCGGTGGTCCGTCCGCTGTCCGGTGGTCCGTCCGCGCTGGGCGATTCAGTTCGGCAGCCCGCTCCAGCGGCAGGGACTCAACTGAGCCGGCGGGGCGTGCGGACCAGGCCGCCCTCGCACCAGTCGTGATAATTGAAGAGCTCCGGCCTGACCAGTAGCATCCGGCTGTTATGCGCCCAGGTTGCCATCTGTTCGTCACCGAGCTCTTCGGCCTGCTCAACCAACTTTCGTAGCCGTCGCTTCCGGTGGGCCCGGAAGTTGGTCCGGATGCCGTCGGCGGCGTAGATGTAGAGGCAGTGCAGGGCGAACCGCCGAGCCGGGCAGGAGCGGTCCATCGCGAGGTCGAAGAGGGTGTTGATCAGCCGGTCACCCGCGACGAGCAGGTCCCAGTCCTGCGGCATGGAGGCCAGCGGTACCGAGTCGGGCTGGTACGCCCAGGCCCGCAGTTCGGCGGGGGCCGGGTCTACCGGGTTGGCGAAGCCCTGGAACGCCGACTCCTGCACGCTCAACAGGTTGACCTTCCACTCACGACCGCAGGGCATGTCCGGTTTCCCTGCGCACGTCACTCGCTCGCGTACAGCGCGTAGCTGCCGCGGCGCCACGGTAGCGCGGCGCCGCGGAGCTGCGGAAGAGCCAGGTAGCGCTATTTTGGCTATCCGTTAGGTGCTGACCTGGTCACCGATCGTCGGTCGGCGGACGACCGGTAGTGGAACGGGCCCCCGCCCAACTACCTACTCCGCGGTGCGCAGGGGGTTGACTTCGTGGCTGGCTTTTCGGCGAACCCATGCCTTGAACCAGGCGAAATCCGGTAGACGGGCCAACATCGGGCCGGTCACCACGGTGACCAGCACGTACGCGGTGGCGAGCGGAGCCAACTGTGGATGGATCCCGTAGCTGGCCCCCACCGCCAGTCCGGCGATGACGATCGAGAACTCGCCCCGCGGCAGCAACGCCAACCCGGTACGCCAGCGACCGGGCACCGCGATGCCCGCGCGTTTGGCGGCCACGTACCCGGTGATGAGCTTCGTTGCCATGGTGACGATCGCCAGCCCGATCGCGGGCAGCAGCACCGGGGGCATGTCCCGTGGATCGGTGACCAGCCCGAAGAAGACGAAGAAGACGGCGGCGAAGAGATCCCGCAGCGGGGAGAGCAGCTCGGTCGCGTTGTGCGCGACCGGTCCGGAGAGCGCGATGCCGACGAGGAAGGCGCCCACCGCGGCCGAGACCTTCAGACCGGCGGCGACCCCGGCCACCAGCAGGGTGAGCCCGAGTACGCCGAGCAGCAGCGCCTCGGGGTCCTTCGGGGAGAACATCGCCGAGATGACATGGCCGTACCGGGTCGCCACGATCAACACCACCAACACGGTGCCGACCGCGATGGCCAGCGCGATGCTGCCGCCCTTGAGACCGATGCCGGCCAACACGGCGGTGACCAGCGGCAGGTAGAGGGCCATCGCGAGGTCCTCGATGACCAGGATCGACAGGATCACCGGGGTCTCCCGGTTACCGAGCCGGCCCAGGTCGGCGAGGACTTTGGCGATCACCCCGGAGGAGGAGACCCAGGTGACCCCGGCCAGCACCACGGCGGCCACCCAGCCCCAGCCGAGCAGCAGGGCGAGGAGAGCGCCGGGTAGGGCGTTGAGGACTGCGTCGACCAGGCCGATCGGGGCCGAGGTCCGCAGGTTGCCGACCAGTTCGCCGGCCGAGTACTCCAGTCCGAGCATGACCAGCAACAGGATCACGCCGATCTCGGCACCGACGGCGAAGAATTCCTCGCTGGCGGTGAGTGGCAGGATGCCGCCGGTGCCGAAGGCCACCCCCGCGAGTAGGTAGAGCGGTATCGGGGACAGCCCGAATCGTCGGCTGAGTCGGCCGAGCAGACCGAGCAGCAGGAGCAGCGCGCCAACCTCAATCAGTAGGACGGTGGTTTCGTGCATCCGCGTCAGCCGTCCGGATCTTGGTCGGCGAGGATGGCGGCGACGCCGTCGAGTCCCTTGCGGGTGCCGACCACGACCACAGCATCACCGGCTTCGAAACGGAAGGTGGGATCTGGAGAGGCAATGACCTCGCGTGCGCGCAGAACGGCCACGATGGACGCGCTGGTGCGGGTGCGGGCCTTGGTGTCGCCGAGTCGACGGTTGACGTACGGCGAGCCAGCGGGGATGGAGATCTGTTCGGTGAGCAGACCGGCGGCCTGATCGCGGAGTCCGGAGAGTTGGCTGAGCATCAGTGAGGCGCCGAGGATGTCGGCGAGTGCCTCCGCCTCGTCGTCGGTGAGGGGAATGTTCGCGGTGCAGGCGTCCGGATCGTCGGGGTCGTAGAGCACCAGGTCGCGCCGGCCGTTGCGGTGGGAGACCACCCCCAGTCGTCGCCCGGAGGCGGTCACCAGGTCGTGGCGTATTCCGATACCGGGCAGGTCTATTTGTTCTACGCGTACTCGCACGGCGGTCACGCTACATCCCGATCCCGGCAGTTACCGATTCACGCCCGCGCGGAAACCGAACGCCCGGATCGTCCATGTCCCGGTCGGTCGGACCGGATGAGGTACGCCAGGTGCCGGAGTGGGTGTGACGACTGCCACTGGGTGGAGTTGAGCGGAATAGACTCAACTCTGGTCGTGTCGTCATCAGTGGACACGCCAGCTGTACCGGCCGGCCCATGTCCACCGGCCGGCGAAGCATATGGGGAGCCCATGAAAACAGAACGCCTCACCACCAAGAGCCGCGAAGTCATCACCGGTGCGGTCGCCATCGCGAACCAGCAGGGGCACGCCACCGTCGAGCCGTGGCACCTGCTGCTGTCGCTGCTGGACACCGGCGGCTCCACCGCTGGCGGGCTGCTCCGGGCGGTGGGCGCCAACCCCGCTGACATCCGCCGGGCCGCCGCCCGCGCGGTGGAGACCCAGCCGGCCGCCCGGGGGGCCAGCGTTGCCGAGCCGAGTCTGGCCCGCGAGTTCGTCAACGCGATCGGCGCCGCCGAGCAGATCGCCCGCCCGCTCGGGGACGAATACACCTCCACCGAGCACCTGCTGGCCGGCCTGGCCCGGGTCGGCGGTGCGGTGGCGAGCGCCCTCAAGGCCGCCGGGGCCACCGAGGAGAACCTGATCGCCGCCTTCCCGGTGGTGCGCGGTGGGGACCGGCGGGTGACCACCGCCGACCCCGAGCAGACCTACCAGGCACTGGAGAAGTACGGCGTCGACCTGACCGCCAGCGCCCGAGCCGGCAAGATCGACCCGGTGATCGGCCGGGACGCCGAGATCCGCCGGGTGATCCAGGTGCTGTCCCGCCGGACCAAGAACAACCCGGTGCTGATCGGTGAGCCGGGCGTGGGCAAGACCGCCATCGTCGAAGGGCTGGCCCAGCGGATCGTCGCCGGTGACGTACCCGAGTCACTGCGGAACAAGAAACTGATCTCCCTCGATCTGGGGGCGATGGTCGCCGGTGCGCAGTTCCGGGGCCAGTTCGAGGAGCGGCTCAAGTCGGTGCTCGCGGAGATCAAAAACTCGGACGGGCAGGTGATCACCTTCCTCGACGAGCTGCACACCGTGGTCGGCGCCGGCTAAGGGCGAGGGTTCGATGGACGCCGGCAACATGCTCAAGCCGATGCTGGCCCGTGGTGAGCTGCGGATGGTCGGCGCGACCACCCTGGACGAATACCGCGAGCGCATCGAGAAGGACCCGGCGCTGGAACGCCGGTTCCAGCCGGTGCTGGTCGGCGAGCCCAACGTGGAGGACACCATCGGTATCCTGCGCGGGCTCAAGGAGCGCTACGAGGTGCACCACGGCGTACGGATCACCGACGCCGCGCTGGTCGCCGCCGCCGCGCTCTCCGACCGCTACATCACCGACCGGTTCCTGCCGGACAAGGCGATCGACCTGGTTGACGAGTCCGCCTCCCGGCTGCGGATGGAGATCGACTCCCGGCCGGTCGAGGTGGACGAGATCGAGCGTGCGGTCCGCCGGCTGGAGATCGAGGAGATGGCGCTGGCCAAGGAGCCGGATGCGGGTTCCGCCGAGCGGCTCGTCCGGCTCCGCAAGGAGTTGGCGGACAAGCGCGAGCAGCTCACCGCGCTCAGTGAGCGGTGGAAGCTGGAGAAGGACCACATCACCAAGATTTCGACGGCCAAGGAGGAGTTGGAGCGCCTCGGCGGCGAGGCCGACCGGGCCGAGCGGGACGGCGAGCTGGAACGCGCCGCCGAGCTGCGCTACGGCCGGATCCCGACCTTGCAGGGCGACCTGGCCCGGGCCGAGACGGAACTCGCCGGGTTGCAGGCCGACGGTGCGATGCTCAAGGAGGAAGTCGGCGCCGACGACATCGCCTCGGTGGTGGCCGCCTGGACCGGCATCCCCGCCGGCCGGCTGATGGAGGGCGAGACCGCCAAGCTGCTGCGGATGGAGTCCTCGCTCGGCGGCCGGGTGGTCGGGCAGGCCGAGGCGGTCGGCGCGGTTTCCGACGCGGTCCGCCGCGCCCGGGCCGGCGTCGCCGACCCGGACCGACCCACCGGCAGCTTCCTCTTCCTCGGCCCGACCGGGGTCGGCAAGACCGAGCTGGGCAAGGCGCTGGCCGAGTTCCTCTTCGACGACGAACGGGCCATGGTCCGGATCGACATGAGCGAGTACGCCGAGAAGCACTCGGTGGCCCGGCTGGTCGGCGCCCCGCCCGGCTACGTCGGGTACGACGAGGGCGGTCAGCTCACCGAGGCGGTGCGCCGCCGGCCGTACTCGGTGATCCTGCTCGACGAGGTGGAGAAGGCCCACCCGGACGTTTTCGACGTACTGCTCCAGGTGCTCGACGACGGCCGGCTCACCGACGGCCAGGGCCGTACGGTCGACTTCCGCAACACGATCCTGATCCTGACCTCCAACCTCGGCTCGGCGGTGGTCTCCGACCTCACCCTCCCCGCCGAGCAGCGCCGGGAGGCGGTGCTGCGCGGTGGTGCGCGCGCACTTCAAGCCCGAGTTCCTCAACCGGCTCGATGACATCGTGGTCTTCGCCTCGCTCGCCGGCGACCAGTTGCGCTCGATCGTGGATATCCAGCTCGACTCGGCTGCGGCGACGGTTGGCCGACCGACGGCTGACCCTGGAGGTGACCGAGCCGGCCCGCAACTGGCTGGCTGAGCACGGGTACGACCCGCTCTACGGGGCCCGGCCGCTGCGCCGGCTGGTCCAGTCGGCGATCGGCGACCAGTTGGCCAAGTCGCTGCTCGCCGGCGAGATACGCGACGGTGACCTGGTCCGGGTCGACCTGGCCGACGCCAAGGACGCGTTGACCGTAACCCGCCCCTGACCCCACCCCCCACCCCGTTACCCGAGTCGATCATGAGGTTATCGTCAATTTTTGCCTGGATTTCGGCGATAACCTCATGATCGTCCGGGTGGGTCGGACCGGGTGGGGGTCCGGGGTCCGGGTGGGGTTGGGGGGACTGGCGCTGGGTGCTGATGGTGGCGGACCATCAGAGGCATGGTGGAGACTTCCGAGCCGGGCGGCGAGTTCGCCTCCGCGATTCACGAACTGTCCGTCGCCGATGTGGTCGCGTTCGGTGGTGTGGGACTCGTCGGTCAGGTGTTGCCGCCGACCGAGGCGTACCACGCGATCGAAGCGGCACTCCCCGAACGGGCCGAGGCATTCCGCCCCCAGCTTCGCTGGCTGCTGGCGAACGGATCCGCGGCCGGCAAGGCGTACGCGGCGAGTCTGCTCGGCCGGTTGGACCCGGTAGCCGCCCGCGCGGCCTGGGAGTCGATGGTTGACGACCGGTCGGAGCTCACCACGTTCAGCGGTTGTCTCATGGCCCAGACGACGCTCGGCGAGTACGCGGCCGAGCGGCTCGATAACGGCTGACCGGCTCAGCCGTCGGGAGATCCAGGCTGCGACCAGACAGCGCCGCGCGTCGTCGTGGCGGCGGACGTCAATCGAACGGTGTTCGCTGTCGGCCTGGGCGGCAGTTCAGCGTGCATAAGGCTGGAACCCTGGCCCTTCAGTGCCGGGAGGAAAGCCGTCACGAACCTGGCCTCTGCTGGTTCTCGATGTACTCCTTGACCACGGCCGAGGGCGCCCCACCACACGAGGCGGTGAAGTACGACGGCGACCGCGGGTGGCGACCTGACAGGTACAGGAAACGCTTCCACTGCCGGTCGTGCGGGGTCGTTGCCCACGCCGATCACAATGCGGCCCTGAACATCGCCCCGGCGCGGTGTACGGGGCCGGGGCGCGGTCAATCGCCCACACGCGGCCTGACCTCGCAGACCAGCGAGGGCGGTGACCCGCAAATCCGACCACTCATGAGCGGGTCGTTGACAATGCCAGGTTGGCGGGGTACCGATAGCGTTGCTCTCGATCTTAGAAGTCTCTGGCTAGGAAGGAGAGCCGTGTCGGAATCGATGAAGCCGGCCGCCCGCGCGCGGCCGGGCAGTGTCACCATCTCCAGCTACCTGCTCTTCCTGGTGGCGCTGCTCTTCGCCATCAGCGCGATCATCTCGCTGTCCACCCTCGGCGCCCTTTCCGAGGCCCTCGGGAAGGCGTACGAGGGCACGAGCGCCGCCGGAGCGGAAACCATCGCAGTTGGGGTCGGCGCAGCCGGCGCCGTGCTTCAGTTGCTGGTGGCGGTCGCTCTCGTGGTGTTGGGCTTGCAGAACAACCGGGGCCGTAACGTCTCGCGGATCATTACCTGGGTGCTCGGCGGCCTGGCAATCTGCTGTAGTGGCGTCGGCCTGGGCGGCTCGGCGTTGAACGGTATGAACCTCCAAAGCAGCGGCGACCTCCCGAACAACGCGGACGTCCAGCGTCAACTCAACGACGCCTTGCCGGGTTGGCTCGGTCCGGTCAGCACCACGATCTCGGTTCTGTCGTTGCTCGCGTTGCTGGTCGCCGTGATCCTGCTCGCGCTGCCGGCGTCCAACGAGTTCTTCCGCAAGCCGCAGCCAGGCTGGGAGCCGCCGGTGCCGGGTTCGGGTTACCCGGGCTACCCACCGACCAACGACCCGGGCTACCCGTCAACGCAGCCGGGCTACCCGCCGACCAACCCGCCGGCTCCGCCGACCAACCCACCTGGTGGCCAGGCTGGCCCGCCGACCCACGGTTGACGGTGACCGGCAGTTCCAACCAGGATCCAGGATCCCCCCGGCCGCACCTGCGGACCACCGGGGGGATCCTCATCTGGCGACGGTGCACCCGGCCTGGTCGAGGTGGACTGACGCGTACCCGTTCTGGGTTACCTTTTGGTAGCCATCCGATCCGATTTCACCGAGGTGAGGACCCGTCGTGGCAGCAGCACGTTCAACAGTCGGCGCGACTCCGGCGCAGCCTCCGTCACCCCGGGTCCGGGCCGGCGCGGGCCGGATATGCGCTGATCACCGGGGCGACCGCGGGCATCGGGGCAGCCTTCGCGCGGCGGCTCGCCGCCGATGGTTATCGACTGGTGCTTGTGGCCCGCGACGCCGAACGGCTGGCGGCCACCGCCAGCGAGCTGACCGCCCGGTACGGCCACCCGGTTGACATCCTGCCGGCGGATCTGTCCACCGACGCCGGCTGCGAGGCGGTCGAGCAACGGCTGGCCGCCGATACCGAGCCGGTCGACCTGTTGGTGAACAACGCGGGGATCAGCCTCCACCAGCCGTTCCTACGCTCGACCGTCGAAGATGAGGCCCGGCTGCTCCGGTTGAACGTGCACGCGGTTATGCGGCTGACCCTCGCCGCCCTGCCGAGGATGACCGAGCGCGGATCTGGTGCAGTGATAAATGTCTCTTCCGTTGCCGGCTTCGGCGCGGTCATGCCCGGCTCGACGTACGCGGCCAGCAAGGCCTGGGTGACCAACTTCAGCGAGTCGGTGGCCCAGGCCGCAACGCCTTTCGGGGTACGGGTGATGGCGCTCTGCCCTGGCTATACCCGTACCGAATTCCACGAACGGGCGGGCATCAATATGGCCAAGACGCCGGAGTGGATGTGGCTGCGGGCCGACGATGTGGTCCGGGATGCCCTGCGCGACCTGCGTCGGGGCCGACTGGTCAGCGTTCCGGACTGGAAATACAAGTTGGCCGTTTTCGGTCTGCGACACGCACCGGGAAAACTGCTGCGGACGGTCGCCCGGGACACCCGGGGGCGGATCGGCCGCGAGGAGCGCTGAGCGCTCGCCATCGCGCGCCGCAGACCGTACCGGTCCCAGATCTGACCCGTCGCTGACCTAGTGCCGCATCAGGCAACGTTCGCCCTGTTGACTACCTCGCGTAGGCGCTTGTCGGTGGCGTTCTTGTTTCGCCAGATGATGTAGCGGCGGATCATGCTGCCCTGTCCTGGTGGCTGGCGTGGTCGGTGCCGTCCAGCGTGAAGTAGCGCAGGGCGGTGAACTGGGCCTCGATGCGGTTGAGCCAGGAACTGTTGGTCGGCGTGTAGGCGAACTCGACGTTGTTCGCCGCGGCCCAGTCGCCGACCCGGGTGTCCTTTTTCGTGCTCAGGTGCGGGGAGTAGTTGTCGAGCACGATCGCGATGCGGATCTCGGGTAGGTAGAGGCTGCGAAGGTAGCGGCAGAACTCCAGGAACCGTGTGCGGTGTTTCTTCGGCTTGATGTGGCCGTAGAGCCGGTCCGTGCTCAGGTCGTGGGCGGCGAACAGGTGCCTGACGCCGTGCGGGCGGGTGTAGGTCGCCCGCCTGCGGGGCCGGGCCTCACGCTCGGGGTCCTTGTGCCGTCCACCGCGTTCGGCCCACTGCCGCCCGGGGTGGGGCTGGAGATTCAAGGGGCCGAACTCGTCCAGGCAGAAGATGACTTCGGGCTCGCCGTCCTCGGGTATGACCTCGCCGTCGGCGATCGCGTAGAGGTGCTCGACGCGGGCCTTCTTCGCGGCGTAGTCCGGGTCGCGGGAGGTCTTCCAAGTCTTTATGCGTTGAAACGACACGCCCTCCTCGCGGAGCAGGACCCGCAGGCCCTCGTGGCTGATGTCGTCGACCACCCCCTCGGCGACCAGGAAGTCGGCCAGCTTGGCCAGGCTCCAGGTCGAGAACGGCAGGCCATGCTCGGCCGGCTTGGACTTGGCGATCTTCTTGATCTCGCGCCGCTCGGGCAGGGTGAACATCCTGGGCCGGCCGCCCTTGTACTTCGGGTAGAGCGAGTCGAAGCCGTCGGCGTTGAAGTTGTGAATCACGTCCCGGACCCGGTCCGCGCTGGTGAACGTCACCTCGGCGATCTTCCCCACCGACATGCCCTGCGCGGACAGCAACACCATCTGCGCCCGCCGCCAGGTCACCACTGACCCAGTGCCCCGACGGATGATCCGCAACAGGCGCTGTCCTTCGTCGTCATCGATCTCGCGAGCACGTACCCGGTCTGCCACCCGGACAGCCTGACAACGCCACGCGGTCCGGACCAGCATCCACACGGCGCGTCACGTCACGACAGGGCAAACGTTGCCTGATGCGGCACTAGTTCCAGGTACAGAGAGTAGCCGATATTAGGGCCCGGCGGCCACCGTCCTGGCTGTCCGGTGGCCGGAAACGCCGGGTCATCCGTTCGGTCAGCGGGTTTGCGCAGTACCCTTACCCGCCATGGGGGACCACGACGACCTGCGTAAATTCATCACTGACCTGGCTGTGGTCCACGGCCGGGTGGTGCTCTCCTCGGTCAGGAGGCGGACTGGTACGTCGATTTGCGTCGCGTGACGTTGCATCACGCGGCGGCACCGTTGGTCGGCCGCGCCATGCGCGACCTCACGGCCGACTGGGAGTACGACGCTGTCGGCGGTCTGACCCTTGGTGCGGACCCGGTGGCGGTGTCGATGCTGCACGCAGCCGCAGCGACGGGTCGGCCGCTGGATGCCTTCGTAGTCCGGAAGGCCGGTAAGGCGCATGGCCTGCAACGGCGGATCGAAGGACCGGAGGTGGCCGGTCGACGGGTGTTGGCAGTGGAGGACACCTCGACCACGGGCGGCAGTGTGCTGGCCGCGGTCGAGGCATTACAAGAGGCCGGAGCCGAGGTTGTGGGCGTGGCGGTTATTGTTGATCGAGGTGCGGGTGAGGCCGTGCGGGCCGCCGGATTGCCGTATCGGGCGGCCTATACGTTGGCTGACCTCGGCCTTGTGGCGTAAAAGTTTGCCGATTCGGATCTGCTGATATGCAGGCGGGTCGATGCTGCTGGTGGAAGGATGGAATACGTGGGAACTGCGTTGGCTGAAATGACAATGCCTCAGATCTCGCCGCTTGCCGGCGAGCCGATCGAACGTGCCGACGCCGAGCGACTCGCGGGGGTTCTCAAGGCCCTCGCCGATCCCGCTCGGCTGCGGCTGCTCAGCCTGATTCAGTCGGCTCCGGAGGGCGAAGCGTGCGTGTGTGACCTCACCGCGCCGCTCGGCCTCTCGCAGCCGACGGTGAGCCACCATCTCCGAATCCTCACCGAGGCCGGCTTGCTGGAGCGGGAGAAGCGCGGAGTGTGGGCTTACTACCGGCTGGTGCCGACGGCGATCGCGACGATCGCTGACCTGTTGACTCCGCCTCGTAAGCGTGCCACCAAGAAGGCTCGCTGAATTAGCGCCCGGGTCCGCCCGGGGTTACCCGCTGCACGGGTACCCCCAGGCGGACCCAACGGCATGCTCCACCACGCGCGGCCCTGCCGCGCGGCCCTGCCGCACGCGGCGTCCGCGATCAAGGAGTTCTTGTCGTGGTTTGGTGATCGTTCCACGACAACAAGTCCTTGATCGACGTGGTTCTCCTTGATCGACGTGGTTTCGTCGGCCGCCGCCTAGCTTGGCAGGTTCCGCCGAGTCTCCGGGGCAGCGTGCCGGGCCGGTGTGCCCCAGCGGCGTTTCCGCCGAATTGGCACGACGAGCGGCGAACCGGGCCCGGAGCAGTTCGATCGCGATCGGTACCACGGAGAGGACACACGATCGCGATGAGGATGCAACTCGATGTTCTCGCCGCACGAACGAGATCTGGCCCAGGAAGAAGCCGAGCAGCGTGACGCCGGCGGCCCCAGCGATGCCGCCGACCACGTTGTAGATCACGAAGGTGCGGTACCGCATCCGGCTGACCCCGGCCATGATCGGGGTGAACGTCCGCACGATCGGGACGAATCGGGCCAGCACCATGGACTTCGGCGCCGTACTTCTCGAAGAACTCGTGCGCCTTCATCGACGTTCTCCTGCTTGAACAGCCGGGAGTCGGGGCGGCGGAACAGCGCCGGGCCGACCTCTCTGCCGAAGAGGTAGCCGACCTGGTCACCGAGCGACGCGGCCACCGGAGACCAGACAGCACGACCAGCCACAGCGGGTACGTGCAGGTACCTGCGCGTCGGCGGCGAGCAGGCCGGTGGTGAACAGCAGCGAGTCGCCCGGCAGGAAGAACCCGATCAGCAGCCCGGACTCGGCGAACACGATCGCCAGGATGCCGAGCAGGCCGAAGGTCGAGATCAACCACTCCGGATCCAGAAAATTTGGGCCCATGGCCAGCGTGGTGGTGGGCGTCGGCACGGAATGACCTCCGAAAAGTTCCCTGTAGGGCGCGGCGAACCGTCCGCCGCCGACTGCGGGTACCCCGCAGTCTAAGCGGCACGCCTGAACGACCACGGCGCGATGGGCCACCGGCGCCGCGATAGCGGACACCCGGACACCGCGGTGGCGATGAGTGCGCCTGAAATCCGGTGCCGGCTCAATGCGTGGAAGATCCGAAATGTCTGCTTGAACGGGTGGCTGCTGTCGTACGGCAATGTTTTGCCGGGTCGGCTCCGTCTCTACGTCGTGAGCCTATGGAGGTGTCAGTGACGTACGCGGAATTCGCCGATTCCCGGCTTGCCTTGCTGCTGCGCTACGCGGTGATGCTGACCGGCGATCCGCACCTCGCTCAGGACCTGGTCCAGGAGACGATGGTGCGGGTCCAACTCAACTGGCGGCGGGTCGCCCGCGCCGACTCCCCGGAGCGGTACGTCCGTCGGATGTTGACCAATCAGTACATCGACTGGCAGCGCGGTTCCTGGTTCCGGCGGGTGCTGCTGCGGGCCGACCCGGAGGAGAAGGCGGTGACCCTCGGCGTACGCGGGGATCACGCCGAGGCGACCGCGGACCGGGACCAGGTCTGGTCCTGGCTGGCCCGGCTGCCGCGCCGGCAACGCGCGGCGCTGGTGCTGCGCTATTACGAGGATCTGCCCGACGCGGAAATCGCCGAGGTGCTCGGCTGCGCGGTCGGGACGGTACGGGCGTCCATCTCACGCGCCCTGGCCACTCTGCGTACCGAGTTAGTGGAGGTCTGCCGATGAGCGACAACGACGACATCCGGGTCCTTGAGGAGGAGTTGCGTGCGGCGTTCGTCCGGCATGAGCCCTCCGTCATCGCTGCCGAGCCGCTGAGCTCGGAGATCAACAGCGCGGTGGTCCGGCGGCGCCGCAGGCGGCTCGCTCTGCGGTTGACCGGTGCCGCGCTGGCGGTGCTGGTCGCGGTCGGGTTGCCGGTGTACGGCCGTACCCTGGCGATCCCCGCGTCGACCGGCATCGAGATGCTCACCGGTTTCCCGGCGGGGCCGTCAACCCCGGCGGTGCCCGACCGTGCGCTGAACTTCCTGCTGCTCGGGCTCGATGGCCGCGCCGGGGAGGAGGCCGAGCGGGGCCTACGCGCCGATACCGTGCTGATCGTGCACCTGCCCAAGGATCAGAGCCGGTTCTACCTCATCTCGCTCCCTCGCGACCTCGGCGTCGATCTGCCTGGCCTCGGCCGGGCCAAGCTGAGCGAGGCGTTCTTCTACGGCAGTGAACGCAAGGGCGCCGCACCGGACCTGGCCGGTGGCATCAAGCTGACCACCGAGACCGTGTCGGCGGCTACCGGGCTGCGGGTTGACGGCACCGCCGCCATGACGTTCGACGGCCTGCGGGCCCTGACCGACGCGGTCGGCGGAGTGTCGATCTGCCTGCCGGAGCGGATCCCGTCCAGCCACACCGAACGGGTCTTTCCGGCTGGCTGCCAGCGGTTGGACGGCCGGGCCGCGCTGGACCTGCTGCGCCAGCGGTACGGGTTGC
The DNA here is from genome assembly GCA_963750055.1 of uncultured Actinomycetota bacterium. Lineage (GTDB taxonomy): Bacteria > Actinomycetota > Actinomycetes > Mycobacteriales > Micromonosporaceae > CAVVPI01. The sequence goes on along the minus strand of CAVVPI010000011.1, from coordinate 147,120 downwards.
CGGAGGGAGCCAACGACCGGGACCGGAACGGCCAGCGGTACGTCAAAGCATTGCTGGCCGAACTGACCGGTTCGGACGCGTTCAGGGATCCGGTGAAGCTTTCGGGAATCCTCAATGCGGCCAGCAATGGCCTGACCCTGGAGCTCGCCGGTCGGGAGGTCACCGATTTCATCGGCGTGCTGGCAGCCGGCGCCACCGCCGATCCAGTCGGCATCGGTTGGGAGTCCGACCCGGATTACGTCGATGACCGGTACTACGAGCGACTGGATCCGGTGCTCAGTGCCGGCCTTTTCGAGGCGGCCCGCGAGGACAAGCTGGCCGACTGGGTGGCGGCCAACCCGGACCGGATCACCCGGTAGCGGCGGGGGAGGGCGCCGGGTCGGCTTGAAAACAGGTAGCGGAGCACGGCGGGTCGCCGTGCTCCGCTATCAAGATGCGGGTCAGAGAACGTTGCAGGAGGTGCTCTGGTGCGCCTTCCCGCGCGGTCACCCCAACCCCGGATGCATCGGTCGAACGCCACGTTGACGCCTACCTTCGACTTCGCGACCGTGACGTTCACGGATGCCTTGACCGAGAATGACTTCACGCCGATGGCGTACTTGCCGGGGCCGTCGGCCGGCCAGACGGTCGCGCCGACTGTCCGATACTTCTTCTGCGAGAAGACGATCGATCCTGGGCCGACGATCTGGATGTACGGGTTCATGACGGCCATCCGCCACACCTTGCCCTTACCGTTGTCGGCAACGCACCACTTCCCGGTCCAGCCATACTGAAGCACGACAGTCTGCTTGGGATAGTCGATCTGCACGCTGAGGTCATTCTTGAACTGGGTCGACCAGCACTTAGCGGCGGCCGCACTCTTCTTGCTCAGCTTGACGGCTCCCGGCGCCTTCATGTATTCAGCGACCGTGATCAACTTCGGCGCCGAGTGGCGCTGCGAGATCACCCGCGTCACGGCCTTCTTCGCGGCGGTGGAGCCCACCTTCGCGCTGTTGGAAAGCTTGCTGGCTGAGGCGGCGGTGGTCGTCTTCGGAGCGGCTTGAGCCGAGATGACAGTCGCGGTCAGCGCGGTGGCGATCACACCGACGCCGACCAACAGCAGCATCCTCTGACCGATGGTCTTTTTCATTTCCAGCCTCTCATTACGCATTCGTTGATATCGACTCGATGGCGGGGCGCCTGCCGTCATCAAGTGAAGTCCACGAAAAGCGTCCTGCCGAGACGATTGTCTGTTCGAGACTGTCCGGGGCTGGTTATCGGTGTCGGCTCCAATGTCCGTGGGCAGCCGCGGCGGCTCGACACGTTGTCCCGCACGTCCCGCGAGCGGCCGGGACAGTTCTGGGCAGCCAATACGGGAATGCGTGCGGAGATACTAAGGAACCCGCTCGCGGGTCCGGCCGGTGCCGAATCCACGAGCGGGTTCTGGTGGTTAAGGCTAGAGTCGTCCGCCGCACTCCAGGCAGAACAGCGCCCCGATCTTGTTTCCGTCGTGACCGCAACCTGCGCAGCGCGCCTTCGGCGCCAGCGAGCCGCCACAGGCGGAGCAGAACTTTCCACCGTCCACCTTCGTGCCACAGTCCGGGCAGGCGACCACCGCTCTCGTCTTCATATCCAGATCGGCCGTCCAGTTGGTTTCCTGGGCCCGCTCCCAGATCTGGTCGCGTTGTGCGGCAGCCTGCGCCCGGGCCAGCTCTTCGGCCACCACTGGCGCGCACTGTAGACACTGACCGATCTCAGCGTTCCAGCACATCGCGGAGCACATCCAGTCGCCGCACCCACGGCACTGGCGGAACTCATCGCGTACCTGCTCGACCGCCTCGGTCAGGGCCTTGTCCTTGGCCGGTGAGTTGGTGGCCCGGTCGTACCGCCACTGATCGGCCGACCGGCTCAGGTCCTGGGCGACCCCGCCGAACATGGATCCGACGGCCCGGAGTAGCCCACGGCCGGTTTCGACTTTGTCCCGCTTGAATGGCGAACGGTAGCCGTTGCCGCACCGTTCGCAGTGGAACTCGAACTGGTATCCATCCGTGTTGGAGAGGTCCTGGAAATTATCGGTAAAGGGTACGAGGCCAGACACGCCCGTCAGGATAGTGGCCAGCCGCAAGGGACAGGTATCGGAAGAGTGGCCAAATGGCCATGCCCGACAGGCGGCACGTAGCTGAGTGCCATCGATGACTATTACTCTCGGTCGGGGCCCGGATCCCGCCGGACCCCGACCGTAGTCAGAGTCGGTCGGCGACCTTGCGAGCCAACTCCTCGAGCGGCTTGCGGTTTTCGGCTGGGTCGTTGAGCCGAACCAGCCGGATCGCGACCCACATTTGCCCCTTACGGAGGAAGACTGCCTCATCCTCGGCGTACGCCTCGTCGCCGAGTCCGGCGAGGGTCCGGAATTCGTGCCCGAGTTCCCGATCGGTGTTGAGGTAATTGGTCACCCCGTCGCCGGTGAAGACCTCTACCTGCGCGGTCGGGCCGGTGACCGGGCCGGTGTAGGTGCAGGTGCCCCGAACTCGCTTGGCCGGGTCCAACGGTGTCTTCGTGAGCGCCTCCGCCTCCTGCTGCGACACCAGCGCGCAGGGGTCGATCTCCTTCTGCTCCATGGGGGCCGCTTCCTCGGTGGGCTTGGCCTCCGGCGCGTCGCCCGTGGCCGCCGGAGCCGCCTTGTCCGATTTATCGGCGTTCTTGCAGGCGGTGCTACCGAGCAGTGCCGCCACGGTCAGTGGCGCGAGCACCGCCAGCGAGAAAATTCGGGTACGGGACATCGGCAGTGGCCTCCTCAGCCAAGGCAGAGCGGGACATTCGGCAGGATCTGCGACCGGTGGAAGAAGGGCCATAACTTCTCGCTTTCGAATTCGAACTTCACCTTGGTGGGCAGGAGCTTGCGCAGCGCCTCCCATCTGGAGGGCTCCAGGGTCACCCCGAATCCACCGCCGGCCTTCGCGTCCAGGGTCGCTCCCACGCAGCGGGCCAGCGGCGCGCCGAGGGCCGAGCCGTTGGTGACGCCGATGTCGACCACCAGCTTCGCGTACGGCCCGGCGAAGGCGGCGGGGGTCCCGATGCCGAACTGGATCTTGGACTCGACCGCGAAGATGAGACCGCTGGTGCCGAGGGCGATCCCGGAAATGGAGTCCATGATGCTCTTCACCACGCTGAGAGTGGGCGTTTGGATTTCCCCCGCGACGAGCCCGATCGACCCGTTCAAGGCCCACTCGCCGTTCGCGGTCAGGGTGCTGTTCTTACCACCGATCGCGGTCGCCACGATGAACTTGAAGGCCGCGCTGAACACCAACGGCTCGCCGGGGATGGGGATATTCATCTCCAGCGGCACTTCGACCCGTACCTTCTTGTCGTCGTCGGCTCCGTTCGCGGCCCCGGCGGCGAGGTCGATCGCGATCCCGCTGATCCCGTCCACCGCGAAGGTGGAGTTGCTGGCAAGCCGCCCGCCCGCGATCCGCACATCGGTACGGACCCGCAGCTTGTTGACGAGCATGGAGAAGTCGACGAAGACCTTGAGGTTTTCCCGGTACGCATGGCCGACCTTCAGCCCGAGCCGCCCCGCCGACCGGTACGGCTGGGCCTCCCAGTCCCCGACCGTCACGGTGTAGTTCGCCTCCCGAGCCGGCGGCAGTAGACCCCCGGAGTCCGGGGCGAGCCGGGGTGCCCCGACCGCGAACACCGCCCCGCTCGGCGGCCCAGCCGGGTCACGTCCCGGTGCTGGCCCGATCGTCTTCGTCACGGTCGGCTTGGAGTTCGCTGGCGGAATTTCCGGGATGCTGATCGCCCCGGGCAGGTCGGGAATTTCCTGGTAGACCAGGGCGCTGTCGTCGATTTCCCGATCGAAGTTGAAATGGGCGTCGCGGAAGACCTCGGTGAGGGTGACCGGTGCCAGGGTGACCGCCAGGTCGCCGTCGACTCGTTGAAGTTCGGCCACCCGGCCCACCGCCCGACTGGTGGCATACATAATCTTGCCGGGTTTGAGGTCGTTGGCACCGCGCGCCTTCCCGTCGATCGTCCAGATCAGCCCGTTGCCGCTCGCCGAGCGGATCGCTCCCGGCCCGCCCTCGATGAAGACCACATCCGGCTGGTAGGTGATCGACTTATCGCCGGACCGGCCCGTACCCGTAGGTGAGCCCGGCCTCGGCCGCGTTCACCGGATTGTCCCTAGTGGGCGAGGTGTCGGGTCTGCTGCTACAGGCCGTGGTGCTGGTCACCAGCAACATCGCCACGAGCAGCCGGTGCCCGTACCACCATCGGGTCAGCCGCATAAACGATCCGTCTCCCGCAAAGGGCAGCGCGCGCCGCGCCGCCGTCGCGACCCATCATCGGTAGCGGTGTTCCGGCCCGGTTCGGGAAATGTTCAGGTCACCACCCGTCGGCGGCAGCGAGCCGCCGGGAAAGGCCGCCGGCTCGACGTCGATCTCACGCATCCGACCGACGTACGCGCGATAGTGTCGGGCGGCCGCGCCATGGCGACCGGCCACCGAAAGCGCGGAGATCAGCCGAGGTAGCTCGGCTCGTCATAGCGGTCCTCGACGGTCAGCCGGAGATACCAGATGGCGGCGGCTTCGGCCCGGCCCAGCCAGAGGCTGCGGCGGGCGAGCCGGTGCAGCGGGCCGGCGATCTGCCAGGCGCCTTCCTGTACGCCGAGGCGGGACAACCTTTCGTGGGCGACCTCCTCGGCCAGCGGATCGCCTCGCAGCGGGCCCGCAGCAACGCGTTGGTGGCCAGCGCCACCTTGTTGCCGACGTCAGCCCAGATGGTGGCGGCTTCGACCAGCTCGGCGCGGCGGGCGGCGGGCGCCCGCGCCACATCGGGCCCGCCGGTAGCCGCGATCGCCGCGAGTTCGAGCGTTTCGGCCAGGCCGACCGGATCTCGGCGACGGCCGGCCTCCGCGCGGACCGCGCGGCGTACCGGCACGCGCCTTCGGTCACCGGCGCAGAGCGCGACCCAGCCGGCGGCCAACTGCCCGACGACGGGCCCGGCGGCGTTGGGCAGGGCCAGCGCACGGTCCGCGTACTGTGCCGCGCTGCTCGGGTCATCGGCATAGCCGGTACGCGCCAGCCCCGCCCACGCCTGCGCCAGCACCTGCGCGTTGCCGTCCGGCTCCGCCATCGCCAGCGCCTCGCGGTAGGCCGCCGTCGCCTGCCGCGCGGAGCCCCGGGCCTGGATGCACCCGGGCGGTGATCAGTAGCCCGAAGGCGGCCATCGGCGAGCCGTCACGCTGCCACAGCGTGAGTGCCTGCTCGGCGTCGGTCCGCGCCTCGGCCAGCTCGCCCAGGCCCAGGAACGCCTCGGCCCGGTTGTGCAGGGCCAACGCGAGCAGCATCCGGTGCGGGCATGCCGAGGCCGCCAACCGCAACAGAGTCTCCGGCGACTTATCCGCACCGGTCGTCACGCCGACAGATTACGACCCCGGCACGTACGGGTAAGCGCCGTTCCGCCGGTCCCGGGCTGTCCCCGGGTCTGTCCCGGGGTCTGTCCCGGGCTGTTCCGGGCCTGTTCCGAGCCTGTTCCGAGCCTGTACCGGGCCTGTTCCGAGCCTGTACAGGGCTGTCCGGGAAAGGTGTCCGTGCTCGGCACGGCCGTTGCGGTCGTTGCCGGCGGCCGACCGGACCAATCCAGTACGCCCGGCGCTCTCGCGGGACACCGGGCGGCGCGCTGCACTTCACAGTGTCCGAGCAACTGATGTTTGGAGTACGCCGTGAATGCTTCATCGAAGAAGACCTCGTTCATCATGCTGTTCCTCGCCATGGCCCTGATCGGTGGCGCCATCATGGGCATCGGGAGCATGACGAGGGCTGCCAACAGGTCGTCCTGCGGCGGCAGTCTGGCCGCGCGGTCGGTCTGCTACGCCCGAATGCAGGTGGGCGATCCATATGTCTGGGGCGGAAAGGGGCCCAGCTCCTTCGACTGCTCTGGACTGACCTACTACGCCTACCGGAAGGCCGGGCTGAACTGGGACTACCACACCGCGGCAGGCCAGTACCAGTACGGGATCGCTAAGAAAATGGCTGTGTCGACCAGCCAACTGAGGCCGGGTGACCTGCTCTTCTTCGACTGGGACGGCGGGGGGATCGACCACGTCGGCATCTACGCCGGGAACAACAGATGATCCACGCGTCGAGCAGTGCCGGGAAAGTCAAGCAGGTCAAGCTCAGCCAGTACCACCGCAGCCACATGAAGAAATACGCGGTGCGGCCGGCCCTCGCTAAGAAGGCGACCCCGACCAAGCTGAAGGCGACCCCGACGAAGGTGAAGCCGACCCCGACGAAGGTGAAGGCGACCCCGACCAAGCCGAAGGCGACCCCGACGAAGCCGAAGGCGACCCCGACCAAGCCGAAGCCGACCCCGACCAAGCCCAAGCCGACCCCGACGAAGGTGAAGGCGACCCCGACCAAGCCCAAGGCGACCCCGACCAAGCCCAAGCCCAAGCCCAAGCCCAAGCCCAGTCAGATAGTGCTCATCATCCCGGGGTCTGTCCGCTGATGATGCCGCTGGCGCTCGAAGATCAGTGCGGCCAACGTCTCCCGGCCCGGCACCATACGCTAGGGGTTGACGGTTGCATTGCGAAATCGCTATAATCAACCTGTCGGAACGGCGGATGCTGGCGACCAACGGCCATGGTTGGCCGACTAAAGAAGGAGATCGACAGGGCTATGAGAACGCCACCCCGCATCGTCGCCGCGTTCCTCGGCGTCACCGTCCTCGCCGCGCTCGCCGGCTGCTCGACCCGGCCCTCCCCGGATGAGGTGTACCTGTTCTATATGAACGGTCCCATCGACACAAAGGACTTCAGGGAGTGCGTCGAACCTAACGCCAAGGGTCCGTGGCAGGCCAACAATGACGTGTTCGCCCTGCCCACCTCCTTGCGTACCTGGAACATCCGTCCCTCCGGCGGGGACACCGAACAGCCGATCAAGTCGTCCTCCAAGCCGGGCCCGGACGGACAACCCGGACCCGCCGTGGTCGTCTACGCGACGGCGGAGTTCTACCTGAACACCAACTGCGACGGCGGTAAGGAGAGCGCGGCCGTCCAGTTCTGGGAGAAGACCGGCCGCCGCTACAAGGTGTCCGACAGTGACGGCGAGTTCTCCGAAGAGGGGTGGCGCACCATGCTGTTGAACACCCTCGTGCCCGCCGAGGAGAAGGCGATCCGGGAGGTGACCCGCAACTACGGTGCCGACGCGTTGGACGCCAACATGGGCGGTATCTGGAAAAAAATGGAGGAGGAGCTCGGCACCACCTTCCTCACCGAGCTGAAGGCGAAGACCGGCGGGGACTACTTCTGCGGGCCGACGTACAACCGCGCGAGCAAGGAATGCCCGCCGATCCGGATCTCGATCACCGACGTGAGCTTCGCCGACAGCGGCATCGCCGAGGCGCGGGCCAAGGTGTTCAAGGCGGAGCAGGAAGCAAAAGCAGCCCTGATCGCCGCGCAGTCGCAGGTGGATGTGGCGAACAAGTTGTCGCAGGCCGGACGGGATGCCGGCTATGTGCGGCTGAAGGAGCTGGAGACGCAGCTCGCGGTGGCGCAGGCGTGCGCGGCGAATCCGAACTGCACCCTGATCGTCGGCGACGCGTCTGGGGTGAACGTCAACACCGGCGGGCGCCGATCAACCAACTGAGGAAGGCCGTGACCTGAGCGCACGGCGCGCTGCTGGTGAACCGCCGGGCAGTTGGTCAGCGGACGTACATCAGATTTCGGGTAGTCACACGGAATCTCATGTACGTCCGCCGGCGCGTTCGCTGCCCGCCGGCTGGCGCATGACCGGCGATCCGAACGTCAGCAACGCGTTGAGCAAACTGGCACTCCGCAATCGGGTCCAAGCGGTCATCACCGCCTACGAATCCGGGCTGATCATTCCCGGTTCCGCCTGATCCGGGTGGCGCGGGTGCTATCTGCCCAGGTGACCAACCCTGGTCCAGCGAGGAGCATGACGCAGACTCCAACGGTGATCGTTACAATCGGGGCAAGGGTTTCGAAACCGCTGGTCAGGTAGCCGTCTCTGGTTGCGACCAACTGTGGGTCGGTTCGTGACACGAAGATGGTGACGCTCGCTTTTCGCGAGTAGGCGGACGGATTGCCCCAAGCGCTCGCCAAGGGGACGTTCCAGGTTCGGCCATGAGCCACGTACCTGACATGATCGCCAGACTTGATTCCCGTCGCTATCGCCTGGACCTGTTCGCCGGTCGCTACGAGTTGGCGGATGCGATCGTCATTACGGTGCGTCTGAAGGACTCCCCCGACGACAAGGCCGGCACCCACCAGGATGATCGAAGCGATGCGCAGCCGAGACTGCGCGATCCAACCGAACGGTGGCGACCCGGCACTATCAGTCGCATGATGCCGACCAACCATTACGCCGCCTTCGTGTCGGGGAAGCCCTTGAATCTTACGGGACCAGTGGTACGCCCGATGATCGACTGCGCGGCGAGCGCGTCGACGGGCATCCCGGCGATGATCGATCACAGGTACGCGAGACCGCAATGGCAGCGTCCTGTTCGGTCCGCGGATCTCTACGACAGGTCCGTACGGGACAGCCCGGTACAGGTCAAGTACTGGACTGCCACTGACTGCGACGTCCGGGCCTGTGCCGGACACTGCTTTGGCCGGACGGACAAGTGCCTGACGGTCTTTGCTGAATGCCGAGGCGATCCGGGCCCGACGCCGAGACCTATCCGATCAATCATGTCAGCGAGCAACGCGAAAGAGCGACACGGGCGAAGGACAGGCGGAGGGCGACGGGCGGGGCCCTCGGTAGGAGCTCACCACAAGATCACCCACACGGGAGGACCCCACGGATCGCAACGGCCAGTCGACGTCCCAGGAACTCGGCAGCACCTCGGCCGGCTCCTCGCTGCCGAACGCCGGCCCGTGGCACGCGACCGGTACCCGCTCGTGACCGCCCGCCAAGCGGCGGGCTGGTCTGGTCCGTAAAGCGAGACGTGACCCGCTGGCGCCGGTCGGCTCTCCCGGCCACCTCCTACCGCTACCTGGCCGAGGCATCACCGGCTCGCCGCCCAGGCCCAGACCTGCACACCGCCCGCGTCGGTCGCCGCCGACGGCTGTCGCACGTGACCTCGACGGAAACTGTCGACGCGACCGGCTGACCGAGACCACCCTCAGCGTCAAAGGCGAAACCATCGACGCCTGGTACTCCGGTAAACACCGTGACTCGGCGAAACATCGAGCGATCAGCGCCCCGACGGCCTACCCGTGTGGACCTCCGACGCGCTGCCGGCCACCGCACGCCCGACCGCGCCCAACAACAGGCATCACCGCAGCGTCGAACTGGCCGCCTCCGAACTGCACCTGCCCACCCTGGCCGACTCCGGCTACGAAGCGCGGTCACAGCATCAAGACCCCGGTCAAGCAGCCCACCGACGACACCGACTCCACGTCGACAACCGCACCTACAACCGGCGCTACGCGGACGCGCTGGCAAGGCGAACGCGGCTCGCGATCCTGATCGGCCGCTGGAAAACCCTGCGGCACACCACCGCCAGCCCACGCAGCTCAGCGACATCGTCACCGCCGCACTCCACCTGACCCATTCGAGTAAAAATAAAGTAATCGTGAGGTCGTTTCGCGCTTTCCTGAAATCAAAGATGATTCCGCTCGCTATCGCGGCGGTCGTCGTTGGCGGCGGAGTAACCGCCTTGTCGGTTGCCGCCTCGGCGGCACCCACCAAGAGCTCTACGACTTCCTCTGCCAAGGCCAAGGCCAATTCGAAGCCAAATTCCAAACCGAAGGCCAAGGGCAGCCCGTGCACAGCGATAGGTCACGTGATCAAGAACAAGCGGGACGCCGGCGTACGCAGGACTTGGCCCAGAGGGGCGAACTGGCGGGCCAGCGCAACGGCCAAGGGTAGCGTGGTAACGCTGCAGCACGAGGAGCGAGTCCACAACTCGGTTTCCGCGACGGTGGGGGTAACGAACTCGGTTGTTTCGGCGGCACTCGGCTTCAACGTGGAATTCCAGAAGGCAGTGTGGGTGGGCTTCAGCTACACCACGCCGAAGGCCGGCAGGTACGAGCTTCGGGTTACCCCGGGTATACCGCGACTACCGGTTTGATATCCACGCGAAGGCCGGGGAGATTGTTTACTCTGGCGAGTACCCCGTCTGCGTCCCGACCGGGAAAGCGGGGGCCAAGATCGGGAGTGGTACGGCGTCGCGGTACGAGCGGCTGGAGAGCGCCGTCTTTCGCCAGAGTTCGCCTGGCAAATGGGTGCGCGTCAAGTGACGAGCCGCAACGGCGCCGGGACCGAGATCCTCATGCCGGACGACGCGGCAGCGCGCTAACCGCAACTCACGGTCAGGGTAAGACCTGGCACGCCGATGGCCCATGCCGCAGCGGTCGCGCTGCGGCATGGGCCCTTCATCACGGCTGGTTGGGCCAGGAGACCGGCTCGGTGCCCTTCGGTGGATTGACGCCCGAAACATCGATGATGTCATGAAGATCTGGGTCGTACCGGGGCTGGGCCCAGTTGAAGGCGGGCGTGACGCCCACCGCGAACGACACCACGCCGTCCGGGTTGAACATCGCGACCAACGGATTGGCACCTTGCGGCGGAAGGTCGCCCTCGTTGACCTCGATGTCCCCATAGTCGTCGCGCGAGGGGTTGATGAGGCTGTTCAGTCGGGCCGCTACCCGGGCCAGGTCATCCCCAGTGATCGGCCCCATCCCGGTGTTCTCCGCATTCGGTATGGAGTCGGGCGAGGTGCCATTCTCCGGGCAGTCGGACCCCTCGCACGGCGGGGGACTGGTCTCGGTGGTTTTGCTATCGACCACGTTACCGTCGGCGTCGTAGACGGTCGTCGTCGTGGTCGTTTTACCGTTCTCGTCCGTCTCGCTGGTGGTCTCGGTCTTACCGGTCACTTTGCCGTCCTCGCCGTAGGTGGTGGTCACCTCCCGCGTCTTCGTCTTACCGCCGGACTCAACTGTGGTGCTCACGGTCTCATCGGTGAGATTGCCGCGCTCGTCCCAGTTTTTAACCGTGGACTTGCTGTGCGAGCTGGTCGAGCCGTCAGGGAACGTCGTTTTGGTGGACGACCATTCGACTAATGATTTCTTCGTGCCCTGGCCATGCCCGACGCTGCTGTGCGAGCCCGAGGACTGCGTGTTGCGGAACCCGCCGCTCTCCACGTTGAACTTGTTTTCGGTGTGGGTCATCACCACGAAACCGGATGCGCGGCCATCCGCGTCGTGGCTGGTTTGCTTAGTCTCGGTGGTGGTTGACGATTTTGATTGCTTGAACGAGGTGGAAGACACATGGTCCCGGCTGCCGTCCTCGTACCCGACCATGTAGTCGCGCCCGAACGAAGCGCCCCCGTTACCGTAAATGAATCGCTCCTCGAAGATCCCGGTCGGCGTCTTCTGGCCGTTGAGGCCGAAGCTCGTCGGGCCGACCAGGCCCTCGATCTTGAAACCGCGGTCACCCAGCTCGCCATAGAGAGCGACGTTGCCGAGCCCGGCGAACTCGAGCTTCTCATGCAGGTTCAGGTCCGGTTTCCGGGTCAGCGTCGCGGTCATGTTCGTGCCGAGGTTCTCGAAGCCGTTGGCACCCAACTCACCCAGCAGCCCCTTGACGGACGTGACGTAGTCCCCTCGCTCGGGCTTCTTCACCGCACCGAACGCCGTGGCGAGCGCATCGCCCTCAGGGGTGTCCCGCGGCAGCGCGATCAACTCGGTGAGGTGCCGCTCGAACGAGGGCAACTCACGGGCGATCGCCATGTCAAGGACTTCCTTCACCTCCGGGTGATCCCTCGGGTTTCTGGAGTCATAACCCAGAACGTCCTCGTCCAGGTCCGTGAAGCCATCCCCGTCACTGTCCGCAGCGTGCTTCAGCACGAACAGGCAGAGGCGGTGCTCACATACGGCCACGGCGTGGTCTGACTCTTTCGCCGAGGCGGGGCCCACCCCCGCCCCAGCCAGGCCGAGTGAGAGCCCGATGGCTCCCGCGGCCGCAAGAAGTTTTTTCATGATCGAAATCATCGAATCATTGGTCGACGAAGTCCAGTAGAGACTAATATCCGACACAGAGGACACCTGCCGGAAAAGCTTGTTCTAGCGGTGAATCAGTGGAGATATGTCGACTACGACGGTGTCCCGAACCTGATGGGGCGGGCGAGCTGCGCGGCCAAGACCTGCGGAGCCTCGGCCAATGAGGGGCCGTACCAGGTCAGGTGACGTCCGGAGACGAGAGCGCAGGGTGTGCCGGGGAAGGCCTCGGGCCCGTCGGTTGGGGTGAACAGGTACGGCTCGTCGGGGAGTACGACCAGGTCGGGGGCGTGGGCGTGCAGTTCGTCGAGGCTCGGCCGGGGGTAGCGATCCGCGTCGTCGTACAGGTTGCACAGGCCGAGGCGGCGCAGTACGTCGGAGGCGAAGGTGTCGCCGCCGGCCAGGATCCACGGCCGTCGCCAGACCGGTACGACGACGGTACGTTCCGGCCGAGGTGATGCCGTCGCCGTCCAGGCTGTGCGGGCGGACGCCAGCCACCCCGGTTCGCCGGATGCGCCGAGGTCGCGCAGCAGCTCGGCCAACTCGTCGAGAGCGGCGTCCACGGTACGTGGATAGGTGAGCCGGACTCGTACGCCGGCCGCTTCGAGGGCGTCGGCGTCGGCGCGGCGATTCTCCTCCACATTCATCAGTACGACGTCGGGGCGTAGGGCGAGCACCCGGGCGATGTCGGGGTATTTGCTGCCACCGACGCGGGTAACACCGAGGTCGGCGGGGTGGGTGCAGTAGTCGGTGGCGCCGACGAGCAGACCGGGCAGGGTGACCGCGACCGCTTCGGTCAACGACGGCACCAGGGACACCACCCGCGTCACAATCTCCTCCTCGCATGCCGGGTGAACGGTCGGTCCGCGTCCCGGTCACTTGGCCGTCAACGATATCCACTCGCCGGTGTCGTGCCGCGTTTCCGTACCAGCGGTAGGTGGACCTCGTCGACGATCTCGACGAGGACCTCGTCGGGCGCGGTGGGGACTACTGCTGCGGTCACCTCGGATGCGCGAGCAGACCTGAGCAACAGGCAGAGCCGCATCGAGGGGTCATGCCGAGTCGGCCGGGCTGGGAGAGCCACTGCTCGACCCATGGCCCCGCAAAAACGGATGGCGGCGGTGCGACGCTTGGCACGCTGCTTCCTGAGCGCTCCGCTGGGCCGGTCGGGTAGATTTTGAGATGGAAAGCCCCGGTGGACCGCTGGCCTCGGCCAAGTCGCCGGGGCTACGACTTTTCGGTAAGCCCGGGGAACGCAACGAGTCAGGCCGCACGGTTTGGCTATCCGAGGGCTGGGACTCGGCCTAGGGGCACACGTAGAGGTGACTGGGCGGTACGGCGACGCCGCGCCCCAATTGGGCCATCGTGCGCAGCACTTCGAAGGCCTCCGGGCAGCCGGCGAGGTCAGCGTCGAAGCAGTCAGACAGGATGTCAGCCGAGTTGATGGTTCCTATTCCTTTTCCGTTGGCGTAGTGGGCTGCCAGTCGGTCGTCGGTGGCGAAAACCGCTCCCGGTTTCTGGAGCAGGTGATGTATGACCTGAGCCTCGCCGAGGTGCTCCAAGGGGCGGGCGTTGCCGCCACCGATAGCTCGACGGATCCGGTCGACCTGCTGTTTTTCGGGTGGCAGGTCGCCGACGGAGATCGGCGTTCCGAGCCAGACCGCGTTGAGCAGTGGGGCAAGGGTGGGTACCTCGCGGACGCCGCGCCGTATCTCGAATGCTGTGCCTTCCGTCCAACCGGCCCGGCCGGCGAATCGCTTTTCGAGGAGATCGAGACGATCGACCACGGCGAAGTTCTGCAGGGTGCAGGCGTCGAAGAAGACGCTGACGGGGTTGGTCACAACCGGTAGGCCGCCTCCCCGTCGGGACCTCGACGCGAGGGTGCCATCTCGTCAAGGAGTCGGTTGGGGTCTTTCCCCAGCAGGTTCGCGAGCGGTCGGATGCCCAGGTCGCCGGCATCGTATGCGTCGAGTGCTCGTTTTAAGAGGTTGCCGGGCAGCCGGGTGCGGCCCTGAGCCTGTAGATCCATGACCCGCCCAGGATGGGAGGTGATCCGGGATGAGGCGATCTCTCTGATCTGATCTCGTTCCGGGCCCTTGACCAGATGCTGCTTGTACAGCTGGATGGCCAGTGCGTCCCGGCTCACACCAAAGCGGCCAAGCAGGTCGGCAACCTGTGATTCCGTCAACGAGCCGTGGGGGACTGCTTCCTTCAGCAGGCGCTTCGGCATCAGGAATGCCGCTGCGAAGGCGTTGGCTCGCCGTTCTTGGTCGTTGTGGTTGCCGAGGACGTCTTCGTCGACGATTAGCTGATCGGAGTCGCCGGTGAGCAGGTGCCCGATCTCGTGGGCGAGGGTGAATCGCTGACGAGTGGCGAAGATGGTGCTGGAGACCAAGACAAGCCGAAAGTTGCCCGAGCCGATAGCCAAGCCGTCCAGCCCATCAGGCAGGGGACGGAACGCGACGTCGACTCCTAGCTCCTGTTCGAGCAGGGTGGCCAACTTGTCGAGGTGATATGGAAGGTCCTGCTCGGCCAGGTTAAGCCGCGTTCGCAGCGCACCGGCCAGGGTCTCGCCTTGCACAACTGGCCCGAGTTCGGGCTTTACCGTGGGCCAAGTGATCGTGGCAGGTTTCGGCGGATGCCCCAGCTCGGTGAGGAGCCGATCGAGTTCAAGCAACTCGTCCGCGAACTGGACCGCCTCTGCGACGGCAGGCGCCGCGCCTACCTGAATACGAGCGGCCATGGCCGCCGGCTGACGCGGGGGTGCGTCGTCATCGGCGAGCAGATCGTCGGTCCGTAACCCGAGCTCTTCGGCGAGCAGCGCGATCTCCAATGACTTGAAGTCGCGTTTGGCGGCCAGTGCCTTGCTGAGCGCCGTCGGGTCCAGCTCGACAGCCTCGGCGATGTCGCGTTGGCAGCGGCCGCTGGAATCGATGGCTGCGCGCACTCGCGCGGCCAGCGTCTCCCGGCTCAGGACCATACCGCGAGGGTAACCGGCTGATTGCGATAATCGCAATCAGTACGACTAGTCGAGGGCTGGCGGGTCGTTGGGGGCGGGTGTGGGTTGGCGGGTGGTGAGGGCTTCGGCGATGGCGGCGAACTCGCGTAGGGCGGCTTCCAGGTCTTCGACGATCTCCTGGGCGATGACTTCGGGTGGCAGCAGTGAGTCGGCATCCTCCAGGGAGGCGTCCTTCAGCCAGGTGATGTCGAGGTTGACCTTGTCGCGGGCGAGGAGTTCGTCGTACGCGAAGGGTCGGAATCGTTCGGTTTCGACGCGCTCGGCGCGGTCCTTGCCGGGTAGGTAGCAGTCGACGAAGTCCTGCAGGTGCTCGCGGCGCAGTGGGTTCTGCTTGAGGGTGAAGTGCTGGTTGGTGCGGAAGTCGTACACCCAGAGCTTGTTGGTCCAGGGTTCTTCGCGGGCGCGTTTGCGTTCGAAGAAGAGCACGTTGGCCTTGACGCCACCGGCGTAGAAGATGCCGGTGGGCAGGCGGAGCAGGGTGTGTAGGTCGTACTGCTTGAGCAGCCGGCGGCGGATCATCTCGCCGGCGCCGCCTTCGAAGAGGACGTTGTCCGGCAGTACGACGGCGGCCCGGCCGTCGATCTCCAGCAGCGAGGCGATGTGCTGGACGAAGTTGAGCTGCTTGTTGGCGGTGGTGGCCCAGAAGTCGGACCGTTCGATCTCCCGCTCCTCGCGGGTGGCCCGGCCGCTCTCGGCGACCATCCGGATCGAGGAGCTGCGGCCGAACGGCGGGTTGGCCAGCACCAGGCTGACCCGCTTGCTGCGGCTCCTGGCCCAGCGCGTCCTGCACCTCGATCAGCGACGTCGCCGTTGGGGGTGCCGATGCCGTGCAGCAGCATGTTCATCGCGGCCAGCCGGGCGGTGCCGTCGACCAGCTCGGTGCCGGTGATCGCGCCGGTGGCGAGCCGGCGCCGCTGATCCGGGGTCAGCGCATCGCTGTGGTGGCGCTGGATGTGCTCGTACGCGGCGAGCAGGAACCCGCCGGTGCCGCAGGCCGGGTCGGTGATCGTGTCGTCCGGGGTGGGGCAGCATGCAGTCGACCATCGCGGCGGTCAGCGCGCGCGGGGTGAAGTACTGCCCGGCACCGGACTTGGCGTCCTCGGCGCCCTTGGCCAGCAGCTCCTCGTACGCGTCGCCCTTGACGTCGACGCCGGTTCCGCGACCAGTGCTCCTTGTCGATCAGGTCGACGATCAGCCGCTTGAGCTTCGCCGGGTCCTGGATCTTGTTCTGCGCCTTGCGGAAGATCGTGCCGAGCGTGCCGCCCTTGCGGCCGAGCCCTTGAGGATCTGCCGGTACTGCACCTCCAGCGCGTCCCCGTCGGCGTCCAGCAGGGTCTGCCAGCTCAGCTCGTCGGGCACGATCCGCTCAGGCCTGAGCGGCCGCCTGGCCCGCTCGTCGGCCATCTTGAGGAAGAGCAGGAAGGTCAACTGCTCGACGTAGTCAATGGTGGAGACACCATCGTCCCGGAGCACGTCGCAGTAGTTCCACAGCTTCTGCACCAGCCGGCGCGAATCCACGTTGCTCACAGCGGCAACTCTCCCTGCTCGTAGTCGTCGCCGGTCACCCTGGTCGGCGGCGCCGCCAGCTCCTTCTTAGCGGTACGACGTCCGTGCGCCGCCCGCTGCTTCGGCGGTACGGCGGCCCGCTCAGCCCTGATCCGGGCCGACAACTCCGACGCCGGCTCATCCGAAGGATCCTGCGGCACCAGTCGCCCTGCAAACGCCTCCTGTAGCAAGGACGATCTCAGAGCAGCCGCCATAGCAAGTTGGGTGGGGGTGGTTTCCGGCTACGGAGATAGCCGAGAGTATGGCGTCAACCGCCGTTACTAAATGCTGTTGCTGCTCCAAAGGTGGCACTGGAAGCGGTAGCTCTCGGCAAGTTGAGAGGGCGATGTTAAACTGGCCAGCAGTTGCCCTTGCTGTGTCCTTCAATAAACCAAGAATCAACGGTGACTGCAAGGTCAACGAGAGCCACTTTGGTAGTATTTCTGGCCCTGCGCGGAATGCAACTATTGCCTGGTTTATATTCCACTCTAGGTGATCATCAGGAACGATGGCGGTCTTGCCGAGTGGGGGGCCAACAATGTTGGTAAGGACATCCTGAGGTTTAACCCGGGATCGACGAAGCTGGCCTTCGTGGGTCGATTTGTCGACGAAAGTCGGACGGATAGTGAAGTCGACTGACCCTACTTTCGTGAGGTTGTACACTTTCAGGAAAGGGATGCCGCCGTCATTTGTGTGCATTAAATCAGCAGGCGGCGTGCTGCCCGAAGTAATGGAAACGCAGACATCTTCGGCGGCTCGCCACTTCCAACCGATCGGCAGTGGGGGCAACTTTGAATAGTCAATTTTTTTACCGGATCGCCCACGAACTTCTGAACGGGAGCCAACTGCATCCAGTCTTTGCCCGGAGCCTAGTAGGGTGCCACGGACTGCTCGATCGAGACACGAATTTCGGAGTGCCGCACTTCGTGGTCTTATGGTCTTCAAAAGCGTAGAGGCTACGTCGAGACGGGAGAGGTGGTCTTCGAGGGCGGCAACGATTCGGCGCTGCTCGGCGAGCGGTGGCACCAATACTGGCCAAGCCGACAGTTGGGCAGCTCCAAGATGGTGGATTCCGACGCCCCGTGAGTGCTCGACAAAGGCGCCCCGCAATGCCTCATGGCGCAGGAAGTGAAGCAAATAGCGGGGATCAGGTCCGTGACTCCGCACACGGATTAAAGTGTTCTGAAAACAGCATTCTTCAATTTCATCGTTCCAGAGAGCAGGCTTCCCTACTTCGTCTGGACTGCCAGAGGCTTCCCCAAGCACAATATCACCGGGTCGTAGCTCGTATACCTTAACTTCGTCGTCGGTGAAGTTCATTTCTTTCACATCATCGAGCTTGAGGCCCTGCCATCCGACGTTGCCGGCACGGAGATAAGGTCGCATGTTCGCACCAGTATGATTTTTCGGCGACCGTTGTCGCCGAGGCGCACTTCGGCAACCTCGCCAAGAGTTGTCCGCTCCCATCCGGGAGGCAGGTCGGTCATGCGGGGAGTTCCAGGTTGAGTTCGGTGATGATGGGTTCGGCGCTGGAGCCGAAGGCGTTGGCGAAGCCGTCGATGCCGCCGCGCTCGCTGAACGGCATGCCCTCCAGGTCGTCGGCACTGAGTCTCCACGCTGACCGCTATCACGTCCTTGATCCTCTCCAGCCACCACACCTGGTCGGCAGGTGAAGGTAACGCCCGCCTGTTCCTGCCGGAGCAGCCACCCACGGAAGCGCTCCTCGACCACGCTGCGGTAGGGCCTCAGCTCCTGGTCGAGCCCCAACTCGTACCGGATCGAGGCTGACCAGGTCGGTGACGCCCCGATTGCCGGGCGCTCGGCCGAGGTGCGGCCGAGCAGGACGTACGCCTTCCACAGCGAATCCGGGGTCCATGCCTGCGGCGGCCGGGCGATCCGCGGAGCCAGGTCCTTGAGCTGCTCGAAGTCGACCCGGCCTCTGCCCTCGTAGAAGACCTGCAAGGCGGTGATCTCGTCGCGGTGCTGCTCCAGGTAGTCGTGCCAGCTCTTGACCGTGACCTGGGCGCGCTCCTCAGCCGGCACGCCCGGCTGCGGAGAGCAGGCGTGTCGGCGGTTCACCTCGTCGATGGTGATGTCGTGCGCCCGCCGGATCTCCAGGATGCGCTCCCGCAGCTGCGGGTTGGCGGCCAGCGGGCGCAGCGCCCGGCCATCAGCTCGCGTACGGCGCCGGGCCCGGCCTCGCGGGCGGGGTTGAGCTGTTCCGGGGCGACCGCGTCGACCAGGCCGCGCACGATGCCGGTTCAGCGGCTGTCCGGCGAGGTCGGCCAGTTCGTCGCGTTCGTCGTCGGTGAGCTGCTGGTCGAGCCGGGCCAGCCGGGCGGCGAGGGTGGCCACCTCGTCCGGGGTGGCGGTCAGGGTGCCGGCCTTGCGCAGCAGGTCGCGCAGGGAGATCTGCCGCTCGGAGTGGCGTTGCAGCGGCACCGCCTCGTCCAGGTCGGCTTCGGTGACGCCGACCGCGTCGACGATGACGAACCGGTCCTTGACCTCGGCGTCCGGGGTGACCGCCTGGAACTCGGCGGGGTCGATGGTGCGGGCGCCTCGGCCCTTCATCTGCTCGAAGTAGGTGGCGCTGCGCACCGGGCGGAGGAAGAAGACGCACTCCAGGGGCGTGACGTCGGTGCCGGTGGCGATCATGTCGACGGTCACCGCGATGCGCAGCTCCGGGCTGTTGCGGAACGCCTGGAGCAGGTCGTCGGGGTTGTCGCCGTCCCGGCGGGAGGCGTAGGTGATCTTCGCGGCGAAGTCGTTGCCCCGGTTGAAGACCGTCCCGGACCATCGTGACGATCTCCTCGGCGTGGTTGTCGTCCCGCGCGAAGATCAGCGTCTTGGGCACGGTGGTGCGGCCCGGGAAGATCTCGGTGAACAGCCGGTCGCGGAAGGTCTCCAGCACCAGCTGGAGCTGCCCCTTGGAGATCACCGACCGGCCGACCTGGCTGCCGCCGTACGTGAAGTCGTCCTCCAACTCCTGGTAGCGCTCGGCGCGGGTGCGGCGGTCGCGCAGCGGCACCGACCGTGCCGGCCTCGATCGTGCGCGCCGGCCTCGGTGATCTGCGTCTTGATCCGGTAGACGTCGAAGCCGACGTTCACCCCGTCGGCCACCGCCTGCTCGTAGGTGTACTCGGAGACCAGGTTCTGCTGGAAGAATCCCGAGGGTCTGCTTGACCGGGGTGGCGGTCAGCCCGACCACGAACGCGTCGAAGTATTCGATCACCGCCGCGCCACTTGCCGTAGATCGAGCGGTGGCACTCGTCCACCACGATCAGGTCGAAGGTCTCCGGCGGGATCTGCGGGTTGTAGCCGACCTCGGCCGGTTCGTCCAGGTCGTAGCTGTCGTACGCGCGGTCGTCGGCATCCACGTCGGGCAGGTCCTCGGCCGCGCAGTGCGCCGTACAGCCGCTGGATCGTGGAGATGACGACGGTGGACGAGTCGAGCATGCCCGCGCCGGAGAGCCGGTCGCACGTTGTACAGCTCGGTGAACTTCCGCCCGTCGTCGGGAGTCTGATAGCCGGCGTACTCGCGCAGGGTCTGCTTACCCAGGTTGTTCCGGTCGACCAGGAAGAGGATCCGGTTCGGCGCGGGCGTGCTTGAGCAGCCGGTAGCTGGTCGGTGACCGCGGTGAAGGTCTTCCCCGCGCCCGTCGCCATCTGGATCAGCGACCGGGGACGGTCCTCGGCGAGCGACCGTTCCAGGCCGTGATGGCGTCGATCTGCGCCGGCCGCAGACCGCTCGCGCGGTCCAGCGCCGGCATCCGGCGCAGCCGGGCACGCAGCGTCGGCGCGGCCGGATCGTCCGTCCGCCTCCCGCATCCACCGGGCCAGGGTCTCCGGCCGGTGAAAGGCAAAGACCTCCCGAGTACGCGGAAACGGGTCGAGCCCGTTGACGAATGCCGTCTCGGTGCCCGGTGGCGACGTAGCCGAATGGCAAGGGCTCGTCCCGTCGCCAGGCGGCTATCCGCTGCTCAGCGGTGAGCCCGCGCAGGTATCGGTCGAGCTGCGCCTCCACGCCCCGCGGGGCGGTGCCCTCCCGCTTGGCCTCGATCACGCCGACCAGTCGGCTGTCCACATAGAGCAGGTAGTCCGCTCGACCGGTGGCCAGGGTCACCTCTCGGACGGCGACGCCCTGCTCCGCGAACAGGTTGAGCTGGCGTCTCGTCCTGGACCTGCCCAGCCGGCCGCCGCGAACTGACGGTCGATCTCGACCCGGGTCTGCGCCTCGTTGAGCGGCTCGTGCGAGGCACGGCGGGCGCGGGCGATGAACTCCTCCCGCCTGGCCGCCGAGACCTCTGGCCGGTTTGGCGGCTGTCGAACTCCTGCTGGGCCGCCTCGACGGCCGGTTCCAGGCTCGCCACCAGCGAGGCCGCGCTGCCCCGGCGGGCGTCCGCGTCGCGTACCGCCCGCTCGGCCTCGGCAAGCGCTTCGGCCCGCGCCTGCGCCAGTGACGGCTTGTCCGGCCAGCAGCAGTTTTGTCTCGGCCAACTCCTGCTGGTAATGGTGCAGCTCGGCCTGGAGCCCGTCGGCGACGGCCTGCGGGACCTGCTGCGGCGGCGGAGTAGGCGGCACGAAGCCGATCGGGCTACGGTCTCCGGTCAGCGCCCGGTGAAACCACACCCCAGCTCGAAGCAGGTACGCAGCAACTCCAGCGCGGTACGCACCTCGCCCAGGTGGTCGTGTACCGCCTTGTTGCCGTCATCGCGCAACCGATCGAACGCCGCGTAGATCTCCGGCATCAGGACGCCGCTCGCGTTGAGCGCCTCCACTCGGTGATAAAAGGTGGATTTCGTCGGTTTAGCCGGGTCGCGCCGCACCAAGTCGTTGGCCAGCACATCGCCGAAGGCTCGGCTCTTGAACATCGACGCCTGAGCATCGACATAGACCAGCGCTTCAGCGCCCGCGCCGTACCAGACCAGGAGCGGGTGTGCGTGTAAGAAGCCAAAGTTGGCCGACTGTGCGGCCAGCTTCCGTACCTGCCGTGGATCCACGAGCCTCCCCGCTCCATAGTCGACGGCGAACAGGCCAGGATAGCGGAGATCTGCCAGCAGTCCAGCACTTAAGATCGATCGTGCTGCGGCACGAGGTCGTCGACTAGACTCGATTGGGCGGTTCGTCGTTCTTGGCCCACTCGGGCGACGAGGCGTGAAGGCTTGCGTTGACCCAGCCTGGCGACTTGTCCGATGGGAAACCAGCCGGCGGCGTGGCGCCATCGTACTGCCATTGGTGTTCAAGCGTGCGAGTGCCCCCGATCCCGAAGTACCACCCGTTCGGACACTTCCGCCACGCCTGCCATGCCTGCTTGTCCTTCCGTACGACAAGTTGGATGCCGTGGTCGGCAGGTAAGCCTTTTTTCGTTACGTCGCCGAGCAGACCCAGAAGCTCCGGTCGATAATGAGCGCCCCGATTTCGATACCAACCCATTTGCATCACGGACATGTGCAAGAGTTCTTGCTTGGTGGCATGGAACTCTCGGCGATCGAGTTGGAGGCCGTCCTCACCAGCCCCTGGCGCCTCAGTCATCGCTTCAAGCTGATCATCGAATGCTCTGAGTTCACCGTCACGCCGTTTCACCGCCTGGCGGAATCTCTTCATCACTTGACGAGAATTTGTGAATCCACTCGATTGGGCCAATTCGCCGAGCCAACGTCCCCTGAGTTCTGAAGCCAGACGCGTGCTGAAGCGAAGCCCAAGAACACACATCACGCGTACGTGCCATGCTGACTTCCGCTTGTTATTGAAGAACGGCAGCATCGCCAGGGCTGATTCACAGTACATTACATAGGCGAATGTGTAGACAAAGGGGATCATGGCGAGGGGGAGCCAAATGGACAAGGCCAGACTCTTCAAAGAATCGGATAAATCGCTTACGTTCCAACTCGAAGCGATAGTCATCGTCGCGCAGCCGAGCAGCGCGATGCCGATGATGGCCAGTAGCCTACTGGCTAATTTTTCGGCAGCCCGATGTGCGGGGTTCTGATAAGCGATGGCTGTCAGAAGGCCGAGGAAGATCGCGACTGGCTGCAAGAGTAGCTCAGCCCACAGTGCAAGTGACCCGAAACCTACGTAGAACGCGAGAAGCGCCGATACCCCTGCCACGTCACGTACTACGTTACGGAAGAGATTGGCGCCTTCCTTGATCTTGTTGGCTCTGAACACCATTGGAAGCCCGACGAAGAACACTACGATCAGAGTGTCCTTCAGTAGGCTCGTATCCCAGTGACTCACGCGCCAAGCCGCGTAGACGAGTCCAAAGGCGTAGGCGAGGTAGACAAACAGTGCGAACAAGATCTTCCAGGCAAAGAATGCCTTGAGTGCCCCTGCAAAACTCGGACCTATCTGGCGGCGCAGACTTGGAACAAGCACATACACGCCCGCAAACACGATGATTAGGATGGCGGAGGCAAGCTCTCTGTTGGTCAGCTCGAACACTGAGGCTCCCTAGCGAATCGCCAAGCGCGTGCCGTGAACCTTAGCCGGAGCGATTCCGCGGTCTTCATTCGGTGTCGCCGGCCTGCTTCGGACGTCAGACCCTCCCCGCGTCGTGGAATCAGCGAGCACCTGATGCACATACGGATGACTGCTGTCCCTCCTCGCGTCCGCAGGGTGTGGTGACCTCTTCTGCGGCTCCGCGTCAGGCCGCAGCCGCCTGCAGTGTGGAACACGATGCAACCGATGCGGGATCAGGTCTCGACTTTAGGCTTTCTCATGCAAAAGTGACATTTCCCTAAGGTTGAGTAGAAATGCCGGATATTGCAAGTGGCGTAGCTCGTTAATCCGCACTGCTAGAGGGATCTCTCCAAGGCATGTAGACATGCCTCCAAGATCTGTGGACATCCCTCAGATCGTTCTGGTTGGAGAAAGAGGGCCGATGGCGCGCCGGACGTGCCGTCGACTTGACCGGACGACTCGTAGCGACTGCAATGGTTGACGTGAAACAAAGTGACCTGGATGTAGGTAGTCCACAGGTTGGAGTCGATTACTCGCTCGGCGTCATACACGCGTCCGAGGCGACCTGACAACTGTGGAATGCCGAGCTGTCTGGTCTGGATGCCAGACCAAGAGAGGGCGCGTCGGCTCTGTCGGTCGCGCCCAGTACGCTTCTCCATAGCACTAACCGCATTCGATCTTCATCGTGCCGATGTAGTTCGCCCCAACGCGCGCGGGGGACGAAGTGCACACCGAGCTGATCGAGGTGGTTAGTGGCAAAGCACAGAGCGCGACCTCCGGGTCGCAGTCCAAGTGCTGGCATCAACCGGTGGCAGCGCAGGGGCGAGGGTGCAGCACTCGTGCTGAAGATCCTCACGTACGGGGTGGTGTTGGTTAGCAGCCTGCCCTCCGTGCAGGGCTGCGGGCCCACCTGACCTAACGGACCAGGTGAGCCCGTATCCCACTGGTCGGAAGCTCCCGCCTCTGGGCCTCGAATCCTGGGGCGGGGGTCTTCCGCGTCACGCCGTAGCGTTTTCTGGCGCTAGCTAGCGCCAAGCCGAGTTTGGCACAGAAACCTGTTGCTCCACTACATGGCCAAGCGATTAGGCAGAGATTTCCCTTTCTCAAGATCAATAGACGGTAAGATGGGAGCGTGCTCTGGCGCCTTCGTGGGCCTGCGTTATCGCCTGCCGGCGGGCAGGTAGTGCGGGACGGCTTACTCCTCGCGCTGGGACAGGCGTCGAACTGCGCCGGGTTTCTGGGCAGAACCGCTACCCAGTTGGCGACCTCCGGAAGGCCTGCCATCGTGTCGGCCGTCGCTCTGGGCCATGCCGCTGCTGGCGAGGATCGGCAGTCTGCCGTTGGTGGTTGGGTCGGCAAGGCGGCTGGAGTCGCTCAGGTTAAGGGCAAAGTATGGCCAGTGCCGCTATGGCCTAATTGACCGCTGTTAGGGTTTGCGGAGCCAGGTGGCGGGGTCGGTGACGAAGACGCCTTTGCCCTGGTGCCGGTCGATCACGTCGAGCGCTTCAAGCCGGACGAAGACCAGTTGGATCGTTGAGGCGTGACATTGTACCGCTTGCACTGCTCCGCGATCGACGGCAGCTTGTCTGCCGGCCTTGTACTTGCCGGCTCTGACGTCTGGCGATGATCTCGTCAGAGATCCGGAGGTAGTCCGGGGTTGCAGGCATGACACTCCTCGCGTGGCATCCCCGATTTGATCACGTTCCGACGATCCCGGAGCAACAGGAAGCCAAGTTGACTTCCTTCCTGTTCTGCCATAAGTTGAGGTGAGCGCTCCTCGCGTGGCAACGAGGAAGGGCTCGATCTCTGGTTGGGGTGGGTTGGTCCTTTGTGTGGGGCTGGCTCTCCTGGCCAACACAGCACGCCTGAGCTGCGGGATCGTCGTGGGCGGTCGCGGGCTCGGTTGGACTGTGTGGCTCCGCGGTCGTGCCGATGGCCGTGGGGGTTCACGGTCCGGGAAAGTGGTGGTCCGGCCTGCCGTTTTGCGGCGGTCGGGTCGGGCCGCCACCCGTTCTCGTCCCGGAAGGTGGTTCTCTCGTGCGCGTACTTCTTCGATCCCTGCTACCCCGACCCAGCCAGCCCGGTCAGCGTCGGCGCCCGCCGAACGCCGGCCGGCACCACCGATCGGCGAGCCGTCCACCGCTGGACGCCCGCCAGGTGCGGGAGCGGCGGTTCCCGGCCGTACGGCGGGGCCTGGACCCGTACGAGGTGGAGGTCTTCCTGCGCCGCGCCGCCGACGAGCTGGCCGAACTCCGCGCGGAGCTGGCGGTCACCCAGGACGAGACGGTACGGATCACCCACGCCCTGCGGGACTGGCAAGCCCGGTATCAGGCCGGGGTGGCGGCGGCCATGACCGATCGGGTTTTCGCGATCATCCCTGGCTGGGCTCGGCGACGAACACGCCGACGCCGTGCGCGCTCTCGACCAGACCCTCGGTCCGCAGCGCGTGCATGGCGTAGCGGATCACGCCATCCGACACGCCGTGCTCGGCCTTGAGTTGAGCAGTCGACGGCAGTTTATCTCCGGGTTGTAGCTCGCCAGATCTGATCTGGCCCCGGATGTGGTCAGCAAGCTTCTCCCACTTTGTTACAGCAGGCATGGCACTCCTCGGTCTCCACCGAGCATGAGATCACGCCCGAACTTCAGTCGGCAAGATGTCGGTACAGCGCAGTAGTTCCTTGACTACGGAGAAGTAGTTCGCTTAAGTTCCTCCTGCGGGGCGCTCCTCGGTCTCCAACCTCCGGTGGGCCTCGCATTCCCCGGTCGGGACGGTCTGAATCAGCACAAGGACCGTCCCGGCCCTGATCAGGCGGCTCCGCGGTCGTGTCGCTGCTCCGGTCACGGTCGCGGAGTGGGTGGTTCGGCCCGTACGCAGCGTGGCGGACGGGCCGGACCGCCACCTACGTTCCTGCCCTCGTCCGGAAGGCGGTCCCATCCGTGCGTCGATTTCTCCGATCCCTCATTCCCGTACGCTTCCGGCCCGCCCGGCCGAGGTTGCTCACCCCGTTGGACTCGCCGGTCACGATGGTCGAAATGCCCGCCGACCGGCCGGGCCTGAAGGGCCGTCCGGTCCGGTCCGGCGCGGTCGGCCGCCGAATGCCGGCGGCTACTACCAGTCCACGATGCGGTTTCCGTTGAGCGCCGGGCAGGTGCGGGACCGGCAGTTCCGCAACGTCCGGCGCGGGGTGGACCCGATCGAGGTACGGCTGTACCTGCATCGGGTGGCCAACGAGTTGGCCGCCGCCCGGGCCGAGCTGGCGGCCAGCCGGGAGGAGAACGTTCGGATCAAGGACGCGTTGCGGGATTGGCAGTCCTCGGTTCGCGCCTCGGGTGCGGGCATGACCGATTCGACGAAACGTCGGTATCTGGTCCATGTGACGGTGGCCGCTGAGGATTTGATCACCGCGCGGCGGTTGGCGGCCGCGCTGGGCCGGGCGGTCAGTTTCCTGACCGATGTGAGTCCGGGCGAGACCACGGTGACCGAGGAGGGGGACCAGGACGTACATCATCGGGTTTTCTGTGACCGGCTGCTGGCCAACGGCCGGCGGTGCACACTGCGGGCCGAGCACGACGGCGACTGTCCACCGAGGATCGCCCGATGAGCCCGGCCGACCCGGCCGACCCGGCCGACCCGACCGACCCGACCGACCCGACCGACCCGGCCGATCCGGCGCCCGGCGGGCGTGCCGATCCTGCCGCTGCGGGCACGGTGGTCTGCGCGACCTGTGACGGGATCACCTTCACCCTCGACCGGTGTCGCTGCCGCGACGGCGACAGCGCCTTCCTGATCACCGACCCGGCCCGACGGCCGACCGGACCGGACGGGCGGCCCTGGCCGGACTGCGAACAACTGCCGGGGAGACGGCACGACCGCCCGACCTGCCGGGACTGCCGACAGCATGGCCTGCGCCGCGCCCAACTGGTGCTCACCGTCGCCAACCTGGACACCGGGGCGGTCGCCTCAGCCAACGTTGTACCCGGGGTGATCGAACCGGGCCCGGCGCCCGGCGGCGGGTGGCGGCTCGCCCTCGCCCCACTGCTGCACGAGCTCGCCGAGCGGGCCGGCGTCGCGCCGGCCACCCTGCTCGAGCCGGACCTGCCCGACCAGCCGGTCAACCCCGACGGCGAACTGAGCCTCTACCTGCCGTACGCGCTGGCACCCCGACCTGGCCGCCGCCGAACGGCGCCAACTGGAAGCCCTCGCGCTGGCCACCCGCTCCTACGCCCCCTGGCTGGTCTACCTCGGCACCGGCACCGCACCCGAGCCGCCCGACCACGATCGGCTCCTCGACCGGCTCTGCCTGCTCGCCGAACAACTCTGCCTCGACCTGGTCGTCGAAGCCCGCCGGGCCGACCGGTTCGGCACCCTGGTGTGGGACATCCGCTACGAAACCCCCGGCGCCGATGTGCCCGGCCACCCCGTCGGCCGGCACCCCGACCTGCGTACCGCCGTGGAGCGCACCACCGCCCGCAACGCCCTCGACGGGCTGGCCCAACGGTCCCTGACCGCCCCCGCTCATTTCGTCAACCCCGCCCCACCCCACCCCGGCGGGATACTCCGGGAACCGGTCGACGTCGACCAACTCGAACGCCGGATCCTGCGCGACCTGGCCGAATCGTCCGCCGCCCACGCCATCTGGCGCGATCAACGGTGGCGACACACCGGCCTGCGACCCGGCGGTACCACCACCACCCACACCACCCTCGGCACCGGCCAGGTCATCCGCCGCCGCACCACCGGATACCTACGCAACTGGGAACCACCGGCACCCGACCTGGCAGGCCGAACGGATCCCACAGATCCGCTGCCCCGACTGC
The DNA here is from genome assembly GCA_963750055.1 of uncultured Actinomycetota bacterium. Taxonomy (GTDB): domain Bacteria; phylum Actinomycetota; class Actinomycetes; order Mycobacteriales; family Micromonosporaceae; genus CAVVPI01. Next base: position 119,281 of record CAVVPI010000011.1, on the reverse strand, counting down.
TGCCGGCACCGGAACCCGCGACTGGCACCTACCGTGCCACTCCTGCGCCGGCAGCCGATACCACCGCCACGGCACCGTCCTCACCATCACCAACCTGGCCGGCCGGACCGTACACCTCAACTGGCGCCCCGACGAGCAACCCGAACCGCCCACCCTGGTCGCCACCGACTCCGCCGGCCAACCCGTCCTCCGGTTCGCCGGCCGCTACCGACTCCGCGGCTGGGCCACCGTCTTCGGCGTACGTCCCGAAGACCTCACCGACCCGGACACCGGCCACACCATCAGCCAGGACCTGTTCGACGGCATCGTCACCCCGCACCACTACGGCGCCGACCCGTATCCCAGCTACCTCGCCAACGCCAGCCGGGGCCGACCCGCCGGCCGACTCATCATCGCCGCCACACCCTGGGACGCCCCCACCCTCGACCAGTTGACCCGCATCGCCCACGGCCTCGGCTTCACCGTCCAGATCACCGTCACCGACCACCGCGACAACCTCGGCGACCCGCGCCTGATCCAGGGCCAGAGCTGGCACGTCGAACTCCTCCACCCCAACACCCCACCCGCCCCACCCGAACGGCCCCTGCACGCCAGCCTCCCCGAAGCCATCGCCTACTGCCTGCGCTACCTCGGCAACGCCCTACACCTGCTGATCCCCGACAACCCCCAGCAGCCCATCCCCACCCCACACCAACCCCCACCAACCCACCACGACAGCCCCGCCCACCGGACCGGCACCGCCACACCGGACCGGGCCCGCCGACCGGGCCGATCCCGCCGAAACGCTGCGCCGGGTCGCCGCCCAACACCCCGGCCAACCCGTCACCGCCCGGCTCGACCGCCACTGCTGCCGGATCTCCATCAGCGACTGACCGGAAATCCCCACCCCTCAATGATCGTGAAGGGTCCGGCCGGCTATAACCGGCCGGACCCTTCACGATCATGGCAATTACTGGCAAAACGCCGACTGACCTGCGGATCCGGTGGACAGATGCCCCCTAGTTTGTATGCTTCTAAGCATACAAACTAGGGGGCATCGTGGAGAAGCCAGCACGTCTGCTAGCCCGGGAAGCCGAGTGGTCAACTCTCACGAGCTTCCTCCAGCACCCAGACCCCCACCTGCGGATCGGCGTCGTCTCCGGACGGCGCCGGGTGGGCAAGAGCTACCTCCTCCGTACGCTTGCGAATGCCGCCGACGGCCTTTACGTCTCCGCCGTGGCAGAGGAGGCGGCCCCCGCCGCCCGCGCCCGCTTCGCGACCGCCATCGCCAGGTACGCCGGAGTCGGGGTTGACCTGGTCAACCGGGACGCGAGCTGGGAGACCCTGCTCGAAACCGCGATCGAGTTGCTAAACCGACGGGCCGGTCCGGCTGGCCTGCTGGTGATCGACGAGCTGCCCTACTGGATGGCACACTCCCCGGAAATTCCCGGCCTGCTTCAGCTCCTCTACGACCGCTCCCGGGCGGGGGACGGTCCGGCCGGGGGACGGCTGATCCTCTGCGGTTCAGCGATCTCCATCATGACAACCCTGCTCTCCGGGACCAAGGCGCTCCGTGGACGGGCGGTAATCGACGTACGGCTGCTCCCTTTCGACCTGGCCACGACGGCCCGGCACTGGGGCATCGAAAACCCGGCGACCACGCTGCGGCTACACGCCGTCCTTGGCGGGCCCCCCGGCTACCGCGACCTTGCCGCGATTCCCGCTCCACAGAACCTGGCCGAGTTCGACAGCTGGGTGGCCGGCACCGTGCTCGACCCGCGCCAGGCACTTTTCTCCCGCAGCGAGACCGAGTACCTGCTCCGGGAGGATCCGCAGTTCACCGGCAGCACCCTGCACTACTCGATCCTCGGCGCGGTCGCCGCCGGTGCCACCAGCCCAGCGAAAATCGGTGGGCTGCTGCAACGGGACCGTACCGCCCTGACCCGGCCCATCGACGCCCTCACCAGTGCCGGCTACCTGCGGTACGAGTCAGACCCGCTCTGGGAGCGTCGGCCGATCATCACGGTCGCGGATCCGATCGTCCGGTTCCACAACCTGATCACCCTGGCACAGCACGACCTGGTGGAAACCGGCAGATCCGCCCACGCCTGGCAGGCCGCCCAGCCGACCTTCGCTTCCCGAATCCTCGGTCCCCATTTCGAACAGTGCGCCCGCGACTGGCTGCGGTGGCATCTGGCCGAGGTCACCGATGAGTTGACCAACCTGGTCGCGTCAACCGTGGTCAACGACCGGGCGGGGCGGGCCCGGCATGAGGTCGATGTGGTCGGACTGCATCGCAACTCGGGCCGGGCGACCATCACCTTCCTGGGCGAGGCCAAGGCCACCATCACCGCGAGAGGACCAGCCGACCTGGACCGACTGGACATGATCAAGGAAATTCTGCGCCAGCAGGACCATGACGTCTCCGCCGTCCGGCTGGGCGTCTTCTCGCTACACGGCTTCACCCGCGAGTTGGTCGCGATGGCAAAACGCCGTACGGATGTGGTCCTGGTCGACCTACCCACCCTCGTCGCTTAGGACCGCGCCCGGCGCTACTGGTCGTAGTCGTCGTCCGGGCCGATGATCCGGGCCTGCTCCAGGGCGTCCCACTCGGCGACCTCCAGGCCCCGGTGCGGCTCCGGCTCGTCCCGGTTCGGATCGGCCACGATCGCCTGCTCGATGGCGTCCTCGAACGACGCCTCCGGGTCACGTTCGTCCGGTTCGAGGTGATCGCTGGGGGCGAAGTCCTCGTCGGGCTGGGCCATCTCGCCTCCTGCCGGTCGACACTGTTCCCCTCACCGTACGTGTTGATCCTGCCCGGCGCCCGGTCTCCGGCCGGCTTCCGGCGTCGATCACCAGTCAGCCGAACCGCCCCCCGCGAGTTGATGGCCGATGCCAGGATGGGTCCGTGGGATTCCTGATCAGGCTCGTGGTCAACGCCATCGCGCTCTGGATCGCCACCCTGGTGGTGTCCGGCATCCAGGTCACCGGCCGGTCTGCCGGAGCGAACGCGCTCACGCTGCTGGTCGTGGCGTTGATCTTCGGTGTCGTCAACGCGGTGCTAAGCCGATCATCAAGGTGGTCGGCTGCGTGTTCTACATCCTGACGCTGGGACTCTTCGCGTTGGTCGTCAACGCGCTGCTCTTCCTGCTCACCGACTGGATCGCCGGGCTGTTCGACCTGCCGTTCCACATCCACGGCTTCTGGTCGGCCTTCTGGGGCGCCATCGTGGTGGCGGTGGTGAGCTGGCTGATCAGCATCGTGTCCCGGACCGGGTCGAACGCTGAGCCCGGACCGGGTGGGTTGTGGCCGCGCGGACCGACTGCGGGATACTGCCCGCGGAGACAACGCGGTCCCGGCGCAGCCATGAGAGACAGCGGCCACCCTGGCCGAGAGCGGTTCAGTAAGGAGCGTTCGATATGCCCATCGCTTCCCCCGAGGTCTACGCCGAGATGCTCGACCGGGCCAAGGAAGGCCGGTTCGCGTATCCCGCGATCAACGTGACGTCCTCGCAGACCCTGAACGCGGCGCTGCGCGGCTTCGCCGAAGCGGAGAGCGACGGCATCATCCAGGTCTCCACCGGTGGCGCCGAGTACCTCTCCGGCCCGACCGTCAAGGACATGGTCACCGGTTCGGTGGCTTTCGCGGCGTTCGCCACCGAGGTGGCCAAGAAGTACAACGTCAACATCGCGCTGCACACCGACCACTGTCCCAAGGACAAGTTGGACGGGTTCGTCCGCCCGCTGATGGCGATCTCCAAGGAGCGGGTGGCGCGCGGTGAGGCCCCGCTCTTCCAGTCGCACATGTGGGACGGCTCGGCCGTGCCGGTGGCCGAGAACCTGCGGATCGCCGAGGAGCTGCTCGCCGAGGCCGCGGCGGCGCGCATCGTACTCGAAATCGAGGTCGGCGTGGTCGGCGGCGAAGAGGACGGCGTCGAGCACGCGATCAACGACAAGCTCTACACCACCGTCTCCGACGGCCTGCAGATGGTCGACGCGCTCGGCCTCGGCGAGAAGGGCCGCTACATGGCGGCGCTGACCTTCGGCAACGTGCACGGCGTCTACAAGCCGGGCAACGTCAAGCTCCGCCCGGAGATCCTCAACGAGATCCAGCAGGCGGTCGGCGCCAAGTACGGCAAGGAGAAGCCGCTCAGCCTGGTCTTCCACGGTGGCTCCGGCTCGCTGCTGTCGGAGATCCGGGAGGCGCTGGACTACGGCGTGGTGAAGATGAACATCGACACCGACACCCAGTACGCCTTCACCCGGCCGGTCGCCGACCACATGTTCGTCAACTACCACGGCGTGCTGAAGGTGGACGGCGACGTCGGCAACAAGAAGATGTACGACCCTCGGGTCTGGGGCAAGCAGGCTGAGGCGGGCCTGGCCCAGCGGGTCGTCGAGGCCTGCGAGCACCTCCGCTCCACCGGCACCACCCTCGCCCAGTAACCGCGCGACATCGCCGGCGCGCCCCGACCCGGTGGTGCGCCGGCCCCGCCCTCCCCGTCGATCAAGGACAAACCGTCGTGGTTGGATCTCCAAACCACGACGGTTTCTCCTTGATCGCGGGAAAAGTCCTTGATCGGCGGACTACCCGCGAGCGGTAAGCAGCCGTACCGCTTCGGCCACATCGTCGGTGAGGTGCACCAGACCGGTCAGGTCACCGGCCGGGGACGAGGCCAGCAGCGGCCGCAACAGCGACTCGACCGGCAGGGTACGGGTCCAGAACCGGCGATCCAGAAAGACGTACGGACCACTCGGCCCCGTCCGAACCGTAGAACGTCTTGGTCGCGGCCTGGAACACCTCCTGCACCGTCCCGGCCCGGCCAGCGGCGAAGACGATCCCGCCCCGGGCCAGCCGCAGGATGGTGTCCTCCCGGATCGCGTTGGAGAAGTACTTCGCGATCTGCCCGGCGAACAGGTTCGCCGGCTCGTGGCCGTACAACCAGGTGGGGATGGCCAGGCCGCCACGCCGCGCCCAGCCGAGCGGATCGACCCCGGTGGCGCGGGTCTTCGACCGGGGCGCGGGCACCCTCGGCTTCTGGGCCGGCACCGGCTCGAACCGGGCCCGGACCCGCAACGCCGCCGCCGTGTACCGATCGTGGTCGGTGAAATCGGGCGCGGTGGCGAGCGTCTCGATCGCCTCGGTCAACTCCCCGGCCGGGTACTCGGCGAGGTAGGCACCCAGGTTGGCCGCCTCCATCACACCCGGCCCGCCACCGGTCACCACCAGCCGGCCGGCTCGGGCCAACTCCCAGCCCAGCGTCGCGGCCTGCCGGTAGGCGGAACTGCCCCGGGGCACCGCGTGACCGCCCATCACCCCGACCACCGACCCCGCGCCGTACCGGGCCAGCCAGGTCCGGGTGACGTCGGCGAGCGCGTTGTCGATGCCGTGGTCGTGCAGCCGCTGGGCGAGCGCCTCCCGGACCTCGGGCAGCGCCCCACCGTTGCTCCGGTAGTGCGCGTAGACCAGTGCGTCGTACATCCCGGCGAAGCCGCCGGTGCGAACCCGGCGGCCAGGTCGGCCGGGGTGTAGAGCCGGGCTGGCTGGGTCGGGTACGGCAGGTCGTTGAAGGGGGGCACCAGGTGCGCGCCGCGTCGGACCAGTTCCGCCTCGATCTCAGCGGAGGCGAACCGGCACCCGATGAAGAGGGTGTCGGTCAGGTCGATGGCGGCCAGGTCCGGGACCGGATCGAGGTCCAACCGCAGGCCCTGTACGGTCAGCCCGGCCAGACTGCCGGCCTGAAGGCGCAGGTCGAATTCGGTACGCGACTCGATCTCATCCGGACTGCTGTCGTACGGATCGATGACGTCGCCGGGGGGTGGGGTAGGCACCTGCGACATCTTGCCCGGTGCGGGCCGCCGTCGGGCCCCCGTGCTGCCGTCGGGCCCCCGTGCTGCAATCGTGCCCCCGTGCTGGGGCGACGTGGACCCATCCGGATCGCGTCGCGGTTGCCGGCAGCACCGGGAAGGTCCGCGAAGAAGCCCGGTGACCAGGGTCACCGGGCTTCTTCTGCCGAATCCTGGGGAGGTTCCGGATCTTCATTTGTAGTCGAGTGCCGGCCGCACCGCACCGGCCGCTCGAGTGACGAAACCCTCAGCCGTTCAGCCATGTTGCGGGGCGCCCCGGTCGCCAGGCCCAGGAGCGGGCGGGTTCAATGGTCAGATGCAGAACCTGTTGCCCGAACCGCCGGCCACGCTCCTACCCGGGGACGAAGACGCCGCCACCGCGCTCGCCGAAGCTCGGCAGGTGGACACCGATGCGGCGTACGCCGCCGTCGCCGCCCGATTCCCGACCGCCAGTGCGGCCTGGGCAGAGCTGGGCTCGCGGGCACTCGCCTCGGGTCAGGTCGTCACCGCCTACGCCTATGCGCGGACCGGCTACCACCGGGGTCTGGACCAGCTGCGGCGCAGCGGCTGGAAGGGGCACGGGCCGGTGCCCTGGGCGCACGGCCCCAACCGTGGCTTCCTGCGTTGCCTGCACCTGCTCTCCCGAGCCGCCGGTGAGATCGGCGAGTCGGACGAGGCGGCCCGGTGTGCCCAGTTCCTCCGCGACTGCGACCCGGCGGCCGGCGACGCGCTCTCCGGCACCTGACCGCAGCGGCGCGAACCACCTCCGCCCCCGACCCTGTTCCACCCGCCCGGTCCCACCCGCGCGGCTGTTCCGCCCGTGCCTCCTGGTCCGCCCCGGCCAGGACGCCGGGCGGGCCAGGACGAGTCGTCGGTTACAGCCCCTCCGCCACCGCAGCGGCGATCTTCAACCAGGCGTCGCGGGTGGCGGCGGAGAGCTGCGCCGTACCGGAGCGGCTCGCCGGTGTCGATCAACCGCTCGTACGGGGCGAGCAGCACCGCCCTGGTCCGGGCGGCGAAGTGCTGCTGGATCGCCGGCAGGTCGATCTCCTTGCGGGACGGGGGCATCGAGACCACGGTGACCGCCTGTCGGACCAGCCGGTGCCGGCCGCTCTGCTCCAGATGGTCGAGCATCCGGGCGGCGGTCTCGGCCGAGTCGTTCCGGGCGGACATGGTCACCAGCAGCTGGTCGGTCGCGTCGATCGCGGCCTGCCAGTTCTGCGCCCGGACGTTGTTCCCGGTGTCCACGAAGATCAGCTTGTAGAAGCGGCTGACCACCTCGCGGATCTCCGCGAACGCGGCCGCGGTGAGCATCTCGCCGCCGGTGGCCGACTCATCCGAGGCGAGTACGTCGAACATCCCCTCGCCCTGCGAGCGGACGTACTGGGACAGGTCGCCGACCCGTCCGTGCGGGCCCTGGAACTGGCCCAGGTCGCGCAGCATGTCCCGCACCGTACGGGAGTGGAAGTCCTGCTGGGCCCGCATCCCCAAGGTGCCCTGGGTCTCGTTGTTGTCCCAGGCCAGCACGTACCCGCCGCGTTTCTGCCCGAAGGTCATGGCGAGCAGCAGGATCGCCACCGTCTTGCCGGCGCCGCCCTTGGGATTGACCACCGTCACCTGGCGTAGCCCACCGAAGTTGCGGCGGACCATCTCGATGTCCTGCCGGATCTCCTGCTCGTGCCGGCTCGGGGCGAGCCGGACCAGGCCCAACGTGGTCTTGTTGACCGCCGCCCGTACCCCCATTGTGGCCACCGGGTCGGCCGGCCGACCCGCGCGCCGCCGGGCGAAATCCTCGGCGGTCGGGGTGGCCGTGTCCGGGATCAGGGCCGGGTCCGTGTAGGCGTGCGGCGGTGGTGCCGGCACCCGGACCACGCCGGCCGCTTCCGGGTACGGCTGCTGCGGCACCGCCGCGACGCCGGGCTGCACCTCGGGCCGGTGCGGTGCCCCGGCCCCCGGATGGGCGCCGCTGACCGGGGCCGCCGGGCCGGGATACCCGGCCGGGTGCCGACCCGGTACGCCGGGCGAACCCGCCCCGGCGGTGTTCCGGCGGTGTCCCCGGCCACGGTGCGGTGGTCCCGGCCTCGGCTGTGTGGCACCGGCGGTGGCTGCGGTCGGCCCGGCGGGCGGGTAGCCGGGCGCCGGTTGCGCCGGGGGTTGGCCCGGCTGCCCGTGCGCCGCTGGGTGTGCCGGGTGCGCCGGGTTCATTGGGGGTGCTGTTGGTTGTGCCGGATGCGTGGCCCCCGGGTAGGGCTGGTGCGGTGCCGCCGCCGGGTATCCGCTGGGCGCCGCCGGGGGCGGCTCGTTGCCGGCCACCCGCTGCGGCGGTTGCGACCAGGGACCCTCGGCGGTCGGTGTCCGGGCTGCGGGACCGTTGCCCGCCGCTGGGTTTGGCGGCTGACCGGCGGTCGGGTCCGGCGGCTCTGCCGCTCGTCGGGTGGGCGGTTGGATGATCGCTTGCCGCCCGGACATCGGGGCCCGCCGGACCTGAGGTGCCGGCGGAGCCGGTGACCAATGGACCATCCAGGAAGGGTGCGTCCAAGCTCGCCGGCGCGACCGCGGGTTCCGGACGGGCGGCGGCTGCGGGTTCGGGTTGGCCTGCGGGCGCGGCTTCGGGCCGGACCGGGCGCGGCTCGGCCGGATGGCGGACTCGGGCCGGACAGCGGCGGTGGCCCGGCCCACCGCTGGGGCTTGGCTGGCCGCTGGGGGTTGGCCTACCGCTGGGGGTTGGCTGGCTGGTGGCGGCCGATCCGCAGGGGACGGTTGGCCCGCCCGGTCCGGCCGGGGGATGCCGATCGGGCCCGGTGCGGCACCGGGACGTCCATCCGGCCCGGCGAACCCGCGTGAACCGCCGAGCATCGGCCAGGCACGAGTGGGCGGATCACCACCCGGGTCGATAGCCGAGGGGCCGGTCAGCCCACCGGCGCCAGGCCGTCCCGGCGGTGTGGCGGGACTGGACTGACCCGGCGCTGGCCCGGCCGGCGGCATGGGTGGGCCAGCTGACCCGTACGACCCGTACGGCCCGCCCTGGCGGTGCCCCCGATGCGGGCGGCCCGCTCGGCGGGATCGGACCCGGGAACCCATCCGGCGGCAATGCTGACCCCGATTTCGCCGGGTCACCCGCCGGCGGCCAGTTCGCCGCCGGTCCGCTGCCTTCCTGTGGCTCGGCGACGATTTCGTCCGGGGGCCAGAGCGGTTCGATGTCTAGTGGCGACACCGGCCCCTGCCCCGGTATGAAGACCCCACTGGAATCGTGATCCACCACGGCTAACCTCCCCCTGCTCCTGCCCGAGGATATGCCCGTCGATCAGCCCGGCCTGAAGTCGCAACCCGGAAATCGGAAGAAAAGCCTGCCGAATTCCGACCCGGCAGCCCTGCTACCAGGCTCGCACAGTGGTCAGTGGTGGTATACCGCCCACGCGCCCGGTTCGACCCACCACGATCGCTTACGGCCCAGTTCGCCAGCGACCCCGTCGTCCAGAAAGGGCAGTTTGTCATCGCGCGGGGTAACCGCGACGGCTCGGCCACGGGCCCGCCGCACTTCGAGGCGTACCCGATTTTGTCCGAAGCGGGACCGGGCGACCACCGGGACCGCCACCGCGACCTCGATCGCGCCGTCGGCCGGGTCCGGGTCGGTCAGCAACCGCACCCCCTCCAGTTCCGCGTATCCACCCGCGTTCCCCAGCGCGCAGGCCAGCAGCGGCTCGTCACCGGCGGAGAGCACGATGTCGTCGACCTCCACCCGGCCACGCCAGGCCAGCGGCTGGCCGGCCTCATCCGCCGCCGCCGAGCAGCGCGCCGTCCAACGTGACCGAACCGCTGTCGTTGCGCAGCAAATCGAGGCGGCGGACCGAACCACCGAGTACCGCCGCCGCCACCGCCGCCGGATCCCGGGGCAGGCCCAGTTGACCGGCCAGATCGGTCGGGCGCTCCCGGACCGGTCCGTCGCTCCGGCGCGGGCCGGGTCGAGCGGCAGCAACCCGATCGGCGGCAGGTCGGGCACCGTACGGTTGCCGGCCAGATCGGCGGGGCGACGGCTCGGCGGTGGCGCGTACCGGCGGACCAGCCTGCGCACCACCGCGCGCAACTGACCGTCACTAGCGGTAGCGACCACCAGGCGGGTCCTACCGTCGGCGGCGGGCCAGTCGAGGCCGTCCGGGCGGGGCGGACCATCCAGGCGGGCCAGTACGGCGTCGATCTCCGCGTCCGATCCGGCGGTCACCGTCGCCACCCGGGCGCCGCTCGCGGTGAGCGCGTCCGCGCAGGCTCAGCACCGGTACGCGTGGAGTGTCGGCGCAGCCGTCCCGGGCCTTGGTGGGCGCCGAACCGCAGCAGGCGGTACCGCTGCCGCAGCCCGTTGGAGCATCCTGGGCCGACCCGAGCGCGAGCAGCAGCACGTCGTACACGGGCGGTGGCCTCCTACCTATCGTCCCGGCCACCTGCCGGCCGGACCGTCACTTGTTGTTAGCCTGACACCCCGGGCTCGCCACGCGGTCGCCACCTGGCACCCGAGCCCCCTGGAGGCGGGTTTTTAAGATGCCAGCGATCGTGCTCATCGGGGCGCAGTGGGGCGACGAGGGCAAGGGCAAGGTTACCGACCTGCTCGGCGAGCGGGTCGACTACGTCGTCCGTTACTCGGGCGGTAACAATGCCGGCCACACCGTGATCACCCCGGACGGGCAGAAGTACGCACTGCACCTGATGCCCTCGGGTGCGCTCTCGCCGAGCGCGATGATCGTCATCGGCAACGGCGTGGTGGTGGATCCGAAGGTCCTGCTCTCCGAGATCGACGGGCTCGCCGAGCGCGGGGTCGATGTGTCCCGGCTGCGGATCTCCGGCGACGCGCACCTGATCATGCCGCACCACCGGGCCCTGGACCGGGTGGTCGAGCGGTACCTCGGCTCGTCCCGGATCGGCACCACCGGACGCGGCATCGGGCCCGCCTACGGCGACAAGGTCGCCCGGATGGGCATCCGGCTGCAGGATCTGCTCGACCCCGGCATCCTCCGCAAGAAGCTGGAGTTGGCGCTCCGGGAGAAGAACCAGCTGCTGTTCAAGATCTACAACCGTAAGGCGATCGACGTCGACGCGGTGATCGAGGAGTATCTGGCGTACGCGGAACGGCTGCGGCCGTACATCGCGGAGACCCGGGTGATGCTCTGGGACGCGCTCGACCGAGGTGAGACGGTGCTGCTGGAGGGCGCCCAGGCGACCATGCTGGACATGGACCACGGCACCTACCCCTTCGTGACCTCGTCCAACCCGACCGCTGGTGGGGCGTGCGTGGGGGCCGGCATCCCGCCGACCGCGATCAACAAGGTGATCGCGGTGAGCAAGGCGTACACCACCCGGGTCGGTTCCGGTCCGTTCCCCACCGAGCTCTTCGACGCCAACGGTGACCACCTGCGCAAGGTCGGCCACGAGTACGGCACGACCACCGGCCGGGAGCGCCGCTGCGGCTGGTTCGACGCCGTCGTCGCCCGCTACGCCTGCCGTCTCAACGGGGTCACCGATCTGGTCATCACCAAGCTCGATGTGCTGAGCGGGATGGCGAAGGTGCCGATCTGCGTCGGGTACGAGATCAACGGCGAGCGTTTCGACGACATGCCGATGACGCAGACCGACTTCCACCACGCCGTGCCGATCTACGAGGAGATGGACGGGTGGTCGGAGGACATTACCGGGGCCCGCACCGAGGCTGAGCTGCCGGAGAACGCCCGCCGGTACATCGCCCGGATCGAGGAGTTGGCCGGCACCCGGGTCAGCGTGGTCGGGGTCGGCCCCGGCCGCGAGGAGAACGTGGTCCGTCACCCCCTCCTCCCCTGACCGGTAGGATCGGGCGTCGTGCGCGTACTCCTTATTGGTGGTGGCGGGCGGGAGCATGCGCTCGCGCTGGGCCTTGCCGCTGACCCGTCGGTTGATCAGCTCATCGTCGCCCCCGGCAATCCGGGCATCGCGACCTTCGTCGAGGTGCGGGAGGTCGCCGCGACCGACCCGGACGCGGTCGCCGCGCTGGCCGTGGAGACCGGGGCGGACCTGGTCGTGATCGGCCCGGAGGCGCCGCTGGTCGCGGGCGCCGCCGACACGGTACGCGCCAAGGGCATCCCCTGCTTCGGACCATCCGCCGCCGCGGCCCGGCTCGAAGGCTCCAAGGCGTTCGCCAAGGAGATCATGGCCGCCGCCGGGGTGCCGACCGCCGGTGCCGCCGCCTGCGAGACCGCCGAGCAGGTGGACGCCGCACTGGACGCCTTCGGCGCGCCGTACGTGGTGAAGAACGACGGACTGGCCGCCGGCAAGGGTGTGGTGGTCACCGACGACCGGACCGCCGCGCGCTCGGCATGCGGCGGAATGCGGCCAGGTGGTGATCGAGGAGTACCTGGCCGGCCCCGAGGTGTCACTTTTCGTCGTCACCGACGGGGAGACGGCGCTGCCGCTGCTCCCCGCGCAGGACTTCAAGCGGATCGGCGACGGGGACACCGGCCCGAACACCGGCGGCATGGGCGCGTACGCGCCGCTGCCCTGGACGCCGCCCGGCCTGGTAGACGAGGTCATGGCGAGCGTGGTGCACCCGACCCTGGCCGAGCTGCGGCGTCGGGGCACCCCGTTCGCGGGCCTGCTCTACGTCGGGCTGGCGATCACCGCCGACGGGCCGAAGGTGATCGAGTTCAACGCCCGGTTCGGTGACCCGGAGACCCAGGTGGTGCTGGCCCTGCTGGAAACCCCGCTGGCCGGGCTGCTACACGCCGCCGCGACCGGCACGCTCGCCACGCACCCGCCGCTGGGCTGGCGGGACGGCGCGGCGGTGACCGTGGTGGTGGCCGCCGAGGGTTATCCGGCCGCCCCGCGTACCGGGGATGTCATCACCGGCGCGGAGCAGCCGGGCGTCATCCACGCCGGGACGGTCCGCCGGGCCACTGACGGAGCGTTGGTCTCCGCCGGTGGCCGGGTGCTCTCCGCGACCGCGACCGGCCCGGATCTGACCACCGCGCGCCAGGCCGCGTACGCCCTGGTCAACGGGATCGGGCTGGCCGGCTCGCAGCACCGCCGGGACATCGGGTTGGCCGCTGCCGAGGGGCGGATCGAGCTGCCTCGCTAGCCGGGGCCGACAACCACACCGGCTCCGCCCAGCGGCGCGTCCGGCCCACCTACGAATCGCGAACGCGGGGCGCGGCCAGGTTGACGAACTGACCGGGACGGCCCGGGTTGCCGCCGCGTGTCATGATCCTTCCATCCGGCTAGTGGCTACCTGGGGAGGGCGGCGGGCCGATGGGTGAGTTCGTCAATGCGGCGCTCGGCTTTCCCGCGGTCCTGTTCAGTTTTCTTCTGCTGGTGGTCATCGGCTACTGGTTGTTCGTCCTGATCGGTGCGGTCGAGCTGGAGACCGACGCCGATTCGGACGTCGGATCCGCCGGTTTCCTGGCCGGGCTCGGCCTGGGCGGGCCGCCGGTCATCGTGGTCCTCTCGCTGTTGATCGCGGTGGCCTGGTTCGTCAGCCTCGCCGGCACTGTCCTGCTGGAGCGGGTCGGAATGGGCGTCGCCGCGCTGCCCTCCGTCGGGGTGCTCGTGCTCGTGCTGGCGCTGGCTGTCGCCTGGCTGGCCACCCGGCTGCTGGTGGCGCCGCTGCGGCACCTGTTTCCGGAGACCTCGGGGCCGTCCCGCACCGCCTTCGTCGGCAGCGTCTGCGTGGTGCGCACCGGTCGGGTCACCGCCGACTTCGGTCAGGCCGAGGTGACCGCCCCGGACGGTTCCTCCGCCATCATCCAGGTTCGACAGACCGGCCCAGGATCGGCTCGTCGCGGGTAGTCCCGCCCTGATCTACGACTACGACGCCGCTGGCGAATTCTTCTGGGTGCTGCCCGTTGACGCCGCCCTTGACTCCGATCATCCAATCAACACCCCAAAGGAATCTTGATGGATGCTGCCATCACCACCGGGCTCGGCGTGCTCCTGGCCGTCGTGCTCCTCGTCGCCATCGGCGTCGTGTTCGTCATCAGCCGGCTGTTCCGCAAGGTCGAGCAGGGCAAGGCGCTGATCGTCTCGAAGGTCCGACGGGTTGACGTGACCTTCACCGGCGCCGTGGTGCTGCCGGTGCTGCACAAGGCCGAGGTGATGGACATCTCGGTGAAGACGATCGACATCGAGCGGACCGGCAACGAGGGGCTGATCTGCCGGGACAACATCCGCGCCGATATCCGGATCACCTTCTTCGTCCGGGTCAACAAGACCACCGAGGATGTGATCAAGGTGGCCCAGGCGATCGGTACGGCGCGGGCCAGCGACCGGGCGACCCTGCAGGAGCTCTTCAACGCCAAGTTCTCCGAGGCGCTCAAGACGGTCGGCAAGCAGCTCGACTTCGTCGACCTCTACACCAAGCGGAACGAGTTCCGCGACCAGATCATCCATGTGATCGGCACCGACCTCAACGGCTACAGCCTGGAAGACGCCGCGATCGACTTCCTGGAGCAGACCCCGATGGTGCGGCTCGACTCGGCGAACATCCTGGACGCGCAGGGCATCCGGAAGATCACCGAGCTGACCGCGATCGAACACATCCGGACCAACGAACTCCAGCGCCACGAACAGAAGGAGATCGCCCGGCAGAACGTCGACGCCCGGGAGGCCATCCTGGAGTTGGAACGCCGGCAGGCGGACGCGGAGGCGAAGCAGCGCCGGGAGATCGACACCATGCGGGCCCGCGAGGACGCCGAGATCTCGCGGGTACGCGCCGAGGAGCGGCTCAAGGCCGAGGCGGCGAACCTCCGCACCGATGAGCAGGTCGGCGTCCAACGGGAGAACCTGACCCGGGAGATCGCGGTCGCGGAGAAGAACCGGGAACGGGTCATCGCGATCGAGTCCGAGCGGATCGAAAAGGACCGGATGCTGGAGGTGATCTCCCGGCAGCGGGAAACCGAGCTCTCCACCATCGCCAAGGACAAGGAGGTCGAGGCCGAGAAGCGGGCCATCGCCGAGGTGGTGCGCGAGCGGATCGCGGTGGAGAAGACGGTCGCCGAGCAGGAGGAGAACATCAAGCGGCTGCGGGTGGTCGAGGAGGCCGAGCGGACCCGCCAGGCGGTGATCATCCAGGCGGAGGCCGAGGCGCAGGAGAGCCTGGTCAAGGACATCAAGGCGGCCGAGGCGGCCGAGGCGGCGGCCAAGCACAAGGCCCGCGAGGAGCTGGTGCTGGCCGAGGCCCGGCAGCAGGCGGCCGAGCTGGACGCCCGCGCCAAGATCCGCCTGGCCGAGGGGGTCCAGGCCGAGGCGGCCGCCGCCGGCCTGGCCGAGGTGCAGGTACGCGAGCGCAGCGCCGAGGCGATCGAGAAGGTCGGCCTGGCCGAGGCGCGGGTACGTGAGCGCAGCGCCGAGGCGATCGAGAAGGTCGGCCGGGCCGAGGCGACGGTGGAGCGGGAGAAGGCGCTGGTGGCGGCCGACGCGATCCGCGAGAAGCTCAAGGGCGAGGCGGCCGGTCTCACCGAGAAGGCGGCGGCGATGGCCGCGCTGAACGACGCGTCCCGCGAGCACGAGGAGTACCGGCTGCGGCTGGAGGCGGAGAAGGAGATCCGGCTGGCCGGCATCGATGTGCAGCGCCAGGTCGCCGAGGCGCAGGCCATGGTGGTGGCCGCCGGGCTGGAGAAGGCGAACATCGACATCGTCGGCGGCGACACGGTCTTCTTCGACCGGCTGCTCAACTCGATCAGCCTCGGCAAGAGCGTGGACGGGTTCGTCCAGCACTCCGAGGTGGCCCAGAGTCTGGCCCGGCCCTGGCTGGACGGCTCGTCGAACTTCACCGACGACCTCACCCGGATGCTCGGCTCGCTGAGCAGCGCTGACGTGCAGAACCTCACCGTCTCCGCCTTCCTGCTGCGGCAGATCAAGGCCGGCGGAGCGGACGCCGGCAAGTTTCGGGAGCTGTTGACCGCCGCGAAGCAGCTCGGCCTGGCCGACGCGCCGTTGGCCGCCCTCGACGGAGCGCGGCGACGGCACGGCGAGGCAGTGCCTTCGTGACGGAGCAGGCCACAGCGTCCGCTCCCGGACGACCGGGGTGGACGCGGCACCTACGAGGTGCTCCGGGCCCGGCTCGCCGAGCGGGCCGCCGAACTGGCCCGGCGGGCCGAGGAGCTGAACGCCCGCCGGCTGGCGGTCTTCGGCAGCGCCGAACTGCGGCTGCTCGGCACCGAGCGGATCCGCACCGAGCACAACTGCGTACCCCGGGACGTCGTCTCGGTCGGCGGGCTGATGCTCTTCGGCTACAACGTCTTCATCGGGCTCAAACCCGAGACGGCCGTGGACGACGTCTTCTCGCTGCACCATTTCGACCGGGAGGCCGCGCGCCGAGGGCGAGGTTTTCCGGTTCGACGAGGCAGCGCCGACCGAACTGCCCGACCTGCTGCGGCACCCGCAGTTCGTCCGGGACTTCAGTCGAGCTGTACCGCTACTACCGGGAAACCCGGCTGCTGCAACTGCGCCGGTTGGACGGCCGGCTGCTGGCGGTCTTCCAGACCGGGCCGAACACCGAAGACATCCGGGTGCTGCGCTGGCAGGTCGACGCTGACGGATCAGTCAGCTACCTGGACAACCGGGGCGAGCGGGAACACGTCTTCCCGCCCTCGCACGACTTCGAGTGGATCGAGACCACCCGCGACGATCACATCCTCGGTCGGCACCCGCACATCTCGATCGAGGGCGAGGTCTTCGTCGAAACCGTCGGCGGAACCCTGACCGTCAAAATCGAGAACAACACCGAGACCGGCGTGGGCATCTACGCCGAGCCGGTCGACGAGCCGTTACAGAGCCTGGCCGACGCGGACGTGCACCGGGCCCGGGTCGGCCCGCTGATCCTGCTGCGGATCCGGCCGTACAAGGAACCGCGGTGGCGGCACCTGGTCTTCAACACCATCACCCGGGAGGTGGTCCGGCTCGACGGCATCGGACCGGCCTGCCAGCGGCTGCCCGAGGACCACGGGATCATTTTCCCCGGCGGCTACTACCTCTCCACCGGGGTCAGCCGGACCTTCGACACCGATGTGACCGACCTCGAATTCGAGCGGATCATCCGGTCGACCAACGGCGAGGACGTGCTCTACGTCTTCCACGCCCGGGGCGCGGGGCGGTCGCTGCTGCTGCCGTACAACGTGATCCGCAAGGAGGTCGCCACCCCGATCACCTGCCACGGCTACTCGCTCTTCGACGACGGCACCCTGGTGGTGTTCCGGGCAATGTCGGAGGAGCCGACCCGGGTGCACCCGATGCAGATCTGGCAGACCCCGTACCTCTCCGACGCGTACGCCGCCGCCCAACCGGTCGGCGCCGGCCCGCTGGAGCGGGTCGGCAACCCCGACCTGGTACGGGGCATCTCCGACTGCCTCTCGGTGGCCCGGATGGCCGGCGAACTGACCCCGTCGAGCAACCTGTTCGAGGCGTTGATCGCCGCCTGCACCCGGGTCTTCGACCACTACCACTGGCTCGGTGAGCCGGACCTCGGGGACCTGCGGGTGCCGCTGGCCGAGGTCCGCTCCACCGCCCGGCAGGTGCTGGACGAGTTCGAAAAGGTCCAGTCGCTCACCGAGCACGCCGCCGCGACCCTGGCGGAGGCGGCGGCCCGGATCGCCGGACTGATCCGACTGGTGCGGGGCGAGGCCCCCCGCAGCGCCGACGAATGGGTGGGTCAGCTCGCCGGGCTGCGTCAGGCCCAGGGCAATCTGATGACCCTGCGTGAGCTGCGCTACGTCGACCTCGACCGGGTCGACGAACTGGCCGGACAGCTCGTCGCCGAACTGGACGCCGCGGGCGGACGAGCGGTCGGCTTCCTCGCCCGCGACGATGCCCTCGCCGGCTACCACGAAGAACTCGACCGGTTGGCCAAGGCGGCCGAGGCGATCGGCGGCACCGTCGAGGCGGCGCCCCTCGCCGACCGGTTGGCCGAGCAGGCCGCAGGGCTCGCACTGGTCACCGAAGTGGTGGGCGGGCTGGAGATCGCCGATCCGGTGGTCCGGACCGGCATCCTGGAGCGGATCGGTGAGGTGCTCGGCGGGGTCAACCGGACCCGGGCCACGTTGGACGCCCGGCGCCGGACGTTGCTCGCCGCCGAGGGGCGGGCCGGTTTCGCCGCCGAGTTCGCCCTGCTCGGGCAGGCGGTCACCGGCGCACTGGCGGTGGCCGACACGGCCGAGAAATGCGACGAGCAACTGGGCCGGCTGCTGCTGCAACTGGAGAACCTGGAGGCCCGGTTCGGCGAGTTCGATGACTTCCTCGCCGAACTTGGCAGCAAACGTACCGACATCTACGAGGCCTTCTCCTCGCGTCGGCAGGCGCTGCTCGACGAGCGGGCCCGCCGGGCCGACCGGCTGGTCTCCTCAGCCGAGCGGATCCTGGTCAGCGTGCACCGCCGGGTCGCCGGTCTGCGCTCGCTCGACGAGGTCAACACCTACTTCGCCGCCGACCCGATGGTCGGCAGACTCCGCGCGGTCGCCGACGAACTGCGTACCCTGGGTGATCCGGTCCGGGCCGAGGAGCTGGCCGGGCGGATCAAGGCCGCCCGCCAGGAGGCCGGCCGCGGTCTGCGCGACCGGATCGACCTGTACGCCGACGGCGGCGAGACGATCCGGCTCGGCCGACACCGGTTCGCGGTCAACACCCAGTCCATCGATGTCACGCTCGTCCCGCACGACGACGGGCTGGCGGTAGCCATCACCGGTACCGATTACCGCGCCCCGGTCCGGGACGAGGCGTTCGCCCGGACCCGGCCATTCTGGGACCAGACGGTGGTCTCCGAGTCGGCCGAGGTGACCCGGGCCGAGTACCTGGCCACCTCGATCCTGGCCGACGCCGAGGCCGGTGTCGGCGGGCTGACCCTGGACGGGCTGCGGGCCGCGGCGACCACCGAGGACGGGCTGCGGAAACTGGTCCGCCGGGTCGCCGAGGGCCGCTACGACGAGGGGTACGAGCGGGGCATCCACGACCACGATGCCGCCGCCATCCTGGACCGGCTGCTGCGGCTGCACGCCGAGGTCGGGTTGCTGCGCTACCCGCCGGGCGCGCGGGCCGCGGCGCAGCTCTTCTGGGCGTACGGCGTCGACGGGGCGGCCCGGACCGCCCGGGCGCGTCGGGCCAGGTCGTTGGCGCGCGCCCGAGCGGTTTTCGGCCGCTCGGCCGCGATCGGCGAACTCTGCGCGGAGCTGGCCGCCGAGGTGGCGGGTTTCCTGCGCGGGGTGGGCCTCGCCGACCTGGCGGCAGAGCCGGACCTCGCCGGCGAGTACCTGTTCGAGGAGCTTGCCCGGCCCACGATCGGGTTCGTCACCGCTGCCGGCGCCCGGACGCTGGTCGACCGGTTCCGGCGCACCTTGGACAGCAGCGACTCCACCGCCGTCCGGGAGTTCGACGACGACCTGCGGGCGCTCGGCGACGACCTGGCCACCCGATACCAACTGGTCGAGGCCTGGCTGACCTCGTACCTGGCCACCGTCGACCCGACCGCGTCCGCTACCGCCGGGCCGGCTGCGGTGGGCGGGCCGGCGACTGCGGTGGCCGACCTGCCCGAGGCGGTGGCCATCGAACTCTGCGGGGCCGAACTGCCCCGGTACTTCCCGGCGGCGGAACTCTCGACCACCATTGACGGGCTGCTGGCCAGCCACCCCCGGATCGTCAGCTCGCGGCTGGCGCTGCGGATCGACGAGACGCTGGCCCGGACCCGGCGGTTCCGCACCGAGCGGGTGCCGGCGTACCGGGATTATCAGCGGCGGCGCAACGAGCTGGTGGCCGCCGAGCGGACCCGGTTGCGGCTGACGGAATACCAGCCGAGGGTGCTGAGTTCGTTCGTCCGGAACCGGCTGCTGGACGAGGTGTACCTGCCGCTGATCGGCGACAACCTGGCCCGCCAGCTCGGCGCGGTGGGCGAGGCCAAACGGGTGGACCAGATGGGCCTGCTGCTGCTCATCTCACCGCCCGGCTACGGCAAGACCACCCTGATGGAGTACGTCGCCAGCCGGCTCGGCCTGGTCTTCGTCAAGGTCAACGGCCCGGCGCTCGGCTCGGCGGTCACCTCGATCGACCCGGCCGACGCGCCGAACGCGACCGCCCGGCAGGAGGTCGAGAAGATCTCCTTCGCCCTGGAGCTCGGCAGCAACGTGCTGCTCTACCTGGACGACATCCAGCACACCTCGCCGGAGTTGTTGCAGAAGTTCATCTCGCTCTGTGACGGGCAGCGCCGGATGGAGGGGGTCTGGGCGGGTCGGACCCGCAGCTACGACCTGCGCGGTAAGCGGTTCGCGGTCTGCATGGCCGGCAACCCGTACACCGAGTCGGGACAGCGGTTCCGGGTGCCGGACATGCTGGCCAACCGGGCCGACGTGTGGAACCTCGGCGATGTGCTCTCCGGGCGGGACGAGGTTTTCGCGCTCAGCTACATCGAGAACGCGTTGACCTCCAACCCGGTGCTCGCGCCGCTGTCCACCCGGGACCGCGCCGACGTTGAGCTGCTGGTCCGGCTCGCCGGCGGTGACGAGACAATCCGGGCGGACCAGTTGAGCCACCCGTACCCGGCGGTAGAGCTGGACCAGATCCTCTCGGTGCTGCGCAAGCTGCTCCGGCTAC
Organism: uncultured Actinomycetota bacterium; assembly: GCA_963750055.1. GTDB lineage: Bacteria > Actinomycetota > Actinomycetes > Mycobacteriales > Micromonosporaceae > CAVVPI01. The sequence continues at coordinate 98,873 of CAVVPI010000011.1, read as the reverse complement.
AGCGGATGGTGCTCGCCGTCAACCAGGCGTACATCGCCTCGGCCGGGCAGGCGGACGGCGACCCGGACCGAACCGCCGTTCCAGTTGCAGGGCTCCTACCGCAACATGAACAAGCTGGCCGAGCGGGTCGTCCCGGTGATGAACGACGAGGAGCTGGCGGCGGTGATCGACGATCACTACCTGGGGGAGGCGCAGACCCTGGCCGCCGGGGCCGAGGCGAACCTGCTCAAGCTCGCCGAGCTGCGCGGCCGGTTGACCCCGGGCCAGGCCCGCCGATGGGCCGAGGTGAAGGCCGGCTATCTGCGGGCCCGCGCGCTGGGCGGGGAGGGCGACGATCCGGTCAGCCGGGCGGTCGGCGCGTTGGGCCTGCTCGCCGACCGGGTCGGTGGCGTGCAGACCGCCATCGACCGGGCCAGCGACCGCGGTCGGCGCGAGTGAGGTACGGCGGGTGCTGATGCGGACCACCGGATCCTGATCGGCACGGTGACGGTCTCCATAATCACCTGACCTACCCCGGGCAACCTGCTGGGCTCTCGTCTCCGTTTCCTGTGCGAAGACGAGAAGGGTGGACAGTTTGCCGGCGGATGTTGAGAGCTATCGGGAGTACGTGGCGACGCGGCTCGACCAGTTCCGACGGGTGGCGTACCTGCTCTGCGGGAACTGGCACACCGCTGACGACCTGGTGTCGGCTGCGCTGGTAAAGCTTTTCCGGCACTGGCGGCGGATTGCCACGATGGACAACCCTGACGCGTACGTCCGGCGGACCCTGCTGCGGACCTGGCTGGATGAGCGGCGCCGGCCGTGGCGCCGCGAGCAGTCCTGGGAGGCCGTGCCCGATCGGGCGACCGAGAGGGGTCGGGACCGAGCAGGTCGCGGATCGGCTCACGATCCTCGCGCTCCTGGCCGAGCTGCCGCCCAGGCGACGGGCGGTGCTGGTGCTGCGTTATTTCTGCGACCTGTCAGTCGAGGAGACCGCCGAGCAGCTCGGGCTGTTCACCGGGGACCGTGAAGAGCCAGGCGGCCCGGGCGATCGACGCGCTGCGCCTGCGTCTTGCCGCCGCAGACACCGCCGGCCGGCTACTGAACAGGGAGGGATGAGCAATGGATGAGCTATCGGACCTGATGCGCGCGGCCACTGCTGCGCCACCGCCTACCCGGATTGAAATGAACACGCTGATCGCGAAGGAACAGCGTCGCTCGCGCAGGAACTGGACGGCGTCGGTTACCGGCATCGGCGTCGCGCTCGCCGGGATCCTGGTCATACCGGCGGTGTTGGGCGGCGCAGGATCCAAGGGCATCCCGGTGCCGATCGTGGAACCGCTGACGGCTCCACCCGTAGAGCTCTGCGCGCCATTGACGCAGCGCCCGGGCCCGGGTACGCCGTGGCCACCGATGCAGTCGTACGACACCACGCGCGAGCGTCCGACAGAGCCGCCGACGCGGGCCGTGCCACGGCTCACCTCGGCCCTGCGGGAGGCGCTGCGGGCTACCCTGCCGACGGGGGTACGGGTCGAGCCGGTGCAGCCCGGATGTACCGATCCGCAATTCGCGTACCACCCGAGTTACCGCCGCTACGACCTCATGGCCCGGATCGAGCGCGGCGATGAGTTCCGAATGCTGGTGATCAGAGTCATGCCGACCGGGGTGGACGACGATTGGTCATTGTCCGGCGACCGATGACGAACGCGAATGTACGCGTACCGACTACCCGGACGGCGCGGTTGTTACCGCGAACCAGCTTGACGACGAGAGCGGAGCCGAACAGATCTCGATCCTGGTGCGTCGCCCGGACGATACTGCGGTCTGGTTGAACCTCACCGGCGTCACTCCCGGCTACGGACTTGGTGGTTCCACCTTGCCCCGGACCTCGAACGAACTACTGCTCACCGTCGACCAGCTCGTCGCGATCGGTCGCTCTCCAGGGTTGACGTTATATCCCTAGTTCCCATGGCACGACGGCCAGGGCGGTTGAACTGCTCAGTGCGCGGCGGGGACCTTCCGCATCGGAAGGGACCCGCCTGGCACCGTCAGCGGAGTTGTGCGCCGGAGATGGCCCGGGCGATGACCAGGCGTTGGATCTCCGACGTACCCTCGAAAATGGTGTAGATCTTGGCGTCCCGGTACCAGCGTTCGACCGGGTGGTCGCGCAGGAAGCCGGCCCCGCCGAGGATCTGCACCGCCTTCTCGGTGACCGACACGGCCACCTCGCCGGCCTTGAGCTTGGACATCGAGCCTTCGCCGGCCAGGAACGGCCGGTTGTTACGCCCCATCCAGGAGGCCCGCCAGACCAGCAGCCGGGCGGCGTCGATCTCCATTTTCATGTCGGCCAGCGCGAAGGCGATCGCCTGGTTTTCGATGATCGGCCGGCCGAACTGGACCCGGTCCTTGGCGTACGCCAGGGCGTACTCGTAGGCGGCGCGGGCGACCCCGACGGCCTGGGCGCCGACGGTGGGTCGGGACAGTTCGAAGGTGCGCATGGCGGCCTGGCTGGCGGCGCGTTGCCCGCTGCGGGCCCGGTCCAGCCGTTCGTCCAGCCGGTCCTTCCCGCCGAGCAGACAGCGGCCCGGCACCCGTACCTCGTCGAGGAAGACGTCCGCGGTGTGCGAGGCCCGCAGGCCGAGTTTCTTGAGCTTCCGGCTCCCGACCAGGCCGGGGGTGCCGGGCGGCACCACGAACGCCGCCTGCCCGCGTGAGCCGAGCGCCGGGTCCACCGAGGCGGTGACCACGTGTACGTCGGCGATCCCGCCGTTGGTCGCGTACGCCTTCTGGCCGTTGAGCACCCACTCGTCGGCGGCGGCGTCGTAGCTGGCCCGGGTCCGGATGGCGCTCACGTCGGAGCCGGCCGCCGGCTCGGTGCTGCAGAACGCCGCGACCACCGGTTGGTCGACGGCGCCGAAGCACTGCGGGACCCACTCGACCAACTGTTCCGGCGTTCCGGTGCCGTAGATGGCGGCCACCGCCAGGGAGGTGCCGAAGATGGCCAGGCCGATGCCGGCGTCCCCCCAGAAAAGCTCCTCGTTGGCGATCGACAGTGAAAGCCCGCTCGGGTCCGCCCAGCAGTTGGCCAGGAACTCGAAGCCGTAGAGGCCGACCTTGGCCGCTTCCTGGATGATCGGCCAGGGCGTCTCCTCGCGGGCGTCCCACTCGGCGGCGGCGGGGCGCACCACGCCTTCGGCGAAGCCGTGTACCCAGTCGCGCAGGTCCCGCTGTTCCTCGGTCAGGTCAAGCGAGAACTCCGTCATGTCAGACCTTGGGGCGGTCGAAGAAGTTCGCCACGTTGGCGGCGAGCGCGAGATCGCCCTTGGCCTTCAGCTTGCCGGTCATGAACATCATGACCGGGTTACCGCCACCGGAGACGATCTTCAGGAATTCGACCGGGCCCACGGTCAGGGCGAGCTTCGGATCGCGGGCGGGAGTCTCCGTGACCTGGCAGGTGCCGTTTTCGATCACCACTTCGTAGGTGTCCGCGCCCCCGTCCGGCCGGCCGGTGATGGTCCAGTGGACAACCGCGTTGGTCGAGCCGGCGCGGTCGGCCCGGAACAGCGAGGGCATCCGTCCGAACACCTCGCCGAGGATCTTGCCCCGGAGGTCGCCCCGCATCACCTCGGCGAGTTTCTTGTCCGGGGTGGACTTGACCAACTGGGCGAGCTGTTGCGAGTCGGCCGAGGCGAAGCTGGCTGGATCGAAGTCAGTCATGCGGGGGGCCTTTCCGGACGGGCGCTAGTTACTAACGCGTAACCTTACGTACGGGTAGATAAGCTGGCAAGGTTGTCAACAATGCCCACTTTTCAGCGGTAACCCTCGGGCCGTGCGCGAGCAACAGCTGCTCGACGCCGCGGTCAAGGTGTTTTCCCAACGCAGGTTTCATGTTGCCAGCCTGGACGAGATCGCGGACGACGCCGGCATCTCCAAACCGATGGTTCATGCCGATCTGGGCACAGAGGAAGAAGTCTTTGTCGCCTGCCTGAACCGGGAGGATACCCGGGTGCTGGCGGCGATCACCGAAGCCGTCCGGCCCGAACGTCCGCTCGATGAACGGTGCCGGCGCCGCTGCCGCCGGTCTGGCCGGCCCCCGCTGTCAACGCACCGAACCGACCAGGTGAGGCTTGCCGGAACGCTCGTCGGACAGGTCGAAACTCGAGCCGGTTGAGCTGGTGCTGAAGGAAACCACGCTGGGCAGCGCGATGGGCAGCTTGAAGGTGACGTCGGCGGTGTACGCATCGGGCAGCCGCCCGTCCAACGCGGCCAGGCAGCGCGCCTTGCTCCACATCCCGTGCGCGATCGGCCGACGGAAACCGAGCAGCCGGGCGCCCACCCGCGAAGTGTGGATCGGATTCCGGTCACCGGAAACCCGGGCGTACCCCGTACCGACCCGGGGCTCGACCCGCCAGCGGGCGGACCCGGCCGGCGGCGGTGGCCGGTCGTCCGGGTCGCGCCGCTCGCCGCCGCCCGACGGCCGCTCCCGGCGCAGGTACGTCGAGACGCCGCGCCACACCGGTTCCCCGTCGACCGAGGCGGTGGCCACCAGGTCGAGTTGCCGACCCCGGTCGTGCGGGCGCAGGTCAACGGCGCGGACCGCCAGGTCGAGCGGCTCGCCCGCGTCGATCGGCCGGTGGACCGTGATCCGGTTGGCCAGGTGCACCAGGCCGACCAGCGGGAAGGGGAACTCCGGCGCGGTCATCAGCCGCAGCGCCAGCGGAAACGCCACGATGTGCGGGTAGGTGGCGGGCAGGGCGTTCCGCAGCCGGAATCCGCACACCCGGTTGTACGCCGCCAGGTGGTCGCGGTCGACGGTGACCCCACGCACCACCAGTTCGCTGTCGGGCAGCGAACCGGCCCGCCGGGACCGGCCCGGAGCCGGGCACCAGCCCGAGGACGGCCCGGCGGTAGAGCGGCCCGGTGGCCGGGATCCGCGGCAGCTCCACGATGCCACCGAGCGCTCCGGACATTGGTTCGACGGACATCACGCCCCCAGCAGGCTCTGGCCGCAGACCCGGACCACATTGCCGGTGACCCCGCCGGAGGCCGGTGAGGCGTACCAGGCGATGGTCTCGGCCACGTCGACCGGGAGCCCGCCCTGGGCCATGCTGTTCATCCGCCGCCCCGCCTCGCGCAGCAGCATCGGCATCTTCGCCGTCATCCTGGTCTCGATGAAGCCGGGGGCGACGGCGTTGATGGTGATGCCACGTTCGGCGAGCACCGGGGCCATCGAGCTGGACCAGCCCGATCACCCCGGCCTTCGAGGTGGCGTAGTTGGTCTGCCCCCGGTTGCCGGCGATGCCGGCGATCGAGGAGACGCCGATCAGTCGCCCGCCGCGCGGGATCAGGTCCCGGTCCAGCAGTACGTCGTTGATCCGCTCCTGGCTGGAGAGGTTCACCTCCAGCACCGAGTCCCACTGGTCGGCGTTCATCCGGGCCAGCGTCTTGTCCCGGGTGATGCCGGCGTTGTGGACGACCACGTCGACGCGTCCGTGCCGGGCGGCGAGGTGATCGGCGAGCCGCTGCGGCGCGTCGTCGGCGGTCAGGTCGAGCTGCACCGCCGTACCGCCGATCTCGTTGGCCACCGCGGCGAGCGCGTCGCCGGCGGCCGGTACGTCCAGGCGCCACCACGTGCGCGCCGTCGCGGGCCAGCACCTCGCGCGATCGCCGCGCCGATCCCCCGGGCCGCCCCGGTGACCAGGGCGACCCTGCCGTCCAGCGGGCGGGCCCAGTCGGCGGGCGGCTCGGCCGTGCCGGGTCCGATGCGTGATCACCTGACCGGAGACGTACGCGGACCGGCCGGAGAGCAGGAAGCGCAGGGTTGATTCGGTCGCCTGCTCGGCGCCGGGGGCGACCTGGACGAGCTGGGCGGTGCTGCCCCGGCCGAACTCCTTGCCGATGCTGCGGGTCAGCCCCTCCAGGGCGCGCTGGGCGGTGGCTTCCCGCGGGTTCGCGGCGGCCTCGGGCGGGGTGCCGAGCACGATCACCCGGCCGGACGGGGTAGAGCGTCCGGGCCAGCGGGTGGAAGAAGTCGTAGAGCGCGCGCAGCCCGGTCGAGTCGGTGATGCCGGTGGCGTCGTACACCAGCGCGGCGTTCAGCGGCGGCCGCCCGGCGTTCGTCGGGCGCCGGGGCGGTCGATGCCGTGTCCGGGTCGCGTAGCTCGATGCCGGCCGCGGTGAGCAGCGTCGGCGACCGGCTCGCGCAGCCGCCCGCCGGGGGCGGCGCCGAGCAGGACCGGGCCGGGGAGCAGCGGATCACCCGGCCGGTGCCGGCGCAGTCGGGGCGGGTCGGGCAGGCCGAGGCGCTTGACCAGCGCCCGACCGGCTCCGGTGTGGGCGAAGCTCGCATACCTGTCACTCATGGGCGTAGCCTACTCGGCAGTAGGTTAGTCGCAACCCTTGTTGTGGAGGCGGAGTCGTGGAAACCGTACGTCGCGTCGCGGTGCTCGGAGGCAACCGGATCCCGTTCGCCCGGTCCAACGGCCGGTACGCCAACGCGTCCAACCAGGACCTGCTCACCGCCGCCCTGGACGGGCTGGTCGCCCGGTTCGGCCTGGCCGGCCAGCGGCTCGGCGAGGTGGTCGCCGGCGCGGTGCTCAAACACTCCCGCGACTTCAACCTCACCCGCGAGGTGGTGCTCGGCTCCCGGCTGGACCCGCACACCCCCGGCGTACGACCTCCAGCAGGCCTGCGGCACCGGCCTGGAGGCCGCCATCCTGGTCGCCAACAAGATCGCCCTCGGGCAGATCGACGTCGGCATCGCCGGCGGCGTCGGACACCACCTCCGACGCGCCGCTGGCGGTCAACGAGGAGCTGCGGCGTACCCTGCTGCGAGCTCAACGCGGCCCGGACCCTCGGTGCTCGGCTGCGGGCAGCGGCCCGCGCTGCGCCCGACCCAGCCGTTCGAGCCCGAGATCCCGCGCAACGCCGAACCGCGTACCGGGCTGTCCATGGGCGAGCACGCGGCGATCACCGCGCGGCGCTGGGACATCGAGCGGCGCGGCCCAGGACGCGCTGGCGCTCGACTCGCACCAGCGGCTCGCCGCCGCGTACGAGCGTGGGTTCTTCGACGACCTGGTCACCCCCTACCTCGGGTCTGACCCGGGACGAGAACCTGCGGGCCGACACCACCCTGGAGAAGCTCGGCAAGCTCAAGCCGGTCTTCGGCACCCGGGCCGCGGACGCCGCGCAGGCCACCATGACCGCCGGCAACTCCTCCCCGCTCACCGACGGCGCGTCGACGGTGCTGCTCGCCTCCGAGGAGTGGGCCGCGGCGCACCACCTGCCGGTGCTGGCCTGGTTCTCGCGACGCCGAGACCGCCGCCGTCGACTTCGTACACGGCGACGAGGGGCTGCTGATGGCCCCGGCGTACGCGGTGCCGCGGCTGCTGGCCCGCGCCGGGCTGACGCTGCGGGACTTCGACTTCTACGAGATCCACGAGGCGTTCGCCTCGCAGGTGCTGGCCACCCTGGCCGCCTGGGAGTCGCCGGAGTTCTGCCGGAGCGAGCTGGGCCTGGACGCGCCGCTCGGCTCGATCGACCGGGCCAAGCTCAACGTCAACGGCTCGTCGCTGGCCGCCGGGCACCCGTTCGCCGCCACCGGCGGCCGCATCGTGGCCACCCTGGCCAAGCTGCTCGCCGAGACGGGGCGCCGGGCGCGGGCTGATCTCCATCTGCGCCGCCGGCGGCCAGGGCGTCGTCGCCATCCTCGACCGCTGACCAACCCCGCGAGCCCTCCCCCGCCCCCTGTTCGCGTTACCCCACCCCCTGTTCGCGTTGATCATGAGGTTATCGTCGATGAGAGCGCTCTCATCGACGATAACCTCATGATCAACAGGGCTTTGGGGGCCGCCGCGCTGAGGATTGGTCCTGGCTCGCGGAAAAGCGGTTGCTGCGGGATCGCACCTCGTCGATCCTGGCCCGATGGATCTGAAAGATGCGGCAGGGGTCTGGCAGGCCGACGGTTTCGTGATCCTTCCAGGGTTCATCCCCGCCGAGGAGCTGGAATCGGCGGTGAACGAGCTGGACCTGCTGTTCCCGTCCGCCGAGGGTTTCCACGACGGCACCGATCCGCGCCGTGAGCGTTTCATCGGCGACGAGTTCGCCGGGATCGACACCTTCCCGTTCGCCAGCACCGAAATCAGCCTGCTGGCGGTCCACCATCGCATCCTGGCGCTCGCCGAGGCGCTTCTGAACGACGACGACATCCACATCTATGCAGCTGAAGCCTGGGCCAAGTACACCGGCGCCTGCGACTACGACCAGGACATGCACCGCGACTACCTCCAATCACACTTTGCTCGTGCCCAGCACGACGCCAGGTTGCCGGCAAGTCGAGATGTTCGTGTTCCTCAACGACGTCCCTGAGGCGCTGGGCCCGCCGCATCTGGTCTCCCGCAAGCACACCGCCGACCTCCCGGCCGTACCCAACTGGTTTCTGCGCTCGCGCCAGGAGAGCTCCTGGCGGTACGCCGACGCCAGTGGCCGTCCGGAGCTCTATGAAGCGGAGGTTTCCGGCGCGGGCCCCGCCGGAACAGTCATCGCCTTCTAGCCCGGAACGTTCCATCGGGGAACCCAGCTGACCGCATTTAATGGTGCGCGGTGCAGCATGCACCTGGGCTTCCGGCCGTCCAGTCTGCAGTGGGGGCGAGGGGGGAGGTGGGGGGGCACAGGGTTCCACGAGCGAGTGGGGCGTAGTTTGTCGGCGGGGCGACTCCGCGTCAGCTCCAGGCCTTTGGGTTTCCGCCGCCAGGACATCCCTACTGGGCGCCGGAAACGCTGGCCGGTATGGCTCTGCGCTATCCGAAGCTCAACCTCTCACCTTGGCACGCGGCAAGGTAGGAGTGTCGCGGCGGTTTCCGTAAGATATTGATCATGAGTGAGGGATGGGACCCGGCGGCTCCCGGGGTGCTGCGGTTGCCGTCCGGTCGGCTGTTGCGCGGACGTGGGCTCCGCCGCCCCTTGCCGGAGGGCCCCACCCCGGACTTCGCCGTGTACCTGTTGGGCGCAGAGCCGACCCCGGTCGCCTGGGCAGCGCGTTGGGTGCGCTGGCCGGACTTCTGGTTGCCCAAGGACCGCCCCCGATGCGCGGGAGGCGCTGCGTGAAGCCTGGCACCGGGCCGAGACAGAACGGGTGGAAGTCGCCAGTGGCGGCGGTCGGGGCAGGACCGGCGCCGCGCTGGCCTGGGTCGCCGTGCTGTACGGCGTGTCGGACCAGCACGCGGTGGCCTTCGTGCGGACAGCCATACCACGCTCGCGCGGTCGAGACCCCATGGCAGCGTCGATACGTCGCCCGCTTCCTCGCGATCTGAAGGCCTCCGCCGGTGGGCTGACCCGACAGCGAACGCCCGCATGAACCGAGCTTTTTGCTGTTAAATATGTGAAAACCCGACGTTTTGCCGGAAGACTTCCGCCGATTACCTCGGCGCCTACGAGCGGGTCTCCTTTTGGTAGTGATGGGGATGGCCGGTAGCCTCGCCCGTTCAGAGTGGAATTGATGCATCGAGGGCGATAAGGGAAAGGTGCTCCTGACCTGCAAGGATGTGAGTGTCTACGTCATATCCAGGGCAGAATCGGGTGCACCTTTCCGGTGCGTAAGAGTAGCGGGTGGGATCAGCGGCTGCAGGTCGCCTCGGGTGGTAAAGGTCTGGTCGGTCACGCTGGCGCGATCTTGCTGCGGCGGTGCGCGGATCGGACCGGTCTGACCGGCGGGTTGAACAAGGGCTTGAGTACCGAGGGGGAAGGGTCCGGGCTGGTGGGACCGGGGCACGGTCCTGGTCTGTCTAGCGACATCGATCGTGCTCGGCGCGACGAGTATGTCGGATATCAGCCTGCTCGCTCATCAGGCTGTGGTGTTCGACTGATCCGCCGTCGGAGGCGACCGTGCGCCGGGCTCTCGCCGGGTTTGGACCACGGCGATGCTGGGCCGGATCGCCAAGGCCAGGGCGAAGGTCCGGGCCCGGGTCTGGGACCTGCTCGCTCGCCGGCCGGAGCGGCTTTCCGTGGCTCACGGTCACGGGCAAGCTGCTCACCGGCTGGGTCGTCATCGATCTCGACGCCACTCTCATCACTGCTCACAGTCGACAAGCAGACCGGGGCGGCGCACCTTCAAGAAGACGGTTTCGGGTTTCATCCGCTCGCTGCGTGGTGCGCGAACACCACCGAGTGCCGGGCCATGCTGCTACGCCCGGGTAACGCCGGGGCAAACACCGTCACCGATCACCTTGGCGTGTTCAGCGACGCCCTCACCCAGATACCCGTGCAGTCCCGGCCGCAAGATCCTCATCCGGGTCGATGGCGCCGGCGCCACCCACGAGCTGCTCGAACACCTCGAGCAGTTGAACACGTTGTGGCGCACCGTCCGCTACACCGTCGGGTGGAAGATCACCGAGACCGACGAGAAGGCGATCGCTAGCCCTGCCCGCGGCCGCCTGGACAGACAGCCTTCTGCACCAGGACGGCACCGCCACCGAGCAGGCCTACTTCGTCGCCGAGTTGACCGGGCTCAACGAACCCGTCGCCTGCTGGCCCAGCGGGCATGCGGCTGATCATGCGCCGCGTCAGACCGACCCGCCGCCCGGCACCAGAAGAAACTCACCGCGTTCGAGAAGAAGACCGGCTGGCGGTACTGCGATCATCGCCACCAACATCAGCCACATGTGGGGCATCCCGGGGTCGGATCACGCGCAGTTCCTGGACGTGCTGCAACTGCTCCCAGGCGCTGGCGTCGAAGACCGTGTGCGGACGAACAAGGCCATGGGACTGGACAACCTGCCCTCCTCTGCTTCATGGGAAGTCAATCGCGGCTGGATCCTCGCCTGCGAATCTCGCCGCCGACCTCGCCGCCTGGGTGCGGCTCCTCGCCCTGCACGGACCAACCTGACCTCGCCCACGCCGAACCCGACACCATGCGCTTCCGCCTACTACCACCTACCCGCCCGCCTCGCCACCCACGCCCGCCGCCGAACCCTGCGGATCGACGAGACCTGGCCCTGGGCCGAAGGTGTTCACCACCTGCTGGCAGCGGCTGACCGCCCTGCCCTTTTTTTTTTTTTTTTTTTTTTTTTTTTTTTTTTTTTTTTTTTTTTTAAAAAAAAAAAAAAAAAAAAAAAAAAAAAAAAAAAAAAAAAAAAAAAAAAAAAAAAAAAAAAAAAAAAAAAAAAAAAAAAAAAAAAAAAAAAAAAAAAAAAAAAAAAAAAAAAAAAAAAAAAAAAAAAAAAAAAAAAAAAAAAAAAAAAAAAAAAAAAAAAAAAAAAAAAAAAAAAAAAAAAAAAAAAAAAAAAAAAAAAAAAAAAAAAAAAAAAAAAAAAAAAAAAAAAAAAAAAAAAAAAAAAAAAAAAAAAAAAAAAAAAAAAAAAAAAAAAAAAAAAAAAAAAAAAAAAAAAAAAAAAAAAAAAAAAAAAAAAAAAAAAAAAAAAAAAAAAAAAAAAAAAAAAAAAAAAAAAAAAAAAAAAAAAAAAAAAAAAAAAAAAAAAAAAAAAAAAAAAAAAAAAAAAAAAAAAAAAAAAAAAAAAAAAAAAAAAAAAAAAAAAAAAAAAAAAAAAAAAAAAAAAAAAAAAAAAAAAAAAAAAAAAAAAAAAAAAAAAAAAAAAAAAAAAAAAAAAAAAAAAAAAAAAAAAAAAAAAAAAAAAAAAAAAAAAAAAAAAAAAAATGCCGTCGCGGCGCCGTCAGTTCAACTGGGCCGCGTCAACTCTGGATCCAGATGACCCGTCGGTGTGTCGTCTCCCGCCGGCCCCTCGACCTCGATCACTACGAAGGATTTTTTTTTTTTTTTTCCCCCCCCCCCCCCTCTCTCTCTCTCTTTTTTTTTTTTTTTTTTTTTTTTTTTTAAAAAAAAAAATTTTTTTTTTTTTTTTGGTCAGCGGGCCGAAGGCCCTTTCGATAGCCAGGTGCTGCCCTCGTCGGCTTCCCCGCGATGTCGGCACCTTTTTTTTTTTTTTTTTTTTTTTTTTTTTTTTTTTTTTTTTTTTTTTTTTTTTTTTTTTTTTTTTTTTTTTTTTTTTTTTTTTTTTTTTTTTTTTTTTTTTTTTTTTTTTTTTTTTTTTTTTTTTTTTTTTTTTTTTTTTTTTTTTTTTTTTTTTTTTTTTTTTTTTTTTTTTTTTTTTTTTTTTTTTTTTCCCCCCCCCCCCCCCCCCCCCCCCCCCCCCCCCCCCCCCCCCCCCCCCCCCCCCCCCCCCCCCCCCCCCCCCCCCCCCCCCCCCCCCCGGTCGATCCCCGGACTGGTGACCGGGGCTGGCGCCGATCAGCGGATCCACGACGTGAGACCACTATGGCCAAACCGGAACAGCCGCCCCCTTTTCAGCCTGCGAAGCTGAGCAGTGGAGTGCGGTGCGCGGAGGGCATCGGTCGACGTCCCTTTTTTTTTTTTTTTTTTTTTTTTTTTTTTTTTTTTTTTTTTTTTTTTTTTTTTTTTTTTTTTTTTTTTTTTTTTTTTTTTTTTTTTTTTTTTTTTTTTTTTTTTTTTTTTTTTTTTTTTTTTTTTTTTTTTTTTTTTTTTTTTTTTTTTTTTTTTTTTTTTTTTTTTTTTTTTTTTTTTTTTTTTTTTTTTTTTTTTTTTTTTTTTTTTTTTTTTTTTTTTTTTTTTTTTTTTTTTTTTTTTTTTTTTTTTTTTTTTTTTTTTTTTTTTTTTTTTTTTTTTTTTTTTTTTTTTTTTTTTTTTTTTTTTTTTTTTTTTTTTTTTTTTTTTTTTTTTTTTTTTTTTTTTTTTTTTTTTTTTTTTTTTTTTTTTTTTTTTTTTTTTTTTTTTTTTTTTTTTTTTTTTTTTTTTTTTTTTTTTTTTTTTTTTTTTTTTTTTTTTTTTTTTTTTTTTTTTTTTTTTTTTTTTTTTTTTTTTTTTTTTTTTTTTTTTTTTTTAGTCTGGATTGACTGCCAGCCACGCTTTCCAGATTCCGCAGGCCGAACACCGCGCCGAGGCTTCGGACCGTGCGGTGTGAGCACCGCTGGGGCGGCCCAGCTCGATCAGGCGGTTACGCCAAGGCCGCTGACACATTTTTTTTTTTTTTTTTTTTTTTTTTTTTTTTTTTTTTTTTTTTTTTTTTTTTTTTTTTTTTTTTTTTTTTTTTTTTTTTTTTTTTTTTTTTTTTTTTTTTTTTTTTTTTTTTTTTTTTTTTTTTTTTTTTTTTTTTTTTTTTTTTTTTTTTTTTTTTTTTTTTTTTTTTTTTTTTTTTTTTTTTTTTTTTTTTTTTTTTTTTTTTTTTTTTTTTTTTTTTTTTTTTTTTTTTTCCCCCCCCCCCCCCCCCCCCCCCCCCCCCCCCCCCCCCCCCCCCCCCCCCCCCCCCCCCCCCGGGGGGGGGGGGGGGGAAAAATTAGACCTGAAAGATATGGGCCCGGTCAGCCCGAGGCCGGTAGCGGAGGTAGTTGGCTTTTTTTTTTTTTTTTTTTTTTTTTTTTTTTTTTTTTTTTTTTTTTTTTTTTTTTTTTTTTTTTTTTTTTTTTTTTTTTTTTTTTTTTTTTTTTTTTTTTTTTTTTTTTTTTTTTTTTTTTTTTTTTTTTTTTTTTTTTTTTTTTTTTTTTTTTTTTTTTTTTTTTTTTTTTTTTTTTTTTTCCCCCCCCCCCCCCCCCCCCCCCCCCCCCCCCCCCCCCCCCCCCCCCCCCCCCCCCCCCCCCCCCCCCCCCCCCCCACGGGGAGACGGACGAAGGAGGCTTAGTCGAGTAAAGAGGCCGGTATGGAAGCCCTTGGTAGCAATTTCGGACATGGTCGATAGCCGCGAGGATGTTACGTCGGCGGACCGGGATCGCACCAGAAACTTTCCGAAAAAGGTGTAGCCTATTGCCGCTGCGCAGGTCGGCGACGTAATTTTTTTTTTTTTTTTTTTTTTTTTTTTTTTTTATAAATTTTTAATAGCCCGCTCCCTCAGCTCGTGCATCATCCACGGAACAACATTAAAAAACCAAGGTCACCGATAACCTCGTGAACGCTTACATAGTTGCCCTCCCTTGATGTCGCCGCGTTGCTTATGACCTGGGGGCGTGGTCCACCGTTCCATCCGGTGCGCCAGAGGCCCGATATGGGGTGTGTTCGAGTGTCGCCAGCGGGGCCGGGCCCTGAGGACGGCGTCTTCCTTGTGGGTTGCGGTGTAAACCACCCACAGCCGATCTGGCCTGATTGCCTTTCGTTGACGTGTCGCCGGAGGCACCGTCGCCTCCCGCCCCTAGCGGCGGTAGGAGGCGATAGGCTATCAACCGGTGCTGCGGTGGTGTGGTGATGTCCCCACGGCCATGAATAGGAAGCCTGGGGCGGGTCTGGATGGGATCGACCGTGGTGAGCCAGCTTACGCCAGGACCAGCATCGACCAACAGAGTCCCCAGAGGAAAAAAACCTTGCTTTTGCTGGTTTGGATTGTGAGACCCAGATCCGGTCCGTGCCGGTGCGGCCAGCTGTCGTACATAGAGAAATGCACATACACGGACTGCATGGACTCCCCCCCCCCCCCCCCCCCCCCCCCCCCCCCCCCCCCCCCCCCCCCCCCCCCCCCCCCCCCCCCCCCCCCCCAAAAAACCTCCGGGCTCCTACCCTGGTATTCCCTCAGGTGGCCTTTCCCCGCTTGTGCACGGCGGGGTTAGGCGGCTTTTCGGTGATGGGACTCCCCGGGGCGTCGGTTGTCCGGCGAGCTCAAGGCTTCTTTTCAGGCGGCCCACCCGTAACGGAGTCCCAGGCGTGGGGGACCTCCCACTTCGAGACGATAGGTCCGCACGGTTGTATGCCCAACAACACGAAGAGGCCAGCCAACATAGGACCGTCGAAGCCCCTCCCCGCTGCCCCACGAAGATCTTTCTGATGCTCCTGCGAGGTCCTTCTCAACCCCTCATAAATTTTTTTTTTTTTTTTTTTTTTTTTTTTTTTTTCCCCCCCCCCCCCCCCCCCCCCCCCCCCCCCCCCCCCCCCCCCCCCCCCCCCCCCCCCCCCCCCCCCCCCCCCCCCCCCCCAAAAAAATTGTTCGTCGTTTTCGCCGGCCCCCCCTGGATCTGGACTAAGCCCACGCCAATTCGACCGCCCTGATATCGGCGAAGACCGTGCCCCCGTCGCGCGCTCCCGCTGCCACCCCCTACTCGTGCCATCCCTGGTGAAGGCTGATCGCGTTCCTGGGCGAAATATACTGCGCCCATCCGGTAATCTCTTGTTCTCTGCCACGCGCGGGGCAGTGATACCCGAGGCAAGAATTCAGCAGCAATTTTGATAGAGGACCTGCGCACCCGTCGCACGGTGGGGCTATCCCCCTGCAGGCCTTTTGGCGATATTGTAGACATTTTTTTTTTTTTTTTTTTTTTTTTTTTTTTTTTTTTTTTTTTTTTTTTTTTTTTTTTTTTCCCCCCCCTTTTTTTTTTTTTTCCCCCCCCCCCTTTTTCTTTTTGGGGATGGACGTGAGAGACGAGCGAGCACCCGAAAGAGTGCCGTCGCAGTCCCAAGGAGAACCGCAGCGATTAGCTCCCTCTGCCCGCTCCTTTTTGGAATACGTATGCCAGCCTCGACCGTTCAGAGTGAATTGATGCATTGAGGGCGATGAAGGAAAGATGCACCTGGCCTGCAAGGATATGAGTGTCTAGGTCATGTCCACAGCAGAATAAGGTGCACCTTTCTGGTGAGTAAGAGTAGCGGGTGGGATCAGCGGCTGGTCATCGACTCGGGCGGGAAGGGTCTGGTCGGTCACGCGGGTGCGGTGTTGCTGCGAAGGTGCGCGGACCGGACCGGTCTGACCAGCGGGTTGAACCGGGTGCTGCCCCGGGGCAAGGGTCCGGGCTGGTGGGATCGGGGCACGGTCCTGGTGTCTCTGGCCGTCGCGATCGGGCTCGGCGCGACGAGCATGTCCGACATCGGGCTGCTCACCCATCAGGCTCTCGTGTTCGGCGGACCGCCGTCGGAAGCGACGGTGCGGCGTGCCCTCGCCGGTCTCGACGGGGCCGCGCTGAGGCGGATCGGTAAAGCTCGGGCGAAGGTTCGGGCCCGGGTCTGGGATCTCCTGGCCCGTCGCCCGGCCGGTTTTCCCTGGCTGGCGGTGGCCGGGAAACTGCTGTCCGGGTGGGTCGTCATCGACCTGGACGCCACCCTGATCACCGCCCACTCGCCCAAGCAGGGCGCGGCCGCGACGTTCAAGAAGGGGTTCGGGTTCCACCCTCTCGGCGGGTGGTGCGCGAACACCGGGGAGAGCCTGGCCATGCTGCTACGCCCGGGCAACGCCGGCTCGAATACCGTCGCTGACCACATTCGGGTCCTCGCCGACGCGATCGCGCAGCTGCCCGTCAGCTACCGGCGCAAGATCCTGGTCCGCGTCGACGGGGCCGGTGCCACCCATGACCTGCTCGCCCACCTCGACCAGATGAACCGGCTGTGGCGCAGCGTGAAGTTCACCGTCGGCTGGACAATCACCGAGGTCGACGAGACTGCGATCGCCGCCCTGCCCGAGCAGGCATGGACCGCCAGCCTGAACCAGGACGGCACCGTCACCGACCTCGCGCAGGTCGCCGAACTGACCGGCCTCAACCAGCGCCTCGGCACCTGGACCCGCGGGCTACGGCTGGTCGTGCGACGCACCAAACCCGCCACCCGGCATCGCAACAAGCTCACCGCTTTCGAGACCAAGACCGGCTGGCGGTACGCGATCGTCGCCACCAACATCAGCCGGATCCACGGCGTGCCCGGCTCGCACCACCCGCAGTTCCTCGACGTTGTGCACCGCTCGCACGCCGGGGTGGAAGACCAAGTCCGTACGAACAAGGCCATGGGCCTGCGGAACCTGCCCAGCAAATCCTGGGCTGTCAACCAAGGTTGGGTTCTGGCCGCGAACATCGCCGCCGACTTGGCCACCTGGACCCGGCTCCTCGGCCTCTACGACCAGCCTGAGCTCGCCCACGCCGAACCCGACACCCTGCGCTACCGGCTGCTGCACCTACCCGCGAAACTCGCCACCCACGCCCGCCGGAAAACCCTGTCCATCCCCGACACCTGGCCCTGGGCCGACGCATTCCAGCTTTGCTGGCAACGCCTCGGCCTGCTACCCCAGCCCACCTGACCCCACCACCACAGCCCTACCAACAGAAAGACCGTCCCGGCACCAGGAGACCCGGCGCACCCGCGGCGACACGCGACACCACCGACGCCCACCACGAGGGACAAAACGGTCAAGCCGAAACGGACGACCGGGGATCAAAACCCTCTGACGGATCGAGGATTTTATTTTTTTTTTTAAAAAAAAAAAAGAGGCGGTGGCATTCGTACGACAAAAAAAAAAATTTTTTTTCCCCCCCCCTTTTTTTTTTTTTTTTTTTTTTTTTTTTTTAAAAAAAAAAAAAAAAAAAAAAAAAAAAAAAAAAAAAAAAAAAAAAAAAAAAAAAAAAAAAAAAAAAAAAAAATAGCTACGATGATCGTGGCCAGCGGATCCGAAAGTTTACCCATGGCAACGCGCGATTAACGTCGCCCGTTTCCGCACGACCTGATTTTTCGGCTTTTTTTTTTTTTTTTTTTTTTTTTTTTTTTTTTTTTTTGTCAGTCGAGGTCGATGCCGGCCAGCCGGGCGACGAGCTCGGCCCGGGACCGGATGCCGAATTTGCGGTAGACGTTGCTCAGGTGACCCTCGACCGTCTTCGGGCTGAGAAACAGCGCGGTGGCCACCTCCCGGTTACGCGCGCCGCGCACCACCTGCCGGGCGACCTGCAACTCCTGCTGACTGAGCTGAGCGAGCGGCGAGCTGACCGACGGTACGCCCCGACCTCCGGCGGCCCGTAGTTCGGCGGCGGCCCGGTCCGCCCATGGCCGGGCGCCCAGCCGGGTAAGACCAGTCCGGCATCACGCAGTGGCTGGCGGGACGCGGTGCGCTGCCCGCTATCCGCAGTGTTCCCCGTACGCGAGCAGCAGCCGGGCCTGCTCAACGGGGCCGGGACCGGGCTGTCGTACCCGAGTGCTCGACGGCGGTCGCGAGGTGCCCGTCGGACTGGCCCAGCACGATCCGGCAGCGCAGGATGCCGATCTCGCCGGTCCGGTACCGGGTACGGGCCACCCGCTGTGCGTACTCGGTCAGCAGTCGCCCGGCCGCGTCGGTGGCGCCGGTCCGGTGCAGCGCCTCGATCAGGTCCGCCGCCCAGGGAACGATGCCGGGATGCCGTACCCCACATGATTCGAGGTCGGTCCGAACGATGTTGAGCTGCGCCACCACGGTCTCGTAGTCCCGGGCGCCGCAGGCCAGCAGTCCGAGGGCGGCGCACCGAAGACCTCGATCGGCATCAGGCCGGTGGACTGGGCGATCTCGACCGCCTCGGTCACGTACCGTTCGCATTCGTCGGACCGGCCCATGGCTGCCGCGTACTGCGCGAGCAGGGCCAGGGCCCGGGCCCGGATGTTGCGGTCCCAGGTCGCCGGCGAGCCGGGCGGCGTCCGACGCGGTGGCGAAGCCGATGGTCCACCGGCCGGTACGGAACGCGAGGTCCGCGTCGACGGTGCGGGCGAACGACAGCAGGTCGGGTGCGATGTTCCCGGCGGGGTCGGCTTGGAGCCGATCGAGCACTGCCCGCGCCTGGTCGTAGTACTCCAGCCAGGGCAGGGCGAGCGCGGGAACGGCAGCACACCGGGGCCGGTCGGGATGCGCGCGGTAACCTCGGCCACCGGTACGCCGAACGGCTCCGCCGGGTCGGCCTCGGCCCGGCAGAAGCGGACCCAGCCCTGGGCGACCCGGGCGGCCAGCAGCAGTTCACCACCGAGCGCCGCGGAGCGCTCGACGGCGTCGTGCGCCACCGAGTCGGCGAGTTCGTAGTCGCCGCAGTGCAGCGCGAACGCGGCGGCGTCGAGGCGCAACAGCATGCTGAATTCGGCGTCGAGCGCGGCGATCCGGTCGGCGGAGGCGATCAGCAGACTGGCCGCCCGGCGGGCGTCACCATTGATGTTCCAGAGCGTGGCGAGAATCCGGTGTGCCTGGGCGCGTACCAGGGGATCGGGCGTCGCCGCCGCCGAGACGGCGATCTCCGCCGCGCTCGGCGCCGAGGCGAGCAGCGCGGCCTGGGCGGCGGCGAGCAGATGGGCGGTACGCAGCTTCGGGTCGGTGGTGAACTGGGCCGCCCGCCGGTAGGCGGTCATCGCGGTCTGCCAGGCCCCCCGGTCACCGGCGGTGCGGCCGGCGTCGGCCAGCGCCTGTGCCACCGTCGGGTCGGGGCCGGTGGCGGCCGAGGCCAGATGCCCGGCGCGGGTCTCGGCGGCTTGGTCGCCGGTCGCGGCCGCCGCGAGTGCCCGGTGGGCCGCGCGACGGCTCGCGGTCGGGGCCTCGTGGTAGACCGCCGCTCGGACCAGCGGGTGCCGGAACCCCGGCTCGACGCCGAGGTGGATCAAACCGGCTTCGTCGGCGGGCTCCAGGTCTGCGGGGGAGAGTCCGAGTTCGGTGAGCGCGGTGTGGAGGTCCGCCCAGGACGGTTCCTGGGAGGCCGCCGCAACGACCAGCGCCAGCCGGGTCGTTCCCCCAGGTTGGTGAGCATCTGGCCGATGCTCCGGCGGATCGCGTCGCCGACCGGGAGCGGCCGGGCCAGCACCGCGCTGGCCAGCGCGTCCGGGCCGAGTAGCCGGGGGATTTCCTGCAGGGCGAGCGGGTTACCGGCGGCGGTGGCGAGGATCGCGTCGCGGACCGGCTGGTCGGTCAGTTGCGGTGCGGTGGCTGTGAGTAGCGCATCGGTGGTCCGCGCGTCGAGGCCGGAGAGTCACAGCGTGGGGAAACCGGCCAGACCAGACATCGGTGGGCTGGTCGCCGGTGGCACACCCGCCGGAGTTCGTACGGCGAAGAGGAAGCCGATCCGATCGGCGGCGAGTCGGCGGGCGGCGAACATCAGCGTGTCGAGGGATTCCTGATCGACCCAGTGGGCGTCATCGACGACCACGAGCACCGGGCTCTCCTCCGCCGCCCTGGCGAGCAGCGCGAGGGTGGCGATCCGTAGGGCGAGCCGACCGTCCCCGGCGGGTGGGGCCGAGGCCCGGCCCAGGGCGAGCGCCCGGTCAATCGCCTGTCGCTGCGCCGGTGGCAGCCGCCGCCGATGGTCGAGCACCGGGGTGAGTACGTCGACCAGCCCGACGAAACCGAGGTGCGCCTCGGTCTGCGTACCGGTGGTGCGCAGCAGCTGGTTTCCTCGGCGGCGCGGATCGCCGTGTCGAGCAGGGTGGTCTTCCCGATGCCCGCCTCGCCGGCAACCACGAGCACTTCGGCCCGGCCGGCCCGGGCGGCGATGACCACCTGTTCGAGTTGGGCCAACTCGCGCTCGCGGCCCTGCATCATCCCCCTTCACGATCAACGTATACAAACCTGGTTCAAGGGTTTTCCCGGTGTTATGCGAGGGTCGCGATGCGGTTGGCTGTTGGCGGGCAGGCCGGTACGCCCGGACCACGGGTCGTGACCGGCCTGCCCGCGTCGTGCCCGAGGTCAGCTCAGCGGCCCCTCGACGCGGTTGAGTCGGTTCAGGAGGGGGAATCCAGTGGGGAAACGGATCGGATCAGTTGTGCGGGCCGGCGGACTGGCAGGCGTACTCGTGCTCGCCCTGGCGGCCTGCGGTGGCACGAACCCGGCGGATGATGCGGCGGACGCGGCGAAAAAGATTGTGGAGGTGGCGGGGGGCGCTGACAGGCCGAGGGGCGTCGGCGCCGAACCGGTCGACGCCTGCGCGCTCTTCAGCGACGATGATTTCGTCTCGGTGTTCGGCAAGCCGGCGGGGGCCCCGGTGAGAGTCGAGAGGCCGGGGGTTCCCATGCTGGGTTACTGCCTGTACATCAGCGAGGACGCTACGGCGAGCCTCAACCTGACCGCCCGACCCGCTAGGGAATGGGACGCTACGGTAAGGCCTACGACGGGATTCGGTGAGTGGCGTTGGCGAGAAGGCGGGCTGGACCGACCAGATCGGATTGCTGGTACTGCCGGCCGGGAAGCCGTACTTCCTGCAGGTGATTGTCATGCCGGATCTGTCGAACCCGACGGTGTTCGACAAGGATCTGTCAGTCGAGATCGGCGAGGTAGTGGCTAGCCGGTAAGGTCGCGACCTCCTGGGGTCGGCTGAGCAGGCCCCTCGACGCGGTCGAGTCAGTTTCATGAGAGGGAAAATTCCAGTGGGGATCCGAATCGGATCAGTTGTGCGTAACGTCGGGCTCGCGGGCGTACTCGTGTTCGCCCTGGCCGGATGTGGGGGTGCGGACCCGGCGAGTGACGCGGTGGACGCGGCGAAGGAAATCGTGAAGGAGGCGGAGGGCGCTGGCCCCTCGGACGGCGCCGCCGCCGAGCCGGTCGACACCTGCGAGCTGTTCACCGCCGACGACTTCGCCATCGGTGGTGGGTGCGCCGGCGGCGGGGCCGCCGGAGAAGAACCCGCCCTCGGGCTCGTACCTGGGCGGCTGCATGTACTTCAGCGCGGATGCCACGGTCGGCATCCAGGTTTCCGCCCGGCCCGCCGGTGAGTGGGAAGGCTCGGTGCGCACCGACGGGGACGGGTCGGTGAGTGGCGTCGGAGAGAAGGCGGTCTGGGCCGACAAAGATGGGCTGTTCGTACTGCCGGCCGGAAGCCGTACTTCCTGCACGTGCTTGCCATGCCGGACCTCTCGAAGCCGACGGTGTTCGACAAGGATCTCTCAATCGAGGTCGGCAAGGTGGCAGCTAACCGATGAAATTCGCAGCCCGCCGGGGATATTTCTGTGCGCGCAGTGGCGCAACTGGTGGTCGCCGCGTGTCGTCCTGACCGCCTGCACCAAAGCGGGCTGCCCGAACGCGGATGATCGGGCGATCAGGTGTTCGCCACAACCGGGATCGACACCGAGCGGATCGGTGCGCCAGTGCCGGTCAAGGCTGGCGATGGCAAGGCCGTCGCCACCCTCGCCGAGTCGGTGATGAAGGGTGGGCCGGAGGGGATCGCCGCGCTGGCCACCGCAGTCAATTTGGCCGGCATCACCATCAC
The DNA here is from genome assembly GCA_963750055.1 of uncultured Actinomycetota bacterium. Taxonomy (GTDB): domain Bacteria; phylum Actinomycetota; class Actinomycetes; order Mycobacteriales; family Micromonosporaceae; genus CAVVPI01. The sequence goes on along the minus strand of CAVVPI010000011.1, from coordinate 76,994 downwards.
TGGAGTCGATGGGAAGATCTTCCGGAAGCCGATGAATCCCAGTATCGGGCAGGCATCCAGGCTGGGGAGATCGGCCTGCTCGCCTCGCTACAGGAGCGGGGCGACCGCCAACTGGGGATGGGGCCGATGCTGGCGTTCGCGATCGGGGCGCTCGACCCGAAGACGAAACTCGACGAAAAGGCGATCATGAAGGGCCTGCTGGTCGACCTCCGCAAGGCCGCTGCCGGCAAGCACGCCACGGACAAGTTCATCGCGTCGTTCGTCTTCGAGTTGGAGAAGCGGGCTTCCATCCCGCTGGACCTTGGCAAGGAGGTGGCCGACCCGTCGGCGCTCCGGCTCGGTCCGGTGAGCACGACGCTGCTGCTGATGCGGTATTCCGCCGGGATACAGGGCGTCGCCCGGACCGCCACGCCCGCCGGTGGCGGCGGGGGCGGAGTCGGTGATCAAACCGGTCGGGTACGCCGTGGGTGCGGCGCCGCTCGACCATGGACCGGTGCCGCTGACTGCAAACTCACCCCGTCAGCGGCGTCAACGACTTGATCTACGACCGGCTGGGGGACCTGGGCGGAGAGGTGGGCACGTGCGCCGCGAATAGCCGCCGCCAAGCCCGGACTCAAAAGCTCGGCGCGGACGTATTGGGCGTGGTCGTCTCGACCCTGCTGGCTTCATGAAACTGGTTGTTTCCGGGGCCTTCTTCAAGCCGACCATGGAGATGTCACCGAAGAAGCTCGAGCGGACCCGTAGCGCGAGCCAGGACGGCGCGAAGGCCGTGGTAAAGGTGACGCTCAAGTTCGACACCGAGGGATGGGAGGTGGCCAACTGCTACCGCACTTCCTGGCGGCGGTCGGCCTGGACTTCTCCTTCACTGACAGCGGCCCGGTGAAGGACGCGGAGGTCGAGTGGCACCCCAAGGAAGGCTTCACCGCCGCCTCCAACGGCCTGCCGCTGGTCAAGATCGACCAGGCGACCCCGGTCGGATTGTCCTTTGTCAAAACGAACGACAAGCGGCCAGGCCGCCGCGACCGTGATCGGTCACCGGCAGCCCAAGCAGGTGGCGGACACCGCCAAGAAGGTGGAGAAGTCCTTCCGGCTGAATGGAACGTACAACAGCAAGCCGGATGACTACTGGGAAGACCTTCTGGAAGGGCTCGGCATCATGGTCGGTGCGGTGATCGGCGGTCCGGCCGGTTGGGCCGCGGGCGCCCTCAAGCTGGCCCTGAGTGCGTTGGAGCAGGGCGGCTGGTACGACTTCGGCGAATCTTTCCCGGTGGTGGACTATGGCGGCGATTACCGGATCAATACCACGATTGGCGGGATCACCTTCACCGGGACGGTCTGCGCGGGCTCCGACTGAGAACTGGAAAATCAAGATGAGCGGCAAGGTGGAGTCCGATGGCTATGGCTGGACCTACACCGGCGACATGGTGGCCGCCATCAAGCCGGACGGCACCGGTCATGTCACCGGAGTGCTCAACGGAAAGTCGAGTGGGATCCTCGGGTTCGGGTCGTTGACCAGCTCCAGCCCGTTCAGCGGCACCGCGAAGGTGCACGACGCCGGCCAGACCGTCTGGCTGGAGATCAAGACGGACGGAGCTAGCGCCGAGATCGCTGGACCGGGCGGGGTGATCTCCTCCGGCGCGGGTGGGGCGGGGACCTTCACCATCCCGGTCGACGTCGGCAACTACTGCGGCTCCTGACCGCCCGCGCCCCCCTTCTTTTACCATGTCGATCATGAGGTTATCCCCGTTGAGAGCGCTCTCAACGGGGATAACCTCATGATCACGGAGCCATCGGTGCAGGGTCAACGGTCACCGGTCAGGTGAGGAGGCCGAGGGCGGTGAGGGCGGCGGTGAGGGTTTCGGCGGTGGCGAGGTGTCGTACGTCGTCGTCGCGCTCGCGAAGGAGGAGGCGGCAGCCGTCTGCTCGATAGTGGACAGCGGCGGGTTGGCCGGCGTACTGGTGGGCGAGGCGTCGGATGAGTGCGGTGGGGTCTTCGACTTCGAAGGGTTCCGGGGTTTGGGGGACGGGTACGGGTTGGTGGGGATCGTCCGGGGTGGCGTCGTCGGTGGTGAGTTCGAGAAATTCGAGACAGTAGGCGATGGCCGCTTCGGGGGTGTTGCGGGTGGGCGGGTCGGCGGGCACGGGTGGCCGGTCTGCGGGGCTGGCGGTGATGTCCCAGCTTTCACCCTGGATGGCGTGGGGGTCGCCGAGGTTCGGTGAGTGGTCGGTCAGGGTCACGGTGACGGTGAGGTGAAGGCCGAGAAGGGCCTGGATGAGCTGGGGCAGGGTGGGCACCCTGGGCGCGGTGGCGCGGAGGATGAGTCGGGCGCCGGGTTGGCCCCGGGCGGTGTTGGCGATCTGCTGTGCGTAGGGGTCGGCTCCGGCGTGGTTGACGGTGACGGTGCCTTCGGCGAGGTCCTGGTCGAGGGTGAAGTTGCCGTCGGCGCGTACGAGGTCCGCTGGGCGGGCGCCGAGGGCGGTGGCGTGGTGGCCGAGTCGGTAGGGCTGGGGGAGTTGGTGGACGGGTTTCCCGCCGGGTTGGGTGGCGACCAGCGGCGCCGGTGTGGCGTTCGGGTCGCCGATTTTCCAGGCCAGGTGGATGGCCTGGTGGGTCAGGTCGCTGATGGTGATGAGGCTGCCGTGGTAGACGCGGTGGCTGTCGGCGCAGGTGTAGCAGTGCAGGGCGGTGGGGTGCCAACCGGCGCCGTGGCAGGTGGGGCAGGCGGGCGCCACGGGTGGGGTGAGCTGGGTGCAGATGCATTTACGGAGCCGACTCTTCGGGTCGCAGTCCGGGCACGGGCTGAACGGGATCGGCGCGCCGATCCACGCTGGCATGGGTGGTTCCCAGGTGCGGAGCAGGATGGTGGTGTGCCGGCGGACGATCTGCCCGGTGGATCGTTCAACCATGCGGATGTGGGTGCCGCCGGCTTTGAGGCGGGTGTACCACCAGCGGCCGTCACGCCAGATGGCTTGTGCTCCGGCGGCGGGCCTGGCGGTGTCGAGTTCGGTGAGGGCGCTGATAACTCGCCGTTCGATCTGGTCGACCTCCACCCGGGGTTCACCCGCCAACTCGACTCGGCTGGGCGCATTCGAGGCTCGGGTAGTGGGCGGGCGCGTTCTGTCCGCGTTCTTCGATGCCATAAAGCGCATCGTCGATGGTGGCGGCGGCGACGGCGGTGGGCAGGTCGTAGTCGGACCACCGGCCGGGCTCCGGCGGAATATCGCTGCCGGGGATTTCGTACCGGATTGACCAGCAGAGTTTCCCGTAGCTACGCCGGGCTTCCACGATCAGGTCCAGCCGGAGCAGGTCGGCGACCCGGCAGAACCGGCCCAGGTCGCGGTCCGGATCGGGGGGTGGGTTGGGGTTGGTGTGGCCGAGGTACACGTACCAGGGGTGCGCCGATTCCCCGGCGAGCGCCTTCGCCTCCAAGGCGCGGCGGTTCGGCGCTGGGAGGTTGGGGCGCCAGGTGTGGGGCAGGTAGATGATCGGCCCGACCAGTGGTCGTCCGGGGTCGACGAGGTCTCGCCAGCTTCCCGCCCCCACCGAAGCGGCGAGCTGGTGGATCAGCGGTACGACGGGGAGTTGCCAGCCGACGCCTTCGGGCCAGGGTTCGGGTTCGATCACGCCGGGCACGACGCTCACCGAGGCGACCCGGCCGGTGTCGAGGTTGACCATGCTGAGCACGACCTGGGCCCGCCGTTTCCCGGTTTCGCCGCAGCCTCGGCAGCCCTGGGCGACAGATCCGGTGCCGCGACAGACCAGACAGTCCCGGTACGCCCCACCGCGGGGTGCGTTCGCCTTCGATGATGAACGCGTCTCCGGTTTCGATGCAGCGGCAGGTGTCGACGGTGAAGGTCACCCCGGCGCAGACCGAGCAGTCCACCACCGACACCGCCGACACCACCGGCCCAGACCTGGGCTTGGGATGCCGTGGTTCGGGGATCGGGGTCACCGGTTCACCGCCCGCGGTGCGCACGGCACCTCATGCTCGGCGCGCAGCACACAGCGTCGCCCGTTCTCCAGCAGGCGGTCGCAGAAGAGCCGGTACTGCACGCTCTGATCGTCCTCAGCGGAGACGGTTGATTCGGGGATGTCGACCTCGGCCAGGAACGACACCGACCGGGCCAGGGTGCGGGCCATCAGCCGCGCCTGGTCCAGGTCGGCGGCGGTGAAGGGCAGGTGTACGACGTACCGTTCCGTGCCGGTCATCGGCGGCCCGCCAGGTCCAGCGGCGACACCGCCTGCTGTGACTGCCAGCGTCGTAACGCGTCTTTGATCCGATGGTTCTGCTCCCGCGTCCCCGCCAGATCCCGATACAACTGCTCCAGGTCGTCGGCGACCCGGTCCAGGAAGACCCCCACCTCACCCGCGTCCACCCCCCGATGCCGGAAGCCGACCGGGGTGAACCGACGCGAGCGCACCTGCCAGGGCCGCAGCGGCGAGTACGACACCGACCGGTACGCCGTGCCGGCTTCGGCCGGGCGCGCTAACCCCGCCAATCGCCGCCGACCAACCCCCAACCACGCCCACAACCAGCCGAACACCGAAACCACCAACCCTTCCCAACTGAACGAAACGGACGGACGACAACAAACACAACAACTGATACGAACGTCGACCGGGCGGCCCGGCCCCGCCTCGCCTTTGAACCGGGACCGGGCCACCCCTCCACGCGCCTGCCGCCGCAGCCACAACCAGCAAGTACGGCAACAGGGCCAACCAAGAGGCCGGGACGGACAACCCACAGCAAAAGCCACACGTCAACCGCCCCGACCAATGGGCGAACGCCCCAAGTGCCATCCGGAGGCGTCTACTAGGGAGGAACCTACAACCGGTGGCGGTTGTAGGTCAACGGGTAACCGCCAACCGGTTGAGATTGGAGGACCATCCGTGATCAAATGGGCGTGCCATCCGGGGAGTGTGTATGCCCAAGCAGCAGTATCAAGTTCTCGCAGACGAGCTACGCCACAAGATCGAGTCGGGCGAGTGGCCGCCTGGGACCAAGCTGCCCAGCCGGTCCCAGCTCTGCAAGGAGTACGGCGTCTCGGACACCGTCGTCGGCAAGGCCATGATGATCCTTCGAGCGACCGGTCTGACTGAAACTCTCGAAGGAGTAGGCGTCTTCGTAGCCGAGCGAACGTAATCCGAACTCTCTTGACGATCGACTTCGGTGAGGATTCGATCGGCGGATTGCGATTCAGGCGAACAGTTTGCATAGTTGTTCATGGTCCAGCCATGATCACGGAGAGTTTGGCCGGTGTGGACAGGCCAAACCCTTCATGATCATGGGATGCGCCGGACCTGACCGGGAACTAACGGTGCAACGGGCCGTCATGCTGCTTCAGGTGCCGGGCGTCATAGTGGGTGTCAAGGCGCCGGACTCTACGCTGCCGAGACACTGCCCGAAAAGTAGCCGTCACGCCGACTACACGCAGGCAAGAACCACGCGCACCCGGCGGGATGACGAACCTTACGACAAGCCAAACGCTGACGGCTTCGCCACTTCCATCGCTGACCTTGGATCATCGACCAGGATCTCGTCACTAGCGTCCGGTGCCGGCGTGGCATCCAAGGACGTGGTTGCTTCAGTGGTGTTGGATGGACTGCGCGGGCGTGCCGTGGTTCGCGGCATAGCTCTGCGCTGAGGCATCTTTCCGACGCACCCGAACGGCCAGCAACCAGGAGGGACGGCATGGCCAGCATTCAGGAAGTCAGAGCCGATCTAGTCCAAGCAGCCGATCAGGGCACCACCACCATCAACCACATCAGGGCTGTGGAGGGGCCGATTACGTTAGCCTCGTCTTTCCTGGCTGAGCGGGCGCCACGATGAGTATCGAAGACGTCAAGGCGACTATCCGTGCCGGCAACACAGCGGCCAATGCTGGCAAGGAAATCCTGGAGCAGGTCTCCGTCGACACCATGGCCACCGAGCAACTGGCGCGCTACACCGTTACCGGCAGCGGAGACGAGGACGCTGAAGACTGCGTGGAAAAACTCGCCGAAGCCGTACGCGAAACCGGGCACACCACCACCTGGTTCAAGCGCGCCGTCGAACACGCGGACGCCTACCTCGCCAAGCTCGGATGAACGACGACATGGCCCAGGTGGTGGCGCAACTCCGAGCTGTACGAGAGCAAGCCGCCGCCGCAGCCGTTACCGCGATGCGCGCCCATGCCGACGCCGAAAAGGCGTGCCATCACTACACTGAAGCGGCCAAGGGCACCAATGACAACAAGATTAAACAGGCTATCGCCGACATCGAGGTTGCCCGCGACAAGTCAGCAAAAATCGGCCGACTATTGGGCGAAGCCAGGGAAAGCATCACCCGTTACCTGAACAGGATCGCCCCCGGTTCGGTCCCCGACCCAGACCCGTCGGAGAGCGCGATGCCTACGGGCGAACGGCTCGTCTCGGAGGCGAATCAGCGCTCTGAAGCGAAGAAGAGCGCTGCTGCTTTCTTGAAAAAGGCCGTGCGAAACGCCGCCGACGCCCAGGACGCCACGAAGTCCATCACCGATCGCGGTGAGGAGGGCCTGCAGATCTTCCAGAGTCGCAAGGGTCCGCCTGGCTCGCGGTCGACGGGCACCCAGCACACGTCGGCTATCGTCACACCACAGGCGCAATCGGAAATCAACGTACCAGACGCCGCAAGTCAACTGATCATTGTAGGGATTGCGGCCAGCATAGCCGCTCAGAAAGTGAATAGCAGCGTTCGAAGAGCGATAGCGAGGTTACGAACACGTGGACGCACGCAAAGAGCTAGGCGATCTGATCCGGGCGATGGCGCGAAGTGACTGGGGGACCATCGATCGCCTCACAAACGAGCTCAGGGAGCTTGAGTGGGCTGGCGCTGTACCGATGATCGGAGCGGCATTCACCCTTGCGGTGCATCGGCGTTTCCAACCCGGTCAGGACCTGCGAGATATCGCACGATTCGTCAGCGCAACGCGCGCAGAATATGAGGAAGGCGAGAAGCTGCCTGCGCTGGACATGGAAGGCATTATCCGCGCCGCCTTAGGCGAAACTGACCTGATGGACAGCGTAGATCCGGGGATTTCCCTCCAGGTGCAGATCGTCCTCCTCGGCACCCTGTTACAGGATGAGAATCTTACCGAGGCGCAGCTTGAACAGTTCATCAAAGACGTAGAGGAAACCGCAGCGGAGTACCTGTAGCGATGCCCTGGACTTAGGCCGCGATTCTTAGCGGTGGAAGGCTGTTGACGATGCGCATCGTCTCCAGGCTGACCGTGACGATGCGCTTGAGCAGGTCGATGATGTAGCGCGGATCGCCGACCTCCGTGCCCAGTCGTTGGGGTCGTTGACGATCCCGCCGCCTTATCGGTCTTGACCTGGTAACGCTCCATGATCCACTCGATGGCGGAGCGGAGCCCAACATGTAGTCGTACGCCTCGGCCGGGATGCCGTGAGACGTGATGTTGCGTGTTGTAGATGATCGTGGACCTGTCCGGGCTCTTGCCCGCCTTTCCGAACGTCATCTTCTGCACGCGGTAGAAGTCAGGGTCGCGACGAGTTCTCCGAGCTCGACGACTTCTTCGAGCGAGTAAGGCTCGACCTTCTCGTAGCCGAGGTGCAGCTCCGACAGTTCCCGCCCGGCCGTTGAGAAGGCGTGGAAGTCTTCGGCGGTGGCGACCTTAGGGATGCGGGGCAGCATCTTCTTCAGATCGGCCGCGAATTCAGCTCGATACTCCGGTGAGTGTAGTAGTCCGTAGACGTAGTAGAAGATGTCGTCCTTCGTTACCGCGCCGCCGTAGCTGCTGCGGCAGTCCGTGAGGATTTCGTCGCTGACGTTGTCTACGCGGGTGTACCCGTCCGCGTCGACGCTGCCGAAATAGAGTCACCTTGGTCTGTTGCCTGCTCATAGGTATAGCGCGGAAAGAACTGTCCGCCCTTCCCGAAAAGGTCGAGGCAGGCAAGGTGTCCAGCACGAAGCGAGCAACGGCTATCTCGCTGAATCCATGGATGCCATTCGATGTAGAATCCGATGTTCTGTATGCTTCGGCGTGGGGAAGATTCGCCGGTAGCTGATGAGATCGTGTTGATTTAATCGCGCGGTCGAAGTATACCTTTGCTTCGACTGAAGGGACGGTATGTGCCTATAGTTATTGCATCCGGGTCGAACTGTGGTGTCGTCTGCCGGGCCACTTCTGATTTATCGGCTCGTGTCCAGCTGATCTTCTGGGAGTCCACGGTCGATGAAGTTGTCAACAGAGGGCTCGCGATCTGCGTGCCCTGTTTCACGGCAGTGCTTCGTCGAAAGCGTCTACCTGACTGTTGTAGAAGTCGACCATTCGCGCGACTTTCGATTCAAGCTGCAGGTTGCGAGTAGTTGTAGTTCCATGAATCACGATTGGTCTTCAGGCCGCTGGAATATGTGTGGAAGATTTTGCGCTGGGTTTCGCCATCCTTCGATCCGATGCGGTGAAGCTCTCGAATCGCTGGTTGCGCTGGTTGATCCAGTCGGCGGCGGGGTTGGGGGTGATTTCCTGCCACTCGATGGTGTCGAGGTCGCTCTTGGCGACGATCTCCAGCTTCTGCTCTCGGGTGAGGTAATCCCCGATGTCCCGGTAGAAGATCTGGGCGCCGGCTGGATGGGCCGGGCTTCTTCACCAGCAGCAGGACGGCGACGGTGCTGCGGCTGCCCGAGCCGAAGACCTTGCCCCTTCCTTGCGCGATAGTTCACCAGCGGTTCGCGGTTGCCGCGCAGGTTGAAGCAGTAGATGGCGTGGAACTCGTCGGCGAGGCTCTTGCGCAGGCCGTCGGCGGTGTTGGAGTCGATGTAGCCGCCGTTGGAGACATAGCACGATGATCCCGCCCTGCTCGACGGCTCGATCCGATCGGAGGCCCAGCGGATGGCGCGGATGTAGGAGTCGTACAACGAGTTCTTGTTGCGTGGCCGTGGAGCGTGCCGGCGTAGGTGCGCGGCGATCGACCGCGTCCAGGGTCGGGATACTTCTGGTTCTGGTTGTCGTCGTTCTGGCTGGTCTGCCCGGCCGAGTAGGGCGGGTTGCCGATGATGACCCGGATGTCGCAGGCCCTTCTGATGCGGCGACCCGCTCGTTGTTCTGCGGGAAGACCTCAGCGCGTCCATCGTGTCGCCGTCCTCGGCCATCTGGAACGTGTCCGTGAGCACGATGCCCTTGAACGGGATGTAGTCGCGCACCGCTGAGGCCGTGGTAGGTCGCCTCGATGTTGATCGCGGCGATGTAGTAGGCCAGCAGCACGATCTCGTTGGCGTGCAGCTCCCCGGTGTACTTTCGCGCCAGGTCCTCGGGCTTGATGAGACCGCTCTGCAGCAGCCGGACGATGAAGGTCCCGGTCCCGGTGAAAGGGTCGAGCACGTGGACGCCCGAGTCGCTGATCGAGGCGCTGAACTCCGACTTCAGCACCGACTCGACGCTGCGGATGATGAAGTCGACGATCTCGACCGGGGTGTAGACGATGCCCAGCGACTCGGCGATCCGAGGGAAGGCGATCTTGAAGAACTTGTCGTACAGCTCGGTGATGATCTTCTGCTTGCCCTCGGCGTCTTCGACGCCTTCGACCGCGCAGCCGGACGCTGTCGTAGAACTTCGTCAGCGTCTCGTTCTCCCGGTCCAGGTCCTGCTCATCGAGCGCGTCGAGCATCCGCTGCATGACCTGGGAAACCGGATTCTGCTCGGCGAACGAATAGTCCTCGAAGAGGGCATCGAAGACCGGCCGGGTGATCAGGTGCTGGGCGAGCATGTCGATCGCGTCTCCCGGCTGATGCTGTCGTTCAGGTTGGCCCGCAGTCCGGCCAGGAAGCGTCGAACTCGCCGCTGACGTCGAGCCTCGGATCGTCGAGCAGCGCCTTGATCCGGGTGGTGTGGCGTCTCGGCGATCACCGACATGTCCTTCGCCCACTGCTCCCAGTAGCGGCGGCTGCCGACCTTCTGCACGATCTTGGCGTAGATGGCGTCCCGCCACTCGCCGAGGTCGGGAAGTCGAGCGTCCCCTGGACGTGCTTCTCAGTGTTGCGGTCGCCGCTCGGCCGGTCGTCGAAACCGGAGACGCCGATGATCTGCACCTTCGGCGACCGACTCTTGTTCAATTCGATCTGGTTGACCATGGCGTTGAAGCGCTCATCGTGGGCCGGAGCGCCTGAAGCACCTGCCAGACGACCTGGTACTTCTTGTTGTCCGCCATCGCCTGCTCCGGCGTCTTATCGGCCGGAATGCCGATCGGCAGGATGACGTAGCCGTACTTCTTGCCCGGTGCCCGGCGCATCACCCGACCCACGGACTGCACCACGTCAACCACCGACTTGCGGGGGTTGAGGAAGATCACCGCGTCCAGGGCCGGCACGTCCACGCCCTCGGAGAGGCAGCGGGCGTTGGAGAGGATGCGGCAGGTGTCCGACTCGGTGGACTCCTTCAGCCAATCCAACCGCTCGTTGCGTCGGAGCACGTTGAAGGTGCCGTCAACGTGGTTCGCCTCGCAACGGAGCACCGGCTGTTTCGCGGCTCGTCGTTGGCGTCGCTCTCGTCGCTGCTCTCGTTGGCGCGCTCGGTGGCGGCGCGGACCTGTTGGTTGACGATTCTGGTGAAAAGCGCCGCGAAAGCCTTCGAATCCTTGATCGACCGCGCGAAAGCCACCGCCCGTTTCATCGGCTGGGCGTCCGTGCCGAACCCGGACTCGGCGTCACCGCGCTTGGCGAGCCCGTTCCAGCAGCCGACGATCTTCGCGGCATCGTCGAGCTTCAGTTCGCTGTTCCTCCGCGAACTGCTTCTGGAAGCGTGGCGCTGACCGCGCTCTCGTCCACCGCGAGCACCAGCACCTTGTAGTCGGTGAGCAGCCCCTTGCTCGACGGCCTCGCCGAAGCCGAGCCGGTAAAACTCCGGTCCGTAGACCTTCTCGTCGTCCATCGACGTCAGCACCGCCGAGCCCTGATCGGCCTTGGACTTGCTGCCGTCGTCGTAGATCCGCGGCGTGGCGGTCATATAGAGCCGCTTGGCGCCCCGGATGAAACCCTGGTCGTGCACCCGGACAAAGTTCGACTCGTCCTCGCCGGCCAGGGTGAGGCCGGTGGTGCGGTGCGCCTCGTCGCAGACGATCAGGTCGAACTCGGGCAGCCCGGCCCGCTGCGCCTCGGCAACAGCGGGAAGCGACTGGTAGGTGGAGAAGACCACCGTGATCCGGTCGCTGGCATCGCCGCTGGTGTAACGGGCGTGAAGCTTCGCCGGGTCCGTCGTGGCCGGGAAAAATCAGGTCGTGCGGCGAAGCGTCCTCGGTCTCGGTACGCCGGCCCGCCCGAGGGTCGGAACAGACCGCGAACGGTCGAAGCGGCACCTCCGCCTCCGCCGTCCACTCCTTCAGCGTCTGCGACAGCAGCGAGATTGACGGAACCAGCAACAGCACCGTCCCGCCCGGGGCGACCAAATCTTCGGCGATACGCAACGAGGTCAACGTTTTCCCGGTGCCGCAGGCCATGATGACCTTGCCCCGGTCGTACGTCTGAAAGCCCTCGCGAGTCCTGGCCAGCGCGACTTCCTGGTGGGCGCGGAGGGTCTTCTTGTCCCGGCGGGTCAAAACATCGGGTTGGTGCGGGCTGAACTGGGACCAATCGATCGTCGACTCGTCCAGGTCCTGCACCCGCAGACGGGCGACCGGAATCTGTTGTCCGCCGAGTGCGTCCTCGGCGTTGCTGCTCCACCGGTCGGTGGTCGAGACGATCAAGCGGCTGGTGAATGGTGACTTGCCCGATGCGGTGAAAAACGAATCGATGTCGTTTTCTTCAGCGTGTGAAACTCGCCGTAGAACTTGCACTGGACTGCGGTCACCCCGCCGGTGTCCCGTTCCTCGGCGACCAGGTCGATGCCGGTGTCGGGCCTTCCGTGTCGTCCGGGCCAGTCGCTCCAAAGCCAGATCTTGCTGAAGCGGTCCGCCCACGAGGCGTCTGTGCGCAGGTAACCAGCGATCAACCGCTCGAACTTGTCGCCCTTGTCTCTGGCATCGGTCGCGGTGGCGGCGAGATCGTCGAGAACATCACGGATGCTTGTAGCCGTGCTCTGGGTCCCGTCCTCGCGTGTTCTGGGGTCGCTCGCGCCGACCGGCTGAGGCGGTCGACACAAGGTCCACACTGGCAAGGGAGATCAGTAAACTTAGCTTCTTAGCTAGATGAGGTGAAATGTGTGACTAAATTGTGATGAACACGACGGCACCGAAGGCAACGGCGGTAAGGAGCTGCCGAGATGGCCTGGCGCGTGGCGTGCCACCATCGCTGCCGATCGTGAGACTTGGGCGAAAATCGGTGATAATGGCGTAACCGCATGATCGATAGCTGTCTGGCGCGCGGATGAAGCGCCTGAGCCGCGAAGCGAATATTGTGGCCGGTATGGCATCGGGGGCGGCGCCAGCATGACGGGCGATCTACCGCCCCGCTCCTCACGGCACAGGCTGCCGCCGTTCACCTTGGGATACCGGCTAGACAGTGAAACAGTGGATGCGTGACGGCGACGGTGGTCAGTCGGTGATGCACACCGTGCCGTCCGAGTCACCGCACGGCCCACGGTTGCCGTTCATCGCACTGGCTGAGGCGCAGATCCTCCGCGAGTTGCGCAACACCGGCCGACCGATGCGGCATATCCGAGCCGGGGTTGATCGACTGCGGAAGATCACCGGTGAGGAGTACGTGCTGGCCAAGACACGATCGCCACGGACGGTGGCGAACTGCTCTACAACGCCGCAACGAAGGTTGCCCCCAGTGGGTGCCGGCACGTGATGGCCAGATGACATTTCGGCAGGTCATCGAGACCGCGATGAAATTCGTCTCATATGCGCTCCGACGGCTACGCCGATCAGATTATCCTGCGACCCTACGGCGCGGCCAAGGTGATCATCGATCCGAGATTTGGCTTCGGGCAGCCGGTATTCGGCAGCGACCAAGGTCAGGGTCGAAACAATCGCCGATCTGTTCTACGGTGGCGGCGAATCGGTCGACGACATCGCGGACGAGTACGGTCGGACGACTGACGAGGTGGAGACCGTGCTGCGGGTGATGGCCCGGCGTGCAGCTTGAGTTTCTCGCCGATGAATTTCGGCAAGCGGGTGGTGGGCACGCTCCGAGCCGGCCGGTGAGGCCGTCGACAATGGTCAATCGGGGGATGGTGTCCATCGTGTGCCCGGGCGCATCATGAGTGTGATGGATCGACGTCGAACTCTGATCATCCTGAGTGCGACGGTCTCCGCTGGCTTGGCGCTCGCGCTCTGGCGCATCGGGGTCAAAGGCACGACCGAACTGGTGGCGTTCTCGGGGCGGTGATCACGGCGTTCGGTGGGCTGCTCGGTCTGCTCGTACCCGAGTCCACGTCCGCCGGCACCGCCGCAGCGCCACCGGCGGGCGCGCCGGATGATGCGGGCGCTCGCCAGCGGATGAGGCCGCGCAACGACCGGCTCGCCGCCGTCAGTACCGTCGTTGGGCGGTAGGCGTCGTAGCCGTGATTCCCGCTCTGCTGGTTATCGCGCTGCTGGTGCAGCAGGTGGGAGGAGATGGAACGGGCGTCGGGCAGGCTGCTCCGACGACCGCCTCACCCGCGCCCGGGCCCCACGGATGGCGACTCCGACAACCGAACCGGCCAGTCCGTCGTCGGCCCCGTCAGGCACCGGTTCGAAGCCTGGCCCGGACGGGCAGCCCTGGGACCCACCGACTGGCACCCCGGAATGGACCCTGCACGACACCGACGCCGTACAGTTCGCCCCGAAACCCGCCAAGCTGAGCGGTTCCGGATACGGTGAACTGACCTTCCAAGCCAACATGCACCAGATCAACTGGTACCAGTGGACCGACAGTGACGATCTGAGCTACCAGGGCTGCCGTGACACGTCCGCCCCACACTGGGACAGCCTCAAACTTGATCTCGTGACCGCGCCCGTAACCTACTGTCGGCAGGCGCTATCGGACCCGAGCAACGTGGAGTACGTGCAGATTCTCGCCCTCGACATGGAGGCGAACCCGCCGTACGTGCGAATCAAGGTCTGGGTTTTCCACCCGTGAAAGGGCCTGGGTCTACCACCCGTGAACGCGGCAAGTGGACCTCGGCTGTGCAGGCCAACATGTTGTTCTGCAGGTGAGCAGCGGTGAGACTGGTCGCGTAGTACGCAGCGATGGGACTGAGACAAGCGCTGGGTGCTGTTGTTCAGATAGGCGGCATCCGCTGCGATATCACCCGTCTGCGACGTCGCAGCGTCAGCGCGCCCGCCGCCCCGGTCAGCGCCCCCGCTCCGAAGGCAAGGATCCACGCTTGTCGGAGGCTTTGGTTTTTCTTGCGCGCCATGATTGCTCCTCACACCCGCCGTGTCTGCATGGCCTTATTGTCCGACTCGGCCATTGAAGCCACGCACCTAATCGACAGACTTGCATGCCGCCCATGGGCGTCAGAACTGAGGACGGCACGGGGACGATCCGGGCTCACCCCTGCTCGGACAGGAAACCGACGGCAGCTGCGACCTCATATCAGTCCTTGACATCAACGACGGCGGGCACGAAGCCCCAGTGATCACAGAGCGTAGACAACTCGATGATCACCGACGTGCCCGTTCCACTACCCCACGTCCTCGCCGTCACCTACTGGCGGAGGCTCTTAAGCTTCTGGCCCTGCACCTGGCCGAGCCCGCTCCGAGCTCCGTGCTCGCTCGCCAGCGTGCTTGGCCGCCAGATAGGCGAACACCAAACCCTGCCCGAGGGTCGCACCCGGCCCGGGATAGAACTTGCCGAAGGCGTTCGCGGCGGCGTTGCCCACCGCGTAGAGCCCATCGATCGGCGAACCGTCCTCGTGCAGCGCGCGGCCCCACTCGTCGGCGGTGATGCCGCCACACGTGCCCAGGTCAGCCGGCACCGTCTTCACTGCGTAGAAGGGCGCCTTGGTGATTGTGCCCAGGTTCGGGTTCGGCGTGTTTGTGGGGTCGCCGTAGTAGCGGTCGTAGTGCCCCAGGCCACGCTTGAAGTCGTCGTCCTGGCCCTGCGACGCGAGCACGTTGAAGTGCGCGGCGCCGTCGACCAGCCCAGGCACCCCGATCTTGCGGCTCAGCTCGGCGATCGACTTCGCCTTCACCACCACACCTGATTCGTAGAAGATCTTCGGCATCGGCATCCCCGGCATCACTGAGCCGGCGAACAGGTAGCGGTTCCGGTGCGTCTGGTCGAAGATCAACCAGATCGGCAGGTGGTCGCCCTTGCCGTCGTCGAGGCCGAGCATGGCCCGGCCGGCCGTCATGTAGTCGGTGGCCTCGTTGAAGAACCGGTGCCCGGTGGAGTCGACGATCATCGACCCCGGCAGCGACCGCTCCGACAGCATGAAGATCGGATCAGCCTCAGGTGCCAGCGGCGAAATCGATGGGAACCACCACGCCTGATCCAGGAGATCGAGGCCCGCGCCCACCTGCTCGGCGATCGCGAATAGGTCGCCGGTGTTGTCGGGGTTGCCGAAGCTCCAGTCTTCGGTGAGTGCCTGCGACTGGTACTTGCGGCGCTTCTCCCCGGCGTGGTCGAAGCCTCCGATGGCGAGGATGACGCCACCCTTGGCCGCCACCCGTATGCGCTCACCATCCTTCTCCACGACGACGCCCGTCACCCTCCCGTCCTCGACGACCAGCTCCTTGAGCGGGCTGTTCAGCCAGATGTCCACTCCTGCCCGACGCGCGCCGGCGATCAGCCCCGCACCGAGAGCTCGGCCACCCGCGGCCATCTCCTTCTTCAACAGCTTGCCGCCGACGCCTTGCAGTACCCGCTTGAAGATCGTCGGGAATGCCTGCAGGGGTCGACGGGCCATCAGGTTCATCAACCTGAAGTCCTTGGAGGTGATGGGCATCGGTACCGGCGCGGCGATGGCGCCGCTGGTGCGGATGCGGGCGACGTCCTCAGCACCGAGGGTGTTGATGTTAAAGGGCTTCGACTCGACCGACCGCCCGATCGCCGACCCTCCTTCGAGGTCCGCGAAGTAGTCCGCATACTCGGTCATGTGGCCGAGCTTCAGCGGAGTGGCCGCGAGCAGCTCGTCGACAACTTCCGGAGCGTGCTCGACGAACGCTTCTCTGCGTGCGCGCGGAGCGGTGTCCCCGACGAGCGTGTCCAGGTAGGTCAGTATCCGCTCCTTCGTGTCCTGGACGCCTGCATTCTGCAACACCTTGTTGTTCGGCATCCACATGCCGCCGCCCGACATTGCCGTCGAGCCTCCGAAGTAGGCACCCTTTTCCACCACCAGGGCTCGAAGACCTTTTCGCGCTGCGGTGATGGCACCCATCAGGCCGGTGCCTGAGCCCACTACTACCACGTCGTAACTGTCGTGCCAGCTCGCCGTCTCGTTCATTTCCGAGCCTCCTAGCAGGTCACCACGGACGAATGATTAAAGCCAATCTCCTCCGAAGAATGCTTCTTAGGAGCAAGAATAGTTGAACATTCACTTATTGCATCGAAGTGTGGTGTGACTTTTCACCGAGACGCCGGACACCCTCCGCCCCCACCACATTGTCATCCCTGAAGCAGTGGTGCCGTGTCAACTTCGTCGGCCGGGTAGTTTGTGACCGGTTTAACCTGTTTCCAGACTCGGATAGAGCGGTTCGACCCCGATCCACTATTGAAGCCATCCCGATGCTCCTATGGAGGTCAACCAGGGCTGCCGTGACACGTCCGCCCCACACTGGGACAGCCTCAAACTTGATCTCGTGACCGCGCCCGTAACCTACTGTCGGCAGGCGCTATCGGACCCGAACAACGTGGAGTACGTGCAGATTCTCGCCCTCGACATGGAGGCGAACCCGCCGTACGCGCGAATCAAGGTCTGGGTTTACCGCCCGTGAAAGGGCCTGGGTTCTACCACCCGTGATCTCCTACTCGTGGTGATGGGGATGGCTGGCGCTGCTCGCGTGATCGCTGTGGTTTGCGAGGGTGTGGAATCGCCTGGTTTGACGCGGCCGAAAACATTTCACCGCTCCTGACGTCCGACCGAGCCGGCCCGGGTCAGGGCCCTGGTCAGGGCCAGGTCGAGGGCAGGCGAGAATGGGGGACGTGACGACGATCCCGAACGTGCTCGCCACCCGGTACGCCTCGCCCGAGCTGGTCGCCCTCTGGTCGCCGGAGGAGAAGATCCGGATGGAGCGGCGGCTCTGGCTCGCCGTGCTCCGCGCCCAGCGCGACCTCGGCGTGCCGCGTCCCCGACGGGGTGGTCGAGGCGTACGAGCGGTGCTCGACCAGGTCGACCTGGCCTCGATCGCCGAGCGGGAGCGGGTCACCCGGCACGACGTGAAGGCCCGGATCGAGGAGTTCAGCGCGCTCGCCGGGCACGAGCACGTGCACAAGGGGATGACCTCCCGGGACCTCACCGAGAACGTCGAGCAGCTGCAGATCCGGGCCTCGCTGGAACTGATCCGGGACCGGGTGGTCGCCACCCTGGCCCGGCTCGCCTGGCACGCCGTACGAGTACTCCGGCCTGGTGCATGACCGGCCGGTCGCACAACGTCGCGGCGCAGGCCACCACGCTGGGCAAGCGCTTCGCGTCCGCCGCCGAGGAGCTGCTCATCGCGTACGAGCGGCTTGAGCGACCTGATCGAGCCGGTACCCGCTGCGCGGCATCAAGGGCCCGGTCGGCACCGCCGCCGACCAGCTCGACCTCTTCGACGGCGACGCCGGCGAAGGTGGCCGAGCTGGAGCGCCGGGTGGCCGAGCACCTCGGCTTCGCCCGGGTGCTGGACAGCGTCGGGCAGGTCTACCCGCGCTCGCTCGACTTCGACGTGCTGGCCGCGCTGGCGCAGACCGCCGCCGCGCCGTCGTCGCTGGCCACCACGATCCGGCTGATGGTCGGCCAGGAGCTGGTCACCGAGGGCTTCAAGCCGGGCCAGGTCGGCTCCAGCGCGATGCCGCACAAGATGAACACCCGTTCGTCGGAGCGGGTCAACGGCTTCGCGGTGATCATCCGGGGTTACCTGTCGATGGTCGGCGAGCTGGCCGGTGACCAGTGGAACGAGGGGGACGTCTCCTGCTCGGTGGTGCGCCGGGTGGCCCTGCCGGACGCGTTCTTCGCCGCCGACGGGCTGTTCCAGACCTTCCTCACCGTGCTCGACGAGTTCGGCGCGTACCCGGCGGTGATCAACCGGGAGTTGGAGCGCTTCCTGCCGTTCCTGGCCACCACGAAGATCCTGGTCGCGGCGGTGCGCCGGGGCGTCGGCCGGGAGGTCGCGCACGAGGTGATCAAGGAGCACGCGGTCGCGGTGGCGCTGGCCATGCGGGAGAAGGGCGCGGCCGAGAACGACCTGTTCGACCGGCTGGCCGCCGACGGCCGGCTGGGCCTGACCCGAGCCGAGATCGACGACGCTGGTCGCCGACCGCAACGCCTTCGTCGGCGCCGCCGGCGCCCAGGTCGACGCAGGTCACCGCGCCGCATCGCCAAGATCGTCGAGGCCCACCCGGAGGCGGCCGCCTACAGCCCCGCCCCGATCCTCTGACCCCACCCCGCGTCGCCGATGACCGGGCCGGTGACGGCCTCGTGACTCGCTTGCGGGGGGTCGGGGTGCCGGCCGCGCTGCCGCAGATCCGGGGAGCTGCCCGCCAGCGCGATCGGGCCGCCGGAGAGCGGCTTGGCCGGCTGTGCGCCGTCTCCGCCGCGATGAGCGGCTGATCGGTGGGCATGTCGTCAGGCACCTGTCGGTACAGCGACCACCGCGGTACCGTACGCGCAGATCTCCATCCACATTTCGCCCACCTCGCGGTGTCGAAGCGCATGCCGATCACCGCGTTCGCGCCGAGCCGCTGGGCCTCCTCGCCCAGTCGGGCCACCGCGTCGGTGCGCCACCGGGTCAGGTTCTCCGGTGCCTTCGGGTCGTACGCGCCGCCGCGCAGGCTCTTCACCCCTTCGCGGTACGGGTTGCGGGTCCGGGCCTGGAGGAAACCACCTCGCCGAGAATCTGCGCGGATGTCGTACCCGGGAAGTTGATCCGTCGTCACGACCAGCACGCTTTGATGCTGGCAGAGCGGGAGCCGGGGCAATGTGAGGTGTGTTCACCTGACGCGCATGCTGCAAAACAGCGCGGCGCGGACGGCCGGCACCTTCCGACCATCCGCGCCGCACTGGCCTGAGGACGGTCTAGACCCCGGACACCGAGGTGATCCAGGACCGGTTGTAGGCGACGCTGCCGTAGTTCTGGATGCTCGAGCCGTCGGCGGTGGAGGCCACGCCGACCTGGGCGCCGTTGTAGAACTGCGGGCCGCCGGAGTCACCGCGCCACGCGTTGCCGTTGATCCGGGTGCTGCGGATCGCCTGGCCGCCGTACGCGTCGGTGACGTTGGTGCTGGTCACCTGGACGTTGGCGGTCTTGAGCTGGGCCGACGCGTCGCAGCCGCTGTAGCAGGTCATGCCCCAGCCGTAGATCGAGTTGGTCGACCCGACCGGCGGGTAGCTGCTGGCCAGGGTCACGTACGAGGTGCTGATCGCGGCTGGAGAGGTAGAGCAGGGCCAGGTCGTACTGGGTGTAGGCGGCGCCACGCTGCGGGTGACGCCGCCGGAGGACCGGTAGACGCTGCCGACCCGGACCGACATCGTGCCGCTGACGCAGTGCCGGGCGGTGAGCACCCAGCGCGACGCGATGATCGCTGCCGGAACAGGTGAACGAGCCGTTGCTGAAGACTGCGGCGGCCCACGGGGCCGACGAGACGGTGCCGCCGCCGATGATCTGCGGGGTGATCGTGCCGGCGGTGGCGGCCGAGGGGGCGATCAGCGCGCCGACGAGGGTGGTGGCGAGCGCCGCCAGGGTGAGGCGGAGACGCATGGTGGCTCCTTCCGAGGGGGTCACCCGGGGTCACCGGGTTCGGGATGAGCGGCACTCCGGGCAGGCAGGGGGTAACGACCGCACGGAGCGAAATGTCGGATAACTGCCGGTGGCAAATCCGAC
Organism: uncultured Actinomycetota bacterium; assembly: GCA_963750055.1. Lineage (GTDB taxonomy): Bacteria > Actinomycetota > Actinomycetes > Mycobacteriales > Micromonosporaceae > CAVVPI01. Next base: position 57,076 of record CAVVPI010000011.1, on the reverse strand, counting down.
GTTTGACGCTAGACGCTAAGCTCTCCCGGCTCCATTTACAAGAGCCAATTCGAGGTAGGTCGATGTCGGGAGGTGGCGCCGCCCGACCGTCGCGGTCACCCGCCGGGGCCGGCAGCCACCGCGCCCCGGCGCCGGGGGAGTCCGGCCGTGGCCCCGGCGACACTCAGCTGGCGGTGAGATGTTTTTCACCGGGGCATCGAGCAGGTGGTCCGAGCCGCCGGCCACCGGGCGGCCGGTGCGTCAACGCCACGCTCTGCCAGGTAGGCTGGCTTTCGCTCGCCTCGTTTGCGGGTCGAACCCAACTGCGTGAACAGTCAGGAGTTCCCAGTGCCTCGCGTCGTCGTCGACGTCATGCTCAAGCCGGAGATTCTCGATCCTCAGGGCCAGGCCGTCGCGAATGCGCTGCCGAGGCTCGGCGTCAGTGACGTCTCCTCCGTACGGATCGGCCGGCGAATCGAGATCGAGTTCTCCGGTGAGCCGGACCTGGACCGAGCTCGGGAAATCGCGGACAAGCTGCTCGCCAACCCGGTCATCGAGGACTACTCAGTGCGCGTGGCGGACGGAGAGGAAGACCAGCCGTGACCGCCCGGATCGGCGTGGTGACCTTCCCCGGCTCCCTGGATGACATGGACGCCGCCCGCGCGGTGCGGATCGCCGGTGCCGAGGCGGTCCGCCTCTGGCACGACGACCCGAACCTGCACGGGGTCGACGCCGTCGTGCTGCCCGGCGGCTTCTCCTACGGCGACTATCTGCGCTGCGGAGCTATCGCCCGGTTCGCCCCGGTCATGGAGTCGATCGTGGCTGGCGCCCGCGAACGGGCTGCCGGTGCTCGGCATCTGCAACGGCTTCCAGATCCTCTGCGAGGCGCACCTGCTGCCCGGTGCGCTGACCCGCAACCAGCACCTGCACTTCCGCAACCGGGACCAGTTCCTGCGCATCGAGTCGGCCCAGACCGCCTGGACCAACGCCTTCGAAGCCGGGCAGGAAATGCTCATCCCGGTCAAGAACGGTGAGGGCCGCTACGTCGCCGACCAGCGCACCCTCGACGAACTCGAAGGCGAGGGCCGGGTCGTCGCCCGCTACCTGCGCGGCAACCCGAACGGTTCGCAGCGCGACATCGCGGCGATCACCAACGAGGCCGGCAACGTGGTCGGCATCATGCCGCACCCGGAGCACGCGGTAGAGGCGCTGACCGGCCCCTCCCTCGACGGGCTCGGCTTCTTCACCTCGGTCCTCAAGCACCTGGCTGGAGCGCCGGCATGACCGAGCGGAGCGAGCCCTCCGACTCCCACCCCCGTTCCGGCCCAGCGGTGAAACCGCACCGGACATCCTGTCCGACGGTTACCCGGACGGTCGCCGACACGGTCGCAGCACGCCGCGGCGACCCCGGACGACCTCCAGCCCTACGCGGAGCTGGGCCTGCGGGACGACGAGTACGACCGGATCCGGCAGATCCTCGACCGCCGGCCCACCCAGTCCGAGCTGGCGATGTACTCGATCATGTGGAGCGAGCACTGCTCCTACAAGTCGAGCAAGGTCCACCTGCGGCAGTTCGGCGAGAAGGCGCCGCCCAGCGACCGGCTGCTCGCCGGGATCGGGGAGAACGCCGGCGTGGTCCAGATCTCCGACGAGCTCGCGGTCACGTTCAAGGTCGAGTCGCACAACCACCCCAGCTTCGTTGAGCCGTACCAGGGTGCGGCGACCGGAGTCGGCGGCATCGTCCGGGACATCCTGGCGATGGGCGCCCGACCGGTCGCGGTGATGGACCCGCTGCGGTTCGGCGCCGCGGACCACCCGGACACCGCCCGGGTGCTGCCCGGCGTGGTCGCCGGCGATCGGCGGCTACGGCAACTGCCTGGGCCTGCCCAACATCGGTGGCGAGGTGGTCTTCGACCCCTGCTACCAGGGCAACCCGCTGGTCAACGCGCTCTGCCTCGGTGTACTGCCGGTCGACCGGCTGCAGAACAAGGCCGCCGCCGGGCCGGGCAACATCGTCGTACTGCTCGGCGCCAAGACCGGCCGGGACGGCATCGGCGGAGTCTCCGTACTGGCCAGCGCGACCTTCGACGAGAGCAGCCAGCAGCGCCGCCCGTCGGTGCAGGTCGGTGACCCGTTCATCGAGAAGCTGCTGATCGAGGCGTGCCTGGAGCTGTACGACGCCCAGCTCGTCGTCGGCATCCAGGACCTCGGCGGCGCCGGGCTGACCTGCGCGCTGACCGAGACCGCCGCGGCGGCCGGCACCGGCATGCGGGTCTGGCTGGAGCGGGTCCCGCTGCGCGAGCCATCCATGGACCCGCACGAGATCCTCGCCAGCGAGTCCCAGGAGCGGATGCTGCTGATCGTCGCGCCGGAGAAGCTCGAAGCGGTGCTCAAGACGGCCGACAAGTGGGGCGTGCTCGCCACCGCGATCGGCGAGGTCACCGCGCCGGCGCCGGACGGCCGACCGGGCCGGCTGCTGATCACCTGGCAGGGCCATCACGGTGGTGGACGTACCGCCGGGTTCGCTGGTCGACGACGGTCCGGTCTACGCCCGCCCGATGCGCGAGCCGGCCGACCTGATCCTGCTCCAGGCCGACCGGGCCGAGACGCTGCCCCGTCCGGCAAGCCCGGAGGCGCTGCGCGAGACCGTGCTCCGCATGATCGCCTCGCCGAACCTCTGCGACAAGACCTGGGTCACCGAGCAGTACGACCGGTACGTGCTGGGCAACACCGTGCTGGCCCAGCCCGAGGACGCCGGAGTGATCCGGATCGACGAGCGGACCGGCCTCGGGGTGGCGCTCTCGGTCGACGGCAACGGCCGGTACGCCCGGCTCGACCCGTACCGGGGCGCCAAGCTGGCGCTCGCCGAGGCGTACCGGAACGTCGCGGTCACCGGCGCGGAGCCGATCGCGGTGACCGACTGCCTCAACTTCGGCTCGCCCGAGGACCCCGGCGGTGATGTGGCAGTTCGCCGAGGCGGTACGCGGCCTCGCGGACGGCTGCGCCGAAGCTGGGCATCCCGGTTACCGGCGGCAACGTCAGCTTCTACAACCAGACCGGTGCCGCCGCTATCCACCCGACGCCGGTGGTCGGCGTGCTGGGCGTGCTCGACGACGTCGCGCAGCGGGTGCCGATGGGCTTCGCCCCGATCGGCGGCGACGATTACGACCTGCTCTTCCTGCTCGGCGAGACCCGGTTGGAGCTCTCCGGCTCCGAGTGGGCGTGCGTGGTGCACGAGCACCTGGGCGGCGTACCGCCCCGGGTCGACCTCGACGCCGAGCAGGCGCTCGCTGAGCTGATCGCCGAAGCGGCCCGGGTCGGCCACCTCCGGTCGGCGCACGACCTCTCCGACGGTGGCCTGGCCCAGACCCTGGTCGAGTCCTGCCTGCGGTACGGCGTCGGCGCCCGGATCGGGCTGCCGGAGCAGTTCGCCCACGGGTCCATGCCTTTCGTCTTCCTGTTCAGCGAGTCGGCCGCACGGGCGGTCGTGGCGGTACCGCGCGGCCAGGACAAGGCATTCACCGCTCTCTGCGCCGAGCGTGGTGTGCCCTGCACCCCGATCGGGGTGACCGCGCCGAAGAGCGGCGAGCTCGAGGTGGTGGACCAGTTCAGCCTGGGCCTCGACGAGCTGCGGACCGCCTTCACCTCGACCATGCCGAGGCTGTTCGACGGCGCGCTTGCCGGTTCCGCCCTGGAAATCGAGGCTGACCCGGCGGTTACCAGCGACGACGACTGACGTTTGACTGTGCCAGTAGGGGGCCAGTACGGGTGGGCAGCGAGCCATCCGCACTGGCCCCCTACTGCTATCCCCGCTTCGCCAAGTCAGTTCAGGTAAGGCACCACTTGCGCGGCAATCTTCGCAATGTCGGGGACATTGCTGCTTCAAACGCGCGGGAGGCAGCAATGTCCCCGACATTGTCGGGCCCAAGCGGGCGAGGTTCGGAAGAAAGAAGACCGGCCAGCGGAGCTGGCCGGTCTTCTTTCTTCAACCCGTAATCAGCGGGGCCGCGTCAACGTTGGCTTCAGTCGTCCAGCCAGTCCAGCGGACGGCGCTCGGAGCGGTTCGGCTGTGGCGGTTCCGCCCGCGAGTGGCCGCCCTGGGTCTGTTCGCCGTAGTAGCCGCCACCCTGCTGCTGCTCGTACCCGCGCTGGTCGTAGCCGCCCTGCTGCTGATAGCCGGCGCCTGCGGCCGGTTGGTCGTAGCCGCCCTGCTGCTGATAGCCGGCGCCTGCGGCCGGTTGGTCGTAGCCGCTCTGCTGCTGATAGCCGGCGCCTGCGGCCGGTTGGTCGTAGCCGCTCTGCTGCTGATAGCCGGCGCCTGCGGCCGGTTGGTCGTAGCCGCTCTGCCTCCGCTCTGCTGCTGATAGCCGGCGCCTGCGGCCGGTTGGTCGTAGCCGCCGGCACCATAGCCCTGCGAGCCGTAACCATGCTGCTGGTCGTGGCGGCCCTGCTGGTCATAGCCGCTGGCGGCGCCGTAGCCCGAACCCGCAGCCGGGCTGTCATACCCGCTGCCCGCGCTCGGTCCGCCATAGCCGCCGTCCTGACCGTAGGCGTTGGGCGCTTCGTAGCCACCGCTGGCTTGGCCGTATCCCGCGTCGTGGCCGTACTGCTGCTGCTCGGACTCGTAGCCGGGAGCGGCAGCACCGGACTGGCCGTAGGAACCCGCGTTCGTCTCGTACGGGTCGGCTGGCGGAGCGTATTCGTCCGTACCTCCGCGGCCGTCATACCGTCCGGTCGGCTCGTCGTAGCGGTCGCGGTAGCCGCCGGCTGGGGGGGCCGGGTAGCCGGCACTGGGCTGGCCAGCCGGTGTGCCGTAGTCCCGGCTGCCGGGGTAGCCCTCCGCCGTCCATCCGAGGCGCCGGAGGAGCTCCGCCATAACCGGGGGCGTTGCCGTAGCCGGCTCCGGAGGCGGGGGCGTTGCCGTAGCCGGCTCCGGAGGCGGGGGCGTTGCCGTAGCCGGCTCCGGAGGCGGGGGCGTTGCCGTAGCCGGCCGGCCTGGGTGGGTGCGTTGCCGTAAGCGTCGCCGCCCCAGCCCTGCTGCTGACCACCGGCACCGCCGTAGGTGGGCGGCTGCGGCGGCGCCGGCTGAGCCGGTGGCAGCGGTGCGCCGTACGGATCGGGAAATTCGTCGACCAGCGGGCGACTGTGCAGCATGGTCGGCGCGTCGGCCAGTGACGAGTGACTGATCATCGTCGCGTCCGGCCCGCCCGCCACCCGGGTCTGGTCGGCGCCGTGGTAACCGCCCTGGCCTGACGGAGTCGGCGATCGGGGGCCGCTCGACGCGCCATCACCGTCGTCCTCGTCCTCGTCCGCGTCGTTTTCCTTGCGGCGCATCCAGAGCAGCACGATGGCACCGACGCCGAGCGCGACCAGGACGCCGCCGACGATGATGAGCAGCCAGGATCCCATGCCCGACTCCTGATCACCCGCGCGGTCCGCTGGGTGTCCGGCGCGGCAGCGGCGTCGGAGGCGGCCGGCGACTCCCGGTCCTCTTCGTCACCGAGGGGTTCCTCGGTCGGCTCAGGGGTGGCGGTGGGAGTGGCGGTCGGCTCGACGGCCAGCTTCAGCTTGAGCGTCTGGTTGGTGAGCTTCTGGTTGGCGCTCGCGTTCACCGTTCGCACGTCGTGGATGGCGTCCTTGCTCGCGCCCAGTTCGATCGCGCCAGGGGTGATGGGTCGGGCGGTCGTGCCCGGGAACGAGTACCGGCCGCTGGCGTTGGTCGTGGTTTCGTACCGGTGGTTCTGCGAGTCCAGCAGCATCACCGTGGCACCCGGCACCGGGTCCCCGGTGGTCTGATCGATCGACCTGGCCCGAGATCTCGGTGACCGTCTCCGCCTTCGGCTTCTCCGGCTTACCAACCAGGGTGATGCTCCGGGTGGAACCCGTTCTCTCCTCGGCGGCGTCGGCGGCGTCGGTCGCGCGGATGGTGACGGTGGCGCTCTCGTTGGCGGTGCCGGCGGTCGTGTACTTGAAGACCGCTTCCTGCGGGCCGCCCTGGTCGACGTTCGAACTCCCACAACCGCTGACGCAGACCAACTTCGGGTTGCTGGAGCTGACCTCGATGTTGGCCAGATTCTCGCCGTTGCCCGGGAACTTGAGGGTGTACCGCACGGTGACGGTGCCGTTGACCTCAAGGCTGCTGGGTGAGGCCGAGACGTTGGTGATCTGTGGTGCCGCTGCCAGGGCCGGTGGAGCGGGGGCGGCGAGCAGGGCGCTGGCTGCTAGCGCCACGACCACACCGGCCCGTCGCATCCAGGCTCGTCGGTGTGTTGTCACGTCCACCGCCTTCCGGTTCTGACCTCCGGCCGGGCCCCCGCCGGAGGCCAGCCCCATACGAATACACCGTCGGCAACTATGCCTTGTCGGAGCGGATCAGCGCGACCCAGGGGCGAGCGTCAATCGCCACGCCGGGAGTCGTATCGTCCCGTCGTGTCCTCTGCGCACAATAAGTCCCCGATCGGTGCACGGCGGTGCTGGCGGCGCTGGACGCCGGGCGTACGCCCGGATCGGGCGGTGCTGCGTGACGCGGTGCGTGTCGCTGCTCGCCGAGCTGGCGGAGCGGGCCCCGGGCCGATCGGTGGAGGTACGGGTCCCACCTTATGGCGCGGTTCAGTGCTGTCCGGGGCCGCGACACACCAGGGGTACTCCACCGAACGTGGTGGAGATGGATCCGGTCACCTGGATTTTGCTGGCCACCGGTCGGCTTGTCTGGGCCGATGCGGTCACGCGAGGGCCGCGTCCGGGTCAGCGGCATCCGTGCCGACATATCACCATTCCTCCCGCTTTAGCAGCCGGCAGGCTCGGTGGGATCTGGTCACGTCTCGGCACCGGGCGTCCGTGGCTCTCCGTGTACGTCGGTCGTCTCGCGTACACTGTTTGGCGACAGAAGTTCCGCATCGACCCCGCCGCAGGCGAGTCCGAGCAGATCAGCATGAGGGAGCGGCAAGTGCCCCGAGGCGACGGCCGGTTGAGCCACGACCTCGACCCCCAGCGGCCCGGCCCGCAGGACGCCTGCGGGGTCTTCGGTGTCTGGGCCCCGGGCGAAGACGTGGCCAAGCTCACCTACTTCGGCCTCTACGCGCTTGCAGCACCGCGGCCAGGAAGCGGCTGGGATCGCGGTCAGCGACGGTGCCGGCGTGGTGGTCTACAAGGATCTCGGCCTGGTCGCCCAGGTCTTCGACGAGCCCACGCTGGCGAGCCTGCGCGGGCATCTCGCCATCGGGCACACCCGCTACTCCACGACCGGCGACTCGACCTGGGAGAACGCCCAGCCGACCATCCGCGCCACCACGGCCGGCACGACGATCGCGCTGGCCCACAACGGCAACCTGGTCAACACCGCCGAGCTGCCCGGGAGGTCGCCGAGCGGGGGATGGACTCCGACGGTTCGACCTCCGACACCTCGCTGGTGACCACGCTGCTGGCCAGCCGACCCGACCTGTCGGTCGAGGCCGCCGCGCTCGAGGTGCTGCCGACCGCTGCGCGGCGCGTTCAGCTTCGTCGTTCATGGACGAGACCGACCCTCTACGCCGCCCGCGACCCGCACGGCGTACGCCCGCTGGTGCTCGGCCGGCTGGAGCGCGGCTGGGTGGTGGCCAGCGAGACCGCCGCGCTGGACATCGTCGGCGCGAGCGTGGTCCGCGAGGTCGAGCCGGGCGAGCTGATCGCGATCGACGAGCGACGGGCTGCGGTCGGCCCGGTTCGCCGCGCCGGAGCCGAAGGGCTGCCTCTTCGAGTACGTCTACATCGCCCGGCCGGACACCACCATCGCCGGCCGCAACGTCCACGCCGCCCGGGTCGCAGATCGGCCGCCAGCTCGCCAAGGAACACCCGGTCGAGGCCGACCTGGTGATCCCGGTGCCCGAGTCCGGCACGCCGGCCGCGATCGGCTACGCCGAGGCGTCCGGCATCACCTACGGCGCCGGGCCTGATGAAGAACCCGTACGTCGGGCGCACCTTCATCCAGCCGTCGCAGACCCTGCGCCAGCTCGGCATCCGGCTCAAGCTCAACCCGCTGCGGCAGAACGTCCGGGGCAAGCGGCTGGTGGTGGTGGACGACTCGATCGTGCGGGGTAACACCCAGCGGGCGATCGTCCGGATGCTGCGCGAGGCCGGCGCGCTGGAGGTGCACGTACGGATCTCCTCCCCGCCGGTCAACTGGCCGTGCTTCTACGGCATCGACTTCGCCACCCGGGCCGAGCTGCTCGCCAACGGCCTGGACAACGAGGGCATCCGACGCTCGATCGGCGCCGACACCCTCGGCTACGTCTCCCTCACCGGTCTGATCGCGGCCACCGAGCAGCCGAAGACGCGGCTCTGCCGGGCCTGTTTCGACGGGGAGTACCCGATCGAGCTGCCGGCCGGGGAACCTGATCGGCAAACACGTGCTCGAAGGGGTGAACCGCCGGGTGGCCGGCGGTGAACCGACCGGAGGCGCGACCGGGCGGAGCGCTCCGAGACCGACAACCAACCAGCACTCGTCGCCAGCCCGGACGGCGGGGATGTTCCACACCGTCTGTACCGATAGCACCGACCGTGGTGCGGTCTACGCCTTCCGTCTGGTGAGCACGAGTCAGTCCGGCCTAGGTATCACGGCCGGTGAGCAGGAAGTCGAGCGATCCTCGACCGCTACCGACGCGGTCCGCCGCGAAAAAGCACAAAGGGGAGAACCGTGACGCACGTGACCGAGCGCAGTAGTGCAGGAAGCGGGCCGGCTGACGGTGATCGTCAGCTCTGGACGGCCGGGTCGGGCCGGGCAGGTCGCAAACGTACGGTGTCGTACGCGGACGCCGGGGTCTCCATCCAGGCCGGCGAGCAGGCCGTGGAGCTGCTCAAGTCGAAGGTGCGCAGCACCCGGCGCCCCGAGGTGATGGGCGACCTCGGTGGTTTCGCCGGGCTGTTCCGGCTCGACACCCAGAAGTACCGCAAGCCGATCCTGGCCTCGTCGACCGACGGGGTGGGCACCAAGCTGGTCATCGCCCAGCAGCTCGACATCCACGACACGGTCGGTATCGACCTGGTCGCCATGGTGGTTGACGACCTGGTCGCGTGCGGCGCCGAGCCGCTCTTCCTGCTCGACTACATCGCCTGTGGCGAGGTCGTGCCGGACCGGGTGGCCGAGATCGGCGCGGGCATCGCCGACGGCTGCCGGTACGCGGGCTGCGCGCTGCTCGGCGGCGAGACGGCCGAGCACCCGGGCGTGTTGAAGCCGGACGAGTACGACGTCTCGGCGACCGGTGTCGGCGTGGTGGAGGAGAGCGAGATCCTCCGCCCGGAGCGGGTCGAGGTCGGCGACACGGTGATCGCGATGCGCTCGTCCGGCCTGCACTCCAACGGCTACTCGCTGGTACGTCACGTGCTGCTCGGGCGCGGCGCGGATGCGGCTGGAAACGGTGATCGAGGAGTTCGGTAACCAGCGCACCCTCGGCGAGGAGTTGCTGACGCCGACCAAGATCTACGCCCAGGACTGCCTGAAGTTGATCGCCGAGACCGAGGTGCGGGCGTTGGCGCACGTCACCGGTGGCGGCATCCCCGGCAATCTGGTGCGGGTGCTGCCGGAGAATGTCGACGCGATCGTCAACCGGGCCACCTGGAGGCCGCAGCCGATCTTCGACCTGGTGCAGACCAAGGGCCGGATCGAGGACCCGGAGATGGAGTCCACCTTCAACATGGGCGTGGGCATGTTCGCGATCGTGTCGGCCGAGGACACCGATCGGGCGCTGGCCTGCCTGACCGGGCGTGGAATCGACGCCTGGCAGGCCGGTGAGATCGTGGAGGGGACCGGCGCGGTCCAGATGATCGGACAGCACACCCGGGGCTGAGGACGACAACCTCGTAGCTGGCCGTTTCCCATCATTCTTCGCAGAGCCGGGTCAGGGCTTCACCAGGGAGGCCGTCACGACCTAGCCTGGGGACGCCTCATTCGCTCGCTCACGGAGGAGGGGCGATGGCTGTCCCGCGGCAGGTCTGCACCGGAATGCGTGGGATCGCCCCGGTCCCGAGCTACGTCGTCATGCAGCCGACGACCTTGTGCAACCTTGATTGCGCGTACTGCTATCTGCCGTTGCGGGGCGAGGACCGCAGGATGCCGGTGGCGGTCGCCGAGGCGGTGGCCCGCCCGGTCAACGGGTGGGCCCGCAACGGCCGGTTCTCGGTCGTCTGGCACGGCGGCGAGCCGCTCGCTGTCGGCCGGGAGCGGCTCGCCGCGCTGCTGGCGCCCTTCGACAGTGGTGTTGAGCAGCATGTGCAGACCAATGCGACGTTGATCGACGACGCCTGGTGCGAGTTCTTCGTCGCGCACCGGATGCGGGTGAGCGTCAGCGTGGACGGCCCCCGGGACCGCAATGCGGACCGGGTGACCCGGGGAGGGCGGCCGTCGTACGACCGGATCCTGGCTGGGGTCGAAGCGCTCCGACGCCACGGACATCGGGTTTTCCGCCCTCTGCGTGGTGAGCCGGCCGGAGCCGGGCCTCGCCACCGAGCTGTACGACTACTTCCTCGACCTCGGGTGTGACGTGCTCGGGATCAATATCGAGGAGCTGGAGGGGATCAACACCCGAGGCAACGCCCATCCAGCCGATGCGGTCAGGGCGTTCTGGGCCGAGTTGGTCGGCGCCTGGCGGCGTGATCCGAGGATCCATCTACGCGAGGTCGAGTGGTCGCTGCGGTACGCGGCGGCGGTTCTCGACGGGGCTGCCGATGATCTGCTGCCCCGCCAGCTCGATCCGATTCCGACCATCGGCTACGACGGTTCGGTGATCCTGCTCTCTCCCGAACTGGCGGGCTTCTCCGACCCTCGGTACGGTGACTTCACCAGCGGAAACGTACTTAACGCCCGATTGGAGGAAATGCTCGCCGCGGCTACCGGCACACCCTGGGTGCGCGAGTTCCTCAGCGGGGTGGAGGCGTGCCGGTCGAGCTGTGCGTACTTTGGCTTCTGCGGGGGCGGCCATGCCGCGAACCGCTACTTCGAGCACCGCCGGTTCGACGGCACAGTGACCAATCACTGCCGCAACAGCAAGATCGGTCTACTGGAGGGAGTGTTGGATCATGCCCGAGACAATCAGGCGCCGACCGCCTGAGGACGCCCAGAGCAGCGCTCTCGAACCAGTTGTGCAGCGGGTGCGGGCGGCCCGGAGCGGCCTGACCAGGCTGCTCCGCGAGGCTGACGAAGCGCGTCGTCAGCGGGCGGAGGCGACCGGCGATGTGGCCGGAGCGGTCTGTGCCTGGAACCACTTCGAGAACATTCCGACCTTCTACAACTGGAACAACCGCCCCCGCTGACTCAGGCGGCACAGCACGATCAAGGACCCAGCACGATCAAGGACCTGTCGTCCCGGTCGGTAATCGGTGATTACCGGACGTTACGAAGGTCCTTGATCGTGTGGTGTATCCAGATCAACGCTGCACCGCGCCGCTTGCACGCGAGCGAGCACGCAGACGCTCCCGCGTGCTCGAGTGCGACTGGTGCTCAGCGGGCCGGAGGCGACCAGTTACCCGGGTCGTCGTCCGCGTCGTGATCCTCGTCATCGTCGGCGACATACTCTTTGTAGTCGTCGTCGACGCCTCGGTCAGACTTGCCGCTGCCGCCGAGTTCTCGCTGCAAGGCGGCGAGGTCGGTGTTTGGGGAGTGATACTTCAACTCCCGGGCCACCTTTGTCTGCTTGGCCTTAGCACGGCCGCGCCCCATGGCTCGACCCCCTCGCACAGAATTCGGGGCAGCCCGAAGGCGGGCCCCGATGACGTCAGGCATCTCTCGTGGCTCTAACGGTACATGGGACTGGCCCGGTTCGGCACCTCGGGTTACCGCCGGCCACCCAACTCGCCGCAGGTGCCCCGGTTACCCGGGCTCACCCGACGTCCAGCTCGACCGCCCCGCATCGATCAGGGACGAACCGTTGGGGCAGTGGTGCGCCGGCCGTGACGGTAGATCCCTGACCGAGGCGGCGTGAGTCACGCTCAGCCGAGGCGGATGGTCCGCAGCCGGCCGATGTCGGCCATCCGACGCTCGGCCAGCCGATCGGCGGCCACCGCCGGCGGCACGCCTTCGGCGTCAGCCACCCGGAGAATCTCCCGGGTGGTGTCGAAGATCCGGGTTGCCCGGAGCTTGGCCCGCTCGAAGTTGAAACCCTCAATCTCATCGGCGACCTGGATCACCCCGCCAGCGTTCACCACGTAGTCGGGCGTGTAGAGCACGCCCCGCTCGGCGAGCAGCTTCTCAACGCCGGAGTGGGCCAACTGGTTGTTCGCCGCCCCGGTGACGATCTTCGCCCGCAGTGCCGGCACCGTCTCGTCGTTCAGCGCGCCGCCCAGTGCGCACGGAGCGTACACGTCGATGTCGGAGGTGATCATCGAGGTGGTATCGGCGACCAGATCGACCTGCGGGTAGTTCTGCCGGGCCCAGGCCAACGCCCGCTCGTCGACGTCGGTGGCCACCACCGAGGCGCCGTCCTCGACCAGATGGGCGACGAGGTGCTTGCCGACCTTGCCCAGCCCGGCCACGCCGACCCGGCGACCGGCCAGGGTCGGGCTGCCCCATACGTGCTCGGCGGCGGCCCGCATGCCCTGGAAGACGCCCCAGGAGGTCAGGACGGAGGAGTCCCCGGCCCCGCCGTGCTCGACGCTGCGTCCGGTCACGTACCGCGTCTCGCGGGCGATCACGTCCATGTCCGTGACATAGGTCCCGACATCGCAGGCGGTGTAGTAGCGGCCGTGCAGGGATTCCACGAAGCGGCCGTACGCGCGCAGGAGCGCCTCGCTCTTGAGCTGTTCCGGGTCGCCCCAGATGACGGCCTTGCCGCCGCCGAGGTCGAGGCCGGCGAGGGCGGCCTTGTACGCCATGCCGCGGGACAGGTCGAGCACGTCGTGCAGCGCGTCGGCCTCGGTGGCGTACGGGTAGAAGCGGGTCCCGCCGAGTGCGGGGCCGAGTGCGGTGGAGTAGATGCCGATGATCGCCTTGAGCCCGGTTGGCTTGTCCTGGCAGAAGACAACCTGCTCGTGCCCGGTGGTCTCGCTGTCGTCGGGGCTGACGAAAACGTCCATGGTCGCTCCTGGTGTCGGTGGGCACCCTCGTGGGATGCGTACCTCCGGATTGCCGGCAGGGTACGCCGGTGGTGCCGAGCCTAATCGCGGTCGGGGCGGCACGGCGGTCCGCCTTCCGCGGTTTCCGATCGATCGTCGGCATCGTGCGTTAGTCGGAGATGCCTGCGGCGTCGGCGGTCCGTTTCATGGGAGGATCGCGCCGTGCCGTCGCTCTTCGCTTCCTATCTGCGGGTGTATGAGCCGCTGACCGCCTTCGACCGGGATCGCCAACTCTTCTGGCGTCGATACGTCACGGAGGGGCGGGCGATCGCCCCCCAGGAGGGACCGGTGCGGCAACGGCACGCGGTGATCGAGGCGCTCGGTGCCGGCTGGACCCGGTTGCCGGATCTGCCCGAGGAGGCGTACGTCCTGGAGGCTGACGACACCCTCCTGGTCTGCCCCTGGAACCTGCGGGTGCGGGTGGCTGAGGCGGCGCTGAGCGCGCGGGACGGGGTGCCGCCGGTGCTGGCCGACGCGTTCGTGCCGCCGGTGCTCGCCGGACAGGCCAAGGCCGTGGTGGAGGACTGGCGTAGCGGTGCCCGGGTGCTGGAGCGTGGCATGCCCCGGGTGCACGAGCAGATCGCCACCTGGGGTGTCCCGCTGCGCTGGTTCGTCTTCGTTGACGCCGGGGAGCGTGAGCTGACCACCCGACCCGAGCGGCGGGTGCTGCGCTACCGGACGGAGATCTCCAAGGCCCGGCGTCGGGCCTCGCGGGGACTGTCGGTGCTGCGCAAGTCGGTGGGTGACGCGCCGATCACTGAGGCGGTCGAGGAGGGCGCCCGCTGGCTGGAGGAGTTCCATCCCCGATCGGTGGTGGAGTTGGACTACGGCGGTCTGGTCAACCTGCTGCCTGATGAGGCGCTGGCCGAGGACGATTCACCGGCGCTGGTCGCGGCCGGGCTGGCCGGACTCTCCCGGGGCGACGCGGAAGCGGCCACCGAGGCGTACGAGAAACTCGTCGCCCGGTGGCGGTCGGTGCAGTTGCTGGAGCGCTGCAACTAGCTGCTGGAGCCCGGTCACCGGGCGAACCGGGCGGTGGCGTCAGGGCCGCCGGTTGGGGCGATTTCGCCTCGTGGGAGCGCACTCAACGCGAATGTGGCTCAGAATATAGCCGTTACTGGGGCAATCATCTGCCCGATTAGCCAGGCTTTCTGGGTAGTAAAGTCGGATAAATCTGGCATTGTTCATCCGTCCGACCAGGGACCTTCGGCCGTTCGGCCCATGTCGGACATCGGGGACTAGCCGGACCATGGGAGACGCGTCGGCCGGCGGGACCCCGGCCGATGTCTATAGGCACCTGTGGAGGAGTGACCGATGGCATCGCGTACGCACGAACCTGAGCCGCTACTTACACCGGCAGAGGTCGCGTCGATGTTCCGTGTCGACCCGAAGACCGTGACCCGGTGGGCGAAGGCGGGCAAGCTCAGCGCAATCCGGACGCTGGGCGGGCACCGCCGCTATCGCGAGTCGGAGGTTCGCGCCCTGTTGCAGGGACAGATTCCCCAGCAGCGCCAAGGCGACTGACGAGATCTCCACGATTTCCAGTCAATCGAGCGAGCATCGGGTCAGGGGTGGCGGGTCGCCACCCCTGACCCGTATCCGGCCCGCGACCCGCGCGCCTCAGGCGGTGCCCGCGGTGCCCGGCACCAGCTCGGCGGTGGAGTCCACCAGTTGACCGTCACGCAGGGTCAGGACCCGGTCGGCGAGGTCGATCAAGGCCGGATCGTGCGTGGCGACCAGCGCGGTCATCCCCCGTGCGTGCACCACCGCCCGGAGCAGATCCATGATCGATCGTCCGGTCTCGGAGTCGAGCTGACCGGTGGGCTCGTCGGCGATGAGCAGCACCGGATCGTTGGCCAACGCGCGGGCCACCGCCACCCGCTGCTGCTGCCCACCGGAGAGCTCGTACGGCCGCTGTGCGGCCTGCCCACCCAGCCCGACCAGCTCCAACAGCATCGTCACCCGTTGCTCCCGC
The DNA here is from genome assembly GCA_963750055.1 of uncultured Actinomycetota bacterium. Taxonomy (GTDB): domain Bacteria; phylum Actinomycetota; class Actinomycetes; order Mycobacteriales; family Micromonosporaceae; genus CAVVPI01. The sequence continues at coordinate 42,042 of CAVVPI010000011.1, read as the reverse complement.
TCAGCCGGTGGCACCTTGGCCAGCCGCAACGGGACGCCCACGTTCTCCGCCGCGGAGAGGATCGGGATCAGCCCGAACGCCTGGAAGACAAACCCGATCTTCGACCGGCGTAGCGCCAGCAACTCCCGCTCCCCGGCGGCGGTCACCTCATGGCCGGCCACCTGGATCCGGCCGGCGGTCGGCCGATCCAGCCCGCCAACCAGATTGAGCAGGGTGGTTTTGCCCGCGCCGGACCGACCACGGACGGCGACCAACTCGCCGCGCGCGGCCGTGAAGGAAACCTCGCGTACCGCATGCACCACCCGGTCGCCGCTGCGGAAATCCCGCCGCACGCCGTCGACCCGGATCAACTCGTCGGCCATCACCGCTCCTCATCCTGGATGTCGCCGGAGCGGACCTCGACATGGTCGGACTCCAGATTGAGCCGGACCCGGTCCCGCAGCGCCAGCGCGTCAACGAAAGCGGCCGGCAGCTGCATCCGGCCGGCCCGGTCGAGCAGGGCGTACTCCTCGGTGACCAGCTCCTCGACACCATCGGCGCCGATCCGGGCGGATCGCCGTACCTCCGACGCGGTCCGCCCGTCGCGGATCGCCACCGTACGGCGGACCTGCGACGCCACGTTCTGATCGTGGGTGACCACCACGACGGTCACGCCCAGTTCGGCGTTGATGGTCCGCAGCGCGCCGAAGACCTCGGCCGAAGTCGCCTCGTCCAACTCGCCGGTCGGCTCGTCGGCGAAGAGCACCTGCGGGTCGTTTGCGACCGCGACCGCCACCGCGCAGCGTTGCTGCTCGCCCCCGCTGAGCTGACTCGGCCGGCGGTCGGCGCAGTAACCCACCCCGACCAGCTCCAGCAGCTCGTTGGCCCGCTGCCGGATCGCCTGGCCCCTGCCACGCCGGGCCAGCCGCATCGGCAGCTCCACGTTCTCCCGGGCGGTCAGGTACGGCAGCAGGTTGCGCGCGGTCTGCTGCCAGACGAAGCCGACCGTGTGCCGGCGGTAGGCCAGCCGATCCTTCGCCGACATGTTCAGCAGATCGAAGTCGGCGACCCGGGCGACCCCCGCGGTGGGCACGTCCAGCCCGGAGAGGATGTTCAGGACTGTCGACTTGCCGGAGCCGGAGGCGCCCACGATGGCCAGCAGTTCACCCCGGTCGACCACCAGGTCCAAGCCCTGCAGGGCGACCACCTCGACGTCGTCGGTCTTGAAGATGCGGACCAGACCGTCACAGACGATATGCCCGCGCAGCCGGTCGGTGCCGCCGGCCCGGGCCGCCGCCCGCTCGGTGGCCCGCTGGGTCAGCAGCGCGAGATCCGGCACCGGCTCGGTAGTTGTCGGACTGGACATCAGTTCCCCTCTCCGAGACGGAGCGCCTCGCCGAGGCGCGTCCGCCGGTTGAACGCGGATTCGACCCCGAGGGCCGTGATCAGGGTGGCCAGCACGAGCAGCAGCACGCCGCCAGCCAGCAGCGGATCGAGGTGGATCCGGGGTGGCACCCCGGCGGTGAAGGTGGCCAGACCGAGCGACGGGGCCAACAAGCGGGGTAGGGCGGCCCCGACCAGCCCACCGGCCAACGCGGCGATCCCGACCAGCGGCCCCAGCTCGTACATCAGCAAGCCGCGACTCTGCCGGCTGGACAATCCCAGGGTGCGCAGCCGGGAGAGCATCCGGCCCCGGCCGGGTGCCTCGGCGAGCACGGTGAACCCGATCGCGAGCAGCGCCAGCACGGTGGCCCCCACCGCCCCGGTGGCGAAGGTGAAGCTGAGCACCTGGTTGGCGCCGGTCCGCTCCAGGCCCTGCCGGTGCTCGGTCCAGGTCTGGACGGTGGCTGGCCGGGGCACGGTACTGACCGGGTGGCCGAGCACCGAGCCGATCTGCGCACGCTGGCCGGCGTCACCCGTCGTACGCAGCGCGGCCGGGTCGAGGTCGTGCCCGGCGATGAGAAAGCGGTCCGGGATGAGCGGCATCGCCTCGGGTACCGGCAGGGCCTGCCACGGCAGCGCGACGAAGCGCCGGGTGCCGACACTCACGCCGGGAAAGCCGGACGACACCGCGCTGACGGTGAACTCGTACCGGCGGCCCTGCACCTCGGCGACCGCGCCGGCCCCGATCTCGGCGGCCACCTCGGGGGAGACCACCGCCGGCACCGGTCCGCTGGTCGGCGTGGCGTTGGCGAACGCCGCCGGCAGTCGTACGCCGACGCCGCTGCGCTCGATAACCCGGGCGAGGGATGGCGCGTCGAGCACCAGGATCTGTGCCTGCCCGAGGCTGCGGCTGGTCGACTCGGTGCCCGAGCGCAGCGCCCCGCCGGAGCGGGCTGCTACCGGGCTGACCGCGTCAACGCCGGGCAGTTGCGCCAACCGTTGCGCGGTCTCCGGGGCGAAGGCGTAGCCGGTCAGCCGGGCGTCGGCGGCGATCTCCTGGTCGGTCGCCCGATCCCGGGCCTGGGCGATGGTGTTGGCGACCGCGCCGCTGAACACCCCGGTGGAGATCGCGACCACGAGTACGGCGAGTGGGCCGACGGTCAGTGGTGCGCCTCGGCCGGCTCGGGCCAGGCCGATGAAGGCGACCGCGCCGCGGGCCCGGGCGGTGAGCCGTCCGACCTGGCGCAGCGGCCAGGGGAAGATCCGCAGGGTGATCAGCGCGGTGCCGGTGGCGAGCAGCACCGGCACCGACACCAGGTACGGGTCGACCTCGCTGCGCTGGCTCAGCCCGCGCCGGTGCAACAGCAGTACGCCGAGGCCGGCGAGGAGCAGCACCAGCGCTTCGGCGGTCAACCGTCGGGCCGACGGGCGATGCCGGACCAGGTCCTGCCGCTGGCCGATGAAGCTGATCCGGCGCTGACCCGCCATGGCCAGCACCGGCACCGCGAGGGTGGTCACCGAGGCCATGCCGAGGAGCAGCCATCCGGTGTCGGCGGGCCGCCCGGGCAGTAGCTGGCCGAGCAACCACCCGACGAGCACCGCCCCGGGGAGCACGATCAACGCCTCGGCGAGGGTGCGCCGCCCGATCGTCGTCGTCGCGCCGCCACGCGCCCGCAGCAGCGTGAACTCCTCATGGCGGCGCCGCACCATCAGCCGGGCAGCGAGTGTGATCAACCCGAGCAGGGTGGCGAGCGTGCCGGCCTGCACCACGGCGAGGAGCGCCTGCACCGCGTGCAGTTGTTCGGCGATGGTGAGCAGGGCGCTGTCCAGCCCGGTCGAAAGGGAGTATTTCAGGTTCGGCGGGGTCCTTCTCGCCCACGCCACCGCCGTGAGCAACGGCTCGACCTCGGTGGTGGTCAACCGCTCTTCGTCGAGGCGGTAGCGCCACTCGTAGCGCAGCGATCCGATCCGCCGGCCCGCCTCGGCCAGACCGGCCGGGTCGGTCAGCAGGACGGCCCGGTATTTCTCACCATCGAGCAACGGGACCGTTGGCGTCAGCGCCAGCGCCATGTTGTCCCAGTACGGGGCCTCGGCATCGACCGCGGCAAAGAGCCCGACGACCCGGACCTCCACCGCCCGCGCGCCGATGGCCAGGCTGAGCACGCTGTCCAGGCGCAGCCCCAGGGTGTCGGCCACCGCTTTGGCGGCGACCACCTCCACCACCCCCTCCGCCTGTGCCTCCGTTGTCGACGTTGGCCATCGGCCGGCGAGCAGGGTGGTCGCCGCTTCGGCGCCGTCCTGGGTGCGCAGCCCCAGTTGGTGCTTGATCAATCCGTTGAAGGGCGTGAAGTCGGCCGAGGTGGCGACCGGGTCCGGGCCGATCTGGATGGCGGACCACTGGTCGTCGATCAGCGCCGGCAGCGGATCGCGCAGCATATCGCGGTACGTGTCGAGCAGCGCCGCCGCTTGCGCCGGTGCGATGACATCGGCGTCGGTCTGTGGGGTGAACGAGTAGGCGAGGTCCCGGACCGGGGACGGCAGGGCCGCGATGTCCTGCCCCAACCCGAGATCGGCCAGCCCGTTGGCGACTCGCGGCGTGCCGGTGACCAACAGCCCGGCGAGCAGGCCGAGTACGCCGAGCAGGCCCAGATATCCGGCGAAGACCCGGACCCGGCCCAGTGGCCCGGAAATCATCGTCAATTCCGCCTTTCGTTCGTGCCGGCGCGGCTGACTCACTGGTCTTCCCCGAGGTGTAGCTGCGCGGCGGCGAGGCGTTGGCGCAGGGTGGTGGCGATCAGTCCACTCAGCCCGAGGGCGAGCAGTAACAGCACCGCCGCGGTTGCCCCGACCGGCAACCAGTTGATGGCCAGCGATGGGGTGGGCACCGGCCGTTCGGCCGACGGGGTGAGAATGACCAGCGGTGCCATGGTGGCCGCGACCACGATGCCCACCACGAGGCCGACCAGCACCCCGATGCCAGCGAGGAAAGTCTGCTCGATGACGATGGATCGGGTCAGCAGCCGTCGGCCCGCACCCAGGGTGTGCAGCACGGCGAGTTCGTTGATCCGACGCCGGGCGGTGGCGCGTACGTCGACCGTGATGCCGACCGCGGCGAGCAGGATCGCGCCGAGCGCGGCGCCGAAGAGGGCGGTGCGGGCGCCGACGCCGTACGGGTCGCGGCCCGCGTCGCGGGCGATGGCCTGCCGGTCGTACACCCGCAACCCGTCCAGCCGCGCCGCCGCCTCAGCCGCCGTGGCCTGCTCACCCGGCCGGGTCGCTAGCCACCACTCCTGCGGCTCGATCAATATCCCGTGCTGGTGGAGCAGTTCAGTGCGGAGCGACGGCAGGTCGACCAGGAAGGCCGCCGTAGCGGTGCCCGGCACGGTGGACATGCTGCCGGTGATCCGTACGTCCAGCTCGACGCCGGCGAGGGGGAGCCGGGTCTGGTCGCCGACCTTCAAGCGGAGCCCGGCCAGCGCCTGCGGGGTGGCCACCATCGGCACCGGAGCGGACTGGCTCGTGTGGACCACCGCGAACCGCAGCGGGGTGGTGGGCAGGCTGCGATTGTCATGGACGGTTCTCCGGTAGCGGGCCGTTAGCACCCCGGCCTGTGGGGCCGTCTCGCCCTTCGTGCCGGCCCGGTCGACAAGCTGCCATGGCCCGCCGTCGGCGAGCGCCAGCGGGGTGGCGATGCCGTCACCGGTCTCGGCGTGCAGAGCGGCCAGTTGCCACTCGACGGCCTCCTCGAACCGTCCGGCCGTCTTGACGAAGAAGCCGGCCAGGCGCAGCGGCGTCGAGGTCGTGGGCAGGTCGACGGCGAAGCGGAGCGGTCTGCCCCCTTCGCTGGTCCCGAGCGTCACCTGCTGGTGGTTGCCGCCGGGTCCGGTGAGGACGGCGCTGGTCACCGCCGGCACGTCGGGATAGCGGCCGGTAATGATGGTGCGGAGCTCACCGGTCAGCCGCCGGGTGCCGGCGGGCAGCTCGGTCGCCCCAGCGGCTATCCGGGCCGAGCTCATGCTGTTGAAGACCGCCCCCGGATCCCCGCCGGCCAGGTCGTCGCGGACCCGGACGACCTGCCCGGCGGCGGCCGTGTCCAGGGCGAGCAACCCGGCCTGCTCGTTCTGGGTGTCGAGCCGCAGAGTGTCCCGCCAGGCCGGCAGTACGGTGGCCACGCCGGGCAAGCCGGCGAGCTGATCCGCCCGATCGGCCGGGGGCGAGCCGTCCCGCTCCACCAGGCGCAGGTCGGCGCCGACCTGGTGATCGGCCTGATCGGTCAGGGACTGTCCGTAGGTGCTGGCCAGACACCAGGCGAGTGTGCTGACCGCCACCGCGAGGGCGACCAGCAGGACCGGACCGGCGTGTGGGCGCCGTCCGGCCTGCCAGATGCCGAAGATGGTGGCGGTCCACGGCTTACGGGCGACGTACCGTTCGGCGAGTCGGGTCACCGGCGGCAGGGCCCGCAGCGCCAGCACCGCGCCGGCCAGCACCGCCATCGTCGGGGTGGCTGCGAGCAGTGGGTCGATGCCCAACCCGTCGCCGGTACGGGAGCCGGCCAGCGGCGACGCGTACTGGCGGAGCTGGAACCAGCCCAGCGCCGCCAGGGCGACCAGGGCCAGGTCGACCCCGGCCCGAGAAGCGACGGCACGTCGGTTTGGTCGGGACCGGCTGGCCTGCTCGCCTACGTAACTGTCGCTGCGGCGAAGCGCTGGTCCGAGGATCGCCAGCCCGCAGCCGAGCGCGGCCAGTCCAGCCACCAGCCAGGTCAGTGCGTCGATTCGTGGGTTGACCCAGAGCGCGGTCGAGGCGAGCATCGGCGTCCGGTCGGCGAGTCGGACCGCCCCGGTGGCCAGAAGCGGGGCGAGTGCGGCGGCCGGGAGCACCACGAGCAGGGATTCGCGCAGCGCCAGACCGGCGAGCTGACCCCGGGCGGCCCCACGGGCCCGCAGCAGGGCCGTTTCGGCGCGGCGATGTTCGGTGAGGAGCGCGGCGACCAGGATCAGCGCGTACCCGCCCAGTACCACGATGAGCAGGATCGGCGTTACCAGCGCGGACCGGCCGACGAGGTCCGCCCGTTCGAGCCGATCGACGAACTCGGGCAGTTGGGTGGTGGCCAGGCCGGAACTACCGAGTCCGGCGACTTCGGGTAGGCCGACGACGGCCTCCGTGACGCCGGCGGCCAGGGCGGTGAGCTCGGCCAGGGTGGCGCCGGTCAGGTCGGGCTCGACCAGCCAGCCGGCGGAGGCATTGGCCACGAAGTGGGCCAGGAAATCCGAGCGGTGTACGACTAGCGGGCCGTAGGTGGCTGACTGGGGGGCGACGCCTTGGTCGACGTCGGGGACCAGCTGCCAGTAGCTCTCCTGAACGTCACGCGGACGCCAGACGCCTGCCACGGTCACCTCGGTGACCTGGTTGGTGAACCGGTCGGTGATGGGTATTTCGTCGCCCACGCCGACCCCCAGGATGGCGGCGACTGATTCGGCGAGCGCGGTCTGGATCGGGGTTGCCCCCGGTTCCGGCCAACTGCCGGAGTTCAACTCGGCGTGGTCGGCGAGGTGCTCGAGGAACACCACCGAGGCGAAGACCAGGCCGTCGGCGCCCGGGACCGCGCTGCCGACCGGGCCGGCGAATTGCCGGCCAGCGGCGTAACCGGCGCTGGAGACCCGGGTGGTCCGGCCGTTGAGTCCGTCGCGCAACCCGGCCCGTAGCGCGCTGTCCCGCTGCCGCAGATCAGCCGAGGAGGCGCCGGCCGCGCCGTGGATCAGGATTGACCGCTCCTGCGCGGCGGACGAGGCAACCGCACTGCTGATGCCGGATTGGATCACCGCCCGGCTGTATTCGGTCAAGCCTGTGAGCAGGGCGGTGGCGATCAGCGTCGCCGTGGCCGCCGCGATGAGCAGACTTCTCGCCCCATGGGTGCGTCGAAACACCAAACGCATTGGATTGCTGCTCCTCGCCGCCGGCAGGGCGGCGCCGATCGCCGCCCTCACCCGCTACTGATGAGTTAGGTGACCGGAAAGGTTTGCGTGACGGCGGAGAATTTACCGGACGGCCCGGATCGTGACCAATTGTTGATCAAATTAAGATCAAGTTGTTGCTGACCTGCGGCGGCTCACTCAGCCAGGGTGATTCGGATGCCGACCGTGCCCGAGGTGCCGCGGCGCAGCCGGCTGCCCAGCAGGCTCAGCCGGCCGAGCAGACCGTACTTCCGCTTGAGTAGTCCGCGGACCTGGGCGCTGCCGGCGGCGTTGCTGAGTACGGCGTGTCCGGCCACCGCATCGCCGTACGGCCGGCCCCGGAAGTCGCACGGCGCCACGGTGACCTGACCGCTGCGCCGGATCCGCTTGACCTTGCCCGAGTCGGCGGCGCTCCAGACCGCGAGCGCGGCCCCGTCGCGGACCGCCCAGACCGGAGTGGGCACCGCGCGCCCGTCCCGGCGGAACGTGGTGAGCAGTACGTACTTCTCGGCACCGAGTCGATCGAGGGCGCTCATCGGGCCAGCATACGGCGCGGTCTACCCCGACCTGGGCGGTTACCGTCTAGGCATGGTGACAGAACCCCGGATCGGCGACGTGTTCGGCGAGGTGTTGCGCGACACGCTCGCGGTGGCGACCGGGGTGGGTCCGCGTCCGCTGGCCGGTGGGCGGCTCCCCCGACCGGTAATCGAGATCATTGAGCGGGACGACGGGCTGATCAACGGTGCTCCGACGGCGCACTACCTGGACGGTCCGGCGGACTGGCAGCCGTACGACCGGCGGGCCGTGGACCGGGTCCGGGGCGAGGTGCTCGACATCGGGGTCGGCGCCGGTCGGATCGCGCTGCTGCTCCAGGACCGTGGCGTTCCGGTGACCGGCCTGGACGTCTCGCCCGGCGCGCTGGCGATCTGCCGTCGGCGCGGAGTCCGTGACCTGGTGCACGCCACCGTGGATGAGCACGCGGCGACCGGTGACCGGCGATATGACACGTTTCTGTTGCTCGGCAACAACCTGGGCTTGATCGAGGGGCGGGCGCGGGCCCCGGAGTTCCTGGCCGCGCTGGCTGCCCTGGCCCGGCCGGGCGCGGAGATCATCGCGCAGGGCACCGACCCGTACGGCACCACTGATCCGGTGCAGACCAGCTATCACGAGGGGAATCGGCGGCGTGGCCGGCTGGGTGGGCAGTTGCGGCTGCGGTTGCGCTACCGCGAGCTGGCCACGCACTGGTTCGACTATCTGATGTGCAGCCCGGAGGAACTGGCCGGGCTGGTGCACGGTACGGCCTGGCAGTTGGTCGACGTCGATAACGCGGACGCGCCGTACTACCTCGCGACCCTGCGCCTGACCCCCTGACTCACCCCGCCTCGTCGATCAAGGACTTGTTGCGGTGATTCGATCACCAAACCACGACAAGAAGTCCTTGATCGGCGGGGAAGTCCTTGATCGACGGGCAGAAGACGGGGCGGACGAGGGGCCGGGTCAGACGGTCGGCGGGTGGCCGCCGTCCCCATCAACGACCTGGTCCGGCGTACCGTCCTCGTCCAGGTCGACCATGGTGATGTCCACCCGACCATCGCCGTCGGTGTCGAACTGGAAGAGATCGGGTTTGCCGTCCCCGTCGGTGTCCACCACCCACACGTCGGAGTTGCCGTCGTGGTTGGCGTCTGCCCGCAGCAGCTCAACCCGATCCGCACCGCGTGTCTCGACGATCTCCTGCGATTCGCTCATTGCTCGCCTTTCGGTTTGGTTGATCGCATCGGCACACGGCGCCGGGATCGATCGCCCGCCGACGACACCCGGGTCGCTCCACCGTCACGGCCCCCTATGCAAGCAGCCCTGAGCAAGCCTGCATAGGGTTCCCGGTATGAATGATCGGTTCGTGGTCGTCGGCGCCGGCACCATGGGACTCGGGATCGCCTACGTGGCGGCCGGTGCGGGTTACACAGTCGACCTGGTGGAGATCGATTCCGGACGCGCCGAGGCGGCGGCCGGCACTCTGCGGAGCCAGTGGGACCGGGCCGTCCAACGCGGCCGTGCGACGGCCGCCGAGGCAGCGGAGAGCCAGGCCCGGCTGACCATCCGGCGGGACCTGGCCGAGGTGGCCGACCGGCCGGACGTACTCGTCGAGGCCGTGCCGGAACGCGTCGACCTCAAGCGGGCCGTCCTCGCCGCGGCGGAGGCCCACCAACCGGCGCTGCTCGCCACCAACACCTCCAGTCTGCCGATCGGCTCGCTCGCCGACCGTCTGGCCCACCCGGAACGCTTCATCGGATTACATTTCTTCAATCCGGTCTGGGCGATGGCGCTGTTGGAGATCGTGGTCGGCCCGGCCACCGCCGAGCAGACCACCGCGACGGCGGTCGCGTTGGCCGGGCGGTTGGGCAAGGACCCGGTCGTGGTACGGGACCTGCCCGGCTTCGCCACCTCCCGACTCGGCGTCACGCTCGGCCTGGAGGCGATCCGGATGGTCGCCGATCAGGTGGCCAGCCCGGCCGACATCGACAAGGCGATGGTGCTCGGCTACCGGCATCCGGTCGGGCCGTTGGAGTTGACCGACCTGGTCGGTCTCGATGTGCGGCTGGACATCGCGCGGACCCTGCAGGCGGCGTACGGGGAGCGATTCGCGCCGCCGCCACTGCTCGCATCGATGGTGGCCGAGGGCCGACTGGGCAAGAAGTCGGGCCACGGGTTCTACCGCTGGGAAGACGGGGTGAAGCAGTGAGCCTGCGGATCGAGGAGCGTGCCGACCGGGTTATCGTCACCCTGGACCGGCCGGAGAAGCGCAACGCCGTCGACGCGGAGATGGTCGCCGCCCTGCACGAGGTGTGCGGCACCCTGGAGCGGGAGCCGAAACTGCTGCTGCTCACCGGCGGCGCCGACGGGATCTTCGCGGCCGGCGCCGATATCGCTCAGTTGCGGGACCGGAACCGGACCGATGCGCTGGCGGCGATCAACTCGGCGCTCTTCGCCCGGATCAGGGCACTGCCACTGCCCACGGTGGCGGCCATCGATGGGCCGGCGCTGGGTGGCGGCGCCGAACTCTCGTACGTCTGCGACCTGCGGATCTGTACGGCGCGTGCGTTCTTCGGTCAGCCGGAGGTACGGCTGGGCATCCTGGCCGGGGCCGGCGCCACACATCGGCTACCCGCGTTGGTCGGCGAGGGCCGGGCCAAGGAGTTGCTGTTCACCGGCCGCCGGGTCGACGCGGCTGAGGCGCTGCGGATCGGCCTGGTCAACCGGGTGGTCGACGAGCCAGCGGAACTGCTCGACGCCGGTCACGAACTGCTCGACGAGATCGCCAGGGCGGCGCCACTGGCGCTGCGGCTGACCAAGTTGGCGGTCGATGCTCCCGCAGCGGCCCACCCGCAACTCGACCTGGTCAGCCAGGCGGTGCTCTTCGAGGATGAGGAGAAGCACCGCCGGATGACCGCGTTCCTGGACCGCCGGAGCCGGTCACGACCGTCGTGTGCCAACCCCGTCTAGTGCCGGATCTGCACCCCGGCGGTCACCAGTGCCTGGATGACCTCGGCCGATTCGGCATAACCGATGATCAGTACGGCGTCCACGCCGAGTTTCTTGATCTCCGCGGCCCCTGCGGAGAAGTCGATCGGCGGCGCGTCGGTGTCGGCTGGGGGCTCGTAGGTGAAAAGCTTCACCTGATCGGATTTGTGCCCGGCGCGCTCCAGTTCGGCGCGGACGTTGCCCTGCAGACCCTCGCCGTAGGAGTCCTTCCGCGCGATCAGCGCGATCTTGTGCGAGCCGTCCCGGAGAATCATGTCGGCCAGCGCCCGGCCCTGGAGGATGTCCGACGGCGCGGTGCGGAAGTAGCGACCGTCGTCGTCGATCGTGGTCAGCCCGGCATCGGTGTTGGACGGAGAGAAGAGGATCAGGCCGCCGGCCAGCACGTCGGGCAGCACCGCCCGCGAGATGCCCGAAGCGCCGGCGCCGATGATGACGTGTACGCCATGGGCGACGTGTCTGGCCACGGTCGCCTTGGCGATCTCCGGGTTGGTGCCGTCGTCACCATCGAACCACTCCGCCGGCTCGCCCAGCACCCCACCGGCGGCGTTGATCTCCCGGATCGCCAGGGCCGCCCCGGCGGCCAGCCCCGGGTTGGCGAAGGAAAGGTCGCCGGTCTGCGGCAGCAACCCGCCGAGCTTCAGCGGCGCACCGCTGTCCCGCTTGCTCAGGTCGCTCTGCCTCTTCGCGGGCGGCGGCAGTTTGGTGCTGGCGGTCGACTCGTCCCCGGCGCCGAGGAACTCGGTCTTGCCGTGGTCGATCGCTTCATTGCTGCCAAAGTGCAGGGTTGCGTAGCTGGCAGTCGAGGGTTCACCCACGTCGGTGAAACCGCCACGGTTGAGCGAGACGCCCCGGTACTCGACATCGGCGCCGGTGCGGGCCAGCTTGAGGCAGAGAGCGATCGAATCGCACCGCTGGCCGTCGTTGGTGACGCCGTTGATCTGCGCGGCGATGTCGGCGGGTGCGGTGGAACCGGCGAGCTGAGCGGCGATCGCGGAGATCGCGACCGCGTCGTACGACTCCCCGGCGTAGGAAAATTCGGCCAGCTTCGGATCGACGCTCAGCAGCCGGTCCTTGAAGTCCTGCGACAGCGGGGTGAGCGGATGGGTGCCCTTCATCCCTTTTATCAGACCGGGTTGGTCCTTGAAACCGCTGCCGAGCCCGTGCTGCATGTTGCCGTCGGAGCCGTAGAGGCGTACCTGGACGTGCTCGGGCTGCCCGGCCTGGTCCGCACCGCAGCCGGTGACCGCGAGCGCCAGAGCGGTGCTGGCGGCGGCCAGGGCAGCGCTGCGCGAGCCGCGTGATACGAGCATGAGTCGTCCTTCCTCCCCAAAGGTCCGCTGCGCACATTAGCGTGCTCCGGGTCAGCGGCGATTTGATGGTCGAACGACATTGTTCTACCTGGAGGTAACGTTCGCTGCTCCGCTCCCGGTCTTTTCGTTTGCCGCGTACGGCTTGACCTGGCGGCATACCCTTTCGCACGTGATGGACGTACCCCGGGAGACGGTCGATGACGCCACTGCCGTGCTGCACTCCGCGCTGGCCGGTGATGGTGATGCGGTGGTCGAGGCGTTCGACGCCGTGGTCGACCGTTCAGGCGTCGCGGGTGCCTACGAGGTGGCCTGGTGTCTGGCGGCGACGATGGTCGGTGACGGGGTGCCCCGGGGGGCTTGGACATTGGACTTCCCCGGCATCGACGAGGCGGGTTACGACGCCCGCTGGGTGGCGAGGTTCGTCAGTGCCTACGCCAACTCTGATGTGGACACCGGAGAGGCGCTCTTCGGCGCGGCGATGGCTGACGGTGAGTTGCCCAACTGTCTGCTGACCCTGGCCGGCTCGGCGGTTGCCACGTTGCGGCATCGGAGGGCCTGACCGGGTTGCCGCCCCGGATCTACCGGGGTCGGTGCTCGTTGACCGCGACCGCGTACCGGGACAGCAGTTCCTGCCATCCGTCGGTGAGCGCTCGACGGTAGCCCTCGGCTGCTTCGCCATGCCGGTCGAAGCCCCGGTGCTCCACTTCGATCCAGGTGTGCTGATCGTCGACCGGGGTCAGTCGGACCTCCACCTCACTGGCCTTGTCGGGGTCTGGCACCGGCGCCCGCTCCGGGCTGATCTGCCAGCTCAGCAACAGTTGCCGCGGGGGCTGCCAGAGCAGCACCCGTCCCCAGTCGTTCCGGAATCCGTGTGGACCGATCTCGTACGCCATGCCGCCCTCGTGTGGCTCGATGCCGATCGCGACGAGCGCTGCCGGGCCGGACCAGGTGTACTCCTTCACCCACCATTCGCTGAGGCCGGTGGTGAATACGGTGAACGCCCGGTCGGCGACGGCGGGGACGAGGAGTGCGCTGCGTACGGCGTATCGGGCTACCTCTTGATGGACGTGAGCTTGATTCGCGATCTCCTGTCCCATAAGCCCGGACCCTACCGGGGGATCACGGTGTTGCACACCCGCGGTCACCGCACGTTTCCGTCAAGTGGTCGGCTCGGTGCGCCGAACGAGCGGGCGGAGAAATGATTCGGGCTGCGGCGGTATCGCAGCGCCGCAGCCCGCAACGCAGAGCGCCAGCCCGCAACGCAAAGCGCCGACCAGCGTTACCGCTGGTCGGCGCTTTGGTAAGCCCGGCGAAGGGCTATGTGGCCAGAGGCGGGGTCGAACCGCCGACCTTCCGATTTTCAGTCGGACGCTCGTACCAACTGAGCTATCTGGCCTGGCTTACTCGGCTCATGCTACCCGTTGAGCGGTGGCGCCGCTGGGAGGGTTACCTGTTCCGCAACGCAGAACGCCGCGCGATGTTACGCGCGGCGAGCGGCGCTGGCGGTCCTGACGGGACTTGAACCCGCGACCTCCGCCTTGACAGGGCGGCGAGCACTCCAACTGCTCCACAGGACCTAACTCCGGCCTAGGCCGGTCGTGCCCCCAACGGGATTCGAACCCGTGCTACCGCCTTGAAAGGGCGGCGTCCTAGGCCGCTAGACGATGAGGGCGGCCCCGCTATCATTGCACATGACAACTTCTCCGTGACAACTCAAGCGGCAGTGCTCCCATCCGGCCCCGCCGGAGGCTTCAAAAGCATACGTGATGGCAGGCCGTGTCACCAAACCGGGAGCGGGAGCGCCGCAAATGCTGTCAAACCTACCGTAATAGTACGATTCCGTACTGTTGTTGCAGGATCGTGAGCAGTTCCTGGCACGCGGTCAGCGTGCGGCTGCGATCGCCGCCACCGTCATGCATCAGCACGATCGACCCGGACCGCACCTGCGCCTTGATCTGCTTGCTGATCTTGGCGGCGGTGACCTTCTGGTCCCAGTCCCGTGGGTCGACATCCCAGTGCAGGGACTCCATGCCCAACCCGCGGGCGACCTTGATGATGCCGGGCGTCCACTCGCCGCCAGGCTGGCGGTAGTAGGCGATCGGCGTGCCGGGGACGATCCGCTGGATCTCCCGATTGGTGCGGCTCAGGTCAGCCCGCATCTCCGCGACTGGCCGTTTGCCGAGCGTCAGGTCGTGTTGCCAACTGTGATTACAGAGCGTATGACCCTCGCGCACGATCCGGGCCACCAGTTCCGGGTACTTACGGACCTTGACCCCGATCAGGCAGAAGGTTGCCTTGACCTTGGCCGCCCGGAGTTGGTCGAGCAGCCTCGGGGTCCACTCCGGGTGTGGACCGTCGTCGAAGGTCAGCGCGACGCCACGGACGCCAGTCATCCGCCTGGTGCCCAGTGGGCCGACCGCCACCTCCGGTTTCGGTTTCGCCTCGCTGGGAGTCGGCGCGCTGGACGGCTCGGTCGGGTTGCTTGGCGTACCCGGGACTGATGGGCTCCCCGGCGTACGCGCCACCCTGGCGGCCCCGGGGTCATGGTCGAGCCGGGGTCATGGGCGACCCCGACGGCGAAGACGGTACGAACTGCGGCGGGTCGGCGATGGAATTCCGCTCGCCGGCACAACCGCTGATGAGCAGCGACAGTAGGAGCAGACCGGCCGCCAGGGCCGAGCGCTTCGTCATGGTGGTCGCTCCCGAGGGGGGAATTCGGGACAGGGTAAAACCCACGCTAGTCGAAGTTGCCTCGGGTTCGCGTCCCTGGTGCACTCTCGGCCGGCTGATCCCGAGGGAGTCGTGGACGGCCAACATGAGCGAGACCGCCTCGGCCAGACTGGCCGGGCGGAGCACCCCGGGTGGCAGCGACTCCCCCCGCCACCCAGGGCCGGCGGCCAGCACCAGCAGTGGGCGTCTCGGCCCGGTCAGCAGCGCGTGGAGCTGGACCGGATCAGCGGTTTCCGGGGTCTGCGACCAGACGACCACGGCGACGGAATCGGTTCGGACGACCGCTTCAATCAGCGCTGCCACCGGCACCCGTGCGCCGAGCAGGCGGCAGTTCACCCCGGCCTCGGCAAGCGCGGCGGCGAGCGCCTCCAGCGGCAGGCTGTGCTGCTCCTCATCGGCGCAGGTGAGCAGGAGGCGCGGCTGGTCGGCGGCGACCGGTGGGCGGGGCACGGCGGCGAGCGCCTCCGAGACACACCGGGAGAGCAGATGCTCCACCTCGATGAGTCCAGCGGTGCTGGCGTACCGATCGCCGATGCCGACGAAGACCGGACGCAGCACGGTGTCCCAGGTGGTTATCACGCCCCGGGTGGCGACCGCCTGGGTGATGATTTCGCGCATGCTCGGTGAGTCGAGTCGCATCGCCGCCCGGGCCAGCCCGCGGGCGGTCCGGCCGACCCGACCGACCGGAATGGTGGAGCCCCCGCCACTGCGGGCGGTGGCGGCCCGTGGCCTGGCCGGCCCGCTTCCGGGTAGGTCGACAGCCCGGTTCGCCCAGCGCGCCGCCTCGGCCGGGGTCACCCCTTCGGCGGTGAGTCGGCGCATGACCTCCAGCCGGGCGAGATCCTGCGGGGTGTAGCGACGATGCTGGCCGGGGAGGTGCTGGCTCGGCCCGAGGCCGTAGCGCTGGTGCCAGGTGCGCAAGGTGGTGACGGCTACGCCGAGCCGACGGGCGACGGCCCCGGCGCTCAGCGCGTCATCGACCACCCGACCGCTCCGGCGCGTCCGCTGTCAGGTGCTGCCCGGCGGGGCCGACGAGACCATCGGTGACGCCGACAGGACCGTTCGGTGCCGGGACGTGCGGGGCCATGCTGGACGGGACCGGGTTGAGCAGCCGGTCGAGCACCCCACTGAGCCAGGGCGCGTACCGCTGCGGCTCGGCGGTCAGATCCGCGTGCAGCTCGAGCGGATCCACCCAGCGCAGGTCGGCCACCTCGGCCGGGTCGGGGTGGAGCGGTTCGTCCGGTGAGAAGTCAGCGCGCAGCACATGGTCGTACTCGAACTCGACCCGGCCGGTAGCGGGATCCTCCGCGTGATAGTGATGTACGCCGATCTCGCTGAGGCTGACCGGACCGACCCCGAGCTCCTCCTGGAGCCGCAGGTTCGCGGCCGTGCTCAGCGACTGGCCGGGGGCCGGATGACCGCAGCAGGAGTTGGCCCAGCGCAGCGGGAACCGGGTCTTCACCGCAGCCCGCTGCTGCAGCAGCACCCGCCCGGCCGGGTCGATCAACAGCACCGAGAAGGCCCGGTGGAGCAGGCCGGGCGGCTGATGCGCCTCGGCGACGGTACGCTCGCCGGTTGCCCGGCCGTGGTCATCGACGAGCTCGACCAGGTGGGTCTCGCGGGACGTGGTCAACGGGCACCTCCGGTTACCCGGGCCGCTGCCAGCTTCCCGGAAATCAGCACCATCGGTACGCCCACACCAGGCTGCGTACCGGAACCTACAAAGATCACGTTAGCAAGTGTGCGGTGCAGGTTGGCGGGACGGAAGGGCCCGGTCTGCGTCAGATTGTGCGCTGCCGCGAACGGCGTACCGGCGGCCATCCCGGCCTCGGCCCAGTCCGCCGGAGTGACGAACCGGGACACCTCCACGCCCTCGGCGAAGCCGCGATAGCCCCGGCTCTCCAGAGTGTCGATCAGCTCATCCGCGTACCGTCCGGCCAGGTCGCCGCGCCAATCCAGCGCCGCCCGGTCGAGGTTGGGCACCGGCGCGAGCACGTAGTAGGCGTGCCGATCGACCGGCGCGACCGACGGATCGGTGCGACTGGGGTTGGTGACCAGCAGGGAGGGGTCGGACATCAGCCGGCCGTCGCGGATCACCTCATCGAAGGTGCGCCGCCAGGCCCGACCAAAATGGATGTTGTGGTGCGCGATCCGGCGGTATCCCTGCCTGGACCCGACATGCAGCACCACGCAGGACGGCGAGTAGCGCAGCCGGCGCTGCCGGGCCGGTGGCAGCAGGTCACGGTAGGCCACCGGCAGGTCGGGATTGAGCACCACCACATCGGCCGGCACCCGCTCGCCGTCGGCGGTGAGCACCGCGTTGGCCCGCCCGGCCGAGGTTTCCACCCGGGTGACCGTGCTGTTGTAGCGGATCCGCACCCCGTGCTTCTCGGCCGCGCCAGCCATCGCCCGGGACACCGCGTGGATGCCGCCGCGTGGGAAGTAGACCCCGGCGACCGCGTCGAGATAGGCGATGACCGCGTAGATGGCGAGCGCGTCGTGCGGGGCGAGGCCGGCGTACATCGCCTGGAAGGAGAAGATCCGGCGGGTACGCGGATCGGTGAAGAACTGGTTGATTTTCGTCTGCAGCCGACGGAAGGCGCCGGCGGTCAGCAACCGCAGCAGGTTCGCGGTGAGCAGGTCCCGGGGCGAGTCGAGGTTGCGGTCGATGAAGTCGGTGCGTTGCAGGCGCCACAGGTTGCGGGCGTAATCGACGAAACGTAGGTAGCCGTCGGCCTCCCGGGGGCCACAGACCCGGGAGATTTCAGCGGCCATCCGGGCGGTGTCGGTGATGACATCAAGGGTGGAACCGTCCGGGTAGTGGGCCCGGTACGCCGGGTCGAGCGGAATCAGCTCCAGCCAGTCGGTCAGCTCCTCGCCGACCGCCGCGAGCGCCTCGGCGATCAGATCCGGCATGGTCAGCACGGTCGGCCCGGTGTCGAACTCGTAGCCGTCCAGGCTCAGTTGTCCGGCCCGGCCGCCCGGCACCGGTTCCCGCTCCAGCACCGTCACCTGTCGGCCGCTGCCGGCCAGGTGCAGGGCGCAGGCGAGTCCACCGAGGCCAGCCCCGACGATCACCACGCGATCGGTACGTCCGCTCACGCCGCGCACCCGATCACCCCCTTAGCAGCCCTCATCATGCCCGGCGTTTGGTGGCTGCCACGGCGAGATCGGTGAGTGCGACGCGGGCCGCGGGGTCGATCGGTGCGGCATCCAGCGCGGTCAGCGCCTCGGCCACCCGCTCGGCGATCATTTCTTCGACCCGGTGGACCGCGCCGGTCTCGACCACCAGTTCGGCGAGGTTGGCCACCGCCCGGTCGCTGAGCCGTGGCTGACCCGGCGCGCGCCCGGGTGCGTGCGGGCGGTCAGGTGCGTCCGGGCGGTCGGGGTCAGCACCAGAATCCGGGCCGGTGCGGGCGCTGGGCAGGCCGGCAGGGTCGGCGCCGACGGTCGCGGTCCGGGCCAATTCCCGGTCCAGTTCGGCCCGCTGCGCGTCGGTGGCCAACTCGCGGGCGAGCATCAGCAGCACGGTCGGTTTGCCGTTGCGCAGATCGTCACCGGCCGGTTTGCCGGTGGTGACCGGATCGCCGTACACGCCGAGCAGGTCGTCGCAGAGTTGGAACGCCTCGCCGACGGCGAGCCCGTACCGGCTGTAGGCGGAGTTGAGCGACACGTCCCGGCCGAGACCGGCCAGCGCGGCGCCGAAGAGCAACGGCCGTTGGACGGTGTAACTGGCGGTTTTGTAGCGGGCCACCCGCAGGGCCCGCTCGACCGACCAGTTCCGGGCGTCGGTCTCACCGAACACGTCGAGGTACTGTCCGGCGACGGTATCGACCCGCATCTGGTCGTAGCAGCGTCGGGCATCCAACAGGGTGTTGGCCGGTAGGGCGGAGTGCGCCAGCATCCGGTCGGCCCAGATCAGACAGAGGTCGCCGACCAGGATGGCGCCGGCCTCGCCGAACCGTTCTGCGTCGCCGGTCTGACCGGCGGCGCTGTGTTGCGCGGCCAGGGTCCGGTGGGCGGTGGGCCGACCGCGTCGGGTGGCCGAGGCGTCCATCACGTCGTCGTGCACCAGCGCGAAGGTGTGCAGTAGTTCCAACGAGGCCAGGGCCGGCAGGATCGGCCCGGGGAAGTCCTGTTGGCCGACCACGCCCCGCCAGCCCCAGTAGGCGAACGTCGGGCGCAGGCGCTTGCCGCCAGCAAGCACGCAATCCCCAGCGATGCGCCCGAATCCACCCATTGCCGGATCGATGTCATAGAGAGCATCAATTTCCCCGGTCAGAAACGCGGTCAGGGTGCTTTCGATCGCATTGGTCAGCTCTGTGCTGAGCGCCGCGGCGGATGCGGGCACGATGTTATCCGCGCCGTTGGTTGCCTGCGCTGGCGCGGCAGGCAGCGTATTCCCTGCAACTGCGTCATTGGCCACGTGGTGGAGCGTACCCTAGGCTTACGAGTTGCGTCGATTGCTGCATCGATTTGTCGAGGAGGCTCGGTGGACGAGAATCTCGGCACGGCCTACGAACGTTGCCGTGAGCTGCATAAACGGCATGGCCGCACCTACTATCTCGGCACTCGGCTGCTTCCCGGATGGAAACGCCGACATGTGCACGCGCTCTACGGCTTCACCCGGTACGCGGACGAGATCGTGGACCGGACCGATGAGCTGTCACCGGCCGAACGGGCGGCCCGGTTGACCGAATGGTCCGATTGGTTCATCGCCGGCCTGCACAACGAACCGGTCGACGATCCGCTGCTCCCCGCGGTGCTGCACACCATTGCCACTTTCGACCTGGATCACGCGGATTTCGTAGCCTTTCTGCGCAGCATGGCGATGGACCTGGTGGTGACCAGTTATCCCACCTACTGTGACCTACTCGATTACATGGAGGGCTCGGCCGCGGTAATCGGCACGATGATGCTGCCGATCCTGGGCAGCTCCGACCCGGCCGCCGCCCGCGAGCCGGCCCGTCAGCTCGGGTTCGCCTTCCAACTCACCAACTTCATCCGGGACGTCGCCGAGGACCTCGACCGGGGTCGGGTCTATCTGCCCGATGAGGACCTCGACCGGTTCGGGGTCACCCGCGCGGACCTGGTCACTGCCGCCGCACGACGGTTGAGCACGCCGCGGATCAGCGAACTGATCGAGTACGAGGTGACCCGCGCCCTGGCGCACTACGCCGCCGCGGCGCCCGGCATCGCGCTGCTCAATCCCGGCTCACAGGCCGGCATCCGCACCGCGTACGTCCTCTATCGCGGGATCCTCGACGAGGTGGCCGCCGCCGGCTACGACGTCTTCGCCCGGCGGGCGGTGGTGTCGCGCAGCCGCCGGGCCGCCGTCGTCGCCCGTACCCTGCTGACCCCACTCCACCCCCAAGATCCCCGTGAGCAGGGAGTACGCCCGGCGAGTCGTCGGCGTGTCCGGAGTCTGCTTCCCTGATCACCCGGACCTTGGGGGGAGGACCAGCTCCTGGCGGCAACGCCACGCGCGGCGAACCACCGATTCGCCGCTCATCTGTCACATCACTTCAGACCCGCGCCACTACTTGGTGCGTCTTCCGACGGGAGTCGGACGCTTTTTCCCGATCAGATTGACCGTGTCCGACGGTGGATTGGCGGGCTGGTGGAGGTCCAGCCGAGGAAACGGGTGTCGAGTTGTTCGGGGGTGAGGTCGGTCAGGTCGACGGCTGCCCGGTCACGGAAGTGCCGCATGAAAATCCGTAGCCGATGCGCGGCGGTCAGATCGTCGTTATCCATCCTGGCTCGCCCTCTCGCTAAATCGGTTCAAAAGATCGAGGAAACAAACCCGTCGCCCGCGACGGGTTTGTTTCCTCGATCTTTTTCGTGGTCATGGATTTGGGACTCAGCGGCGGGCCGCTCTCACCGGCCAGCCCAGGAAGCGGGCGTACAGGTCACCTCGGGGTGTGTTCGGGCTGTGTGTGGAGAGGTCGTCGAGCGCGTCGAGATACTGGCCGGCCAGGTAGTCGCAGAGCGCGATCCGGTGCCGCCGCCGGTACTCGGTGAGCAGCGCGAGCTTCGCCGGGGCGCAGGGCCAGGCGCCCGCGCAGACCCGGCACAACCAGGTCGGCCGCATCGGCAGGTGCCGGCCCAATGTCGTACGCGTCAACGCGCACCGGCTCACGTTGGGTTGGTGGGCTTGCGGCGTACCCGACCGGAGGCCCCGGCCGCGCAGGTCTCCAACCGACCGGTGACCTGCGGCGGGTCGTACCGTCGGGATTGGTTGGCCGGGCGCCGCCGCGCGGCGGGAATGGGCGGCACATCTCCGCTCAACTCGCCCGGTATCAACTCGGGCGCTTCGCTATCAGCGGAATTGATCTCCTCTGGCGAAGCATTCGGCTCGGGAATTACCGGTTCGTAGTCACCACTGAACATGCTGACCTCCTTAGTTGCTCGGATCTTGGCAAGAAAGATCTTGGAAACAATGGCTCGTTGCCCGGTAATGACACTCTGCTGTGGATTCCCCTATGGTGGGTAGCGTCAACGCGCCGACCATCAACGCGTATCCGGATCCGATCCGCAGGTCCACCACGCGTCCGTGTCTTGTCCGCAGTCTGTCCGCTGTTTGTCCGTAACCTGTTTGGAGGCTTGCCGGTGGAACCGTCACCAATGCTCGAACTATTCGGCGAGGAGCTGAAGATCGCGCGGGATGCCGCTGGGCTGTCGCAGAGCCAGCTCGGTGAGCAGATCAACTATTCGTCGGCGATGGTCGGCAAAATCGAGCAGACCGAGCGCCGACCGAGCCCCGACTTCGCCCGCCGCTGTGACAAGGTGCTCAACACCAACGGCCTCTTCGGACGCATCCAGCGCCGGCTCAGCCGGGACACGCTGATCGCCTGGTTCCGCGAGTGGGCCGCGATCGAGCAGGAGGCGACCGCGTTGCGCGGGTTCGAGCCGCTCTACGTGCCCGGCCTGTTGCAGACCGAGGCGTACGCCCGGGCCGTGCTGTCCGGCAGCGGCCTGCTCTCACCCGGGCATGTTGAGCAGCAGGTGTCGGCCCGGCTGGACCGGCAGGACATCCTCACCCGCGAAGAGCCACCGCTGCTCACCGTGGTTATCGACGAGTCTGTGCTGCGCCGCCCGGTGGGCGGGCCGACCGTGATGCGGGAGCAGCTTGCCCACCTGGTCAAGGTCGGCACCGCGCTGCCCCGGGTCCGGATCCATGTCGTGCCGCAAGCCGTCGGTGCGTACGCTGGTTTGGATGGCCCTTTTGTGATGGCCACACCCCCCCCACCGGAGAGGACCTCGTCTATGTTGAAGGCCCGATCCACGCGCAGACCTTCGACCGGCCGGACGATGTGAAAGCGGCCATCCAGGTGTGGGAGTCCATCCGGGGCGAAGCACTGTCCCAGCAGCAGTCCCTCGAGCTGATATCGGAAGTGGCGGAGACATGGAGCTGACCGGCGCCCAGTGGCGGAAGAGCACCCGGAGCAACAGCAACGGCGGTAACTGTGTAGAAGTCGCGGACAATCTGCCCGGTGTCGTACTCGTACGCGACACCAAGGACCGTGACGGCGGCACCCTGACCTTTACCCCCACCGCCTGGCGCACCTTCGTCAACCACCTGCGGTGACACCGCGCGGGCACTCTCCCGTCGCCATCTAGACAGGAGGGCTGGCGAGCAGCCCGGTTCCATTGAGGTGATTGCGCGCTGCTGACATTCTAAACAAATGACGGTGATCGGTATTGGGACACCCGGGAAAGGTGCTTCCGGCGCATCGTCAGGATTGCGACCACAGATCATCGTCGGTGCGCGGGCTGCTCTGCTCGTACTCTGGGTTGGGTGGGCGACGCTGGCCTGGTGGTCGGCGCCCAGGCCGGCCGACGTCGCGCAAATAGACCGGGACATCGCCGCCGGTGCGGTCCGCTCCGTCGTGACCGCGAACGGCTGGGACTCGGATAACCAGTTCTGGATCACATTCTCGGCCGCCCGCGTCTCGCCGAACGGCTCGCTGATTGTCTGGACCACGGCCTCCGGTCAGACCCGCTACGCGGCCCCCGGCCTGCCGGCACACTCAAGGGGCCTGGCCGGGTTTTGGGGCGATGGTCAGGAGCCGCAGACGCAACTGCTCGTGGCGCGGTTGCGGGACGCGGCCCAGAGCGCCGGCCGTACCGCAGTGGTCGCCGACCGGATGCGTACGGTCGCCAACCTGCTGGCGGGCGTGTCGGTGCTCCTGTTCCTGTCACTCCTGATTAGAGGTCCGGCACCCGTCCGGGGTACCCGGTGGTTCTGGATCGGGGTGATCCCCTTCGGGCTCGGCGTGCTGACCTGGCTGGCACGGGAGCGCCAACCGAACCCGGCGTCAACGAGCCAGCCCAAGACCGGGAAGCTGACCAGAAAACAGCGGGAGAGCGGCCTGACCGGCTTCGCGCTGGCGCTCGTCGCCTCAATCGCGCTCAGCCTCCTGGCGTTCGGCCTACGCCAACTCCTCGGCCCCGGCCTGATCCCAGGATGAGCGGGTCAGGGCCAGGTGTGCTCGTGTTCGCCGTGTCGACCGGCGCCCGCAACGAAGCGGGCGGCACCTTCGACGGCGTCGACGGCCAACGAGTGCATCCCGTACGCCAGTTCGGTGGCGAACGCCTCGGGCTCCGGCTGATCAGCGGCGGCCAGCAGCGCCAGCCGATCGTTCCGTAGGCAGGTCTGCGGGAACCCGGCCATCTCCGAGGCCAGTTCCTCAGCCGCTACCCGCGCCTGCCCCGGCTCGACCAGCCGGTTCACCAACCCCATTTCGTACGCCTCCGGCGCCGGCATCGGACGCCCAGTCAGGATCAGGTCCATCGCCCGGCTCTGGCCGATCAGCCGGGGTAGCCGTACCGTTCCGCCGTCGATCAGCGGTACGCCCCAGCGGCGGCAGAAGACGCCGAACACCGCGTCGGATTCGGCGACCCGCAGGTCGCACCAGAGGGCCAACTCCAACCCACCAGCGACGGCGTACCCGGAGATGGCCGCGATCACCGGCTTGCTGAGTCGTAACCGGGTCGGCCCCATCGGTCCGTCGCCGTCCGGCTCGACCCGGTTGCCGCTGGGCGTCCCGATCGCCTTCAGGTCGGCGCCGGAGCAGAACGTGCCGCCGGAGCCCCAGAGCACGGCGACCGACGCGGCCGGGTCGGCGTCGAAGGCCCGGAACGCGTCGGTGAGGGCTCGCGCGGTGGCCCCGTCGACCGCGTTGCGCGTCTCCGGCCGCGACAGAATCACCGTACGCACCGGCCCGTTCGACTCCATCCGTACACTCATCGATCCAGGATGCCCCAGACGCGGGAGAGTCCGGGGCCTTGATCAGCGGCCCCGGACGTTCACCCGAGATAACGGCGTACGGTCAGCCCTTGGCCTGCTGCTTGGCCGTCATCGGATCAGTGCCCTTGCTGACCTTCTGCATCGCCTGTCGCAACTGCTGTTCGGTCATCTTCGAGTTGCCGGAGATGCCCATATCGTGGGCGCGTTGACGCAGGTCGTGGAGTTCATTCTGGCTTGCCACGTCGAACCTTCCCTTCTGGCGACGAGGGGCACGACGGCGGCGCCTTCGGCGCTTGGCCGAGCGGTCAACCTGTCCGCTGTCCTGCCCTGCGCTACACAGTTGGCCTTCCCGTGGCGGCTGGCTCGAAACACCGGGCGGCCATGATGATCGGATGGATGAGACGGTTGCGCCCGGCGGGGTGAAGCATGCCGTGCCGCAGTGGTGGCGAGCGATTGCCTGGTCCGCGCTGCTGGTCATCGGTGCGGCGCTGCTGTACCTGCCGTACAAGACCCAACGCGAGCTGGACCGCTGGAGGGTTGAGTTGCGCGAACGCGGCCATCCGGCACAGGCCCATGTCTACTACTACGAAGAGAAACGGCGAGGTCGCCGACTTAGTCAGGCGATGTTCGTCACGTACGACATTCGGGGCAGATCGCACCAGCAGGAAGTCCCCTGCTACTCGGCGTGCCTGTCCGCCGGGCAGGCCATGTCGATTTTCGTCAATCCCGATGACCCGAGCGACTTCGTCACCGAGTACCGCGAGTTGAGCGGTAACCGGGGGCGGGTTCAGGGCGTACTGGGGGCCGTTGGCTTTAGCGCCATGCTCCTCGCCGCGCTGGCCCTGATCCTCCCGGCCGTACCCAGCCGCGACCGGCGTCGCCGCCGGCCCGCCACGGGTCGCGACCGGTCCGCACCCTTTGTGCCGCCCAGGTCCAAACACAAACGCCGTAGCCGCGGATAGTCGCACTCTTGCTCGGGGAGGTGCCGGCTTCACGCGCTTGTCGGAGGCCTGTCCTGGACAGAGGAGCAGCGGTTGGGACAGTGACGTCCTGTCCCATACCGGCTGGTGGGGCGTGTCCCGGACGGTCCCGAGCAGGCAGCCGCCTTGTTAGACAGCGCGCGGCTGGGTTGGCTCGTCTCGAGGGTTGCCTGCTGCGTGAAGGTGAATGCCGCCGCGGGTGAGTTACAAACCGAGGAGAGCCCTGTGAGTCGACGACGTAAATCGCCATCGATGCGGACGACCGTGTCAGGAGCGGCGGTTCAGCCGGCCAGGTGGTGGCAACCGCGCGCCTGGCTTTGGGCTGGGCTGATCGTGGTGGTGGCGCTCGTGGCCACCGCAGTCGCTCAGATCGTGCCGTTGACCGGGTCGGCGAGCACTGAGGAAGCAGGAATGGCCGGCAGTGCTGCCTTCGTTTCTGACTCGGGTATCGATGCGCCCGCATCACCGCAGCCGACCCAGAAGGCGCAGCCAAGCCCGACGCCGAAGCCAAGCCAGAAGGCGCAGCCAAGCCCGACGCCGAAGCCAAGCCAGAAGGTGCAGCGGCCCGACGCCGAAGCCAGCCAGAAGGCGCAGCCAAGCCCGACGCCGAAGCCAAGCCAGAAGGCGCAGCCAAGCTCCGACGCCGAAGCCAAGCCAGAAGGCGCAGCCGGCTCCGACGCCGAAGGCCAAAGGCAAGCCGGACAGGCACACGAACAAGTGCGGGCGGCACACCCGCCCGATGGGCGGCGACGACTGCAAGGCAGTGAGTAAAGGCCCGGTCGCTCCGGCCACCTGTCGATTCCGCGGCCCCCTGCCCAGGATCATCGACCTTCAGCCGGTAACTGTGGATTCGAAGCCTAAAACCATTAAACCGCAACGCGACTCGGGCCAGAGTTGCACGCGGGTGCACAAGGATCGGAATACGAACAACCGTTCCCTGACCAAGAAGCAGAAGGCCACTAACTGCCGGTGCGTCGACCGGTCCCGGCCCGCTGTCCCGGTCGTACGGCAGGTGTCCACCTTCGACGTCGGCGGCTTGCACACGCAGATCCACACGGTTGACCGCATCGGCGGCGGCCACACGCCGTCCCTTCCGTCCACCTTCATGAACCATGGCGGTCACGCCTCGAGCGGCGCACAACCCTTCGCGCCCCAGGCTGGGCAGCTCCTCACCGGAGGCTTCGGTGGCTGACGAGGCGAGAATCGATGTCAGCTTCATAAAACAAGCGGTGGTTCGGGGGAAGCGAGCCGACGCCCGATCCGGTGTACGGGTTGGCAGAGTTACGGACAACGGCGACCGTAACCGGCGTCGGAATGGTGTCGCTTGGTCGCTGCTGTTGCCCTGCTTGCTGGCAGTTGCGCTGATCGCCGGCCTGCTCGGGACTGCTGCTCAGTCAGACAACCGGCCCGAAGGCATCGGTGAGCTGCGGCAGATCGCCGCCAGCGAACCCGAACCCGGCCGGTGGGATGGGAAGGTGAGCTACAACCCGCAGACCGGTGAGTTTGAAGGAGGTCCCCTCGGCCGACGGGGGTTGGGGGTGGCACGGGAAGGGCAGATAGACCGCCATCAGCCCGTGCCGCCGGTGGGGGCCGGGGAAGATCCACTCTATTCGGCACGGGACTGGAACGATGGCTCGAAACCGGACCGGGCGCAGACGCCGGAGGAAAAGGAAGAAGCTGCCGAGAATGAGCGCCGCAGAAAGCAGGCTGGGGCGCTCAGCAAAAATGGTCCTCGTGCTGCGAAGAATTTCGGCAATTTAGCCGACCAGTGGGGCCAGATCGGAGAAGCTGCTGTCGTCCATCCCGGTCCGGTCGTCCAGAACCCTCAGCCCAGCGGGCCTGGTCTCGAGTCAATCCCGATTGCCGCTGCTGCGGCTGTAACAGCAGTCAAGCAGATCCACAATTCTGTGAAGACTCGCGCGGATGAGCGCCGAAGTGTTGGGCGGGTGAACGGCACTGACCTGAACGCGGCAAAGAAGGCCCAGCGCGACCGGGACAAGGCGGTGGACGCCATCTACGACGCCGCCCGAGCGCGGGCTGAAGCAGAGGATGCCGAGAAGAAGGCGGGCGAGGCAGAGGAGAAGGCGCGTAAGGCAGCGGAGCGAGCGAAGAAGGAAGGTACGCCCGAGGCCCGCTTGCAGAGTAAGGAGGCCGCGAAGGAGGCCAAGGCTGCCCGAAAGGCAGCCACGCGATCTTCTGCGAAGGCGCAGGGAGCCGACAAGCGTGCGCATCAACTCGGCAAGGCGTACGTCACAGGTGCGCGGGTGGACCTCAAGCAGAAGGCCTACGACGAGAGAACGGAAGCCACCGGAGCCCGCAAGGCCGTCAGTGGCTTCGAACACGCCGCTGACCAGGCCAACAAGGAGGTCGAACAGGCCCAAAAGCGCCTGGCAGCGGCTGAGGAGCGTGGGGACCAGCGGCGGGTGGCCACCGAGAAGCAGCGGGTCGAGCAGGCGCGGATTAACCTTAATAAGGCTCAGGACTCGCTTAAGGCGGCAGAGGTTGCGGCCACGAAGGCCGAAAGTAACGCCGACGGGTCCGAAAGAAAGGTACGTAACGCGGAAAACCGGGCGGGGGAGCATCTCCGCGACGTCCGGGACAAGGCGCACGGCAAGTACGTCGAACCAGACAATGGCAAGAATAGCGGCGGTAATCCGCCGGACGACCCCCCGGCCAAGGCTCAGCCGAAGACCCCCGGTCCGAAGGGTTCAGGTCCGAAGGGTTCAGGTCCGAAGGGTTCAAGCGGTAGCGAAGCCAAGGGCACCTCGGGGACCAAGAGTCCTACGGCGGCTAGCCGCGGCCAGAGTTCAACCGCCAAGGGCACAACAGTTACTACCGATGCACCCGGCCGGACTGGCGGCAAGCAGGTCGGCGGTAATCCGCCTGCCACCCAGCCGAAGGCCTCCAGCCCGAAGGCCTCCAGCCCGAAGGGTCCAGGCGGCAAAAGCGGCACCAACGCCCAACGGGTGCGGTCCACATCGGCCACGGGTGCCGAGGCTGCCCGCAACTCGTCGGGCGTTCCATCGCCGAAGGGGAAACCTCGCGCGGGGAGCACGACGGGCGGGCGGCCAGGTGTCGGAGCCCACGGTCTGCGCGTCGCCGGATCGGCACTGGATGCTCTGAATGACCCGGCAATTGGCCTGGAGTTCCTTAGAGCAACCGATCCTGAGCTATACAACGAGACCGCTGCGAGGGTGGCCGAATATGATGAGCTCGCCATAAAGCTCTTCAAGGAATCCCTCAAAAATCCCGTCACGCGAGAGTACCATCTGGGCACTTACAAACTGGCCAAAGTGAATCCAGAAGTTCGTGAAATCGAGGAATCGCTTACTGCGCCGGAATTCCGCGACCTGAAGAACAAGCTGCTCGAAGAGGCACTCCAGGAGGACGAGGCTGCCAAGTTGGCGCCCCAGTGTGGTGCTCGTGATGTTTGTGGCAGCGGTAGTACGTCGAAGCCGACGCCGAAGCCTGCCAAGTTGGCGCCTCAGTGTGGTGCTCGTGATGTTTGTGGCAGCGGTAGTACGTCGAAGCCGACGCCGAAGCCTGCCAAGTTGGCGCCTCAGTGTGGTGCTCGTGATGTTTGTGGCAGCGGTAGTACGTCGAAGCCGACGCCGAAGCCTGCCAAGTTGGCGCCTCAGTGTGGTGCTCGTGATGTTTGTGGCAGCGGTAGTACGTCGAAGCCGACGCCGAAGCCTGCCAAGTTGGCGCCTCAGTGTGGTGCTCGTGATGTTTGTGGCAGCGGTAGTACGTCGAAGCCGACGCCGAAGCCTGGTGCATAGTTGGCGCCTCAGTGTGGTGCTCGTGATGTTTGTGGCAGCGGTAGTACGTCGAAGCCGACGCCGAAGCCTGCCAAGTTGGCGCCTCAGTGTGGTGCTCGTGATGTTTGTGGCAGCAGTAGTACGTCGGGTAAGGCTGGTGATGCTGGGACCGTTTCGGCTGGCAGCTCCGGTTCGTCGAAGCCGAAACCGCAGGCTGTCTAGTAGAAGTGGCCTGGCCTGCGAGGTACGACGCTGGCCGGGCCGCAGCGTATCGGGATCGGGCACCGGAGGGGCGCCGCGCGTGGTGGGTCAGGCGGGACGACGGGTGGCCGGGGTGCTGCGCTGACGGTGGGACGGGCGCATCGGCGCGGTGGCGGTACCGGCACCGGCATCGACCCCGCTCAACAGCTCACGCAGAGTCTCCCGGGCGTCATGCCGGGGCTGCCAGCCCAACTCACGCGCGGCCCGCGAACAGTCCACCAGCGGCACCGCCGCGGCGAGCTCCAACCAGCCCTCCTCCGCCGGCACCAGCCGGGTGCGCCAGGCCAGTCGGTTCAGCAGGCGGAGTAGGAACATCGGCACCCGCGGCGCCCAGCAGTCCATCTCGGCGGCCACCAGCTGTCCGTCGAGCACCGGCTCAGCGGCGATGTTGAACGTGCCGGCGTGCTCCCCCCGCAGAGCCAGCAGGTACGCCTCGGCGACATCGTCGGCGTGCACCACCTGCAACCGCAGGTGCTGGTTGCGCGGCACCACCGCGAACCGGCCCGAGCGCAGCAGCGACCTGGGGATGAGCCGGCCGAGGAAATATCGGGTGATCTCCGCTCCGGCGTCGTATTGCAACACCAACGTCTGTCGCAGCCGCACCAACCGCAGGTTGGGGCGATCCAACTCGATCCGGTCGAGCAGCGCCTCGACCGCCGCCTTGTCGACGCTGAACCCGGAGCGACCCAGGCCGCTGATCGGCCAGCGCTCGTCCACGGTCCGGTTCTTCGGGCCCGGCGTGTACACGGCGGTGGACGAGGCGTACAGCAAATTCGTGACCTGGGCCTCCCGCATGGCCGTCAGCACGTGTCGGACACCGTTCAGGTTGATCCGGCGCAGCCGGGCCCGATCCTGGCTGGGCTGGGCCTGCCAGGCGAGGTGCACGACCGCGTCCACCTCGGTGAACCAATTGACCAGGTCGGCAACAGAGCCCGGTTCGGAGAGGTCCGCGCTGTGCCACTGCACCCGGTCGTACGGGGCGCCGGCGTCCGGCGCGGGGGGCCGGCGCACGATGCCGATCACCTCGATGTCCCGCTCGTCGGCCAAGCGGCGCAGCAGCGCTGTACCGACGTTGCCGGTGGCCCCGGTGATCGCGATCCGCATGTGCCGGCATACCCGACTGCTCGGCGGCCATGCCAGCAACCGTTGATCGGTTTGCCTGTCGGGCCGCCGGGAATGACGCGCGAATGCGAGAACAGCTGACCCGACTCGAACGGGCCTCCCGACTGGACCGGATCGGCGACCGGCTGCAACGTACGGTCTTTTCGGTGCTTCGGACGCAGCGGGTCCGCGACGCGCTACACGGGGTGTGGCTCGGGCACCCACTGCACCCGGCGCTGGTCCAGGTGCCGATCGGCGCCTGGGTCAGCACCGCCGTACTGGATCTGCTGCCCGGCCAGCGACGGGCCGCCACCGTTCTGGTCGCGCTCGGCACCGCCAGCGCCCTGCCGGCGGTCGCCGCTGGCGCCAACGACTGGGCGTCGCTCTCCCGCGAGCAGCGCCGGGTCGGTGTGGTGCACGCGGCGGCGAACGCGGTCGGCATGCTGCTCTACGCCGGTTCGCTGGCCGCTCGGCTCGGCGGTCGGCACGGCATTGGTCGTACCCTCGGCTATCTCGGACTCACCGCCGCGAGCGGCGGCGCCTACCTGGGCGGACATCTGGCCTACAAGCAGGCGGCCGGGGTCAACCAGGGCGTGCCCGACCTGCGTCGGATCGAGGAGGGTTGGCATCCGGTGGCGGACCTGGCCACCCTGCCGGAGGGCACCCTGCTGACCCGGGAGGTGGACGACGTCGCGGTGGTGGTCTACCGCGACGGCGACGAGATCACCGTGATGCTGGAACGCTGCGCCCACCAGAGCGGTCCGCTCGGCGCCGGTTCGGTGGTCAAAGTGGATGGACATAATTGTGTGGTCTGCCCGTGGCACGGCAGCACTTTCCAGCTCAACGGGGGTGAGGTGGTGCACGGCCCGGCCGGCAGCGACCAACAGGTGCTGCCGACCAGGGTGATCGGTGGCGTGCTGCAGACCAGGTTGCCCTAGCGGCTCAGCATCGCCGCCATTTCTGGTCGAGTGGGTGTGAACCGCTAACCCACGCTCATGATCGCCGGTGCCGGCCGATGTCCAGCGACCGTTCGACCTCGGGCCGGCGACGGAGCCCGAGCACCGCGCCGATCTGCGCGCCGATGATGCTGGCCACCGCGATCACCGCGGAGACCGCCAGTGGCCGGTTGAGCTGGTTCACCTCCGGAGCGCGGGACGCGCCGACCGTGTACATGGCGCCGTCGCCGCTGCTCGGCGGATGGGTCGGCATCGGTTCGGTTGGTCGCGCCGGCGCGACCGGAAGGCTCTCCGGCCATTCCGGCTCCGGAGTCGGGGAGGTAGCCAGGCCGGTCGCGTGTGCCCGTACCCCTCGGTCTTCGGCTTGCGGTGGCAGGTGCAGCATCTGACCGGGCCGGATCTGGTCCGGCTGGCTGATCTCGTTGAGCTTGGCCAACTCCCGATAGCGGTCGAAGTCGCCGAGATAGCGACCGGCGATATGACCCGAGGTAGTCGCCCTTCTCCACCCGGTAGACCGTTTCCGGCTCGTCCAGTTCCATCGTGCTGGCCGTGCCGCCGGCCGTGCCGTAGGTGGCCGGCGGGACGGCGCGGGGTAGGTAGCCGCCGCGCCGTGGGCAGCCGGTGCGGCGGCGACCGTACCGGCGATCACCGAGGTGGCGGCCACCGAGGTGGCCGCGGTCGCCGCCGGGCTGACCGCGAGGATCAGCGCGACCGAGCCGAGCAGCGTCGCCGCCCAGCGTTGCTGCCGGCGCATTCCGGGCAGCCGGATCGCCGGCCGGCGCAGGATCCGGGCGGGCAGTTCCACCAGTACGGAGAGGGCGAAGGTGGCCCAGCCGAGCCATCCGACGATGGCCAACGCCCGGATGAAGAGCTGCCCATCATCGCGGGAGGTCAGCGTGGTGGTGATTTCGGCGAGACCGGGTAGATGGTCGGGGAGCGGATTGCCGGCGAAGGCCAACAGCGCGATCGGCGCTCCCGCCAGCAGGCCGATCAGGACGATCAGCGCGCCGAAACCGGTAGCGAGCTGACCCGTACGTCGTGCCGGCGAGACGCGCGATGCGGGCATGGCAGTGCCTCCCTATCCAGCGGTTGTCGTCGTGAGGAGTCGCGCGGTGGCCCTGCCGGTCACCACGAAGGTGCTCGGGAAGCCGAAGAGGTCGAGGAAAACCGTCTGGTAGCGGAGTTCGACGACGACGGTGATGTCCTGGTTGCCGGGGTACGCGTCGAAGCGCACCTCGCGGAGCGTCGCCCCCTGCACCCCGGCCAGATAGTTGCGTACCGCCCGGCGGGCCTCAGCCTCGTCCAGCATCGGGGTGCCGCCGCTGACCGCTCGGGCCACGTCGATCGCCTGGCCACCGGCCCGGGCGGCCTCGGCTGCGATGTTGTCGGCCCGCTGCATCGACTGGAGCCGGCCGGCACCGTCGAACGCCAGCCCGATGACCATGAGTACGCCAGCGAGCGCGACCGCCAGGAACAGACTGACCCGTCCCGCGTCGCGCTGCTGGTCGTCGCTCATGCCTAGCTCCGGCTCCGATAGCGGTCCAGTGGGGAGGTGAAGGTGGCCTGCACCTGTTTGGTGCGCGGCATGCCGGGCAGGATGGAGATCCGCAGGTTTGCCATGGAGACCTGGCAGGAGACGGTCACCACCACCGCCGCGTCCGTGCCGAGCGGACTGGTGAAGGCCGCGTTGAAACTCTGCGCCCGGCCGGCCACCCGACCGGCGAAGGTGACGGTCGGTTGGCCGGTGCAGGAGATTCCCTCCCAGTTGAGCCGGGTCTGCGCGGCCCGGAGGGCCGCGGTGCGGGCGTCATTCGCGGTCCGGGAGATGGACGCGGCCCGCGCCGCGTCATGCGCGGCGGCGTCGATCGCCTCGTTCGCGATGGCGGTCCGGCCGGCGAACCCGGCGAAGACGATCAGCGCGATGAAGGCCGGGGCGAGGATCGCCACCTCGACGGAGACCGAGCCGCGCTGGGCGGCGGGTCGGTCGGAGCGGTCAGCGGTGAGCGGGCGTCCGGCTCGGCGGCGAAGCCAGGCGATCATGGCGCGCCCTCCGGGATGAACCGCTCGACCGTGCCGGAGGCGGTCTCCCGGATGCCGGGCAGCGGCACCAGCGGGATGACCCGCAGCGGCCTGCCCTGCACGGTGGCGGTCACCTGGGTGGCGCCCGGCGTAACGGTGATCCGGGAGTCGACCAGCCAGTCCCCGGCCCGGTTGAGGAACTCCCGTGCCCGGGTCGCACCGGCACCCGGTGCGGCCCGATAGACCCGCTGCGCGTTCACCGCCTCCTGCGCGGCGTTCAACGCGGTGGCCCGGGCGACGAACCAGGCGGCGGTCTGGATGGAGGCGAAGAGCAGAACCAGGATGGCCGGCATCAGGATGGCCAACTCGACCGGATTCGCCCCCCGGTCCCGTTCCGCGCCCATGACCCGACGCCGGACCGCCGCGACAGCGGCCCGGCAACGATTCAGGCGCGAAGATCGGAACATTCGTTCAGTTCACTTCAGTCGGGGATCTTGTCCATCCAAATATCGACCTTGTCTGCCACGACAGCGTGACCGCCAGGGCGGCGAGCACCAGGCCGAAGATGATCACGGCGGTGGGGACAGGACTCTCGCCGCGGTCCCGTTCGTCGGTACCGCGCAGCTCGGCGAGGCGCAGCACCAGTGCGGTGTGCAGATAGTCGATGAGGGTCATTGCGGGTCTCCTTCCCGGAGCGGGTTCCTGGTTGGGGGTCGGGTCAGATGCGGGCCATGAACGGATAGAGCAGGAAGCCGATCAGTACGAAGACCAGCAGTGCGCCGGGAATGTCCAGTCGCCCGGTCACCGCCTCGGCCCGGGCCAGGTTGTCGGTGCGGATCTGGTCGCGCAGTGAGTCGGCCCGACTGCGCAGGGTGTCGCTGACCTGGGCGCCTTCGGTGCCGGACGACTGCATGATCGCGCCGACGTCGCCCAGTTCCGGGATGCCGATCTTCTCCGCCAGGTCGCGCAGCTCGTCCCAGGGGGAGTGCATCTGAAGCTGGGCCATCCGCAACGCCTCCCGGATCCGTTCGAAAACCCAGCCGTCGCAGACCGTGGCCGCCCGTTCCAGTGACTGCACCGGGCCGTGCGCGGCCGACAGTTGCAGGGCGACCAGGTCGAGGTACGCACAGACCGCCTGGCTGAACTCCCGGCGGGCGGTTTCCGCCTTGGCCAGCACGGAGCGGTGGGCCATCAGCATCGACAGCGCCGCCATGCCCAGCCCGGCGATGGTCGGAACGACGAACGGAAGTTCGACCCCGGCGGCCACCAGGATCACCGTGGCCAGGGCTGGGAAGGCCAGTCCGACCAGCCCGGAGAGCAGCAGGGAGAGGGTGTACTGCTCGGGGGTCTGACCGAGCAGCGCCAACTGCCGATGCGGTGGGCGCAGCCAACGAGTCAGGCCGCTGAGCCACTCCAACTCACCGCGTTGGGTCACGCCGGTCCGGGTCGGTCCGGCCTGATGCAGCCGGCGCAGCGCCGGCCCGAGCGCCGGGGTGGCCGGTAGTGCCTCCCGGACCAGCAGGAAGAGGCCAAGCCCGACAGTCGCACCACTGAGCACGCTGAGGGTCAGGGTCCAGTTGAGGATCATGCGACCAGCACCTCCTCCTCTGGGTCGGGCGGGGCGAGGAACCGGATCGGACGCGGCGGCAGGCTCATCGAGCGGACCCAGGCCAGCAGGCCGATGAAGGCCGCCCCGAGCACCACCATCACGAGCTGGCCGGTCGTTGTGCCGTACGGGTGCATGTAGCTGGGGTTGAGTAGCCCGTAGCCGAGCACCAGCAGGACCATTCCGGTCAGGAAGCGGACCGCGAAGCGCGGCTGGGTGCGCTTGGCCTCCACCTCACGCCGGGTGGCCACCTCGGCGCCGGCTGCCGAGGCGATCGAGCCGAGTACGTCGCCCAGCCGGTCACCCCGGTCGGTGAGGTGCAGGATCAGCGCGGCGACCACCTGGTCGCAGACCGGGTCGCCGATCTCATCGGCGAACGCGAGCAGGGCGGACCGGCCCAGCCAGCCGGCCTGGAGCCGGGCGGCGAGGGTCCGTACCTCCTCCTGGATCTCCTCCGGTGCGGTGCTCAACGTGCTGGTGATCGCCTGTTGCAGCCCCTGACCGGTGCTGGAGACGTCCTTGAGTCGGCGGGTCCATTCGCCGACCGCCTCGATCCGGGCGATTGCCCGCTGCTCGGCCTTGCCGACTGTTGAACAGCCATGGCGCACCGGGCACCGCGACGATCACCAGTAGGCCGACCACCGGCAGTCCGGTGAGCAGGAAGGCCAGCGCGCCGGCCAGCACCGCGCCGAGCAGCAGGGCCTGATGGGCGCGCTGCTCCCGGGGGCTGGTGCCGGGCCCCAGCCAGAGCCGGCGGAGCCGCTGGCCGAGCGCCGATGATGGGCCGGGTGGGCGGCTGGTGCCGATCACCGCGACCACGGTGAGGACCAGACCGGCCACGCAGGCGGCCCCGGAGAGCACCGCGACCAGTTCGATGTTCGCCGACATCCTCAGCCCCCCTCCCGACCACGTCCGGCCCAGCCCCGCCGGTTCTCCGGTCCGGTCCAACCGCGCCGGTTGGTCGGCCCGGACGTGCGCCGACGGTTGATGGGCCCGGGCCCACACCGACCACGCCCGGTCTCGTGTCCGCCGCGGCCGTTCATGACCGGCGTCCGAGCAGGCTGTGCCGGGGGCGGCGCCAGGCGCCGACGCCAGCCTCGATGTAGCGGGAGAGCAGCCGTGCGTCGTAGCCGACCCGGAGCAACTGCTCGCGGACCCGTTCCGGCAGGTGCCGGGGGATCGCCCGGCCGTCCGGACCGGGACCGAAGACCGAGGTGGTGGTGATCCGGTTGGTGTCGCCGGCCCCGATCACCTCCTCGACGTGTGAGACGAACCGGTGCTTGCGGCCGCCGATCGCGGTCTCGTCCTCGACGGTGACGTAGACGATCAGGTCCAGGGCGTTACCGGCCATCCGGCGGGCCTGGTCGACGGTCATCTCCCGACCGTGCGACAGGGCCAGCTCGATGATCCGTTCGCTGACCCCGGCCGGGGTACGGGCGTGGATGGTGCACATCGAACCCCGGCTGGTGGTCATCGCCTGGAGCATCGGGACGATCTCGCGGGACCGCACCTCGCCGACGATGATCCGCAGTACGCCCATCCGCAGCGACACCGGGATCAGGTCGGCGATGGTGACCTCGCCGGCCGGGCGCCCGTCCGGGCCGCGCTCGCCGTGCCCCTCGCGGGACTCGAAGCTCATCACCGCCCGGTGCTTGAGCCGGCGGCGGGCCGGCAGCAACTCGCGGCTCTCCTCCAGCAGCACGTACGGCTCGTCGGCCGGGATCTCGTCCATCAGCGCCCGGATCACCGTCGTCTTGCCGGCCCCGGCCAGCCCGGCCACCATGATGTTCAGCCCGGCCCGCATCGACGCGCGGAGGAAGTCGCGGATCAGCGGGTCGATCATCTCGTCCAGGTCGCCCCGGCCGCCGGCGATGCTCGTCGAGGGTCACGTCCAGTGTGTTGTGCTTACGGATCACCGCGTACGGCCGGTGGCTGACCAGGAAGACCGCGGCCAACCGGCTGCCGTCGGGCAGTTGCAGGTCCAGCGTGGGCTTCGAGGTGGAGAGCGACCGTTCGGTGGCGCCGGCCCGGCGGGCCGCGGCCTGGAGGATCTCCACCATCTCGTCGTCGCTTTCGGCGATCGGCTCGCCCCAGTCGACCCCGCCGCCGTGCCGGGTGATCCGCACCTGGTCGCAGCCGAGGATGTGCACCTCCTCGATGGTGTCGTCGACCAGCAGGGTCTGCAGCCGGCCCAGGCCGACCAGTTCGGCGGTCACCTGGTCGAGCAGCATGCCGCTCCTCGGCGGCGGGCATCGGGGTGCCGGCCCGGCGGGCGGCGTCGGCGTACTCGGAGACCACCGCCACGGCCAGCCGGCCCCGCTCGGCCTCCTCCTCGGCGGCGGTGAACTCCCGGCCGCGCTGCCAGGCGGTGAGCCGCTCGCTCAGTTCCCGGCGCAGCTCGCGGACGAGCGCGAAGTCGACCCGGGGCCGCAGCGGCGGCGCGGCTGGGGTGCGGTGGGCCGGGCCGCCGGCCACCGTCCGGCCCGCTGAGCTCCCGTTTCCGCCGTTTCCGTTGTGCGGGTTGACCGCCGGGTGGTAACCCGGCGGGCTGCTGGCGGCGGTGCCGGGTGGGTCCCGGCGGGGCGCCGGCGGCCCGGGCGTGGCTCGGTGGCGCCGACGGCCCGGGCGTGGCCCGGTGGGCGCCGGCCGCCGGGCTGGCTTCGGGGGCGCTGCCGGGGGGCTGGCGGTGGCCGTTGTGCGGGATCGGCGGCACGGTCGAGGTGGCCCCGTCTGCCGGCGCGGGGGTCGTGGGAGACCGGCTCAAACCGCATGCGACACTCCCTCGGCCCTCGGCCAGCTCAGTCGGGCCCGACGCCGGTCCAGCAGCGCGCGTACCGGCACCTCCAGCGCGCCGGCCGCGCGCATCAACGGCCGTCCGCCGCGCACCGTGCCGCCGTGGCTGAGCACCTGGGCGGTACGTGGATCGTGCGGAAGTTGCGCGATCACCGGCAGCCCCAGCGCCTTGCTCACCTCGCTGCGGCTGTGTCCGTCGCCGACCAGCAGCAGCCGGAGCGAGCCGGACGGCACCCGGTTTTCGGTGAAGTCCCGTTCGATGGCCTTGACCGTGGCCCGGGCGCTGGAGAGATCGGGCAGTTGGGCGGCGGTGACGACCAGGACCACGTCGGCGGCGCGCAGGATCGGCCACGGCGGACCGACCACCGACAGCCGTCCGCAGTCGACCAGCACGTCGTACCCGGGCTGGCCCCGGTCCAGCTCCTTGAAGAAGTCGGCGAAGCGCTGCCAGAGCGGGATGACGCTGCCGGCCTGCACCGGGTCGACCACTCCGGGCAGCACCAGCCGTTCCCGTTTCGGCGCGTCCAGGTCGACCAACTGGGACCAGAACGCCGAGTCGAGGTTGCCGTCGCGCAGCTCGCCGACGGCCAGCTCACCGAGACCGCGCGGGCCGTCCAGCACCCCGCCGAGGTAGCCGGCGAGCACCGAGCCGCCGGCCGGATCGCACTCGGCGAGCACCATCCGGTGGTGCCAGGAGAGCGTGCAGGCCAGCGCGCTGGTGGTGACGCCCGGTGACCCTTTCCCCGCGACCAGCGCGATGATCGCCATCCTCAGGCCGCCGTGTTCAACACGACCGCGATCCGGTCGGCCGAGGCGAGCGCCACCACCGGCGGGATGTCCCGGACGGCCAGCGCGAGGTAGAGCACCATGTCGCTGCTGTCCGGGCTGGCCGTGTCGATCACGGTGGCCTCGAACCGGGTGCCCGGCGCGCTGTCACTGGAGTTCCGTTCCGGGGTGCTGAACAGCAGCACCTTGTCGCCGGGGTGCAGGATCTTCGCCGGCACCTGGCTGGTCTTGAGGCCGAGGGCGATCTGCTGCTGTCCGGGGCCGAGCATCGGCTGGTCGGTCAGTTGCGCCAGGGTCAGCAGGATGCCCGGGGTCAGCGTGACGGCGGCCCGCTTGCCGACCACCTCGTTGAGCTGGCTGGCCGGCACCGGCGCCAGCCCCTGACCGCCGGCCACCTGCACGGTGGTCACGTCGTCCGCGCTGAGCACGGTGCCGACCGGGACCGCGCGGGCCACCGCCAGGTAGTTGCCGGTGGCCCGGACCGAGGCGACCGCGAAGGCCGAGCCGAGCCCACCGAGCGCGACCAGCAGCACCGCGAGGCCGAGCAGGCCGGGACGCATCCGCCGCTGCCGGACCACCTTCGGTGGCGCCACCGGAGCGTCGATCGGACCGCCCTGGGTGGGTGTGGTTGCCACGGTCACCCTGTCACCACCTGAAGTTCGTCAATCTGAATGGAAGCCGGTGCGCTGGTCCGGGTGATCTGGCCGGGAATCTGGCCGCTGGCGCCGCTGCTACTGGTCCAGGTCACCGTCCAGTAGCTGGTCGCGGTGATCTTGTATTTGCCGCCCGGCTTGTTCTTGCTCGACCGCGCATAGCCGTCATAGCCGCACTGTGGCGATTTGCTGCCTTTGTGGACACTTGCCTGGTATGCCACGCCGGGGTTGTTGCAGACGCGTCCGCGGGAACCGTCGCCCATGTCCCAACTCACGTGGGTCACCGTGGCGGTGATGGTGACGGTCAGGCCCCGGTCGGAGGCGTCGGTCCTAGTTCGGCCCCCAGGTTTGCTGGGTCTTCGGGAACCAGAGCCAGATCGGCAGTCCGACCAGGCCGGGGCCGTTGTTCGGCGCGATTTTGATGTTTGGTGGAAGCAGGTTGATGCGAGCCAGCGCCCGGTAGGCCAGCTCCCAGGGGTCCGGCGGGGCGCCGTAGCCGGGCGGCGGCGCGGCCAGCAAGACCTCTTCCTGGCTACCCGCGCCCGCGCCCGCGCAACTCCTCAGGTACGCCTGATACCCATCCGGCACGGCCGGCGACTGAGGCTCCATCAGCTTGTAGTAGCAGCCGTCGGTGGGGTTGAACCAACCGAGGAGGTCGTCGTAGCACTTCACCGCGACGCCGTCGCGGTAGCAGGAGGAGCTGCCACCGCCGTTGTTGCCGCCACCGCCGTTGTTGCCCCCGCCACCGTTGTTGCCGCCGCTGCCCGACCCGTTGTCCCAGACGTCGCAGTTGGTCTGCCCGGGTGGGCATCCCGCACCGGGGTCCCCGGCTGCGGCGGGACTGGGGGCGAGCGCGCCAACGGCGAGGGTCAGCATCGCCGCCACGACGGTGGCGAGCCGGACGCGGGCCGGTACGCCCGATCGCCGCCGGGTCAGCATGGCTGGTCCGGGTGGGCGGAGCCGGCGCTGATCAACCAGCGGCCGTCGGGATAGCGACTTGCGGTGGCGGTGGCGAGGTACCGACCGCTGGTCGAGCCGGGAACCACGGAGTTGTCCTTGACGTAGACCAGCCGGTATCCGGTGGCGTCGAGGCAGTCCTGGATCGAGACGGTGGCCGGAACGGTGTCGAGACTGACCGTGGTCACCCTCGGATCGGAGATGAGCTTGCCGGTACGCATCGCGCCGTGCTCCTTCGCATCGCGAATGGCCAGCCTGACCCGGGTCAACAGCGGATCAGCCAGATATTTCTTCAGCTCCGGATGGTGTGGGTCGGCCGCCTGCTCGGCCTTTCGGGACGCGGCGAGATATCCCGCGTACGCGGCCAGCGCGGCTTCCTCGGCCGCCCTGGTCAGCGGATCCGCGCTGGCCGGAGCCGGGGTGCGCCCGTGGCCGGTAGCGCGGCGGTGCCGGCGTCGGCGGCACAGGCGGTCAGGCACCCGGCCGTCACGAACGCGAGGAGCGAGAGGGCGAAGCCGCTGGACTGCCGTGCCCGCAACGGTTCTCCTCCTCCCGTCAGCCGGCGGTGGGACGTCTGGCGCGTATTTGCGCAGACCGATCAAGAGCTGGCCCCAGCCATTCCCTTTTGATCGGCGGTGCGGTTGTTTTCGCTGATAGTTGTGTACCGCTCAAGGGGCGAGCATAGGCTGACGACCGACAATGCAACAGAGGCATTTCGGGGAATACGTACAGTTACGATCTTGGGGATTGATCGGCGAAGGGACCATATGATGTTTGATCGATCTCCATGGTGTGGTGAATACGCTCGTGCTGACGGGGCCCCGAGCTGAGTCGCAGCGGCATATGGCGATTTTTCGCCCGGCGATATGCGATGGATGGCGGTGGTCTGGTGTATTCCGTACCCTGGCTCACTGCCGAGTCACCCGGAGCCGGACGGGCACCGGGCCGACGGTCGAGCGGTTCGGGCCGGGTCCGGGCGGCCGGTCGGGCCCGCCCGGCCGATCGTCAGACCGCGATCACGAAGTTACTGAACGTGTCAGGGTTGCCGAACGGTTCAGCCGGTGCTCCGCCCCGCGGCGCACCCTTGACGATCTTTCGAGGAGGCTGGGTGTCGCTGACCGCGCCCCAGCGGACCGCGTCCGGTCCACCGCCACCCAGCCCGTCCACGTTCGGTACGGGTGCTCACGGCGCTGGCGGTCACCCCGCTGCTGCGCTGGCTGGTGCTCGCCGACGTCGGTCCAGCCGGCCGGCCCCGCCGCGTTGGCTGCGACACGTGCGGTACGCCGATCGGCCTCGCCGCCCCACCGCGGCGCTCTCCCGGCCGGCCGTTGTGCCGGGTGCGGTACCCGGATCGGTGCCCCACCGTTCACCGTCGAGCTGGCCGGGCTGGCCGTGGCCGCCGTGCTGGTGCTGGCCGCCCGTCCGGCGCCCGAATCGGTCGCGCTGGCCTGGTGGGCGGCGTGCGCCGTACCGCTGGTCTTCATCGACCTGGCGGTGCACCGGCTGCCGGACCGGCTCACCTACGCCGCCCTGGCCGGCACCCTCGGACTGCTCGGCCTCGCCGCCCTCATCGGAACCGATCCGGCCGGCGGCGCCGCCTGGCTACGCGCGTTGGCCGCCGGAGCCGGCATGGCGGTCTTCTTCGCCAGCTCGGCCCTGCTGTTCGGCCGGCGCGGCTTCGGGCTGGGCGACGCCAAACTGGCGCTCAGCAGTGTGGCCATCCTCGGCTGGCTGGGCTGGGAAGCGGTGGTGTTCGGGCTGATGGTGGCCTTCGTCGGGGCGGCGGTGGTCAGCCTGGCCCTGCTCGCCACCGGACGGGTCCGCTGGTCGGCGCACCTGCCGTTCGGCCCGTTCCTGATCCTCGGCACCTTCGTCGCACTGGCGCTCCCGGTCGATCTGGCCGGTTGACCAAGTGGGATCACCGACGGCCCGACCACCACCAACCAACCCGACGATCATGATGGCCGCAGCCGGGTGGTCACTGGCGGTGGTCCGCGCGGCGGCTTGGGTTGGGTGGGCGAGTCGC
>CAVVPI010000010.1:0-21301 GCA_963750055.1 uncultured Actinomycetota bacterium | reverse complement strand
TGTCGCCGGCTTCATGGGCTCTCCGGCGATGAACATCAAGACGGTGCCACTGACCGAGCAGGGCGCGGTCTTCGCCGAGCTGACCGTGCCGCTGACCCGTACGCAGGTCGCTGCGGCTCAGGAGGAGGAGGGCAACGGCAAGATCACCGTGGGCTTCCGTCCGGAGAGCTGCGAACTGGTCAGCCCGAGCGAGGGCGGGCTGCCGCTCGTTGTTGAGCTGGTCGAGGACCTCGGCTCGGACGCGAACGTCTACGGCCACGCCACGATCGACGGCGGCGCGGAGCGGTTCGTGGTGCGTACCGACCGTCGCCACATGCCGAACATGGGCGACACCGTCTATGTCAAGCCGCAGGCCGGTCAGCACCACTTCTTCCACGCCGCCACTGGCGCACGGCTCTGACCTGAACCGCGCCGGCGGGTCTGTGCCGGGACAGGAAGGGCCCCTGGAATCCGTCGGCGGATTCCAGGGGCCCTTCCTCGCATCAGATCTTGCCGGTGCCGGCGCCGGCGGTAACGATGGCTTTCACGTTCGCTGGCGCGTCGACCGTGTACCCGTACGGGATGCTGCCGACGCTGCCACTGGTTTGTGGGGTGCCCGAGTTGACGAACTGGTTGTTCCGGGCGACCAGATTGCCGACCGGTGACGACCCCTCCCCGACGTGGGTCGGGTCGGACACGTTCTCGAAGTAGTTGCCCTCGACGAGCACCCCCGCATTGCAGGTGGTGGCAATGCCGTAGCTGTAGGAGGGGCTGTTGTTGGTGAAGTAGTAGTTGTTGTACACGTGCACCGGGTTACCGAAGCGGACCCTCGGGTTGCGCTGGGCGCAGTTGATGAACGCGTTGTGGTGGTAGGTCACCCGCAGCCGACCGGTGTCCTCACCGGCGTTACTGTCGCTATGCCCGACAAGCGAGCATTTGACGTGATCGTGCAGCCGGTTCCAGGACACCGTGATGTAGTCGGCTCCGTGGGTTATGTCCAGCAGGCCGTCGTAGTAGTCCGTGCCATGCGTGGTGTCGCTGGACAGATCGTTGTGGTCAATCCAGAGCCGGGTGGAGTTGTCGATGTGGATGGCATCCCCGTTGCCGTTCCCGGCCAGCACCTTTGAGATCTTCAGGTTGCGGACAATGACGTTGCTGACCCCACGGATGTTCAGGCCGCAGCCGGTGAGGCCAGAGCCGGAGCCAACCCCGATGATCGTCTTGTTCGAGGCGACCCGTACATCGTCGGAGCAACTGAAGTTGCCGTTGACCTGAATGGTCTGGGTCGTGCTCGCATTGGCCGCGGTGGTCAGGGCGGCGAGGCTGGTGACGGTTACCGTTGA
The DNA here is from genome assembly GCA_963750055.1 of uncultured Actinomycetota bacterium. GTDB lineage: Bacteria > Actinomycetota > Actinomycetes > Mycobacteriales > Micromonosporaceae > CAVVPI01. Next base: position 19,979 of record CAVVPI010000010.1, on the reverse strand, counting down.
GCCGCCGGCCCCACCGGTGGTGCCGCCGCCCTGGGTGGCCCAGCCGACCAGTCCGGTCTGCGGCGGCGCGGTGGTGGGTGGTGCCGTGGTCGGCGCAGCGGTGGTCGACGTTGGCGGGGTGGTGGGCGTGGATCCGATACTGTCCACGCTGACATCGTCGAATCGGGCGCTGGCATACGAAGTGACCAGGCCGATCCGACCCGCGGTCTGCGCCGTGTTGGTGCCCGAACCGATCTGCGTACCGTTGACGAACCCGCGAATCGTGCTGCCACTGGTCTCCAGGCGCAACGTGTACCAGGTCCCGGTGGCCACCGGGACCGTCGCCGATCCGATCACGGTGATGGCACCACCATTCACCGCCTGCAACTCGGCCCGGTTCGCGTTGATCAACGCGAGCCGGTACATCTTCGTCGCGCTGTTCGACCGCGAGACGATCGCTACCAACCGGTTCGAGCCGTTGAACGACAATGGCTTCACCCGCACCTGCACCTGGTAGTCGGTCCAGCCGGTATCCCCGGCGAACTGGCGGGCCAGTTCGCTGCCCGAGTTGGACTGCTCGAAGACCGGTGATCCGTCTGTCACCACCGACCAGTCACCACCGGACTTCGACCAACCATCGGCGTTTCCGTCGTTGAAATTGTCCGAGAAAAGGGTCGCCGCCTGTGCAATCGTGGTCAGGCCGACGGTCATGGCCACCGCGACCAGACCCGCCCCGAGGGCAGTCAGCAGACCCCGACGGTGGATGCTGTTTCCGCTTGTTCGCACGTTGTCTCCTTCTGGCTGGCTGGTCAAAGAGGCAGTCGGTCCGCGCCGGCAAGGGCCCGCACCACAACCGGCACGAGCGGCGCGGGGAGCACCGGGCCGGCGCGCAGGGTCGGGATCCAGCCCGCGTCCGGGCCGAGCGCCGGTTCGTGCCCGGCGTTGTACGCGTCGAGCAGGCTGACCGGTCGGGCCGGCCCGGTCCCGGTCCGCATCCAGTTGCCCCGCTCGGTGATCGCGGTGCCGCCCCAGTCGTAGAGCAGGTCCCCGGCCCGGATGCCGCTGCCCAGGGCGAAGAAGTTGTGCTCCGCGTAGATCGCGGCCTGGACGCCGACTCCGAGCGCGTACTCGAACCCCGGGCCGGCGAGCTGGTAGTAGTTGTTGTAGATATCCACCTGGCCGAACCGGACTCTCGGCAGCCGCTGCAGGGTGCCCTCGAAGAGGTTGTGGTGCAACGTCACGTTGAGTCGCCCGACATCCGGGCCGACCGTGTTCGAGGATCCGATCAGCATCACCTTGTCATGTCCGACGAACCTGTTGTACGAGGCGGTTACCCGGCTCGCGGTGTGGGTAATGTCCAGCGCTCCGTCGTGCACCTGATACGGCCGACCGAAGTAGACCGGCTGCCCGCTGTCCGGGTTGTCGCCATCGCTGAAAGTGTTGTGGTCGACCCAGACGTTCTCACTACGCCGCACCGACATCAGGTCGTACTGCGAATTCCAGTTTCCCGTCTCCCCGTCCGTCGGTGACCAGGCCGGAAAGCAGTCCCGGGCGTCCACGAAATGGAGGTTTCGGACGATCACATTGTTCGCGGTGTCCACCATCAGGGTCAGCCCGGTCAGGGTGGCCCCGCGCAGTCCGATGATGGTGGTGTTCGCGCCGATGTTGAGCTGGGTCTGCCGGGTCTGGTTCGTCACCGAGCGCACCCGGGCCTGCTCCAGTGGGCCGCCCGGTGGCTCCCGACCCCAGGCCGCCGGGTCGTACGTGGCCAGATAGGCATTGAGCGAGTACCCCGGATCAGCCAGCGCCGCGCAGCTCAGCGGGGTGCCGTCCGGGCCCTCGAAGCCATCGATCCGGCCCTTGACGTAGATGATCTTAGGCGTCGCATTCAACCGGTTGGTGGCGTTGTCACCGCCGAGCGCCCGCACCAGTTCAGCCCGGGTACCGACCACGTGCACCTGCTCGGGTGTGGCGGCGGAGCCCCCGGTGGTGCCGGGGCCGGCGGCGGCCCAGCCGTCGTTCGCCGCGAGCACCTGCCGGCCGAGCATTCGCGCCGCCAGGGACACCGGGTCCTTACCCGGTCCCCCGGCGGTGGCCGTTGCCGTCACGGCCACCAGGGAGAGTCCGACCATCGTGGTCAGCAATTTGTTTATGACAAACACCGCACCCGCCTATCGTCTCGGATCTCGCGACGGATACGAAATCCACTTATTCAGAGACGGTAGATATTGACAGTCAAAGATGTCAATGAGTTGCGTTTGCAGACCTGTTGCAGAGAATAAGCGCAATAATGTTTGCCCCGGCCGCCCTTTGCCGAGAAGTGAGATATTCAGTCCGATTTCTACCGGACAGTTGTCCCCACGGTTTGCAGCCTGTCTTCCCGATCTGTGCGGTACGCGCGGAACCTACCCATCGTTCGCCGGTCCGACCAGGGCCGTCACCTGCGGGGTGACCGCCCACGGCACACCCAACTCGCTGAGCAGCGCACCCTGTTCGGCGGCCCGGCGCAGCACCGCGTTGACCCCGCGGATGGTCAGTACCCGCTCGGCAGCCAGCCCACTGGCGACCACCCGATCCCCGCTGATCAGCACCGGTTGCGCGCCGGTGTGCACCGCCTCGAGCACCGAGGTGAACCCCGCTGTCCGGCTCAACGGCACGATCAACGGCACGTTGGCCGGATCACGCCGGTGATCGAGCAGATTCTCCAGCAGACTGACCCGGTCCGGCACCACGCGCGGCTCCGGGTCGGCGGGCAGCGACAGGCGGTCGGTCGGATACTCCAGCACCGCCCGACCGGCCGTGCCGTGCACGATCACCTCACCGGGGATGAACTCCTCACCGGCGAGCGTCACGGCCGCCACCACCGGCAGACCGGCGGCGAGGGTCACCCGCAACGACGCGGTGTCGTCCACCTCGATCGGTCGGGTCCGGTAGCGCTCCAACTCAACCAGGACCGGCCGGGCCGGCCCGACGAGCCGGCCGGCAGTCACCGCCGGCCCGACGAGCCGGCCTGCATCCACCGCCGCCTCAGCTACCGCCAGAGCCTGCATCACCGCGTGCGCCAGCGGGTTGACCAGCGCGCCGTCCAACACCGGATGCCCGTTCAGGGTGCGCCGCCCAGCCCACGGCGCCCGGGTGTAGTAACCGTCGGTGCGCTGCCAGGAGGCCACCGTCGAGATGCCGGTGACCGCGCCGAGGCAGCCGTCGGCCAACGCCGCGGTCAGCTCGGTCAGCGCCGCTGAGGCCAATGCCTGGAACCCGACCTGGCAGGCCCGTCCGCTGGCCGTTACCGCCTCGGTCAGCCGCTGGTGCTCGGCCAGCGACAGCACCGGCGGCTTTTCCAGCAGCAGGTCAGCACCGGACCGCAGCGCGTCCAGCGCGATCGGCAGATGGGTGTGCGGCGGCGTACAAATGATCACCACGTCCGGCCGGACCGCCGCCAGCATCGCCCGGTGATCGGTGAAGAGCAGCGCCCCGGGCGGTAGCGGGGCGTCCGGCGCCGGCTGCACCGGTCGTACGTCGACCAGGGCGACCAACTCCAGCCGGCCGGCAGCGTGCAGTGGGGTGATCACCCGGCGGTGCCAGAGGCCATGACCGCTGGCACCGACCAGCGCGACCCGGGGACGCGACCCGGCCGACCCGGTCATGCCACGCCCGCCAGGGTCCGCGCCACCCCGTGCCGATCCAGCTCGGTCAACCACTCGACCACCAACGCCCGGACCTCCTCATCTGCGGTGAGTTCCCCGGGAAACACCTCGGTCAGCCCGAACAGAGCGTCCACCACACCCGCCGGCGTGCCCTTCCCCCCGGCGAGCGCGGTCCGGATCCGCTCCGCGAGCGGATCATCCAGCGGCAGTACGCTGCCGTCGTCCGCGCGACCCTGCACGAACCGCATCCAGGCGGCCACCACCAGCGCTGACCAGCGTGGCCGGGCCCCCGGCTGCCCGCAGGTCGACGATGGTGTGCAGGATCCGCTGCGGCAGCTTCTGCGAGCCGTCCATCGCCACCTGGATGGCGCGGTGCCGGATCACCGGGTTGGCGAACCGGGCCAGCACCGATTCCCCGTACGCCAGCACCGAGACGCCCTCCGGTGGCGTGAAACTGCCGGCGATCTCCTCGGCGATCAGCCGCCCCAGCACCAACCGCAGCCCCGGGATCTCCAGCGCATCGGCGATGGTCTCCCGGCCGGCGAGGGCGCCCAGGTACGCGGTTGCCGAGTGCACTCCGTTGAGCGCCCGCAGTTTCAGCCGCTCCCACGGGCCGGCGTCGTCGGTGAGCACCGCGCCGGCCAGCTCCCAGGCTGGCCGGCCGCCCGGGAAACGATCCTCGATGACCCACTGCCGGTACGGCTCGGCGCAGACCGCGGCCAGGTCGGCGACGCCGAGGTTCCGCTCGGCGGTGGCCAGGGTCTGCGCTGTGCTGGCCGGCACGATCCGGTCGACCATCGTGCCCGGATAGCTGACATTGGACCGGAGCCAGTCCGCGATCCGCGTCGACCGCCCGCCCCCGCCCTGGCTGACCAACTGGAGCGCCTGCCCGATGAGGCTGTGCAGCCGCGACCCGTTCGACGGCAGGTTGTCGCAGCTCACCAGGGCCACCGGCCCGGCGTCGGCGAGTGCCCGGGCGAGCAGCCCACGCACCAGCAGGCCGGGTACGGTCTCCGGCGGCCGGTCGGTGGTCAGGTCGGCGATGACCGCGGCGTCCGGCCGGAGCCGGCCGGTCGCCGGATCGAGCTGGTACGCCTTCTCGGTCACGGTCAGGGTGACCACCCGGATCGCCGGGTCGGCGAGGAGCGCCACGATCCCGGCCGGGTCGCTGGCCGCGTGCCGTACCGCGGCGAGCGCGCCAACCACCTGGGTGCGGGCCTGCTCGCCGGAGAGGGTGCTGACGCTGAACAGGCAGTCCTGGTCGGCCAGCCTGGTCAGCACGTCGGTGCTGCGCGGCGCCACCCCCACGATGCCCCAGTCCCCGCCCGCCGCGGCGATCGCCGCCTCGGTGTAGACCGCCTGGTGGGCCCGGTGGAACGCGCCCAGGCCGAGGTGGACGATGCCGGGCCGGACGTCGTCCGGCCGGACCAGCGGCCGGGCCTCAATCGGCAGGCGGGACAGGGTGTCGAGGCCCAACCGCGCCGCGCCGTCGGCCGCCGACGAGGCCGGGGCTGGCGTCACCGCCACGCCGGGCCGTCCGGGAAGCAGAACTCGGCGATCGACTCCGGCTTCATGGTCGCGCTGTAGCCCGGCTGCTCGGGCACCAGGTAGCGCCCGCCCCGGGTACGGACCGGGTCGACGAAGTGTTCGTGCAGGTGGTCGACGTACTCCACCATCCGGCCGTCCAGCGAGGTACCCACCCGCAGGTAGTCGAAGATCGCCAGGTGCTGGACGTACTCGCAGAGTCCCACGCCCCCGGCGTGCGGACAGATCGGTACGCCGAATTTGGCCGCCATCAGGATCACCGACAGCACCTCGTTGACCCCGCCGATCCGGCAGGCGTCGATCTGGCACACGCCGATCGCCCCGGCCTGCAGCAACTGCTTGAAGATGACCCGGTTGGCGGCCACCTCACCGGTGGCGACCCGGCACCGCCCGTCGGTCAGTTCGGCCACCGCCCGGGCGACCCGGGCGTGTCCGAGCACATCGTCGGCGTGGGTCGGCTCCTCGATCCAGTACGGGTCGACGGCGACCAGCCGGGCCATGTTGGCGATTGCCTCGTCAACGTCCCATACCTGGTTGGCGTCCATCATCAGTAACGCGTCGGGCCCGATCTCGGCGCGGATGAGCATTGCCCGGCGGACGTCGTCCGCGATCGGACCGCCGACCTTCATTTTCATCGCCCGCCAGCCCTCGGCGTACGCCGCACGGGTCAACGCCCGGACCTTGTCGTCCGGGTAGCCGAGCCAACCGACCGAGGTGGTGTACGAAGGGAAGCCGTCCCGTTCCAGCTCGGCGAGGCGGTCGGTCCACCCGATCAGTCCCTTCTCCAGGATGGCGGTCGCCTCGGCCGGGGTGATCGCGTCGGTGATGTGGTGGAAGTCGATGCCGCGCACCAGTTCCTCGGTCGGCATCTCGGCGAGCAGTCGCCACAGCGGCTTGCCCTCGATCTTGGCCCGTAGGTCCCAGACCGCGTTCACCAGCGCACCGCAGGCCATGTGGATGACGCCCTTTTCCGGACCGAGCCAGCGCAGTTGCACGTCGGCGGTGAGCGACCGCCAGAAGATCACCGGTGCCGCGAAGATCTCGGCGACGGTACGCCCGACCACGTGGTGGGCCAGGGCCCGGACCGCCGCGCAGGTGATTTCGTTGCCCCGCCCGTTGGTGAAGGTGAATCCGGCGCCGGTCGGGCCGGCGTCGGTACGCAACTCGACGTAGGTTGCCGAGTAGTCGCCCCGGTTGATGGCATCGGAGCCGTCCCCGGCCGCCGACGTCGGGAACCGGACGTCGTGTACGTCGACCGCGGTGATGGTGACCGGACTCAGGCGCACAGCTTCTCCCCGATCTTGAAGATCTTCTTCGGCAGGTGATAGGCGAGGTCGACGATCGTCTCGGCCGCCTCATCCAGCGGTAACCGGTCTTCGGCGACCAGTCGGGCCAGGAAACCGGCGTCGATTCGCCGGGCCACGTCGTGGCGTACCGGGATGGAGCAGAACGCCCGGGTGTCGTCGACGAAGCCGGCGGTGTTGTAGAAGCCGGCGCTCTCGGTGACCGCCTCGCGGAACCGGCGCAGCACCTCGGGCGAGTCCAGGAACCACCACGGCGCGCCCAGGTAGAGCGCGGCGTACCCGCCGGCCAGCGGCGCCAATTCGCGGGTGAAGGTGTACTCGTCCAGGGTGTAGACGACCACCCGGAGCCGGGGGTCGTTGCCGTACGCGTCCAGCAGCGCGGTCAGTGCGTGCAGGTACTCGGTGGCCTGCGGAATGTCACCCCCGACGTCCCGGCCGTGCCGGCTGTGCAGCCACCGGTTGTGGTTGCGCACCGCACCGGGATGCAGTTGCAGCACCAGACCGTCCTCGATGGACATCCGGGCGAACTCGACCAGCATGTGCGCCCGGAACGCCTCAGCGTCGACGGCGGTGGCGGTGCCGCGCAGCCCGCGCTCGTAGAGGGTCGCCGCCTCGGCCGCGCTCAGGTTGAGGGTGAGCGCGGTGGGGTGGCCGTGGTCGGAGGAGGTGGCGCCGGCCGCGATGAACGCGGCCCGGCGGGCGCGCAGCGCGGCGAGATAACCGGCGTACGTTCCGGTGTCCTCCCCGGTGAGCGCGCCGAGCTGTTCGACGTTCCCCGCCCACCCGTCGAACTCCAGGTCGACCACGTTGTCCGGGCGGAAGGTGGTGATCACCCGGCCGCCCGGACCGCCCCAGCCCTCCGCCGCCAGCCTGGCGTGTCGGCTCAGGTCATCCAGCGGCGACTCGGTGGTGGCGAGGACCTCGATGTTGAACCGCTCGAAGAGCGCCCTCGGCCGGAACGCGGGTTCGGCGAGCCGGGCCGCGATGGCGTCGTACACCTCGTCGGCGGTGGCCGGGGTGAACCGGGTCGTCACCCCGAAGACCTCCACGAAGGTCTGCTCCAGCCAGAGCCGGGACGGGGTGCCCCGGAACAGGTGCCAGTGCGCGGCGAACCGACGCCAGATGGCCCGACCGTCGGTCTCCGTCCGGTATCCGCCGCTGCCGTCGTACCCGGATCCGGGCTCGCCGTTGACCGTCGGCACCCCGAGCTCGGCCGGCGGGATGCCCTGGCTGAGCAGCATCCGGGTGAGGTAGTGGTCGGGCACGATGATCAGCCGCGCCGGGTCCGGGAACGGCTCGTCCTCGGCGAGCAGGGCCGGGTCGATGTGCCCGTGCGGCGAGATCAGCGGCTGGTCCCGGGCCAGCGCGTACAGTTCGCGGGCGATTCCCCGCACCCCGGGCTCGGACGGGAAGAGCAGGTCGGGTCTGGACTCGGCGAGCACAGCTGGGCTCCTCGTGATCAGTCGATGGTGAGCAGGTCGGCGACGCGGACCGGCTGGGCGGTCTCGATGGACCGGTTGGCGGCCAACCCGGTGAGCAGGGCCAACGCGCCGTCCCGGGCGGTCGCCGCGCGATCCATCGGGTCCGGATGACCGCCGAACAGCACTCCGGTCATCCGAACGTCCGCGCCGCCGTGCCCGGCACGGGTGTAACCGGAGACCGGCACGGTCCGGGGTTGCGCCCAGAATGGGCGTACGGTCAGCCGGGCCCCGCCCTCCTCGACAGCGGCCTGTACGCCGTGCAGCGCCGCGCCCTTGAGCTCACCGGCGGCGTACGGGCTGACGAAGTCGCTCTCCACCACCTCCAGTTCCAACCGGCCCCGACTGCCGTTGACCATCACCCGGTAGCCCTCCCAGGGGGCGTACGCGGTCAGGTGGTAGGTCATCGTGGCGCCGGTGGAGTAGCGGGCCAGCACCGCCAGGTCGTCCTCGATGGTCACCCCTGGCGCGAAGACGTTCTGGTCCCGGTGGTAGCCGTCCTCGGTCTCAGCCTCGAGGTAGAGCGCCCGTAACCGGGGATGTTTCGCCAGGTGCAGGGCGAACGGGTCATCGTCGGCGGCCGGAGATCCGTGGGCCCGTTGGTAGTCGCGGGCGTACCCGTGCCGGCGTCCCGGCTCGCCGTAGAAGAAGAGCCGGCCGGACGCGTAGACCTCCACCGGGGTGGCGGCCAACCACCAGTTGACCAGGTCGAAGTGGTGACTGGCCTTGTGCACCAGCAGCCCGCCGGAGTTGGCCTTTTCGCGATGCCAGCGCCGGAAGTAGTCGGCGCCGTGCCGGACGTCGAGCAACCACTCGAAGTGCACCGAGCCGATTTCACCGATCTCGCCGGCCGCCAGCACCTCGCGTACCTTTTCGTGCAACGGGTTGTAGCGGTAGTTGAAGGCGACCGACACCTGGCGACCGGTGTCGGCGACCGCGGCGAGGATCCGCTCACACCCGGGTACGTCGATGGTCATCGGCTTTTCGGTGATGACGTCGCAGCCGGCGTGCAGCGCGGCCACGATGTAGCCGTCGTGGGTACGGTCCACTGTGGTCACCAGCACCACGTCCACCCGCTCTTTGGTCAGCATCGCGGCGAAATCCGTGGCCGGGTAGGTCGGTACCGGCGGGAAGCCGAGCTCCCGCAGCCAGTCGTTGTGCGCGTACATCCGGGCCTGGTTGACGTCGGCGAACGCGACGAGTTCGGCCGCTGCGGGTGGTCGAGCACCAGTGCCCGGACGAACATCTCCGCCCGCGCGCCCGCGCCGACCAGGGCGTACCGGCGTCGTTTCTGAGATCTTCCGGCCATCCCGCTTCGCCTCCGTCATGACTGCAAAGGTTTGCAGCAGAAGTAACCACGCCCGTCCTGGCATCGTCAACGACTCCCCGGAAAACGGCGAGGTATCTCCATATTTAGGTGATTTACGCGGGATGGCCGGGCCGCCGGTACGGGAAACGTGTTATCGACGGCCGTTGACATGTGAGCAACCGTTTGCATTAATTGGCGAACAAAATGACCACAGCCACAGTACAGCCACCGCCCAGCCACCACCGGCCACCGGGCGGGACCGGAAGGGACTCACGTGCCAGCCACCATTCGGGACGTCGCACGGGCGTCCGGAGTGCACATCTCCACGGTGTCCCGTACGTTCTCCGCGCCGCACCTGGTCAACCCGGAGACCCGCAGCCGGGTCCTGGCCTGCGCCGAACACCTCGGCTACCGCCCCAACCGGGCCGCCCGGGCGCTGATCACCGGCCGGACCCACAACATCGGCCTGATCATCGCGGACATCGCCAACCCGTTCTTCCCGCCGCTGATCAAGGCGGCGGAGCGCCAGGCCCGCGCACCGCGACTACCACGTCTTCGTCGCCGACACCAACGAGGACCCGGCCGTCGAGGAGGAGCTGGTCCACGCCCTGGCCAAGCAGGTCGATGGCGTCCTGCTCTGCAGCCCTCGGATGAGCAACAGCCTGATCGAGCGGCTCAGCCGGGAGGTGCCGCTGGTCGTCATCAACCGCCAGGTCACCGGCTTACCGGCGGTGGTGATGGACGTCGGTCAGGGCGCCCGGCTCGCCATCGACCACCTGATCGGCCTGGGTCACCGCGAGCTCGCCCTGCTCGGCGGGCCCGCGCGGATCCTGGACCAACCGGGAGATCCGCCGGGCCGCCACCGCGGCGGCCCGCGCAGCCGGCGCGGACGCTGACCGTGCTCGGTCCCAACCCGCCCACCGAGGGTGGCGGGCTGGCGGTGGCCGAGCAGGTCCGCCGCGCCGGCGTCACCGCCGTGCTCGCCTACAACGACCTGATGGCGATCGGCCTCATCGAGGGGCTGGACGCACTCGGGATCCGGGTGCCGGAGGAGATCAGCGTGGTCGGCATCGACGACATCGCGCTGAGCCGGCTCACCCGCCCCAAACTGACGACCGTGGCCACGCCGACCGCGGCCGCCGGCCGGACGGCCGTCGACATGCTGCTGCAACAGGTGACTCCCCCGCCAGCCGCGTCGGGCGCGGCGGCGGTCGGAGCACCGCTGGCGACGACCGTCGCACCACCGCACAGGTAACGCTCCAGACCGAGTTGGTCATCCGCGACTCGACCGGGCACCGGCCCAGCGGCCCGAGCCGGCCAGCCCTCCGGCCTCCACCAGCGTTGACCCGGTCCGCATTGCACTGCGGACCCGGCCAACGCGGCTGCGGCCACCCGGAGGTCGTCGCCTCCTAACGCCAAGGAGTAAGTGCAATGCACCCCGCTACCTCCCCGACCGGCCGACGGCCCGCCGCGCGCGGTCACCGTACCCCGTTCCCGACGACACCGCCTGCTCAGCAGCCTCGCGGCCGCCGTGGTCGCCCTCCCCCTCGCCCTCGGCGCCGCCGCCTGTGGCAACGACGACGAGAAGAGCCCCGACCCGAACGCCAAGGTTAAGCTGTCGATCTTCTGGTGGGGCGGTGAGGCCCGGGCCAAGCTGACCGAGGAGGCCCTCGCCCTCTACACCGCCAAGCATCCGAACGTCACCTTCGAGAAGACCTGGCAGGCCAACCAGGGCTACTTCGACAAGCTCGCCACCCTGACCGCGGGCGGTAGCGCGCCCGACATCTTCCAGATCGACGACAACTACCTCACCGAGTACGCGGCCCGGAACACCACGCTCGACCTGACCAGCTACAAGGACAACGGAAAGCTCGACGTCAGCAGGTTCCCGGAGAGCCTCTGGCAGTACGGCGTGGTCGACGGCAAGCTCGCCGGGGTCGGCGTTCGGCGAGAACACCCAGGGCCTGGTCTACAACAAGACCCTGCTGGACAAGCACGGCCTGCCCGAGCCGACCACCGGGATGAGCTGGGAGGACACATCGCCTGGGCGCGAGCAGGTGACCAAGGTGACCAAGGTGCCCGGCACCCAGGACCCGAGCGCCGACTACAAGGCGTTCTGGGTGTGGCTGCGCCAGCAGGGCAAGGACCTCTACCAGGGCAAGGAGCTCGGCTTCACCGCCGAGGACGTGACCGCGTGGTTCGAGCTGTGGAAGGGCGCCCGGGACCAGGGCGCCACCCCGACCCCCGACGTGATCCACGAGGGCAACGCCACCGACGTCACCAACCAGCTCGTGGTCACCGGCAAGGCCGCGCACCTCGTGGGTCTGGGTCAACCAGCTCCCGGAGCTGCAGAAGAACACCAAGGACGAGCTGGGCGTGGTCGCCTACCCGGGTGACCCGAGCGGCGCAGTGGGCGCGGGCCTCGATGTACTACTCGGTGTTCAAGGACAGCAAGCACAAGGACGCCGCGGTTGATGTGATCAACTTCCTGGTCAACGACCCGGAGGCGGCGAAGATCCTCGGCACCGATCGCGGCCTGCCGTCCAACCTGGACCTGCGCAAGCAGATCGCCGACACGGTCACCGACCCGGCCATGAAGCTGTCCATCGAGGTCGAGACCGAACTGGCGCAGAAGTTCGGCCCGTCGCCGCAGGTGCCGCTCAAGGGCCACAGCAAGGTCCGCTCCGAGCTGATCAAGGCCGCCGAGAACGCCCAGTACGGCCGGGCCACGCCCGCCGAGGCCGCGCGGCAGTTCATCACCGCCTGCAAAGCCGCGATCGGCTGAGCGGTCGCAGCCGCGGAAGGAGCCGGCTCGTGGCCATCACCACGGCGCCCAGCCCGACCCACGCCCACGGACCGCCCGGACCCCCGCCGACGCGGCGCGGGTCCGGGCAGGCCCGGCGACGCGAGGGCCTGGCCGGGTACGTCTTCCTCTCGCCCTGGCTGCATCGGCCTGATGGGCATCACGGCGATCCCGATGCTGCTGTCGCTCTACCTGAGCTTCACCAACTACGACGTGCTCACCGCCGCTGTCCGAGGTCGAGTGGGTCGGCCTGGCCAACTACCAGCGGATGTTCACCGCCGACCCGTCGTACTGGCACGCCGTACAGGTCACGCTGACGTTCGCGCTGATCGCCGTGCCGCTCAAGCTGGCCGCCGCGCTCGGCGTCGCGCTGCTGCTCAACCGCGCCTGGCGCGGCGTCGGGCTGTTCCGCGGTCTGTTCTACCTGCCGTCGCTGCTCGGCGGCAGCGTCGCGCTCGCCATCGTCTGGGTGCAGCATGTTCAACCGCGACGGCGCGTTCAACTCGTTCCTCGCGCCTCTTCGGCATCGAGGGCAAACCCTGGGTCAACGACCCGGACTGGGCCCTGGAGACGCTCATGGTGCTGGCCATCTGGCAGTTCGGCGCACCGATGGTGATCTTCCTGGCCGGGCTCAAGCAGGTGCCCACCGAGCTGTACGAGGCGGCCGTCGGTCGACGGCGCCGGCACGGTTCGGCAGTTCCTGCAGCGTCACCCTGCCGATGCTCTCCCCGGTGATCTTCTTCAACCTGGTGCTGGAGACGATCCACGGCTTCCAGGGCTTCACCGCCGCCTTCGTGCTCAGCAACGGCACCGGCGGACCGGTCGACTCGACCCTGATGTACACGCTCAACCTCTACATCGCCGGCTTCACCGACCTGCGAGATGGGCTACGCCTCCGCGATGGCCTGGGTCTTCCTGTTGGCCATCGCGCCTGATCACCGCGATCCTCTTCAGCACCGGACGGTTCTGGGTGCACTACTCCGACGGGGAGGACCGCTGATGCCGACGGGGCGGACCGCGACGGCCCGACGGGGCGGTACCGCCGAGGCCCGCGGGGCGGTGCCGGCGAGGTCGCGGACGGCAGGCCGCCCGGCTGCTCGCTCCTGCTCGCGATCCTGGCCGTGGTCCTCTACCCGCTGGTCTGGATGATCGGCACCTCGGTCAAGTCGCCGGAAGAGATCGTCAACAACATCGGCCTGCTGCCGAGCGGATTCACCCCGGGCAACTATCGCCGACGGCTGGACCAACTTCGACGTCAGCTTCGGCCGGTTCTTCCTCAACAGCGCGCTGGTCAGCCTGCTCGACCGTGCTCGGCAACGCGCTCTCCTGCCTGCTGGCCGCGTACGCTTTCGCCCGGCTGCGCTTCCGGCTGCGCGGGTTGTGGTTCGCCATCATGATCGGCACCCTGCTGCTCCCCGGGCACGTGCTGATCGTGCCGCAGTACATCCTGTTCCGCACGCTCGGCCTGGTCGGCGGCGCGTGGCCGTACCTGCCGCTGCTGGTCCCGCACTTCCTGGCCACCGAGGCATTCTTCGTGTTCCTGATGGTGCAGTTCATGCGCGGCATCCCGCGCGAGCTGGACGAGGCCGCGAAGATCGACGGCGCCAGTGCCGTACGGCATCTTCCGGCATGTGATCCTGCCGCTGAGCCGGCCGGCGCTGGTCACCACCGCGATCTTCTCGTTCATCTGGACCTGGAACGACTTCTTCCGGCAACTGGTCTACCTCTCCGACCTGCGCGACTACACCGTCCCGGTGGCGCTGACCCTGTTCATCGACTCGACCAGTCAGAGCGCGGTCGGGCCGATGTTCGCCATGTCGCGTGCTGTCGCTGCTGCCGGTGTTCCTGTTCTTCGTCGCGTTCCAGCGGATGCTGGTCGAGGGCATCAACACCAGCGGACTCAAGGGTTGAATCGGAGGCTCCCATTGACCGACCAGGCGACGACCATCCGGCACGACTGGCGGGACACCCTGCGCAACGCCACCGACCTCGCCCTGCTCGGCCTGATCGGCACCGTCGCGGCACTGCCGGTGGTCACCGCGGGCGCCGCCGTGGCCACCGCCAGCGCAGCCCTGCACCACTGGATCGAGCACGACAGTTGGCCCGGTAGCCGGCCGGTGCTGCGCGGCTTCCTCCGGGCCGTGCCCGCCGGGGCCGGGGCCACCGCCATCGCTGCGCTGGCGGCCACCCTGCTCGGCGGCAACCTGCTGGTGCTCCACCGTGGGCTGGTGCCCGGCGGTCCGGCCCTGATCGTGGTCACCGCCATCCTGACCGTGGCAGCCGGCGGTCTCGCCGGCATGACCGTCGTTCAGGTCGGTCGGCAGGGCGGACGGGGCTGGCGCACCGCCGCCCGACTAGCCGGGCGGACCGCGCTACGCCGCCCGGCAGCGCCGCTCGCCTCGGCCGGCGTGCTGGCCCTGGCCAGCACGCTCGGCCTGCTGGTGCTCCCGCTACTCACCCCGGTCCTCGCCGGCTACGCGCTCTTCGCCCTACACGCGGTAACCCGCCGGACCGCCATACCACGGTGATCCGGCGGACCGCCCGGCGAGCAGGTCCGAGATCGAACCGCCGGCCGGTCAGCCGAAAGCACGCCGCCGGGCGACCTCGGCCAGCGTCACCGCCGCCGCGACGCTGGCGTTCAGCGACTCGACGGTGGAGATCATCGGGATACTGACCTTCAGGTCACAGGTCACGCCGACGAGCCGGGACAACCCACGGCCCTCCGAACCCACCACCACCACGAGTGGGCCGACCGCGGCCTCGAGGTCGTACAGGCTGGTTTCGCCATCGGCGTCCAGGCCGACCACCAGGAATCCCGCCTCCTGAGCGGCCTTCAGCGACCGGGTCAGGTTGGTCACCTGGCTGACCGGCACCCGCGCGGCAGCGCCGGCGCTGGTCCGCCAAGCGGTCGCGGTGATCCCGGCCGCCCGACGTTCCGGTACGAAGATCCCCTGCGCGCCGAAGGCGGCGGCCGAACGGATCACCGCGCCGAGGTTGCGCGGGTCGGTGACCCCGTCGAGCGCTACCAGCAGCGGAGCGGGCTGCTCCAACGCCGCCGCGACAAGATCCTCAAAGGGCTCGTACGCGAACGGCGGCACCTGCAGACCGATGCCCTGATGCAGTACGCCACCGGTCATCCGGTCCAGCTCGGCCCGGCTGATCTCCAGGATCGAGATTCCCCGGTCGGCGGCGGTACGGACCGATTCGTTGATCCGGTCGTCAATGTCGATGCCCTGGGCGACATAGAGCGCGGTGGACGGCACCTGTGCCCGCAACGCCTCAACCACGGGGTTACGGCCGACCAGCAGTTCAGGCGTGTCCCGGGCCGGAACGGACTTGCGTCCCGGCGCCACCCGTGGACCGGACCGGCCCGGAGCGCCGCGACCAGCCGCATCACCGCGACCAACCGCACCACCGCGACCAGCCGGAGCGCCGCGACCAGCCGCACCACCGCGACCAGCGGCGCCAGCGGTGGCACCGCCACGCTTCCCGCCCCAACCGGCACCCCAGGTGGTGTCCTTCGATCCTGGCGTACCGATCTTGGGGGTCCGCCCCTCCTCGGCCGCTGCCCGGCGCTCCTTCTCCTGCTTCCAGGCGGTGCGCTGCGGTAGCTTCTCGGTGCCCGAATAGCCCTTGTGCCACGGCCGCTCGTCGGCGGGTAGCGTCCTACCCCGGCCGGCGAGACCGCCCCGGTTCTTACCACCGGAGCCGCTCACGGCCCCCTTCTTGGTGGCCACCCGTCGACCACGGCGCTGCGAGTTACCCGGCATCAGTCCTGCTCTCCGATCGTCCAGCGCGGCCCATGCGGAGTGTCCTCAACCACAACACCGGCCTGCCTGAGCTGGTCACGTACCGCGTCGGCGGCCGCCCAGTCCTTGCGTCCACGCGCCTGCGCGCGCTGCTCCAGCGCCAACGCGACCAGCGCGTCGACCACTCCCCGCAGATCACCATCCTGCCCGCCGCCGCCCCAGGCCGCGTCGACGGGGTCCACGCCGAAGATGTCAAGCATCGCCCGTACGGCCGCCAGGGCGCTGCGGGTGGCGTTTCCGTCGCCGTTGGTCAATGCGGTATTGCCGTCCCGGACCGTGTCGTG
The DNA here is from genome assembly GCA_963750055.1 of uncultured Actinomycetota bacterium. Lineage (GTDB taxonomy): Bacteria > Actinomycetota > Actinomycetes > Mycobacteriales > Micromonosporaceae > CAVVPI01. The sequence continues at coordinate 3,821 of CAVVPI010000010.1, read as the reverse complement.
CAGCACGGCCATCGCCGCCGAGGTGTTCAGATCGTCCTCCATCGCCGCCGTGAACCCGGCCGGAAGCTCACCGGACAGCCCGGGCCCGACCAGTTCCACCGCCCGTCGCACAAACCCCTCGATCCGGCGGTACGCGACCGCGGACTCGCGCAACGACTCATCCGAGTAGTCGATCCGCGAGCGGTAGTGCGGCGTGGCCAGGTAGTAGCGCAGTTCCACCGGGCGGACCCCGATCGCGGCCACATGGTCGAGGTCGATCACGTTCCCCAACGATTTGCTCATCTTGGTCTCGCCGAGGTTGAGCAGGCCGTGATGCACCCAGTAGCGGGCGAAGGGCAGGCCGGCCGCCTTCGACTGGGCGCTCTCGTTCTCGTGGTGCGGGAAGGTCAGGTCGAGGCCGCCACCGTGGATGTCGAACTCCGCCCCGAGATAGCGCCAGCACATCGCCGAGCACTCGATGTGCCAGCCCGGCCGCCCGGGACCCCACGGCGACGGCCAGGCCGCCTCAACCGGTTCGTCCGGTTTCAGCCCCTTCCACAGGGCGAAGTCACGCGGATCGCGCTTGCCCCGGTCCGGCGCGTCCCCGGCCGGCAGCATCGCCTCCGGTCGCTGCCCGGAGAGGGCGCCGTACCCGGGGTAGGACCGGGACGTCGAAATACACATCCCCTGAGCCGTCCTGGGCCGGGTAGGCGTGCCCATCGGCGACCAGCTTGTTGATCAGCTCGTGCATCTCCGGGATATGCCCGGTAGCCCTCGGCTCATATGTCGGGGGTAGCACGTTCAGCGTCCGGTACGCGGCGGCCAGGATCACTTCATTGGCGTAGGCGATCGCCCAGAACGGACGAGCCTGATCCACCGACTTGACCAGAATCTTGTCATCGACATCGGTCACGTTACGGATGAAGGTCACCTCGAAGCCGGTGTGCAGCAGCCAACGACGCAGCACGTCGTAGTTGACCCCGGACCGGAGATGGCCGATGTGCGGCTCGGACTGGACAGTGAGACCACACAGGTAGATCCCCACCTTGCCGGCTCTGCGCGGAACGAATTCCCGCACCGATCGGGCGGCGGTGTCATACAGGCGTAGCGTCACCGGACCAGGGTACCGGCCGCCGCCGATGCCGACCGACCGCGGACAGCCCACGCGCGAGACCGGACCGACGGCGCGGAATGCGGGCCGCCAGCGCCGAACGCGGGCCGCCGGCACTGAAAACGCGCGGGGAGACCGGACGTCGGACGGCACGAAACGCGCGGGGAGACCGGACGTCGGACGGTACGGACCGGTCGTACGCTGCCGGATGTGGAAACGCCGGACCCGACCGGGTGAGACAGCCCAGACCCTGGACCGTGGCCTACGCCTGCTGCACCTGGTTGCCGAGGCACCCGGTGGCCTCACCGTCACCGAGGCGGCCGCCCGGCTCGGCGTGGGCCGCGCGGTGGTCTACCGACTGGTTGGCGCGCTGACCGGCCACGGGATGATCCGCCGGGACAACAGCGGTCGGCTGCGGCTCGGCGTCGGGCTGCTGCATCTGGCCCGCCGGGCCCAGCCGCTGCTCGCCGAGGGAGCCCTGCCGGCGCTGCGCCGGCTGGCCGAACAGACCGGTGCGACCGCCCACCTGACCATCGTCGAGGGCGGCGAAGGCGTGGCCCTGGCCGTCGTCGAGCCGAGCTGGACCGCGTTCCACGTGGCGTACCGCACCGGCACGCGCCACCCGTTGGAACGCGGCGCCGCCGGGCAGGCGATCCTGGCCGGCGCGCCGGGGGCAGGTCGAGCCGGTGGCTACCAACGGCGAGCTGCAACCCGGGGCGTACGGGGTGGCGGCCCCGGTGGTCGGGGTATCCGGGTTGGAGGCGGAGCGTCGGTGTGGTGGCGCTGGCACCGTTGGACGTGGTCGCGGTGGGTGAGCAGGTCGCCGCCGCTGCCGCCGCCGTCAGTCGCGCACTGTCCTGACCGGGCGTACGGTCGGCGGCGGCCGTTGCGTCAGCCGGACAGTCAGGCTGGCGGTGAGCCTGGCGTCAGCCGGGCGTGACGACCACGATCGGACGGCTGAAGGTTGATCTACCCAGGGCATTGACCGCCTGGATCCGGTAGTAGTAGATGCTGGCCCGGGCCAGCCCGAAGTCAGTGAAGCTCCGGCACGTGCCCGGCAGGTCGAAGGCGTCGAGCCCGGCACTGAAGGCCAGGTTGGTGGCCCGTTGCAGGGTGAAGCCGCCAACCATGCCGCCGGATCCCTTGGCCCAGGTGAGGTTGACCGTCGCAGCGCCGGGTGCGGTGGTGGTGGCCTGGAGAATGGCCGGCGCCGTGGGGATGACCAGCGCCACCGCGACCATCTTGGACCAGGGTGAGGTCGCGCCGGGAAGGGTGATGCGTACCCGGTAGTAGTAGGTGGTGGTTCTCGGCGTCACGGTGGTGTCGGTGTACGCGCTGATCGCCGGCAGCGACAAGGTCACCAGCCCGTAGGCGAAGGTCGGGTTGGTCGCTCGCTGGAGATCCACGCTGCTGACGAACGACCGATTGGTCCAGGAGAGGTTGACCTGCAGCCGGCCGGTTGGCGGCACTTCGGCGGCCAACCCGGTTGGCGCCAGCAGCGCGGTCGCGCCCGATGCGGAGTCGGGCAAAATGCCGAGGTAGCCGGGCGGTACGGCGACATTCAGCTTCGGCGTTGCCGCGCTCTGCCGGGGGACGTTGGGTGCTGGTGCGGTGGGCCCATCCACCGCCGGGGAGACTCCGGTGCTGTCCACAGCGGGGTCGACCCGTCCGGCGCCCAGGTTATGTGTGACCTTCTTTGACATGACCATGCTCCTCCCTGGAGGAGCTCGACGGCCCTCGTATCCCTGGTCAGAGTGGTCGAGCCCATCCAGCGGCCCACTAACTTCCAGTGAGAATTCAACAGCGGACCGCGATCTGTCGACACCCCCATCCAGGGGTAACAGCCCTGCCAACCGGCAAAAATGCCATAACACACGAAGTGACTTAAAACCCCCCGATAGTTACTTTTAGTCTGAAATCCCCACGTCGGGGGGTACGTGACGGGCCCGGTCGACGCGGTCGACCGGACCCCGCGCGGGATCAACTCTGCTGGACCAGAGTGCCAATAGCGTCAGGCAGTTCGGCGAGGCAGCACACTTCGGCATCCGGACACACGTCGGCCGGGCAGCGGGCGCCGGTCCGGTTGACCCAGACCGCGCGCAGTCCGGCCGCCTGCGCGCCAAGCACATCGTGCGCGAGCGAGTCACCGACGTACACGATGGAGCTGGCCGGCACCCCGGCCGCGGCCAGCACCGCGGCGTAGAACTCCGGCGCCGGCTTCTTCGGCACCCCGTCCACATGGGCGTAGATCTCGAAGGCGAACTCTCCGACCAGCCCGCAGATCTCCGTCCGGCTGTTGCCGTTGGTGGCGAACCCGAGGGTGTACGACCGGCGCAGCGCCGCCAGCGCCGAGAGCGCGTCGGAGAAGGGCCGGGTGAGGGCGAACCGCCGGGCGAAGAAGAGTTCGGCGATCCGGTCCAGTTCGTGGCCGAGCCCCGCCCGGGCCAGTGACCGGGCCAGCGCCGCCCGCCGGATCTCCATCACGGGTCCGGCGGCCAACTCGGTGAAGACCGCACCCCAGTCCGACTCCAACTCCGCGAGGGTGAGCGCATTCGCCGCCGGATTAAGCCGCCGCATCTCATCCAGTACGGCGACCAACCCGCCGGTCACCGCCGGGCGAAGGTCCACCAGGGTCTCATCGGCATCGAAGACCACCACGCTAACCACACCGATCAACCTACCCGCGTGCCCGCCCCCGTCGGTCAGGATCTACCCCGTCGATCAAGGACCT
>CAVVPI010000009.1:0-13838 GCA_963750055.1 uncultured Actinomycetota bacterium | reverse complement strand
CTGGTGGCGGAGGTGCCGATCGCCGCCGGCTCGACCTTCATCGGCCGTAAGGCTGGCACGATCAGCCAGCCCGAGCAGTTTCGGCTCATCGCGCTGGCCAAAGCCGGTCAGCCCAGACTGAACTGGTCACCGTCGCCGGACACCCGATTAGCTGCCGGGGACCGGTTGACGGTGGTGGTGCAGCGTTCCGGGCTGAGCCCGCTACTCAAGCAGGCAGGTCCTCCGCTGCCGGATGGACCCGTCCTACCGAGACAGTCGGCTAGCTGACCGGACCGATAGCTTTCGCCAGGTCCACGAACCCTGCCCACGCCTCCGGGCTGAACGTCAGCGTGCCGCCGTCGCGGTCCTTGGTGTCCCGAACGAGCACCCGACCGGGCAGGTTGTCGGCGACCTCAACGCACGACCCGCCGTTGTTGCCACTTTTGGTGCTCTTGCGCCACTGCGCGCCGGTCAGATCCATGTCTCTGCCGCTTTCCTGATCAGGTCCAGTGATAGGTGACGGGGTAGGGCCTCGCTCCTGATGCGTTCCCATCTTTGATTTAGCGTAGCAACCACCGCAGCTTCCTTTAGTATCTGCGCCGGCGCCTGGCTGTCGATGTGCGACACCTGCTCACCTTCCGGCAGTTCGGCCACGATGAAGCCGCCACCCAGCCCGGGGTACATACCCACATCGCGCGGAACGATGAGCACCTGAATCGATGATCGCCCAGCGCACAAGGCTAGGTGTTCGGTCTGCTCACGCATTAGCCCGCGGTCGCCGTAAGCCGATTGGTAGAGCACCTGCTCATGGATGACCGCGATCAGCAGGGGCGGGCGCTCCCGGCGGAGGATGGCCTGCCGATCGATGCGAGAGGCAACGATGTTATCCACCTCGGCCGGCGTTAGCGCCTCGCCCGTGAGGGTGGCTCGCGCGTACGCCTCGGTCTGAAGTAGGCCGGGCACCCAGTTGTGCTCGAACCATCGCAGGGCGACAGCCTCCCGTTCCCAGTCCACCCACGCGCGTAGCCACTGAGGCTCGCGGCGCTTCAGGACATCGGGCCATAGGTCCACAACGTCCCTGTGCAGGATTTTGGCCACGACTGTTCGCCTGCGAGGTTGCGGCACACGTCCCGGGGAGACCCATCTGGCTGCTGTCTTGGGATCTACACCTGTCTGCGCTGCGAGGGACTCGGCAGTCTCTCCCGCTTCGGTCATCGCTGCCGCTAGCGCATGGTTCATGGCGCTCCATTCCAGTGACGTCCCGGATGTCCCGTCGACATCATGCTTCGCTGTGTAGTTGTTCCGCAACCCTCGGCAAGCTGAGGAATGCGGGGACCCAAGTCGCGTCCAGGGTGGAAGCAGATGGCGTGGCGTCGAGAACCGAGCCGCGCCGCCGGGAGGTCATTTTGTCGAGTCAGCAACCGCGCCACAGTGCACCGCCTATCGCGGCTGGCTGTGTGATCAACGTCCGTCCGGATGACTACTGCTATGGCGCGAAGCCGCTGCGCCTGCGGGTGACCCACGTCGGGAACGGATCGAACACGCCGGGACTGGAGTGGCTGACCCTGCTCGGCGTTGAACTACTGCCCAGTGGCGCGCTCGGGTCGCACCGGCAGGTGAATGTGCGGGTGTCGGCGCTCTGGGCGGAAGGCGCCGTTGAGTATCCCGAGCGGCGGGGCTAGCCGTGGCTATCTGGTTTGCCGGCCAACTGGTCTGCCTGGACGCCTTTCAGGCCGTGCACCGCCCGGTGCCGCACAGGTGCGGGTGCGCTGTCGAGCCGGTGACGATCGAGGGTGTGCTGATCGGGGATCTCGCGGTGGGCCGGGCCGGCAGGTTGACCCCGGCGCAGGAGTGGCGGGCCCGAGGGGGACGGCGGGCATGACGACGGAGATCCCGGCGCTCGCCCCGGTTGTTTGCCTTCAGTGCACCATCCACCAGCGCCAGGGCAGTGCCATTCGGCATCTCTGCCCCGGCTGGGCTCCGCTATCCGACGGACAGAAGAGGAACTGCACATGTCCCTGCTCGCCGAAAGTCCCTCACCCGTACGGGCCCCCGGTCGCGATCGGCCGCCGGAGCGTCACCTAGCCCGCCGGCCAGTGTGGATGTGCCGGGTTTGCCACAACGCTTGGCCATGTGAGACCGCCAGAGGTGGACTGGTTGAGGAGTACGGCGAGAACGTTTCGGCCTTGGGGATGTACCTCGCTGGCATGTTGTGCATCGCACTAAATGATCTGGATCGGTTGTGCCCCAACCCTGGCCCGGATGTGCCTGCGATCTACGCCCGGTTCCTTGGGTGGCTGCCGATCCGGCGGCGGCAGCGGTGACCGATGTGGGTGAGGAGCGTTCACGATCAACCGAGCCCTGCCGGCCTACGTCGTCACGCTCGATTTGGCCGACCGTAACGGCGGGTGCCCGACTGTGCGGTCCGAAGACGGGGCGCTTGAGCGCGTCTACTTCCTGTAGGCGATCCGCGAGAGGAGCTGGACTGTGAAGGCGCTGAGGGCCGATGTTGGCCCGCACCATCCCATCCGTCCGATGTGGTTGTGCGCGGGGTGCGGGGGATGCCACTTGGCCATGCCCGACGGCGAGACTGACCTTGCGAGCCAGGCATGAGGCGGATTGGGTCGCGCTGTACCTGTTGCTGATTGAGGCATACGGAACTGCGGTGGTCGATCTGAATTCCATCAGCCGATTTCATATGCCTCGTCCGAGGAAGATGCATGAGCGATTCGTGGCGTGGGTGGCGCCGCGAGCGCTAACGGACCCGGGAAGTTAAGAAGATCGTAGTTTCTCGATCACTGTGTGTCTATTTGTAGACAGTGAAACTGGTCGATCATTCATATATCCTCGACTAGCGGTACGCACCCCCCACAACCCCAGAAAGGCGACAGCGCGAGAAACAGACTCCTCGCGGCAATGGCGCTCGCGGTGGCACTCATCGCAACGCCGACCGCCGCAATGGCAAGCCCCATCCCCATCCCGAGCCGGCATCCGTTGCTGGCCAACGTGGTCGACCCCGTACCAGCCGGATTCCCGTCCTGGGAAGCGGTGTTCGACCGGCAGAACCTGATGATGGAAGCCCTGACCGCCATCCGGGACGCCGCCCCGGCCAACAACAACGGCTACGCCAGCACCATCGCGGACCAGGTGTCGCCTCCCCAGAAGGGGCCGATGGAGAATTGCCAGCAACCGTCCATCGCCCCTTGAGGAGCACCCCACCCCACACCCGCCCCCGAAGCGCCGGCTGTGGTGTCCGGCCCCACACCCGCCCGGCCCGTTGCGGGCCGTAGCGTGGGCGGGTGCGGGAAACGACGGTGGTACGACGGCAGGTGCGGCTCCGGCCGGTCCGCCCGGCCGGCTGGTGGTTCGACGGGCTGCTGCTCGCCGGGTTTGTCGCGTTGACCGTCGCGCTGGCCCGGGGCCACCTGCTCGGCGTCGACCTGGCGGTACGCGAGTGGGCCTACGCGCACCAACCGGCCGGGGCGTACTGGGCCGCCTGGGTGCTGAATCGGCTCGGCCAGGGCGGCTGGCTGCTGCTGCCGGTCTCCAGCGGGCTGGCCATCGCGGTCGGGTTGCGGGCCCGGTCGGTCCGGCCGCTGCTCCTGGTGGCGGCGGCGTTCCTGGTCATGTACCTCACGGTCGGTCCGCTGAAGCTCTGGACCGACCGGGCCGCGCCGAGTTCGACGCTGCCACCGCAGGAGTCGGTACGGCTCTTCAACGCCCTGCCGCCCGGCGAGTACGGCCTGTCGTATCCGTCCGGGCACGTCGCCAACGCCATCGTCTGGTACGGCGTGATCACCGCGCTGCTGGTCGCGTTGACCGCTGGCCGGCCGCACCTCGGTATTGAGCGGGCGGTCCGGGGTGCCCCACCGGTGATTCTGCTGGTCACCACCACGTACCTGAACTATCACTGGCTCACCGACGGGCTGGCCGGGCTGCTGTGCGGGCTGGTGCTGCACCGGTTACTGGCCCGGGTGCCCTGGGATGACCTGCCGTTGCCCGGCTGGCTCGGCGACTGGACCGGACCCGCGTTCCCCACCCCGGCCCGCTGACCGGCGCCGTGCACCTGCCCTCGGTCAGCTGACCCAGCTGCCGGCGCGCATCACCCGGATCACCCGCAGGTTGTCGTCGAGCACCACCAGATCGGCCCGCCGGCCGGGTACCAGCGCGCCCGCCTCGTCGTCCACCCCGATCGCCCGGGCCGGCGTGCTGGTGACCATCGCGATGGCCTCCGGCACCGGCACCCCGGTGTTCACCATGTGGCGGAGCGCGGCGTCCATGGTCAGCGTGCTGCCGGCGATGGCACCCGGCGAGCCATCCCGGTTGGCCAGCCGGGCCACCCGGTCGGCAACCACCACCGCCTGCCCGCCCAGCTCGTACCCGCCGTCCGGCATACCGGCGGCGGCCATCGCGTCGGTGATCAGCGCGGCCCGGCCGGTGCCGGCGGCCAGCGCGGCGAAGCCGAGGCTGCCCTCGTGCAGGTGCACCCCGTCGGCGATCAGCTCGCACACCACCTTCGCCGAGCTGAGCAGGGCGTAGACCGGGCCCGGTTCGCGGTGGTGCGGGGTGCGCATGCCGTTGAACAGGTGGGTGCCGACGCTCGCTCCGGCGTCGATCGCGGCCTGGGTCTGCTCGTACGTGGCATCGGTGTGCCCGACCGCCGCGACGACCCCCCGGGAGACCAGGAGTTCGATCGCGGCCAGCGCGCCGGGGCGTTCGGGGGCGATGGTGACCATCCGGACCACGCCGTCGCCGAGGTCGAGCAGCCTGGACAGTTCGTCGAGCGACGGGTCGCGCAGGAATTCCGGGTTCTGCGCGCCGCAACGGGCCGCCGACAGGTACGGACCCTCGTAGTGGATCCCGGCGAGTACGCCCTTGGATACCAGTGGGGCGAACGCCGTGGTCGCCGCCCGCATCAACTCGTACGGCGAACTGACCAGGCTGGCCATCAGCGTCGTGGTGCCGTGGCCCAGGTGGAAGTCCGCCGCCTGCCGGGCGGAGTCGACATCACCGGTGGTGAAGGTGTGCCCGCCGCCGCCATGACAGTGCATGTCCACGAAACCGGGCACAATCCAGTGCCCGTCCCGTACGGCGGGATATTCGGCGATCGCGGTGATCCGCTCCCCGTCGGTCTCCACACAACCCTGCCGGATCACACCGGTCGGGGTAACCACCTTGCCGCTGACGCGTACCGTCACGAGGGCTCCAGGATGTCGAGTGCGGGTAGGGCAGTGCCGAGAAGATCTGCTCCTTCGCCGAGCGCCACGGGGACCTGTCGCAGTTCGCGGTGACCGGCACCCGATCAGTTTCGCGGTGACCGGCACCGATCAGGTGAGCACCACCGATCGGGTGAGGTGGCGGGGCGCGTCCGGGTCCAGCCCACGACTGGCCGCGAGCCCGACTGCGAAGCGCTGGGCCAGGATCAGGTCGGCCATCGGATCCAGTGCGGGCCGCCCGGCGGCCCAGCCACCGATCACCGCGAACACGCCGTTGGTCCGACTGTGCACGAACGCGGCGCCGGTGGCGGCGATGTCGTCGGCCAGGCCGCTGGGGATCTCGCCGAAGGCCCAGACCATCCGGCCGCTGGCGGCGATCGAGATCGGGCCGTGCCGGTAATCCATGGCCGGGTACGACTCGGACCAGAAGTTGGCGGCCTCCCGGCACTTCAGGGCGGCTTCGTGGGCGATGCCGATGGTCCACCCCCGGCCGAGGAAGGTGACCTGGTCGATCCGGGCCGGGTCGATCGGCAGCGGGGCGCGGACCGCCACCTCGGCGTCGGCGGCCAGGGCCGACACGTCCGCGCCGAGGTGGGCGCGGAGCAGGGCGAGGGCGCTGGTGGCGAAGCGGGTCTGCACCACCGAGCGCTCGTCGGCGAAGGGTATCGGCAGGTATGCGGTGGCGAGGCTCGTGGCGGGTGAGTTGGGGTCACCGACGATGACGGTGCTGGGCCGGCCGTTGGGGAGCGCGTCGAGCAGGTCGAGCACCTCGGTGGTGGTGCCGGAGCGGGTGATCGCCAGCACCCGGTCGTACCGGCGGCCGGCGGGGAACTCGGAGGCCTGGAAGGCGTCGGTCTCGCCGTGACCGGCCTGTTCCCGCAGCGCGGCGTAGGCCATCCCGATGTACCAGGACGTGCCGCAGCCAATTACGGCGACCCGTTCGCCGACCCGGGGCAGGGCGGATCCGGACTCGGCGGCGAGAGCGGCGGCCTGCCGCCAGCAGTCGGGCTGGCTGGCGATTTCCGCATCGACGTATCCCATGATGGCTCCTCGCAGTCGACTACCCAGGCGGTTACCGCTGCACCAGGCGTCCATGCTCAATACAGCTCGGTTAACCCACCTTTCGAGCGTCATTCTGCTCGAAAGCTTCGGCTCTCGGCAACCATGCGTCAGATTGCGCAGGTCCTGGTTTTGCGCCCCGGTAGTTTTGAGCACTACTGTGCACGCAATTAAGCACCAAACGCGCAGGGAGGCCGCCGTGGACCGGTACGCGAGATGGAACGCCCTGCTCGAACTCCTCACGGACAGTGGTCGGGTCAGCGTGGAGGACGCCGCAGCCCGGCTGAGCGTCTCGCAGGCGACCATCCGGCGCGACTTCGACCAGCTCGCTCAGCAGCAGATGATCACGCGTACCCGGGGTGGCGCGGTCGCCAACGGGGTCTCCTACGACCTGCCGCTGCGCTACAAGACCGCCAAGCACTCGGCCGAGAAACAGCGGATCGGCACCGCGGCCGCCGCCCTGGTGTCACCCGGAATGGTGGTCGGCCTCAACGGCGGCACCACGACCACCGAGGTGGCCCGCGCGTTGGCGGTCCGCCCGGATCTCAACACCAGTGCCGACGGTGCGCAGCTCACCGTCGTGACCAACGCGCTGAACATCGCCAACGAACTGCTGGTCCGCTCCCGGATGAAGGTCGTGGTGGCCGGTGGGGTGGTGCGGCCCCAGTCGTTCGAGCTGGTCGGACCGCTCGGTGGCGCCCTGCTGCGCGAGGTGACCCTGGACGTGGCGCTGCTCGGGGTGGACGCCATCGACGTCAAGCTCGGCGCGGCGGCCCATCACGAAGGTGAAGCCTCGATGAACAACCTGATGGTGGCCCGGGCGAAGCGGGTAGTGATCATTGCGGACTCGTCCAAGCTGGGGGGCCACGCCTTCGCCCGGATCTGTCCGGTGGATCGGATCGAGACCCTGGTCACCGACTCCGGGGCGACCCCGGAGACGGTACGGGCCTTCCGGGACGCCGGGGTCAACGTCATCTGCGCCTGAGGTGAACGAACGAACCGGCGGGTCGGCGGGTCGGCCCCACGGATAATTGCATACCGAGTATGGTGTCCCCAGTTGTCACCCACAGGGGAGGCCGATTTTGGCTGCCGTACTGGAGATCGAAAATCTCCGCAAAACCTACCAGAACAGACGCAGCGGTCCGCGGCAGGCGCTCGACGGATTCGACATGGTGGTCGAGACGGGTCAGGTGCACGGCTTCCTCGGCCCCAACGGCTCGGGCAAGACCACCACCCTGCGTACCCTGCTCGGACTGATCCGGCCCAACGGCGGCCGGATGATGGTGCTCGGTCAGGAAGTACCCGCCGCGCTGCCCCGGGTCATCGGTCAGGTGGGCGCGATCGTCGAAAGCCCGCAGTTCTTCCCGCACTTCACCGCCAAGGACACCCTCTCCCTGCTGGCCGGCGCCGGCGACGTATCCCAACAGCGGGTGTCGGAGGTGCTGGAACTGGTCGGCCTGCGCGAGCGGGCCGGTGAGCGGGTCAAGACGTACTCGTTGGGCATGAAGCAGCGCCTCGCCGTCGCCTCGGCCCTGCTGAAGAACCCGAAGCTGCTGATCCTCGACGAGCCGGCCAACGGCCTCGACCCCGGCGGCATCCGGGAGATGCGTACCCTGATGCGCAACCTGGCCGAGTCGGGAATGACCGTGCTGCTCTCCAGCCACATCCTCGGCGAGATCCAACTGATCTGCGACTCGGTCACCATCATCTCGCTCGGTCGCCGGGTCGCCGCCGGGCCGGTGAGTGAGGTGCTCGCCCAGCACTCCGGCGGTGGGCTGCGGGTACGCCTGGAAGCTGTCACCGACCTGCCGGCGGCGGCCGAGGCGCTCACCCGGGCCGGCGCGCTGGTCACCAGCCACGACGATCACCTGATGGTGCGCGGCGTCGACAAGCCCGCCGTGGTCACCCGCACGTTGGCCAGCCAGGACCTGTACGTCAGCGAACTGGCCCCGGTCACCGCCGATCTGGAGAGCGTCTTCCTGGAGCTCACCGCTACCGCGCCGGTGCCCGGTCAGCACCGCCAGGTCGACCAGTCGGTCGCGGTGCCGCAGCGCAACGCAAGCGACTCAGCCGGTCCATCCGGTCCGGGTCAGGGGGGTTGGGGAGCATGAGCCTGTACGTCACGGAGCTCCGTCGGCTCTTCAAACGCCGGGTAACCCGACTGCTGCTCGTCCTACTGGTGCTCGGGCTGGCCCTGATCACGGTCTCCATCGGATACCGCAGCCACACCGTCGGCCCGGAACAGGTGGCCGCCGCAGAGGCCCAGATCGAGCTGCAATTCCAGGAGCAACTGCGCCACCACGAGCAGTCGATGCGCGACTGCGAGGCGGCCAAGGCGCGCGGTGAGGACGTCACCGAGCGGTTCGGGCCGGACTGCGGCGCGTCGTACGTCCCCACTCGGGATCAGTACGAAACGAGGTGGTACCTGCCGTACCAGTTCGAGTTCAGCACGGAGTTCCAGGACTACATCTCGGTCTTCTCCGGGATTGTCGCGCTCTTCGCCTTCGTCATCGGCGCCTCATACATCGGAGCCGAATGGAGCAGCGGGGGATGGCCAACCTGCTGCTCTGGCGCCCGAAGCGGATCACCGTTCTGCTCACCAAGCTGGGCGCGCTGCTCAGCGGCGTGCTCGCGACCAGCCTGCTGCTCGGCGGGCTCTGGACCGGTGCGTTCTGGCTGATCGCCAAGTACCGGGGCATACCCGGCAAGATGACCGCGGGCGTGTGGGAATCCCTGGCGCTCAGCGGCGCCCGGGGCATCGGCCTGGTGCTGCTGCTGGCCGCGGTCGCCTTCGGCCTGGCCTCACTCGGTCGGCACAGCGCGATGGCGCTGGGCGTCGCGGTCGGCGCCGGAGTGGTTGGCGAGGTCGGTTTGCGGATCGCCCTGGAGATCGCCAAGGTCCGGTTCTCCGGTCGGTACCTCCCCTCCACCTACGTCACGGCCTGGTTCCAGAAGGAATGGACGCTGCTCGACTTCCGAACGTGTGAATTCGCGCAGGGCATGTGCAAGCCGGGCGAAATGATCATCACCTGGCAGCAATCCGGCCTGCTCTTCGCGGTCGGGACAGTGCTGGTGCTCGGCGCGGCGATCTGGGCGATCCGCCGACGGGACATCGCCTGACCCTGAAGCCGGAACGCACCACGATGGGGCGGGACCTGCGGGTTTCCGCCCCATCGGCGTACTGCGTTCCAGGTGGTCCGGCGTTAGGCTCACGAATTTGATTAAGAATCCTTAGTGGACATGGAGTTATTGGGCGGAACTTCTTCGGTTGTCGAAGGCCGCGAAGCGTCTGGGTGTTCATTCGGTTACGCTTCGCCTGCGGGCTGATTCGGGGAAGATTCCGGTGACGTGGGTGGGTTGTGAGCGTCGATTATCTGATCACTACGTTCGCCGACCGCTTGTATAGGATGCGGTCGGCGGAGAACCGGCGCCGTCTGCTGGCCGAGTCCGGGCAATGCCCGGATGGCGGTGGCCGGTGAGCCGGAAGCTACCCGTGTCTGAGGGCGAGACCTCACGCACCGCGTGTGCCCGTGCGCTGCTGCGTTCGGGGGTGGACGAGGCGACCGGTCAAGCCCTGTCTCCGGCGGTGCTTGTCGAGCGGGTCGGTTGGGGTGCTGATCTGGTGGCGGGCATGGTCGGCGGCCTGCTGGCGGAGCGCTGGAACTCCGTGGATGTGGAGGTGTTGGCCTCCGGCGTGGATGCGGGTGGGCGGAGGTTGCCGTCGACCGGACGAAGACCGGCCCCACCCGGTGCACGCCACCACGCCCCGCGCCCAGGCGACGCGGGGCACCCTCCCCCACCCGACCCCACCACAGTCGGGCGGGCAAGCGTCCGGAGGGACACGCACCAACGGACCGGAAACTGCCCCGCGCAGCCCACCGGCACCAGAACGTGAACACGACCAGCACACCCACCACCGGCCACCGGCCACGAGGAGCAGCGCTAGGCGCGGGATTCCACTTCCACGCCCACGCCTCCCCACCCAAGTGGGAAACGATCCCGGAAACTTAATCCGACTCAGGATCGCTTAGCTGATCAGAGACGCTGGCGGTTGATCAGACGTCGCACCGTTCGACGTCGGAGGAGGAGTGACTAGTGGTCGCTACCCTGGCTAGAGCTGTCTACGGTTGGCTGTCGTGAGCGGTGTTTATCGGATCGGTGAGTTCGCTAAGCGGGTCGGCCGTTCGGTGAGCACTGCGCGCCTGTGGGAGGTGGAGGGTCGGATCGTGGCCCGCCGTCTGTCGTCGGGTCAGAGGTATTTCGACGATTCCGATGTGCGTAAGGTGCTGCGGCCCGACTTCGACGCCGCCGGGCGGGAGGTCGTGGTGTACTGCCGGGTCTCCTCGCCGAGTCGGAAGGCGAACCTGGCCGTGGGAGATGGTCGGTGAAGGTCACCCGTATCGCGTACTCCGCCGTTCTGAATCCGGGCAAGTACGCCGCTCTGGTGGAGCAGGCCCGCCGGTTGGGGCACGTACGTGCAGGACTCCAGCCCGACCACCACGGCCGAGCGGAGAGCGAAACATCCAAACTGCTCAGCAGTGAGCAATGAGTAGGAAGCAGCAACCTGATGCCGCCCGCTGACGCTCCGACCGGTGAGGATTCGACCGGTGAGGATTCGACCGCCGCCACCCCGGCCGATCCCGCGTTGACCGATCGCGAGCGGGAGATCCTGGCCTTCGAACGACGTTGGTGGCGCAACGCCGGGGCCAAGGAGCAGGCCATCCGGGACACCTTCGACCTCTCGGCGACCCGTTACTACCAACTGCTGAACGGGCTGCTGGACAACCCGGTCGCGTTGGCCGCCGAGCCGATGCTGGTCAGTCGGTTGCGGCGGCTGCGCTCGACCTGGGCCCGTGGCCGCCGTCGCTGAGTCGGGCGCCCGCGGCAAAGCGGTGCTGAGTCGGGCGCCCGCGGCAAAGCGGTGCTGAGTCGGGCGCCCGCGGCAAAGCGGTGCTGAGTCGGGCGCCCGCGGCAAAGCGGTGCTGAGTCGGGCGCCCGCGCACCAGGCGGCCGGCTACTTCTCGTACGTCCGCAGTCCGTTGCCGAGCGCGATGAAGGTGGGCGCCCATTCGCCGATGAAGATGCCCCACCGGTCGGCGCGGTCGATTCCGCTGTCTTCGAACTGCTTGGACAGCAGCCAGGTACCGAAGGAGAGGGCGACGCTGGCAATGCCCGCCATATAGCAGTGATCGGCCCGCAGGCCCATGTCGTGCAGCTTCCGCATCATCTGCGATCCCCCTGTCGCGTGGGTGTTGGCACCCTCGACGCTACCGTTCGTGTTCGTTCCCGTATGCGGGTTGGCTGGATGGGGGAGGGCTGGACCGGCCGTGATCCGAACCCGGCACCTGGTGGACCCGCCTTGCCCTAGCATCAGGGCCATGGCGGTAACTGCCCCGAATATTCCGGCGATCGGTGTGGCCCGAAACCGGCTCCGGATGCAGGTGTGGACCGCCTCGGTGGCCGCCCCCGACCAACTGGAGAACGAAGATCACGTATTCCAGTACGGGCAACTCGTCGGCGTACTCGATGGGGCGACGGTGCCGGAGGGCTTCGACACCGGCTGCGTACACGGTCCGGCCTGGTATGTCCGGCAACTCGCGGCCCGCATCGGCCTGGCCGCCGCGCAGCGGCCCGCCGCCGCCCTGATGGGCAACCTCGCGGCGGCGATCCTCGCGGTCCGGGCCGACCATGAAGGCCGCTGCGACCTGGACCATCCGGGCACCCCCTCGGCTACCGTCTGCCTGCTGCGACCCAGCGGCGACCAGGTCGACTATCTGGTCCTCTGCGACAGTCCGCTCGTTGTCGACCTCGGCGAGCAGCTGCGGGTGATCTCCGATGACCGGCTCAAAACGGCAGTGACCGAGGTCCGGCAAACGGCGCACACCACTGCGGCGACCGCTGGTGGGGCCGACCCGGCAACCCGGTTTCAACGCTCGGTGCGGTTGCAACGTCAGCAGATGAACCAGACCCACGGCTACTGGGTGGCCGCCGCCAACCCGGACGCCGCGTTCCACGCGGTGACCGGCACCCTCCCGCTGACCGGTCCGGGACGGGTACGGCGGGCCGCGTTGCTCACCGACGGCGCTTCCGGAGCGGTTGAGGAGTTTGCCCTATTTGGCTGGCCCGAACTGTTGGACCTGCTCACCGAGCAGGGGCCGGACGAGCTGATCCGCCAGGTCCGGCGGGCCGAGGATGACGGGCGCGGCCGTCGCCGGCACAAGCAGTACGACGATGCCACCGTCGCGCTCTGCCAATTCGATTGCGAGTAACCGCGTCGCCTGCCCCGTGGGTCCATCGTCCAGGTCGGGACTTTGGGCAATGGACGGGCGGCCTGAAGCGGATAGCCGAACGGGGCAGCCGGACCGGAACCGCTGGACGGGGCTACGCCGGAGGAGAATCATTCGCTCGTGACCCGTGAGGTACGGCTGACGCCGATGAGTGAACAACTTCTCGAACCGTTGCTCTCGGTCGCGGTTGCCGAGGCGGAGCCGCATGAGGTGATGCCACCGGTTGAGGCACCGGCTGGCTGGTCACAGGCGCGCCGGGAAGCTTTCCGGGCGTTCTACCGGGCCAGTTTCGGTGGGCTGGACGGCCCGACCCGGACCGTTATGTACGCCATCGGGCACGGCGACGATGTGGTGGGCATGATCCGGCTGGCCCGCCGGGATGACCCCGACACGATGGAGACCGGGATGTGGCTCGGACAGTCGGCACGGGGCCAGGGGATCGGTGCGACCGCAGTGGCGCTGTTGCTCTCCGAGGCGTCCCGGATGGGCGCCCGGGCCGTGGTGGCCGAGACCACCAGGGGTAACTCCGCCGCGATCAGCGTTTTACGGCGCTCGGGAGCCGCACTTCGCTGCGACGGTGACGTCGTCCGCGCGGAGCTTCACTTGGTGCTCGACGGGGACCCCTCCCACGCGATCTAACCGCTACCGCAGGTCAGCAGTTCGGACCCCCGCACCCATCCCCGCCCCGTCGATCAAGGACTTGTTGTCGTGCTTCGATCTCCATACCGCGACAACAAGCCCTTGATCGACCCAGAAGCCCTTGATCGACGGCGGAGTTACGCGGCTGCCGATGTGCATTACCCGGCCACCGGCGGAGCAAGCGCCGCACTGGCGCTCGCCAACGACGCCCGATTCGAGGCCGTCGTCGCCGAGTACGTAGCGCACCTGGAGCAGGTTGCGCCGTACTGTCCCGGCAAGTTCTTTGTCCGGGAGCTACCCGCACTGCGAGCCGTGCTCGCCAGCGCAGACTGGTTCGACCTGCTGATCATTGATGGCTACGTCGATCTCGATCCCTCTGGACGGCCGGGCCTGGGCGCGTACGTCCATGATGAGTTCGGTATTCCGGTGATCGGCGTCGCCAAGACCGCGTTCCGCAGCGCGTCGCACGCCGCCATGGTGCGTCGTGGGGCCGCCACCCGTCCGCTCCACGTCACGGCCGCCGGCATCAAGCTTTCGGACGCCGCCGGCATCGTGGAGCGGATGGCCGGACCGTACCGGCTTCCCGATGCCCTGCGCCGGGTGGACGCCCTCGCCCGGATGGGCTGAAGCCGACGGCGATCCGGCCCGACGATGGCTT
>CAVVPI010000008.1:0-516851 GCA_963750055.1 uncultured Actinomycetota bacterium | reverse complement strand
ACGGCCGGCCGCACTAGGCTGGGGTTGACCGAGTGCCTTGATCAAGGAGTTGCCGTGCGCCCCGGTGGACAGCCCAATATGCAGCAGATGTTGAAGCAGGCGCAGAAGATGCAGCAGCAGATCGCCGCCGCCCAGGCTGAGCTGGCCTCGGCTGAGCTGACCGGTACGGCCGGGGGTGGCCTGGTCAGCATCACCATCTCCGGCGCCGGTGAGGTTAAGGCGGTGAAGATCGACCCGAAGGTGGTCGACCCGGACGATGTGGAGACCCTGGAGGACCTGGTCCTGGCGGCTCTGCACAACGCCAACGAGGCGGTTCGCCAGTTGACCGAGGAGAAGATGGGTCCGGTAACCGGCGGCATGGGCGGCCTCGGCCTGCCCGGTTTCTGAGCCACCCCAGATGTACGAGGGTGCGATCCAGGACCTGATCGACGAGCTGGGCCGACTCCCGGGTGTGGGCCCGAAGAGTGCCCAGCGGATCGCCTTCCATGTGTTGTCGGCTGATCCGGCCGATGTCAACCGGTTGGCGACCGCCTTGCGCAAGGTCAAGGAGCTGGTGCGGTTCTGCGTGATCTGCTTCAACGTGGCCGAGACCGAGCAGTGCCGGGTCTGCCGCGACCCGCGTCGCGGTGACGAGGTGCTCTGCGTGGTGGAGGAGCCCAAGGATATCGTGGCAATTGAGCGGACCGGTGAGTTCCGGGGCCGCTACCACGTGCTCGGTGGGGCGATCAACCCGCTGGAGGGGATCGGTCCGGACAATCTGCGCATCCGGGAACTGTTGGTCCGGCTCAGTGCCGGCACGGTGCGCGAGTTGATTCTCGCCACCGACCCCAACACCGAGGGTGAGGCCACCGCGACCTATCTCGCCCTGATGGTCAAGCCGATGGGCATTGTGGTGACCCGGTTGGCTAGTGGGCTGCCGGTGGGTGGGGATCTGGAGTACGCGGACGAGATCACCCTCGGTCGGGCTTTCGAGGGGCGTCGCGCGCTCTGATCTGGGGGGGCCGGGGGTGCCCGGATCTCCGGGTCGGGTCTGACATCAACAATGACCAGCAGGCGGAGCATGTAACAACTCTGCATCGATCAAACCGGGGCAATAACGCTTGTTTGATGACCATGGGGCGCTGCACTCAGCAGGTCTCGTGACGCTAAAGACACGATCCGGTACCAACCCATTCTCGGCCCGTTTCCCGGTGGTTAGAACGGCGGCTAAGGTCTCGCCATCGGTGACGCCCCTCGTCACCGCGTTGTCCGTACCCAAAGGACGAGGTGAAGCACCATGCGTGCATCAAGGCCGAAGGTCGCCATCGCGGCCGTTGCGGTCGCGGCCCTCGCGGTAGCCGGCTGTGCCGAGAGCGACCGCGGCGACAAATCGGGCGCAAGCAAGAAGGACACCCTGGTCTTCGGTGTCGCCGGAGACCCCAAGGTGCTCGACCCCAGCCTCGCCAGCGACGGCGAGTCGCTGCGCGTCGCCCGCCAGGTCTTCGAGACGCTGGTCCGCCCGGAGGAGGGCGGTACGAAGATCACCCCCGGCCTGGCCGAGTCCTGGACGCCCGACTCGACCGGCACCGTCTGGACCTTCAAGCTCCGCAGCGGAGTGAAGTTCCACGACGGTACGGAGTTCAACGCCGATGCGGTCTGCGTCAACTTCAACCGGTGGTACAACGCCAAGGGCCTCATGCAGAGCCCGGACGTGACCGCCTACTGGCAGGACGTGATGGGCGGCTATGCCGCCAACGAGAGTGCCGACCTGCCGCCGAGCCTCTTCAAGTCGTGCACCGCGAAGGACGCGACCACGGTCGACCTCGCCTTCGCCCGGGTCTCCAGCAAGATCCCGTACGCGTTGATGCTGCCGTCGTTCTCCATGCACAGCCCGGCGGCGCTGGAGAAGTACGACGCGAGCAACGTCACCGGTAGCGCGGACGACATCAAGTACCCGTCGTACGCGATGGAGCACCCGACCGGCACCGGGCCGTTCAAGTTCAAGAGCTGGGACGTCGCCAACAAGACGCTGACCATTGAGCGGAACGAAGACTACGCCGGTACCAAGGCGAAGCTGAAGACCATCATCTACAAGACCATCTCGGACGAGAACGCCCGTAAGCAGGCGCTGCGCTCCGGCGACATCCAGGGCTACGACCTGGTCGGCCCGGCTGACGTCGAGCCGCTGAAGGCCGAGGGCTTCAACATGTTGACCCGGCCGGCGTTCAACATCCTCTACCTGGCGATCAACCAGAAGGGGAACCCGAAGCTGGCCGACGTCCGGGTGCGTCAGGCGATCGCCTACGCGCTCAACCGGCAGGCCCTGGTCGACTCGAAGCTCCCCCCGGGCGCCGAGGTGGCCACCCAGTTCTACCCGTCGACGGTCGAGGGCTGGAACCCCGACGTCACCAAGTACGACTACAACGTGGATAAGGCCAAGTCGCTGCTCGCCGAAGCCGGCGCGTCGGACCTGACCCTGCGATTCCACTACCCGACCGAGGTCACCCGGCCGTACATGCCGAACCCGAAGGACCTGTTCGAGCTCCTCTCGGCGGACCTGCAGGCGGTTGGCATCAAGGTCGAGGCGATCCCGCTGAAGTGGAGCCCGGACTACCTCAACGCCACCACCTCGGGCAGCAAGCACGACCTGCACTTCCTGGGCTGGACCGGTGACTACGGCGACGGCTACAACTTCATCGGTACCTTCTTCGACCGGCCGAAGGACGAGTGGGGCTACACCGACCAGGCCCTTTTTGACCTGTTCAAGCAGGCGGACGGCACCGCCGACCTGAACACCCGGTACGGGCTCTACAAGGAACTGAACGCCAAGATCATGGACTTCCTGCCGGGTGTGCCGATCTCGCACTCGCCGCCGGCGATCGTGTTCGGTAAGGACGTGACCGGCGTCAAGGCCAGTCCGCTGACGGACGAGCGGTTCGAGACCGCCGAATTCAAGTCCTGATTTAGAAACAGGGAGAACGCGGGCGGACGCGCGCTGGCCTGCCGGTCGACTGATCGGCCGGTGAGTCAGCAGCGCGTCCGCCCGCGCGACCCTCCGCACCCCGCCAGAGGCCGCCGTGTTTCGGTTCATCATCAGACGCCTGCTGCAGCTGATACCCACCCTGCTCGGGCTCTCCGTACTGCTGTTTATCTGGTTACGCCGGCTGCCCGGCGGTCCGGAGACCGCGATCCTCGGTGAGCGCGGAACCCCGGAGATGCGCGCCGCGATCCGGCGCAATCTTGGGCTCGATGAGCCGATCCTGGTCCAGTACGGCCGGTTCATGAAGCGCCTGCTCCAGCTTGACCTGGGCACTTCGATCTCCACCAAGCGCGAGGTCACCACCGAGTTCCTGCAGCGCTTCCCGGGCACGGTTGAGCTGACCTTGACCGCGATGATCATCGCGATCGGGATCGGCATCCCGCTCGGCTACCTGGCGGCCCGCCGACGGGGCCGGTTCCTCGACCACGCGTCGGTCGCCGGCTCGCTGATCGGCATCTGCACTCCGGTCTTCTTCCTCGCCTACGTACTCAAGGCGATCTTCGCGGAGAACCTGCACCTGTTCCCGTCGACCGGGCGGCAGGACCCGACGCTCGAAGCGACCCGGATAACCAACTTCTTTGTCCTCGATGGGCTGATGACCCGCGAGTGGGACGCCGCCGCCGATGCGTTGTGGCACCTCGTGCTGCCGGGCATCGCGCTGGCCAGCATCCCACTTGCGATCATTGTGCGGATCACCCGGGCGAGCGTGCTGGAGGTGCTCGGCGAGGACTTCGTCCGGACTGCCGAGGCGAAGGGCCTGACCGAGCGGGTGGTCCGCAGCCGGCACGTGCTGCGCAACGCGATGCTCCCGGTGGCCACCAGCATTGGTCTGCTCACCGGCGGGCTGCTGTCGGGTGCGGTGCTCACCGAGACGGTCTTCGCGTTCAGTGGCATCGGCGCGTTCATCGCTGAGTCGATCAGTCAACGTGACTATCCCGTACTGATGGGCTTTATTTTGATCATCGCGGTGGTCTACGTGCTGGTGAACCTGATAGTTGACCTTTCCTACAGCTTGATCGACCCGAGGGTGAGGGTCCGGTGAGCGCGAGGAGTGAGCTTGCGAGCCCCGCAGTCGCGAACGGAAGGTGGCCCCGATGAGCGTTACCGAACGGGCCAAGAAGAAGACTGAGAAGCTCGACCGGCTCGCCGAGCTGTCCGCGGTCCGCGACGACGAACGCGGCATCAGCCTCTGGCAGGAGGCGTTCCGCCGGCTGCGGCGCAACCCGGGTGCGATCATCGGTGCCATCATCCTGGTGCTCTTCGTCCTGGTGGCGGTGATCGGCCCGTTCTTCGTGCCGTACTCGCCGACCGACTCGATCGGCATCCGCGAAGGACTGGTCAAGTCCGGCCAGGGCATCATTCCGGGCTTCACCGACGGGCACTGGCTGGGTTTCGACCACCAAGGTCGGGACGAGTTCACCCGACTGGTCGTCGGTGCCCGGCAGACCCTGCTGGTCGGCGTGGTCGCCACCATTTTCGGGTTCACCATCGGAGCCCTCATCGGTGGTGTCGCCGGTGCCGCTGCCGGGCTCGGCGGTCGCTGGGGGCGTTGGGTCGACACCACCCTGATGCGCTTCATCGACATGTTGCTCGCGCTGCCCAGCCTGCTGCTCGCGGTCAGCGTCGCGGCGCTGCTCGGTGCCAGTCTGATCACCGTGATGATCGCCGTTGGTGTGGTCTCGGTGCCGGTCTTCGCCCGGCTGCTGCGCGGCTCGATGATCGCGCAGTCGAACAGCGACTACGTACTGGCCGCGACCTCGCTCGGGGTACGCAAGTCGAAGATCGCGCTGGCCCACGTACTGCCCAACTCGCTGGCTCCGGTCATCGTGCAGGCGACGCTCACGCTGGCCACCGCGATCATCGAGGCGGCGGCGCTCTCCTACCTTGGACTGGGCAACCCCGACTCGGCGGTGCCCGAGTGGGGCGTGATGCTGGCCGACGCGCAGCCGTACCTGGGCATTCGACCGGCGCTGGCGATCTACCCGGCCGTGGCCATCATCATCACCGCACTCGGCTTCACTCTGCTCGGTGAGGCGATGCGTGAGGCCCTCGACCCGAAGCTGCGGAAGTGACCTCTCATGGCGCTACTTGATGTGGACGATCTCTCTGTCACCTTCGCCCGCCGCGGGCAGCGCACGGTTCGCGCGGTGGACGGGGTTTCCTTCTCCGTCGATGCCGGCGAGGTGGTCGGCCTGGTCGGCGAGTCCGGTTGCGGCAAGAGCGTGACCTCGCTGGCGCTGATGGGGCTGCTGCCCCGGCAGCCCGGCATCACGGTGGGCGGCCGGGCGGACTTCGACGGCACCGATCTGCTGCGGTTGGACACCCGGTCGCTGCGGGATATCCGAGGTCGCGACGTCGCGATGATCTTCCAGGATCCACTCTCCTCGCTCAACCCGGTCATCCCGATCGGATTGCAGGTCACCGAGGTGCTCACCCGCCATCGCGGGCTGCGCGGCGAAGCGGCCAGCAAAGAGGCGGCCGAACTGCTCGACCGGGTCGGCATTCCGGACCCGCGACGGCGGTTGAAGGAATACCCGCACCAGCTCTCCGGCGGGATGCGCCAGCGGGCCCTGATCGCGATGGCGGTGGCCTGCCGGCCGAGGCTGCTCATCGCCGACGAGCCCACCACGGCGCTGGACGTGACCATCCAGGCGCAGATCCTGGAACTGCTCAAGGACCTCGTCCGGGAATCCGGCACGGCCCTCGTCATGATCACTCACGACCTGGGTGTGGTCGCCGGGATGTGCGACACGATCAACGTGTTGTACGCCGGGCGGGTGGTGGAGACCGCCCGCCGCCGGCCGCTCTTCGCCGAGCCGAGGCACCCGTACACGGTGGGGTTGCTCGGGTCGGTGCCCCGGCTGGACGCCGGGCGGGGCGAGCGACTCACCCCGATCCGCGGCTCGGTACGTGACCTGCTGCCCTGGTCGGACGGGTGCGCGTTCGCGCCGCGTTGCGATAACCAGGTGGCGGGGTGCATCGGCGAACCGCCGGGGCTGGAATTGACCCACACCGACCGCACCTACCGGTGCATCAACCCGGTGACCGCCAAGGCGCAGGGGCCCGCTCCGGTGGCGGTGCCCGCCTCAGGCGAGGAGGAGTCGGCATGACCGCAGGTAGTGAGGCGACCGCCAGCAGGGGCACCGAGCCGTCCGGGCAGCGCACACCGTTGGTCGAGGTCCGCGATCTCAAGGTGCATTTCCCGATCACCGCCGGGGCGCTCTTCGACCGGGTCGTCGGGCACGTCAAGGCGGTCGATGGCGTCGACCTGACCATCGCCCGTGGGCAGACGTACGGGCTGGTGGGTGAGTCCGGCTGCGGTAAGTCCACGCTCGGCCGGGCACTCCTGCAGTTGACCCCGCCCACCGGCGGGGAGGTCACCTTCGACGGGGTCGAGCTGACCAGGCTGCCGGCCGGACGGTTGCGCGAGATGCGTCGCCGGATGCAGATGATCTTCCAGGATCCGATGTCCAGCCTCGACCCGCGGCAGAACGTCGAGTCGATCCTGGTGGAAGGCCTGCAGGCGCACGGCATCGGCGGCAGCCGGGACGAGCGGCGGCAGATCATCGGCAAGACGCTGGATGCGGTCGGGTTGCCCCGCTGGGCGCTCTCCCGCTATCCGCACGAGTTCTCCGGCGGCCAGCGGCAGCGGATCGGCATCGCCCGGGCGCTGGTGCTCGGTCCCGAACTGATCGTCGCCGATGAGCCGGTCTCCGCGCTCGACGTGTCGATCCAGGCCCAGGTGATCAACCTGCTCGACGAGTTGCAGGACGAGCTGGGACTGACCTACCTGTTCATCGCGCACGACCTGGCGGTGGTCCGGCACATCTCCGACACGATCGGCGTCATGTACCTCGGCGCGCTGGTCGAGGAGGCGCCCAGCGACCAGCTCTACCGCGAGCCGCTGCACCCGTACACCCGGGCGTTGATGTCGGCGGTGCCGGTCCCGGACCCTGAGGTCGAGGACCGGCGGGAGCGGATCCTGCTCTCCGGTGACCTGCCCTCGCCGGCCAACCCGCCGGCCGGGTGCCGGTTCCACACCCGGTGCCCGTGGGCTCAGCCGACCCGGTGCGCGGCCGAACGGCCGGTGCTGCGTCCGATCGGCGCCAGCCGGGTGGCCTGCCACTGGGCCGAGCAGATCGCCAGCGGCGAGCTACGCCCGCACCAGACCGAAGCCGAGCTGGTCCGCCCGGCCTAGCGTCGGCACGTACCTGGCGACAACGAGGGGCCCTTCCGGGACCGGAAGGGCCCCTCGTTGTCGCTCAGCCTTCCGGGCGGTCCAGCAGACCGACCGCGATGGTGTGCACCGCGTCGAGGTCGGCTTCGTCGGCCAGCGGCGCGCGACCACCGGTGACGACATACCACTCGTCGGCGTCCAGGTACTGGACCCAGAGGGTGACCTGACCGGCGTCGAGCTCGGTGCAGAGGGTCAGCTCACCGGTGATCACGCCGACCTCGTCGGTCATCACCCCGCCCGGCCCGGCGATGATGCCGGTGCTGCGGGCGGTGGGTGAGTCGGGGTCCGGCCCGGGTGAGTCGGGGTCCGGCCCGGGCGGGTTCGGCTCCTCCGACGAATCCGTGGTCTCCGCCCGGTCGGTGGCGTTGCGCGAGTCCGCAGGGTCCGATAGGTCGGTGGTGGCTTCGGCCATCAGCAGTTCCCCAGCATGTCGGCGAGAGCGGTCTTCTCGGCAACGGTGACGGTCAGTTGCCAGTAGTGCTTGACCGCGATCCAGTCTTCAGCGTACTTGCACCAGTAGCTCCGGCTCGGTGGTGTCCAGGTGGATGGGTCCTGGTCGCCCTTGGCCCGATTGGAGGAGGCTGATACCGCGAACAGTTGCGGACGGTCGAGATCATTGGCGAAATCGCCCCGCTTGGCGTCGTCCCACTCCTTCGCGCCGGAACGCCAGGCATTGGCCAGTGGCACCATATGATCGATGTCCACCTTGGCGGGATCGGTGAAGGTCAGATCGTCGTAGACGCTGACCCAGTTACCGCCGATCACGTTGCAGCCGGAGACCTTGATGTCGGTGCCGTCCCGCGCCAGCACGGTGTCCCGGACGTCGCAGTTCTTACCGGCCTTGCGCCAGTGCGGAAAATGTTTCCGGCTGTAACCGGCCATCGGGCCAGCCTTGGCCACGGTGAGCTGGCCGAGTTGGGTCGCTGCGGTCCCGGCGCTGGTCGGCGGCGGGGCGGAAACCTCTTCCAGTAGAACGTCGCAACCAGTGGTGGCGCCGAGCGCGAGCGTCGCGGCGAGCGCGGCGACCGCGCTACGCCAAAATCGGGATTTGGTACGAGTAGACAGCACGGCTCAAGCTTGCGGGTTGCCGGCGTTCGGCGCATCCTCCACCGAGGTGGTTTCGGCGTTTGGTGGCATCTTCCGATCCTGCGGGGCAGATTGGACGCTGTGCGTGAGAATCCAGTGCCGTTGCGGATCGGTAGCCCGGCCGGTCGGGGCACCCTGCTGGCCGCCATCTTCGCTTCGGGGATGGTCTTCCTGGACGCCACCGTGGTCAACGTCGCGCTCCCGCACCTCGGCGCTGAACTGAGGGCGAGCACCGAAGGCCTACAGTGGACACTCAACGGCTACCTGCTGACGCTGGCCGCCTTCGTGCTGCTCGGCGGGGCGCTCGGGGACCGTTTCGGCCGGCGGCGGATCTTCCTGATCGGGGTGCTGAGTTTCACCGTCGCCTCGCTGATGTGCGGACTGGCACAGAGCATCGAATGGTTGATCATCGCTCGTTTCCTGCAGGGGGTCGGCGGCGCGTTACTGACCCCCGGCTCGCTCTCCCTGCTGCAGGCCAACTTCCACCCGGACGACCGCAGTCGGGTGATCGGCTTCTGGTCCGGACTCTCCGGAGTGTCGACCGCGCTCGGCCCGTTCCTCGGCGGCTGGCTCATCGACGCGTTCTCCTGGCGGTGGATCTTCCTGATCAACCTGCCGCTCGCGGTGGTCGTGCTGATCGCCGCGCTGCGCTGGACCCCGGAGAGCCGGGCCGCCGAACCGGCCCGGTCCCGCTTCGACCTGGCCGGTGCCGCGCTCGGTGTGGTCGCACTGGCCGGCATCACGTACGCCCTGGTGGAGGCGAGACAGTTCGGCGCCACCTCAGCGCCGGTGCTGACCTCAGCGGTAGCCGGGATCCTGGCCGCCGTGGGATTCGTACTGGTCGAACGGCGCCGGGGTGTCACCGCGATGCTGCCGCCCACCCTCTTCACCCGCCGGCTCTTCGCCGTATTGAACAGTTACACCGTGCTGGTCTACGCGGCGCTGGGCGGACTTACCTTCTTCCTCTCCATCTACCTGCAGAACGTGGTCCGCTACTCGGCCCTGGAAACCGGCCTGGCGACGCTGCCGCTGACGATTCTGCTGCTGATCGGCTCGGCCCGGATGGGCGCCCTCGCCAAGCAGATCGGGCCGCGACTACCGCTCGCCATCGGGCCGCTGCTCGCCGCCGGTGGCCTTCTGCTGCTGCGCTCGGTCGGCCCCCGCGCCTCCTACTGGACCGACGTACTGCCAGGGGTGACCCTGTTCGGGCTCGGGATGACCCTGGTGGTCGCCCCGCTGACCGCGTCCGTGCTGGCCGCCGTGGCGGACCGGTTCGCCGGAGTGGCCAGCGGCTTCAACAACGCGGCGTCCCGAATCGGCGGACTGCTCGCGGTGGCCGCGCTGCCACTGCTGGTCGGTCTCTCCGGAGCGGGCTACCAGATGCCGGCCGCGCTCACCGCCGCCTACCGGGCCGCGTTGCTCTGGTGTGCCGGTCTGATGGTCGCTGGCGCGGTGGTGGCCGCGTTGCTGGCCCACCGACCCGATGCCCGACCCCGAGATTGACCGGGTCCCTTCCTGTCGGGCAAGCGACAGGAAGGGACCCCTGCCTACGGCTTAGCGACGGGCGCGGTTGACCGCGCTGGTCACCGCCTTGATCGAGGCGGTGACGATGTTCGCGTCCAACCCGGCGCCCCAGACCGTACGGCCGTCGACCTCGCACTCGACGTACGCCGCGGCCTGGGCGTCGCCGCCGGAGGACATGGCGTGCTCGTGGTAGTCGAGCACCCGGACCCGTACGTCCAACTCGGCCAGCGCGTTGACGTACGCGTCGATCGGGCCGTTACCGGTGGCAATGAGCTGTCGCCGCTCGTCGCCGAACCGCACCTCGGCCTCGATCCCGACCTTGCCCTCGACCGTGTCGATGGCGTAACCGGCCAGGGCCACCACCGGTTGCCGCTGCTGCTCGACCAGGTAGTCGCTGGCGAAGATCTCCCACATCCGGTCCGGCTCCACCTCGCCGCCGGCATCGTCGGTGAAGTGCTGCACCACGCCGGAGAACTCGATCTGCAGCCGGCGCGGCAGGTCCAGGTTGTGTTCGGCCTTCATGATGTACGCGACGCCGCCCTTGCCGGACTGCGAGTTGACCCGGATCACCGCCTCGTAGGTGCGGCCCACGTCCTTCGGGTCGATCGGCAGGTACGGCACGCCCCAGGTGTACTGGTCGATCGGCACCCCGGCGGTCTGCGCGTCGGCGGCCAGCGCGTCCAGGCCCTTCTTGATCGCGTCCTGGTGCGAACCGGAGAACGCGGTGTAGACCAGATCGCCCGCGTACGGGTGCCGCTCGTGCACCGGCAGTTGGTTGCAGTACTCGACGGTCCGCTTGATCTCGTCGATATTGGCGAAGTCGATCTGCGGGTCGATGCCCTGGGAGAAGAGGTTCAGCCCCAGGGTGACCAGGTCGACGTTGCCGGTGCGCTCGCCGTTGCCGAAGAGGCAGCCCTCGACCCGGTCGGCGCCGGCCAGCAGGCCCAGCTCGGCGGCGGCCACCCCGGTGCCCCGGTCGTTATGCGGGTGCAGGGAGAGGATCACGCTGTCCCGGCGGGGCAGCCGGCGGTGCATCCATTCGATCGAGTCGGCGTAGACGTTCGGCGTCGCCATCTCGACGGTGGCCGGCAGGTTGATGATCAACGGTCGGTCCGGCGTCGGGTCGATCACGTCGATCACCGCCGAGCAGACCTCCAACGCGTACTCCAGTTCGGTGCCGGTGTACGACTCCGGCGAGTACTCGTAGTGGATCTCGGTGTCCGGGGTGTGGATCTCGGCGTACTTCTGGCAGAGCCGGGCGCCCTGCGTCGCGATGTCGGTGATGCCGGCGCGGTCCAGGCCGAAGACCACCCGGCGCTGCAGCGTCGAGGTCGAGTTGTAGAAGTGCACGATCGCCCGCCGGGCGCCGCGCAGCGACTCGAAGGTGCGGTCGATCAGGTGCTCCCGGCACTGGGTCAGCACCTGGATCGTCACGTCTTCAGGGATCAGGTCCTGCTCGATGAGCTGACGGACGAAGTCGTAGTCGGTCTGGCTCGCCGACGGGAAGCCGACCTCGATCTCCTTGTACCCCATCTGCACCAGGAGCAGGAACATCCGCCGCTTGCGTTCGGGGGACATCGGGTCGATCAACGCCTGGTTGCCGTCCCGCAGGTCGACCGCACACCACCGGGGTGCGGCCTCGACCCGCCGGGTCGGCCACTGGCGGTCCGGCAACTCCACCGGGAACTGCCGGTGGTACGGCTGGTAGCGCTGGTACGGCATCCGACTCGCCTGTTGCCGGGCGATCGGATCAGCGTTGGTCGACTCAGGGCCGGTGGTGGCGCCGACTGACTGTGACATGGTGCGGAGCTCCTGTGGTCATGTGGCGCGGCGGGCGCGGAGCACGCCGGGCGCCGGGCGGAAGATCTGTTCATCGATCTGGGACCGGGCGAAGCCGGTCGCAACTCGGTCGAGGCGCAGGTCGGCGCAGGTCAACTCCGCGACGAGGTGCCGGCCTGGTGGGCCTCGTCGCGGCAGCAAAGAAGAAGCGCCTGCCACATGACGTCGGTAACCCTACGTGATCGGATTGCGATTATGGAATCGTAGTCCGGATTCTGAGACGAAGCTCCCGCTCCAAAGATCGGCCACCACGGCGACCGGCTCGAAAGCATGCGGACTCCAGCGGGTGGCCAGCAACGGGATAACTCGGACATGGCGCCGAGTGTGCCGCACGGAACGGTGCGTAACCAAATTGGCGTGATCTGTTGTGTTCGATGCCACGATGCGGCGGCTGACCGGTCTAGCCAATTGACGGGTCCGGGCTGGTGTCGGTCGGCTCAACCTCGGGCCGGGCGGCCATCCCGAGCGGCTCGCCGACGATCACCGGGCCGGGCAGGGCGATGGTGCTCGGCGCGGCGGCCGCGGTGCCGACCAGCACCAACGTGCCGTACTCCAGCCTGGCGGCGGTGAGCGTGCCGTCCGCGGCGTAGCAGTAGATGCCGACGTCGACCGAGGGGCTCACCGACGCCGAGGTCGACTCCACCGAGAAGCAGGTGCCCCGACCGCCGGCCGGGGGCCGGGCGATCGAAACGGCGAGCGGTGCCTGGCGGTCGGTGAGCACGCCGGGCCAGTCGACGAAGGGGTGCTGCACCCGTGGGTCGATGTCGCTGGCCAACCGGTCGCCCGGCTCGGCGACCCGGACGCAGGTGGACGGCTCGGGACGATGCGCGGAGGGCAGCGAGCACTGGAACATGCCGTCTCGGGTCCGCGCGACCGACACGTCAGCGGCGCCGCCCAGTGCCCCGCCGGGAATGTCCACCCGCCAGGTCCGGTCGGTGGCGCTGGTGACCGTCACGGTCCGGTCCGGTCGACCCTCCGTGACCAGCGTGTAAATGGCCGAGAGGTGTCGGTCCTGGGCCGCCGCCGCCAGCGCCGCCAACTGGGCCCGAGCGTCGGGCGGCTGGGCCGGTGTGTTGCTTTCGATGGCTCTCACCTCGGCCGGCGGCGACCGGTCGGCACAGCCGGCCAGCAGCACCGGGGCGCCGAGCAGAAGCAGAGCGGCCAGCCGGGGGCGGAAAGACGGGGAGCACCGGGGAGCACCGTGCCATTGTCGCCGTCGGGACTCGCGTTCTGATCGGCTAGCCCAGCCGGGCCCGGCGTGTCGCGTACCGGTCGGATGGTGGGATCGGCTGGGCCCGCTGACTGCTCCGGCCGGTACCCTGAGGGAGTCTCATACGGCGCCGCCGGTCTGCATCCGGCGGCGTTGGCACGCTCAGGGTCGATGGGACCGGTGGGGTCGCTGGAGGGAGTGGACCGTCGTGGCACTGGTGGTGCAGAAGTACGGCGGTTCTTCCGTCGCCGACGCGGAGCGGATCAAGCGGGTCGCGGAGCGGATCGTCGCGGTCCGCAAGGCCGGCGACGACGTGGTCGTCGTGGTCTCCGCGATGGGCGACACCACCGACGAACTGCTCGCCCTGGCTAACCAGATCAGCCCGCTGCCGCCCGGTCGGGAGCTGGACATGCTGCTCACCTCCGGTGAGCGGATCTCCATGGCGCTGCTCGCCATGGCCATCCACAACCTCGGGTACGAGGCGCGGTCGTACACCGGTTCGCAGGCCGGCGTGCTGACCACCTCGGCGCACGGGCGGGCCCGGATCATCGACGTCACCCCCGGCCGACTGCGCGGGGCGCTCGAACGAGGGCGCGGTGGCGATCGTCGCCGGTTTCCAGGGGGTCAGCCAGGACACCAAGGACATCACCACGCTGGGCCGGGGCGGCTCGGACACCACCGCGGTGGCGCTGGCGGCGGCGCTGGAGGCCGATGTCTGCGAGATCTACACCGACGTGGACGGGATCTACACCGCCGATCCGCGGATCGTGCCCAATGCCCGGCACATCAAACAGATCACCTACGAGGAGACGTTGGAGTTGGCCGCCTGCGGCGCCAAGGTGCTGCACCTGCGCAGCGTCGAGTACGCGCGCCGGGCGGGGTTGCCGATTCACGTCCGCTCGTCATACTCGACCAACACCGGCACCATGGTCACCGGATCGATGGAGGACCTACCCGTGGAACAAGCATTGATCACCGGGGTCGCCCACGACCGGAGCGAGGCGAAGATCACTATCGTCGGCGTTCCGGACGAGCCGGGCGCCGCGGCCCGGATCTTCGAGACGGTGGCCGGCGCCGAGATCAACATCGACATGATCGTGCAGAACGTCTCCACCGAGGGCACCGGCCGCACCGACATCTCGTTCACCCTGCCCCAGGCCGACGGCCCGAGCGCGATGGCCGCGCTGAGCAAGATCCAGGAGACGATCAAGTTCAAGAGCCTGCTCTACGACGACCACGTCGGCAAGGTGTCGCTGATCGGCGCCGGAATGCGGTCGCACCCGGGCGTGGCGGCCGGCTTCTTCGCCGCGCTGGGCGAAGCCGGCGTCAACATCGAAATGATCTCGACCTCCGAGATCCGGGTCTCCGTGGTCTGCCGGGACACCGATCTCGACGCCGCCGTGCGCGCCGTGCACGAGGCGTTCGACCTCGGTGGGAGTGAGGAAGCCGTCGTTTACGCCGGAACCGGGAGGTAGTCCGTCGTGGCTCAGCTACCCACCCTGGCGGTCGTCGGGGCGACCGGCGCGGTCGGCACCGTCATGTGCGATCTGCTCTCCTCCCGCAAGAACGTCTGGGGCGAGATCCGGCTGGTGGCATCCGAGCGCTCAGCCGGGCAGAAGCGACTGTGCCGGGGTGAGGAGCTGACCGTCCAGGCGTTGACCGCCGTCGGTGTTCGACGGTGTCGACGTGGCGATGTTCGACGTCCCCGACGAGGTCTCCGCCGAATGGGCACCGGTGGCGGTGGCGCGCGGCGCGGTGGCGGTGGACAACTCCGGCGCGTTCCGGATGGACAAGGACGTGCCGCTGGTCGTCCCCGAGATCAACCCGGAGCAGGTCCGGAACCGGCCCGAAGGGCATCATCGCCAACGCCAACTGCACCACCCTCGCGATGATCGTGGCGATTGCCCCGCTGCACCGCGAGTACGGCCTGCGTGAACTGGTGCTCTCCTCGTACCAGGCGGTCTCCGGCGCCGGGCAGATCGGCGTGGACACCCTGCACGACCAGCTCGCCAAGATCGTCGGCGATCGGGGGCTCGGCTCCCGGTCGGGCAACGTCCGGCAGGCGATCGGCGACGACTTCGGCCCGTTCCCGGCCCCGCTGGCGCTCAACGTGGTGCCCTGGGCCGGCTCGCTCTGTGACGGCGGCTGGTCTTCCGAGGAGCTGAAGCTGCGCAACGAGTCGCGCAAGATCCTCGGCCTGCCGGACCTCAAGGTCTCCGCCACCTGCGTCCGGGTGCCGGTGGTCACCGGCCACTCGGTGGCCATCCACGCGGTCTTCGGCGCCGAGGTCGACGCCGAGGGCGCCCGCGAGGCACTGCGCAACGCACCCGGCGTGATCCTCGTCGACGACCCGGCGAACGGGGAGTTCCCGATGCCGATCGACGCGGCCGGCACCGACCCCTCCTGGGTGGGCCGGATCCGGCGCTCAATCGACGATCCGCGGGCCCTCGACATGTTCGTCACCGGGGACAACCTGCGCAAGGGCGCGGCGCTCAACACCGCGCAGATCGCCGAGCTGCTCGCCGCCGAGTTCCGCACCCCCCGCTGACCCCCCACCCCGCCCCCTCTTGCCCGCCCCCTTGCCCGCCCCTCTTGCCCGCCCCTCTTGCCCGTCGATCAAGGACCTATCGTCGTGGTTCGATCACCAATCCGCGACAAGAAGTCCTTGATCGACGGGGAAGCCATTGATCGACGGTTAGCCGGCCGCAGCTAGGCGTACGCCGTCGCGGCCACTCCGCTTGACGTGGTAAAGCGCCGCGTCGGCACGCCGCAACGTCAACTCCGCAGACTCGCCGCCGCTCTGCACCGCGACCCCTACGCTGATCGTCTGACCGGTGCGCCGGGCCGCCTCGGCGAGTCGTTCGGCGATGCCGAGCGCCTCCTCGGGCCGGCTCACCTCAAGCACCGCGACGAACTCGTCACCACCGATCCGGTACAGCTCGTCGCCCTGGCGCAGCGCGCCCACCAACGCCCGGGCCAGATCCACCAGTACCTGGTCGCCGACCTGGTGCCCGTACGTGTCGTTGATGCTCTTGAAGTCGTCCACGTCAACCGCGAGCAGCGCGGTGCGGCCCGGGATGGACCTGGCGATCCGCTCTGCCGAACGACCCGTGGTGGCGCAGACCGGTCAGCGGGTCGGAGTTGGCCTGCTCGCGCAGTCGGGCCAGGCCGCGTAGCCGCTCCAGGCAGAGCCAGGACTGGGCGGCGAGCAACTCGATCAGATTCACCGTGGTCGGGTCCGGTTGGAGCACCTGCGGGTCGGCGACCAGCAGCAGCCCGCCGGTGTCGGACGGGCCGACCGGCACCACGATCAAGGTGCCCACCCCGGCCGCGATCAGCGGGGCATAGTCATTCGTCACCGGATGCCCGGTCTCACCGATCGTGTACGCGGCACCGTAGCGGTGCGCCCGCGACCGGAGGCGACCCAGGGTGGGCTGTCCGGCGGCGGTGAGTCCAGCGCGGATCCGGGATTCGAGTTCGCCGGGCACGCCGGCCGGGGCACATACCACCATCCCGTCCGACCCCTCCAGGATCAGTACGGCGGCGGCGAGCCCGGAAACGTCTCGGGCAGCCCGGTTGGTGGTCGTCGACAACTCGGCCTCGGTGGCCGCGCCGGTCAGCGCCGAGGCGTACCGGAGCAGCATCTCGCTGCGGCTCTCCGTGGGCGGACCGCCGAGCATCCCGATCCGGCGGCTGAGCCGATCCGCGATCCGTTCGGCGGTAGTCCGCCACTGGTCAAGGTCGACCTGGTCGGACCATTCCAGGTCGAGTACGCCGATCGGCCGTCCGGCCCGATCCAGGATGGGAACGCAGATCTCCGTCGTGACATCCGGGCGCAGCGCCAGGTAGTCCGGGTCACTGGCCACGTCGGTCACTGTCTCGGTCTTGCCGGAGGCGTAGACCCGGCCGACCACCCCGGTTGCCGGCGGGACCGTGGCGAAGACCTGCCAGGAGCCGGTCGCGGCAACGCAGCGCAGTCGGTCATGTACCCATAGCAGCGCCGAAAACCGACCGGCCGTGTGTCGGCCCAGGGCGGCCACGGTGACCCGGCACGCCTCGACGGCGGTAGCTGCGGTAGGTAAACGACTGGTTACCGCACGGATGATCTGCTCGTGGTCCGGGGGCACGTTCTCTATTCCGGGGTGGGGATAACGTCCGGGGGTGGCGGACAAGCGGTACTGCCTGGTCGGATGGCCGGGCAGCGACGTCTCCCCAAGATTACTCAGGGTGCTGAGGTTCGTTCAGGGCCGATCGGCCGAGGAGCATTGAGCAGTTCAGGCCAGTACTTGGGGATCTTGACGGTGATTGCTCGACGGGGTGAGCGACCTCGGCCAGGCATACCGGGCCTGGATGATCGAGATCCGCCGAAGCGATCAGGTAATTTGGTTGAGTTACAGGCGCTTGCGCATCTGGATCGCTGCGGCCTCGAAGCCAAGTTGCTCATAGAGCGCCCGGGCCCCGTGTTGTGACCAAATACGTTAAGGCCCATCGAGGTCGCCCCCAACGCTCGGCTCAGCCGCTCGCTGGCCTGCATGATCGCGCGGCCGTAGCCCCGGCGGCGGAGATCGTCACGTTGGAATTGGGGTTCGTGTCTGTGAATTAAACTGGGACGTCATCGCTGCAGTGCCTGGACCGGAGGAACGGCAGCCGCGCGGGCAGCGGGTATCAGCCCGGCGAGCAGACCCGCGACGATGCTGATCGCGCAGGCGAAGACGGCGGATCGGAGTTCGATTACCGGAGTCCACCCATTGAGCAGGGAGACGAGGGAGGTGGTGAGGATGCCGAGTAACGCGCCGACCGTCCCGCCCAGGCAGCCCAGGACAGCGGTCTCCAGCACCAGTTGGACGAAGATGTGCCGCCGTCGGGCGCCGACCGCTCGACGTAAGCCGATCTCTGGCGTACGCGCGGCGATACCGGCAGTCGCGGCGTTACCGATCGAAACGGTGCCCATCAGCAGGGCAACGCCGCTGATCAGAAGGGTGGACCGGGTGGTGCTCGCCTCAATCTCCCGACGGAGGGTACGTGGATCAGGCGGTGCGATAGCCCGTAACTCGGCCGGTGCCTCCGGGCGGAGCGCAAGCGGGGCTTGGCGCCCGATGAGCTGAGCCGCGCCCGGAGCTGTCTCCACCAGGACAACCCGTTCTAGCCTGAGGTCGGCGGTTGCGGCATTGACCCGGCCGGCCACCGAGTAGGGAACAATCGCGGCAGCCATGACCTCGGGGCGGCGGAGCACGTCGTGATAGATGCCAACTACGGTGTAGGCTTGACCGGCCACGAAGATTGCCACACCGGTCCGATGGATCCCGAGCTGACGTGCCACTGGTTCGGCAAGCATGATCACCGGGGTGGCGTTCCGCTCGTGGAATTCGTCGTAGGCGCGACCGGTTGTCAGCTCGGGGAGCCATCACCCGCAGGGCCGCCGGATCCGCACCTACGACGAGTACACCGGTCGCGGACTGCCGGAAGTTGACGGTCCGGCGCATTGGTTGCTCACCAAGAGTGACCCGGCGTCCGGCTGATACCACCCCGTTGAGCCGGGTGAGCCGGCTGATGGCGGAGTCATCGAGCCAGCTATCGGGGACTCCCGGCAGGTCTGGTTGCACCACGACCTCGGGGTCGCCCGCCGGACATCGAAGGTAGCGGAGACCTGCTGGTTGAGGGTCGAGCCCAGGCCGAGGCTGGCCACGAAGGCTCCGCGCCGATAATCGTGCCGATGACGGTGACGAGCGAACGACCCGGGTGACTCAGCACCGAGAGCGAGGCTTCCCGGAGCAGGTCGCCAAGACGCAGCCGGGACCGTTTGATCGGAACGGACCGATCTCATGTTGCGGGTCGCGCCGGCTCCTTCTCACGCTTCATGCACCACGCCATCAACGACGTTCAGCCGGCGCTGTGCCTGCGACGCCACCTCCGGATCGTGGGTGACCACAATGACCGTCAGCCCCTCCCCGTGGAGCTGCCGCAAGACCGCGAGTACGACCGAGGTGTTCGCACTGTCGAGGTTGCCCGTCGGCTCGTCGCAGAAGAGCACCTGAGGTCGTGCCGCGACTGCGCGGGCGATGGCCACCCGTTGCTTCTCACCGCCGGAGAGCTGTCGAGGATCAGCATTCGCGCGGTGCCCCAGGCCCAGGCGTTCCAGCGCGTCGGTCGCCAGGCGTCGGCGTTCTCGGGGGCCGTACGGTCCGTACAGCATGCCCAGCTCGACGTTTTCCCGGGCAGTGCGTCCCGGCAGCAGGTGAAACGCCTGGAAGACAAAGCCGAAGAGCTGGCCTCGGATCGCGCCGCGCAGGGTGGGTCCGCAAGCGGCCGTCTCCATCTCACTGACCCGGTAGGAACCGGTTGTTGGCACATCGAGGAGCCCGAGCAGGTTCAACAGAGTTGACTTGCCGGACCCGGAAGGCCCGGTCACGGAGAATAATCGCCCGCCGCGACCTTCAGATTGGTGGCGCGCAGCGCATGCACGGGCTGCCCATTGTGGTAGGTACGTGATACGTCCCGCAGACTCAGCATCGGATCAGGCACCACCGGTCTCTTCACCGACCACTACCTGGGTGCCCGCGGCCAACGGTGCGGCGACTGGCTCCCGTAGCTCCACCGAGCCGCCCCGCGGTCGGCCCGGTGGTCACGGTCACCTCCACCACACTGTTGGCGCCGGTCACCGCCGTAACAAAGGTGGAGCCGTCCGGGCGCGAGTAGATGGCCGACACCGGTACGGCCAGCACCTCCGCCGCAGCGCGGATCCACATCGAGCCGTACCGAACGGTCCACCTCTCCGCCGAGCGCCGTGCCGGTAAACCGGAACCGCACCTCGAGGCCGGTCTGTCCGTCCGCTCCCTGCACCGCCGCCCGGCCGACCGTGTCGACAACGGCCTTCGCCTGGGTGTCGGTGAGGTCGTCGGTGACGTCAGCCTCGAGGCCGGGCCGGAGCAACGCGGCCTGGTCCGGACCCACGATGGCGACGATGGTGGGCGGTTGGCCATCCAGTTCCAGCAGTAGGGCTTCCGGGTCGTTGAGGGTATGTCCCACCCGGACGTTCACCTTCTGACCCGGCGGTCGGATCGGTCAATCAGCAGGACTGAGGATTGCGGCAGTCGGGCGGCGGCCGGTGGCTGCCCGAGCGGTACGCCCTCGCCGGTTGCCCCGGAACGGGCCGTGGAGTCGCCGAAGTTGGCGCGGTAACCCCGGTCACGGTAGAACCGGGTAACTGTTGTTCGGTCGCGCCGTCGAACACCCGGGAGACCGTTATGGGATATCCGATGCGGCGTAGCGCCCGTTGCACCTCGGTAACATCCGGTCCGCGTAGGCCGGCCGCCAGGTCACGATATAAGGGAAATGGCAGAGCCATGCAGGCGAACATCGGTTCACCGGAACGTTCTACCACCCAGGACCCGGCCCTCCACCACACGGTCACCCGTTCGTACCGGCACCTTGGTCACCACGCTGCTCGGGCCCAGGGCAGCGGCGGGTGTGCGCACCGGCACGCTCTTGCCCGGCCGACGCGCCCCGCAGCACCACCGGCTCCACCAGTTTTCGGCGTTCAACCATGGCGGTCACCAGCGATGGCGGAGGAGGTGCCGCGTCGGCAGCCACCTGCTCGGGCGACCGCAGGGCTGGGCCGATCAGGAGCGCGCCGCCGGTCACCACCAGGACGGCGAGCAGGAAAAAGACAATGAGTGCGACGGACTCCGCCGACGGCGACGGATGAGTGTGCCGACCGGTGTCACGGCGTACCAATCAGTTGTGTGGCCTGTTTCGCGATCTGCGTGACCTGCGGATTGAGTTCGATGAAGGATGATTCATACTTCGCGACGATCTCACGCTGGACCTGTACGGCTATGTCAAGCTCTTCCTTAGCGATACCGGTATCGCGGCGGCACTGGAACCACGCTACCGCGAAGGCGCTCTCAGCCGGTCCCAGGCCTGATATTGCCGGGCCGGCGAGGCCGGCCCTACCCGACAGTTCCGGGCACCGCCTTGGGCTGCCACTGGTCCTCGGCAGTGACCACGCCAACCGGCACACCGAAGAGCGCCCGGATCGGCGCCTGCAGAAAGGCTCTCTCGTCCTCGACCCGGTAGCCCTTGCCAGTTATACAGGACAGGAGTTTTCGCCAGGACGTGTCACCCATCCGGTCGTTGATGGTTCGCATGAGCGGTTCGTTGAGTTTGTTGCCCAGATCGAAGTAGCTGTAATAAACCTGCTTGGCATGGTCCGACAGGGCCAGCCAGGCGCTGTTGGTGCACCGATTGTATGCCTTGTCATAACTCGGGTCGAAGCTGATGACCGGCGGTGGGGCCGAGAGGGAGTCCTGGCCGAAACCGACCCTCCTCGGCCACCCTCTTCGGAGATATGCCCGAAAGAGCGCGCGGTGATGATCAGATGCCTGAACGGGTTTCTCGGCTGTTCCATCATCGTATTCAGATTCTGTGGGTGACCGGCCTGCGCGAGACATTTGTTGCGTACCTTTAACTGGGGATAGTCGATCTGTGCGAGCTCTTCGCCAAGAAAAAGGGAGAACGGTTGATCCGAATTCGCCGCCGCGAGATCCGCAGGTGGGGCACTCTCCGCCTGGGAGCAGGCGGTGACGAGCAACAGCAGCGCGGTGAGGCCGGCGATGACGTGACCCTCGTGCGCCCATGAGACTTCATTAGCTCTCCTCGTGTGACTACTTTTCTACGGTGACGGACACGCAGCCGCAAACTGCGTGTCCGTCAACCGCCGCAGCTATCAGGCGCAGCGCTTGTGCGAGTAGTTACGACGAGTTATCGAATACCTGAAGTCGCGCGGAAACACCGTGTAGGCGTTAACGTAGTTGGCGGCGGAATAGATCGTGACAGCGCACGTGGAGTCCCGATTCCAGAGGCCCTGGCATTGTTGCGGATGGTACTTGTGGTGTTCCCGTCAGGGACTACATTACTCCAGTAGTCGTCGGAGTGATTGGGGTCGTTGTACCAGAAGTGTCGCTGAACGAACTGGTAATGAAGTTGTTCCAAACCATCTGGAAGCAGATTTCGCCGGAGTCGCATGCGGGCTTGTTATCGCCATGGTCTGCGGCCTGGGCGGCGTTAGCGCTGAAGGCGATTGTCGCCCAGCCCGGCAAGGCGGTGGCGATGACGCGACGAATCCTCACGTTTCTCTCCATTAGGTGAGGAGGCCCAGTGTGATGTGTAAGGGCGACTGCAGCACCGCGCCTCAACATCAAGGGCCTCGATGGATCAAGCCCGTGGGAGAATGTGCGGTAAGCCGTCGATGTAGAGATTGACGCCGTGCGCACTGCCCGTAACTTGGAAATGGCACGGGAAAATAGCACGCAGGCTAGAAGAACGGCGCAAAGAACCTCTAGCTCG
This sequence comes from uncultured Actinomycetota bacterium, assembly GCA_963750055.1. Lineage (GTDB taxonomy): Bacteria > Actinomycetota > Actinomycetes > Mycobacteriales > Micromonosporaceae > CAVVPI01. The sequence continues at coordinate 494,591 of CAVVPI010000008.1, read as the reverse complement.
AGTGAAGTAGGTCCCCGTGTGGCTGGTTCGGGGTGCGCCTCCCCTCATAGCCATGAATATGATCACCTATGTGTTGCTGGATTGCAAGGTCCTCAGTGGGTGTGCCCTGGGGTTTTGTCATTATCTCTTTGTGATTCGCTCGACTTTGGGGAAGGTGGTGGTGATTTGATCGTCGAGGCGGGGCGCGGCGACGCCCACGGGCACGTGATCTCCACGGCTCTGCGCCGGCTTGTGCTGCATACCATCCACCTGCGTCCTCCCGGAAGGCGCGGCGACTACCAGTGGATGCCCATCGCCAGCCCAACTCCCGGGCGTCCTCCCCGGTCGTGCCGCGCCGACCTGCCAGTTCCAAGGTGACCGCCCTCGCGAAGGGGTCATCCGGGCGGCCATGCTCCTGCTCAAGGTGGAGAAGCTGATCGATGGCCTACAGGGCAGGGGCGTCTTCGTGATGGATCCGCTGCCCAACTAAGTGACGCGTCGATTACGAGATCCATCGACCGCACGATTCTGAACGTCAATCAACCTGTCGACTGGTCACTCAGCGGCGCTGCGCGTCAACGCCTCCGAGGTCCCTCTTCCGCTACGCGCCCTGGCGACCGGCAACCTCGGCCAGGTGGTGTGCGATGGTCGAGCCCCGAACACCCCGCCGATATGCCCACAGTCGCCCTCTCGGTCAACTCGAAACTGCGGCGTACGGGACCCATCCGCATCTCGACCGTCATGACGCTACCGCTATCCGAAAGTCGTGTCAGTCCGCGTACCGGCGACTCGCCCTGCGGGAGCGGGCGTGGGGGAAACCCAGGGAAAGCATTAGAGGGCATATCCATCGACTGGATATGCCCTCTCGCCTGGTCGGGGTGGCCGGATTCGAACCGACGACCTCTTCGTCCCGAACGAAGCGCGCTACCAAGCTGCGCCACACCCCGAGGCGTGCCGAGCAATAGTAGCCCACCGCCCCCCGAGGGCAAATTCGGTATCCCGGGTGGCGTGGCCAGACCGTGCCACTGCCCGGGCCGATCCGGCCAGTGCGGGACCGGCTCAGGTCAACGCAGGGGCCAGCTCAGCTCAGGGCCGGGACCGGGCCCCCAGGTCAGCGCGGGATCAGGGTCAGCAGTGAGGCCTCCGGCGGGCAGGCGAAGCGGACCGGCGCGGTCGGGTGGGTGCCCAGGCCGGCGGAGACGTGCAGCCAGGCGTCCGAGCCGGGCCAGCGGTGCAGGCCCTTCGCCATCGACCGGGGCAGTTCGCAGTTGGTCACCAGGGCCCCGACGAACGGTACGCAGACCTGACCGCCGTGGGTGTGCCCGGCGAGCAGCAACTCGAAGCCGTCGGCGGCCATCTGGTCCAGGATCCGGGGCTCGGGTGAGTGGGTGAGCGCGATCGCCAGCTCGGCCTCCGGTCGACGCCGGCCCGGCCACCGCCGGATAGTCGTCCCGACCGATGTGTGGGTCGTCGACCCCGAGCAGCTCGATCGACCGGCCGCCGGCCCGGATCGACGTACGGGCGTTGTTCAGGTCCGCCCAGCCGGCGCCGACCAGCACCTCACGCAGATCCTCGAAGGGCAGTTCGACGCCCTGCACGTATTCGCGTTCGGGCAGCAGATAGCTGAACGGGTTCTTCCAGATCGGCCCCCGGTAGTCGTTGGAGCCGAAGACGAAGGCCCCGGGGAAGTCGAGCAGCGGTTGCAGGGCGGACAGCACGCCGGGCACCGCCTCGGGGTCGGCGAGATTGTCTCCGGTCACCACCACCAGGTCCGGGTCGGTGGCGGCCAGCGCGGCCACCCACCGCTGCTTGCGCCGCTGGTTCGGCATCATGTGCAGGTCGGAGAGGTGCAGGATGCGCAGCGGTTCGGCGTCGGGTGTGAGCACCGGGACGTCGTACCGGCGCAGGGTGAATCTGTTGCGCTCAATGAGGGACGCGTACGCCAGGGTGGCGCCGCCGGCCGCGACGGTGGCGGCGGCCAGCCGTAATACTGTGCGCTTTCGCATGCCGTTCAGGGTAGTTTGAGCGTCCATGGGGACGCTGAAGGACCTGCTGACCGCCGACATGCGTAACGCACTGAAGGCCCGTGACGAGCTGACCACGTCGACCCTGCGGATGGCGTTGGCGGCGATCGGCAATGCCGAGGTCGCCGGCAAGGCCAAGCGGGAGCTCGCCGACGATGAGGTGCTCGCGGTGCTGACCAGGGAGGCGAAGAAGCGCCGTGAGGCGGCGACCGCGTTCGCCGACGCGGGCCGCGCTGAGCAGGCGGCCAAGGAGACCGCCGAGGGTGCGGTGCTCGACCGCTACCTGCCGAAGCAGTTGGCCGACGCGGAGCTGGCCGAGCTGGTCTCGGGGGCGCTCTCCGCGGGCGGGTTCACCGGTAAGGCCCAGTTGGGCCCGGCGATGAAGGCGGCTCAGGCCGCCGTGGCGGGCCGGGCCGAGGGTGGTCGGGTGGCAGCGGAGGTACGCCGCCAGCTCGGTTCCTGAGCAGTCGGACAACGCCCAACGGGCGGGCACCCCGAGGAGGGTGCCCGCCCGTTGTCAGATCAGGAGCGTTGGGAAGCTCAGCCGCCGGCGCGGCCGGGTCCGCCACCGTTACCCGGCCGGCCCGAGGTAGCTGAAGGGCTCGGTCGGGCACCCTTGCCGTTGCTGCGCTGGATGATCACCACGCCGCCCTTGATGGTGCGTCCGGACGGGTTGGTACCGGCAACGGTGCCGGCCGGGCAGGTGGAGTCGACCGAGGTGTGGTCGACCTCGACCTCGAAACCGGCCCCCTGGATTCGTGAGCGGGCAGTGTCGACGGAGAGGCATTTCACTTCCGGGATGTACCGCTGGTCGCCCTCGACGATCTTGCCGCTCGGCGCGGTGAACTCAAGGCTGGGTTTGCCCTTCAGGGCGTCCCGCAGCGTCTCGTAGACCGCCGGGTTGACGTCCCAGTGGCTCATGGTCTGGCTGGTCTCGGCCCAGTCCGGGTCGGCCAGGATGCCGGCGACCGAGAGCTGCTTGGCCGTCACCACCAGCGAGGCAGTCTTCTCCGAGTCGGTGGTGCCGGTCTTGCCGGCGACCGGCTTGCCGACCGCGCTACGTACGCCGCCAGCGGTGCCACCGGTGCACCGGGAGGCCGAGGAGTGGTCGCCGACCGGGCACCGTCCCGCGTCGATGGCCGCCCGGGCCACGTCGGGCTTGAACCGCTGTTCGCACTGCGGGTTGGCGATGTCGAGCTTCTCGCCTTTCGGGTCAAGGATCTGCTGCACCGGGGTCGGCTCGCAGAACTTGCCGTCCGCGGCGAGAGTGGCGTAGGCGTTGGCCAGGTCCAGCGGGGTGGTCAGGGAGACGCCGAGGGTGAAGGCGCCCCACCCGTCAGCCATCTCCTTGGTTTTGGCGCGGTTCGCGTCTTCCGGCTCCCGGAATTTGATGCCGAGTCGTTGGGCCGCGTCGACCACCTTCGCGTTGCCGACCCGCTCGGCCAGCGGCACGAAGTAGGTGTTCACCGAGCGGCCGAAGGCACCCCACATGTTGTGCACGCCGGCCATGCTGTCGACGGCGTTTCTCGGGCAGTATCTGTCGGTGTTCGCACAGGCGGCCGGGGAGCCGTACTGCGCCTTGAAGTGCGTCGAATGGTAGACCTTGGGCGCGTTGATCGTGTATTCGAGCGGGTAGCCATTTTCCAGCGCGGCGACCAGGGTGAACATCTTGAAGGTCGAGCCGGCCTGGTAGCCGAGGATGTCACCACCGCCGGTGATCAACGGGTTGGTGGTGTTGGGGTAGCTGCCCTTGAGCCCCTTCTTCGCCTTGGCGGGGTTGGTGGAGATCTTGTTCTTTGGATTGTTCGGATCGTCCAGTTTGTAGTTGCGGTTGGTCGCCAGGGCCCGGACCCGGCCGGTGCCGGGCTCGATCGCGGCCACCATCAGGGCTTCCTTCCGGCCGGTCTTGACGTTGCGCTCGACCGCCTTCTTGGCCGCTTCCTGGGTTTGCGGATCGAGGGTGGTGACGATGGTGTAGCCACCGCTCTTCAGTTGCCGCTCCCGGTCGTATGTGGTGGGGCCGAAGGCCTCCTGGTCCATCCACCACCGGTAGAAGTAGTCGCAGAAGAAGCCCCAGTGGTTCTTGCTGGTTGCCACGCAGCCGTTCGGGGTGCGCTTGTCCTTGACAACCAGTTTGACCGCCTTGGCCGCAGTCGCCTCCGTCGCGGTGATCGCCCCGATCTTCGCCATGTTGTCGATGACGTAATCGCGCCGGTCAACCGCCTGCGGGTAGCCGCTCTTGGTGGTCGGGTCGAATTCCGACGGGGCCTTGACCAGGCCGGCGAGCATGGCCGCCTCGTCGATCGAGAGGTCCTTCGGGTGCTTGCCGAAGTAGACCTGACTGGCCGCGAAGACGCCGTACGCGCCGTTGCCGAACGGCGCGATGTTCAGGTAGCCCTCCAGAATCTCGTCCTTGGACATGTCGGCGCTGATCTGTAGGGCGTACTTCATCTCGCGCAGCTTGCGGGCGCTGGTGTCCTCGGTGGCCGAGATCACATCCTGCGGGTGGGTCGCCGAATAGGCGATCATCTGGCGGACGTACTGCATGGTCAGGGTGGAGGCACCCTGCTGGGTCGCGCCAGCCTGCTTGTTGGCGAGGAAGGCGCGCAGCACGCCCTTCATGTCGACGCCGTTGTGTTCGTAGAACGCGTGGTCCTCGGCTGCGATGATCGCCTTCTGCATGGTCGGCGAGATGTCCTTGAGTGGGACGTCCCGCCGATTTTCGTCGTACATCGTGGCGAGCATCGTCTTGCCGTCGGAGGCGTACACATAACTGATCTGTGGCGCCTGCTTGACGGTCAGCTCGCTGGGTAGCTTTTCGAAGGTCTCGGCTCCGGCCTTTGCCGCCAGGCCGGACATCGCTACTGCGGGAAAGGCGGCCGCGGCGACCACCACGCCGGCCAGCAGGCCGCAGATCAGTAGCGATGCGGCATTGGTCAGCAGATTGTGGTCACGCTTCCGCATCCAGGTCACCTCATCAGGGTACGTGAGTCGGCATCGAGGGCGCGCTCCGCGTTCTTTCCCCATTTCCTGCGGGCGCTGGCCTCGTTGTGCTAAACGCACGACACCTGGCGTCGGGTTGCGGTCTCCTGCCGTGAGTCTCCTCCTTCCGGTGAGTCTCCGCAGCGTTTTCGCGAATCGTCGTTGGGTAGACAGCGTCGGACGGGCTGGCGGTCAGCCCGTCCAGCCAGGCGAAGAGTCTGGTGTGTCCGGTTAGTGGATTTCGTCGACAACGTTGCGTAATCAGTTGACTACAGAGCATGATGGTCAGGCGAGAGGATCGCATGTCGTTCGTGGTGCCCGGGGGTGGGCGGCGCGAATGGTCGGGGGGTTATCGCCGGCTGACCGGCTCGAGTCGGTAGCGGTACTGCAAGGGGGGACAGAAACAGATGGGCATGATCACAGACTGGCCAACATTGGCGGCATGTCAGGACGGTGATCCTGATGCGCTGTTCGTGCAGGGCGCTGAGCAGAACGTGGCGAAGAGGATCTGCCGTAGCTGCCCGGTGCGGTACGAGTGCCTGGCCGACGCGCTCGACAACCGCATCGAGTTTGGTGTCTGGGGTGGCATGACCGAACGGGAACGCCGGGCGCTGCTGCGCCGGCACCCGCAGGTCGCGAGTTGGCGGAAGATGTTCGAGGCCGCGTTGCGGGACAAAGAGAAGGTCCTCGTCACGGCCGGCTGAGGTCAGGTCCGACTGATCGCGACGCCTATCGCGCGTAGCCCGTCGATGTCGTGGACGTCGGCGGGCTGCGCCGCGACGGCCACCATGGGCACCTCGGCGAAGGCGTCGGTGAAGACCCGCCCGACCCGCTGTTCCCGCTCGGCCTGTTGGACCAGTGCCGCGTGGGCCCGCAACGTCTCGACGGTGGCATCGTGCCCACCCAGCTCGACCAGTCGGTCCGCCGCGACGAGACACTGCTCCACGGACAGGTTCTCCACCTTCGGCCGGTGCACCCGGTTGAGGACCAGACCGGCGAGCGGCATCCGCTCCTCGCCGAGCCGGCCCGCGAAATAGGCGGCCTCCCGGACCGCGTCCGGCTCTGGTGCCGCGACCAGCAGGAACGCCGTCTCCCGGGCCTGCAGGATCTGGTACGTCTGCTGCGCGCGCTCCCGGAAGCCACCGAACATCGAGTCGAACGCCGCCACGAAGCCGGACAGATCAGTGAGCAGTTGCGCCCCGAGGATCTTCTGCACCACCCGGGAGAACATCCCGAACGAGGCGGACACCAGGCTGAACACACTCCGCCCACCGGTCCGGGCCGGTGCGAGCAGCAGCCGCAGCATCCGACCGTCCAGGAAACGGGAGAGTCGGGCCGGCGCGTCGAGAAAATCCAGGGCCGAGCGCGACGGTGGGGTGTCGACCACGATCAGGTCCCACTCGCCACGGGCGTGCAACTGGCCGAGCTTCTCCATCGCCATGTATTCCTGGGTACCCGCGAAGGTGGAGCTCATCGCCTGGTAGAAGGGGTTGGCGAAGATCTCCGCCGCCTTCGCCTCGTCAGTGTGCGTCAGCACCACCTCGTCGAAGGTCCGGCGCATGTCCAGCATCATGGCGTGCAGTTCACCGCCGCCGGCCTCGATTCCCTTGACCCGGCGTGGGGTGTTGTCCAGCTCAGTCAGCCCGAGCGACTGGGCCAGTCGCCGGGCCGGGTCGATGGTCAGCACCACCGTACGCCGGCCGTGCCGCTCCGCAGCCCGTAGCGCGAGCGCGGCGGCGGTGGTGGTCTTGCCCACCCCGCCCGCACCGCAGCAGACCACGATCCGTACGCCGGGGTCGGCGAGGATCTGGTCGACGTCCAGCAGCGGCGCTGGGTAATCGGCAGGCACCAAACGAGCGTATCGGCAGTGACCCACGGTCGGCCGGGCCGATGCTCAGGTGTGAGTCAGTCGGCCTGCCCGGCCGGGTTGAGGGCCCCGAGTCGGGCGGCGAGCGTGTCAAGTCCGACCCGGTCCACGCCCTCGGGCAGCAGCGGCAATTCGACCAGCGGCAGGCCCAGAGCGACCAGATCGGCGCGGAGCGACTCCTCCAGGGTCCGCCGGGTGAGCTGGTCGCGGGCCTGGGCGTGCAGGCCGGCGATGATGGCCCGGTCTGTCGGCAGACCGACCGCGGCGAGCCCACGGCGCAGCTCGGCCTGGGTGACCCGGTCTCCCAGCAGCGGTGGGCTGGTGGCGTTGACGATCACCCGGCCCACCGGGATGTGGAGGTTGGTCAGCTCCGCGATCGCGTCCACGGTCTCCTGGACCGGCATCTCCTCCAGCAGGGTCACCACGTGTACCGAGGTCATCGGGGAGCGCAGCAGGGCGGCCACGCCCTCGCTCTGGGTTTTGATCGGGCCGACCTTGGCCAGCCGGGCGGTCTCCGTGGTGACGTTCAGGAAGCGGCCGATCCGGCCGGTGGGCGGAGCGTCGAGCACCACCGCGTCGTACACCCGACGTTTGTCGACGGTCCGGGTGGTGGCCTCCTTCACCTTCCCGGTGAGCAGCACGTCCCGCAGGCCGGGGGCGATGGTGGTGGCGAAGTCGATCGCGCCGAGCTTGCGTAACGCCCGGCCGGCGGCGCCGAGCTTGTAGAACAGGTCCAGGTATTCCAGGAGTGCCTGCTCGGGGTCGACGGCCAGCGCGCGTACCTCGCCGCCGCCGGGCACGTCGGCGATCGGTCGCTCCTCGTACGGCAGGGGCCCGATGCCGAAGAGCTGGGCGATTGCCTGCCGGGCTTCAACCTCGACCAGCAGGGTACGCCGGCCGTTGGCGGCCAGCGCGAGGGCCAGCGCGGCGGCCACCGTGGTCTTTCCGGTGCCCCCCTTGCCGGTCACCACGTGCAGGCGGGCCGGCCATCCGGCGCTCGCCTGGCTGGTCTGCCCGTCACCCGCTCGCACGGTTCGAGCCTAATCGCCCTTGCCGGGGCTAACCAGCCAGCTCAGGACCGCTGCCGGTGCCGATTAGCCAGCGACGTCACACACCCACCAGCCGGTCTTCTCCACCACGGTGATCTTCATCTGCTGCTCTGCGGTCTTCTCATCGCCGGTGATCATGGTTAGCGTGACCGAGACAATGGCCCGCTCGGTGTTCTGCTCGTCGACCTTTGGCGTGTCCCACTTGAACCGAGGAGTTTTGTAGGTGTTCGCGTACCCCTCGATCTCCTTGACCTTTTTGGTGATCGCCGCGTCGTCCCGGGCCGCGCCGCAGACCAGACTCGCGGCCTTCGCCGCGTCCTGGTCGGAGTAGACCGCCTTCAGGAATCCGTCCACCGCCGCCACCGGTTCGGCCGCGCCCTCGCCGCTCTCGACGTTGCGCAGTACCAGGAACGCGCCGACGCCGCCGATGGCGCAGAGCAGCAGCACCACGGCGAGCACGATCGAGGCGATCATCAGGCCGCGCTTCTTTTTCGGCGGCGCCACCTGGAGCTGTGGGTAGTCGGGCGGACCGGGCGGGAAGCCGGGCGGACCGAATGCGCCGGGGTACGGTTGCGCCGGGCTGGGCTGCCCGGGGAGCTGCTGTCCCGGCAACGGCGGTGGCGGTGGGCCGGGTGGCCCGTACTGCGGCGCGGGTTGGTCCGGGAGCGGCGGTGGTGCGGGCGGCCCGAAGGCCGGCGGTGGCCCGAAGGCCAGCGGTGCCGCAGGGGGCTCGAAAGCTGGTGGAGCGGACCAACCGGCTGGTTGGTCCGGCATCGGTGGCATAGCAGCGGTCGGCTCGGCCGCCGCTGGCTCGGCTGGGGTTGACCGGCTCGGGTCATCGGGTGACGGCTGACCGCCCGGCGTCTGGGCTGGGCCGTCGTTGGGCGGCTGGGTCATCTCGTCCCCCGTAGGGCCTCGGTGCGCCGGCCGGTCTGTCGCCGAGGGGCCGCAAATAACCAGCGCATTGATCGGGCAAGCGGGAGAGCATACGCGCTCGCCGCTCGCCGGCCGAGCCTAACCGCCGGGCGCCAGTCTCCACACCCCCGCCGCTCCCGTCCGATCGACAACGCGGCCAAACAGCCGACGCGGTGTGCGGAGCCGGGGACACAGTGGCCCAAGACGTAGGCTGTCGGGCGAGAAGCCGACGATGAGGGAGCCAGTTAACAATGCAGAAGTGGGAGTACTTCACGGCACCACTGCTGGTCCATGCCACCAAACAGATCCTCGACAACTTCGGTGAGGATGGCTGGGAGCTGGTCGCCGTGATTCCGGGACCGAATCCGGAGCAGCTCGTGGCGTACCTCAAGCGGCCCAAGTCGTGAGCGGCCCGCACGCCCGGCTGGCGGAGCTGGGCCTGACCCTGCCCGAGGCGGTGCCCCCGGTGGCCGCGTACGTACCGGCGGTGCAGTCCGGGCAGCACGTCTTTGTCTCCGGGCAACTGCCCATCGCCGACGGCAAACTGCTGGCCACCGGCAAGGTCGGCGCCGGAGTCTCAGCCGAGCAGGCGAAGGACCTCGCCCAGCGTTGCGCGCTCAATGCGTTGGCCGCCGTCGACGCGCTGGTCGGGCTGGAGAACGTGGTCAAGGTCGTGAAGCTGACCGGGTTCATCGCCTCGGCGGAAGGTTTCACCGGTCAACCCGGCGTAATGAACGGCGCCTCGGACCTGTTCCTCGCCGTCTTCGGCGAGGCCGGCCGGCACGCGCGCAGCGCGGTCGGAGTGGCTGAGCTGCCGCTGGACGCCCCGGTCGAGGTTGAGGCGATCATCGAGGTCAGCTGAGCCTGCTCATTGCCGTGCTGCCGCCGGCTGGTCGTACGATTCAGGCCATGACCGGGCACGTGACCGCGCCGGCGGCGGCGCTCGCCGACCAGTTGCCGAGCTGGGTGACTCTGGTCCGGGCTCCCAACCCGGGCCCGATGACCCTGGACGGCACCAACACCTGGGTATTGCGTGCCCCGGGGGCCGCGGACGCGGTGGTCATCGACCCCGGGCCGGATGACGCCGGGCATTTGGTCGCCATCGCCGAACACGCGCCGATCTCGCTGATCCTGCTCACCCACGGGCACCCGGACCACACCGACGGTGTTGACGACCTGGCCCGGATGTTTCCCACCGCCTCGGTCCGGAGCCTGATCGACGGTTTCCAGACGGCCGAGGGCCTGCTCCTCGACGGTGAGCGGGTCAGCGATTACGGCGGACTGGAGATCACTACCCTGGTGACGCCCGGGCATACCAGCGACTCGGTGTGCTTCCTGGTCAGCGGTGGCGGCGAACAGGCGATCTTCACCGGCGACACCATTCTCGGCCGGGGCACCACCGTGGTCGCCCACCCCGACGGTGACCTGGGTGCGTACCTGGCCAGCCTGGCGCTGCTCACCGCGTACGACGGCATCCCGGCGCTGCCGGGACACGGTCCGGCGCTGGCCGACTGCGCCGCCGCGGCCCGGTTCTACCTGGCCCATCGCCGGGCCCGGCTGGATCAGGTCCGCCGGGTGGTGGCCGAGGGGGCGGTCACCGAGGCTGAGGTGGTGGCGAGGGTCTACGCGGATGTGGACCGGTCGCTCTGGCCGGCTGCCGCTTGGTCGGTCCGGGCCCAACTGGCACATCTTGCTCGCGAAAACCGGGAATCCGGACCAGGGGTCGGCGGGTTGGACTCACCGTGACCTGCCCGGTGTGTGGAACCGTCGCGGTACCCGGCGCGCGGTTCTGCCACAACTGCGGCGTCGCGCTACCGGCTGCCGCTACCCTGCCCGCCGCTGAGCGTCGGGTAGTTACGGTGCTTTTTGGCGATTTGTCGGACTTCACCTCGTGGTCGGAGGACCTCGACCCGGAGCGGGTCGGCGCGGTGACCGACCGGGTGCTGGCTGCCCTGGCCGGTGCGGTCAAGACCTTCGGCGGACACGTCGACAAGCTGACCGGTGACGGCATCATGGCGGTCTTCGGCGCCCCGGTGACGCACGAGGACGACGCCGAACGCGCGGTGCGGGCCGCGCTTTCCATGCAGCGCGCGGTCCGTCGGCTGCTCGATGACGAGCGCGGCGGGGGCGCCCCGCTCGGGCTGCGGGTCGGACTCAATACCGGTGATGTGGTTGCCGGCATTCAGGCGTCGATCGAGTACACGGTCATCGGTGACACGGTGAACACCGCCGCCCGGCTGGCCGACGCCGCCGCGATCGGCACGGTCTATGCCGGGGCCCGGACCAGCGCGGCGACTCGGCACGTCGCATCCTGGCGGCAACTCCGACCGCTGCGGCTCAAGGGCAAGCGGGAGCCGGTCGAGGCGTACGAACTGCTCGGCCTGCTGGACGCGCCGGGTACCCGGTCCGGGCTGGGCGATGAGGCACCGTTTGTCGGCCGGGAGACGGAGATCGGGCGGATTGCCGGTCGGCTCGCCGAGGTGATCGACCGGGGTGAGCCTCGGGTGCTGGTGATGACCGCGGAGGCCGGGCTCGGTAAGAGCCGGTTCGCCGCCGAGGTCGAGCGGATGGCCGCTGGATACGAGGTCGCCCGATCGTTCGTAGCGTCCGGCCGGCATGTCACGGCCCACCCCGGCGCCCGGGTGCTCTCCGTGAAATGTGCCGCCTTCGGCGAGCGACGCCGGTTGGCCCCGCTCGCCGACCTGGTCCGCGCCGCGGTCGGGCTACCCGGCGGCCCGGCCACCGCGGTGACCCGGGCGGTGGTCGAGGAACGGCTGCGCCGGCTCGGCCAGCGGCTGGCCAGGTTCCGGCCGGACCAACCGCCGATCGCCACCGATCTGTTGTTGGCCCTGCTCGGCTATACCGAGTTGCCGGCCACCCATGGCGGGGTTCCGGCGAGCGGCGCCGAGTGGGCCTCCGACGCGCCGGTCCCGGACGTCGACGCGGTGCCGACCGCGGTCGCCGAACTGCTCAGCGGACTGGCCGCCGAGACGCCGCTGCTGGTCGTGGTCGATGACCTGCACGACGCGACCGCCGAGACGATCGACGCGCTCGGGGTGGCGCTGTCCCGGCTGACCGGGCCGGTGCTGGTGCTGTTGCTCGGCCGCCCCGAGTTGACCCGCACCGCTGGCGCGCTGACCCGGGTCGCCGACGCTGAGGTCCATGCCCTGCCACCGCTGCGTGGCGCCGATGCGTCCCGACTGCTCACCGTCTATCTGAGTGGGGGACGACTGCCGCAGCCGGACACCGACCGACTGCTCGCCACCGCCCAGGGCAACCCGTTCTACCTGGCCGAACTGGTGACCCTGCTGATCGAGCGGGGTGCGCTCACCACCGTGCTGGACCGGGAACCGTCGACCGGGACACCGACTGGTCCGACCTCGACCGGTGCGCCGGCCGGGCAGCCGGCCGGTGCTCCCGGGTCCGCCCCGAGCGCCGGGATGCCGCCGGTGCGTTCCGGGAAAGCCCCCGGTGCCGGCTCAGCCGGGTCGTGGCGACTGGTGCCCGGGTCGCTGGGTAGCCGACTGCTGTCAAGGGATCTCGCCGCAGTGCTCGCGGCCCGGATTGACGCGCTGCCGGCCAACGCCCGATCGGTGCTCCGGGACGCTGCCGTGGTCGGTGACACGGTCCCCGCCGGCACGCTGGAGGCGTTGCGCGAGCGGCGGGCCGGTCGGGACGGGCGGCCCGCCGCGGTGGTCGCCGTCGAACTGGAACGCGCTATCGAGGAACTGTTGCAGCGACGTATGTTGCACCGGACCGGGGACGACTTCAGCTTCGCCACCCCGCTGATGCGGGAAGCCGCGTACGCCGGCATCGGCAAGGCCGACCTCGCCGAGCGGCACGCGGTGCTGGCCCGGTGGGCCGCGCCGGCCACCGGACGGGACCGCCCGATCAGGACCGGGCGCGGCGATGCCGGGGTGTCGAGCCGGCTGCTGGCCCTGCGGGACGACTTCATCGCCCATCACGTCGAGCGGGCCGCGGCGCTCGCCGACGCGGTCGGCCTGCCGGCTGACGCGACCGCTCGGACGGTCGCCCCGCTCGGGGTGGCCGCCTTGGGCCGGTCGGCCCGTCGGGCGATCGCGGTCGGTGAACCGGCCTCCGCCGTGGAGTACACCGAACGGGCCGCGGCGCTCGCCGGGGCGGCCGTACCCGGCAATGACCGGCTGGTGCACGCGCGAGCTCTGCTGCAGGTCGGGCGGGTATCCGATGCGTTGGACGTCGCCGAGAAAATTGGCGCCAATGCCGGGGATGATGCCGCCTGCCGGGCCGGTGCCCTGCTCGTGGTCGGCCAGGCCCACCAGGCGCTGGGTGACCAGCGCCGGGCGGTATCCGCCTGGCAGGAAGCGTTGCAGGTGGCAACGGTCGTGGACCTGCCCGGCCCGAGGGCCTCGGCGATGCGCCGACTCGGCATGGCAGATTTCCTCAGTGGTCGGCTGGCCGAGGCGAGCAGCCGGTTCGCCGGCGCCTACCAGGTCAGCCTCGTCGCCGACGATCTGCGCAGTCAGGCCTGGTCGCTGCAGAACCTGGCCTGGGTGACCACCATCCGTGGGGATTTCGCCGGCACTGACGCGGTACTCGGCCGGGCGGCCCGGCTCTTCGCCCAGACCGGTGACCCGGTCGGGCGGGCCTGGCTGCGTGGCACCACCGCGTTTGCCCGGCTGCTCGCTGGCCGGCTCGGCGAGGCCCGCCGGCTGGCCCGGGTTTTCCTGCCGTTCGGCGAGCGGACCGGGGAGGCCTGGGCGGTGGGTACGCTGCGCGCCGTTGAGGCGTTCGCCGCAGCCGAGTTGGGCGAGTTGGCCGAGGCGGATCGGGAGGCCCGCCGGGCGTACCGGGATTTTGCCAGCGCGTCGGACGATTGGGGCCGAGGCTTCGCCCTGGTGGTACGCGGTGCGGTGGCACGTGGACTGGGCGAGTCGGAGCACGCTACCGATCTGCTCACTGATGCGCTCCGGTACGCCGAGCGTACCGAGCACCCGCTGCTGACCGGGATGGCCGGCACCCTGCGTGGATTCGTGGCGCTCGATCTGGGCGATGTGGACGGCGCGCTTCGGGATGCCGAGCTGGTACTCGCCGCGGTCGAGCCGCACAATCCGATGGCGCCCGCCCAGGTGGCCCCGCGGGTGCTGCTCGCCACCGCCCGGTTGGCCGCCGGGGATGCCGCCGCGGCGGTGCGTCTGCTCACTCCGGTCGCGACCGTCGATGCGGCGGCGCCGCTGCTCTTCTCCCGACGGCAGACACTGGCCCGGTACGCGGCGGCGCTGCTCGCCGACGGGCAGTCGGCGTCCGCGCTGGAGTGGGTCCAGCGGGCGGTCGCGGTCCCGGCGGAGGACGTCCGTAGTCAGGTGATCGGTGCCAGCGTGCTGGCCGAGGTGCTGGCCGCGGTGGGGGAACGCGGGGCGGCCGATGGCGCCGCCGAGGAGGCGGTCCGGTTGGCGTACTCGACCCAACAGGTCAGCGAGCGGGCTGCCGCGGACGCGTTGCGGATCCGACTGGCGGGACCAACGCCCGGCGGGACCGGCGATGCCGCCGGAAGCGGGCCCGCTGGCGCCGCTGGTGTGATCGATTCGGCCGGAACCGGCGATACCATCCCGCCCGGGCAGCGGCTAGCGTAGATCCTCCTTGCCGTCCACACGGGACGTTCGCATCGAGGAGTCACCATTGAAGCTGCCTCGCTCCGTGGCGGGTTGGACGATCGCGGTCTTCGGCGCACTGGCCCTCCTGCTCGGCGCCGTCGGTCTGGTCCGGCCCGAGGTCCTGCTGGCGCTGCTCGGTTTCGAGGTGCTTGACGTCGGCCACCGGGCCGATGGGGACTACACGTTGACGTTCATGGCCGCCTCCTCGATGGCCTCGTTCAACATGGGCGTCTACTACCTGCTGGCCGCGAGGACCGATTGGCGGGCCTTCTTCCGGTTCACCGTGTTTTTCCGGCTGGTGACCTTCCTGGTCTTCAGTGGTCTGGTGTTGACCGAGGTGGCGCCGGACAGGTTTCTCGGCGTGGCGGTGTGGGAAGGGCTCGGGGCGGTCGCCACCGCCGTCGGGCTCTGGTTCGATCGGCGGGCGATCGGACCGGCAGCGGATCGGACCGGCGGCGCCGTACCGGTACGCGGTGCGGGGCTCTGAACCGCCGGGCATCTTCGGTATTTTCGACTCGTGAAGCACACTCCGCCAGGCGCGCTGCCGCTGCCCGTAGTGCCCGGCCTGACCGATTTGGAGGCGTTTGCCCGAGGCGGCTACGCCACCGTCTACCGGGCTGTGCAACAGTCAGTCGGGCGCGAGGTCGCCGTCAAGGTGGAGAATCGGACCCTGGACAGTGAACGCGACCAGGCCCGATTCCTGCGGGAAGCGCGTGCCGCCGGGCGGATGTCGTCCCACCCGCACGTCGTGGACCTCTTCGATGTCGGCGTCACCGTTGATCAGCACCCGTACCTGATCATGGAACTCTGCGACGGGTCGTACGCGGAGCGAATGCGACGCTCGCGGCTGGGGCCGGCGGAGGCCCGCGACCTCGGCGTCAAGATCGCCGACGCGCTGGCCCACTCACATGCCGCCGGGGTACTGCACCGTGATGTGAAACCAGCCAACATCCTGCACTCGCACTTCAACCCGGCGGTGCTGGCCGACTTCGGGCTGGCCGTTCTCGCCGAGGTCCGGGATTTGTCGGTCACCCTGGAGGTGCTCACCCCGGCGTACGCGCCGCCGGAGATGTTCCGGCACAGTCCACCTACGCCCGCGGTCGACGTGTACGCGCTCTGCGCCACCCTCTACGCGGTCATGCAGGGCAAGCCGCCGCGGTGGCGGATGATCGGAATCCGAGCCTGGTCACCCTGCTGGAACTGTTCACCCAGCCGATCCCGGACCTGCCTGGCGTGCCCGATGTGCTGCTTGACCTGCTCCGGCATGGCATGGCCAATGATCCGACGGATCGACCGTCGGCCGAGCGGTTGCGTGACCTGCTCGCCGCCGTATCGCTCGACCCGGCTCCGGCTCGGCCCGTCTCGCCGCCCGGCACCGGAGCGTTCGGATCAGCGGCGCCCGTCCTCGGTGCCGTCGGCTCCGCCTCCCCCGTCTCTCCCGTCTCCGGGGCGCCGGTTTCCGGGGTGCCGACCTCGGGCGGCGCGCCCCCGAGCGTCTACCTCTCCAGCTCGTACGCGCCGCCAGCGCTGCGGTCACCGGTAGCCCCGACGGCGGCCTTCGACGACGAGCACCCGACGGTGTCAACCAGTGGCGGTCGACGACGACTGCCGTGGATCTTCGGCGGCTTTGGCGTCCTCGCCCTGCTGGTCGCCGCGATCGTCGGAGCCTGGTACGTG
Source organism: uncultured Actinomycetota bacterium (assembly GCA_963750055.1). Taxonomy (GTDB): domain Bacteria; phylum Actinomycetota; class Actinomycetes; order Mycobacteriales; family Micromonosporaceae; genus CAVVPI01. Next base: position 478,465 of record CAVVPI010000008.1, on the reverse strand, counting down.
ATCGGCCGCTCGGTCCCCGACGTCTCGCCGACCGGTACCGCGCGAAATCCGGTCATGACCAGCTCACCCCCGGCTCCGGTTGGGTCAGGGCGGTGCGCTGCCCGGTTGCCTGTTCTCCCTACCCGGCGCGCTGCGCTGCCCGGTCGAGTTGGAGTGTTTCGGACCGGTCCGCGTCCGGAGCCAGACGGCGGAGGCCCCGCAGGTGCCGTGTGCCGGCCGACACACCTGGGAGAGCTATGCCGAGGGTCTGCTCCCCGCCGAGGTCGACGCCACGAATCACCGGGCGGTCAAGGCCGACCCGACGGTGGACAAGGTCTGCACGCCGAACATCTTCTGGCTGACCACCGGGCTGTCGGCCAGTGACGGTTGGAAGTTCGAGGTGCTGCCACCCGTGGCGGATGGCCCCGAGCCGAGTGACCGCACCTTCCGCTGCCTAGCCGGCCGGGGCGTGAACGGCCTCAACGGCCCGGTCCTCGCCCGTTGAGGCCGCGACCCGCCCGACCGGCGCCGCTATCGAGACCCGTCCCGGCAGGTGGCCCGCGGACGCCGGTTGCCGGCGGCTGACGGCAGCCCGCCGTCGCGCTCAGCGCAGCGGGTCGAAGGGCCGCAGTTCCGCGGGCTGGTTACCGCTGACGATCTGTTCGGCGAGCAGTTGACCGGTGAGCGGCCCGAGGGTGATGCCCCACATACCGTGACCACCGGCGGCGAAGACCCTCGGTGACCTGGTCCGGCCGATCAGGGGCAGGCCGTCCGGGGTGCACGGGCGCGCACCGACCCATTCGTCGACGCGGGCCTCCAGGTCCGCGCCCCGCAACAGCGGCCGCGCGGCCTCGGCGATAGCCGCGATCCGTCGACGATCCAGGGGCGCCTCAGCCTTGCGGAACTCCATCATCCCGGCGACGCGCAGCCGATCGCCGAGGGGCGTACACGCGACCCGCTGGGCCGGGAAGTAGACCGGACCGGCCGGGACGTGCTCGATCGCGACACTGAAGCTGTACCCGCGACCGGCCTGGACGAGGGTCCGGACGCCGAAGCGCCGGGCCAGCTCGCCGAGCCAGGTGCCGGTGGCCAGCACTACCGCGTCGTAACGCTCAGCGTCGCCGTCGGCGGTGAGAACCCGGACGCCCGATCCCTCGTCGCGTACGTCCACCACGTCCGAGCCGGACAGGATCTGGGTGCCACGGGCCCGGACGGAAGCCGCGAGCGCGTGTACGTAGTGGCCCGGGTCGATGAAGCGTTGGCCGTGCAGCCGGATGGCGGCGCCGATCTCCGCTGAGAGCGACGGTTCCACCTCCCGTGCCTCGTCCCCGGTCAGGACGTCGAATTCGATGCCCTGACCGGCGGCGTGGATGTGTTCCAGTTCATCGAGGAGCACCAGGCGCTCGGTCTCGGTCCGGTACGCCGCGAGGAACGACTCCGCCGCCTTCGTCGGCGATGCGACGCCGCCTGCCGTCAACGCGTCGAAGCCCTCGAACGCGCGCCGGTTCATCGGGACGTACGCCCGCATCGCGCTCTGCCACTTCGAGTTGGTGCTGTGCCGCATGAAGCCCATGAGGAACCGCAGCAGCCGCAGGTCCGCGCGCGGCGGTACGTAAACCGGCGACGAGGGGCTCAGCACGGCGCGCAGCCCGTACCGGAGGACCGCCGGCTCCGGCAGCGGAGTGGTGATGCCGGGGGTGAGCCAGCCCGCGTTGCCCCACGAGGCGCCAGCGGCCACACCGGTCCGGTCGAGCACCGTCACCCGCACCCCCCGCTCCTGAAGGAACCAGGCGGTGGCGAGCCCGACCATGCCCGCCCCGATGACTGCGACGTGCTGCGGAGCGGGCGCGTCAGAGCCGATCGCAGGCATGCTGTTTCTCCTTCTGGACACCGGTGTCAGGCCCCAATCCTGGCGCTGCGGCGCAGGTACGTCATTGTCCCACCAGGCCAGGGATCTGCTCGTTGATTGGTTGGAATGAACAACCAGGACGCATAATGGTTCACGTGATTACCGTGGCCGGCGTGGTGGACGCGGTCGGCGCGGCCCTGCTCAAGATCGTCGTCCCGGCCCGTGACGCGGAGGTCCGCGACGTGGCCCTCGCCGAGCTCGACGAAGCGGCCACCGGTCAGCCTGGCGACCTCGTCCTCGGGGTCGGCCTCGCCCGCGCCGACCAGGCGCTCGCCGTCGTCGAGCACTGCGCGGCGGTCGGCGCGGCCGGCGTGGTGCTCAAACCTCCGTTGACCTCGCATCCGGACCTGGCGTCGTTCGCTGCCGAACGCGGTCTGACCCTGGTTGAGCTGCAGCAGACACGGCTCCTGGGCGCAACTTGTCTGGCTGCTGCGCGGGGTGATCGATCGGGCGGTCGCGCCGGGTTCGATCGCCACCGGCGACATCGGGGTGTACGACGAACTGTTCGCGCTGGCCGACGCGACCGCCGCCATCGTTGACGCGCCGGTGACCATCGAGGACGCGCAGTCCCGGGTGCTCGCCTACTCATCGCGCCAGGACCGCACCGATCCGGCGACGGGTCTCCACCATCGTCGGACGGCGGGTGCCCGGCGACGTGGTCGCGTACTTCCGGTCCCGGGGTGTCTTCCGCAAGCTCGCCCGGGGGAGCGATCCGATCTTCGTGCCGCAGGGGCCGGATGGGACGCTGCCCAGGCTCGTGATCCCGGTCCGCGCCGGAGGCGAACTGCTCGGTTCGATCTGGGCCGTCGTCGAGCATCCGGTGCCGGACGAGCGGCTGCGTGATCTCCAGGGGCCGGCCTCGATCCTGGCACTGCATCTGCTCCGGCTCCGGGTGCAGGCCGATGTCGTACGCCGCGTCTCGGCCGACCGACTGCGGGCCGCCCTGCGCGCCCCCGCCCCGATCGACCAGGACTGGGGGTTACCCACGGGCCCGTGGCGGGTTGTCGCGCTCGGGGGACCCAGCGGGGCCGAGGAGATGGTGCACAACCGCGCCCGGTGGGAATCGATCGCCCGCCGGCACGGGTGGCGCCAACCGCTCATCGCGGACGTCGGCGACGTCCTCTTCGCCGTCGTCGTCCAATGAGGGCGAGCTGCCCGGCTGCTGGCCCTGGCTGGACCGGCTGATCCACGACGTCGCCAGCCACGATCCGGGGTTGCGGGCCGCATCCGGTGGCGTCGCCCGCAGCCTGACGGACCTGCCACGATCCCGGGCCGAGGCAGCGGAGTTGCTCACCGTGGCGGCCTCGACCAGATCGGGTGGGCCGCTGTTGCGCTTCGAGGAGGCGTGGGCCGAGGTGGTGGTGCACCGCGCGGTCACCTCGGTGCCGTCGGGCGACCTGTTGGTCGGCGGACCGCTACCCGAGGTCATCGCCCATGACCGCAAGCATGGCACCGAGTACGTTGCGACGGTCGCCGCCTGGCTCGACCAGCAGGGAGACCCGAACAAGGCCGCCCGGCAACTGCATGTGCACCCCAACACGCTCCGGTACCGGATGCGAAAGCTCGCCGAGGTTGTCCAGATCGACTTCGGGTCGCCCCGGGCGCGGCTCGCGTTGCAGCTTCAGCTCGCGGTGCTCGGCTGCGGACCACCTGCCGTCCCGGCTCCGTCCGGACCGATCGCGATCGGCAGCCGACCAGCCAACGTCGACAAATTGACCGACAGGGTGGAGCGGGCAGAGTCACCGTTTGGTTGGTTACCTGAATGGACAGAGCTCGTTACTCTTGGCTTCCGCGTGCGCCAACTCAGACCGAGGGCGGCCGATGAATCAGACTGCGTCCCGAGCCAACTTCCGGTCGATCGCGACGACCTTCGCGGTGGTGCTCACCCTGGTCCTGGCGGCCGGGGCCGGCTGCGACGGCAGGCAGGAGCCGGCCTTGCCGTCCGTGCAGGAGAAGCTCAAGGAATCGCACATCTACGGGCAGAGCAAGCTGAAGATCGGGGTCGCCGACTTCCAGCCGCTGATGAGCGTCTACGAGAATGGCGTCTACCACGGCTTCGATGTGGAGATCGCCCGCTACATCGCCGCCTCACTCGGCTACTCCGGGGACGACCGGATCGAATGGGTCCAACTCTCCACCGAGAACCGCATCCCGAGTCTGCAAGGGGGACAGGTCGATCTGGTGGTGTCGAGCTTCTCGATGACCGAGGAGCGGGCGAAGCTGGTCAGCTTCGCCGGGCCGTACTTCGTCACCACCCAGGAGGTGCTGATCCGGGGCGAACTCAAGGACAAGATCCGTACGATCGAGGACCTGCGTGATCCGGCGTACCGGGTCTGCTCCAGCGGCGGCTCGACCTCCGAGGCGGAGTTGGCGACGCACTCGGTCAAGGCGCTGATCGTGCGGGACGTCGGGGACTGTGTGAAGGGAATGCGCGAAGGCAGGTACGACGTGCTCAGCTCGGACCAGACCATTCTGGCCGGCTTCCGCTCCCAGTATCCGACCGAGTTCGAGATCGTCGACATGCCGTTCGGTACCAGCGAACTGCTCGGCATCGGCGTACCGATCACCGACCCCGCCCTGCGGGACCTGGTCGCGTTCTTCCTGCAGAAAAGCTACCTGGCCGGTCGGAACGGTCAGAGCAGTCCATGGCTGTCGGCGTACAACAAGACCCTCGGCCCATGGCTGGACACGGAGAACTCTCAGCCGCCCCCGCAGAATGTGCCCAAGCTGGTCGACTTCGACGACAAAGCGCCGCAGCGATGACCGCTGCCCGGCAAGAGGGGACCACCCCGGATCCGGCTGAGCGGAAGGCCCGGGCCAGTCAGTCCTTCTGGACCCTGGTGGTCGGCATCCCGGCGATCTTCTCCGTACTCCGGCTCGGGGTGGAAGCCGGCGGCGAGTTGCAGACGACCCTGCTGCTCGTCGCCAACGTTGGGCCGGTCAACCTGATCGCCGGGCTGTTCACCACGGCTGCCCGGCTCGTCTCAACCGGCCTCGTCGCGGTCTTCGCGATCGGCGCGGTCCTCTCGGTCAGCGCCGCACACGCCCCGCCGGGCTGGACCGGCCAGCGGCGGCCGATCTTCACGCGGTTGACCGGAATCACGCCCACCTGGTTTGTCGTTGCCAGCTTCGGCGTTGCGCTCGCCACCTGGCAGATCCTCTACCTGCCGCTGCTCCTGCCAGCCTGTGCCGCCGCGTTCCAGCTCTCCCCGGTCCGCCTGCACGAGTGGGTGATCGTGCGGGTCCTGCTCATCGCGGCACTGCTCGGGGCGTACGGCTGGTTGGTGCTGCCCACCCTGTACGACGCCTGGACGCAACGGGAGAACTTCGCCCTGGTCGTCGCTCACCGTGCCGCCCCTGCTGGCGCTCTTCGTCGCCGGGCCGATCCCGGTGGTCGCCATTCGTCCACTGGCGGTGGTGGCGCAGGCCGTCGTACTGGCCATGCTGGTCTGGGCGGCGGTACCGATGATCACCACACCGGTGCTGCCGCTGACCGTAACCACCATTCGAGGACAGCTCTGGGCAGACGGAGGACATCCGTGGCCATGTGATCACCGTGGATGATGTCAACACGGTGATCCTGCAGGAGCGTGGCGGCGTGCGGTACGTGCCCGACGATTGGGTCAAGGCGCAGGTGCTCTGCCCGAGCGAGGAGGAACTACCCCGGCACATGCTGCGCATCCGCGACTTCCACGTTGAGGACTCGCTGCTTGAGGCGATGGGGCGGCGGGTACGGCCGGTGCACCGGATCGACGCGGCCTGCCGAACCGTGCCAACCACCTGACCCACTCCCGCCCCCAGGATCCCCGTGATCAGCGAGTAGCTCTCGCGTGTCGACGGCGGGTCGTGGCGGGAGCTCCCTGATCACGGCGATCTTGGCTTTTTCGTCAGCGGCCGAGCTCGGAATATGTGCGCTTCCGGAACTGGAGGAAGCTCTGGTCGGGTTGACCCATGTACTGCCATGGCCACTCGGTCACCAGGTCGCCGATGAGGTCGAACTGCTCACCCGCCGCGGCCCACTCCCCGCTGAATGAGAACGCCATGGCAAAAGCGTTGTGCACCGACGGCCACCTCGGTCGGCGTACATAATCCGGGTGCCGTACCGAGCGGTCGGCGGCCGCGATCAGTTCCGCGCGTACCTGGGCCGAGCCGATGTACGCGCCGTCCTCGCCGCTGTCCAGATCCAACCAGTGTTCCACGTGTCCGGCCACGGTCAGTTGGCCCAGCGGTGATCCGGCTGGCATGTCGGCCAGCGTCCGGGCGGCGAACTCGTGCATCAGTTCGTGGGACCCGCCCCACTTGCGACACAGTTGCTGCAGCATCTGCTCGTGCGCTTCGACGTGCCACGGATGGCGCTGGCGTACCTCCTCGAAGCGGCGCCGCGTCTCGTCGATCCCGAGCTGCCGCCCCCGTCCGAGAATGATGAGGAACGACCACGGGCTGGCGCTGTCCCGGTCGCGGTCGGTCACTTCGTCCAGGCAGTCCTCGGCGAGCTTCAGCCGCTTGAAGAACAGCTTGAAAGCCTCGTCGCTCACCGTGTTCGCCCGCCCACCGCCGCGGGCCTCCCACGCCCAGTCAATCGCGTGCGCGCCCTTGACCAGTAGCGGTAGCGTCGAGCGCGGCTCGGCCGCGACCCATTCGTCGATCCACCGTTCCACGCCGCCGGTGAAAGCTGCTGTCCGGACGTAATGCGTGTGATCGTCCTGGTGTTCCACACCGGACATGGTGTCGCTGATCGTGCGCCAGTCACCCTCCTGCGCGGCGGCGATCAGCCGGGCGGCGACCGGGTCGCCCATTGCCGGATCGATCGTCAGCCGCTCGATGGATGCCTTGCGACGACGACTGAAAGGCCACATCGGACGTAATCCTCTCCTCGAATCGGTGGCCGAACTATAGGCGGTTGTGTGGGTCTGATCCAGGGGGTACCTTCCGTACGCCACAGGGCAGGTCAGGTCCTGGGGACACGGGGAGGAACAGCATGCCGGTGGTCCGCGCCTTCATCTCGGTCGTCATGTTGGTCGGGTTTTACGTGCTGGCACTCGTGCAACGTAATCGCCGGGATCGCGTTGGCCGTCTGGATCGGATCTGTCACTACCGGCTTCATCGCAGCCAAGATCGGCATCGCCGTCTTCGGCGCCACGGTGTGGGCGGTGGGCTACGGAACCTGGAAGGCGTTGCGCACCCAACTTCCCGAGCCGCACGGCTTGCCGTTGGACCGGGCGACCGCACCGCACCTGTGGGCGACGGTCGACGAACTCGCCGCGGAAGTCGGCACCCGGGCTCCCGACGAGATCTACCTGGTGCCCGAGGTCAACGCCGCGGTCGAGGAACGCTCCAGGTTGGTGGGGCTCATCGCCGGACGGCGGTACATGTACCTCGGCATGCCGCTGTTGCAGGCCTTCACCGTGGCGCAGTTGCGCTCGGTGCTGGCGCACGAACTCGGGCACTACTCCGGCCGGCACACCCGCTTCGCCGGTGTCGCGTACCGGGGCCGGCTGGCCTTGCGCCGTACGATCAGCCAGATCGGTTCGGGCAATGTCGCCGGTTGGATCTTCCGCGGCTACGGCCGGTTGTACGTGATGGTGCACAATTCGGTCAGCCGCCGGCAGGAGTTGGAAGCGGACCTGGCGTCGGTGCGGGTAGCCGGCCGGGACGCCGCCGCCAGCGCACTACGCGAACTCGAGGTGCTCGACGCGGCCTTCGCGTTCTACATGAACCGGTACGTCGGACCCGGTCTGGAGGCGGGCTACGCACCAGACGACCTGTTCGCCGGCTTCGGTGAACTACTGCACGCCCGTGCCGACGAAATCGCCGGGTTGCGTACCAACCAGTCGGATGGCGAACAATCCGCCTGGGACACCCACCCGCCGCTGGGCATTCGGCTCGCGGCGATCGAGGCCACATCCGAGTCGTCCGTACCGGTCGATGAGCGCCCCGCTCAGCTCCTCATCCAGGACCCGCTTCGGGCCGGCCGCGCTCTGCAGGAGCGGATTCTCAACACCGGGAAGCTCACCGTCCTGCCGTGGGATCAGTTCGCGACCGCCGCCGCGAGCGCCGCGCTACAGGAAAACATGGACGGGCTGTTGCGGACGATCTCGCGCGCCGTCAACGCGCCCGTACCGGATGTTGGGGTGGTCCTCGACCACCTCGCCGCCGGCCGGCTGGATGAGATGGCCGCGCCGGTCTTTCTGCAGGCGACCCGGCGTGAAGCGCGCAAGCTCTTCGCCGAGCCGCTCACGGCGCTGTTCAACCTTGCCGCGGTCCGCTCCGGCGTCGCACGCTGGCAGCATTCCTGGACCGGACCGATCCGGCTGGTCGGCCCGGATGGTGCCGAGCTCAACCTCAGTGACCTCGCCGAGCTGGCACTCGACCCGGCAACCATCGACGCGGCCCGTGACCAGTTGGCCCAGCGTGGCGTTGATGTCGCCGCGGCCAAGCACGTCGAGCAGCAGGCGACCGCCCGGCGCGCTGAGATCTACGCCGGGATCGTCAACATGATGGTCGACAAGGAGCGCACCGACGTACTCATTCTCAGCCACGGTCTGCTGCTCGTACCGGGGGTGGCCCGCCTCAAGATGAAGACCGCGCCGCGCCGGATGGCCCAGTGGATCGACTCCGGTAACCCGGAGGAGCTGGCGGTCCTGGACGGCAACAGATTCGTCCCGTACGAGGAGATGGTTGCCGCGCGGCAGACTCGTAAATTCCCGTTCAAATACGAGTTGACCCTGCACAGCGGTGAAGAGCTGCACCTCCGTTGGGGGGCCGAGAGCGAAGAGGTGGCCGACGGTAGCGCCGTATTGGCGAAGGCGCTGCTCGCCGCCACCGACGACTGAGCGGATCCGGTTGAGCGCGTCGATCGGCACGCCCTGGCCGCGTCGATCAAGGACCTATTGTCGCGGATTGGAGATCAATCAGCGACCATAGGTCCTTGATCGACGCGGCGGGCCTTGATCGACGCGGCGGGAGGTGCCAACCAGTGAGGCGATAGGCGTACGGGCGGGGTCAGACGCGGGCGCGCCGGGCCAGCCGTTCCGGGTCGAGGATGATGATGCTCTTACCATCCAGCCGCAGCCAGCCCCGGGAGGCGAAGTCGGCCAGCGCCTTGTTCACCGTCTCGCGGGAGGCGCCGACGAGCTGGGCGATCTCCTCCTGGGTCAGGTCGTGGGTGACCCGCAGCACGCCGCCGTCCCGGGTGCCGAACCGACCGGCCATCTGGAGCAGGTTCTTGGCCACCCGACCGGGTACGTCGGTGAAGATCAGGTCGGCGAGTGCGTCGTTGGTCCGGCGCAGTCGGCGCGCGAGTACCCGCAGTAGCTGCTCGGAGATCTCCGGTCGGTTGTTCAGCCACGGGCGCAGGGCCTGCTTGCGCAACCGGGCCAACCGGGCGTCGGTGACCGCGGTGGCGGTGGCCGTGCGTGGGCCTGGATCGAATAGCGACAGCTCGCCCATCATGTCGGATGGGCCCACGACCGCGATCAGATTCTGTCGGCCGTCGGCTGCCCGCCGACCGAGTTTGATCTTGCCAGCCAGGACGATATAAAGGCTGTCGCCGGGCTCGCCCTCATTGAAGACTATCTCGCCCTTGCGGGTCTCGATCGTCTCCATTTCCTTGGCGAGCGCCTCGGCTGCCTCCGGGTCGACGCCCTGGAAGATTCCGCTGCGAGCCAGTACCTCATCCATCGCGCACCTCCGCCTGCGCGTACCGTCCGTCGGCCGGGTCCGCCGGCCCGGGTTATCCGTCGCGCGCCGCCAGTCTAGGCGCACGTGAGCTGGAATCGGATGTCACCCCAGGAATCTTGATCCTTCGCCGTACCCAATCGATTGGAAAGCGGGCTACCATGGTCGGCCGCTCCGGCCGTGCCACCGCCGCAGTGCATCCCGGGCCGGGCGAAAATGGCGTGCGGCGGTGGGCCCGTGCCCACCCACCGGGTGGCCTGCCGTCCCGGGTGCGGAGCGCCTGCCGTCCCAGGCGAGGGGCGGCGGTCTCGGCGAAATTTCCGGCCTGATGGGGGAGACCGTTCCTGATCAGGACTGGATACTGTCGTGAAGCCATGTATGACATCGAGCGGCATCCCCCTCGTTCCAGTCGACCGCGTCGGCGCCGTCGCCCCGGACGGTCACTCCTGGCCACCGCCGCGGCCGTGGCGGTGCTGCTCGGCGTCGGTCTGGCCGGGGTGGCCGCCCGCAGTCTGTTGCGCGACGAGCCGATCGGGGCGCAGTGGCGGGCCGGCGGGATCGGCGCCCCCAGCGGGGCGGCGACGCCCGGTCCGACGGCGAGCGTCGCACCGGCACCCAAGGTCATCACGATGTCCGCCACCGGTGACATCGTGCTGGGCGATCTGCCCGGCCGACTTCCGCCCAACGGCGGCGTGGGCTTCTTCAACTCGGTGAAACAGGCGCTCAAAGCCGATCTGGTGATGGGTAACCTCGAAGAGCCACTGACCGAGGCGACCGATTACTCCAAGTGTGGCGGGGACACCACGAGCTGTCACCAGTTCCGGGCCCCGCCGTCGTACGCGGAGCACCTGCGGGCCGGTGGTTTCGACCTGCTCAATCAGGCGAACAACCATGGGCATGACCACGGCCCGGTGGGCTTTCAGAACACCCGGCAGTCGCTGGAGGCGCACGGCCTCAAGCACACCGGTGCGGTCGGTCAGATCACCGTGGTGGAGGTTGAGGGCGTCAAGGTGGCGGTGGTCGGCTTCGCGCCGTACGCCACCAGCAACAATCTGGTCGACATCGCCTCGGCGACGAAGCTGATCAAAAAGGCCGCCAAGCTGGCGGACCTGGTCGTGGTGCAGGCGCACATGGGCGCCGAGGGTGCCGAAATGCACCGGGTCAAGCCCGGCACCGAACAGTTCTTCGACGAAAACCGCGGCGATCCGATCAAATTCGCGCACGCGATGATCGACGCGGGCGCGGACCTGATTGTCGGTCACGGGCCGCATGTACTGCGCGCGATGGAGTTCTACCGGGGCCGGCTGATCGCCTACAGCCTCGGCAACTTCGCGGGCGGCGGTGGGACGCTCAACAACAGCGGCCGGCTGGGCTGGGGCGGGGTGCTCCGGGTGTCGATGACCGCGGATGGGACCTGGGTCGGCGGCGAGTTCATCTCGACATACATGGACGGCAGTGGTCTGCCCCGACTGGACAAGAAGCGGCGCGGATTGCAGTTGGTCCAGGAGGTCGGTGAGGCCGACTTCCCGACCACCCGGGCACAGCTCGACGCGGCCGGCAAGATCTCCGCGTCGCCGGCTGCCTGACCGGGCGGATCGTTACCGGCGCGACGTAGGCTGGCCGACGTGAGTCAGCGAACCTTCAGGCCGGATAGCGACGCTGGCGGAGCGCCGGCGCGACGGACCGGTACGGTGCGGCGGGCCGAGACCGAACTCGGCCGCAAACGGCGGGCCCGGCGGATGGGCGCGGATCCTCACCGAGACCCACCCCGACGCCCACTGCGAGCTTGACCATGACGGCCCGTTGCAGCTCGCCGTGGCCACGATCCTCTCCGCCCAGTGCACCGACAAGCGGGTCAACGAGGTCACCCCGAAGCTGTTCGCGCGCTATCCGGCGGCCGCGGACTACGCCGGCGCCGACCGCGCCGAGCTGGAGGAGATGATCCGCTCCACGGGCTTCTACCGGAACAAGGCCGATGCGCTGATCAAGCTCGGCCAGGTGCTCGTCGAGCGCTACCACGGCGCAGGTGCCCGACCGCCTGGTCGAACTGGTGGCGCTGCCCGGCATCGGACGCAAGACCGCGAACGTCATCCTCGGCAACGCCTTCGACGTGCCCGGCATCACGGTCGACACCCACTTCCAGCGGCTGGTCCGGCGCTGGGGATGGACCGCCGAGACCGACCCGGTCAAGATCGAGCACGCCGTCGGAGCGCTGTTCGAACGGCGGGAGTGGACCATGCTGTCGCACCGGGTGATCTTCCACGGCCGGCGGGTCTGCCACGCCCGTACTCCCGCCTGTGGCGCCTGCACCCTGGCCTCGCTCTGCCCGTCGGTCGGGACCGGACCGACCGAGGCTCGGGCCGCCGCCAAGCTGCTCAAGGGGCCGCGCGCCCGTGAGCTTGCCGGGCAGGCCGGCATCGACCCCGACCTGGTACCGGTCCAGGCCGCCGCTGCGGAGGCACCGTGACCCGTCGGCGTACGGCCAGTTCGCCCGCCGGCCCCCGCCGCCGGCCGGCCCGGCGGCACCGTTGGCTCGCGTGCGTGCGCTCCTGCCGGTGTTCCTGTTCGTCACCGCGTGCACCGAGCCGGGCGCAGGGCCGGACGCCGGATCGGCGGCGTCGAGCGAAACGGCCGGGCCGTCGCCGTTCGCCGATTGCGCCGCGCTGAGCGCGCCCCCGGCCGGCGCCGCTGACGGCTCGGCCAGCGGGTCGCCGGACGGGGCCCGCGGCCGTCCGCGAGACCGGCCAGCCGATGCCCGCCGTCGACCTGCCCTGCTTCACCGGCGGCGCGACCGTCGCGCTCGGTCGACCTGCGCGGGCCGGCCGTGATCAACCTCTGGGCCTCCTCATGCGCTCCGTGCCGTGACGAGCTGCCCGCCTTCCAACGGCTCGCCGAGCGGACCGAGGGCCGGCTGCACGTGGTGGGCGTGAACACCCGGGACCGCCGCAGCGCCGCGCAGTCCCTGGCCGAGGACTTCGAGTTCAGCTTCCCGACCCTCTTCGACCCCGAGGAGCGCGCTCCGGGTGAAACTGGCGCGGCCGTTCCTGCCGATCACCCTCTTTGTCGACGGCGAAGGCAGGATCCGCCATGTGGACGAGTCCGGAGCGCTGGACGACGACAGCCCTCGCCGATCTGGTGCGGCAGCACCTCGGGGTAGTGGCGGCGTCGTGAGCGCTGGCGCTGCGGCCGCCCACCTGGTGTGAGCCACTGCTCAACAGGGTCAGATCAGCCCGTACCGAGGATTTCACCTCGCTGCCGACCCCGAGCAACGGCGGTCGGGCCAGCGCGGTGCTGGTGCTCCTCGGCGAGCAGGCGCCGCACGGCCCCGACGTACTGCTGCTGCAACGGGCCGCGACCCTGCGTAACCACGCCGGCCAGCCGGCGTTCCCCGGCGGCGCCGCCGACCCCGGCGACGCGGACGCCACGGCGACCGCGCTGCGCGAGGCGAACGAGGAGGTCGACCTCGACCCGGCCAGCGTCACGGTGCTCGCCGAGCTACCCCGGCTGTGGATACCGGTCAGCGATTTCGTCGTCACCCCGATCCTCGGCTGGTGGCACGAGCCGCATCCGGTCCGGGCCCGCGAGCCGGCGGAGGTCGCACACGTCGCCCGGCTGCCGGTCGCCGAGCTGGTCGACCCGGCCAACCGGCTGCGGGTACGGCATCCCAGCGGCTGGATCGGCCCCGCCTTCCAGGTGCGCGGCATGCTGGTCTGGGGCTTCACCGCCGGCGTGCTGGCCGCGCTGCTGGAGATGGCCGGTTGGGCCCGCCCCTGGTCACAGGCGACAGGTGATCGATCTGCCCCGCACCGCCGCGCGACCGGCGCCCTCGGCCGGCACCGATCAGGCGGACGAGATTACCGGTCCGCTGCGCTGACCCGGGACATGGGGCCCGGCTCTGCTGGTCACGGGCGCTGACCCGGGGCCGCCTGCGTAACCTTGACGGGTGCCCATGGTCGATATCATCCTGCTTCTGCTCATGCTGCTATTCGCGATCAGCGGCTACCGGCAGGGTTTCGTCATTGGTCTGCTCAGCTTCGTCGGCTTCTTCGGGGGAGCGTTGGTCGGGCTGCAACTCGGTCCGCTGATCGCCGAGCGGTTCACCGGAAATTCGACCCGGGTCGCCATCGCGCTAATCGCGATCTTCGGTCTGGCTGTGCTCGGTCAGGCCCTCGCGGGCTGGCTCGGCTCGCATCTGCGGCATGCGATCACCAGCCGAGCCGGCCGGAAGGCCGACGACATCGGCGGGGCGTTCGTTTCGCTGCTGGCTGTGCTGCTCGTCGCCTGGCTGGTGGCCGTACCGCTGGGCTCGTCATCGCTGCCCTGGCTGGCCAGCGCGGTACGTAACAGCGCCCTACTGAACGCGGTTGACCGGGTGCTGCCCGCGCAGGCACAGGCGCTCTCCAGGGCGCTGCGCGACACCGTGGACACCAACGGGTTCCCGGATGTGTTCGGTCGGCTCGCACCGACCCGGGCCCGGGAGGTGGCCTCGCCGGATCCGGCCCTGGCCAGCTCGCAAGCGGTGGTCAACGGCAAACGGTCGGTGGTCAAGGTGCTGGGCTCCGCGCCGAGTTGCTCCCGTCGCATCGAAGGGTCGGGCTTTGTCTACGCCACCGACCGGGTGATGACCAATGCGCATGTGGTCGCCGGCACCCGGAGTGTCTCGGTCGAGTTGGGCGGCGACCGGCACAACGGGCGGGTGGTCGTCTACGACCCGAAACTCGATCTGGCGGTGCTGTACGTGCCCGGCCTCTCCGCACCGGTGATGCCGTTCGCCACCCGCAAGGCGGCAGCCGAAGCGGATTCCATCGTGCTCGGTTTTCCACTGGACGGCCCGTACAACGCGCAGCCGGCCCGGGTCCGCGACGTCGGCGACATCACCGGCCCGGATATCTACGAGTCGGGTAGCGTCACCCGGGAGGTCTACACCATCCGGGCCCTGGTCCGCAGCGGGAACTCGGGCGGACCGCTGGTGGCACCGAACGGACAGGTGCTGGGCGTGATTTTCGCGGCCGCGGCGGATGACCGCAACACCGGGTTCGCCGTGACAGCCGCCGCGGCGCGGCCGATTGCCGAGACGGGCGTCGCGCGGACCCGGGCCACCGACACCGGGGCCTGCACCTGATCAGTTGAGCGTTTGCGGCCTCAGCGGCGCTTGACCCGACGTACCAGCAGGGCGGTGCCGACGATCGCCACGACGAGTAACGCGCCGCCGCCCCACCCGCCCCCCGGATGCTGGTCCGCTGAAGCGCCGGCGGGCTGGGCGGCCCACCTGTTCCGGCGGTCCTGGAATACCCCGCCGTCCGGGACCTGCCGTCCGGTTGCCGGGCTGGTCGCATCCGCCAGGCCGGGTGCCGGACCGAAACCGGCGATCCCGGGCGACGTTCTGTCCTCGTCGAGCGGGTTGCGTTCCACCTTCGGAACCTCGCCGTTGAGCGCGGCGAGGGGGTTGACCATGCCGAACCCGAAACGGTCATCCCGACCGGGCTCGCCGAGGTCGCGGGCCGTGTTGATCAGCCGGTTCACCACATCGCCGGCGGTCATCTCCGGCCAGTGCGACCGGATCAGGGCGGCGGTGGCCGAGACCAGTGGCGCGGCGAAGCTGGTGCCCTCGACCCGCCAGTAACCGCCCGGTCGGGCGCCGAGCAGCCCGGTCGCCGGGGCGGTCAGCACCGTCTCCGGACCGGTGATCGACCGGGACCACATGGTGTCGGTGTCGCGGTCCGTGCCGGCCACGGCGACCACCCCCGGCTCGCGTGCCGGATACCACACTTCGTCACTGGCGGCGGTGCCCGTGTTCCCGGTGCAGGCAACGACGACCACGTCCTTGGCGAAGGCGTAGTCGAGCGCGGCGGCCAGGGCCGGGCTGTCGCCGGTGCCGCCCAACGACAGATTCACCACCTGGGCGCCGTTGTCCACGGCCCACCGCACGCCCTTGGCGACGATCAGCGCATCGTCGTAACGATTCTCCTCGTCGAGCACCCGGACCGGGAGAATCTTGACATTCGGCGCCAGCCCGACCACGCCGTGCTTGTCGTCGTTGCGCCCGGCGATCAGCCCGGCCACCGTCGTACCGTGCCCCACCGGATCGGACTGTCCGTCGCCGGACTCGTCAACCAGGTCGATCCCGGGCAGCACCTGACCGACGAGATCAGCATGTGAACCGTCCACCCCGGAATCGATCACGGCAACCGTCACGCCCCTGCCGGTCGACACCCGCCAGGCGGCCTTGGCATCGAACGCGGCCAACTGCCACTGCTCGTCGCGGACCGAGTCGGTGGTCACCGGTAGGCCGAGCGGGGCACCGCGGGCCGGAGCCGGCCCGACCAACGACACACCGATCGCGGTCACAGCGAGCAGCGCCGTCCCGGCGATCCGGCCGACGGCGCCTCGGCATTGGTGCGGCAGCCCTGTCACAGCATGGCCTTTTCAACCCGGCAGACACATGATGCAGGGAGATTACCGCGTACCTCACCGGTCGCGCGGGTAAACCTCGATCCGTCCGACCGCTTTGGACCTGTCCGGACCGGTCAGGTCGGTGGCAGATGGGCGAGCTGAACCAGGCGTACCCCCTCTTTACGGGTGACCAGTCGGCCGCGACCCGGCGGCATCGGCGCGGGGCGGACATTGCCCACCAGCGCACCCTCGTCCTTGTCCCCGGACATCATCAGGCCGGGTGAGGAGAGCTCTCTCAGTCGCTGGATGATCGGCTCGTACAGTGCCCGGGAGGCGCCGCCGGAGCGGCGGGTCAGCACCAGGTGCAGGCCGATGTCCCGGGCCTGCGGCAGGAACTCCTCCAGCGGCCGCAGCGGGTTGGCCGGCCGGTGGCGACCAGGTCGTAGTCGTCGACCAGCACGTACAGCTCCGGGCCGGTCCACCAGGACCGGTCCCGCAGCTGCTGCGGGGTGACGTCGGGCCCGGGCAGCCGGTGCTGCATTAGCCGGCCGCCGACTCGATCAGCTCGCTGGTCGCGGCGGCTGCGGTGCCGTAGCCGAGCAGGTGGTCGGACTCGACGCGCCGAGCAGGCTCCGGCGGTAGTCGACCAGGATCACCCGGGCCTGCTCCGGGGTGTACCGGGCGGTGATCGAGGTGGCCAGCGCGCGCAGGAAGACGACTTGCCGCACTCGGCGTCGCCGAAGAGCACGAGGTGCGGCTCGGTCGCGAAGTCGAGCGCCACCGGGCGCAGGTCCGCCTCGGCGATCCCGATCGGGAGCCGCAGGCCGGTGGTCGCGGCCTGGTCCAGCTCGGCGTACGGCAGCACCGGCGGCAGCAGCCGTACCCGCGGCGCCGGCCGGCCCGGTCCAGGCGCCGGCCGACCGCCTTGACCAGGTCCGACGGTCTCGCCGCCAGGGCTGGCCAGCCGCGGGCAGCGCGGTCAGGAAGTGCAGGCCCGCCGGCGGTGATGCCGCGGCCGGGCGCTTCTCCGGCACGTTCGCCGCGGCCGCGCGGGACACCATCGACTCGGCCGGGTCGCCGAGCCGCAGCTCGAGCCGGGTGCCGAGCAGGTCCCGCATCGCCGGCCGGAACTCCATCCAGCGCGGCGCCGCGGCGACCACGTGCACGCCGAAGACAGGCCCCGGGTGGCCAGGTCGGTGATCAGCGGCTCCAGCTCCTCGTACTCGCCGCGCAGCGTGGTCCAGCCGTCCACCACCAGGAACACGTCGCCGAACGGGTCGTCGCCGGCGAGCCCGTCGCCGGCGCGCGGCCCGCCGCCGCCGGTAGGCGGCCATCGAGTCGATCCCCAGCTCGGCGAACCGCCGCTCCCGCTCGGCGAGCAGCGCGGCGACCTCGCCGACGGTCCGGCGTACCGCCGGCGACGTCGAGCCGGCCGGCCACCCCGCCGACGTGCGGCAGGCCGCGCAGCGCGGCCAGCGAGCCGCCACCGAAGTCGAGGCAGTAGAACTGCACCTCGGCCGGGGTGTGGGTGAGCGCCAGCGCGCAGATCAGCGTGCGCAGCAGTGCTCGATTGCCGCTCTGCGGGCCGCCGACCACCGCGACGTGCCCGGCCGCCCCGGCCAGGTCGAGCCACAACAGGTCGCGGCGCTGCTCGTACGGCTTGTCCACCACGCGACCGGCACCTGCAGGGCGCCGTGCAGCTCCGGGATTGGCCAAGGTCGAGCCCGCGGGCCGGGTCGACGATGACCGGGCCGAGCAGCTCGTCCAGCGCCGGCGGCTCGTCCAGCGGCGGCAGCCACACCTGGTGGGCCGGCGGCCCCTGCCCGGTCAGCCGGTCGACCATGCACGTCCAGCAGGCGTCTCGCCGCCGGCGGCCTCGTCGGGTCCGGCGCGGGACCGCCGGCGCGATCGGCTCCGGCACCGGCACGAAGTCGGTGCGTGTAGCGCGAGCAGCCTCGGCCCGGTGCGGCCGCTGCCGCCCGGGCCAGCCCGCGCCGCGCCTTGCGGTACGGCGCCGGAGACGTACGCGGCCCTGAACCGGACCAGCGGCTCGGTGCCGAACTTCAGGTAGCCGTGCCCGGGCGAGCGGGGCAGCTCGTAGCGCGTCCGGCACGCCGAGCACGGCCCGGCACTCCAGCGCGGAGAAGGTCCGCAGCCCGATCCGGTACGACAGGTGGGTGTCCAGCCCGCGCAGCCGGCCCTCCTCCAGCCGCTGGGAGGCGAGCAGCAGGTGCACGCCGAGCGAGCGGCCCAGCCGGCCGATCTGCACGAACAGGTCGATGAAGTCGGGCTTGGCGGACAGCAGTTCGGAGAACTCGTCACAGATGATCAGCAGCGACGGCAGCGGTGCCAGCGCGGCTGCCGCCGGCGCGGGCCTTCTCGTAGTCGCGCAGGCTGGCGAAGTTGCCGGCCGGGCGCAGCAGCTCCTGGCGGCGGACCAGCTCGCCGTCCATCGCGTCGACCATCCGGTCGACCAGCGGCAGCTCGTCGGCGAGGTTGGTGATCACCGCGGCGGTGTGCGGCAGCCGGTCGAGCGAGGCGAAGGTCGCGCCGCCCTTGAAGTCGACCAGGACGAAGTTGAGCTGCTTCGGAGGAGTGCGTCGCGGCCAGCCCGAGGACCAGGGTGCGCAGCAGCTCGGACTTGCCGGAGCCGGTGGCGCCGATCAGCAGGCCGTGCGGGCCCATGCCGTCCTGCGCGGACTCCTTGAGGTCCAGTTCGACCGCGCCGCCGTCGGCGCCCACCCCGATCGGCACCCGCAGCCGGTCCCGGTTGCGGCCGGGGCGCCCAGCCCTGCACCGGCGCTGAAGTTGTCCGGGTCGCCGACGCCGAGCAGTTCGGCCAGTCCCATTTCGGCGGCCAGCGGCGCGTCGGACCCCTTTGACGCGGCGGCCAGCCGTAGCGGGGCGAGGCGGCGGGCCACCGCCTCGGCTTCGACCACGTCCAGCCGGTCCGGAGTGCCGACCTCGGCCTCGCCATCCATGGATAGGGTGTTGAGCCGTCCGTCACCGACCTCCAGCACGAGCATGGAGCGGTCCAGCAGCCGGGGCGGTGGGCTGCCCAGGTCGATGATGGTCACCGCGTCGATGCCGCTGTCACCGGCCAGGTAGGCCGCGCCGGTCAGGTCCCCGCCGTCGAGCACGATCACCACATGCGGACCGTCGGTGGCCGGCCCGGCGGGACTGAACCGGGACCGGTTGCCCACCACGTCGTCGAGGAGCTGCTCCAGCTCCACGGCGGCGCTGGTGACCAGGCGGACCGGGCCGAGGGCGTCGATGCTGGTCGGATGCTGGGCGTGCGGTAGCCACTTCACCCACTCCCAGCGGGCCCGTCGCTCCGGCCCGGCGCAGATCGCGATCAGCAGTTCGTCCGGGGCGTGGAAGACCGAGAGCTGGGTCAGTACCGCCCTGGTCAGGGCAGCGGCGTCGCCGCCGTCGGGCTGTTCGCGGCGGATCGTTTCGTTGCGCAGGAAGACCCGGGCGAACCCCCGCATGGAGAGCGCCACCGGCAGGTCCGGCACCACCGAGTACGCGTCGAGGAATCGGCGCAGCGCGCCGGCGGTCATCGGTTCCAGGTCCTCCAACGGTCGGGTGACCGGTGGGATCAGCGGGGTGGCCAGGGTCTGCGGACCCAGCGCCACCCGGACCACCCCGAAATCGGGTCGACCGGTCGGCGTTCCCAGACCCGATGGCTGCCGACCGAGGACCAGAGCTGGGTCGGATCGGGATGCCGGTAGAAGAGGCCGGCCCGCTGTTTCGCGGCGGTTTCCCGCACCCGCCGGCGCAGGGTGGCCAGGTGGCGCAGGTACTCCCGGCGGGCCGCCATCATCTCCGACTTCTTCGGCGAGCCGGCGGAACTGCCCCACGAGGAGACGAGCATGGCGAGCGAGGAGACGCCGAACATCGCACCCACCACGTACGAGTAGGTGCCGCCGCCGCGGCCGAACATCATCGCCATCGCGACGGAGCCGCCGAGCATCGGCAGCACCATCATCATCTGCTGCCAGCGGCCGCCAGCGGCCTGCGGAATCTCCGGCGGCGCCTCGACCGTCAGCTCGCCGGTCGGGATGCCCGGTGCCGGACGGCGTGGCGGCCGCTTGATGACGACCGTGCTCACGTTCCGGCACCCCTAACCGTGTCCATGTGTGACCCGCTTCCTATGCATTGCCGAGACCGGTGCGCAGGTCCGGGCAGGATTGTAGGAGGACCCGATCTCCGCTCCCGGAAGCTGTACGGGAAGCGGCGTTGCCGCGAACAAACAGCGTGTGGCGGCCTGCCGGCCACGGTGGGGCGCAGCGCATGCCGCCGGGCCCGGCGCGTTTCTCCGACTGTGGATACCGCGAGTAATTCGATAGTTAATACTATGAATAATAGTGGACAGGTCTGACCGGGAACTCAAGCCGGTGTCCGGCACCCCAGGGTCGTTTCCGATGGATCCGCTGCCGGTTGGCCGCTCCCGCTCCCACGCGAGTGGAATGTGGAAGTTGCCATCGTTCTCGGTCGCACGAGCGTGGCCCATCCTAGGTAAAGTGCGGTCGTCCGCGCAGCCACGGGTTGCCCCGGTAATGGAGGACTGTCGATGAGTATCGGGCTCGCCCGGGTTACGATCAGCGCGCCGCAGCGGCGGGTGGATGTCGCCCTGCCCGAGCATCTTCCACTGGCCGACCTGCTGCCCGAGGTGCTCCGGCACGCCGGGGAAGGGCTGGCCGATGACGGTGAGCGGCACGGTGGATGGCTGCTGCGCCGTACCGACGGCGTCGCGTTGCTCGCGGGGCAGGCGCTGCTTCCGCAGGGGGTGCGCGACGGCGATGTGCTGCATCTGGTGCCGGCCCGGGCACAGTGGCCCGAACTTGAATACGACGACGTGGTGGAGGCGATCGCCGATGGGGCCCGACGTCGGGGGAACGCCTGGTCCGGTTCGACGACCCGGACCGCCACCCTGGTCGCGGCCGGGGTTCTGCTCGGAGTGGGGCTGTTCGCCGTACTAGGAGCCGGGCCGGGTTGGGCCAGTGGTGCGTTCTTCGCGCTCGGGGTCGCCGTACTGCTCGCGTTGGCCGGGGTGGTGGCCTCCCGGGCGTACGGGGACGCGTCGGCCGGCGCCGCCCTGGGCGGTTACGCGATGCCGTACGCCTTCCTCGGTGGCGCGCTGTTGGTCGCCTCCGGCGACCCGGTCGGGGTGCTCGGACAGGTCCGCTGGGTCGGTGCGCCGGAGTTGCTGGCGGGCTCGGTGGCGTTGTTGCTCATCGCGGTGCTGGGCACGGTCGCGGTGGCTGCTGGGCTCCGGGTCTTCGCGGCCGGCACGGCCGTCGGTCTGCTCGGCGCATTGGCCGCGCTGGTCGGCTTCTTTCTCCCGGCACCCGGCGCCGCCGCGATCCTGATCTCCGTGTTGGTCTGTGCCATCGGGATGCTGCCGCTGCTGGCGATCCGGTTCGGCAAGCTGCCCATGCCGCCGATCACGTTGCCCACCGCTGCGGAGGGCGCGGAGAGTTTCACCGCCGCCGGACCGAGTTCCCTGACCACGGCCCGGGAGCGCCCGGAGCGCGATCAGGTCTTCGCCGCGGTGGCCCGCACCGAACAGTTGCTGACCGGGATGCTGATCGGGCACGCGGTGCTCGGCACCGTCGCCGCTGTGCTGTTGGTCACTGCCGGTGGCTTCGCCGGTCGGCTGCTGACCGCGGTCAGCTCGGCCGCGCTGTTACTGCGTTCCCGGCTCTTTGTCACGGTTCGGCAGCGGGTTCCGTTGGTGGTCGCCGGACTGGCCGGGTTCGGGGTGCTCGGGGTGGCGCTGGCTGGTCGGGCTGATGAGGTTGGACTGCTCGGACTCGTGGTGACCGGTCTGCTGGTCGCGCTGGTGGTGGTCGTTGCCGGGGCGACCTACGCCAACCGGCCCCCGACGCCCTACCTGGGCCGGGCCGCTGACCTCGTCGACACTCTGATGGTGGTGTCGGTGGTGCCCGTGGCATGCGCGGTGCTCGGTCTGTATGCCCGGGCCCGAGGGCTGCTCAACTGAGTGAACCACCCCGGTAGGGCAACACCGAGAGGCTCCGGGAAGCCTTGAGGAAGGGGACGCGATTTACGGCGTGACGACGATTTACGGCGTGTCGCCGGGCCGGAGGTCGGCGCCGCCCAGAGGACGGCGATTCGGTTCAGTGCTGCTGGGATTCACCCGCGGCGTCCGCGTCCTGCTGCCGACGGTAGGAGGCACGGATCTCCGCCTCGGCCTCGGTCCGGCCGACCCAGGTAGCGCCCTCGACCGATTTGCCCGGTTCCAGGTCCTTGTAGACCTCGAAGAAGTGTTGGATCTCCAGCCGGTCGAACTCGCCGAGGTGGTGGATGTCGCGCAGGTGCTCCTGGCGGGGATCCTCGAACGGCACGCAGAGGACCTTGTCGTCGCCGCCCTTTTCGTCCGTCATCCGGAACATGCCGATGGTGCGGCACCGGATGAGGCAACCTGGGAAGGTGGGCTCGGGGACCAGCACCAGGGCGTCCAGCGGATCGCCATCCGCGCCGAGGGTGCCCTCGATGAAGCCGTAGTCCGCCGGGTACTGGGTCGAAGTGAAGAGCGTGCGGTCCAGCCGGATCCGGCCGGTCACGTGGTCTACCTCGTATTTGTTTCGGTGACCCTTCGGGATCTCAACCGTGACGTCGAAATCCATCTCGCACGCTCCCTCGTTTGCCCACGCTGGCTAACGGAACCGAACGGCATCGCCCGGGTGGCTCGCCCTACCCACTCGCTCCGAATGCCGCACGATGTTCTAACCGAAGTAGTGTCGCCTAGGCAATTTCTGACGGGGAGGTAGGGGCCGGTGGGGAGTGAAGATTCACACTTCGATCCGATGAGCCAGCCACCGGGGCAACCCATGCGGGGCCGGGCCAGCGTGCCCGGTCCGGGGTACCCGGGAGCCAGACCGCCGGGTCCCACGCATGGTCGGGCTGCCGTGCCGTCGTGGCCGGTCACGCCCCCGATCCCACCGGCGGACCGGTCGGTCGGTCCGCCGGCCCCCCCGCCTGGCAACCAGCCACCGCCACCGCCACCGCCGCCACCGCCACCGCCACCCGGACGGCGTCGGACCGGGCTCATCGCGACCCTCGGGGCGGTACTGGTGCTGGCCCTGGCGTTGGTCGGCGTGGCGGTGTTCCGTCCGGGTCCGGTCGCCGGCTGGTTGGGATCGGGCAACGACGGCGTCAACTCACAGCCCACGCCGACCGAACCGGCACCGGCGCCGGTGCTCGCCGCCGCCGGGGCCACCGCGCCGGCACCAACCGTCGACGGGGTGCGCGCGGCCCTCGACAAGCTTGTCACCGCGTCCGCGCTCGGCGACCGGGTGAACGTCTCGGTGCTCGACGTGGCCACCGGCCAGTCGCTGTACGACCACGGGCCGGATGAGCTGACCGTGCCGGCGTCGACCACGAAGCTCGTTACCGCGGTGACCGTGTTGGCGGCGCGGGGACCCGCTCACCGGATCGCCACCCGGGTGGTCGCCGGCGCGAATCCGGGTGAGGTGGTGATCATCGGCGGCGGTGATCCCACCCTGGCCGTCAACGCCACCGCCTACTACGCGGGTGCCGCCCGACTTGATCAGCTTGCCGGCCAGGTCAAGCAGGCGCTCGGCGGCACCGCGCCGACCAAGGTGATCGTCGACTCGACGCTCTTCGCCGGGCCGGTCTTCGAGCCGGGCTGGGATTCCGACATCCCCACCGGTGGCTTCGCCGCGGCGATCACCGCGCTGATGACCGACGGCGCCCGGCTCGACCCGAAGGATCCGGCGAATGGTCCGGCCCGATCGGCCACCCCGGATCTGGCCGCCGGCCGCTCCTTCGCCAGGCTGCTCGGCCTGCCGGAATCGGCGGTGGCCCGCGGCACGGCACCGCCCGGCACGGCCGCCCCGGCCACCGGGGTCACGCCCGCCGCCGGAACCAGCGCCGGCCCGGAGGCGGCCAGTCCCGGGACCGAACTGGGCCGGGTCGAGTCGCCGCCGATGGTCCGACTGGTGGAGTTCATGCTCAACGAGAGCGACAACGTGGTGGCCGAGGCGCTGGCCCGGCAGGTGGCGCTGGCCCGGGACCAGCCGGCGTCGTACACCGGTGGCGCCGCCGCGATGAAAACCGTACTCACCGAACTGGGGTTGCCGGCGGCGGAGAGTGGCCTGGTCGACGGCAGTGGCCTGTCCCGGACCAACCGGGTCACCCCGTCGCTCCTGACCGACCTGCTCGCCCTGGCCGCCGATGGGACCCGACCTGAGCTATCGGGGCTCTTCACCGGGCTGCCGGTCGCCGGCTGGTCGGGCACGCTCATCGAGCGGTTCGCCGCTCGGGATGCCGACGGCGCCGGCAGTACGGCGGGGATCGGCGTGGTCCGGGCCAAGACCGGCACGTTGGATGGCGTGAGCGCGCTCTCCGGAGTGGTGACCACGGCCGATGGACGGGTGCTCGTCTTCGCGGTGCTCGCCGACCACGTACCCGGCGGCGCCGCCCAACCCGCGCTGGACCGGATCGCGGCCGCCCTGGCCCGCTGCGGCTGTCGCTGAACCGGCTACCCGGGACCGCCGGGTGGGTCCGACCGTAGGGAGCCGGGCCGGCGAGGGCGGGGTGCGGCTTTCCCCGCGCGGGTACGGTGGGATGCATGGCGCAGTTCGTGGACTGGGATTTGGCCGCTGCCACCGCCGGAGCGTTGGGAAAATCTGGCCCGAGGGTCACCTACGACGAGGCCACCGAAGTCGTGGCCGATCTGCGGCGGCTGACCGACGAGGCGGCTGAGCACGTGGTCGCGTACACCGGTCTGCGCTCCCAGGTGGTCTATCCGCCGGTGCGGGTGGTGGACCGGCGGGACTGGGCGGCGACCAACATCGCCGGTCTCCGCGAGGTGATCACTCCACTTATCACCCGGCTCTCGGGTGAGAAGCAGCCCGGCCCGCTCACCGACGCGATCGGCTCCCGGTTGACCGGGGTGCAGGCCGGCACCGTGCTTGCCTACCTCTCCGGTCGGGTGCTCGGCCAGTACGAGGTCTTCTCCGCCGACCCGGGCCAACTGTTGTTGGTCGCGCCGAACATCGTGGAGGTGGAGCGCAAGCTCCAGGCCGATCCGCGGGACTTCCGGCTCTGGGTCTGCCTGCACGAGGTCACCCACCGGACCCAGTTCACCGCGGTGCCCTGGATGCGCGGTCACTTCCTCGGTGAGGTGCAGGCCTTCGTCGACGCCTCACAGGCCGGCGGGGAGCACTTCCTGGAGCGACTGCGCCGGGGGATCGGCACGCTCTCCGATTCGATCCGCAATCCGGAGAGCCGGGCCAGCGTGCTGGACATCGTGCAGACGCCGGGCCAGCGGGCCGTGCTCGACCGGCTCACCGCGTTGATGACCCTGCTTGAGGGGCACGCCGAGTTCGTCATGGACGGGGTGGGCCCGGAGGTGATCCCGAGCGTCGAGTCGATCCGGGTCAAGTTCAACCGCCGCCGCGAGGCGGGCAACCCGCTGGAGAAGGCGGTCCGCAAGCTGCTCGGCGTGGACGTCAAGATGCGCCAGTACGCCGAGGGCCGCAAGTTTGTGCACGGGGTCGTCGAGCGGATCGGGATGGACGGCTTCAACAAGATTTTCAACTCGCCGTTGACTCTGCCCCGGCTGGACGAGCTCGCCGACCCGGATGCCTGGGTGACCCGGGTGCACCGGCCGGCCGTCGGCTGACCGGCCGGCGTGTCCGCTGTCCCACCCTCGGTCGCCGCTATCCGGGTTGCCGTCCGACGGGCCCTGACCGGGTTGCGCCGGGGCCGGCTGGTCCTGGTCGCGTGTTCCGGTGGCGCCGACTCGCTGGCGCTGGCTGCCGCTACCTGCTTCGTGGCACCGCGGCTGGGCCTCGCCGCTGGCCTGGTCACCGTTGATCATGACCTGCAGGCGGGTTCGGCACAGCGGGCCGGAGCGATTGCCAAGTGGGCTGCGCAGGTCGGGTTCGTCCCGGCCGAGCGGGTGACGGTTCAGGTGGCCGGACGACCAGGCGGCCCGGAGGCGGCCGCCCGGGAGGCCCGCTACCAGGCGCTGGTCGACCTCGCCGCACGGTACGACGCGGCGGCGGTGCTGCTCGGTCACACCCGGGACGACCAGGCCGAGACGGTGCTGCTCGCGCTCGCCCGGGGGGCCGGTCCGCGTGGATTGGCCGGTATGCCGGCCCGACGGGAACTGGCCGGGGTGACCCTGCTCCGCCCGCTGCTCGACATTGGCCGTGCGCAGACCCACGCGGCGTGCGCGGCGTTGGCGCTCACCCCGTGGGCGGACCCGCACAACGTCGATCCGGCCTACGCGCGGGCCCGGGTCCGCAATGAGGTGTTGCCGGTGCTGGTCGGGGCGCTCGGTCCGGCGGTGGTGGCGAACCTGGCCCGTACCGCCGGGATGATCGCCGCGGACAACACCGCGCTGGACGAGTTGGCCCACGCCGGCTTGACTGCAGCCCGAACAGCCGAAGGCGTGCTGGCCGTATCGATGCTGCTCGGGCTGCCAGCCGCGGTGCGTACCCGGGTCCTGCACCGCTGGGCCCGGGAGCTGGGCGCTGCCGGCTCGGCACTGTCCCATCGGCATGTCGCGGCCCTCGACGCGCTGGTCACCGCCTGGCGTGGACAGGGCGCGGTACACCTTCCCGGCGCCATTCTGGTGACTCGGCGGGATAACATGCTGGTCGCAGAAGACAATCAGACGACAGTTATCGATGGAACATCGATCCAGTCATCAATTTGACTGGATCAAGATGGTAGATCTTCACGATCGTCTCTGTTATTTGTTTGGTCCTCATGTAACGATGCCGGCACCCCCGCGTGTTGTTCCGCCACCGTGACAGGGTGTGCCATTCGTTGGCGGAGCGACGCGAAACGCTAAAACCCTTGAGAGGGGAACCGGATGCATCACTCCAGGTGGCTGCGCGCCGGAATCGCAGCCGCTCTACTGCCACCATTGATTACGGTGGCCTGGGCCAGTCCCGGCTCAGCCGCGCCCATCGGCGGGTTCACCGCCACGCCGATCGCTGTCGCCTCCCAGGAGACGGCCCAGAAGTCGCCGACCAGCCGGTTGGCTGAGACGGATGTCTCGCTGCTGGGACGCACGGACAGCAAGCCGGTCGCGGTGGTCGTGAAACTCGCTCACGATCCGGTGGCCACCTACGCTGGCGGGCTGGCGGGCCTCGCCGCGACCAGCCCGTCGGCGACCGGCCGGAAGCTCAGCGGCGCGGCCGCCGAGCGTAGCTACGAGAGCTACCTGGCCAACCAGGAGCAGGCGTTCGTCTCTGAGCTCGGCCGCAAGGTGCCGGGCTCCTCGGTGCGGCAACGCCTGCGGACCGTCTACGGTGGCGTATCGGCCACCGTGCCGGCAAACAGGATCGCGGACCTGCTGAAGATCGACGGCGTGGTCGCGGTGCAGAAGGACGAGCTGCGTCAGCCGCTCACCGACTCCAGCAGCGGCTTCATCGGCGCGGACAGCCTCAACGGCGGCTTCGGCGGCCCGAGCAAGCGCCGGCAAGGGCGTGATCTTCGGCGTACTCGACAGCGGCGCCTGGCCGGAGCACCCGTCCTTCGCCGACCAGGGCAACCTTCCGGCCCCGCCCGGTCCGGCCCGGACCTGCAACTTCGGTGACAACCCGTTGACCCCGCAGGTCGACGTCTTCAAGTGCAACAACAAGCTGATCGCTGGCCAGCCGTTCATCGACACCTACAACGCGGTGGTCGGTGGCGAGGTCTACCCGAATCGGCGCGGGACAGCGACGGCCACGGCACCCACACCGCGACCACCAGCGCCGGCGACGTCGATCAGCTCGGCCAAGGTGTTCGGTGTCGAGCGGGGCCCGATCCACGGCATCGCGCCCGGCGCCTGGGTCTCGGTCTACAAGGTCTGCGGTGCCGACGGTTGCTTCAGCTCCGACTCCGCCGCCGCGGTGGCCCAGGCCATCCTGGACGGCGTCAACGTCATCAACTTCTCCATCTCGGGTGGCACCAACCCGTTCACCGACCCGGTCGAGCTGGCCTTCCTCGACGCCTACGCGGCCGGCGTGTTCGTCGCGGCCTCGGCCGGCAACGGCGGGCCGGGCGCGGCGACGGTCAACCACGTCTCGCCGTGGGTGACCACGGTGGCGGCCTCCACCCAGACCGCGGGAGTTCCAGTCGACGCTCACCCTGCGCTCCGGCACCGACAGTCACGGTGCTCAAGGGCGCCTCCATCACCGGCGGGGTCACCACCGCGACTCCGGTGGTGCTGGCCTCGCGCCGCGCCGTACCGCAACGCGCTCTGCGAGACACCCGGCCCCGGCCGGCAGCTTCACCGGCAAGATCGTCGCCTGCCAGCGCGGCGGCAACGGCCGGGTCGAGAAGGGCTACAACGTCCGCCAGGGCGGCGCGGTCGGCATGATCCTCTACAACCCGGCGCTGGCCGACGTCGAGACCGACAACCACTGGCTGCCCGCGGTGCACCTCGCCGACGGCACCGACGTTCCTGGCGTTGCTGGGCAGCCACACCGGGCGTCACCGCCACCTTCACCGCGGGCGCCGAAGGCCAACGGCCAGGGCGACGTGATGGCCGCGTTCTCCTCGCGCGGGCCGGGCGGCGTTCGGCTCAAGCCCGACGTCACCGCGCCGGGCGTGCAGATCCTCGCCGGACAGACCCCGACGCCGGACGATCACCGGCGGCCCGAGCGGCGAGTACTTACCAGGCGATCGCCGGCACCTCGATGTCGTCGCCGCACGTCGCGGGCTCCGCCACCCTGCTCAAGTCGCGCTGCACCCGGACTGGACCCCGGGCCAGATCAAGTCCGCGCTGGAGACGACGGCGAAGACCACGGTCCTCAAGGAGGACATGACCACGCCGGCGGACCCGTTCGACTACGGCGGCGGTCGGGTCGACCTGACCAAGGCGGACGACCCCGGCCTGACCTTCGACGGAGACCGCGGCCCAATTGCTGGCGCTGGGCGAACGACCCGATCAACGCGGTGCACCTGAACCTGCCGTCGGTGAACGCCCCGGTGATGCCGGGCAAGCTGACTACGATCCGTACCGCGAAGAACGTGACCAACCGGCCCCAGAGCTACCAGGTGACCACCACCGCGCCGGCCAACAGCACGATCACTGTCTCGCCGAGCAAGTTCAACCTCCCGGCGGGCAGGTCGGTCGACCTCAAGATCACCATCTCGTCGACCGCCCCGACCGGGCAGCTCTTCGGTGAGATCAAGCTCACTCCGACCAAGAAGGGCACCTGCCCGCCCTGCACCTGCCGGTGGCCTTCGTGCCGCAGCAGGGCGCGATCACGCTGACCAGCAGTTGCGGGCCGGACTCGATCACCTGGTTCGGCAAGAGCACCTGCACGGTGACCGCCACCAACGACTCGTTCGGTGACGCCACCGTGGACCTCACCTCCACCACGAACCAGAACCTGATGGTCACCGGGGCCACCGGAGCCACCAGGTCCAACCCGTGGATGGTCACGAAGAAGAACGTGACGCTGCCCGGTGCCGTACCGGGTGCGCCATCGTTGAGCCCGGGCACCATCGCCGGGTACCTGCCGCTGGCGTCCTTCGGCATCGCGCCCACCGCCGTTGGCGACGAGGAGATCGTCAACTACAACGTGCCCGGCTTCGTCTACGGCGGGAAGACGTACACCCAGGTCGGGGTGACCAGCAACGGTTACCTCGTTGTTGGTGGCGGCACCGCTCAGGACGTCCAGTACGACCCGCCGGCCATCCCGAGCCCGAGCCGGCCCAACAACGTCCTTGCGCCGTTCTGGACCGATATGACCGGCGTGGGCGCCCAGGGCATCCGGATCGCCACCCTCACCGACGGGGTGGACACCTGGCTGGTGACGGAGTGGCAACTCAACATCTGGGGCACCACCTCCAACCGGCACTTCCAGGTCTGGATCGGGGTCAACGGCACCGAGGACATCGCCTTCGCCTACGACCCGAGGGCGCTGCCCGCACTCCCGGCCGACCAGGCGACGGTGGTCGGCGCGGAGAACGCCGACGGCACCGGTGGCCAGCAGTTGCCGACCGGCACCGCACCCAGTAGGGACCTGCGGATCACCAGCAGCGAGCCCGTCCCGGGCTCGTCGGTGTCGTACACCCTGCAGGTGACCGGGCTGAAGCCCGGTGCCGGCCTGCTGACCACCAGCATGACCGCCACCAATGTGCCCGGCACGACGGTGGTGACCGCACCGGTCGAGGTCAAGCGGTTGCGCAAGTAACTAGCGGTAGTTTCACAAGTAACTAACGGTAGTGTGGCGCCGTCCCGTCATCCGGCTTCCGGGGGTGGGACGGCGCCACCCCGGGCGGTGCCTGCGGCTCGGGGCGCGGCCGGGAACGGACCGACCGAGCGATTACTCCTCGTAGCATTGGCCGGGCTCCGGGGTGAACTGGCTGCCCCGGCGACGAGGCCACGGCGGCGTACGGCAGGCTAGGCGCATGGCTGACGGCTCCTGGTATGACGCCGACATCGACCACGTGATCATTTCGGAGGCGCAGATCCGCGAGAAGACCGCGGAGCTGGCCAAACAGGTCGCGGCGGATCATGCTGCTGTTGAGGACGGGTTGCTGCTCGTCTGCGTACTCAAGGGTGCGGTCATGTTCATGGCCGACTTCGCCCGGTCCCTTGGTCGGCACGGCCCGCCGGTTGAACTCGAGTTCATGGCCATCTCCTCGTACGGGCAGGGCACCACCTCCTCCGGCGTGGTCCGGATACTCAAGGACCTGGACCGCGACATCGCTGGCCGGCACGTCGTGGTGGTAGAGGACATCGTTGACTCCGGGCTGACCCTCTCCTGGCTGCTGCGGTACCTGGAGTCGCGGGCGGCGGCCAGCGTCGAGGTGGTCGCCCTGTTCCGCAAGCCGGATGCGGTCAAGGTCTCGGTGCCGGTCAAATATGTGGGCTTCGACATCCCGACCGAGTTCGTGGTCGGCTACGGGTTGGATTTCGGGGAGCGGTACCGGGAACTGCCCTTCGTCGGGGTGCTCAAGCCGGA
Source organism: uncultured Actinomycetota bacterium (assembly GCA_963750055.1). GTDB lineage: Bacteria > Actinomycetota > Actinomycetes > Mycobacteriales > Micromonosporaceae > CAVVPI01. The sequence continues at coordinate 447,535 of CAVVPI010000008.1, read as the reverse complement.
GGTCTACGCCCGGTAGGCGACCCGCCGATCCACGTATCCGATTCCACGCTTGCGGAAATATCGAGCGGACGTACAGCGCGCTTTCAGGAAATCCCGCTACGGTATGCGGTGGTGGCGCGGATGCATCCCCGCGTCGGGTCCTCTGCCCTGTCAGACCGGATGGGGTGGGAGGCCGGGCGCTAATCCGCCGCCCCGTCGGCACGCTGGTGTGCGGAGAACGGCCGCCCCGGGCTCTCCTGGGCTCGCAAGCTCGCTCCTCGTGCTCAAGGTGTACCGTCGAATGACCGCGGCGCGGTATCTTCAGCGCCCGGAGTCGAGGCCGGCCCGCACGGCGGCCCCGGCTGCCGCTTTCGCGGTGACAAGCCATCTAGCCGGTCAGGACATCGATCAGGAGGATCCGGGCGCCGCGTCGCTCGATAACAGCATGGAACGTACGCGTTTCTTCCGCCGCCCGGTGGTCTGGATCATCCTGGTGATCATCGGTGCGATAGCGCTCAGCTCGTTCTTCACCGGCGGCCCGAGCTATCACAAGGTCGACACGTCCGTCGTGCTCGATCAGCTCAGCAAGGGCGGCATCACCAAGGCGGTCTTCCAGGACAAGGAGCAGACGCTCCAGCTCGACCTGGCCAACAAGGCCAAGTTCGGCGACACCGAGACTGACAAGATCCAGGCTCAGTTCCCGTACGAGGTCGGCAACCAGGTCTGGAACGACGTCACGCAGGCCAAGTCGGCCAATCGGATCACCGGCCCGGTCAACACCGAGGTCTCCACCGAGAATCTCTTCGTAACCCTGCTGGTCAACCTGCTGCCGATCGCCATTCTGGTGATCCTGCTGCTGCTCTTCATGTCCCAGATGCAGGGTGGCGGCTCGCGGGTGCTCAACTTCGGCAAGTCCAAGGCGAAGATGATCACCAAGGACACTCCGAAGACCACGTTCGCCGATGTGGCGGGCTCGGAAGAGGCCGTGGAGGAGCTGCAGGAGATCAAGGATTTCCTGCAGAACCCGGCGAAGTACCAGGCGCTCGGTGCCAAGATCCCGAAGGGTGTGCTGCTCTTCGGCCCACCCGGTACCGGTAAGACCCTGCTGGCTCGGGCGGTGGCCGGTGAGGCCGGTGTGCCCTTCTACTCCATCTCCGGTTCCGACTTCGTGGAGATGTTCGTCGGTGTCGGCGCCAGCCGGGTCCGTGACCTGTTCGAGCAGGCCAAGACGAACGCGCCGGCCATCGTCTTCGTAGACGAGATCGACGCGGTCGGCCGGCACCGGGGCGCGGGCATGGGCGGCGGTCACGACGAGCGGGAGCAGACGCTCAACCAGTTGCTCGTTGAGATGGACGGGTTCGACACCAAGGGCGGGGTCATTCTGATCGCCGCCACCAACCGGCCCGACATCCTCGACCCAGCCCTGTTGCGGCCCGGGCGCTTCGACCGGCAGATCGCGGTGGACAGCCCGGACATGGAGGGCCGTAAGGCGATCCTGCGGGTGCACGCCAAGGGCAAGCCCTTCTCGCCCGACGTCGACCTCGACGCGGTGGCCCGCCGGACGCCCGGTTTCACCGGTGCCGACCTGGCCAACGTGATCAACGAGGCGGCGCTGCTCACCGCTCGCGGCGAGCAGCGGGCGATCTCCAACGATTCGCTGGAGGAGTCGATCGACCGGGTCATCGCCGGGCCGCAGCGGCGGACCCGGGTGATGAGCGACCAGGAGAAGAAGATCACCGCGTACCACGAGGGCGGGCACGCGCTGGTGGCGTGGGCACTGCCGCACTCGGCGCCGGTGCACAAGGTGACCATTCTGTCTCGCGGCCGGTCACTCGGGCACACCCTGGTGCTGCCCACCGAGGACAAGTACACCCAGACCCGGGCCGAAATGATCGACACGCTGGCCTATGCGCTGGGTGGCCGGGCCGCCGAGGAACTGGTCTTCCACGAGCCGACCACCGGCGCGGGTAATGACATCGAGAAGGCCACCGCACTGGCCCGGGCGATGATCACCCAGTACGGCATGAGTTCCAAGCTCGGCGCGATCAAGTACGGCACCAGCGGTGATGAACCGTTCCTGGGCCGGAACATGGGCCACGAGCGGGACTACTCCGACTCGGTCGCGGCCGAGATCGACGCCGAGATGCGGGCCCTGATCGAGTTGGCTCATGACGAGGCCTGGGAAATCCTGGTCGAGTACCGGGACGTCCTCGACAGCATCGTGCTGGAGCTGATGGAGAAGGAGACCATCTCCACCGCCGACATGGCCCGGATCTGCGCACGGGTGGTCAAGCGCCCACCGATGGCACCGTACAACGGCTTCGGCAAACGCCAGCCCTCGAACGAGCCGCCGGTGCTCACCCCGGCCGAAAAGGAGACGCTCAAGGCGCAGGCCGAGGCGGACGGTGCTCAGGCGACCGTGGGCGGAGCGTCGCCTAACTCGGACGGTTCGCACTGAACGGCGTAACGGAGCCGGCCGGTGGTCAGTCGACCGCCGGCCGCGCTCCTTCCGCGACCGAGCCGGACGACGAAGTGCTCGACTACCTGGCCGCCCGGCTGGTCGACGGCAAGCTCACCGGCGGCGCCGTCGAGCACGCCGTCGACCTCGGTCGGATCGAAAAGGCGGTCCGCGAGATCCTGATCGCGGTCGGCGAGGATCCGGACCGCGACGGGCTGGTACGGACGCCAGCCCGGGTGGCTCGGGCCTACGCGGAACTTTTCGCCGGGCTCCGGGTCGACCCGGGTCAGGTGCTCACCACCACCTTCGAGGCCAACCACGAGGAGCTGGTGCTGGTCCGGGACATCGATGTGATGAGTCTCTGCGAGCACCACCTGCTGCCATTCCACGGTGTAGCGCACATCGGTTACATCCCAGGTGCCAACGGCCGGATCACCGGGCTGTCCAAGCTCGCCCGACTGGTCGAGGTCTTCGCGCGGCGCCCCCAGGTGCAGGAGCGGCTCACCTCGCAGATCGCCGACCTGTTGATGGCCAAACTCGATCCCCGTGGTGTGATCGTGGTGCTGAACTGTGAACACATGTGCATGGCCATGCGGGGCATCCAGAAATCCGGGGCCAGGACCATCACCTCGGCGGTCCGCGGTGCCCTGCAGCGGGACGCGAAGTCGCGGGCCGAGGCGATGTCGCTGATCCTGCAATCCTGACCTGCCGGGGCACTTCAGGGTGCGGAGCCAGCGGACTGCGTGAAAAGCAGCCAGAGTGCGCTGATCCCGACACCGGCCAGCGCGACCAGAATGATCAGCGCGAGAAGCCCGTACCCGAGCAGCGGCAGCGACCCGGGTTGCCAGCCGGCAGGTCGGATGCCCCACCGGCCGCCCCCGTCCGCCCCGCGATCGGCGGCATCCGCAGTGGCCCGGGCTACCCGTAACGCGGTCAGCACGGCGACCGGACCGCCGATCATCAGGTGGGCCGCCATTGCCACCTCCGGAGTCGAGGGCTCGAGGTCCCGCTCCGGTATGCCGAGCGCCCGTAGCCGGGACCGCTGCGGCGCCAACCGGGCCCGTATCCCGGTCAGTTCCTCGCGGGCGGCCCGCACCGCCTGCGCCTGCACATCGACAGCACTGGCCGCGCTGACCCGAACGGCGTCGAGCCGGCGCGCGGCGGCCACGTACTCCTGCCAGGCGTCGGCCTCCGGCCGCGCATCGCCGCTCATGCCGAACCTCCGGAGTGGGGGCCGGGCGCGATCACGGTGCGGTGGCCGGTAAAGATCGCCGGCGGTGGCGCGTCTGCGGCTCGGGCCCCCCAGAGCCGACGGCGTAGCGTGTCGAGTACCGCGCGGTCGGCGTGCGGATCAGGAAACCGGATCACCCGTTCGTGCCCCCGGGTCGCGCCCCGCGGGCCCCCCAGCCCGCCGGCCGTGTTCACCACCGCTGTGCCCAGCGGCAGGCCCGCCGCCGCATAGTTGGCCGGCTCCAGCACCTCGCCCCCGCCGGGCAGGGCAATCCGCACCGGGAACTGGCCGAAGACGCCCTCCCGGCGCCCGGGAGTCGTGCCCAGACCCGTCGTGGGCCGGCTGGCCAGGAGCAGATGGATGCCGTGTGCCCGGCCGATACGGGCCAACGACTCCAGCCGGGTGAGCGCCTCGGCGGCGATCGTATCGCCGCTGGCCAGCAGCGCCGGAAACTCGTCCAACACGCACAGGACACGCGGTGGCCGTTCGGCCGTCGCTTCGGCGGGGTGCTGTCGCGGCGCGGTCAGGTGATCTCGGCCGGCGGCCGATCGCCGTTCCAGTTCCGCGTCGAGTTCGCGGAGCACCGCCAGGCCGTACTCCCGGTCCGCTCGCAGACCGACGGACCGCAGCTGCGGCAACCATGACTGGTCCCGATCGGTGGGCACGAAGTCGGCGTACCCGGTGTCTCTGGTGAAGCTCACCAGATGAACACTGAGTTCGCTAGGGGAATACCGGGCGCAGAGGCCATACAAGACATTGACCAGGAAGGCGGACTTCCCGGCGCCGGACCGGCCACTGACCAGCCAGTGCGGTGTCAGGTCGTTGAACTGTAGCGTGACCGCGGTCTTCCCATCGTGCCCGACGGTCGTGACCAGACCGCCGGCCGCCTGACCGGTCCAGATTCCGTCGGCCGGATCGGGCAGCAGTTCGAGCAGGGCAGGGCGGGCCCCGGCGACGATCCGTCCGGCGAGTTGCCGGCACACCCGGTCGATGAGTCTGGGCGGCGGGCTCTCGTCAAGGAAGACCGGGCAGCTCAGTCCAGCCGATGGCGGGTACCGCCCCGGACTGCCGAACGACGTCCCGGGCGGATCACCCACCAGGGCGTACGGGTTCCGGAGCGCGATCATTGTGCTCCGGGGTAGCGGTGGGTGCGTGGTTTCCGCGCCCAGCGGTGGCGGAGGCCAGCCCGCGACGAGCAGGTGCAGCCCGGCTTCCGGGCCATGTTGCGCCAGCGCGCCGAGCCGGGTCAGCTCCACTGGCTCGGTCAGGCCGGGCCATGCGGCGATCACCAGCAGCAGGGTCCGGTCGCGCCGACTGGACCGTACGGCGGCTGGCCGGGCCGGACGGATCCACTGCTCGGCCTCGGCAAGCACGGCCCGCAGACCGGCCGGGTCGGTGGCGGGTGGCGGCATCAGTCCGGCGTCGGTGAGCGGCGCGAACGGGTCGAAGATCGTGCCGTCCGGGTCGGCGTCAACGCCACGGATGAGTAGCGAGCCGGCGGGCGCGGCGGCGAGCAGGCGCAACAGTACGGCTCGGAGTAATCCGGCCACCCGAGTGTCCCGACTGTCCGCGTCGATGGTGAGGTGGCCGGTGCCGAGCAGCGGTAGCACCGCCGGGAAGCGGGCATCGTCGAGCGGCTGCGCCGTGCCGATCCGAACGTACGCCGGTAGTCCCGGCCCGCCCAGCGGAGCGTCCGGCGACTGCGCATCCAGCGGCGCGCCGAGCCAGCCCGGGGCGAGCAGGTCGGCTGCTGCCCGCAGCCGCTCGGCCAGCTCGTGCTGCTCCCGCTGGTTGGCGGGAGCGGGTGCGGTGGCGTCGAGGGCGCGGGCTGCGGCGACTGCGGTGGCTGCGGCTCTTCGATGCAGTACGACCGCCTGACCGTGTCCCCAGAGGCTGGCCACCTGACCGCGAATCCCGCCCCGCTCCACCCACTCACGGCTGATGCGCGTGTGCAAGCTGGCCACACCTCCTTCGCCGGTCCCCAGGGATGACGTCCGGTCCCTGGACTGAGACGGTATCCCAGCGAACCCGGATCTTCGTGGATATGCGGCGGCGGTCCGGCCCCAGGCACCGGCGACCGTTTGCCGCATTTTTGCAAATCGTCCCTTTTCAACAACCAAATTGGGAATTTGTGGCCATTGGGTACCGGGCCGGGAAACGATAGCCTCGAAGGGTGGAATCAGTGCAGCCCCCAGCCGGTTCCCAGGTGTCCCGCGTGCCGGCGCAGCGCATACCGCCGGGTCAGGCTGCCCCGGGGCCAGCTACCCCGCCTCCCGCACGTCGGCGCGGCCTGCGTCTCACCCTGGCGGTGATCGGCGGGACGGTTGCGCTTCTCTGCCTGGCCGGTGCGGCGGTTGCCTACGTGCTCTACGACAAATACACCAGCCCCGACCGGAGCGCGCCCGACGTGGTGGTGGACAACTATCTACGGGCGTTCCTGGTCGACCGTAACGACGTCCGCGCCCAGCTGCTGGTCTGCGACGATTCCGCACAGTTGGCGGAATTACTTGCGCTACGAACGGAGCTGCAGGCCCGGGAGGAGCGGTTCCAGATCCCGCTCAAGGTGAGCTGGGGCAGCCTAGATGTGCGGCAGCAGGACGATCATCTAGCAGAGGTGTATGTGCAGTTAGCGATCTCTGCGATAGTCGACGGACTTGCCCAGACCGACCTTCAACCGTGGCACCTAACCACGCGGTTGGGTGACGATTGGCGGGTGTGCGGGGCGATGCGGGCCAAATGAGGTGGGCCCCCAAAGCCTCGGACCGCGGTCGATGGTCACTCGACCCAGATCAGGTGCACCGGCACCTCCAGGGTGGTCGGTGGCTGACCTTTCCAGGCCCAGCGGTACCACTCCAGCTCAGCGGTGACCCGTACGCAGATGTCACCATCGGCGTTGGTGTATAGCTCGGTCACGGCGCGCAGGTCACGGCGTTCAACGCCGTCGACCACCTGAACCACCCGGCGTCCGGAGACCGCGTCGGCCTCCACCATGGGCACCGGCGGCCGATGTGCCGGTACGTCGAGGGACACCAACCGGGACAGTACATCCGCACGGCTGCTGACCACGGTGCCGGTCTCGCCCAATGTCTCGACCCAGACCCGTTCGGCCGGCACCAGCGGCGCGAAGACCTCAACCTGCTCGGCCTCGGCCCGATACCACTCGTGCTCGGGGATGACCGGCACGTAGGTCCGGCTGCCCTGCACCACCCGCTCGTCGGCCCGCAGGTCGGCGCGCCAGCCGAGGCCGGGTAGTCCAACCTGGACTCGGCGCCCCCGCAGGTCGATCCGGTCGCTGACGCCCGCCATGACGATCGGTCGTGGCGGCGCCGGCGCCCAGTCGGGTTGATCGGCGAACGGGTCGGGTATTGGATCGTGCGTCAACGTTTCACTCAACATTCTGCAACGGTGCGCCCCGGTCCCGCATGAATGGCACCGGGTCGATCGCGCCCTGACCGCTCCGGTCGCCGCCGAGGTGCACCTCGAAGTGCAGGTGCGGACCGGACGAATTACCACTCGATCCGACCTGGCCGATCAACTGCCCGGCCTGTACCAGATCATTCCTACGCACCTCGGGCTTTGAAATCATGTGACAGTAGCGCGTGATCACATTGCCGGCATGCAGAATGTCGACGAACCAACCGCAGCCGGCTTTGCTCGGGGAGCCGTCGACGTCGCAGGTCAGTTGGCCATTCTCATCGGGATCGCAACGGGAGACCAGAACCCGGCCGGTGGCCGCGGCGCGGATCGGGGTCTCCTTGCCAGCGGCGATGTCAACGCCGTTGTGCCCCGGCCGGTCGGCAGTGCGGAATCCGGACCCGACGCCGCCGGGGATCGGGGCGGTCCAGCCGGAGGCGGCGATCTCGCCATTGCGGCGCACCGGAAGTCACCCCCGCCCGCCGCAGCCCGGGCCGCCCCGTCGGTCAACACGTTGACGATCTGCAGGGCGGTCGCCTCGTGCTTGGCGTACGCGTCGGGAAATGCGCTGACCTGTACCCGTTGCGCGGCAACGGTCAGTGGCAGTCGCTGCCAGTTGGGCACGGTGAGCAGCTTGTCGTAGAACTTGCGGGCAGCGTAGGCAGGATCCTGTAGCTGTGCCGGAGTGCCCCAGCCCTGGCTGGGACGTTGCTGGAAGAGGCCGACCGAGTCGTGATCGTTGTTCGCCCCGAGGTGCGGCAAATTGGCTAGCCCGGACTCCTGCATGGCGGTGGCAATGGCGATCACCCAGCCCCGGGGCGGCACCTTCAGCTCCCGCCCGACTTTGATGATGATCGCCGCGTTGCGCATCTGGGCGCGGTCGTAGTCGCCGACTCGGGGCAACTTGCCGTTGATGTCGACCGACTCGCCTGACCCGCAGCCGAAGGTGTTCAGCACCAGGTTGTCGCTCTCACCAGTCAACTCGGTCAGCAGCAACGCTCCGGTACCACCGGTGCAGCAGAGCAGAGCCAGCACGCTGGTCAGGGCCGCGGCCAGCCCCGTTAGCCGCCGCGGCCGGCGCGCTGGTGGAATCGGACGCTCCCATCGGCGGCGCGCTCACCGTCGCTCCCAGTCCACCGCATCGACCAGCCAGCGGCCGTCTCGACGCGACCAGTTCCAGCCGAAGCTGGCCCGCGTCAAGTTGCATGGTCACCTCGACGAACGCCTCGGTCTGCGGGATGACCACCGGTTCACCGGTGCGCCGATCAGCCGGCACGGTGACCGGATCGACCCCGACCAGCTTTCCCTGCAGCTCGGCAGTGGACAGCGCCGCCAAACCAGCGTGCCAATTCTCGGCGGAGACACCCCGGTGATCGAGCCAGGCGGTGGCGAACGCCCGGGCCACCGCCTCCGGTGCCGGCGCACCCGGGCTGGTGCGCGGCGTCGGCGACGGGGGGATCGACCGGATCCCGTCGTCCCCGGTGGTCGGATCGACCGTGACGATCGGGCTGGTACGGCCGCCGTTCAACCCGGACCGGTCATGGTCCGGTCCGGCGAGGAACCGGGCCGTACCCACGACACCGAACACGAGCAGAGCGAGCACGAGCGCGATGCCGAGCCGGGACCGCAGGATCCGGAGTGCAGAGAACCTCGATGACGCGTCGCACCGCAACTCACCGGGCCTCTGCGCGCACTCTGGGTGCGGCCGGCTTGCTGGCGCTCGACCTACCCGCAGAGTCTGGCCGGTAGATAACGTACGACGGTGCTTCGTCCGGCACGTCCGGCTTGGTCCATTCGCCTGGCTGGCGTCGGGGCCGTGGCGCCCTGGTTGACGGTTTCGCGGGTGCGGACTTCTCCGTACCGATCGTTCCGGTACGGCGCTCCCGGTCGTCGGCACTGGAAGCGGCGGTGTGGCCCGGGTCCTCGGTCCGGGCCTCCGGCCGGAGCTCGGGTCTGCTCAGCGACCACCTGGCGCCGTCGGCCGGCTCCGGCATCGGTCGCGTTCCGCCCGGCTCGGCCGAATCAATCTGGGCGGCGGTCCGCATGTCACGGAAGAATCGGCGATGCCAGGATTCCGCCTGACCGACCGTCTCCGCCGCCGCTCTTACCGCCGAGTTGGGTGATCCGCCGGTATGGCCGGAGCAGCAGCCATCCCACCATGCCGGCGAGCCAGACCAGCACCACCTGCAACCAGCCGGGCAAGGCCGGGGTGCTCATGATCAGATCTACCGCGAACAGGTAGATGGCGGCCCCGGTACCGAAGATCGCGATGTTGAACAGCGCTGCCACCACCGCGTTTGCCAGCCGGCGCAGGCCGGCGCTGGCCGGACGCATCAGGCCCGACGGTGCCGAGGATCGGGGCCGCGATCACCGCCCAGCGGAAGATCAGGAAGCCGAGCAGGACCAGCAGCGACGCGGTCAGATCGAACATGGCGAAGAGCATGGCGGCCAGTACGGCGATGAACCCCGCTCCGATCCGATCGGCATGTCCTGGGCACCGCGAAGGTATTCGTATGCCTCCGGATCCTCGCCCCGGATCTGCTCGGCGACCTTCATCCACTGGGCCTTCTTAGCCTCGAGGGTGGCAGCCCGGGTCGCCGGGTTGCCGCGTAGCTTCTCGGTTTCCTCCCAGGTAAGAGTCTTGGCGTCGTACAGTGCCCGGCCGTACTTCTTGGCGGTTTCGCTGTCCGCCGAGCCGAGCACGCCGCGCAACCAATTGCGGTAGAGCATGGTCTCGGTGGCGGTGTCGCTGGCCCGGACCGCTGGCGGACGGTTGTCCATGCAGGCCTTTGGGTCAGGCACCGGGCATTTCTCCGGCGGGATCTCCTTGGCGCGCGGTCCGACCGCCTCGTGCACCACGCCGAGGGTGGTCACCAGGGCATTGTCCGCGATATTCGCCGACTTCACCGGCCAGGCGGCCAGGGCGGTAACCGCGACCATCACCAGCAGGGCCCACCCGGCGGTGGTCATCGCGTTGCTCATGTCCGACTGGCGGGAGCGCCAGAGCAGGTAGAGGCCGACCACGCAGAGGGTGATGATCCCGAAGACGCTGAAAACCTTCGGTAGACCGCCTTGGTCGCCTGCTCGACCAGCGGGTCCGCCCAAGCCCACATCGTGCGGGGCTCCCAGGCCCGCTCACGCAGTGCGTTGGACGGCGCCGATGATCGCGGTGGCGAACATGAGCTCGCCGGTAGCGAGTCGGTTGAAGATCTTGCCAGCCGGGTCGATCACCTCGGAGACGCAGCCGCCGGTGTCGTCGTAGGTTTCATAGCTGTAGCCGGCGTTGCCGTACGTCGCTGTACAACCCCTGCGGGCCGAGCCCCTTGGCCGCCTCGGGCCGGCTGGCGAACCAGCCGGCCAGGCCGGAATCCGGAGTCGCTCGGCGTAGGCGCTTCCAGGCACTGCACGCGTGCGGCACTGACGTCCTCCAGTTTGCCGACGCAGGCGCGGAAGTCGGCCTGCCATTCGGCGGTGGTGCAGAGCCCAGCCCGGAGCGCGGACCGGCAGCGGCAGCGGCCGACGCGGGCGTGGCGCCGAACACGGCCAGGCGACCGTGGCCATCGCGAGTACGCCGATGGCGAGGATCAGGGCGGTGATCCGCGCTCCGGTCCGCGCCATGTCATGCCTCCAGGTCGAGATGCTGTGGTCGGCGGTGGCCACGGCGGGCCTGCCGCGGTGGCCGGCGTGGTGTCCAGGTGTTCGAGCAGACCCTGGACGTACGACACGTCCACCCGTACCTTCTGCACGCGGCCGTCGACGTCCCGCATGACGAACTCGCGGAAACCGAGCCGGCCGGCCGAGGCGGTGTCCACGTTCGACAGCGAGGCGAGGGTGGCCTCGTAGCCGTCATTGACCGGCACCCGCAGCAGCCGGAGTGCCTCGGAGGCGATCTCGGTGTCCTCGGCGATCCGGCCGACGAAGACGGTGGAGACGAGGTTCTGTACGTCCAGGCCGAGGATGTCCTTCGGGTTCTGCGAGGCGACCAGCGCGGCGAGGTTCCACTTGCGGGAGTCGCGGGCGAGCCGGACCAGGAAGGAGCGGCCGGAGCGCCAGCCCTCCATGAAGTGCGCCTCGTCCAGGCCGACCAGCTTGCGGGACGACATCGAGCCCGCCGTAGCAGCGCCGGACCGCGAGCCGGTGCGCGGTGTGCAGCATGGGCAGCGCGAGAGCCTCCTCGGCTGACCAGTACTCCCGTTCGATCTTCAGGTCGGGCAGCCGGAGGCCGGCCATGGTGATGACCGTCAGGGCGGCATCGGCGCCGAGCAGCCCCTCCGGCGGTCGTCCGAAGAACAGCAGGGCCAGCGGCATCTCGGCGGTGTCCAGCAGCAGGTTGGCCAGTTCCCGTCCCGTCGTCGTCGTCAAGCCCGGCCAGGCAGGCGACCACGTCGTCCAGGGTCGAGCGTCTCCTCGGCGGGTACCTGGCGTACCGCGTGCCGCAACAGGGTGGCGGTGGACGCCTCCCGGGCCACCTGGGGCGGCACCAGCATCATGCAGATGTCCTGCACCAGCATCCGACGTTCGGCGCGGGCGTTGGAGATGGCGATCTCGTACTCCCGGTCGCCGGCTCGCGCCGGTACCGAACTCGCTGCGCAGCGGGGTGGGGATCAGCGCGTACGGCGCCAGCGTGCCCTGCTCGGAGCCGGTCAGGTTGAGCACCCGCGAGTACGGCCGGAGCTCCGGCATCTGGCAGAGCCGGGCCAGCGGGCCGGACGGGTCGAGCAGCGTCACCTGCACCCCCCGTCGCGCGGCCAGGTACCCGAGCGCGCCGAGCAGGGTCGACTTACCACCGCCCGGCTCGGCGACGAAGACCGCCAGGCCGGAACGTTCCCGGACCTCCATCGGGAAGTGCAGGTCGAGGAAGACCGGCCGGCGGCAGGTGCCGGCGGTCCGCCCGATCAGATCGCCGCGCCGGTCGCCCACCGTGGAGGCGGCCTGGGGCAGCGCGGCGGCCAGCAGGTTGACCGGCATCCGCCGGATGTAGCCGGTGTTGGCGATCGGCTCGCCGGGAATGAACTCGCGGGCCAGCCAGTCCTGGTTCTTCGGGTGTTGCAGGGAGATGCGCAGTTCGCGGGAGTAGAGCTGGATCAGACGGCGGGCCCGCTCCAGGCACTCCTCCCGGGTCCGGCCACCGACCGCGATCCGGTGCCAGCCGTGTGCCCGGGCGGAGTCGACCGGTAGCCCGGTGGTCATCTCGTCGCCGATCACCAGGGCGCGCTTGGCCAGCCGTTCCAGCTCAGGCGGAGCGTCGATGCCGTGCTCGGCGTAGTCGAGCTGCTGGGACCGGATCATCCGCAGCCGGTGTTCCAGGTTACGGAAGGAGTCGGCCGAGCCGAGCACGTCGACCCGGGTGGAGAGCTCCATCGGCCAGGGCAGCCGCTCGTGGAAGTGCAGCCAGGGCTCGTGCCGCTCGGGGATCTCCAACGGCTCCATCCGACCGACCGCGAGCACCGCGACGTGGCGCTCCTCGCCGGTCATCCGGTTGACCAGTTTGACCGTTGAACCGTACGGGGTGCGGTATCGCTCGACCTGCTCGGTCAGGGCCAGCAGATCGCCACGTTCCCAGTGGCCGCCGGTGACCGGTGAGAGCGTGCCGGGTGGCGCCATGCAGAGCGCCACCGACCGGTAGAGCAGCCACTCCAGTTCCTGCGAGGTGACCCGGCGGCCGCGCATGCCGAACGCGCCGAGCACCTCGTCGAACTGTTCGACGGTACGGCCCAGCTTGCGTCGTTCGCCGTCGGCCACGCCCCGACCGAAGGTGCGCAGGATCCGTTCGGTCAGTGAGTCGCCGAGTGAGCGGCGGGCGAAGGTGACGCCCAGGTAGGTCTGGCCCTCGGCGTGGTTGACCGAGAGCAGGTGTCGTTGCGCGGCGACGAGGTGATCCGACCAGCTCACCGCGCCGGGGCCGGTGGCCAGCGGGTGTGGCGTGTGCGCGTCGATGGTCCGGGCCCATTCGTCGGCCGGGAACGGGCGGGTGGTTCGGCGCAGGTGCAGGCGGAAGCCGGCCAGGCCGGCGTACTGCTCGGAGATCGCTGACAGTAGTGCCTCACGCTCGGCGTCCGGCCGGAACGCCCAGCGCACCTCGGGCAGCCAGTACCAGGCGGTCACCGTGTTCGGCGTGAAGGTCAGGTGCCCGGCGATTTCGGTGATGGCCAGCTCGATGGCGGGATCCCGGTCGCCGAACCTCACCTTTGGTGGGCGGACCCGGGGTTGTTGCTGGTCGGCTGGGGTTCGGGTGGATCTTCCGGCCTTCTTCCCGCGTTCCGGTGCCGGGCTGGTCGACAGTGCTCGCCGGGTGGTCCTCGGGGGCGGGTCGGTCCGGTTGGCCTCGGCGGGTGCCTCGCCTTGGATCTCCCAGTCGACCCGTCCGGTATCGGCTGGCGGGATCGGCGGTGTCCCGGTCGTTCCGCTCGCGGCTGGCGTGTGGCGTGCCGGCGGGTGGGTCGGCTGCTCGGGGATTTGTCGGGTGCTGATGCCTGCCGGGCCGCCGGGCGCCGTCATGGGCGGGGGTGTCCGGTCGATGGCGGGCTCGTCGGTCGGCCAGAGCACGGAACCGGGATGCTGGTCGGCCGCGTCCGTTTGCCAGCTGGCCCGCGTCGGCTCGTCCGGCTCCGGGTTGGGCGGGTCAATCGGCTCCAGCGGCTGCCCGGTCCGGGGTTCGGGGGCTCGCCAACCGTTGCCCGGTCCGCCGATCGGTTCGGCGGATGCCGGTGCGGTGGCCGACTCCGGTGGGACGGGGGACGGCGTGGAACGGCCGGTCCGGGGCGGTCGGGGCGGTCCCGCGCCGAAGAGATCGAGGAAGGGGGAGTCGATGTCGGGATGTTCGGCGGGACCGGGTCGGATGGCGGCGTCGCCGGATGAGGCGACTGACCGACTGCGGACCGGCTGTGGGGCCTGGAAGACCGCCACGCCGCCGTGGCCAGGGCTGGTGACCGGGGCGTTCTCGAACTCGTTGCCCGCGTCGAATTCGGGCGTCACGTAGTTGGTTGCTCTCCTACGGCGACCGTTGGTGTCGGTCGGCTGCCCGGCCGGGCGGGGGACGCCCGGCGGTGCGGAGTGGGTCATGCCGTTGCCTCGCCTGCTGGGGCGGGCGTGCTGTCGGGACGCTGGTCGCTGGTCACGCTACCGCCTCGAATCGCTCGACCGTCAATGTCACGCCAACTCCTCCCGGATCCGGATGCGGGTGGCGACCAGCCTGGGATCACGTTGCTCCGTGGCGGGCTCGCGGGTGCGGCGCCAGTCGGTCAGCGCGGTGCGGATGACCATGCGGGCCGGTCGGTCGGGGTCGACGTACCGGAAGATGAAGGACGTCGTGACGATCGCAAGTGCGATCTCCCAGGCCGGGAAGAGTTCGACGGTGAACGTGAACAGCCAGTGGATGAAGATGTAGAGCGGCACCAGGAGAATGAACACGCCGTACTGCGTGTAGGGCAGGTGTACCGGCAGCGTGTAGCCGGGCGGCCCCAGATAGACCAGACGGGCCCGGTAGATGTCGTCATCGGTGCGCAGCCGCATCTCGTGCTCCGCGGTCTATTCGAAGATCAGTTTGATCAGGTAGTCACCGACGAAGAACAGTGTTGCGGCACCGGCGATGAAGGCCAGGCCCACGATGGCGATCGCTGAACTGGTCAGCACCTTGGAGATCTCGCCCCGGCTGGCCCGACCGATGAAGATGACGCCGAGTACGGCGAGCAGGATGGGCGCGACCTTGCTGGCGAAGAAGCTGACGACCCCCGAGGTGTTGATGATGCCCGACGGCGCTGGTTCCGCCGCGACGGACGCGAGGGTGAGCGTGTGGAGCGTCTGCGTGGCGCCTGGCCACGCCGCTTCCACGAGCTCAATGGCGATCATCCGAATCCTCCCCGGTGGCACGGTCGGAACCGTGGCACTGCAGTTGTCAACCCGGCGGTAACTTGGGTCGTCGCGGCTGCGACGTGGTTGACCCAGGGTTCCGTCCTCACCGCGATGGGTGACGGTTTCTGGGTTTTTATGTCCGGCTTTGGCCCATCTCCTTGAGCTTCGACGTCCTAACGATGCGCAGTTCCAAAGCGTACGGCGCCGTCCTGTCTCGAACAAGCGGCGTCGAGTGTCACCCGTCCGGACCGAGTGTCGGATTGGCTTTGGGCAGGTGGGACCCGGGCTGGAGCCGGTAGGTACCGTCTAACCGTGACCGAGCGAACCCACGACGAGCCGGCGGCTGGCGCCGGACCGACCCCCGTACCGGATCTGCTGCGCGCGGCCGAGCCCGTCGTGATGGGCATCCTCAACGTCACCCCTGACTCGTTCTCCGACGGCGGGCGCTACGCCGATCTCGACTCCGCGGTGCGGCATGGAGTCCGGATGCACCGGGAAGGTGCCCACCTCATCGACGTGGGTGGCGAGTCCACCCGCCCCGGGGCGGAGCGGGTGGACGCGGAGACCGAGGCCGCCCGGGTGCTGCCGGTGATCCGTGAACTGGCCGCGTGTGGTGTGCCGATGAGCATTGACACCTACCGGGCCAGCGTCGCTCGGGCCGCGCTGGCCGCCGGTGCCAACGTGGTGAACGACGTTTCCGGTGGACTGGCCGACCCGGAAATGGCCAGGGTCGTCGCCGACGCGGGCTGCCCCTGGATCCTGATGCACTGGCGTGGACACGCGAAGCGGATGCAGGAGATGGCCTGCTACGCCGATGTGGTGGCGGACGTCAAGGCCGAACTCGCTGAGCGAATCGCCGAGGCCCTTGCCGCTGGCGTCGGCGCCGACCGTCTCGTGATCGACCCGGGGCTCGGGTTCGCCAAGGGTGCGGCGGAGAACTGGCAGCTCACCGCTCACCTGCCCGAACTGCTGACGCTCGGTTACCCGTTGCTCTTCGCGGCCAGTCGGAAGTCGTACCTGGGTGCGCTGCTGGCCGGGTCGGACGGCACCGCCAGGCCGGCGGCGGCCCGGGCGGCCGCGACGATCGCCACCAGTGTGCTGGCGGTGGCCGCCGGGGCCTGGGGAGTCCGGGTGCACGATGTCAGCGGCACGGTGGACGCGCTCGCGGTGTGGCAGGCCAGCGGCCGACCGCGACTGCGGGTGGATGGAGTGCAGCGTTGACTGAGGGGCGAGGAGCCGCGATGACCGACCAGATCACCCTGACCGGGCTGCGGGTCCGCGGCCGGCACGGGGTGTACGACTTCGAGCGCGCCCAGGGGCAGGACTTCGTACTGGATGTTCAGTTGACCCTCGATCTCGGCCCGGCGGCCCGGTCGGATGATGTGCGGGACACCGTCCACTACGGCGAGCTCGCCGACCGGCTGGTCGCCATCGTGGGCGGGGAGCCGGTGAACCTGATCGAGACACTCGCCGACCGGCTCGTCGCCGCTTGCCTCGCCGATCCCCGGGTGGTGACCGCGACGGTCACGGTGCACAAGCCGCAGGCACCGATCTCACACGAATTCGCCGATGTGGCGGTCACCCTGACCAGGAGCAGGGGCGCCGAATGACGCAGGCGGTACTCGCCCTCGGCAGCAATCTTGGCGATCGGCTCGGACACCTGCGGTCCGCGGTGACGGCGCTGCGGGACGAGCTGTTGCTGGCATCCGGTGTCTACGAGACGCCGCCCTGGGGCGACCCGGACCAGCCGGCGTATCTCAACGCCGTACTGCTGGTACGGGATCCGGCGGCGGGCCCGCGTGACTGGCTCGACCGGGCCCGTGCGGCGGAGGACGCGGCCGGGCGGGTCCGGGACCCGGCTCGCCGGTTCGGACCGCGTAGCCTCGATGTCGATGTCATCGCGGTCTGGGACGACGCCGGTGAGCCGGTGATCAGTGCGGATCCTGACTTGACCCTGCCGCACCCCCGGGCGCACCTGCGGGCGTTCGTACTCCGACCGTGGATCGACCTCCAGCCGTACGGTCGGCTGCCCGGCCATGGCTGGCTGACCGACCTGCTCACCGCCGAGCCGTTGGCGTCCGACGTGTTGGAGCTGCGTCCCCGGCCGGATCTGTGGCTAGAGTCGCTGCAATGAGCGAGCGCAGCGACCGGTCGTCCCCGCCGCAGGGGCCAGCGCCCGACCGGGACCGAATGGGGCCGACCAGTCCGGCCACCCTGGTGGTGGCCGGACTGGCGGCGGCGGCCCTGGCCTGGTTGTTGATCAGTAGCTTCTACCAGCATGTTCCGCCGTTGCCATGGCTACCGACTGTGACGCTGGCCGGTCTCGCGGTGCTGGAGGGGTATGCCGCCCTGAACACCCGGGCCCGGATCGACCGCAAGCCCGGCCGCGATCCGGTTGACCCGCTCGCGGTGGCCCGGTTCGTCGTGCTCGCCAAGGCATCCGCGTTGGCCGCTGCCATCTTCGCCGGTTTCTACGCGGGTCTGGATGTCTGGCTGATCGTCGAGCGGACCCGGGCCGCGGTCAAAGACATTCCGGCCGCTACCGCCGGCCTGGTCGCGGCGCTGGCGTTGGTCGCGGCGGCGCTCTGGCTCGAGCGGTCGTGCCGGGTGCCCGAGCGCCCCGACTCCGACCGGGACAGTCTCGACCAAGGGCCCGGCAGTCAGCGCTGAGATCCTGCTCAGGATGGCTTTCCCGGAGATGGGGGTGACGTCCGGGCGCGGGCGCGGGTACGGTGCCAGCGACCGGTTCGCCATCTACCAGCTTCGCCGGATCGAGCCGGAAAGGCGACCGGTTCGGCTCCCTGCCGCGGCATCGGGACCGGGCCGGGCGGCGGAGGCGACCGCAGGAGGCGCGTGACATGGCGTACGACGACTCGGTGTACCGGCGGCGCGATACCGGGAGCATGGATCCGGTCGGCGCGAACCCCCGGGACGGGGCTCGGCGCGCCGCCCACTCCGGGTACGACCCGGACACCAGCTTTGGCCGCGACCACCAGAGCGATGAGTATCAGTTCGATGAGGTCAGGTTGCCGGAGGCGCCCCGTCGGCGTCCGGTGTCGCCGGCCGTGCTCGAAAATGTCTTCGATGACCCGGCACACGGCGAGCCCGGCCGGGACAGGTTGGCCGTACACCTTCTCTGGGAGATCGTGCTGCTGCTCGGCGTGGCCGGGCTGGCCTACCTGCTGTATCAAACCGATCCGGACGCGGTGCGGGGCGCGGAACTGGACCGGCTACTGGTCTTCGGCGCGGCGCTCGGTCTACTCGCCCTGGGTGCTGGGCTGACCCTGCGTACCGGAGCGCCCAACCTCGCGCTGGGGCCGGTCGCGGTTGCCGCCGCGCTGCACTTCGCTGAGCACGGCGATCGTGGGGTGGTCGCGGCGATGCTGCCCGCGGTGCTCGTCGCGGCTGCCCTCGGCGCGTTGGTCGCACTGCTGGTGGTGGGATTTCACGTGCCGGCCTGGGCAGCCAGTCTGGCCGCCGCGTTGGTCGCCATCGTCTTCAATCAGCAGCGCCCCGGTCCGGTTGTGGTGCAGGGCGGATACGACCCGACCCGGCACGCCCTGTACCTGTTCGGTGGCTTCCTGGCGATTGCGCTGCTGGGCGGAGTGTTCGGCGCGATCAAGGCGATCCGGCGTACGGTCGGTCGGTTCCGGCCGGTCGGCGATCCGGCCCGGCGGCGTGGTGCCACGGCGGCCACGATCACCGGAATTGCCATTGTCATCTCGATGGTCTTCGCGGTGGCGGCCGGGATGCTGCTCGCCGCCGGTGGAACCGGATCGGTCCGACCGACCACCGGCATCGAGTGGACCGGGTTGGCGGTGGGCATGGCCATGCTCGCCGGTACCAGTGCTTTCGGCCGGCGTGGCGGGATTTTCGGTACGCTCTTCGCGGTCGCCCTGCTTGCTCTCTTCATCACCTATGCCAGCGAGCGCGACCTGCGGATCGCGCTTGCCGCCATCGCCGGTGTCACGTTGGCTGTGGGTCTGGTGGTCACCCGACTGGTCGAGTCATATGGTCGGCCCCGGTCGGCCGCGGAGAACGAGTGGTCGGAAGAGCCGGAGCCGGCGAGCCGCTCCGGGTGGGACACCGAGCCCAGCGACCGACCGGAACCGCCCTGGAACTCGCCCCTGCCGGCGCAGCCCGTTGAGCGCGGTGGCGGCCCCTGGGGTTCCGACCCCTGGGGTGGCCCGGCCCGCTGACCCGCAGGCCCGCCCGACTGCCCGCCAGCGACACATCCAGCCGGTTAGGCTCGGCGTTATGACCGAATCGTCAGCTGATAGGCGTGTTACCTCCACCTTTGCGGAACTTGACGCGTGCTCCACTGAGGAGTTGCGCGAGCGGGCTTTCGCCCTGGCCCGCAGCCGGCACGACGTGCGGTTCTTCTGGTCGGTGCTGCGCCGGCTGCCGGACGCCGACGAGGCTGCCGTGCTGGATGGGGCGCCCAACACGGTCGGGCCGACGATCGACGAGGCGGCGGCGCTCTGGCGGGAGTTCACCGGTCACGGCTACGGGGAGACCGAGCCGTTACTCAGGGCCGCGTTCATCGACTATCTGCAGCAGCGTTGAGCCGAGCAGGCCGCCGCCGACCGGTCAGTCGTTCCGGCCTCACCCGGTCGGGTAGTCGATGCTCAGGATGTCCTGCCGGCTGAGCCGGCCGATCAGTTCGCCGTCCGCTCCGGTCACCTGGGCGTGGTCCGCGTTGGCGGTGAGCAGTACGGCCAGTGCGTCGTAGAGCGACGAGCCGAGTGCCACGGTCGGGCCCGCGCTCTCCGGGCCCGAGCTGGCGTTGCCGGCACCGCTAGCGGCCACACTGACCGGGACCGGCTGGAGCAGATCGGCGGTGACCGGGGTGACCGCGAGTCGCCGGATGGCCCGATCGGCGCCGACGAACTCGCGGACGAATTCAGTGGCGGGTTCGCCGAGCAGGGTGACGGGGCGGGCATACTGCTGTAACCGGCCGCCGTCGGAGAGCACCGCGATCCGGTCGCCCAGTCGGACCGCCTCGTCCAGGTCATGGGTGACCAGCACGATCGTCTTGCGCAAGGCGGCCTGAAGGCGCAGGAACTCCTCCTGCAGTCGGGATCGCGCGATCGGGTCCACGGCGGAGAACGGCTCGTCCATCAGCAGCACGACCGGGTCGGCCGCCAGCGCCCGAGCCACCCCGACCCGCTGCCGCTGGCCGCCGGAGAGCTCGTGCGGGTAGCGCTGGCCGAACCGCGCGGGGTCCAACCCCACCAGATCGAGCAGTTCGTCCGAGCGCGACTGGATCCGCCCGCGTGACCAGCCGAGTAGCCGGGGTACGGTCCCGACGTTGGCCCGGATGCTTTGATGCGGAAATAAGCCGACATTCTGGATGACGTACCCGATCCGGCGGCGTAACTGGACCGGATCGGCGGTGGTGACGTCCTCGTCATCGAGCAGAATCCGACCGGAGGTCGGCTCGATCAGCCGGTTGATCATGCGAAGCACGGTGGATTTGCCGCAGCCAGACGGACCGATTAGGACAGTCAACTCGCCGGACCGGAACGTCAGGCTCAGATCGTCGACCGCGACGGTTCCGTCCGGATACAGTTTCTGGATGCCGTCCAACCTGATCGATGCGGCACCGGCCGGGGGACGGACATTGAGTCCCGGAGTAGCGTCCACGTATGTCCTTTCGCCTGGTCTACCGGGAAGACCCGGGCAATCCTTGGTTCTCCTGGCAGTACGTGCGGGACAACTCCGACACCATCCTCGCCGCGTTGCGCGAGCATGCCGGACTCACCGCCCGCGCGGTGCTGCTCGCCATGGTGGTGGCGATCCCACTGGCCGTCATGGCGTACTGGTTCCGGGCGCTCACCGGACCGATTCTCGCACTCACCGGCGTGCTCTACACGATCCCGTCCCTGGCGCTCTTCGCCTTTGTCGCACCCTTCCTCGGCACCGGGGTGGCGACCGTGCTGTTCGGTCTGGTGCTCTACGCCCTCCTGTTGATCGTCCGAAACGCGTTGGCCGGGCTCAACCAGGTGCCGGAGGAGGTGCGGGAGGCAGCCCGGGGCATGGGATACGGTCGGTGGGCGCGGTTGGTCCGGATCGAACTGCCGCTGGCGCTACCCGGCATCCTGACCGGACTCCGGCTGGCCACGGTCTCCACCGTCGCGTTGACCACGGTCGGCGTACTGGTTGGCCGGGGTGGTCTCGGCCAGTTGATCCTCGGAGGGTTCCGTAACAACTTCTACAAGGCGGAGATTCTTACCGGGACTGTCCTCTGCGTGGGGCTGGCGCTCGTCCTCGACCTGCTGCTGGCCGGGATCGGACGGCTGCTCACTCCATGGACCATGAGCCGCCGGGGCAGCCGGTGAACCCGGTCGAAGCGGCGGTGGTCTGGCTCAACGACCCACTGAACTGGACCAACCCCGGGGGCATCCTCGACCGGCTGGGCGAGCATCTGGTCATCTCCGCGGCGGCTGTGCTGCTCGGCGCGCTGGTCGCCTGGCCGATCGGTCTCTGGTTGGGGCGTACCAGTCGGGGCGGGGGGGTGATCGTGCTGATTTCCAACCTGAGCCTGGCCATCCCCACCCTCGCACTGCTGACCATCCTGCCGTTGACCTTCCTCGGGTTCGGCCAGCGGCCGGTGATCATCGCGTTGGCGGTCTTCGCGGTGCCGCCGCTGCTGGCCAACGCCTACACCGGAGTCCGGCAGGTCGACCCGGAGGTCCGGGAGGCGGCCCGGGGGATGGGCCTCTCCGGCGGGCAGCTGCTGCGCCGGGTGGAACTCCCATTGGCGGTCCCCTATCTCGCCGCGGGCTTCCGGACCGCCGCTGTGCAGGTGGTGGCGACCGCCGCGCTCGCCTCGTTCGTGAACGGCGGCGGCCTCGGGCAGATCATCCGGGCCGGGTTCGGGCTGGACATCTCGGTCGGGGGCGGTCAGATCCTGGCCGGGGGCCTGCTGGTCGCGTTGCTGGCGCTACTGGTTGAGGTGATCCTGGCCGGCGCCGAGCGGGCGGTCACGCCCCGGCCGTTGCGCCGGCCCGTCGCCCGGGTCGGCCGACGGACCGCGCGCGCGAGCGTCCGTACCTGACCCGGCCGGGCGCGAAATTCGGTCCACGGTGTGACGATCCGGCGACAACATCTCTCTCAGCTTGGTGGTCCGACCCCGGACCCTGTTGGGTCTGAAACCACGGGTGGTACCAACCTGGATCGCTCGTCGGACACGCGGCCGGCCACGGGGGCCGCGCCGGGACACGGAAGGCGGACGTAATGCGTACGTACACGCGTCTGGCAATCGGCGCCGTCGGCGTCGTTACCATGGCGGGGTTGCTGAGTGGGTGTGGCGATGCCGGCTCGTCCGGCACCGAAGCTCCGTTGACACAGGGAGTCGCGGGTGCTGGATGTGCACCGGTTCCCGGCACCAAACTGGTCGTCCTCGACGACGATAAGAAGCTGCAGAACGCTGACAACATCCTCCCAGCGGTCAACAGCAAGGCGGCCAGGCCCGACCTGATCGCCGCGCTCGACAAGGTTTCCACCGCGCTCGACCTGGCCAAGTTGATCGAGCTGAACCGCGCGGTCGATGTGGACCGTAAAACGCCGAAGGTGGCCGCTGAGGAATTTGCCGCCGCTAATAATCTGACGGCTGGGATCACCAAGGGCGCGGGTGGCGCGCTCACCGTCGGGGCAGCGGATTTCAGTGAGAGCAGAACGCTCGGCGAGCTGTACCGGATCGTGCTCACCGCAGCCGGATACCAGGTCACGGTTCAGCAGATCGGTAACCGTGAGCTCTATGAGCCGGCGTTGGAGAGGGGCGAAATCCACGTGGTGCCGGAGTATGCCGCCACCATGGCCGACTTCCTCAACGGCAAGCTGAACGGGGCCCAAGCAGCGGCGATCTCCTCGGCGGACCCGGACCAGACAATGGCCGGGCTCAAGGCGGTCGGCGAACGGGCGGGCCTGACCTTCGGCGCGTTGTCCAGTGCGCAAACTCAGAATGCCTTCGCGGTGACCAGGGAGTTCGCTGACAAGTACGGCGTTCACACGCTCTCCGAGCTGGCCGAGAAGTGCTCTGGAACGGAAACGGTGCTCGGCGGACCTCCGGAGTGCCCGCAACGGCCCAAATGTCAGGCCGGGCTGGTCGCGGTCTATGGGTTTGCGGCCGGTTCGTTCAGCTCACTGGACGCGGGTGGGCCGTTGACCAAGTCGGCGCTGACCACCGGTGCGGCCAGCGTCGGGCTGGTCTTCTCGTCCGACGGGGCACTCGCCACGAACTGATCTCCCTTTCCCGAGACAGCGCGGGCTTTCCCGAGACAGCGCGAGGCCGGCGCCGTGCGTAGGCGGTGCCGGCCCTACGCGTACCAGGTCGCGTGTTGAGCCGTGCCGTCCGGATCAACCCTGACTCGGATGGCGGAGTCGGTTTTCGGCGCGACATCGGGCACACCGGAATACCATCGGACACGTTCTGTCGGTAGGCTCCACTGCCATGCCAGCCCAGGATGCTCCCGAGGAGCCGCGTGGCAGATCAATGGCCACCATTCTGTTCTGGGTCGGGGTCGGGCTGGCCCCGGTCGCCGCGTTGCTATTGCTGATCGGGCAGAGTAACGGACCGCTACGGATCGCGGCGGTGCTCGCCATCGTCGCGGTTGTCCTGATCGGACTCTCAATCACCCTGCGGTCCGATGCGGAGAGCGTCCGTCTGGATCTGGAAGAGAATCTGCTCCAGGAAATTGACGAACTGCGGGCCGAGCTCCGCCAGGAGATCGCGAACGTGACGCGCGCCAGCCAGCAGGCATTCGGCGCGCAACTTCAGCCCCTGCGGGCCAACCTTGAGTTACTGCGTGGACAACTGAATGTCGATCGAGCAGATCCGGCCGCCGCAGCCGCATCCGGCATAGAGCCAGCCCGGCCGGGCGCTACCGGGGTCGCCCCGGGGCGGGCCGGAGTGGCTGTCGTCGCCGCGTCCCGGGCCGACGCTCTCCGCCCCCGGGGGGTTCGGACTGACGTGTCCGGGCCTGGTCCCCAGCCTGACTCGCCGCAGACCGAGGCTGACCGGATCGGGGTGGCCCGATCCGGCCAGCCGGCGGACTCCGCCCTCCCGCTGGCCGAGGGGCCGGACTACGGCCCGGTGCGGACCCCGACGCGCGGCACGACCGGCCCGGCCCCGGGCCGGTCGGCCGAGCGCGAGGCCCCGGGTCATCAGCTGGACGACCATCCCGAGGATGGCTCCGGCCGGGACGGCCCGTACGGCCGGACCGGTGGGTTCGACCGCGATCGTGGCTATTCCCGTGGTGCCGGGGTCGGCCCGGCTGCCGCAGCCGGAGTGCCATCCTCGCCGTCGGGCGCGGGCCGCGGGGCGGCCTGCCGGCGTCGAGCGGACCGTACGGCCCGGCCGGCGGCCGACAGCCGACCTACCCGCCTGCGGCGGCGTCCGGTGGCCGTGCCAGGGTGCCGGGCAGTGGCCCGCCGCGGCCACCGCTGGCCGCCGGGGTGGTACGTCATACCGAGACCGTCCATGTCACCACCCGGCAGACGATCGTCGGTCCGCCCGAGGGTGATGCCCCGGACGGCAGCGGCTATGCCGGCGGCGGCTACGAAGGGGGTGGCCACACCGACGACGGCTACCACGGGCGTGGCGTCGGGCGGGATGACGAATGGTCCGGGCAGCCATCGGCCGGGTACCGGTCCACCGGGTCCGAGGAGGATCGCGGGGGCTACCGGCGGCCGCGGCATCATTCCGGTGCCGAAGGGCCGGGTCGGCGATCGTACGACCGGGACGAGGGCGCCTCCGGGGATGACGATCCTGACGCGGACACGTACTGGGCGGATCTGCGGGCCGGTGACCGGTGGGCCTCGGTGCGGGATGACGAACGGGGACGTGAGGTCCGGATGGGCGAGCGGCGGGCAGCGATGCGCGCCGACGAGTCCGGCACCGAACTGCGGATGCAGGACCGATGGGCGACCATGCGCCAGGATGAGCCCTGGCGGGACGGTCGGGACGAGTCCCGGCGGGCGGAGTCCCTCGGCGACGGCGGCCGAGGGTATGCCGGTCGGCGGGCCGATGGCGGCTGGTCGGAGGGGAGCGAGTCGGCCGGCGGCCGAGGAGGTGTGCCGAGTCGGGGCGGGGCGCGTCGGTGGCGGCGCCGAGCTGGGAGGATGCCGAGCCGGAACCGGTGCGTGGGAGGCGGCGGCGCCGGGACGACGCGGAGCGGTACGACTAACCGAGCCCCCACCTCGCCGATCAAGGACTTGTCGTCGCGGATCAGGAGATCAAAGCACAGCGACGAGCCCTTGATCGACGGGAAGAGAGCGAGGGGCGGCTATTTGTCG
This sequence comes from uncultured Actinomycetota bacterium, assembly GCA_963750055.1. Classification (GTDB taxonomy): domain Bacteria; phylum Actinomycetota; class Actinomycetes; order Mycobacteriales; family Micromonosporaceae; genus CAVVPI01. The sequence goes on along the minus strand of CAVVPI010000008.1, from coordinate 422,303 downwards.
ATGTCGCCGACCACGAAGAACATCGACCCCAGGATGGCGATCAGGTCCGGTACCAGGCAGCCCGGTAGCAGCGTGGCGAGCGCCTGCACGTTGGCGTAGGAGGCGGTGCGCAATTTCATCCGCCACGGGGTCTTCTCGCCCCGGGACACCAGGTAGTAACCGTTGATGCCAAGCGGATTCTCAGTCCAGGCGTAGGTGTGACCCTCCGGCGCTTTGACCACTTTCGGCAGTCGGACGTTCACCGGCCCGGTGATCTGGTCTACCCGCTCCAGACACTTTTCGGCGAGGTCGAGTGAGACGTACACCTGGTCGAGCAGCACCTCGAACCGGGCGTGGCAGTCCCCGGTGGTACGTGTGACTACCGGCACGTCCAGCGCGCCGTAGGCCAGGTACGGGTCGTCCCGGCGCAGATCCAGGTCCAGGCCGGAGGCGCGGGCCACCGGCCCGGAGGCGCCGAACGCCGCGGCGTCCGCGGCGGCGAGCACCCCGACCCCGACCGTACGAGTCAGGAAGATCTCGTTGCGGCGGATCAGGTTGTCCAAATCGGGTAGCCGTCGGCGGACCTCACCGATCGCCGCCCGGGCCCGACGGGTCCACCCGGCGGGAACCTCCTCCTTGAGCCCGCCGACCCGGTTGAACATGTAGTGGATCCGGCCGCCGGAGACCTCCTCCAGCACCGTCTGCAGCGTTTCCCGCTCGCGGAACGCGTAGAACACCGGCGTGATGGCGCCGATCTCCAGCGGATAGGAGCCGAGGAACATCAGGTGGTTGAGCACCCGGTTGAGTTCGGCCAGCGCGGTGCGTAGCCAGACCGCCCGTTCGGGCACCTCCAGGCCCATCAACCGTTCGACCGCGAGCACCACGCCCAGTTCGTTGGAGAAGGCGGAGAGCCAGTCGTGCCGATTGGCCAGCACGATGATCTGCCGGTAGTCGCGTACCTCGAAGAGCTTCTCCGCGCCGCGGTGCATGTAGCCGACGACCGGCTGGCAGGAAACCACCCGCTCCCCGTCGAGTAGCAGCTTGAGGCGGAGTACGCCGTGGGTGGACGGGTGCTGTGGTCCGATGTTGAGCACCATGTCGGCCCCGACCTGCTGCCCGTCACCTCCGGTGCCGGCGACCAGGCCAGCTCCGGTGCCGACGGTCAGTTCCCGCAGCGGTCCGGTCTCGGTGGTCATGCCCGCCATCGTGCCATGAACGGGGTCGGGTCGACGCCGACCGGTTGGAGCAGCCACCAGTGGCCGCCGAGCCCGGCGGGGTCGGTCAGTTCGGCCGCCGCCGAGGCGGCGGCCAGGGCCCGGACGTACGCCGCCGGGTCGGTTGCGGCCAGTTCCAGCGACGGTCGGCGGCCGTCGGCCCCGAATTCGCGCAGTGCCGCCCGCTGGGAAACCAGCTGGTACGGAAGACCGGCGACCGCCGAACCGGCTGCCGCGACGGAATCCATCGCGACGTGCGCGGTGAGATCGCAGGAAGTGTCCGGCACCGGTGGCACCTGCCGTCCGGCGCGGAATCCGGTGAGGGTGCCGAGTGATGGTCGATCGGCGCGGAGATGGCCGTAGTCGACGGCAACGGCCAGCCCGCGACGTACGGCGGCGACTGCGGCGGACCACGCGGCGTCGCGTGCCCGGCCGATTTCGGCTCGGCAGATCCCGGGCGGCTGGGCAATTTCCGCGGGACCGATTTCGGCAGGCTCGGTCCCGATCGGACCGCCCGGTGACGCGGGCCTCGCGTCAGCGGGCGTGGGCCGGGCGTGGGTGGGCGTGGGCCGGGCGTCAGCGGGCGTGGGCCGGGCGTCAGCGGGCGTGGGCCGGGCGTCAGCGGGCGTGGGCCACCAGGTGGTCAGCCAGTCGGTATCGGCCGGATCAACCGGACCGCCGATGGATTCGACCCCGGTACGCGGATCGACCATGACCTGTCGCCAGCCGGACAGCCCAGCGGTGGCGACATCCAGCGGTACGTTGTCCAGCCATTCGGTGCCCAGTAACAGTCCGGTCACGTCGGTCGGCAGGTCGGCGCGCCACCCGATGACGGTGGGCAGCGGTCCGGGACGCGGGGCGAGTTCAACCCCGGTCAGCCGGAGCCGACCGGCCAGGTCGGGTGGGGCCAGCGTGGCCAACGTGGTCAGCAGTTCACCCCGACCCGCGCCGACGTCGACCACGTCCAGCGGATCGGGGTGACCGAGCGCGGTATCGAGGAGATCGAGCAGGCGCAGCAGGGCGGAGCCGAACACCGGCGAGGCGTGCACGCTGGTACGGAAGTGGGCCGCTGGCCCGCCCCCGGCCAGAAAGAAACCGTCCGGGCCATAGAGTGCGTCGGCCATCGCCTGCCGCCAGCTGACAACCATCAGTTCATCCGTTGTCGCGAGCGGCTCATCGGCCCACCCTACGGCCGCTGCCGAGGTGCGGGCACCGGCACCCGGGAATGCTCGCGGACCATATTCGCCGCGCGCGGACAGATTCATCTGCCATCGATCGGGAATTCCCCGGCGAGGGCGACCGGTGAAGGTTTTCACACATGCTTGTTGCCGGTCTGTAGCCACAGCGCATACTTGCGATCGACCGGTACCCCACTTCTCGAGGACTGGATCATAGCTATGAGCGCATCGCCGCGCCCGGGGCTGGCCGTCGCGCCGCCGGGTGACCCGGGCCTTCCCACGCGAGCTCTTGCCGTCGGTGTGATCGGTGCCGGACGGGTCGGTGCTGTGCTCGGTGCCGCGTTGACCCGGGCCGGTCACCGGGTGATCGCGGCCTCCGGCGTCTCGGACGCCGCCCGGACCCGGATCGCGAGCCTGCTGCCCGGCACCGCCAACCGTCCGGTCGACGAGGTGGCCCGGGTCGGCACCGAACTGTTGGTGATCGCGGTGCCGGACGACCACCTGGCCGAGGTCGTCGCCGGCCTGGCCGAGACCGGGGCGCTGCGGCCGGGGCAGGTGGTGGCGCACACCTCGGGGGCGCACGGCATCGCCGTACTCGCGCCGGCCGCCGCGGTCGGCGCCCACCCGCTCGCGCTGCATCCGGCGATGACCTTTACCGGCACCGCCGACGACTTGGCCAGACTGCCGGGCATCTCGTACGGGGTGACCGCGTCGGCGCAGACCCGCCCGTTCGCTGTCCGGCTTGTCGCAGACCTCGGCGGGGTGCCGGAATGGATCGCGGAGTCCGATCGTTCGCTCTACCATGCCGCGTTGGCGCACGGCGCGAACCACCTCATCACGCTGGTCAACGAGGCGGCCGACCGGTTGCGGGAGGCCGGGGTGACCGAACCGGCGAAGGTGCTCGAGCCGCTGTTGCGGGCGGCCCTCTACAACGCCCTGCGGTTCGGCGACGCGGCCTTGACCGGGCCGGTCTCCCGGGGCGATGCCGGCACCGTCGCCCGGCACCTGGACCGGCTCGCGGACACCGCCCCGGAATCGGTGCCCAGCTATCTCGCGTTGGCCCGGCGGACCGCCGATCGGGCGATCGCCGCCGGTCGACTTCGACCGGTGGACGCCGAGTCGCTGCTGGATGTGCTGGCCAGCCGAGGACGGGAGACGATGGTCATGACCGAGCTGGTGCGCACCCGTGACGAGTTGGCCGCGATCGTCGGGACGACTGCCGGGCAAGGTCGCGGTGGTGATGACCATGGGCGCGCTGCACGCTGGGCACGCGGCGCTGCTGCGGGCCGCCCGGCGAACGCGCGGACCAGGTCATCGTGACGATCTTCGTCAATCCGTTGCAGTTCGGGCCGAACGAGGACTTCGACCGGTACCCCCGGACCTTGGACGCGGACCTGGAGCTCTGCCGGGCGGCCGGCGCGACCGTGGTGTTCGCGCCGTCCCGGCGGGAGATGTATCCGGCGGGCGAGCCGGCGATCCGGGTCGACCCCGGGCTGCTCGGCGAGGATCTGGAGGGCGGCACCCGGCCCGGTTTCTTCACCGGCGTGCTGACCGTGGTGCTCAAGTTGCTGCACCTGATCCGGCCGGACTTCGCGTTCTTCGGCGAGAAGGACTATCAGCAGCTCACGCTGATCCGCCGGATGGTCCGCGACCTTGACCTGGCTGTCGAGATCGTCGGCGTGCCGACGGTCCGGGAGCCGGACGGGTTGGCGCTGTCCAGCCGAAACCGCTACCTCTCCGCCGAGCAGCGGGGCGCGGCGCTGAGCCTGTCCGCGGCGCTGCGGGCCGGCGTGACGGCCGCCGAACGTGGGCTGGACGCCACCGCCGTGCTCGGCCGCCGCCCACCGGGCCTTCGACGAGGGTGACGATGCGTCCGGCCCGAAGCTGGACTACCTGGTGCTGGCCGACCCGGATCTGGAGCCGGGGCCGGGGCCCGGTCCGGCCCGGCTGCTGATCGCCGCCTGGGTGGGCGGCACCCGTCTGATCGACAACATGGCTGTGTGGCTTGCTCCGGTCGAGCCGGCCGCTCATCGACCGTCAACGGAATCCGTGATTCGCGGGGAAGAGATCTGATGTTCCGTACCATGCTGAAGTCGAAGATCCACCGGGCCACGGTGACCCAGGCCGACCTGCACTATGTCGGGTCGGTCACCATCGACGAGGACCTGCTCGACGCCGCCGACCTGCTCCCCGGCGAGCAGGTCGCCATCGTGGACGTCACCAACGGCGCCCGGCTGGAGACGTACGTGATCCCGGGTGAGCGGGGCAGCGGCGTGATCGGCATCAACGGGGCCGCCGCTCACCTGGTGCACCCCGGTGACCTGGTCATTCTGATCTCCTATGCGCAGCTCGACGACGCGACTGCGCGCTCGTACCAGCCCCGGGTGGTGCATGTCGACGCCGCGAACCGGATCATCGAGTTGGGCGCTGATCCGGCGGGCGCGGTTTCCGGAATGGTCGGTGACCCGGTCCGGGGTGATCTGGTCCGCGGGGAGCCGGCCGCCGCCGGGTGACGTTCGCCGCGGATGGCGTTCGCCGCCGCCGGGCCAATGCCCGACACTGTCCGCCGATCACCCCGCGCGGCCGGGTTGGTGTTGGCGCCAGCGGTTAGCCTGGGACGCGGTGTCCGTTGCACTGGGCCCTGGGGAGGGACGCGATGCGTCGTCTGCTGACCGCCGTGGCGTTGGCCGGGATGGCGGGCCTGCTGCTGGCCGCCTGCGGGAAACCGGGCGGAGTCGATGGCGATCTCGTCAACGACTGGGCGCCGATGGCCGAGGCGAAGCCCTTCGTTCCGGAAGCCGGCGCCTGCCATCCCGCCCCGTTTGTCAGACAATCGCCTCTGACTCACGTACCGTCCGGTCGACTGCTCGGAGCCGCATCGGACCGAGACCGTGCATGTCGGCGCCTTCGCCGGGGCCGCAGCGGAGCGGGTCGACCCGCCGCCCGCCGGCTCGCCGGAGATCCGCGCCGCCTACGCGGAGTGCGATGGCAGGGCGCGGGTGTACGTCGGCGACGAGTGGCGGGCGGGGCGGCTCTGGCTGGGTGTGGCGCTCCCCACCGAGGTGCCTGGACGGGCGGCGCGCGCTGGTTCCGCTGCGACATGGTCGAGTTGGCCATGGTCCAGAACGCCGCCGTGCCGGTCAGCCGCACGCGCCAGTCTGAGGGGCGCGCTGACCGCGGACTCCCCGCTGCGGCTCGGGTGTCACACGATGCGGGCGGGCGCCGGGCGGAGCATGCAGGCGTCGCCGGTGACCGACTGCGGCACGGAGCACAACGGCGAGTTCGTCGGCGTGTGGATCGCCCCGGAGACGACCGTCTATCCGAGCCGGGACGCCGACTGGGTCGGCGCTGTACGAGGGGTGCTACCGGCTGCGTGGCGACGCTACGTCGGAGTGCCGGAGAGTACGGTCTGCGATACCGGGCCGGCGTGGTGGCGGTGCCGCGCCGCCGAGGCGGATTGGAAGGCCGGTGACCGGGGCGTGCGCTGCTACCTGTGGCGCAGCGATGGCAAGTTCACCCGGTCGCTCAAGGGCGTCGGCACAAGCGGCCTGCCGCTCCGTACCGGATAGTGTTTTGCCCACTCCCACCGCCCCCGCCGGCTGGTTGGGTGATCGGGCGGGGTTGACTGTGTTGATGCACCTGCCGACGCCTGATCTGCCGGCGTTACCCGGCCTGCTGGCCGCGCCCGTCGCCCGGCTGGGTGGAGACCACCGACGTGCTCGTGGTCGGTTCCGGGCATTGCCGGGCTCACCGCCGCGCTGCACCTGCGCGAGGCGGGCCTGCACGTCACCGTGGTCACCAAGGTCAACATCGATGATGGCTCCACCCGTTGGGCGCAGGGCGGTATCGCGGCGGTGCTGGACCCGCTCGACACCCCCGCCGCGCACGCCTTCGACACCGAGGTCGCCGGGGTCGGGCTCTGCGACCCGGCGGCCGTGCGGGTGCTGGTGAGGAGGGCCCGGCCCGGCTGCGCGAGCTGATCCGGACGGGTGCCGAGTTCGACCGCAACCCGGACGGTTCACTGATGCTGACCCGGGAGGGCGGGCACCGGGCCGACCGGATCGTGCACGCCGGCGGTGACGCGACCGGCGCCGAGGTGCAACGGGCGCTGCATGCGGCGGTCGGCCGGGATCCGTGGATCCGGCTGGTTGAGCACGCACTGGTGCTTGACCTGCTCCGGGCCCCCGGCCGGGTCCGGACGGTCAGCTCGGCCGGGCCTGCGGGCTCACCCTGCACGTGCTCGGTGAGGGCAGTGAGGATGGCGTAGGGGCGATCCTGGCCCGTGCGGTGGTGCTGGCCACCGGCGGAATGGGGCAGGTCTTCGCGGCCACCACCAACCCGGCGGTGTCGACCGGCGACGGAGTGGCCCTGGCGCTGCGCGCCGGTGCGGCTGTCACGGACGTGGAGTTCGTGCAGTTCCACCCCACCGCGCTGATCGTTCCACCCGGCGCTGCCGGTGGCCCTGGCCCGGCTCAGCAGCCGCTGGTCTCCGAGGCGCTGCGCGGCGAGGGCGCGCACCTGGTCGATGGCGAGGGCAAGCGGTTCATGGTCGGCCAGCACGAGATGGCCGAGCTGGCCCCCCGGGACGTGGTGGCCAAGGGCATCCATCGGGTGCTGCGGGCCACCGGCGCCGACCACGTTCACCTGGACGCCCGGCACCTCGGCGCGGACTTCCTGGCCGGCGGTTTCCGACGATCGTCGCCTCCTGCCGGGCCATCGGCATCGACCCGGCCAGCGAGCTGATCCCGGTGGCGCCGGCCGCGCACTACGCCTCCGGTGGCGTCCGTACCGACCTGCACGGCCGGACCTCGATCCCCGGCCTGTACGCCTGTGGTGAGGTGGCCTGCACGGGGGTGCACGGCGCGAACCGGCTGGCCAGCAATTCGTTGCTGGAGGGCCTGGTCTTCGCCCGCCGGATCGCCGAGGACATCGCTCGTGAGCTGCCGCCGCAGGCCGATCCGGCGCCCTGCCGGCGCCTGGCAGGGCGGCGCCGGCTGGGTGGTGGACCCGGCGGTCCGCCCGGCTGTTGCAGCGGGCCATGACCCGAGGTGCCGGCGTGCTCCGGTCGGCCGACTCGCTGCACGGCGACCGCTGCCGAGTTGACCGCCTCCGGCGCGACCCGGGGCACACCGCGGACCGCGAGCTGGGAGGCGACCAATCTGGTCACCGTGGCGTCCACGTTGGTGGCCGCGGCGCATGCCCGTCAGGAGACGCGGGGTTGCCACTGGCGGGAGGATCATCCGGTGGCCAGCGCCGACTGGCTCGGCCATCTGGTTGGATCGATCGAGTCGGAACGGTAGGTTGCGGCAGAGCTGGGAGGCGTTGTGTTGCGAGACACTCCGACCGTGCAGGCGTTGCGGGCCGACGGGCTGGATCCGACCGAGGTCGAGCGGATCGTCCAGGGCGCGTTGGCTGAGGATCTCGGCCCGGAACGACTCGACTGACCAGCGTGGCCACCATCGCCGACGAGCAGATCGACACCGCCGAGCTGGTGGCCCGCGCCGACGGGGTGGTGGCCGGGCTGAACGTCGCCGCAGCGGTTTTCGACCTGGCCAGCGCCGGTGCGGCGTACGGGTGGTGCCTGGTGGCCCGCGATGGCGACCGGGTGGCCCGCGGCGATGTGCTGGCGACGGTGACCGGCCCGACCCGGTCCCTGCTCACCGCCGAGCGGACCGCGCTCAACCTGCTCTGCCGGATGTCCGGGGTGGCCACCCACACCCGGGCCTGGGCCGACGCGCTTGGCCGGCAGCAAGGCGATGGTGCTGGACACCCGCAAGACCACGCCCGGCCTGCGCATGCTGGAGAAGTACGCGGTCCGGGCCGGCGGGGGCACCAACAAGCGGATGGGCCTGTACGACGTCGCCATGATCAAGGACAACCACAAGCTGGCGGCCGGTGGGATCGGCCCGGCCTACCGGCGGGTCCGGGAGGTGTTCCCGGACGTGCCGGTCCAGGTTGAGGTGACCACCGTGGCCGAGGCGGTGGAGGCGGTCGAGGCCGGGGCGGACTTCCTGCTCTGCGACAACATGTCGCCGGAGCTGCTGGCCGAGGTGGTGGCGGCGGTCGGTGACCGGGCCGAGTTGGAGGCGACCGGCGGGCTGACCCTCGACCGGGCGGCGGAGTACGCCGCCTCCGGCGTGGACTACCTCTCGGTCGGGGCGCTGACCCACTCGTCGCCTATCTTGGACATCGCACTGGATCTCCGACCAGCAGGCGGGGCCGGTGAAATCCAGCTCTCCGGCACCGGGAATGACGAATGTTGCTCTGTATCGACATCGGTAACACCAACACGGTCCTGGCGACCTTCGAGGGCGAGAAGCTGGCCCACTCGTGGCGGATCAAGACCGACGCCCGCTCCACCGCTGACGAACTGGGGCTGATGTTCCGCGGCCTGCTCGCCGGTGGCGCTGTGCAGGTCACCGCGGTGGCTGCCTGCTCAACCGTGCCGGCGGCGCTGCGCTCGCTGCGTACCATGCTGACCCGCTACTACCCGGATCTTCCGCATCGTGATCGTCGAGCCGGGGGTGAAGACCGGGGTCCAGTTGGCCATTGACAACCCCAAGGAGGTCGGCTCCGACCGGGTGGTGAACACCCTCGCCGCGTACACCCTGTACGGCGGTCCGTCGATCGTGGTCGACTTCGGCACCACCACCAACTTCGACGTGATCAGCGATCGGGGCGAGTTCCTCGGCGGCGCGTTCGCGCCCGGCATCGAGATCTCCTTCGACGCGCTGGCCGCGCGGGCGGCCCAGTTGCGCAAGGTGGAGGCGACCAAGCCGCGTTCGGTGATCGGCAAGAACACCGTGGAGTGCCTGCAGTCCGGCCTGTATTTCGGCTTCGCCGGGCAGGTGGACCGGATCGTCGAGCGGATGATCGACGAGTTGGGTGAGGTGCGGGCGGTGATCGCCACCGGCGGGCTGGCGCCGCTGGTGATCGGCGAGTGTCGCACGATCACCCACCACGAGCCGATGATCACCTCGATCGGGCTACGGATGATCTACGAGCGCAACCGCTGAGCTGGCCGCGGTACCGCGCTGGTAGGGCGGGCTGCCGTCGGGGTCGGCGCAGTAGATCAGCGCGGTCAGTTGTCGCGGTCAGCGCGCCGGGCCCGGTAGCAGATGGTCCGGTACGGCAGCTCGAAGATTTCCCGCCCGGCCAGGTCCGGATGGTTGTCGGCGAGGTCCCGCAGCGCCTGCTCGATCTCCCGCTGCCGGTGCGGCGTGGCGGTGAGGTAGTAGGACCGCGTCGCGATCATGCCGACCAGCGTTTCCGCCGTGTGTCGGGTGGCGTGTGGGAACTCGGTCCGCTCCAGCGCCTCGAAGCGGTCGCCGAAGGACTCCAGCTCGGGGGCACTGTTCGGGATACCCTGCTGATCCGCTTCGATGATCGCGGTGAGTGCGGCCACCCAGGGCACTCGCTCGTCCCGGGTGTTCCAGATCGCGCCGAACGTGCCGCCAGCCCGCAGCACCCGGGCCGCCTCGGCGTGCGCGCGGTCCCGGTCGAACCAGTGGTACGCCTGGCCGGCGACCACCGCGTCCGCTGACTGGTCGGCAAGCGGGATCGTCTCCGCTGACCCGGCCAGCGCGATGGTGCCCGGCGTGGCGGTGGCAAGCTGCGCTCGCATCCCCGCGTCCGGTTCCACCGGCACCACGTGGTACCCGAGGTCGAGCAGGACGCGAGTCAGGATGCCGGTGCCCGCGCCGAGGTCCACCACCCGGATCGGCGGTCTCCCACCGGCTATCCAACTGGCTGCGGTTGTCGGATACCGGGGGCGGAAATGATCGTACGCCGCTGCCGCGACGCCGAAGGAGAGTGCATGCTCGGTCACCGGCCGGATGTTATCCGCTGTCCCACTGCCGAGGCACTTGAGTACGCTCGGGGCCGAACCCGCCGAATCGTGCCCCAGAGGAATAACGCCGTGACTGAGCAGCCCACCGTACCCGTCGATGTCGCAGACGACCTTCCGGAGCAGATGCGGGTCCGCCGGGAGAAGCGGGACCGGATGCTCGCCGAGGGGGTCGAGCCGTACCCGATCGGGTATCCGCGGACCGCGACCCTGGCGGCGATCCGGGCCCGTTATGCCGAACTGCCCACCGACACCGCCAGTGGCGATACCGCAGCGGTGACCGGGCGGGTGATCTTCCTGCGCAACACCGGCAAGCTCTGTTTCGCGACTCTGCGGGACGGCGATGGGACGGAGTTGCAGGCGATGCTCTCCCTGGACCGGGTCGGCGCGGACCGGTTGGAGGACTGGAAACGTCAGGTGGATCTTGGTGATCATGTCGGGGTTACCGGCGAGGTGATCACCAGTCGGCGGGGCGAACTTTCGGTGCTCGCGGACACCTGGGCGCTCACCGCAAAGGCGTTGCGGCCGCTCCCGGTCGCGCACAAGCCGCTCAGCGAGGAGGCTCGGGTCCGGCAGCGTTACGTCGATCTCATTGTCCGGCCCCAGGCGCGCGAGATGGTCCGGACCCGGGCGACCACGGTACGCAGTCTGCGTGATTTGCTGCACGCCCGCAGTTTCGTGGAGGTCGAAACCCCGATGCTGCAGTTGCTGCACGGTGGCGCCGCGGCCCGGCCATTCGTGACGCACAGCAATGCGCTGGATACCGATCTGTATCTGAGAATCGCTCCGGAGCTTTTTCTCAAGCGCGCTGTGGTGGGTGGGATCGACCGGGTCTTCGAGATCAACCGCAACTTCCGTAATGAAGGGGTCGACTCCTCGCACTCGCCGGAGTTCGCGATGCTCGAGGTCTACGAGGCTTACGGCGACTACGACACGATGGCCACGCTGACCCGGGAACTGGTGCAGCAGGCCGCTGTCGCAATCAGCGGATCACCCGTGGTCAGGCATGCCGACGGCACAGAGTTCGATCTGGGTGGTGAGTGGGCTTCGGTGACCCTCTACGGATCGCTCTCCGAGGCGCTCGGTGAGGTGGTCACGGTCGCGACCGAACTGGCCAGTCTGCTGCGGTACGCGGATAAGGTCGGACTCGCCGGTCGACCCGAAGTGGGGCCCGGGCAAGCTCGCCGAGGAGCTCTTCGAGGAGTTGGTCGTACCGGGATTGCAGCGGCCCACTTTTGTCCGCGACTATCCGGAGGAGACCAGCCCGTTGACCCGGTCGCACCGTGACCAAACCGGGCTGACCGAGAAGTGGGACCTCTACGTGCTCGGTTTCGAGTTGGCCACGGCCTACTCGGAACTGGTCGATCCGGTGGTCCAGCGCGAGCGGCTGCTGGCCCAGGCCCGGCTGGCTGCTCGGGGCGATGACGAGGCGATGCGGCTGGATGAGGACTTCCTACGGGCCATGGAGTATGGAATGCCGCCGGCCGGGGGCATGGGAATGGGAATCGATCGTCTCCTGATGGCCCTCACCGGGCTCGGAATTCGGGAAACCATCCTCTTCCCGTTGGTCCGCGCGGAGTAGTCGAGTGCTTCTTGTTCGTAGTTTCGAGGTCCTATTGACGCAGCGCGCATCTTGAGCGCTATTGTGCTCTTGTTTGCGGAGAACCTGCTCGAAAGGATTGCAGCACGTGGCCAAGCAGATCATTCACAAGCTGGTCGATGACCTGGACGGCGGAGACGCGGACGAGACTGTCAAGTTCTCGCTCGACGGCGTTCAGTACGAGATCGACCTGTCAAACAAGAACGCCGGGAAATTGCGGGACCTATTCGCCCCGTACGTGGAGGCCGGCTCCAAGGTGGGCCGGGGTGGCGTGGTCGTGGGTGGCCGGGCTGCCCGCGGTCGTGGCGGAGCCACCGCTGACCGGGAGCAGAACAGGGCGATCCGGGCGTGGGCCAAGAAGGAAGGTAAGGACATTTCCGACCGGGGGCGCATCCCGCAGGACATTGTCGATGAATACCATGCCAAGGCCGGCCGCTGAGGCGTGTCGGGTGACCGGCACTTGCGCCGGGTCTGGAGCGTGAGCGTTCCTGGCCCGGCGCGGGACTTTTTCCGGACGGATGCCACCCGGCTGTCCGGATGATCGCCTAGCGATTCGGATCCCTGGCTGTCCGGTTCAGCCGAGTATCTAGGGATTCCTCCCTAATCCGCCCGTTTGAGCTGTCTGACATATTCCGCTGATCCGGTCCGAGCCGACCCTACCCATCCCGGCCGCGCCGCCGGCGAGGTCCGGCCCCCGACTGGGCGCGCACCGCCTCCGAGGTCGGCGTCGAGGTCGCTGCTGCGCTCGGGAACTATTCCGGCGATTCCGGCGTTATCCCCAAGCAGTGGACGACGTTGTCCACAGGCTGTGGACGAAACGTGAGGCTCGCAGAGGGCCTCGCGGTACCGGCGAATTTCGCTCTGCGCGTACAGACAGGATCAGGGAACACCTGCTGAGCGCGGACAGTTGGCAAAAACGCCGCGTATGTGGCTCGTCGGAGCAACACACGACCTCAGAAGAGTCGGTTCACGGCGATAGAGTAAGGGAGCGCGGGCGTCCACCTGGACGTCCGGGTGGTGGCCCGCCAAGATGCTGAACCATCAAGGCCCGGGCCATCAAGATCTAGTGCGCACGGCACGTGAGGAGCACGAGGGCATGTTCGAGCGGTTCACCGACCGAGCGCGGCGGGTTGTCGTCCTGGCTCAAGAAGAAGCCCGGATGCTCAACCACAACTACATCGGTACGGAGCACATCCTGCTGGGTCTCATCCACGAGGGTGAGGGCGTCGCGGCGAAGGCCCTGGAGAGCCTGGGCATCGCTCTGGAGGGCGTCCGCCAGCAGGTCGAGGAGATCATCGGCCAGGGCCAGCAGGCGCCGAGCGGGCACATCCCGTTCACGCCGCGGGCCAAGAAGGTGCTGGAGCTGTCTCTGCGCGAGGCGCTGCAGCTCGGCCACAACTACATCGGCACGGAGCACATCCTGCTCGGGCTGATCCGGGAAGGCGAGGGCGTCGCCGCGCAGGTGCTGGTCAAACTCAGCGCCGACCTCAACCGGGTCCGCCAGCAGGTGATCCAGTTGCTCTCCGGCTACCAGGGCAAGGAGCCGGCCGCCGCTGGCGCCACGACGGGTGAGGCCGCGCCGTCAACCAGCCTGGTGCTGGACCAGTTCGGTCGTAACCTGACCCAGGCTGCCCGGGAGGGCAAGCTCGACCCGGTTATCGGGCGGGAGAAGGAAATCGAGCGGGTCATGCAGGTGCTCTCCCGCCGTACAAAGAACAACCCGGTGCTGATCGGCGAGCCGGGCGTGGGTAAGACCGCGGTCGTCGAGGGGCTCTCCCAGAGGATCATCAAGGGTGAGGTGCCGGAGACGCTGAAGGACAAGCAGCTCTACACGCTTGACCTCGGTGCGCTGGTGGCCGGCTCGCGTTACCGCGGCGACTTCGAGGAGCGCCTGAAGAAGGTGCTCAAGGAGATCCGTACCCGCGGCGACATCATCCTGTTCATCGACGAGATCCACACCCTGGTGGGTGCGGGTGCGGCCGAGGGCGCGATCGACGCGGCGAGCATCCTTAAGCCGATGCTGGCCCGGGGCGAGTTGCAGACCATCGGTGCGACGACGCTGGACGAGTATCGCAAGCACCTGGAGAAGGACGCCGCGCTGGAGCGGCGGTTCCAGCCGATCCAGGTCGGCGAGCCTTCCCTCACCCACACCATTGAGATCCTCAAGGGTCTTCGGGACCGGTACGAGGCGCACCACCGGGTGAGCATCACCGATGCCGCCCTGGTCGCTGCGGCCACCCTCGCCGACCGGTACATCTCCGACCGGTTCCTGCCGGACAAGGCGATCGACCTGATCGACGAGGCCGGCGCCCGGATGCGGATCCGCCGAATGACCGCGCCGCCAGACCTGCGTGACTTCGACGAGCGGATCGCCCAGGTGCGCCGGGACAAGGAGTCCGCGATCGACGCGCAGGACTTCGAGCGGGCCGCGCAGCTGCGCGACAAGGAGAAGCAGCTGCTCGGGCAGAAGGCCCAGCGGGAGAAGGAGTGGAAGGCCGGCGACCTGGACGTGGTGTCCGAGGTCGACGACGAGCAGATCGCCGAGGTGCTGGGCAACTGGACCGGTATTCCGGTCTACAAGCTCACCGAGGAGGAGACCTCCCGGCTGTTGCGGATGGAGGACGAGCTGCACAAGCGGGTCATCGGCCAGTCCGATGCGGTCAAGGCGGTGTCCCGGGCGATCCGGCGTACCCGGGCCGGTTTGAAGGACCCGAAGCGGCCGTCCGGCTCGTTCATCTTCGCCGGCCCATCCGGGGTCGGTAAGACCGAGCTCTCCAAGGCGCTCGCGGAGTTCCTGTTCGGCAGCGAGGACGCGCTGATCCAGTTCGACATGTCCGAGTTCCACGACCGGTACACGGTGTCCCGGCTCGTTGGTGCGCCTCCCGGCTACGTCGGCTACGACGAGGGCGGCCAGTTGACCGAGAAGGTGCGCCGTCGGCCGTTCTCGGTGGTGCTGTTCGACGAGATCGAGAAGGCTCACCCGGACGTGTTCAACACGCTCCTGCAGATCCTGGAGGACGGGCGGCTGACCGATGGTCAGGGCCGGATCGTGGACTTCAAGAACACGGTGATCATCCTGACCACCAACCTGGGCACCCGGGACGTGGCCAAGGCGGTGTCGCTGGGCTTCCAAGCATCGGAGGACCAGGACTCCAACTACGAGCGGATGAAGCAGAAGGTCAACGACGAGCTGAAGCAGCACTTCCGGCCGGAGTTCCTTAACCGGATCGATGACACGATCGTGTTCCACCAGCTCAGCCAGACCGAGATCCTGTCGATCGTGGACATCATGATCCAGCGGATCGAGAGCCAGCTCCGGAACAAGGACATGGGTCTGGAGCTGACCGCGAACGCCAAGAAGTATCTGGCGAAGAAGGGTTTCGACCCGGTGCTGGGTGCCCGGCCGCTGCGGCGGACGATCCAGCGGGACATCGAGGACAACCTGTCCGAGCGGATCCTGTTCAACGAGTTGACCCCTGGACAGATCGTGGTGGTCGACTGCGAGGGCGACCCGGAGGACATCGACAAGTCCAAGCTGGTGTTCCGCGGTGCGACGGCGCCGGTCGAGGTGCCCGACGCCGTGCCGGCGGACCTCGGCGGTACTGCCGCGGCAGGCGCGGACGAGTAAGTACGACAACTACACAACGGCTCCGGCCGGCGGCGCTGTGCCGCCGGCCGGAGCCGTTTCACGCTTCCCGGAGCAGCCCCCCGCTCCGCCGTCGATCAAGGACTTCCCCGTCGATCAAGGACTTGTTGTCGTGGTTTGGTGATCCAGACACAGCAACAAGTCCTTGATCGACGAGAGGGGGTGGGAGTGGAGTGGGGTCGCCGGGGAGCACGCAGGTGTCGCCGACCAACTCCACCAGGCCATCGTCGACCAGACCGGCCAGTGCCCGGGAGCGTTGCACGTCGTCAGCCCAGACCAGGTCCAGTTGGTCCCGGGATACCGGACCGGTGCTCTCCCGCAAAACCGCCAGCAGCAGGCCCCGAACCTGCCGATCGGTGCCCGCGTACCGCTGCGGCCGACGACTTCGGCCCAGCCGGCGCCAGCCGGCCGGATGCCCGCCAGGCGCAGAGTGTGGCCAGCGGACAGTCAGCGCAGCGTGGCGAGCGGGCCGTGCAAACCAGGGCACCCAACTCCATGAAAGCGGCGCTGGCGCCGGCAGCGCTGGCGGGATCAGGCGGCAGCAGGGCCTCGGTTGCCACCAGGTCGGCTGGGCGGGTAGCCGCGGCCGCGTCCGGTGCACCGTCCACCGCCCGGGCCACTAACCGGCGCACGTTGGTGTCCACCACCGGATGGCG
This sequence comes from uncultured Actinomycetota bacterium, assembly GCA_963750055.1. Classification (GTDB taxonomy): domain Bacteria; phylum Actinomycetota; class Actinomycetes; order Mycobacteriales; family Micromonosporaceae; genus CAVVPI01. The sequence goes on along the minus strand of CAVVPI010000008.1, from coordinate 406,184 downwards.
TTGCCCGTACGCGAACGTGGCCACCGCACGAGCGGTGTAGCTGCCGACTCCGGGCAGCGCCAACAACTGCTCCAGGTCGGTCGGTACCCGGCCATCGTGTCGTTCGACCAGGGCCACCGCGCACTCCCGCAGCCGGAGTGCCCGTCTCGGATACCCGAGCCGCCCCCACATCCGGATCGCCTCGGCCGGGGTGTCGGCGGCTAGCGCGGCCGGTGCCGGCCAACGTGCCAGCCAGGCCCGCCAGGCTGGCAGCACCCGGACCACCGGGGTCTGCTGCAGCATGATCTCGCTGACCAGAATGGCCCAGGCGTCCACGCCGCGCTCTCGCCAGGGCAGATCACGCGCGTGCTGGTCGTACCAACGGATGGCCAGAGCGGCCAGCATCTGTTCGGACATCGCGCAGTCGATCCTGTCACGGACCGCGTCGCACCCGCCGCCCGGCCGGGCCCCACCTGGACGCGGTGCCGGCCTGGGCACCCCGGGTGCCGAACCGGGTAGGTCCGGGGGCGGCGTGCGACAGTGGGCTGGGGTGACGGAGGTAGCTTGATCTGGATCGGGCAGACTACCTGAATGAACGAGCTCGCGATCACCGTGATCGGCCCGGATCGACCGGGCATAGTGGCCGATGTGGCGGAAGTGCTGGCCCGCGTCGGCGCGAACCTCACCGATTCGACCATGACCAGACTGCGCGGACACTTCGCGATGACCTTGATTTGCGCCGGGCCGCTCGGTCCGGAGCTGGAGGCGGCCCTGGACCCACTCACCTCCGATGGGCAACTGGTTACCACGGTACGGGCGGTCGGGGCGGAGGCGGCGAGCGCGCCGGCTGGCGAACCCTACCTGATGGCTGTGCACGGCGCGGACCGGCTCGGTATCGTGGCCGCGTTGACCAGGGTGCTCGCTGAGGCCGGCGGCAATGTGACCGACCTGAGTACCCGGCTTGCCGGACCGCTCTACGTCCTCATCGCCGAGGTGGAGCTGCCGTCCGGTACGGCCGATGCCGTGGCTTCCCGGCTAGCCGAGGTGGCCACCGGGTTGGACGTGGAGGTAACCCTGCGGCCTGCTGACTCGGACCTGCTATGACAGTGGATACCCCAGGATTGGGCGAGTGGAAGCCCGAGGTGCTGGCCGTCCCCGGCCGAGTGCTGCCGGTGGTCACCGCGCCGAGCGTGGTGCTCAGCCGGGCCGGTGTGGAGGTTGATCCGCTGGCCGATGAGGTGATCCGGCTCGCCGCGGATCTGATTGCCACGATGCGGGTTTCGCCCGGCTGTGTCGGACTGGCGGCGCCGCAGGTGGGTGTCGGCGCGCGGATGTTCGCGGTGGACGTGACCGGGCATCCGAAGACGGTGAGTTCACACGGCACCTTTGTGCTCTGCAATGCCACGATCGTCGAGGCCAGCCGTTGGCGGCCGGGACGTGAGGGTTGCATGTCGGTTCCCGACCTGACCGGGGATGTCAAGCGGGCGAGCCGGTTGACCGTCGAGGGGGTGCTGCCGGGCACTGGCGAGTTGATCCGCCTGGTTACCGATGGGTTCGAGGCACGCGCCCTGCAACACGAGATCGACCACTGCCTCGGCCTGCTCTTCCTGGACCGGGTGGCCGGTGCACATGCGGTGCATCAGCGCAAGGTCTATCAATGAGGCCCGTCTGGAGCGTCGGAGTGGTGATTCTACCCAGACCGTCCGGGTTCGGCGCGTCGCGCGGATCAACGCACACGGTACAGATACCGTAGAGCCATCATGCGTCTGACGGTTGGCCCCCTGGCACCCGCCGTTTACTGGCGGCGGCGCGCCGTTGTGCTCGGTGCGGGATTGCTGTTCCTGATCGTGATCGTCAACTCCTGCACCGGGCCGGGGAAGTCCGGTGCCGCATCGGATCAGGGCTCATCGCCCACCCCGACAGCCGGGGCGACCGCTACCGAGACGGTGGTTATTCCAGAGTCGGGTGCACCCGCCAGCGAGCAGGCCGGGTCCCCGGCCGAACAGGTGACGGACCCGACGGATGCGCCGACCGTGCCGACGGTTGCGCCGGTGGCCGATGGTGACTGCACCGATAAGGAGATATCGGTGATCCCGGTGCCATCCGAAAGGTCCCCGCAGCCGGGAGCCACCATCGAACTGCGAATCAGGATCAAGAACATTTCGAGCCGGACCTGCAACCGCGACGTTGGTGCCGGCCCGCAGGAGCTCTTCGTCAAGCGGGGCGCCGAGACGGTCTGGTCGTCGGATACCTGCAACCTGGACCGCAGCTCCAACGTTCAGCGTTTTCTCCAGTCAGTTGAACACGAGTACCGGGTTTCCTGGAATGGCCTCGACAGTTCAAGATGTGACGGCGAGGTTGCCAGCGGTGACCCTCTCGAGCCGGGTGAATATCAACTCTTCGGCCGACTGGGCACCAAGATGAGCGCTCCGGTGAAACTCACCATTACCGCCTGACGCCCAGTCCAGCCTCCGCGTCCTCAACCCGGCGTGCCCCGCCGACGTTCCCGGACCAGTCCCACCCGAAGAGTCAGTCGGCGGAGCCGGGCGGTTGGCGACCGCGTTCAGACGTAACGCTCCAGGATGGACGCCTCGGCCAGCCGGGACAGTCCCTCCCGTACGCCGCGCGCGCGAGCATCGCCGACGCCTTCGACCGCCTGTAGGTCCTCAACCGTGGCACCGAGTAGCCGTTGCAGGCTGCCGAAGTGGCTGACCAGTCGATCCACTACCAGTCCGGGCAGTCTGGGGACCTTGGCGAGCAGCCGGAAGCCGCGTGGGCTGACTGCCGCGTCGAGAGCGTCTGAGGCACCGCCGTACCCGATCGCCTTGGCGACCGCGACCAGGTCGATCAGTTCGGTCGCGGTGAGCAGGTCGAGCTCGACCAGCGCTTCGTCCAGGGTGCGGGCTTTGCGCCCGGTGGGCAGATAGTCGCGGATGACCAGGGTGCGGTCCGCGTCCACGCCGGCCATCAGCTCGTCGAGCTGAAGAGCGAGCAGTCGGCCGTCGGTGCCCAGCTCCACCACGTAGCCGGCGATCTCGTCGGCGATCCGCCGGACCATCTCCAGACGCTGTACGACCGCGACGGCGTCGCGGACCGTGACCAGGTCCTCGATCTCCAACGCGGAGAGCGTGCCGGACACCTCGTCCAGTCGGAGTTTGTACCGCTCCAGAGTGGCCAATGCCTGGTTGGCGCGGGACAGGATCGCCGCCGAATCGTCGAGCACGTGGCGCTGCCCGTTGACGTAGAGGCTGATGATCCGCATCGACTGGCTGACCGAGATGACCGGATATCCGGTTTGCCGGGCGACCCGTTCGGCGGTGCGGTGCCGGGTGCCCGATTCCTCGGTGGGTATCGACGGGTCGGGCATCAGATGCACTGCCGCGCGCACGATCCGGGTGCCGTCGCTGGAGAGCACCACCGCGCCGTCCATCTTGCACAGCTCCCGGACCCGGGTCGCGGAGAACTCGACGTCGAGGGGGAAACCGCCGGTGCAGAGCGTCTCGACGATCTTGTCGTACCCGAGCACGATCAGCGCGCCGGTGCGGCCGCGCAGAATCCGCTCCAACCCGTCCCGCAGCGCCGTGCCCGGCGCCATCAGCGCGAGGTTGGCGCGCAACGGGTCACCGGTGATGCTTGAGCCGCCCACGGTCACACCGAAGTTGACGGTACGCGCCGACGAGCCCCCGGCGCTGGTGCGGACGTGGGAACTCGCGCTGGCGGTTCGGTTCGCATCGCGGTCAATCGGCACCTGGCCATTCTACGGATCGGCGTGCATTCGGTGCTGTCGCGGTTACTGTGCTGTGCCACGCTGACCGGTTCCTCCGTCAGGGCGCCGCAGGTCGCGGCGGATCAACCGTGATATATCAAATTTGTAGGTAAATGGCGGGTCCGCTTGGCTGGTCGTGACGTCATCGTCACTCGGCGGAGGCGCGGGCGGCGAACTGCAGCGCCGATCGTACGTCGGTGACTTCCATCACCCGCATGTTTTCCGGCGCCACGCCACTCGCCGTCGGACCGCAGCCAAGCGGCACCAGCGCGATCCGGAATCCCAGCCGGGCCGCCTCGGCGAGTCGCCGGGGCACTGCGCCGACCCGTCGGACCTCCCCGGTCAGGCCCACCTCGCCGATTGCCACCAGGTTCGGGGCGATGGCCAGGTTGAGGCCGCCGGAGGCGACGGCGAGCGCGACCGCGAGATCGGCAGCCGGCTCGACCACCCGGATGCCACCGACCGTCGCGGCGAAGACCTCACGGTCGTGCAGGGTGAGTCGCTCGGTGCGGCGCTGCAGCACCGCCAGCACCATGGCAAGCCGCGCGCTGTCGAGCCCGGAGACCGTCCGGCGGGGCGATCCGGCGACGGTGGCGCCGATCAGCGCCTGCACCTCGGTGACCAGGGCGCGCCGGCCCTCCATGGCGACCGTGACGCAGGTGCCCGGAACCGGCTCGGCGTAGCGGGTGAGAAACAACCCGGACGGGTCGGCCAGGCTGCTGATCCCGCCCTCGTGCATCTCGAAACAGCCGACCTCGTCCGCGGCCCCGAACCGGTTCTTCACACCGCGCACCATGCGCAGCGAGGAGTGTTTGTCGCCTTCGAAGTGCAGCACCACGTCGACCAGGTGCTCCAGCACCCGCGGGCCGGCGACCTGGCCATCCTTGGTGACGTGGCCGACCAGCACGGTCGCGATGCCCCGCTCCTTGGCGACCGACACCAGGGCAGCGGTGACCGCCCGGACCTGGGTCACCCCACCGGGCACCCCCTCGCTGCCGGAGGTGGAGATGGTCTGGACCGAGTCGAGCACCAACAGGCCGGGCTTGACCGCGTCGAGGTGGCCGAGGACGGCGGCCAGATCGCTCTCGGCCGCGAGATAGAGCTGTTCGTGCAGGGTCCCCATCCGCTCGGCCCGGAGCCGGACCTGGCTGACCGACTCCTCGCCGCTGATCACCAGGGACGGGCTGCCGGCGCCCGCCGCCCATTGCTGGGCGACGTCGAGCAGCAGGGTGGACTTACCCACGCCGGGTTCGCCGGCGAGCAGCACCACCGCGCCGGGCACCAGACCACCACCGAGCACCCGGTCGAGTTCGGACACTCCGGTTAGCCGGGCCTTGGCCGGGGCCGCGCTGATCGTGGCGATCGGTCGGGCCGGCTCGGCCGGCGCCCGGCTGGTCACCACCCGCCCGGCGACCGTCGGTCCGGTCAGGGTCGACTCGACCACCGCACCCCACTCGCCGCACTCCGGGCACCGCCCCACCCATTTTGGCGGCTGGTGGCCGCACGCGTCACATTCGTACGCGGGTCGGGGGTCGCGAGCGGTGCGGGCGCGTCCGGCGCTCGCGCGAGGTGCGGGTCGGGTGGTCACTCCAGCACGCTAGCCAATTGGTACGACGAGTTCAGGTCGGTCGGCATCCGCGCCACGCCGGATGGTGCCGTTACCGGTGTCGCCGGTGCGAACGGGCGGCAATCAGCTGTGTCCACCCTCAGGACCGGTCACCGGCGTCGCCAGCGGTGCCGGCGTGAACGGCAGCGCCACCGGAGTCAACGTTTCAACCCGTTGCCCGTTGAAGTCGAAGACCAGGTCGACCACGCCACCGGTACGCAGCGGGGCATTGAGCCCGACCAGCTCCAGCCAGCTACCGGTGGACCGGTCCAGCAGTACGAAGCCACCGGCCGGGATCTGGATCTCCGCCGGCCGTCCGTCCGGGACCGCGGCGCTGGCCTCCGGCGACGGTGTCCCGGTGGACGCGGTCGTCGAGGGTGACCCGGTCGCTTCCGGGCTGGGGGTCGTGCGGCCGGTCAGTACCACCGATCGGGCGCTGCTGCTGGTGACCCGGACCGTCACGGACTCCTGCGACTCGTTGAAGAGGGCGACCTCCAGCGGCGCGTTCTCGCCAGCCGGGTAGCCATCGATGTTCCGGTAGACAACCGAGAGGTTGCGGACCTGGAAGATATTGTCCGCGGTCTGGGCGTTCACCCCCGAAATATGGGGCGCCATATCCGCGGTTTGCGCGATTTGCCCGGTGCTGCAGCCGGATACCAGCAGCGTGGTGGCGACAGCCGCACCAGCCAGCAGCACCGCGGCCCGCCGGGGTCCCCTGATCGAGCCCGTCACGTCGGTCCTCCTCGTTGCGATCCCCACCCGGCCGGACACCGGGCGCGGTGGTCATACCCGCGCAGACCGGGCTCCAGGGTAGTGCCAGGTGATCGTCGCCGGCACGCCGGCCCGGAAATACGGCCGGGGTGCGACGCCTCGGCTCACCGTCCCCGGCCGCTGACGACCAGGAGCACCACGTCGACGAGGGCCACCAGCATCACCGCTCGGAAGACGGCTACCGGCCGCTCACCCCGGGCGGTGGCCACGCGACTGAGGTACCAGCCGGTAGGCAGCACGACGGCGGCGGTGACGACGGCCGCCAAACCAGTCCACGACGGCGGTCCGGCCGGACCGAAGACCAGCACGGTGGTCGCGGCGAGGAGGAAGCCGGCGGCGGCCAGCCGGGACCTGGCCGGACCGAGCCGCTGCGGTAGTCCGCGTACCCCGGTGCGGACATCGTCGTCCAGGTCGGGCAGCGCGTTGGCGAAGTGCGCCCCGGCGCCCAGCAGCGCCCCCGCGGCGACCAGCCAGGCCGGGGGCAGCGGTATCCCCGGCAACGCGAGCACCACGAAGGCCGGCAACGCCCCGAAGGAGATCGCGTACGGCAGCACGGAGGCGCGGGTGAACTTCAGCGGCCAGTCGTAGAGCAGTGCGGAGGCCAGGGCGATGGTGGCCACCGCCGCGGCGGTCGCGTTGCGCGTCGCGGCCAGCAGCGGGGTGGCGAGCGCGGCCAGCAGACCGGCGAGCGCGACCGTGCGGCGGCTGATTGCGCCGCTGGCCACCGGCTTGTCGCGCCGGCCGACCGCCGCGTCCCGGTCCGCGTCGATCAGGTCGTTCACCCAGCCGATGGCGAGCTGGCTGGCGAGTACGGTCAGCGCCACCGCCCCGATGCCGGTGGACGGCTGGCCCACCCCCCAGGCGAGCAGTGCGGCGACCAGGGTGACCGCGACCGCTGGTTCCGGATGGCTCGCTCGGATCAGCCCCACCATTGTTCGCGACATACCGGAAGTCTGGCTGTTATCAGTGAGCCGTGCCACGCTCAACCCCATGGTTGACGATTCCGGCACCAGCAGGGGCGAATCGGGCCGGGGCAGATCGCGGGTGCTGGCACCGAACGATCTCCGCCAGTACGACGACCTGGCCGGGGAATGGTGGCGTCCGGATGGCGCCTTCGCCATGCTGCACTGGCTGGCCGAGGCGAGGGGTCGCCTGATCCCGCCGGCCGGTCGGCCCGGAGCGATCCTGGTTGACCTCGGCTGTGGCGCCGGGCTACTCGCCCCGCATGTGGCGGGCAAGGGATACCGGCACGTCGGGGTGGACCTGGTCCGGTCCGCAGTGACCCAGGCGAGCCAGCACGGGGTCAGCCCGGTCAACGCCGACGTCGTGGCGGTGCCGCTGGCAGACGGCTGCGCCGACGTGGTGGCCGCCGGTGAGCTACTGGAACACGTGCCCGATTGGCCGGGCGCGGTTGCCGAGGCATGTCGGATCCTCCGCCCAGGCGGCCTGTTGGTGCTGGACACCCTCAACGCCACCGTGCTCAGTCGTCTGCTGGCGGTCCGGGTCGCCGAACTGTTCCCCGGGGTGCCCCGGGGCATCCACGATCCGGCGCTTTTCGTCGACGCCGAAGCGCTGCGCCGGGAGTGTGCCCGGCACGGTGTCCCGTTGCGGGTTCGGGGCGTACGTCCGACGGTGTGGCCGGTGTTGCGCTGGCTGGTCCGTCGCGCCCGCGCGGTGAGTGGTCCGGGGGACCGCCGCAGTCACGCCGGTACGGGGGCGCCACGGATTGTGCCGACCTGGTCGACGGCGGTGCTTTACCAGGGCAGGGGAGTTAAGACCAGGTAGCCGGACCGCGATCGGACGGATGCGGCGCAGAAGGGGGCAAGGATGGCGGTGGATACGCTCGGGGCCGCGCGCAGGTTGGCGCCTCGGCTGGCCGCGCGAGCGGCCGAGCACGACCGGGACGGCACGTTTCCGGTCGAGGATTTCGTGGACCTGCGGGAGATTGGCCTCTTCGGCCTGATGGTCCCGCCGACGCTGGGTGGGATCGGCGCCCGTTTCGCCGATTACGCCGCAGTCGCCACCGAACTGGCCCGGGGTAACGGTGCCACCGCGCTGGTCTTCAACATGCACGCCTCGGTGACCGGCGCGCTCGGCGCGGTCACCGAGGAGCTGGCGGAGGCGCTCGGCATCCCGGATGAGGCGCTCGCCGCCCGGGACCGGCTGTTGGCCGAAGCGGCGGCCGGCGCCTGGTACGGCGTGGCGATGAGCGAGCGGGGCGCCGGCGCCCGGTTGTCCCAGCTGACCACCAGCTATCAGCCGGTAGAGGGCGGTTACCAGATCAAGGGGGTGAAGACTTTCTGTTCCGGTGCGGGACACGCCGACGCGTATCTGGTGGCCGCGCGCAGCGCCGCCGATCAGACGGTGGTGTCGCAGTTTCTGGTGCCGGCCGACCCGGAGGGGTTGCGGGTCGAACCGACCTGGGACGCGCTCGGGATGCGGGCCACCGCCTCGCACGACCTGCACCTGGATGTGACGGTGCCGGCGGACCGGTTGCTCGGTGGGGTGGAGGGGCTCGCGTTAGTGGTGGCGCGACTGATGCCGCACTGGCTGGTGGCCAGTTACGCGGCGGTGTACGTGGGCGTGGCCCGGGCCGCGGTGGACGCCGCGGTCGAGCACCTGACCGCCCGCGGACTCGACAATCTGCCCGCGGTACGGGCCCGGGTCGGTCGGGCCGATGCGGCGGTGGCGGCCGCGCAACTCGTGGTCGCCGAGGCGGCCCGCCGGGTGGACGAGGCGCCGGGTGACGCCGAGACCAACCGGTGGGTGTGGCGGGCCAAGCTTCTGGCCGGTACGACCGCGGCGGAGGTTGCCGCGTCGATGGTGGAGGCGGCCGGCACCTCGGCTACCCGTCGGGGTCATCCGCTGGAACGGCTCTACCGGGATGCGCGCTGCGGCTCCCTGCACCCGGCGACCTCGGATGTCTGCGCCGACTGGCTCGGCATAGCGGCGCTGGGCGGCGACCCGGATGGCGACGGATCGGCACCTCGGTGGTGAGCGCGAGGAGTGAGCGAGCGCAGCGAGTGAGCCCCGCAGTCGGGAGCGAAGAGCCGGCGGTGAGCGCGCTGCCGGTGATCGCGGGCCTGGGGGTGGCGTTGCCGCCGAGGGCGGCTCAGGACGATCTCTGGGCCGGGTTCTTCGCCCGGCACTTCCCGGGTACGACGCGCGTGCTGGCCGAACGGATCTTTGCCAATTCGGGGGTGACCACCCGCCAGGCGGCGGTCAACCCGCTGCTCGAGGATGTTTCCGACTGGTCGACCGAGCGGCGGATGCGCCGGTACCTGATTGAGGCATTGCCGCTGGGTAAGGAGGCGGTCGACCGGGCGTTGCTCGATGCCGGCCTGGCCGCCGACGAGATCGGGTTGTTCGCGGTCTGCTCCTGTACCGGCTATGCCACGCCGGGGCTGGACATCCTGCTGGCCCGGGACCTGGGAATGGCCTCGGACACCCAACGGATGTTCGTCGGACACATGGGGTGCTACGCCGCGCTGCCCGGTCTGGGGGCGGCGAGTGATTTCGTCACCGCCCGGGGGCGGCCGGCGTTGCTGCTCTGCGCTGAGTTGACCAGTCTGCACCTCCAACCGTCGTCGGCCCGGGTGGACACCCAGCAGATCGTTTCCCACGCGCTCTTCTCGGACGCCGCGGTCGCTGTCGTGCTGGCACCCGGAGCCAGGCCGGGGTACGCAGTGCACGAGGTTGTCTCGGTTACCGACACCTCGACTGCCGACTACATGACCTGGGAGGTGACTGATAAGGGCTTCCGGATGGGACTTTCGCCCAAGGTGCCCGAGGTGCTCGCGATGCATGTCGCCGGTCTGGTGACGGACCTGTTGTCCCGGCATGGCCTATGGGTGTCGGAGATCGATGGTTGGGCGGTACATCCGGGCGGGCCGCGGATTCTCACCGTGGTGGAGCGGGAACTCGAGCTGCCCTCAGCGGCCCTGGCCGCGTCCCGGGCGACCCTGGCTGAGCACGGAAACTGCTCGTCGTCGACGGTGTTGTTGATCCTGGATCGGCTCCGCCGCGCCGCGCACCCACCCCGGACCGTGGTGATGCTCGCCTTCGGGCCCGGCTTGACCCTGTACGCGGCCCTACTGCGCCGCGAAGTGCCCGTCGGTGGCGACGATTCTTGATCGTTAGCCCTGGACCGGTGGTTTGTGCGGCGAGTTGAACCGGTGTGCGGCTAAGGATCATGGATAGGGCGTTTCGCGCGGTGACCGCAGGACCGGAGAGTCATCGATTAACGGCACTATATTGTGGTCATGGATTCAGGTGCGGGTAGCCGGTTCACCGGTATGGCGCTGGCGGTCTTCGCGGTCGCCGTACTGGGCGCGGGAAGCTGGTGGTGGGTGGCGTCGGCGCCGGCGCCCCGGGTTGACGGTGCCGGCGAGGTCGCCGATGCCGAGCTGGCCTCCCCGCACTATGCGCCGGACGCCGTTTTCCAGGGCGACGGTCCGCCGATCGCGAGCATCGACCCATCGACCGGTCGGGTGGTCGGCGGCGGGGTGGACGCCCTGCTGCCAATGGCACCTGACGCGGTGTGGCGCGAGATCGTTGTCGTCAGCGAACTGCGGTCGATCGGCTGGCAGGTGCCGGTGCGAGCAGGCGGGGCCTACATTCTCCAGTACGCCTGCCTGGGCTTTGGTGAGCTGGTTATCCAGATCGAGGGTACGTTGGACGGTCCGGTCAATCTCCAGCTCGATTGCGAGCAGGCGCTCCTAAATATCGATCTTGTGTCGGCTGCTCGAGCGATCGGTGTCACGCTCAAAAATCAGGCGGCGCACTCAATGACTGTCGAATTGCAACTGATCATGCGTACCTGACCCCGACGGCACGTCAGCCAGTAGTGCGCCGAGCAGCACGAGTAGCGCCGCATCAGGGGGCGGTCAGCCGGTGGCGAGCCGGGGAAGATCGGCCTGGTAATCGGCGACCGAGGTCGCGGCGGGCAGGAACCGGAGGATCTCGCCGGCCCGGGTGACCAGCAGGACGCCCGGTACCCCCGGCTCGGCGGTCAGCCGCAGCGACGTACGTAGTTCGTCCGTGGGATCGGCGAGCGAGCGGATCGGCGTGGCGGGCGCCGGCGATTGTTCGGGGATCGGGCTGGGCGTGGGGCGCGCGCCGTACACCGCCACCACGTTGACCCCGGCGGGCGCCGCTCGGGCCGCTCCGTTGACCTGCTCGGCACAGTCGCAGATACCGATCAAGATGATTACGGCGGGCAGCAGACTCCGCAGCGGCACCGTACCGCCCTGTTCGTCGACCAACTCGGGCGCGCCGAGCGTCCGGCCGGTGGTGCCACCGGACGTGCCGCGGTCAGCGGTCGGCGAGCGCTGCTGACCTAGCCAGACGAACGCGGTCAGGCTGGCGAGCGTGGCCAGCACGGTAATGGTCATGATGATCACGGCCAACCGCAGTGGTGAACCATCGGGGCCCATGCCGAGGTGCTGTCGCCACCGAACCTGGCGGGCCTGGTGGCGCAACTCTCGCCGGAGCAACGCCGATTCGGTGGCGAGTGCGGCCGGATCGTCCGGAATGATGATCGGCCCCCAACCGGGGGGTAGGTCGGGTAGGCCGTTCTCCGGCCACCCGTCGCCGTTTCCCGACGTGCCCATGGCACCCCCTGGCGAGTCGTCCTAACAGTGGAGCGACGCTTAGTCAAGCGTCGCGCATTGGCGGTCTTACCGCCAGTGTCCGTCGTACCCATGGGGGAAAGAGATATGCTTGCAGCACCGCAACGCCCTAGATCCGATTTATCGGACCCGACTTGCCGGCCGGTGATCCGCGAGTTACCCAGTGTGTTGAAATTTACGGATCGGTGGTCTGTCAAGCTGAAGAAAGACCTCTCACAGGGCCTCTGAGCTGCGCTAACGGTCAGGACTGCGGTGAGACATCGGTGCCTGAGCGTGTTACCCTAGACACAGCGAAAGGGGTTTCGAACCTATGGTTTTCAGTGTCGGCGAGACCGTTGTTTACCCCCACCACGGGGCCGCACTCATCGAGGCAATCGAGACTCGGATCATCAAGGGCGAGCCCAAGCAGTATCTCGTCCTCAGGGTCGCTCAGGGTGACCTGACGGTTCGGGTGCCTGCTGAGAATGCCGAGATCGTGGGCGTGCGCGAGGTGGTCGGCGAAGAGGGCCTGGGCAAGGTCTTCGATGTCCTCCGCGCCCCGCACACGGAGGAGCCCACCAACTGGTCACGGCGTTACAAGGCGAATCTGGAGAAGCTGGCCTCCGGCAACCCCCTCAAGGTGGCTGAGGTCGTTCGTGACCTTTGGCGTCGGGAGCGGGAGCGGGGCCTTTCTGCGGGCGAGAAGCGGATGCTCGCCAAGGCTCGCGACATCCTGGTCGGCGAGGTCGCGCTCGCTGAGAAGAGCACCAAGGACGAGGCGGAGACCCTGCTCGACAAGGTCCTCACCGAGGCCTAGCCGCCGTAGCCCGGCATACCGGGCGGCCCACTTTTCCACCCGTACGCACGGAAATCCGAGGACCGCGACGTGACCGCGCAGCTTAACCCGCGTGGCGACGTCGCGGTCCTCGTTCCGGCTGCGGGTGCCGGGGTCCGGCTCGGCCCCGGCGGCCCCAAAGCGCTCCGCCTTCTTGCCGGGGAGCCGCTGCTGGTTCACGCGGTGCGCCGGATCGCGGCAGCCCCGTCGGTGCACGCCATCGTCGTCGCGGCGCCCCCTACCGATACCGCCGCTGTGCGGGACCTACTGGCGCCGATCGCCCCGGTGACCGTCGTGGCTGGCGGGGCCAGCCGGCAGGAGTCGGTCGCCGCTGCGCTGGCTGCCGTACCGGCCGGTCCGGAGATTGTCCTGGTGCACGACGCGGCCCGGGCGCTGACCCCGGCCGGTCTGGTCGAAGCGGTCGCCGCCGCGATCCGCGCGGGCGAAGAGGCGATCATCCCGGTACTGCCGATCGTTGACACGGTCAAGGAGGTCGCCGTCGACGGTGCGGTGCTGGGCACCGTTGATCGATCGGCGCTGCGGGCCGTGCAGACCCCACAGGGCTTCCGCCGGTCGGTGCTCGCCGCGGCGCATGCCGCCGCCGTTGATCCGTTGACCGACGACGCGGGCCTGGTTGAAAAGCAGGGGGTACGAGTTGCCTGTGTGCCCGGCTCCGCGTATGCCATGAAGATCACCCGACCGTTTGATCTATTGCTGGCCGAGCATCTGCTGGTCACCGCAGCCGCATCGGACCAACCCTGGGTCGGTACGCTGCCCGCATGATCGTTCCCCGGGTTGGCGTGGGCACCGACGTACACGCGTTCGAGGTGGGGCGAGCCTGCTGGGTGGCGGGTCTGCACTGGCCCGGCGTGGACGGGCTGGCCGGTCACTCCGACGGTGACGTGGCCGCGCACGCCGCCTGCGACGCGATCTTCTCCGCCGCTGGGCTCGGGGACGTCGGCGCGCACTTCGGAGTGGCCGAGCCGGAGTGGGCCGGCGCGGCTGGGGTGACCCTGTTGGCGGAGGCTGCCCGCCGGGTGCGGGCCGCCGGCTTCGAGATCGGCAACGTGGCGATCCAGGTCATCGGGGTACGCCCCAAACTCGGTCCGCGCCGCGCCGAGGCGCAGCAGGTGCTCGGTGCGGCGATCGGTGCTCCAGTCTCGGTCTCCGGCACCACCACTGACGGACTCGGCCTGACCGGCCGGGCCGAGGGGCTGGCCGCCATCGCCACCGCCCTACTCTTCCAGGCAAACCCCGCCCCGCCCCGCCCCCGCCCGCGTTGATCATGAGGTTATCTCCGCGACACGCCGGTCGGATCGGCGATAACCTCATGATCAACGGGCCAGGGGCGGGGATGGGGCCGGGGCCGGGGACGCCGGGGGAGGAACCGGCAGACGGGTACGTCCAGCGAGCTGTCCTCCTTGCCGAACTTGGTCGGTACGACGAGGCGGTGGCCGAGTTGGGCTTCGCGCTTGCTCTGCACGACAACGACCCCGGTGGGTTGACCATGCTGGCCCGGGTGCACCTGGCGGCGGAGCGGCCCGCTGAAGCGCTGTCGGCCGCCGATGCCGCGCTGGCTGCCGACCCTGGACTGGTGTCGCCGCTGGTGCTGCGCGGCCTCGCCCTGGTTGATCTGAGCCGGCTCAGCGAGGCCGTCGAGGTGGCCGAGCGGCTGCTCAAGATCGGGCCGGTGGACGCCCACGCGCAGCGTGGCGCCGCAGCGATCCTGGCCGACGCGCGTAACGGTCAGCGGGCGCTCAACGCGGCCTGGCGCGGGGTCGAGCTGGCCCCGAAGGAGGCTCAGGCCCACCTGGTGCTCGCCCTGGTGGCGACCCGGCTGCACCTGTTCGAGCTGGCCGAACGGGCCTACCTGGAGGCGTCGCATCGCGACCCGGAACTGGACCAGGCTGCTCAGGATGTCGGGGTGCTCCGCCTGGAACGGCGGCGCTACGCGGCGGCGTTGGAGCAGGCGGCGGAGGCGGCAACCGGATATCGGACGACCGAACGGCCGGCGGAGACTGGTCCGTCGGAGCAGATCAGACGGCCGGCGGAGACCGGGCAGGAGAAGGCCGCGGTGCCGATTGTGCAACCGCCGGGACTGGAAAAGCTGGCAGCGATGCGGGCTGGCCGGAGCGGCCGTACCTCGATCGACGAGCGGATGCACCGGTTGCTGCTCATTGGTGCCGGCTACCCGCTCGTCGGCGCACTGTTGGTTGCCTTCATGGCCGCCCAGAACGGGGCGATCTCCCGGTTCTTCGCGGTGCTTGTCGCCCTAGTCGGGGCGGGCGTGCTGTGGGCGTACGCCCGCAAAGTGCCGGACCTGCGCGGCGCGCTCCGGCCGGTGGGCGACCGGGCGCTGGTGCTGGCCGGGTACGCGGTGCTGGCGGCCCCCGGCCTGATCCTGCTCTACGCCGTGGTCGGTACGCCGTGGCCGCTGGTGCTGGCCCTGGTGGCCGCCACCCTCGCATTCGCCGCTACCCATCGCGCACTTTCCCGGAATTAGTGGCTATTCACGCGTGAATTAACCACTAATTCCGTGAATCTGCGCGGTAGGGCGGGCCCAGGTCCAGGCGTACTCGGTGTCCTCACAGGTCAGTGCCGGCTCGCAGAGGTCGAGCGGCCGGAAGGTGTCCACCATCACCGCGAGCTCGTCGAAGTACTCCGCGCCGATCGCCCGCTCCGCCGCGCCGGGCTGCGGGCCGTGGGTGAAGCCGGCCGGGTGCAGCGAGATGGAGCCCTGCTCGATGCCGGAGCCGCGCCGGGCCTCGTAGTTGCCGCCGGTGTAGAAGAGCAGCTCGTCGGAGTCGACGTTGTGGTGGTTGTACGGCACCGGAATGGCCAGCGGGTGGTAGTCGACCTTGCGGGGCACGAATGAGCAGATCACGAAGTTGGGGCCTTCGAACGTCTGGTGCACCGGTGGTGGCTGGTGCACCCGGCCGGTGATCGGCTCGAAGTCGTGGATGGAGAAGGCCCACGGGTAGAGGTACCCGTCCCAGCCGACCACGTCGAACGGGTGGTTGGCGTAGACGTACCGGGTCCAGCCGCGCCGGTGCTGCACGTAGACCTCGACGTCGGTCTCGTCGACCAGCAGCGGGGTGGCCGGGCCGCGCACGTCGCGTTCGCAGTACGGCGAGTGTTCCAGGAACTGGCCGCGTACCGAGAGGTAGCGCTTGGGCGGGCCGATGTGCCCGGTGGCCTCGATGACCAGCAGGCGTAGCGGGACCGGCGAGATCGGCACGATCCGGTGCACCACCGAGGTCGGGATGATCACGTAGTCGCCGGAGGTCACCCCGAGCGCGCCGAAGGTCGACTCGATCCGGGCCGCGCCGGACTCGACGTAGAGGCATTCGTCGCCGATCGCGTTGCGGTAGAGCGGCGAGGGCCGGTCGGCGACGGACGTACGAGATCCGCACGTCGTCGTTGGCCAGCAGCGGCTGGCGGCCGAGCACCGCGTCGGTGTCGGTGCTGTCCAGCTTGTGGGTGCGCAGGTGCCGGGGCTTGAGCGGCAGGTTCGGCGCCGGGTGTACGCGGCCGGGGTGAACTCCTCGGCCGCCACGATCGCGGTCGGCAGGTGCCGGTGGTAGAGCAGCGAGGAGTCCGAGGAGAAGCCTTCCTGCCCCATCAGCTCCTCGGCGTAGAGGCTGCCGTCGGGTTGCCGGAACTGGGTGTGGCGCTTGCGGGGTACCTCGCCGACCTTGCGGTAGTACGGCATGACCACCTCCGGTTTGTCCCAGTCGCCGGGCATCGGCGTCCGATAATCGGACAGTATTGTCCGTTAGTCGTAGCGTCCCGTAAGTTCTCTGTTTGTGTCAACGCAGGTGCCCCGACTCTTCGCCGGACTTGTCGACGACGCCGCTGTCTTCCCGCCCGGCAACGCGGCGTTGGCCGACGCGCTCACCGCGCACCGGCGGCACCGCGCCGCCTGGTACGCCGAGCTGGTCGGCCCGCTGCTGGTACCGGCCTCCGCGGTGACCGCGGGTGCGCTGAGCGGCCTGGTCGATCCGGCCGAGCAACTGGTGGTCGGCCTGATCGGCGACACCGGACTCGACCGGTTGCCGTTCGCCCGATCGTGTCCTCGGCCCGGACCACATCCGGGTCCGGCAGATCGAGATCGCGGTCGCCAAGCGCGGCGAGGATCCGCAGCCCGGCCTGGCCGAGCTGATCAAGCTGACCCGGCAGTGGACCGACGTCGACGTGTACGCCGAGTTCCCGCTCACCTGGGGCCTGCTGCGGGCGCTGGACCGGCTGGCCGAGGCGCGAGCCGACGGCGACATCCGGATCGCTGCCAAGTTCCGCACCGGCGGACTCGCCGCCGAACTCTTCCCCACCCCGGTCGAGCTGGCCGCGGTGCTCTGCGCCTGCCGGGACCGGCGGTTACCGTTCAAGCTCACCGCCGGGCTGCACCACGCACTCCGGCACGTCGACCCGGAGACCGGCTTCGCGCACCACGGCTTCGCCAACGTACTCGCCGGCACGTCTGCGCGCCGAGGACGGCGCGGAGGTGGCCGAGGTCGCCGAGCTGCTCGCCACCACCGACCCACGGCCGCTGGCCGAGGTGTTGCGGGCCCGACGCGACCAGGACCGGCCGCTCTGGGTCGGGTTCGGCTCGTGCAGCATCGTTGAGCCGTTGACCGACCTGGTCGGGCTGGGACTGGTCAACGCCGGGTTCGAACTGTGAGCGGGCGCGGTGGTGCGACCGGTGGCACGGCTTCAGCGGAGTACGGAGGCAGCATGAGCTGGGTGGACGGCGCGGCGGGATCGGCGTACGGGGTGCAGAACCTGCCGTACGGGGTGTTCCGGACCGGGGAGCGTGAACCCCGGATCGGCGTACGGATCGGCGACTTCGTGCTCGACCTCGACGGCGCCGAGGCCGCCGACCTGATCCTGGCCGGCGGGGCGTTGCGCGCGGCGACCCTGAACGAGTTCATGGCGCTCGGCCGCCCACAGTGGACGGCGGTCCGGCACCGGATCGTCCAGCTGCTCACCGCCGAGGAACACCGCGCGGCGGTGGAACCGCTGCTGATCCCGCTCGCCGAGGTCGAGCTGCTGCTCCCGTTCGAGGTCGCCGACTACGTCGACTTCTACTCCTCCGAGCACCACGCGTCGAATGTGGGCCAGATCTTCCGGCCCGGCCAGCCGCCGCTGCTGCCCAACTGGAAGCACCTGCCGATCGGCTATCACGGCCGGGCCGGCACCGTGGTGGTCTCCGGCACGCCGGTGATCCGGCCTGTCGGGCAGCGGGCCACCCCGGACGGTCCGGCCTTCGGGCCATCGGTACGCCTGGACATCGAAGCCGAGGTCGGCTTCGTGGTCGGGGTGCCGTCCACGCTCGGCGACCGGGTCTCGGTCGACGACTTCGCGCGAGCACGTCTTCGGCGTCGTACTGGTCAACGACTGGTCGGCCCGGGACATCCAGGCCTGGGAATACCAGCCGCTCGGCCCCTTCCTCGGCAAGTCGTTCGCCACCTCGATCAGCCCGTGGGTGGTGCCGCTGGACGCGCTCGCCGACGCCTTCGTACCGGCCCCGGCGCAGGACCCGGCGGTGCTCGACTACCTGAGCGACGTCCCGCATCAGGGGTTGGATCTGCGGTTGGCGGTCGACTGGAACGGCGAGCGGGTCAGCGAACCGCCGTTCGCCGGCATGTACTGGACCCCGGCCCAGCAGCTCGCCCACCTGACCGTGAACGGCGCCGCGCTGCGCACCGGCGACCTGTACGCCTCCGGCACGGTCTCCGGTCCCGAGCGGTCCCAGGTCGGTTCGTTCCTGGAGCTGACCTGGGGCGGCAGCGAGCCGGTCAGGTTCGCCGACGGTTCGACCCGTACCTTCCTGGCCGACGGCGACACCGTGACGATCAGCGCGACCGCGCCCGGCCCGGACGGCACGATCGTCGGGCTCGGCGAGGTCACCGGCACCATCGCGCCGGCCCGTACCGGCTGATTCCTCCGGTCCTTTGGGACCATGCCTGCGGTCCCGCGTCCCGCCGGTGTAGCCCCGCCCGCGCAGTCCCGGCCATCGGACCAGCTGTCCGTTGTCCCGGGACGCGAGGAGTAACACGAGCAGGTCATCGCGCGTTGAGTACCGCGATGACCTACGTCCGTCATCGGACACTTTCTCATGTTTAAAGGGGGCATATAAACATGTCTGACTTCACCGGAGCCGTGTGGCGCAAGAGCAGCCGCTCCAACGACCAGGGACTCTGCGTCGAGGTGGCCGACAACCTCATTGGCGTGGTCGGCGTACGGGACTCCAAGGACCTCGCCGGTCCGGTCCTCGCGGTCAGCCCGGCCGGCTGGGCGGCCTTCGTCGCCGCCACGAAGGCCAACGCCTTCCGGCCCTGACCGCCTGCCGCGTTACCGTGACATGACGGTTACCGGCCGGTTCGAACATCCGGGCACGGCACGGTCCCGGGGGTCGGAGGTGGCGTGTCCACCAATGACCCCCAAACCCGTTGCGTATGTATCTTCCTCAGCGGATCGGCCGGCACTCACCGGTGCACGAGGCCGGTTTCGTACGCGAATACGACGGCCTGCACCCGGTCGCGGAGACCCAGTTTGGCGAGCACCCGGCTGACGTGGGTCTTGACCGTGCCCTCAGTTAGGTACAGCGCGGCGGCGATCTCAGCGTTCGACCGGCCGCGGGCGATCTGCAGGAGCACCTCCTGTTCCCGCGCGGTGAGTCCGCTGAGCAGAGGGGACGCGGCGTCCGGCTCGGTAGCTGTGGGCAGGTGCGGCATGAACCGGTCGAGTAGCCGCCGGGTGGTTGACGGAGCCACGACGGCGTCCCCGTGGTGGACGGCGTGGATCGCCCGGATCAGTTCGGCGGTGGGGACATCTTTGAGCAGGAATCCGGCGGCACCGGCCCGAAGCGCGGCGAAGGCGTACTCGTCCAGGTCGAAGGTGGTGAGCATCAGCACGCGCGGTGGCTGCGGCAGTGCGGTGATCCGGCTGGTCGCCTCGATCCCGTCCATGCCGGGCATCCGTACGTCGAGGAGCACGACGTCGGCCTGGGTACCGGCGAGCAGGGCCAGCGCGGCGTGCCCGTTGCCGGCCTCGCCGATCACGTCGATGCTGTCGTTGCCGTGCAACACCATCCGGAGACCGGACCGTACCAGCTCCTGATCGTCAACGATCGCCACCCGGATCATCGTTCTCCCTCCGGCAGATTGGCGGTGATCGGCCGCAGCGGAAGGCGGCAGATCACCTGGTACCCGTTCTCGTCCGGCCTCGGCCCGACCATCAGGATGCCGCCGAGCGCGGCGGCGCGTTCCCGCATGCCCAGTAACCCGTGCCCGGGTGCGCCGGCTGGGGTGGCTTCCCTGCCATCGTCGAGCACCTCGATGACGAGTTGGGCGTCGACAACCCGCAGTGACACGGTCGCGGTCGCGCCCGGTCCGGCATGACGCAGCACATTGGTCAGCGCTTCCTGCACGATCCGGTAGGCCGTCAGACCGACGCCGGGCGGGATCTCCGCGAGCCGTACGGTTGACTCGACCGTGACCGGCAGCCCGGTGGCGCGTAGCCGGACGACGAGGTCGTCGATGCCCACCAGGCCGGGCTGTGGGGTCAGCGTGGCGGCGTTCTCCTGATCAGGCCCACGCAGTACGCCGAGCAGCCGCCGCATTTCCGTCAGCGCCTCCCGACTGATCCGTCCGATGGTGCGGAGCGCCTCGTGGCTGCGCTCCGGATCGGTACGCAGGATATTGGCGGCGCCGTCCGCCTGGAGCACCACCACCGACAGACTGTGCGCCACCACGTCGTGCAGTTCGCGGGCGATCCGGGCCCGTTCCCGTGCGACGGCGACCCGGTCCAGCGCTTCCCGCTCGCGTTCCAGCCGGGCGGCTCGGTCCAGCGCCGCCCGCAGGTACGCCTGCCGGGCGTGCACCATGGCGCCCAACAACCAGGAGTTGACCAGCGCGCCGGTGCCCAGCAGGGCTGCGATGGCGTAAACGAACCACCAGCTGCGGGTGCCCGGTGTGCTGGACAGATCCACATATCCGCGCAGCAGGTGGGCCAGGGGCCCGGCCGTGCGCAGGGCGGCAACCGGCCCGCCGAGGAGAGCCAGCCACAGGGCCACCCGGGCGTGCCAGCGAGTCGCGTAGGCGGCTGCCGCGTACGCCATGATCAGCGCGGCGACGATGCCGGCTGCGGGTGGGTATGGCAGCACCAGCAGGCTCAGCAACCCCAGGGTCGCCGTGGCGTAGGTAGCGAAGACCACCTTCCGGGTACGGAACCAGAGCGGTACGCCGAACAGCAGCGGTACCGGTACGAGTGCGATGGATCCGCTCCGGTACCGCACGGCCGCGTCGAAGAGCCCCAGCAGGGTGACGGCACCGAGGCAGAGCAGGTCAATCACCCATGGTCGGGCCCGCAGCCAGAGGTGGAATCGGTGCATAGCGGCCGACTCTACTGCCGGATCAGCGGATTGAGCTGGTCGCGACGGGCCGGTGCGAAAGATACCTCTCAAGGCGGATAGCGGTCTGTCCTGAGACAGACGCAACGGGCGTCCCTGCCGTTTTAGCGTGGGCTTCGACCCGGCGCGGCGCGCCGTTCGCGCGGTTAACCGAACGGAACGCCGCATCCTGCCACCGACATGAGAGGCCGCCCTGTTGGACGTCCAATTGACCGTCAGTTCAGCCGCGATCCTTCTGCCGCTGGCCGCGGCCTGTCTCGCGGTGCTCGTCGTGCTCCGGCTCCGCTACCGCATGTCACCGCTGCGGATAGCGGTGCTGGGGGCCCTGGCCGGTTACGGACTCGGCGTCATCTGGGTCACGTTGCTGCCGTTCCAGGTGAACCTGGGCAGATACGCGTCACAGAATGAGTGGTACGCCGACCTCAACTACGTTCCGCTGCTCACGGCGGACCTGCGGAGCTTCACGCTCAACGTGCTCATGCTGGTGCCGTTCGGGATCCTCGTACCGCTGGCCTTTCCCCGGGTTGACTCGCTTTGGCAGGTGGCCCGCGCCGCGCTGCTCACCAGTGTGGCGATCGAGGGAACCCAGTTCCTGTGCGGGTTGCTGCTGGACAACCGGCACAGCGTCGACATCAACGATCTGATCGCGAACACCCTCGGCGGGATGCTCGGCTACCTGTGTCTGCGCCTCCTGCTCCGATCCGCGACGATCCAGGCCGTGGCCACCAGCGTCACCGGAAATCAACACCCCAGCGCCGGTACGTTGACCACGACCTCCTGAGCCCGATTTGGGTTAGCCGAGGTCAGGGGGCCAGGGGTCAGGGGGTTGGCATCCCGCGGTGGCGCAGAGCGTTTCTCCGCTGACGAAGCTGGCCTCCTGGCTGGCGAGGAAGACGTATGCGGGTGCCAGTTCGGCTGGTTGCCCTGGCCGTCCGATCGGGCGTCTGCCCGCCGTACTGCGCCAGGGCCTCGGTGGGTTGGCCGCCGGAAACCTGTAGTGGCGTCCAGACCGGACCGGGCGCGACCGCGTTGACCCGGATGCCCTTCGCGGCGATCTGTTGGGCCAGCGATTTCGTGAAGACGTTGATCGCACCCTTGGTGCTCGCGTAGTCCAGCAGGAGCGGCGACGGACGGTAGGTGTTCACTGATGTCGTGTTGATGATCGCGCTGCCGGGCTGCATCTGCCCGACCGCTGCCCGACATAACCAGAACATTCCGTACACATCGGTTTTGAAGGTATCGTCGAACTGCTCGGTGGTCAGTTCGGTGATGTCGGGGACGGCCTGCTGCATGCCCGCCACATTCGCCAAGAGGTCGATCCCGCCGAACTCGTCCACGGCGGTGTCGATGACGTTTCTTCGCAGTACGCCTCGTCCTTGATGTCACCGGGGACAGCGATGGCCTGGCGTCCGGTCTCTTTCGCCAACTCCATCACTTCCCGCGCATCGGGTTCCTCCTCGTAGGTAGGCGAGCACCACATCGGCCCCCTCCCGGGCGAAGGCGATGGCGACCGCCCGACCGATCCCACTGTCCGCGCCGGTGACCACCGCTTTGCGACCGGTGAGCCGTCCGCTGCCCCGATAGGTCGATTCGCCCGCGTCGGGTTTCGGGCGCATCTGTTGTTCCAGTCCGGGTGGATCCTGCGACTGTTGGAAGCTCGGATCCGCCTTGGGGTACTGGGTCCGTGGGTCACGCATCGTGTACTGGTGACCATGCCGTTCCTCCCCAGGTCGAGGCATCCGTCGGTGCGCGGTTACCCGACGCACCGTCGACATGCCCCGACCACTGCCTTGATCGTTACCCCTTCACCAGTGTCATTCCGGCCTGTTCTAACAGCTCAGCGGTCAACGATCAGGCGCGGCGGTGTCGGCTCCGGAGCGCAGGGCAGCCAGGACGGCGCCGAAGGTGACCCCTGGGGCCCGTCGCGCCCGAGTCGGGTCGTGGACCACCTGGGCGATCAACGATAGTCGGGCTTTGCAGTCGAAAAGCTCTCGCCGGACGTTCCGTAGCGCGGTCTCCAATGCGGCAAGTTCGACGCGTAACTGCTCGACCTCGGTCGTCGGCCCCTGGTCAGTAGGCGTACCGGGGTCCCTGGTCGCGAGATAGTCGCGGGCTCGCCGCAGTGGGTCGGCGTCCGGATCCGGCAGATAGGACATACGCCGGAGGCGTCCGGTGCGCGATGACGACGTGGCGGTTGTAGTCGATCAGCTTTTCGCGGACCTGGGCTGAGGTGAGTGGCTTTTCGAGCATCGGCGATCACCGGACGCCGGTCTCAGACGGAGCAGGTTGGCCTGCCCGAGGGTGAGCAGGGGACCATCAAGGAGTTGGGTCGGCATGTTCCAGGTCGGCCAGCAGGTCCAAGCCAGCGTCTGGCCCGTACGCGATTCGGGCTTCTGCTCCTTCTCGTCCCGTCTCCGCGTTGACTCCGGTCCCGACGTGGTTTCGGCCAGGACGCGCCTGCGGGAAGCCCACCCGACCGGCGGCGTACCGGGTATTGCCGGGCCGATCAGCGGCGGCTCGGTCGGCCTTCGTCTCGTACGCCAGAGTTGCCAAAACTTTCGCATAACCTGCCCTCGCGGTTGATCGACGGCTCGCGTTCGGGTCGCTGGCCGTGGTTACGGGACTGGAAGGGCGCGGCGGCCACGCTCGTGGGGATCGCCAGTGACCGCCGCACCCGGCTTCGACCGGGGTGGCCGGTCGGAGGTGGCCGCCTGGCTTGCCGACCGAAAGACCAGCTCCGACCAGATCCGGGTACGCCAGATCAGCGCCCGTTATAGGCGCTTCTTCGGGGTTTGGTCATCGACCCGAGTCTGTCGGCGCGCGCTCCGCGACGCAATGGTGACGGGAGGGCTGTGGTAGAGTATAGAGACTATCTACTGATGTCGGTAATCGGGTGAGACGCACCGGCTATGCCGACAGCGCGGTTTGCTCGGTATCCGGTGCATAGTCAGGGGGCTGCATCGTGCCGGAGACGAAAATCGGGTCGACTGTGCCGCGCCGGCAGTTGGGGTGGTAGCTACGCAAGCTGCGGGAGGAGGAGGCGCGCATCGCGCAGGTCAACGCGGCTCGGCGCGCTGGAGTGGTCGGTGACCAAGCTGTGGCGGCTCGGAGCGCGGTCAGCTGGCGATCCGCTCGCACGACGTGCGAACCATGTGCGAGCTGTATGCCGCCTGACGTACAGACCGTCGTCGTGCTGGCCGCCATCGCCCCGCACACCAAAGACAAGGGCTGGTGGCACGACTACGCCGACATCCCACCCTGGTTTGAGCTGTTCGATCGGCCTCGAAGAAGCCGCCTGTCGCCTCCGCGAGTACCACGTGGAGCTGGTTCCTGGGTTGTTCCAGACCCGGCAGTACGCCACTGCGATCTTCACAAAGGGTGTTTCCGATCCCGATGAGATCGAGCGTCGCGTGGCAATCCGGATGAAGCGGGCACGATTGTTGACGCGCCTTGATCCCGCAGCTCCGGAAGTCACAGTGGTCCTGAACGAGGCTGTCCTGCGGCAGGTGGTTGGCGGTCCTGCGGGCGCATGGCGACACAGCTTCGCCGGTTGGCCGAAGCTGGAGAGCTGCCGAACATTTCGATCCGCGTAGTTCCGTTCGGCGCGGGCTTGCACGCCGGGATGCTGGCCGGTGGGTTCTTCGTGATGCTGGACTTCGCAAACCGACACGAGCCAACCACGGTCTATACCGAAGGGCTGACTGGCGCGCTTTATCTCGACAAGCCAGCTGAGGCGGAGCGTTATGCTTGGGCCTTCGGGGACCTCTGCGAGGCGGCGTTGGACGAGGTTGCCTCCCGAGATCTACTCCTCGCCAGAGCAAAGGAGTACGAGGCATGACTGCCCTGCCGCAGGCCCTTTGGCGCAAAAGCAGCCGGTCCAACGACCAGGGGCACTGCGTCGAGGTGGCGGACAACCTGGTCGGTGTGGTGGGCGTGCGGGACTCGAAGGACGTCGCTGGTCCGGCGCTGCTGGTGAGCCGGTCGGGCTGGCCCGCGTTCGTCTCGGCAACCAAGGCCGACGCCTTCCGCCACTGACACCGTCAGACGGCAGCGTCGTTGCTATGGAGTTGGCCCGACGTCGACGAGATTGACCACGGCGGTCCAGTGGCGCCGTACCGACAGCTTGCGGCATCCTGCAGCCCCCGGAATTCGTCGAGGTGACTGGTTGCCGGGTCGTGCGATCCCCTCGGAGTCGCAGCTGGTTCAGGGCGTACGGGGTCGCGCGTAGTACGGTGCGGCGAGCGATCGCGGTGCTCGTTGCTGAGGACATCCTGTTCGTGGTTCCGCAACGAGGGACGTTCGTCAAGTCCACCGAAGCCTGACCGCAGCAGGTTCGTAACCTCGTATCACTCGGTCTTTTAAGGGCATCGGGTCGAGGAAGCCGACAACCAGTTATCAACTCCCCGTGATCACGGAGAGTTCGGTCTGTCCACGCCGGCCGAACTCTCCACGACAATCATCGGGTGTCCCAATTCCTGCAACGATGTCGCAGCCGGTGCTATCGGCACCCAATCTGGATGTACTTATCCTGCTCGGTTGGCGGTCAGAAGTTACGACATTGACCAGTGGCCGGGCCGCGTACCGTATTTGGCTGGCCGTTGTTGACCGGCGCGGGCGTGTTCTCCGTGCAGGAGAGTGAGACTGTCGATGGTGTTGCCGGCGATCACCGGCGGCGGGCCGGTGGTGGCGGTGCCGGGCACCATACCGTAGCGGGCCCCTGATCCGTACCCCTTCGATGACCAGGTTGCCGGTTGTGCCGGTGAGCCGCACCGGCCCGCTGACCGAACCGCCGAGGAGCTCGATGGTCGCCGCGTCGCCGGCGTGCACCTGGTTCCTCGATCGACGGCGGCCGTGCCGATCCAGCGAGCCGCCCGGCTGGACCGTAACCGGCCCGGAGACCGTGGCGCCGGCCAGGCAGGTCACCCCGGCGGCAACCACCAGTGGGCCATTGTGGGCGGCCCGAAACCGTCGAAGTGCAGGTGTCCACCACCACGGTGAATTGGGTGGTCGTGCCACCCCCCGGCCCCTCGTGGCCGTGACTGTCGCCCGGCAGACGCCGTTACGGGCGTACGTGTGGTGTGCCGTAGCCGCGTAGATGCTGTTGATGCTCTTGGTGGTGCCGGCTGTGCCACTCACCGTTGCCGGCGAGCTGGACCCGTCGCCCCAGTCGACCGTTGCCGAGACCCTGGTCGAGCGTCACGCCCGGTCGGAGATTGACGCGATCTCACCGGCGACCGTTCGTTGGTTGGTGACGACGTCCGGTGCTGAGGCGTCGATCTGCCACGGCACCTGCGGCGACGGGTAGAACTTGTCACCCTGGAGCTGCCACCGGGCGCCGTGGCTGGCCAGCCGGCTGACAAACGAGGCGAGGTTGCGATCGGGGTGGGACTTCGGCGACCAACCCATTTCGGCTGTCGCCGGCAGTCGGGGGAAGACCTGGAACCCGATATCGGTGAGGGTGCGCAGGGTCTTGATCCAGAGCGGCGCCTCAACGCCGAGGATGTTCGCGTCGGTCACCGCGGGGCAGGGTGACCCCGCCGGTGGCGGTCCGCGGGTCCGGACGAAGAAGTCCTGCTCGGAGTCGCCGCGCTGCCCGACCAGTTCGTAGAAGCTGCCCAGACGTCCGACGTGCCGGCCCCGTCTTCAGCCCCAAGCCGCACTGCCGGTGCACTTGTCGCATGTCGAGGTAGGTGTGGTTGGCCGGCGACATGACGCACCTGCATGCCCTTCTTCCTGCACCGCCACGCGGGCGGTGTCGCCGCCGGCGCCGGTCGGGCTTCCGTCGCTCCAGAACTGGGCCACCGCCTGCGGTGATCCGGGTTGCCCGAAGTTCGCCTGGGAGATGTCGGCCCAGCCCATGACGATCTTGCCCTGTGCCGTGACGAGTTGGCGCTTCCCGGTCAACGAAGGTCGCGTACTGGTAGCTGGACAGCACCGACGCCGGCACCTCGTCGCCGCCGAGGTGGTAGTAGGGGCCGGGCGTCAGCGCGCTCAGTTGGCTGACGATGTCGGTGATGATCGCCCAGGTGTTCGGGCTCTCCGGGCACATCGCGCTGTAGCCGACCGCGCCGGTCAGATTCCACTGCGGCGCTCTACGGTTGCTGCAGTTGACGTCGGGCAGGTACGGATTCGCCTCGGGCCCGCGTAGGACATGATGATCGCGTTGTTGTGTCCCGGCGAGTCGACCTCCGGAATGACGGTCATGAAGTGCGCCGCCGCGTAGTTGACGACGTCGACGTATTCCGCCTGAGTCCAGTAGCCGCCGGGGTCATTGTTGATGGAGAACTGCGCCGCCGATGGCGGTGAGTTCCGGCCTAGCCGTTGATGGCCGATCGGAAACCCTGGTCGTCGCTGACATGCAGGTGCAGCACGTTGACCTTGTAGGCGGCGGCCCGGTCGATCAGACGCTTGACGACGGCCGGTGGCTGGAAGTGCCGGGCGATGTCGAGCATCACCCCGTCGGTAGCGGTATCGGGGCAGGTCCACCGATCCTCGGCGTACGCCGGACACGGTCCAGGGTCCGGGCCGTACGGTCGGGCTCTCGATCCAGGGCGGGAAGCAGTTGGCGCAGGGTTTGCACACCGTAGAAGAGCCCGGCTGGCCGGGCCGCTTCGAGCCGTACCCCGGCGTTGGAAACGTCGAGCCGGTATCCCTCGTCGCCGAGGACCCCGGCGTCGGTCAGGTGCAGCGCGATGTCGCCGGGCCGGGGCGTGGCCACGGATATCGGCAGCGGATAGCCGGTCGATGGGCGCATGATCGCCGCCAGGTCCGCCGCCACGCCTACGGCGTCGGCGCTGCCCGGGGCCACCGCGATCCGGGTGTCGGCTTCCACCACGAAGGTTTCCCCGGGCAGGGTTGCCGTACTGACCGGGAGCGGGACGAGCTGGGGTGGCCCGGCCGGCGTCGAGTCAGCCGGTGCCGGTGCCGGGTCCGCCAGTGCCGGTGCCGCTGGTTGGCCGGCCAGCGCAATCGTCTGGATCACGAGCGTGACACCGAGTGCGGCTCGGGCAAACCGCCAGCGACTTGCCCGGGCTGTACGCCTATCCCGGGTACATACCAACCGGTCCGACATCTGCATGTCACGCCTCCCTGCTCGACAGCGGTGCGGCGGTGCCGCCAGCGCCGACCTGC
This sequence comes from uncultured Actinomycetota bacterium, assembly GCA_963750055.1. Lineage (GTDB taxonomy): Bacteria > Actinomycetota > Actinomycetes > Mycobacteriales > Micromonosporaceae > CAVVPI01. Next base: position 378,077 of record CAVVPI010000008.1, on the reverse strand, counting down.
GCCCGAGCGCCGACCTGCGGCGGGCGCGGCGGGGTGGGACGGTCAACCGACAGGACTTAGACGATCAACGTGAGTGACGTTGATCGAATAATAGGCATCGAGGAGACGTACTGTAAATAGTCCTTACAAAGCGTGACCGCTGGTCGGTGGTCCGCGAGGTCGGAGGTGCCATGCGTCAGCATCGCGCCGCACCGCACCGCACCGCACCGCACCGCACCGCACCGCACCGCACCGCACCGCACCGCACCGCACGGAGGTCGGCAGGTCGATGACCTCAGCCGGGCCACCGATGCGGGGCAGGCTGGGTGATCAGTTGGTGGTCGGGGACGCTGAGCGATGGACTAACCTCTGCAGCCAGCGGGAGGTCCCATGTCGAGCGAAGCTGTCGCCCAGTTCAATATCCACGACGCCAAGACGCACCTGTCCCGGATCATTGATCGGGTCGAGCACGGCGAAGAGATCATCATCAGTCGTGCGGGAAATCCGGTCGCGAAGGTCATCCCGCTGATCCGGCGGGTGGACCGTTCCGGTCGTGGCTCGCTGCGCGGCAGGTTGATAGCTACCGAGGACTGGGATTCTCCCGAAGTGAACGACGCCATTGCTGACGATTTCGGGATCGCCCAGTGAATCTGCTGTTGGACACCCACATGGTGATCTGGTGGCTGACCGACGACCCGACCGGTCGGAGGAGATCAAGGTCCGGCTCGACCATGAGCCGGACATTTACTTCAGCGCGGCCACGGTCTGGGAAGTTGCCATCAAGCAGGCGACTGGAAAGCTTAAGGAACCGTCCGACCTTCCTGAACGCATTCGGGACAGCGGATTCCGGGAACTACCTATCAGGGCAGATCACGCAATCGTGGCGGGTCGGCTTCCCTTGATCCATCGTGATCCTTTTGACCGCATTCTAGTGGCACAGGCGCTGTGCGAGAACCTCACCCTGGTCTCACGTGATCCCGAGATCCATAAATATGAGGTTTCCATGCTAATGGCTTGACGTGCTCAGTTCCACGGAAAATACGATTATGGACCCGGCGCGCCGGGCTATCCCGCGTGCTCCAGTCGGATCACGATCGACTTCGAGGTCGGCGTGTTGCTGACCTCGGCCGTCGAGTCCAGCGGCACGAGCACGTTGGCCTCCGGGAAGTACGCCGCCGCGCAGCCCCGGGCGGTCGGGTAGGCGACGACCCGGAAGCCTCGGCGCGCGTCCCGCTCGGCGTCCGCCGGCCACTCGCTGACGATGTCGACCATGTCGCCGTCGGCGATGCCGAGCTCGGCGCAGGTCGTCGGGGTTCACGAACACGACCCGGCGGCCGCCGGGATGCCGCGGTATCGGTCGTCGAGGCCGTAGATCGTGGTGTTGAACTGGTCGTGGGAGCGCACGGTCTGCAGCAGCAGCCGGCCCGGCGGCGCCGTGCAGCGCGTCCAGCTCGTTGACGGTGAACAGCGCCCTGCCGGTCGCGGTGGGGAAGGTACGGCGTGTCGCGCGGGCCGGTCGGCAGCGACGAACCCGCCGGGCTCGCGGATCCGCGTCGTTGAAGTCGTCGAAGCCGGGCACCACCCGGCGATGTGGTCGCGGATCGGTCGTAGTCGTCGCCGAACGCCTGCCAGGCGATCGGCGGATCCGCGCCGAGCACCGCCGCGGGCCAGCCCGCAGACGATCGCGACCTCGGAGCGCAGCCGGGCGCGCCGGGCGCCAGCCGGCCATGCGAGGCGTGGACCATGCTCATCGAGTCCTCGACGGTGACGAACTGCTCGCCGCCGGCCTGCACGTCGCGCTCGGTGCGGCCGAGGGTCGGCAGGATCAGCGCCTCGTCGCCGGTGCACCGCGTGCGAGCGGTTCAGCTTCGTCGACACCTGCACGGTCAGCGCGCAGTTGCGCAGCGCCGCCTCGGTGACCGTCGGTGTCCGGGCGTGGCCGCGACGAAGTTGCCGCCCATGGCGAAGAACACCTGCGCCTGCCGTCGCGCATGGCCCGGATCGCGTCGACCGTGTCGTAGCCGTGCTGCGCGGGGCGGCTCGAAGCCGAACTCGTCGCGCAGCGCGTCGAGGAAGGCGGCCGGCAGCTTCTCCCAGATGCCCATCGTCCGGTCGCCCTGGACGTTGCTGTGCCCGCGCATCGGGCAGACGCCCGGCGCCGGGCCGGCCGATGTTGCCCCGCAGCAGCAGCAAGTTGACGATCTCCCGGATCGTCGGCGACCGCGTTGCGGTGCTGGGTCAGCCCCATCGCCCAGCAGACGATGATCCGCTGCGACGCGACGCACCAGCCCGGCGACCCGCTCGATCTCGGTCGCGGGTCAGCCCGGTCGCGCGACGCCACCTCGTCCCAGTCGAGCCGGCCCAGGTGCGGCGGCGTAGCCCGTCGAAGCCGTCGCAGTGCTCGGTCGATGAACTCGTGGTCGAGCACCGTGCCCGGGTGCGGCCGCCTCGGCGTCGAGCAGCAGCCGGCTCGACCGCCTGGAAGCAGCGCCAGGTCGCCGCTGACCCGGACCTGGCAGGAACGGTCGGCGAGTGGCGGTGCCGCGCGCCGACCAGGCCCGTCGCGCCTCTGCGGGTTGCTGAAGCGCATCGAGCCCCGCCTCGGGCAGCGGGTTGACCGCGACGATCCGGGCGCCGCCGCCGCTTGGCCTCCTCCAGCGCGGTGAGCATGCGCGGGTGGTTCGTGCCCGGGTTCTGGCCCGACGATGACGATCAGGTCGGCCTGTGTGCGAAGTCGTCGCAGCGTGACGGTGCCCTTGCCGATGCCGATCGTCTCGGCTCAGCGCGGTGCCGCGTCGACTCGTGGCACATGTTCGAGCAGTCCGGCAGGTTGTTGGTGCCGAGCGCGCGGACGAAGAGCTGGTAGAGGAACGCCGCCTCGTTGCTGGTGCGGCCCGAGGTGTAGAAGACCGCCTCGTCGGGGCGGTCCAGCGCGCGCAGCGCGCTCGGCGACGAGCGTCGAACGCCTCGTCCCAGCCGATCGGCTCGTAGTGGTCGGCGCCCGGCGGCGCTTGACCATCGGCTCGGTCAGCCGGCCCTGCTGGCCGAGCCAGTAGTCGGCTGCGTCGGCGAGCTCGGCGATCGAGTGCTCGGCGAAGAAGTCGCGGCGTGACCGCCGCGCGGTCGCCTCCTCAGGCGACGGCCTTCGCACCGTTCTCGCAGAACTCCGCCGCGTGTGCGGTGCGTCGCGGGTCGGGCCAGGCGCAGCCCGGGCAGTCGAAGCCGCCGTCTGGTTGATCCGGAGCAGGGTGAGCGCGGTCCGCCGACGCCCATCTGGTCGACGCCGTGCTTGAGTGACGAGAGTACGGCGGGCAGGCCGGCCGCGTGTTGCGCCGGCGGTCCGACAGCGAGATCGGCGTCCAGCGGATCGGTGCTCGGCGGCTCGCGGGTCATTCGGTCAGTCTCGCCCGCGAACGCTGTCGTGCCAAGGGTCGACCATCCGGCGGGGGTACGTCACCTGCCCCCGCGAAGCCCGACTTCGCAATGGTGGCGCAGCCGGTGGTCGCGGAAGCCCGGTGTCGCCGTCATGGGCTGATCACGCTGCGGCTTTTTCAGGCGCCATTGGCACGTTCGGCCCCGTACCGTGGATGGCGGGGGAGGTGGCGCATGTCGACGGTGGCGCTTACCCGGCTGATCGAGCAGCCGCTGAGGAGGCGCGGATCTTCGTTGACCTGCCGCCCGACCACAGTGGCTCTGCACGGTGCGCGAAGTCGAGATGCTGACAACCGGCGGGTTCAGCACCGGCACCCGTTGGCGGAGCCCCGGATCATGCCGGACGGCAGTACGGCGATCGCGGAGTTCGAGGTCGAGGAGGCGATCCCGATGTGCCGGCTCACCGTTGTCTCGGCCGGTATCGGTGTTGATTACCGCACCACCTACACCTTCACCGGACTGGCGCCGCGTCGGCGGCGGCCCGGCCGCACCGCCGTGACCGTGCACCAGCGGGGGACGCCAACCGCCAGGACCGGCCGACTGTTGGCGCTGTTGCTCGGTGGGTTCGCCGCTCGTGCGATGGAGACCGCTTTGCGCCGCGATCTGGCTGATCTGGCCGGTCTGGTTGCCCCGACCAGCGGCCGGGGCAACCAGCGTAAGGCGGCCTGAGCGGGCCCGACGAGTGGTGCCAGCACCCGGCAAGCGGGCTGCGGCGTACTCGGTGAGGGGTCAGTGCTCCTCTGGCGCTACCGGAACCGTCCGGCGCAGGGAACGGCGGATGAATAGACCCAGACCCCCGAGCGACGACCAGACCGGCCGTCAAAGAAATTCCGAGCAGGCCCCAGGGCGTGCTCAGCGGGGCGAACAGCTTGCTGGGTTTACCCGCCTCGCCAGGATTCGGAAAGGTGACCTTCCCGGTCACGGTCTTTTTGACCAGGCCGCTTTCCAAGTGGACGGTTATCTGCCACGGCCCGTTCGGCAGGTCGCGCGGAAACAGCACGGTGACCAGGCCGGATTCGCCGGTGGCGATGGTGGTGCCGCGTACCGTGTCGAACGGCCCGGCCCGCGTCCCGGCCGGCCCGTCGGTGAGGGTGGCCGAGCCGGTCATGTCCAGTGCCCGGCCCCCGGTGTTGGTCACCTTGATCGCCACCGAGGGCACCCGGACCTGTCCCGGGCCGGCACCAGCTCACCGACGTCGAAATCGGAGGCCGGCTCGCCACCAGGGCCGATGTTGAGGTAGACCCGGACGCCCACCCGATGGATCTGGCGGACGTTATCCGCCGGGTTCGGGCTGGCCGGGGTGAGCGAGGCCCAGATGACCGCGTAGCGTTCACCGGCCGACGCCGCTGCCGGGATTTCGATGGTCGCCTTGAAGGTGGCTTCACCGTCCGGCTCCAGCTCCACCTCGGTCCGGTCCAGCGAGGTCCACGAGGTCAGCTCGTTGGCCGCCCGGCCGGCACCGAACTGGAAGCCGGCCTTGTCCACCGTCGCCGCGGCCGGATAGAGGTCGATGCGTTTCCGCTCGGCGGAACGGTTCACCACTTTCAGTTGGCGTCGGATCACTGAGCCGGGGGGCAGGTGATCCACGATGTACCGCAACGCCCGAGGGTCGGCGCGTCGGTTGGCCGGCGCTTCGAGCAACTGGATGCCGATGCTGTCCAGATCGGGGTCAGCGGGTGCCGCGCTGGCCTGAGCGGGCATGCTCAGGCCAGCGAGGAACAGCAGCGCCAGCGGCCACCGACGGACCGCCGGGTGGCGGTCAGGCGAACGAATGCGTCACCGTTCCGCTGTAGGTGCCGGCGATCGCGCTCAACGGCACGTTGACGATCAGCGTCGGGTTCCAGGTGGCCGAGTTGTCACCGGTACCGCCGCTGTGCGAGAAGGCGGTGATCGGGGTGGTGTTGTCCAGCGGGACCGCCAGGAGCGCGGTGGCCTGGCCGGGCGTGAACGTGCCATCACCTGTGGTCGCCGTGGCTGCGCCGGACCAGTAGTCCACGTCCCCGGCCGGAATCGTCAGGCCGGTTCCGCCGCCGCCGCTGGTGAAGTCGGTGGAGGTCACGTTGACGCTCCAGGTCGGGGTTGCCGACGACCGACCATCGGTGACGGTGACCGGGCCAATCTGGCCGGTGATGGTGCCGCCGGAGACGCCATCGGGGAGTGACGCGGTCGGTGGCGCGGTGATGTCCAGGGTGCCGGCGGTGATGTCGAAGGTCACCACCGTGTCGGCACTCGGCGCCGCAACTGCTGGTCCGGCCATGAGGCCGACCGCCGCGACGGTTGCCGCGCCGCCGACAAGGATTCTGCTGATACGCACGAAGTGTCCTACCTTTCAGGAAGTATGTGAGGACGCTCGCCGCGCTCAGGGTTGAGCGCTGCGAGCTACCTCGAAAGATAGGTCAAACCATCGCTATCTACCGCGAAAGCTCGAAAATCCGACATCTCTCTTGATTTGCCGCCTAGGGCGCGGGTTCAGTGGTAGCGGAAGCGTTGGTCAGTCGCGGCGGTACGCCTGGAGAAGCGCGTCCGGTCCTAGCGTGGGCACCTCTGCCGTGGCCGTCCCGCTGCGGGAAACTGCCAGCAGAGCGGTGGCGCCATCGGCGCCGGGCAACCGGGACCGGTGTAACAGCAGCCGGGCGAGATCGTGCTGGTCGAACGGCCGGTTCTCCAGCCACTTGATCGACCCGACGAAGGTGATCCGCTTGGCGATCGGGACCCGATCGACACCGACGAGGTCGATTTCCGGATCATTGGTTCGGGTCCAGTACCCGCCGATAGCGGTGGTCTCCGCTGACACCGGGCCGTCCGGCAGCCGGTGCAGGGCCTCGCGTACCACCGGCTCGATCGCCCGGCCACGCCATGATGTCCACGACGCGCGGATCCGGGCCAGGGTGAGGTCGCCCCGGCCGCGCTCGATTTCGGGTAGGTACGGCCCGAGAAAGGCTAACCAGAACCGTAGGTGCGGATCGGCGACCGCGTACCGCGTCTCCCGGGAGGGTCTGGTTGACAGGGGCGTGGCCACCTCGACAACCCGCTTCGCCGCCAGGAGTTGCAGCGCCCGACTGAGGGTCGCCTGAGGTAGGCCGCCGCCCGCACGGGAGATCAGGGAGAAAGTCCGTTCACCTGAGCCGATGGCGCCCAGCACCGAGCGGGCCTGCGATTCCGCCGGAAACTCGGCGGCAAGCGCGCGCTCGCCGCTGACCAGGAGTGCGGAGGTGGGGTCGGCGACCGCCTCTGCCAGGTAGTCGAGCACGCCGGTGCCAGTCGACCATTCGTCCAGGATCAGTGGCAGGCCGCCGGAGACCAGGTAGGCGTCGAAGGCGTCCGCCGCCGAGAGTCCCAGCATGTCGGCGACATCCGCCGGGCTGAGCGGCGGCACCACCATCTCGGTCGCGCGTTGGTGGAACGGGCGACCGTAGTCGTTGAGCGCCTCCATCATGGCCAGATCGGAACCGATGCAGATCAGCAGCACCGGTCGCCGGGACAGTTCCCGGTCGAACAGCTTCTGCAGCGTGCCTTCGAAGCCAGGGTCGGTCGCGATGAGGTAGGGCATCTCATCGAGTACCACCACGCTCGGTTGGTCGGCGGGTAGGGCGGTCGCCAGGAGGTGCAGGGCAGCGTCCCAGGTCTGTGGCTGTTGGCCGTTGAAGGCTGCGGCGCCGGGCAGATCCGACCCGGTCGCCGCTTCAACGAAGAGCCGCAAATCGGTGGCGGCGGCGGGCTGCGCCGATGCGGTGAAGAAGAGGTGTGGTACGCCGGACCGTTCGACAAACTCCTCCACCAGGCGGGACTTTCCGACTCGTCGCCGGCCACGCATCAGGATGGCTCGCCCCGGCCGACCTGCCCGCCCACCCTGGCTGACCCGGCGGAGCATGCCGTCCAACGAGGCAAGCTCCCGGTTTCGTCCGACGAATCCGTCCATCGACAACCTCACCGTCCAGTCGGATCACACCCAAGCCGCGATACACTCACTGATGAGTGTATCGCGGCTGGAAGTATCAAACTTGGAAGTGTCAGGCTTGAAAGTATCGTCGCTGGGTGTATTCCGGGCGGCCTAGAGGGCGGACTCGGCGGCGGCCAGGAAGGCGTCGTTCTCGGCCGGGGTACCGATGGTGACCCGCACCCCGTCCCCGGCGAACGGCCGGACGATCACCCCGCGCGCCTCGCAGGCCCTGCCGAACTCCAGCGCCCGGTCACCCAGCGGCAGCCAGACGAAGTTGGCCTGGCTCGCCGGCACGTCCGGGCACCAGCTTGCGCAGCGCCCCGGTCACCCGGTCCCGCTCAGCGATCACCAGCGCGCAGCGCCGGCGTACCTCCTCGGCCTGGTCCAGCGCGGCCAGCGCGCCGGCCTGGGCGGCGGCGCTGGTGGAGAAGGGGGTGACCACCTTGCGCACCGCGCCGCGGCCACCTCCGGATGCCCGACCAGGAAGCCGATCCGCAGCCCGGCCAGCCCCCACGCCTTGGACAGGGTGCGCAGCACCACCACGTTGGGCCGGTCGCCGTACGCGGCCAGCCCGTCCGGCACCTCCGGGTCGGTGACGAACTCCCGGTACGCCTCGTCGAGCACCACCAGCACGTCGTCGCGGCAACCGCGTCGAGGAACCGGTCCAGCTCGGCGCGGCGCAGGCTGGTACCGGTCGGGTTGTTCGGGTTGCAGACCAGGATCAGCCGGGTCCGGTCGGTCACCGCCGCCGCCATCGCGGTCAGGTCGTGCCCGTGGCCGGCGTCGTTCGGCACCCGCACGCTGGTCGCGCCGCTGGTCGCCGCGATGATCGGGTACGCCTCGAAGGAGCGCCACGAATAGACGCACCTCGTCGCCGGGGAGGCAGGTGGCCCGGACCAGGTGCTCGGCCAGCGCCACCGACCCGCAGCCGGTGGCGATCCGCTCGGCGGCCACCCCGTACCGCTCGGCGAGCGTGTCGCGCAGCGCCACCACGCCCATGTCGGGGTAGCGGTGCGCACCGGCGGCGGCCTCGGTGACCGCCTCGACCACGCCGGGCAGCGGGCCGTACGGCACCTCGTTGCTGGCCAGCTTGATCGCCTCGGGCAGGCCCAGTTCGCGGGCCAGGTCGGCCGGGCTGCGCCCGGGTACGTAGTTGGGCAGCGCGTCGAGGTCGGCGCGGGTAAGGCCGAGCGGTCGGGAGCGGATGGTCAGCGGTTGGTCATTGGTGCGGTCCTCCTGGGGGTGGGAGTCGCTCCTTGGCGCCGGTGGGTGCCGGGCGGGTGGGTTGCCGGGGTAACTGCACCACGACGGTCTGGGCGCGCTTGTCGTGCAACGCCTGCTGCAGCGGCCGGTCGAAGAGCGCGGAGACCGCGCGGAGATCAGTTGCAGGAGGAAGCCGATCCCGCAGCAGCTCCACAGAAAGACCGGCGAGGCCGAGCAGGTTCCAGCGCCGCAGCGAGCGACCGAAGCCGAGTTGCGGCTGCTCGGCCAGGGCGACCACCTTGATGCCCAGCAGCCGCTTGCCGAAGGTCTGGCCGTTGTTGGCCACCGCCGGCACCTCGTAGGCGAACCAGAGCGCGACGGCGATCAGCAGGATGACCACCTGGAGACTGTCGGCCCGCGCGCTCGCTTTCGGTAGCCCCTCGCGGAGGTCTCGCCGGTCAGCAGTCGCCGGGTGAACTCCTCGGAGATCGGCGCGATCTCCCGCACGAACTGCCAGACGAACCAGCCGTTCACCACGACGTTGAGCAGGAACACGATGCCGATGTCGACCAGCCGGGCGACCAGCCGGAGGCCGAGCGGCGCGAGTGCCAGCCCGTGCGGGCGCGGCGGTCGGCGGACCGTACCGGTACGGCGGGTAGGTCCAGCCGGGCGGCGGATGGTCCCCGGCTGCGGGCCGCCCGGCTGCGCACCTGGAAAGTGCGGGCCGCCCGGCTGGCGCGCCGCTGCCGGGAAGGCCGGCGCGGCCCGCCGGGCGGTGGGCCCGGTGGGCGGGTGCCCCGGCCGGTGGACCGGGCGGGACCTTGGTCGCCCCACGGTGGGCCGCTCGTCCGCCGCACCGGCACCCGGTTCGGGTCGGCGTGGCGGTTCGGGTTCGGTCGGGCGGCGGGCCGGGCGGTGGGGTGGCGTCGGCGGGCAGCGGCGCGCCGATCCAGCCATCGCCATCCCAGTAACGCTGGGTGTCCGGCTCGGCCGGATCCGGGTACCAGCCTGGCTGCACTGTCACCGGGACGACCTCAGTTCACTGCTCGGGTTCACCCTGGCACCTTAACGACCACCGTCCGGGCGAACTTGTCCCGGGAACCGGGAAGGGCGGCGGCCCGGTCACCCGGACAAGTGTCACAGGTTGCCGCGAGCGTCCTGCTCCCGCTCGATCGCCTCGAACAACGCCTTGAAGTTGCCCTTGCCGAACCCGAGCGAGCCGTGCCGCTCGATCAGCTCGAAGAAGACCGTCGGTCGGTCCTGCACCGGCTTGGTGAAAATCTGCAACAGGTAGCCGTCCTCGTCCCGGTCGACCAGGATCTTCCGGGACTTCAGCTCCTCGATCGGGACCCGGACCGCACCGATCCGGGCCCGCAGTTCCGGGTCGTCGTAATAGGAGTCCGGGGTGTCCAGGAACTCCACCCCGGCGGCCCGCATCGCGTCCACGCTGGCCAGGATGTCGTTGGTGGCCACCGCGATGTGCTGGGCCCCCGGCCCGTCGTAGAACTCCAGGTACTCGTCGATCTGCGACTTCTTCCGGGCCACCGCCGGCTCGTTGAGCGGGAACTTCACCTTCCGGGTGCCGTTGGCCACCACCTTCGACATCAGCGCCGAGTAGTCGGTGGCGATGTCGTCGCCGATGAACTCGGCCATGTTGGTGAAGCCCATCACCCGCTTGTAGAACTCCACCCACTCGTCCATCCGGCCCAGCTCGACGTTGCCGACCACGTGGTCGACGGCCTGGAAGAACCGCTTCGGCTGGAGGCCGGCGTCGATCATCGGCTGGCGGTCGACGATCGGTCCGCGGGCGACGAAGCCGGGCAGGAACGGGCCGGTGTACCGGGAGCGGTCGATCAGCGAGTGCCGGGTGTCGCCGTACGTGGCGATGCTGGCCGCCCGGACGGTGCCGTGGGCGTCGGTCAGGTCGTGCGGGGCGATCATCCCGGTGGCGCCCTGCGCGAGCGCGTGCGCGTACGCCGCGTCGACGTCGGGCACCGAGAGGGTGATGTCCCGTACGCCGTCGCTGTGCCTGCTGACGTGCTCCGCGCCCGGCGCGCCCGGGTGCACCGCGCCGGTCAGCACGAACCGGGCCGAACCGCTGGTCAGCACGTACTCGGCGTGGTCCCGGAAGCCCTGCTCCGGGCCCCGGTAGGCGACGCAGGTCATGCCGAACGCGGTGGAGTAGTAGTGCGCGGCCTGCTTGGCGTTGCCGACCAGGAACTGGATGTGGTCGACCTCCTTGACCGGGAACGGGTCGGTCGAGATGTCGTGGTCGACCGCGCCGACCAGCCGGTCGACGTCGAGGTTGTCATCGGACGCGGCGGCCGGCGGCCGGTTGATCGCCTGGGTCATCGCGTACTCCCTCCATCCAGCGGCCCGCCAGGTGGGCGGCCAACATGTGGTGAGAATCGCGGTCCGGCCCGTACTGGGCAACAGGTGGACGAAACGCTGGTCAGGTTGCGCATTCAGTACGATTATCGGCCGTGACCGCTATGCAGGATGTCCAGCTTGACGAACTCGACGCTCGATTGATCGAGTTGCTCGCCGACGAGCCGAGGATCGGGGTGCTGGAGTGCTCCCGCCGGCTGCGGGTGGCCCGGGGCACGGTGCAGGCCCGGCTCGACAAGCTGGTGGAACGCGGGGTGATCACCGGCTTCGGACCGCAGATCGCGCCGGCCGCGATCGGCTTCGGGGTCACCTCGTTCGTCACCCTGGAGATCAGCCAGCGGCACGGGCACGATCCGGTCGCCGCGCACCTGCGGCGGATCCCCGAGGTGTTGGAGGCGTACACCATCACCGGCTCCAGCGACCTGCTCTGCCGGATCGTCGCCCGGTCCAACACCGACCTGCAGCGGGTGATCGACCAGATCGTCGCGTATGAGGGGATCGGCCGTGCCTCGACCATCATCGCGCTGGCCGACCAGATCCCCTACCGGGTGCTGCCGCTGGTCCGCTCGGCGGCCAGTGCCTCACCCAGCGAGGTGCGCGAGTAGTACACCGCAATTTCGGACAGAAACGCTCATGAAGGCATGACACGGACGAATCGTGATGACGGGGTTTGGTCCGTGATCGTCGTTACGGTAGCCGGATGGCGAAGGGAGCCGGCCGCCCGGGCGGGAAGTGGTACCTGCTCTTCGCGTTGATCGTGGTGATCGTGCTCGCCGCAACCGACGTCTGGAATCCGTTCCCGGCCATCTACGAGTGGGCCAGCCGCAGCCAGCCGCTCTCCGAGCCCGACGTGGTCTGGCAGCAGCGGGTGGGCGGCCGACCGAAGAGTGTCACCATCGCCGGCAACGCCGTCGTCGTCAAGCACCGCACCTCGGTCGAGGCGCGCAACCTGGCCACCGGGATCCGGCTCTGGGAACGCAAGGCCGACTGGGCCGCCGTCGCCGGTGGCGCCCGGGACTCGGTCGTCGCGGTAGGAAAACTGCTGGTCAAAGGGTACGAACTACTCGACCCGGAAACCGGGGCGGTACGCCGACGCGACAACGCCGCGATCGGCGTCTGGACGTACCGCAACGGTCTGCTCGACGTACGCTGCGCAAAGGCCCGGGACTGCACGCTCACCGCCTGGGACCCGCGCGGTACCGCAACCACTCTGGACGGCCTTCCTACCGGGCGTACAGGCCGGACTCTTCGCCGACAATCCCGCGCTGCTGGACACCCGCCGGCTGACCACCGACCGGGTCGACGCCGCCGCCGGCGGGCCGGAACTGATGCCACCGCTGCTCGGCTTCCCGATCGACGGCCGGGTGCACATCGTCGACACCGCCACCGGCCGGGCCGTGCAGGCGGTGCAGCCCGAACGTGACGTGCGGCTGGTGGTGGTCGGCGGACGGCTGCTGCGGATCGAAGCCCGCGCCCAGGACGGCACCTGCTACTACACCGTGATCGGCCGGGACCCGAGCAGCGGCCAGGAGGTGTGGCGCTACGCCGGGGTCAACCTGCGCACCGCGGACGGCGCCGGCTGCGTACAGCGGGAAGACCCACAGGGCGCCCGGAACGTGGTGGTGGGCGTCGCCCCGGACAGCCGCGAGGCGGTCATCGACGCGTACGACCGGGCGGTTGCTCTGGGTCGGGGCGACCGGCGAGAAGCTGCTCGCCGTCGACGACCGGTACGCCCTTGCCCGCGCCGCCGACAAGAAGTCGGTCATCGGCCGGGAGCTATCCGTTGACAAGACCCCGGTGGACCCGCCCACTGGGCCCGAAGGGCAGCGCCGCCCTCACCCCGTACGCGGCCGTGCTGGTCAACCGGGAGCCAGACCGGATCCTCGTGCTCGAACCGCGTACCGGCCGCGAGTTGGCCGACCTGCGCTCCTCAGCCCAGGTACTCGCGGTGGGGCCGGAGGGCATGGTGATCGGCGACGGTCGGGACATCGGCTACCTCCGGTTCGGCGCCCGAGCCGGCACGCCCGACGGCTCCGATACCGGCGTCCCCGATCCCGGAACCCGACCCGGCGACACCGGGCCGACCTGCGATGGCCCGAAGGATGCCCCGTGCCCGCCGGCCGATGGCGGCACGGACGGTTGAGAGCGTCGTCGCACCACCTACCCGTCGGGTGGGACGACGCGGGTCGACTGCCTTAGGCTTGCCGACTATGAGCAGTGGCGCCTCGTTCTCCTACGCCCCCCTGTTGCCTCTCGGCGCCGATCTGACCGATTATCGCCTGATCAGCGATGAGGGCGTTGACGTGGTGAACGGGCCGGGTGGCCGGCGGTTCCTCACCGTGGAGCCGTCCGTGCTGACCGCGCTGACCGCCGAGGCGATGCATGACATCGCGCACTACCTGCGCCCGGCGCACCTGGCCCAGTTGCGCGCGATCATCGACGATCCGGCCGCCTCGCCGAACGATCGCTTCGTCGCGCTCGACCTGCTGCGCAATGCCAACATCGCGGCCGGTGGGGTGCTGCCGATGTGCCAGGACACCGGCACCGCGATCGTGATGGGCAAGCGCGGCCGGCACGTGCTGACCGACGGAACCGACGCTGAGGCGATCTCCCACGGCGTCTACCAGGCGTACACCCGGCTCAACCTGCGCTATTCGCAGCTCGCCCCGCTGACCATGTGGGATGAGCGGAACACCGGCAGCAACCTGCCGGCCCAGGTGGAGCTCTACGCCGAGGACCCGGACGGGCAGGCCGACGCGTACAAGTTCCTCTTCATGGCCAAGGGCGGCGGTTCGGCCAACAAGTCGTACCTCTACCAGGAGACCAAGGCGCTGCTCAATCCCACCCGGATGCTCCAGTTCCTGGAGGAGAAGCTGCGGCTGATCGGCACCGCCGCCTGCCCGCCGTACCACCTGGCCATCGTCATCGGTGGCACCTCGGCGGAGCACGCGCTGAAGACCGCCAAGTACGCCAGCGCGAAGTACCTCGACGCGCTCCCCACTGCCGGTTCGATGACCGGGCACGGCTTCCGGGACCTGGCGCTGGAGGCCGAGGTGCTGGAGTTGACCCGCAACTTCGGCATCGGCGCCCAGTTCGGTGGCCGCTACTTCTGCCATGACGTACGGGTGATCCGGTTGCCCCGGCACGGCGCCTCGTGCCCGGTGGCGATCGCGGTCTCCTGCTCCGCGGACCGGCAGGCGGTTGCCAAGATCACCCCGTCCGGGGTGTGGCTGGAGCGGCTGGAGACCGACCCGGCCCGGTACCTGCCGGAGGTGACCGACGCCCAGCTCGACGCTGGCGCCGAGGTGGTCCGGGTCGACCTCAACCGGCCGATGGACGAGATCCGCGCCGAGCTGTCGAAGTACCCGGTGAAGACCCGCCTTTCGCTGACCGGTCCGCTGGTGGTGGCCCGGGACATCGCGCACGCCAAGATCGCCGAGCGGTTGGATGCCGGTGAGCCGATGCCGCAGTACCTGCGCGACCACGCGGTCTACTACGCCGGCCCGGCGAAAACCCCCGAGGGGTACGCCTCCGGCTCGTTCGGCCCGACCACCGCAGGGCGGATGGACGCGTACGTGGAGAAGTTCCAGGCCGCCGGGGGCTCGCAGGTGATGCTCGCCAAGGGGAACCGGTCCGGTCAGGTGACCCGCTCCTGCCGGCAGCACGGCGGTTTCTACCTCGGTTCGATCGGCGGCCCGGCCGCCCGGCTCGCCCAGGACTGCATCAAGCACGTCGAGGTTCTGGAGTATCCGGAGCTCGGCATGGAGGCGGTCTGGAAGATCGAGGTCGAAGACTTCCCAGCCTTCATCGTCGTTGACGACAAGGGCAACGACTTCTTCGCCGAGGTCACCAAGCCGACCCTCACCATCGGCCGCCGCTGACAGCCGGAGATGACGAAGGTGCCGGACAGACTGCCCGACACCCTCGTCATCCAGGCCAGCTTCGTTAGCTGACGTAGAAGTAGTAGTAGTCCTCCCGGACGTGATACCCGTGGCGGTCCTGCTCGAAATGAAGATGTAGTAGCTGCCGTCCCACGGCGGGGTCAGGGTGACCTTCGCCGTGCCGTCCACATCGGCCGCCACGGTGTACTCCTCACCGAGCCACCGGTAGATGAACTCGGTGGTGCCCGGCACCTGCGCGGTGAACGTGAACTCTCCGGGTATGCCCGGCCCGCCGCTTCCACCCCACGGTGGGTAGTCCTCGCTCGTCACGACCGGCGCCAAGGGCTTGATCCGGAAGGAGTACTCCCTCTGGTCGGAGACGATGTCCCCCATCTTGGCGCGCACCCTGAGTCGCACCCAGCCGCTGTCGTCGTACGCCTGCGGCGCCCAGTCGATCGTGGCCACACCGTCGGCGCCGGCGGCCACCGACTTTTCCTCGCCCCCGAACGAGTAGAGGTATTCCGTAACGCCCTCCCGGGCCGGACGGAAGGTGAACTGACCGATCACCCCCGGGCCACCGCTCTCCTGGTATTCCGGGTACGCGGCTGATTCAATGGCCGGTGCGTGCGAAACCACTTCGAAGAAGACGTACGTCGTCTCGGAGACGATGCCGTCGTTGCTCCGGCTGTACAACTCCATGAAGTGGTATCCGGCGCCGACCGGGGTGTAGGTGATGCTCGCCCGGCCGTCGGCGTCCGCCTTGACCGTCTGTTCCGGACCGCCGGCGATGGACCAGACATACTCGGTCACGTTGGGCATGCCGGGGCTGAACACGAAGGTGCCCGGGGTGCCGGAAAGTGCGCCAGCGCCGCCGTCGATCGGGTATTCCTCCGAGGAGACGGTGGGCTCGGTCGAGAGGTAGAAGTACAGTTCGTTCGTACCACTGGTTAGGCCGTCGGAGCTGCGGCTGGTGACGGTGACCCGGTTCGGGCCGGCATTGCGCGGAATGACGGTCACCGTGGCCGTACCGTCGGGACCGGCGGCCACCGTGATCGGCTCAGCGCCGTTGACCCGGTAGGTGTACTCGATGACGTTCTCCATCCCCGGTGAGAACGTCACCTCACGCGGCTCGCCGATCCGGCCGTCCGGGCTGCCGTCGGTGACCCGGGGAGCGGTGCTACGTACCAAGAACTCGTACCGCGTCTGGGGGGAGCTGTTGCCGGCTCTGTCGACGCTCTGGACGTAGATCCAGTTGAACCATTCCCTGGTGGGGGCGTATGACGCGGTCGCGGTGCGGCTGCCCGGTTCGACCGCGACAAAGGTCTGCGGGCCGTACTCGCCGTAGTAGAAGCCCTGCAGATCGTCGGCGTCGGCGGTGAAGGTGAAGGTCCCGGCGATGCCTGGTCCCCCGGTCGTAGGTTCATGCGGGTAGGCCGGGTAATCGGTGGAGGAAACGGCGGGCGCGGGCGGGCGTTCGGTGTCGACCGTGAACCGGCACTCCGTTGACCAGGCCGAACTGGCATGCAGATCCGCGGCCTTCACCGCAAAGGCGTAGCTGCGGCCGTGGACCATCGTGCCGGCCGGCACCTCGTAGGTGACGTTCGCCGGTGCGTGCCAGGAGGACGAGGTCCACTCGGTACGCTCTTCGGGCCGGTCGATCGGCCAGTGGGCGAAGGTCACGGTGACCCAGTCGTTGGTGTACTCGTTGTGGCTGTCGGGGTCGGTCGCCGTGGCGGACAGGTAGGGGGTGGCGCTGCGGCTGAAGAGCTCGCCGCCGCAGTCAAGGCCGTTGACCTTCAGATTCGTGGGCACATCAGGGGCGGAGTTCGCCTCAAGTGAGATCCCGAGCGGCTTCAGCCGTCGCCCGTGGTGTGGGTTGCCCTCGTGGCTGTCACTGATCCGGAGCAGGAAGGTGATTTGCTCGTCCCCGGCGTCGATCGCCTCCTGTAGCGCGGTGTCGAGCAGGAGCCCCAAACGGGGGGCCGGACAGATGGGGGCGTTGAGCCCGACATCGGTGATTTTTCCCCGGCCGGTCGGCGCGTTGTTCCAGGTCGGTGGCGTGGCTGGCGTATCGGTGCGCCAGATCTCGATCGCGCGTGGCTTATCGCAGTCGTTGACGCTGGTCTCACCGGTGTCCGCGATCGCGCTGAGGATTTGCTTGCCCTGATAGGGGGTGAGGTCGAAGGTCAGGTACGCCCGGGAGGTGTGCTTCCCGTTGTCGGCGTGCCAGGAGCCCACCGGGAAGTCGGCGAGGCTCGGGAAGTTGGTGGTGGGCTGCCGGGAATCGGTGTAGCTGACGCTGACCGGACGGAGGTATTCCGCATTCACGGCAGAGGCAGGTTGGCTGGTAACCACCAGAGCGCCGGTGGTGACCAGCAGGGTGGCGAGTGAGACGCCCAGGGTGCGGCGGGATGGCGCATCGCGATGGCGGGTGGCCGTCTGTCGAGCGGCGCTGCCGTTGTCGTGCAAGATCAAGCCCTTCAGATCGTGGTTGAAGTAATGCTGATCATAAATTCGACCGCAGACAATCCGCCGCTGGTTTTCGCTGAGCAGGCGTTTCCCGTCACACGCTGCCTGTTGATCCCGCTCTTGAGAGGTGGTCCCACCCCGGCTGGGGTGGGCCCACCTCTCTGTGGCGTCGATGGTGACTACCCGACGACGAACTCCAAGAGCGAGTCGTCGGACCAGAATCCGTTCTTGTTGATGCTCACCACCCAGAGGTAGTGCACGCCCGGGGTCAGCGGCGTGTAGGTCACGGTGAGAGTGCCATCCGCCTCCGCCTGTTCGACCCCACCTTCCCCGTCGAAGTAGTACTCGTAGTAGCCGACGTTGGCCATGCCGGGACGGAAGACAAATGTGCCGGGTGTGCCGGCCGGGGCACCGGTGCTGCCATCAAGCGGGTACTCAACCGACGACACGATCGGCGCGGTGGAGAGGAGGAACAACATGTTCGTCTCGGCCGAGGGCAAGCCGTCCGATGTGCGGCTCCGCACATAGAGGTAATGCGCACTGGCCGCGGGCGGTGCACTTGTTTCCGTGTAATCGGGAGCGCGGCACGAACTAACGTCCGGCATACGAGAACGCCCCCCATCTGGGCCCAGCGCGGATCGGGTCCATTGTGATACGTTCGGCGTCGCCGTGCGCTGCTGCGAACTGAGGAGGTGAGACCGATTAACGCTGTGACAGGTCGGGCCTCCCTCGCATGGCCTAGGGAGTGCCCGTAGAAGGCAACCCGAAAGGCTTTAAACGCTATGCGCTTCGCCTCTGAAACGTCGTACGACGGCATCTCCGAACAGCTCTTTACCCTCGGTGAGATCCCCGGTGTGCTCTGGACGCCGGCAGGTGCCACCGGTACTCGCCCCCTTGTGCTGATGGGGCATGGTGGCGGCCAGCACAAGAAGGCCCCCGGCGTCGTGCACCGGGCACGCCGCTTCGTCACCGAGGGTGGTTTTGCGGTGGTGGCGGTCGACGTGCCCGACCATGGCGACCGGCCGATGGACGAGGAGTACAACCGGATCGCGACCGAGAATCAGGCTCGGGTGGATGCCGGGGAGGCGTTGGCTCCACTGATCGCTGCTTTCCAGGCGCTCGTGGCTCGCCAGACCGTCCCAGAATGGCGGGCGGTCTTGGACGCGGTTCAGGAACTTGAGCATGTCGGCGCTGGTCCGGTGGGCTATTGGGGTGTGTCGCTAGGTTGCGGGCTCGGCGTTCCGTTCGTTGCCGCCGAACCCCGGGTCCGCGCGGCGGTGCTGGGCCTGGGCGGAGCGCTGGCATCGGCCGAGGCCGCCGCGTGCGTCACTGTTCCGGTGGAGTTCCTGATGCAGTGGGACGATGAGCGGGTGCCGAGGGCTCAGAGCTTGGCCCTCTTCGACGCCTTGGCCTCGGCGGAGAAAACGTTGCACGCCAACCCGGGCAAGCATGGCGAGATCCCGGCATTCGAACTGGACAGCACAGTGCGATTTTTCGTTCGGCACCTCGGCTAATACCGACGGTTGGTAGTCCGCGACGCGCCGACTCGGGATCCGTGCCCGATCGGCGCGTTCGGCGGACAGGCATCCGGGCTATTGCCCGGCGACGTAGACGCCGCGCCCTGGCGTGGAGGTACGCCCATGCTCAGCTGCGCCCTTGGCGAAAGGGCAGTATCTGAACGGTGCTTGAAGACGCCGGTTACGGACCGACAGCGCGCTGCGCAGGCGGTTACGTAGCGGTGACTGTTACTTCTCGCAGAAGAGCGCGAATGGCATTAGCCACCCCGCCATCTCGGTTTCCAGGGCGGTGAGGTCGTCCATGCTTTCGATTCTGTCGAAGAACGCGTCGGAGGCTGCGGTAGCCCTGAGGCTCTTGGCTGACCTTTCGCCGGCCGTCCGCATCTTTGGATCCTGGGCAGCGGTGGTGAACTGCTGTACGGCGTCCGCCTTCTCCAGGAGATCCTGCTGCGCGGCGGCTGTTGCCTTCGCTGCCAAGTCCGGCTGCTTGGCCTGCTTGTAGCCGATCATGTTGCCGAGTTTCTTGGCGAATGGCGTCATGCCGTTGTACAGCACTGTGTCGATCTTGTCGCAGACCTTTTTGGTGTCGGCGGTGTAGTCGGCGGTCGGGCTTGGGCTGCTGGCGGCTGCTGCCGTGGTCGGCCCAGCGGTCGGTGTGGACTGCTTGGCGCAGGCGGCAGCCGTTGCCAGCACGCCGGCGAACGCCAGGACCACGATGGTTCGACGCATCAGGGGTTCCTATCTAAGGTGCAAAACAGCAATGGTGCGGCTAGATCGGCGCAGTCTACATGCCACCCTCATAATGGTCGATTCGATAACAATCAGCCTGATCGGGCCCCGGTCGAGTAGGTGGCCCTCGCGGGTTTGCCGCTGATGCCACCAGGCGGATGACTGTGCACCGGTGCGGGCGCTCATCTGTAGCCCCACCATTCAAGATCAACGCGACTGTTGGGTTCGGGCCGTGCCGGTCGTAGCGGTCTTCGACTCCCTCACCCGGTACGAGCCAGTGGCATCGACCATTTCCGCATCGTTTCCGCAGGGCCATGGCATCTGGCGGCGTAGGCGTGAAGCTGAGAGGCGTACGCCGCTGGCAAGCCATCGCAATGTCGGGGACATTGCTGCATCCCCGGTACGGCGATACCGCAATGTCCCCGACATTGCGCGGATCTTGGTGGTAGTGAGCGTGCTCGTTTTGCCGAGGACGGGGCGCTCGCGGAGGCCGAGGGCGGCGAGGGTACAGGCGGTGCCGTACGTGGTCGTGTCGTTCGCGGAGCAAGAGGTCGCAACCGTCTGGTTGATAGCGGACGGCGACGGGTTGACCGGGGTGGTGCCGGCGAGTTGTCGGATGAGGGGTGTGGGCTCTTCGACCTGGGTGGGTTCGAGGGCTTGTGTGAGGTGGAGGGGTCGGTAGGGACGACCGCGTTGACGGTGGTTTCTAAGAGTTCGAGGCAGATGGCGACGACGGTTTCAGGGGTGCGCTCTTCCGCGCCAGCTTGGACCGAACCGCCCTGGACCTGATCCGCGGCCTCTGCGAGCAGCGATGAGGACCTGGCGTCCGGGCTACTTTCCGGCGACGTACACGCCGCGTCCGGGCTGCCCAACCACCAGGTCCCGATCGTGTAGGAGCGAGACCGCGCGGTATGCCGTCGCCGGGCTCACGCCGAACTCATCGGCAAGCTCGGTCGTGCTGGGCAGCTTCGTACCCGGTGCCAGCTCACCGCTCTTGATCTTCGCGGTCAGCTCGTCCGCAATTCTTCGATATTCCGCAGGTGCTGAGGGCATCGCACATCCCCTTGGTTCGGCACCGCAATTCGATCATGTGCAACCTCCGTCAGGTGGTCCCACCATGCGTAGACTTCTTGACCCTCTTCGCTTTCTTGCCCGTAGCCGGTGGCGGACGTGGCTGCGCGCTGGTCCTGGTCGAGCTGGAGTCGTGGCCGCACCAGTGGTACGCCGACAGGCGCCTCGATCGGGCCTACTGGGCCGCAGGCTTATTTGGGACGAACACGCCGAGTCCTTGGTGGCCGTACAGCTCTCCGGTTTCGATCAGGATCGTTATGGCCTGACGGACCGTCGACTGGCTCCTGACCTGGTAGAGATCGGCCAGCTCCCGAGTCGAGGGGAGCTTGTGTCCTGGCGGCCACTCGCCGGAGGCGATGCGCTGCCGGATGTCGGCGATGATGCGCCGGTAGTGCGGCTCGAACTGACGTGCGGGCATGTGGAAATCCCCCAGCTAGGCCCACGTATTCGATCACAGTCCGCCAGGGCACTTCAAGTGCATCGTTGACTTTAACGACGTTGTCGGTAAAGTGAGCGCCGGATTCCCCCAGCTAGGCACTGCGGGTGTCCTTCCGGTGCCACGGCACCCGGACGATGCAGAGGAGGAATCGATTACGGCGTTGGCGATGGAGCCGTCCAGCGCCGAACCAGCGGCCCTGTGGGCGTACCGCCGATTTGAGGCTGCGGTCGCAGGGCGGGTGGCCCGACCCCCTCTCCCCGTTCCGGGGTCGGGCCACCCTTCCAACCCTCCGTGACCTTGACGTAGCACGATCCGTGACCCTGAAGGGCGGTCCCACCGTGCGCAGACTTCTCGACCTGCTATTCCCTCCCGCGCGTAGCCGGCGGCAGCGGCGGCTCCTCGCCGAACTCGCCAACCGGCCCCGGCCGCCGGCCCAGCCGGCCCCGTCGCCTCCGCCGGTCCGGCGCAGCCCGAACGGCGGTGCCTACTACCGCAGCGTGTCCCGGCGGACGATCAGCCCCGGCCAGGTCCGGGACCGGTGCTTCCCCGACCGCGCCCGGCGCGGTTTCGACCCCCGGGAGGTACGCGAGTTCCTGCACCTGGTCGCCGACGAACTGGCCGCGCTCCGGGCCGAGCTGGACACCACCCAGGACGAAAACGTACGCATCAAGCAGGCGCTCCGCGACTGGCAGTCCGCCCAGTTCCGGGCCGAGGTGCCGGCATGAGTCCCGCACCGGCGTCGTCGGCGCCGGTCGCGGTCGGCGCCGCGCCCAACTCGTGCTCACCGTCGGCAACCTCGACACCGGGCAGGTCGCCTCCGCGAGCGTGGCATCCGGGGCCGTCGAGCCGGTCCCCACCCCGGGCGGCGGATGGTGGCTGCCGTTCCGGCCGATCGTCACCGACCTCGCCGCACAGGCCGGCGTCGCCGCCGGTACGTTGCACGACCCCGACTTCCCGGACGAGCCCGGCAGACTGCCCCTGGCCGGCGTCACGTTGCCCCGGCAGTGGCGACCCGACCTGCCCACCGGGGAGCGGCACCAGCTCGAAGCCGCCGCCATCGCCGCCCGGATCGACGTACCCTGGCTGGTCCTGCTCGGCCGGTCCACCGAACCGGAACCACCCGACCACCCCCGGCTCCTCGGCCGGCTCTGCGCGCTCGCCGACCAGCTCCACGTCGACCTGGTGGTCGAAGCCCGGACCAACGCCACCGACACCGGCCTGAGCTGGGACATCCGCCTCGAACTGCCCGGCGGTGGGGTGCCCGCCAACCCGCACCGGCGGGCCGGTGACCTGCTCGCCGCCATCGCCACCATCACCGCCGAACAGGCCGCCACCGGGCTGGTCCTGGCCGGCTGAGGACACCCCGGCGTACTTTCTCGCCGACCACGCGCTCCGGCCGAGCCCCGCCGCCGTCGGGATCGACGGATACCCCGGCGCCCACGACCTCGACCAGCTCGAACGGCGGATCCTCTCCGAGCACTGCCACGAGCGGACCCGCGGCGCCCAGGCCATCTGGCGCAACCGGCACTGGTGGCACACCAGCCTGCAACCCGGCGAACCAGCCGACACCGGGACCGGATCGGCGACCGGCCCGGTCACCGGTCGGCCGGTCGGCACCCTGCGGCGCGGCTGGGAACCACCCGCCCCGCACCATCGGGGCGACACCCATCCCGAGCTACCCCTGCCTCCGCTGCCACGACACCGGCGACCCGCCGTACTGTCCCGACTGCTACGGCACCGGCCAGATCCGGCGCGGTGCGGTGCTCACCGTCACCGACCTGCGCGGCCGATGCGTCCACCGCAACTGGCGGGCCGACGACGACCCGGACCGCCCGCGCTCGTCGCCAGCTACGGCGCCAACGGGACACCGGTGATCCAACTCCCCGGCCACTACCAGGTCGGCCGGCTGGCGGCGGCCTTCGGCGTACGCCCGGTGGACCTCACCGACCTCGACGGTGAGACCGTCATCGGCCAACACCTGCGGGACGGGATCATCCACCTCGCCGACCCGGCCGCCGACCCGGTCGCCAGCTACCTCACCGAGGCTGCCGCCGGCCACCCCGCCGCCCGGATCCTGGTCCGGGCCAGCGACTGGGTCGGACCCACCCTGGACGACCTCGCCCGGCTCGTCCTCGGCCTCGGGCTCGCCATCGAGATCACCGTCACGGATCACCGGCTCAACGCCGGCCGTCCGCACCTGCTCCAAGGCGAAAGCTGGGCGGTCCACGTCGTCGACCCGGCCTCGGAGCATCTCGCCGGACCCGATGCCCACCTGCGCCGGCCTGCCCGAGGCCGTCGCGCGCTGCCTGCGCTACCTCGGCGGCGCGCTGCGGGCCACCATCCCCGCCGACCCGGAACAGCCGATCCGCGTCCCACAACAGCCTGCGCCCGCCGCCGCACCCCCCGACACCACCGGCCTCACCGCCCGGGTACGCCGCCTCGCCGCCGCCCACCCCGGACGCCCCGCCACCGCCCGCCTCGACACCACCGGCCACCGCACCGCGTTCAACAGATGAACGCCGACCACCGGCATAATCGCCCGGGTGACTGATGAGGACCTACTCGCCCGCGTCCGGGAACTCCGCGAACGGGGCAGCTCGCCCAAGCAGATCGCCAAGGTGCTCGGGCTGCCACCGTCGGCTGTCGCGCCCCTGGTCCGCCAGGTCGCGGCGGTCCAGCAGTCGCACGCCGACCCGGCCGACCGGGCCCTGCTCGGCTGCTGGATCAGCCCCGGCTGGAGCGTCGGGTTGGGCCTGGCCGAGGCGCCGGACTGGGCAGCGGCCGACCCACTCGCCGGTGCCGAGCCTGAGACCAGCGGCCTGGTGCATGTGCTGGTCGCACGCCAGGAACGCGCCAGCCGCGCCACCGTCTGCGGGTTCCTGATCGACGTCTACTGCCTGGGGGTCAAGAACGCCATCGGCCCGGTGTCGATGAGCGCCGGGTCCATCGACGCCTATTGCGGCCAGTTCTTCGGCGTCTTCGACGCGCCGCCACTCGTCGCGCCACTGGAACTCGCCCAGCACCTGGTGCACGGGGCGGTCGCGTACGCCCGTGGGTTGGGCTTCGAACCACACCCCGACTTCGCCCCGGCGGCCCCCTATCTCGGTACGCCGACCACCCCCACCCCGATCCGCTTCGGCCGCGACGGCAAGCCGTTCTACATCTCCGGCCCCCACGACAATCCGCGTTCCGTCATCCAGACCCTGGAGTCAACCGCCGGCCCCGGCAACTACCACTACGTCACCCACGTGTAGCGCCGACCGTACGGCGCCTTCCTTCGGGGCCCTCGCGGTCCTACCGTCCCTGGCGGACGCAGACGTGATTCTGGAACGCCGTAGGCGAGCGAGCATCGCGGGGCAGGATGGACGCGTGAGCACACCTGAGGCGACCGGATACCGGATCGAACACGACACGATGGGCGAGGTGGAGGTGCCCGCCGAGGCGCTGTGGCGGGCGCAGACCCAGCGGGCGGTGGAGAACTTCCCGATCTCCGGGCGCGGGCTCGAGCCGGCCCAGATCCGCGCGCTGGCCCAGATCAAGGGCGCGGCGGCCGAGGTCAACGCCGAGCTGGGCGTGCTCGACGCGAACGTGGCCGAGCGCGATCGCCGCCGCCGCCGCGCACGTGGCCGCCGGCGGCTACGACGACCAGTTCCCGATCGACGTGTTCCAGACCGGCTCGGGCACCTCGTCGAACATGAACGCCAACGAGGTGATCGCCACCCTGGCCAGCCGCGAGCTGGGCCGGCGAGGTGCACCCGAACGACCACGTGAACGCCTCCCAGTCCAGCAACGACGTCTTCCCCACCTCGATCCACCTGGCCGCCACCGCCGCGGTCGTCCACGACCTGCTGCCCGCGCTGGCGCACCTGGCCGGGGCGCTGGAGGCGAAGGCGGCGGAGTTCGCCGACGGTGGTGAAGGCCGGCCGGACCCACCTGATGGACGCCACCCCGGTCACCCTCGGGCAGGAGTTCTCCGGCTACGCCGCCCAGGTCCGCTACGGCGTCGAGCGCGTCTGGAGGCGGCGCTGCCCCGCCTGGCCGAGCTGCCGCTCGGCGGCACCGCCGTGGGCACCGGCATCAACACCCCGGCCGGCTTCGCCGCCGCGGTGATCGACCGGCTGCGGGAGCGGACCGGCCTGCCGCTGACCGAGGCGCGCAACCACTTCGAGGCCCAGGGCGCCCGGGACGCGCTGGTCGAGGCCTCCGGGCAGCTGCGGACCATCGCGGTCGGCCTCAACAAGATCGCGAACGACCTCCGCTGGATGGGCTCCGGCCCGCGCGCCGGCCTGCGCGAGATGCAGCTTCCCGACCTGCAGCCCGGCTCGTCGATCATGCCGGGCAAGGTGAACCCGGTGGTGCCGCGAGGCGGTCCGCCAGGTCTGCGCCCAGGTGATCGGCAACGACGCCACCGTCGCCTTCGCCGGCTCGCAGGGCGACTTCGAGCTGAACGTGATGCTCCCGGTGATGGCCCGCAACCTGCTGGAGTCGATCCGGCTGCTGGCCGCGTCGAGCCGGCTGCTCGCCGACCGCTGCGTGGCCGGCCTGGTCGCGAACGTCGAGGTCTGCCTGGCGTACGCGGAGGGGTCGCCGTCGATCGTCACCCCGCTCAACCGCTACCTCGGGTACGACGAGGCGGCCTCGGTCGCCAAGGAGGCGCTGGCCACGGCAGTCGACGATCCGCGAGGTGGTGCTCGCCCGCGGGCACGTCGACGCGGGCCGGCTCACCGAGGAGCAGCTCGACGAGGCCCTCGACGTGCTCCGGATGACCCACCCCTGACCCACCCCTGACCCACCCCGTCGATCAAGGACTTTCCCGTCGATCAAGGAATTGTTGTCGTACTTCGATCTCCAAAGCGCAACAACAAGTCCTTGATCGACGGGGATCGGCGACGATCTAGTTGATCACTATCGAACCCTTGTGTTTCGATTCGCTTAGGGACTGGCTTTCAGCTGATTGATCGGGTTTGATGCTCCCACGCCTCGCGAATGAGAGGAAACAAAGTGGTGAGTAGACGATTCACCGCCGGTGCTGCCGCTGCGGTGACCGCACTGGCTCTCGTGGCGACCGTCCCGACCGGTTCGGTCAGTGCCGCACCCGCCCAGACGACGGAATACAGCGTGCTTGCCGGCGAGGGGGTCGCGGCTGATGTGGCCCTCGCCGCCATCAAGGCGGCCGGTGGCACCGTCATCGGTCGTACCGATGACGTCGGAATGTTCCAGGTGGTCAGCGACCGCACCGACTTCGCCAGCCGGGTAGGCGGCGCGGCCGCGCTGGTCGGCGCGGTCGAGAAGCGGACGGTCGGCTACGCGCCGAAGCCCAAGTTCGACAAGGTCGAGCAGGAACACCGGTTGGCGGAGGCCCGGAGCAAGGGCAAGGGCAACGGCAACGGTGCGAACCGGGGCGTCAAGCTGGACCCACTTGACGACAACCTCTGGGGCCTGGCCATGGTGCGGGCGGACAAGGCCCGCAAGACCGAGCCCGGCAACCGGGGGGTGACCGTCGGGATCCTGGACACCGGGCTGGACGCCAGCCACCCCGACCTGGCGCCGAACTTCAGTCGGTCGCTGTCGAAGAACTTCGCACGGGACATCCCGGAGATCGACGGCCCGTGCGAGGTGCCGAGCTGTCTCGACCCGGTCGGCACGGACGACAACGGCCACGGTACGCACGTCGCCGGCACGATCGGTGCCGCCGCGAACGGCCTCGGTGTCTCCGGCATCGCGCCGAACGTGACCCTGGTTGAGCTCAAGGGTGGTCAGGACTCCGGCTACTTCTTCCTCGACTCTGTGGTCAACGCGCTGGTGCACGCCGGTAACGTCGGCCTGGACGTGGTCAACATGTCCTTCTACGTTGACCCGTGGCTCTACAACTGCATGAACAACCCGGCCGACTCGGCCGCGCAACAGCTCGCGCAGCGGGTCACCATCGCGGCGATGAAGCGGGCGCTGAACTACGCGCACGCCGCGCGGCGTCACGCTGATCGGCTCGCTCGGTAACAACCACGAGGACCTCGGGGCGCCCCGGCCGGATGAGTCCAGCCCGAACTACGGTGCGCCGGAGCACTACCGGGTCATCGACAACGCCACCTGCTGGGATCTGCCGGTTGAGGGCCCGCACGTGATCGGGGCTCGGCCATCGGCCCGTCCGGCAAGAAGGCCGACTACTCCAACTACGGCACCGAGCAGATCGGGATCGCCGCGCCGGGTGGTTGGTTCCGGGACGGGTACGGCACGCCGACCTACCGGACCGACGGCAACATGATCCTCTCGTCGTACCCGCTGAAGGTGCTTCAGGAGGAAGGCTCGGTCGACGCCAAGGGCAACATCGTGCCGGGTTACGAGGAGTCGGTCCTCAAGGACTGCCCGAAGAAGGGTGCCTGCGGTTACTACACCTACCTGCAGGGCACCTCGATGGCGTCACCGCACGCGACCGGGGTCGCCGCGCTGATCGTCAGCCGGTTCGGCGTCCGGGACCTGCGGCGGGGCGGTCTGACCCTGGCGCCGGACCTGGTGGAGCGGCACCTGTACCGCACCGCCGCAGCGCACGCCTGCCCGACGCCCCGGCTGCAGAGCTACGTCAATGAGGGGCGGCCGACCGAGTTCGACGCCTACTGCGCCGGTGACGTCAGCTTCAACGGCTTCTACGGGCACGGCATCATCGACGCGTACGCGGCGGTGACCACGCCGTTGCGGGCTGACCACCCGGTTGCGGCGCTGATCAGCGCCGGTCCGGCATTGAGTTCCAGGCGGGGCCCGGTCGACCAGGTGGACCGGGCCCCGCTGGTACGGTCGCTGGGGGATTTGCAGCTGATTTCAGTCATCCGTACGGTTTCATACTTGTAGCGTGCTATGCCATTTTTGCCGGATAGCCGGGCTGTTTTCCCAGCGTGAGGGTGTCGGAAGATCGCGGTCCGCTGTTGAATTCTCACTGGAAGTTAGTGGGCCGCTGGATGGGCTCGACCACTCCGACCAGAGATGCGAAGGCCGTCGAGCTCCGCCAGGGAGGAGCATGGTCATGTCAAAGAAGATCACGCATAACCTGGACGCCGGACGGGTCAACCCCGCCGGGGAGACCGCCGGGGCGGCCCGGCGGTGGACATGCCCGCCGGACCGACGCCTACCGTTCCCCGGCAGAGCGCGGCAACGCCAAAGCTGAATGTCTCCGTGCCGTCCGGCTCCCTCGGCATCGTGCCTGACCTCGGCCGGGCGCCGCCGCGTTGCTGGCACCAACCGGGTTGACCGCAGAGGTGCCGCCGACCGCCCCGCTGCAGGTCAACCTCTCCTGGACCAATCGGTCGTTCGCCGGTGGCGTGGATCTCCAGCGAGCGACCAATCCGACCTTCGCCTACGGGCTGGTCACGTTGTCGCTGCCGGCGATCAGCGCGTACACCGACACCACTGTCACGCCGAGAACCACCACCTACTACTACCGGGTACGGACCACCCTCCCCGCTGCGCTCTCGCCCTGGTCCAGGGTGATAGCGGTGGCACTGGTCGTCCCCACGGCGCCGACCATTCTGCAGGTAACCACCACCGCACCCGGCGCTGCGACGGTAAACCTCACCTGGGCCAAGGGATCCAGCGGCATGGTCGGCGGTTTCACCCTGCAACGGGCCACCAACCTGGCCTTCAGTACCGGGCTCGACACCTTCGACCTGCCGGGCACGTGCCGGAGCTTCACCGACTTCGGGCTGGCCCGGGCGAGCATCTACTACTACCGGATCCAGGCGGCCAACGCGCTGGGCAATATCAACCTTCAGCCGTCCGATCGTGGTAGTCACGCCCGCCTGACTGTCCGGCTGACGCAGAGGCCGCCGCCGGCCGTACGTCCGGTCAGGACAGTGCGCGGCTGACGGCGGCGGCAGCGGCGGCGACCTGCTCGCCCACCGCGACCACGTCCAACGGTGCCAGCGCCACCACGCCGACGCTCGCCTCCAAGCCGGGTACCCCGACAACGGGGGCGGCCACCCCGTACGCACCCGGTTGCAGCTCGCCGCTGGTAGCCACCGGCTCGATCTGCCCCCGGCGGCCGGCCAGGATCGCCTGTCCGCCGGCGCCGCGCTCCAGCGGATGCCGCGTTCCGGTCCGGTACGCCACGTGCAACGCCGTCCAGCTCGGCTCGACGACGGCCAATGCCAGCCCTCCCCGCCCTCGCCGACGGTCAGGTGCGCGGTGGCACCGGTCTCCTCGGCCAGCCCGCGCAGCGCCGGCAGCGCTCCCTCGGCGAGCAGCGGCTGGGCCCGGCGGGCAAGCGCAGCAGCCCGATGCCGAGCCGCAGCCGACCGCCGCCCTCGCCGTCGTACCACCCGGCCCGGTCAGCGCGCCGGCCAGCCGGTAGACCACCGTACGACCCACGCCGAGCCGGTCGGCGGCCTCGGTGACCGACAGCCCGCCGGACGCTCGGCCACCAGGGCAGCAGCCGCAGGCCACGGTCCAGCGTCTGTGCTGTCTCACCCGGTCTGTCGGCCGTTTCCCGTTCGGCTGCCTACGACCGGACCGGACCGCCGGGCGACGCCCGGACCCCGCCCGTTTCCCCGCGGGGAGTCCGCGTTCCCGCCGGGCGGCCCCGCGTACGCGGGAGGACTTTCCACGCTCGGCCGCATCGGCGGCGGCCGGTACCCTTGCACGGTGACGCTCCGCCTGTATGACACCGCGACCCGATCGGTGCGGGACTTCGTCCCGCGCAGGCCGGCGAGGTGGGGATCTACCTGTGTGGTCTCACCGTGCAGTCCCCGCCGCACATCGGCCACCTGCGCTCCGGCGTCAACTACGACGTGCTGCGCCGCTGGCTGCTGCACACCGGCTACGAGGTGACGTTCATCCGCAACATCACCGACGTCGACGACAAGATCCTGGTCAAGTCGGTCGAGCAGGACCGCCGTTCTGGTCGATCGCGTACGCCAACGAGCGGCTGCTCGCCGCCGCGTACGGACGCTCGGCGTGCTGCCGCCCACCTACGAGCCGCGAGCCACCGGCCACATCCCCGAGATGCACGAGCTGATCGAGCAGCTGATCGACGCGGGCACGCGTACCCGGCCACGACGGCCGGCGACGTCTACTTCGACGTCCCCTCGTTCCCGGAGTACGGGTCGCTCTCCGGACAGCGGCCCGGACGCCATGCAGCCGGCCGGGGACGCCGCCGGACCGGGGCAAGCGGGACCCGCTGGACTTCGCGCTGTGGAAGGGCGTCAAAGCCGGACGAGCCGGCCGACGCTACCTGGCCGTCGCCGTGGGGCCGCGGGCGCCCGGGCTGGCACATCGAGTGCTCGGCGATGTGCTGGCGCTACCTGGGTGACGAGTTCGACATCCACGGCGGCGGGCTGGACCTGACTTCCCGCACCACGAGAACGAGCTCGCCCAGTCCAGGGCGGCCGGGTTCGGCTTCGCCCGGTACTGGGTGCACCACGGCCTGCTCAACCTCGGCGAGAAGATGAGCAAGTCGCTGGGCAACGTCATCGACCTCGCCACGTGGCCGCGTCGGGGTACGCCCGGTGGAGCTGCGCTACTACCTGGCCTCGCCGCACTACCGCTCGATGATCGACTACTCGGACGAGGCGCTGCGCGAGGCCGCAGCCGCGTACCGGCGGATCGAGGGCTTCGTGCAGCGGGCCGGTGAGCGGGTCGGCCGCGGCCTGGCCGGCGAACTGCAGGACGCGTTCGCGACCGCGATGGACGACGACCTGAACACCTCGCGGGCGATCGCGATGCTGCACGACACGGTCCGGGACGGCAACGCCGCCTTGGCCGCGGCGACGAGGACGCCGCCCGGAGCGCCCTGGCCGGGGTGCGGGCGATGCTCGACGTCTTCGGCGTCGACCCGGTTGACGCGGCCTGGGGTGGCGGCGGGCGGATGGCGACCTGCGCGAAGTGGTCGACCGCTGGTCGCGCTGGCCATGGAGCAGCGCGCGCGGCCCGGGCACGCAAGGACTGGGCGGCCGCCGACGCGGTACGCGACCAGCTCAGGCAGGCCGGTGTCGTGATCGAGGACACCCCGCACGGGCCACGATGGACGATCGGAGAGCAGGACTGATGCCGGGTAACTCGCAGCGCCGGGCGACGGCGCCGCCAAGAAGGGGCCGCAACGCGGCTCCGGCGGCAAGACGGGCCAGTCTCGCCGGCCGGGGCGGACCCTGCCCGCCGACGAGCGGCCCTGGCACAAGGCTATTCCGGCAACGAGGAACTGCCGCAGCGCACCGCCTGGAAGCAGGAGAAGGAGCGCCGGACGGCGGCCGCCGAGGGCGGACCCCCAAGATCGGTACGCCGGGAGCGAAGGACACCACCGGTGCCGGCTGGGGCAAGTCGAAGCGGGCGGCGCCACGTCGGGCCGGGGTGGTGCCGCTGGTCGGGGCGCCGCCGGACGGGGCGGTGCCGGGTCGGGGCGCTCCGGTCCGGACCGGACCCCGGGTGGCACCGGGCCGAAGTCCGTCCCGGCCAAGGACGCGCCCGAACTGCTGGTCGGCCGCAACCCCGTCTTGAGGCGCTGCGGGCGCAGATGCCGGCCACCGCGCTGTACGTCGCGCAGGGCATCGACCTCGACGAACGGATCATCGAGGCGGTTCGCACCGCCGGGGACCGGGGCATCGCGATCCTGGAGGTCAGCCGCGCCGAACTGGACCGGATGACCGGCGGCGTACTGCACCAGGGCATCGGCCTGCAGGTCCCGCCGTTCGAGTACGAGCCGTTCGAGGATCTGGTCGCGGCGGCGCGGAGCAGACCGCGCCGCTGCTGTCGCGCTCGACGGGGTCACCGACCCGCGCAACCTGGGTGCGGTGATCCGTTCGGCCGCGGCCTTCGGTGCGCAGGGCGTGTTCGTGCCCGAACGCCGGGCCGCCGGCATCACCGCCACCGCGTGGCGTACCAGCGCCGGCGCGGCCGCCCGGGTGCCGGTCGCGTCAGGTCACCAACCTGACCCGGGCGCTCAAGGCGGCCCAGGACGCCGGCTTCCTGATCGTGGGCTTGGACGCCGACGGCGAGGACCGCCTCTACGAGCTGGAGGCGGCGGTCGACCCCGTCGTACTGGTCGTCGGCTCGGAGGGCCGGGGCCTGTCCCGGCTCGTCGGCGAGACCTGCGACCTGCGGGTCCGTCATTCCGATCGCCTCGACGGTCGAGTCGCTGAACGCCGTCGGTGGCCGCAGCGGTCGCCCTGGCCGAGGTCGCCCGCCGCCGCGCCGCCGCCCTGATCCCTTTTGGCGGGGTCGCCGCTCGTGCAGGAGTGATCCGGCGGTTCGCCGCGTGCAGGGCGATCCGGCGGGTCGCCGCGTCTCGGCAGGACTAAGAGGAGTGTTGTGAGCCGGCGAAGGACCGGGGTGAGTAGGCGAGGAGCACCAGCAGGCCGAGCGTGGTGGTCAGGGCCAGCACGCCGGCCGAGGCGATCGGCGCGGCCGGACGGCGTAGCGCGGTCCGGCCGGCCAGTCCGGGCAGCGGTGCACCAGCCTCGCCCGCCCTGCCGACCGACCTGGACGACGGTCATGCCGGCGAAGACCGCCGGCCGCTGCGGTCAGGAGGTCCAGGTGACCACGATCAGGGCCGTGCCGCCGGGCACCAGCCCACGGTGCAGCACCAGCAGGTTGTTGCCGAGCAGCGTGGCCACCAGCCGCGGCGACTCCGAGTGGCCCCGGCCCCGGCTGGCACCGCCCGGACGAAACCGTGCAGCACCGGCCGGATGCCGGGCCAACTGTCGTGTTCGATCCAGTGGTGCAGGGCCGCGCTCGCGGTGGCCACGGCGGCGCCCGCGGTGACCACCGAGCAGCGCGGCGACGGTGCTGATGAGGCCGAGCAGCGCGAGGGTACGGTGGCGTTGCGCAGGGTTTCCCGCCCAGTCGCGACGGTCGCCGTCGCCGGGTTCGGCCACGGTGACCCTCCGATTCACCCCTTGAGTCCGCTGGTGTTGATGCCCTCGACCAGCATCCGCTGGAACGCGACGAAGAAGAGGAACACCGGCAGCAGCGACATGGCGAACATCGCGTCCAGTCGGCGATCTACGCGGAGCACAACTTCTTCGCCCTGGGCAGCGGCATCCGGGCGGGAGACCTGCTCTACGACTGGGGCGGGACCGCGATCACCGAGCGGGGCAACTGGGTGCGAACCGGCACCGGGCCGGCGGACCCAGTCAGCTTGCTCGACGCGTACAACGCCGGGCACGAACCGACGCTCAGCGCGGATGCGGGCTGGATCCCGACCCTACGCGCCGGCCCGGTGCTCCCCGCGCCGATCGTGCCGGTCGTGGTGCGGACCCTCGCGGGTGCGGGTCGACTGCCTGTCTGATCAGCGGAGCAGGAGGAAGCGTGCGCACAAGCGAAACCAGCCGAGCAAGACGAAACAGCATCCGGCTGGACTGATTACCGGGCTGATGCGAGGAAGGGCCCCTGGAATCCGCCGACGGATTCCAGGGGCCCTTCCTGTCCCGGCACAGACCCGCCGGCGTGGTTCAGGTCAGAGCCGTGCGCCAGTGGCGGCGTGGAACACGTGGTGCTGACCGGCCTGCGGCTTGACGTAGACGGTGTCGCCCATGTTCGGCATGTGGCGACGGTCGGTACGCACCACGAACCGCTCCGCGCCGCCGTCGATCGTGGCGTGGCCGTAGACGTTCGCGTCCGAGCCGAGCTCCTCGACCAGGTCGACAGTGAGCGGCAGCCCGCCCTCGCTCGGGCCGACCAGTTCGCAGCTCTCCGGACGGAAGCCCACGGTGATCCTGCCGTTGCCCTCCTCCTCCTGAGCCGCGGCGACCTGCGTACGGTCAGCGGCACGGTCAGCTCGGCGAAGGCCGCGCCCTGCTCGGTCAGTGGCACCGTCTTGATGTTCATGGCCGGCGAGCCGATGAAGCCGGCCACGAAGACGTTGGCCGGGGTGTCGTACAGCGCCCGGGGCGTGTCGACCTGCTGGAGTACGCCGTCGAGCAGGACCGCCACCCGGTGGCCCATGGTCATGGCCTCGACCTGGTCGTGGGTGACGTAGACGGTGGTGATGCCGAGCTTGGCCTGCAGCGTCGCGATCTGGGACCGGGTCTGCACCCGCAGCTTGGCGTCGAGGTTCGACAGCGGCTCGTCCATCAGGAAGACCTGCGGCTCCCGGACGATCGCCCGGCCCATCGCGACCCGCTGACGCTGACCGCCGGAGAGCGCCTTCGGCTTGCGGCTGAGGTATTCCTCCAGCTGCAGCAGCGTCGCCGCCTCCTTGACCCGCCGGTCGATCTCCGCCTTCGACGTCTTGCGGAGCTTCAGGGCGAACGCCATGTTCTCGTACACCGTCATGTGCGGGTAGAGCGCGTAGTTCTGGAAGACCATCGCGATGTCGCGGGCCTTCGGCGGCAGGTGGGTGACATCCCGGGTGTCGATGAAGATCGAGCCGTCGTCGACGTCCTCCAGCCCGGCGAGCATTCGCAGGCTGGTGGACTTGCCGCAACCGGAGGGGCCGACCAGGACGAGGAACTCGCCGTCGCCAATTTCCAGGTCGAGGTGGTCGACCGCGGGGCGTTCGGTGCCCGGGTAGATCCGGGTGGCCTTGGAGTAGGTAACCGTAGCCATGCTGAAGCGCTTCCTTTCACCGGCAGGAACGTGCCGGACGATCCGAGTGAAGGAGCGACCGGCGCGGTGTCCGTGCCGGCCAGCGAACGTCTCCGGCAACTGATGATCAGCGTCGAAGTGTCATTCGCGTCACGCCACGGTAAACGGATTTTCTTCAGGTGCCAAGGTCGGGCCCTGCGGATGGGGCAAGATAGACACGCATTCCGGTCATCCGGGCATGGAAAGGCATCAACCGCCGTCGCCGTCAGCGCTTTCCGCTGAAGCTATTGTCACTCACCCGGTGACGCGGTGCGCGGCACCCGGTGATTGCCATGAATCGGCAACCCCTGCCTCCGCTGATATCCGGGCGCCAGTCGCTATGCTGACCACGAACACGTGCCCCTGTAGCTCAGCTGGCCAGAGCACTCGCCTTGTAAGCGAGATGTCGCCGGTTCGATCCCGGCCGGGGCTCAACGCCCTTACCAGGCAAAACCCGCCCGGCTTTCTGCCGTGAGGTAAGCCGAACGGCGCCGGTCGGCTGGCCGCGCTGGTGAAGCGTGGAATCCGGTGGATCTCAACGTCGAACTACTGCTGCTGCGTCGGCGGCGTCTTGTTCGCCGTGGTGGGGCTTTCGCGGGTCGCTGGCCGGGATCGGCGGCTTAGCGCGATCGCCGCTACCGAGGCGATGGCACAGCCGGCGCCCGCGAGGATGAGACTGAGCGGCTGGTGCACCGCCCACTGCGGGACGTGACGCACGGGTACCGCGATGGCTCCGACGAACGCGCCGACCAGTCCCAGGTAGGAGCCCGTGATGAACTGCCGGTGCAGCCGCACCCGCCGGGTCAGCGCCGCCCACAGGCCGATCGTGAGGGTGACGAAGGTGAACAGTGACAGTGCGTGGATCCAGCTGTAATGCCCCGGCCGCAGGTCCTTGATGGCGAATGAGCTGAACACCGTCCAGTACATCGCGATCACCCAGACCCGCCCGACCCTCCGGTGGATCCGGTCGCCTTTCGGCCTGTGGCGCAGGTTGTAGCCGCCGAGCAGCAGCGCGATCGTGGCGCCGGCGGCGTGCGCCGGGATCACCCATCCCATAACAATGTTATGGCTCATAACATTGTTATAGTTGCTCCCGTGCTCAGCGTCAACAGGGATGGAGTCAGCCGCCGGCCCCGCGCCAACGCCACGGAGCTGACCGCGCGGCTGGTCGACCAGGCAGCCCGGCTCCTGGTCGAGCACGGCTCGGCCGGCTTGTCGCTGCGCAAGCTCGCCGCAGCGGTCGGGGTGTCCACGATGCCCGTCTACACCCTGTTCGGCGACAAACAGGGACTGCTCGCCGCCATGCACCGCGAGGGATTTCAGCGCTTGGGCAACACCCTGCGCGCGACACC
Source organism: uncultured Actinomycetota bacterium (assembly GCA_963750055.1). GTDB lineage: Bacteria > Actinomycetota > Actinomycetes > Mycobacteriales > Micromonosporaceae > CAVVPI01. The sequence continues at coordinate 342,135 of CAVVPI010000008.1, read as the reverse complement.
ACACACCAATGATCCGCTGGCGGACCTGCGCCAGCTCGGCGTCGCCTATCGACGCGCCGCCCTGGCCAGCCCACATCTGTACGGACTGATGTTCGGCCACCTGGTTCCCGAGTTCACGCCGGACACTGAGGGGCGCGCGACAGCCGAGGCGGCCTTCCGCCCACTCGTCGACGCCGTCGCACGTTGCCACCAGGCCGGCGTGCTCACCGGCGACCAACCCGAACGTGTCGCCCTGCATCTGTGGGCCGTCGCGCACGGCATGGTCAGCCTCGAGTTGAACCAGCAGCTACCCGACACCGCCGATCCCGACGACCGCTACACCGAAGCCCTCGCGTACGCCGGGATGCCGTTTCTGCCAGCCGGCGCCTGACAGCAACCGGCGCACTCGCCGCACATCCAGCCTTCGCCACCACCACGCCGTCATGAACTGCCGGTAGAGGTGGATCCGCTGACTACCCTTGCCGAGGGCGGGGCATCCGGACAACGACGTTGGTCGTAGACAAGCGTGGGAGCACTTTCAGCAAAATCTGCGCCGATGCATCACGACGAGCCCGAAATGCCGACTCTCCATCGGGACGGGTCGGTGGCCGGCCGATAAGTTTGGGATGCTGCGCCGGTCTACCTACCGACACCACCTGACTCGAAGGGATCACCGCGATGGCAAAGGTCATCTCCACGCTTTTCATCTCGGCCGACGGTGTGGCCGAGGTCGACCCCGATTGGCACTTCCCGTACTTCGACGAGAACATGGGCCGCGCCGTCGACGAGGACTACAACACCGCTGACGTGCTGCTCATCGGCCGCGAGACCTACGACAGCTTCGCCGGAGCCTGGCCCGACCGCGAGGCGGCGGGTGGGGACGACGCACCGTTCGCCAAGCAACTCGGGGACGTGCGCAAGGTAGTCGTCTCGCGCCAGCCGCTGGAGTTCTCCTGGCGCAACTCCGAGCTGATCAAGGGCGATCTCCTCGATGCCGTCACCTCGCTCAAGGCCGATGCCGGCATCAGAGGCATCCTCATCCCCGGTTCGATCTCCGTGGTGCAGCAGCTGCTCGCCGCGGGGCTGGTCGATGAGCTGCGCCTGCTGGTGCACCCGGTTGCGGCGCGTAAGGGCCGCAGGCTCTTCGACGACGGTGACGCGCCATACCACCTGAGAATGACGGCGACGGAGGCGTTTCCGACGGGCGTGATCCGCGTGATCTACGCGCTGGCCGAGGCGCCCACCAAGGTCGGCTACGACGAGGTCAAGGACCAGGTGCCCGGCGGGAAGTAGTGGTTCAATCAGGGCCTTGCCCGCCGATCAAGGCTTTGATCGGCGGGCAAGTAGGCCATGTCGGCGTACGGACCGGATCGGCTCGGTGGCCGCACCCTCCCGACGCAGGATCTCGTTCGCGGCGAGGATGCCGGTGGCGGCGGCCCGTTCCATCAGCGCGCTCGGAAAGTCGGCCCGGATCCCGTCGCCGGCCAGGTAGAGCCCATCCGCCTCGGTGACCACCCCGGGCCGGCTGGCCGTGCGCCCCGGGCCGGAACGCCGGTGCCTGCCGCTCGACCCGGGCCCGCAACTCCAGCACCGGCAGACCGGCGACCTCCGGCCAGAGCACGGCCAGCTCAGTACGCATCCGCTCGGCCAGCTCGGGCGCCGGCACGTCGTTGTCGCAGGCGTACGCGTGCAGTTCCAGCACTGAGCCGCCGGTGCGCTCGGCCCACCGTCGGCACCCGCGCTCCAGCCGGTGGTAGAGGGTGACCGAGTCGAGGGTGCGTTGCCGGGAAACCCCGCTGAACACCGGACGGTCCGGCGCCAACGTCCCCGCCCAGCCAGTAGCGGGCCACCGCGTACGGCGCCCCGGTGGCCAGCCCGGCGACCCGCGCGGCGAGGACCGGCGCCGATCCGGCCAGCCGGGGTGCCTCGGCGATCAGGCCGCGTCAAGCCGGCGGATCGACGGCGAGCACCAGGTAGCGGGCCGCGTACCCGGCGCCGGTGGTGGTGCTGACCTGCCAGCCGGTGCCGTCCCGGCTCGAGCTGGGCTGCCGGCGGTCCGGTGAGCACCCGACTGCCGTGACTGATCAGATGCGCGGTGAGTGGCCGCCAGATCGCCGCGTCGTAGTCCCGGTCCGGCGCGTCGAACGCCAGACCCTCCGGGTTGCCGAGGAAGTAGAAGTGGAAGTTCGCCACCATCTCGGCGGCGGACATCTCCCGCTCGTGGTTGAAGAACGAGTGCGCGAAGACCTCGAAGAGCATCGCCCTGGCCCGGTCCGGCAGTCGCAGCGAGTCGAGCAGCTCCTCGGCCGTGGTGTTGTCGAGCGCGGCGTAGCTGCGCTCGCGGGTGGTAGGCGAGCAGCGGCAGCGCCGCCCGGCCGTCCATCCGGCGCAGGTCGCGCAGCCGCAGGCTGCCGCTGCGGGCGATCAGGGCGAGCAGATTCATCGGCGGGGCGGCGGGCAGCCGGCCGAACTCCTCGGTGGGCCAGCGCGCGGAGTGCACCGGATAACCGGGGACCGGCCGCAGAAAGCCCAGGTCCGGATCGGCCCGGCGGAGGATCGACCGCCAGTTGTAGTACTGCCGGAAGAACGCGTGAAAGCCGTGGCTCGACCATCTGGGCGGTGCCGTCGGTCAAGCGTGTCCGACCAGGCGGCCAACCGCCCGCCGAGGGTGGGCCGCGCTTCGAGCACGGTGACCCGGACCCCGCGTTCGGCGAGCACGACCGCCGCCGACATGCCGGCGATCCCACCCCCCACCACCAGCGCGTCGACCCCGTCGGGCACCCGGGCCGGGCCACCGCCGCCGGGGTCGATCTTCTCCGGGTGTACGCCGATCAGCCGGCCGACCCGTCGGGACAGCTCCATGTCAGGAAGGGCACCTTTTGCTCGGTTCTAGGACAGAAAGGCGGCTTTCGCCACACTCTAGCTCAGGCGGAGCCGAGCCACGGCAGGTCGACACCCGGTCCGACGGCGGCCAGACGTACGGCAGATCGGGCGGCAGGTCGCCGAAGAACGGCCGGTAGTGCTCCGGGTCCTTGCGCAGCAGCGAGGACCGGTGGCTCAGGTGCAGGTCCTCGCGACCGAGCCAGGGTGGCAGTTCACCGGCGGCGGCCAACTCGCGCTGCTGCCGTACCCGGGACACGCCGCAGGCGGCGGTGAGGTCGGTGACCAGGCTGCCCGCGCAGGTGTCCGCCCGACCGGCCGCGCACCAGACCGAGCAGATATCAAGCCCATAGCGGACCAGCGCCTCCTCGTAGCCGGCCCACATTCGGACCGCCGGGTGGTTGCGCCAGCCGTACCCGGGGCGGGTCAACCCGCGCAGCACCTGCATCGCCTCGACCCGCTGCTTGCCCAGGCGCCGCTGGTCCAGCACCCGGGCGCTGGCGATGAAGTCCGGGTACGGAAGGAACGTCTGCATTATCGCCGTTCTACCGGGAACCGGCGCGCTCATGCCGGCGGTCCGGCCAGCCACCCACGATCGTGGTCACGGGGCTGCGGTCAAGTGATCGGGATGACTACCATCCGGGCATGGCGGACCTCTGGCGCATCCGGGCCCGACGCGCGGTGGAAACCCGGCTGCGCGACGGGCTACGGCCCACCGCCGACGCCCGACCGCACTACGTGGTCTGCGGCGACGACGCGCTCGCCTTCCAACTCGTCAACGAACTGCTCACCAATGGGCCGAACACGCTGACGAGCCGACGACCGGATCGGTCCGGGTCACGGTGATCGTGCCGCACCGACGCCGGGCGGACGGGCCCGGACATTCGTACGATCCGTGGCATCCGGCTGATCAGGTCAGACCGGCTCGACGAGGACACCTTCCGGGCCGCTGGCCTGGTCGGGGCGAGCGGGCTCGCGCTGATGCACCAGAACGATGTGGGCAACATCCACGCCGCGCTCTGCGCGCAGGAGGTCGCACCGACCATCCGGCTGGTGATGCGGATTTTCAATACCAGCTTCGGGAGCAGGATCCGGCAGCTCTTCCCGGGTTGCGCGGCGCTCTCCGACGCGTCCATGGCCGCCCCGGCGTTCGTCGCGGCGGCGCTCGGCGAGGTGGCGCCGACCTACTTCCGGCACAGCGGTCGCACCTTGTACGTGGCCCGGCGCACCGACGTACGGCCGGAGCATGTGGTGTGCGGGCTGGCCGACACGACGGACCCCAACCAGTTGCGGGTGTTGCCGGACGACGAGGAGCGGGCCGATCTGGTGCTCGCCGAAGCGACCGGGCAGCCGCCCGGTACGGAAGTGGCCGCGCGCCGGATCGTCCGGGCTCGCCGTTGGCGTCAGCGGCCGACCGTGGTGCTGCTCCGGGCGGTCCGCTCGTTCGCCACCCGCAAGATCGGGATCGCCACCATGGTGGTGCTGGCCGTGGTCGCCCTGCTCGGCATTCTGCTGTCGCTGGCCGAACACACCACCCTCGGTGAGTCGCTCTATCTGACCCTGGTGACCACGATCAGCGGCGCCGACCCGGACACCGAAAAGTCCGCGGCGGCGACAGATCATGCAGGTGGTGCTGAACCTCGCCGGCCTGGCGCTGATTCCGCTGATCACCGCAGCCGTGGTGGACGGGATCGTCAATGCCCGGTTGGCGCTGGACGCCGGCCGGTTGCACGTCGACCGCCGCGGCCACGTGATCGTGGTGGGCCTGGGTGACGTCGGCACCCGGGTCATGGCGCAGCTCAACGACCTCGGTATCGAGGTGGTGGCGATCGACAAGAACCCGGAGGCCCGGGCGCACCGCTCGCCCGCCGGTTGGACGTTCCGCTGCTCGTCGGTGACGCCGCGCTTGAGGAGATGCTGGACAACGCGTCGGTGGGGAGCTGTCAGGCCCTGGTGGTGGTCTCCACCGACGACGTGACCAATCTGCAGGCCGCCCTCAACGGCCGGGCGCTCAACAGCAGGGTGCGGGTGGTCCTGCGGCTCTTCGACGGTGATTTCGCCGAGCGGATCCAGAAGGCGTTCGACATCGGCATTTCGCGCAGCGTGTCGTACCTGGCGGCGCCCGCGTTCACCGCCGCGCTGCTGAACCGTGCGGTGATCGCGACCCTGCCGATTGACCGGCAGGTGCTGTTGGTGGCGGAGGTGCCCATCGCCGCCGGCTCGGCCTTCATCGGCCGTAAGGTTGGCACGATCAGCCAGCCCGAGTGTTTTCGGCTCATCGCGCTGACCAGAGCCGGTCAGCCCAGACTGAACTGGTCTCCCGCGCCGGACACCCGATTGGCTGCCGGGGACCGGTTGACCGTGGTGGTGCAGCGGTCCGAGCTGAGTCCACTGCTCACGCGGGCAGGTACTCCGCTGCCGGATCGACCCGCCCTACCGAGACAGTCGAGGCGACCGCAGCCACCGGCTCCGGAAGCACCGTAATCGGCCGACCCGAGGCGACCGATCCACCAGCGGGTCCAAGGGGGATGCGAACCCCCGGTTGACGAAAGGGCCACCAGCGCATGAGCTGGTGGCCCTTCTTGTTTGCTTCGTGCCGGTCGGCTAGCTGACCGGGCCGCCGGCATCGCCGCCGCGATAACCTCCGGTCGGTAGGGCGAGCGTTACGATAGCCATCCCGGCTTATCCCCCGGAAATGCTAAAAAGCCTCCGAGCCCGGCTTGGCTCAGTCGATCGAGACGCCGAGGATGGCCTGCTCGTCGGGGCGGTGGACCAGTTCGTCGGCGAGGAAGGACTGCACTGCCGGGGCCAGTCCGACATCCCGGTCGGCCTGCTCGGACAGTTGCCACCGGTGCTCGATGATCTGCACGAACAGTTCCGCCGGTTCGAGCTTGCCGCGCAGATGCACCGGGACTGCCCGGACCACCGGCTCGAACACCTCGGTCAGCCAGCGGTGTGCGGCCTGCTGCTCGTCGGTCAGATCGCTCTCCGCCCGGTAGGCGTCCAGGTCGTTGAGCAGACGTCGGGCCTGATTCTCCTCGGTGTCCAGTCCGGTCAGTCGGATCAGCCGGCGGCAGTGGTAGCCGGCGTCGACCACCTTCGGTCGGACCTGGTAACGATGACCGTCCGTGCTGGACATTGCTACCTCGGCGACGTCGAAGCCGAGGTCGTTGAGCCGCCGGATCCGGCTTTCGATGTCGTGTCGGGCCTCCCGCTCGACCTGCTGCTCGTAGGTGATCTCGTGCCACAGCCGTTCGTAGCGGCGGACCACCTCCTCGCAGACCACCTCCGGGTCGATCGACTCGTGCAGCAGCCCGGCGGCCTGCAGATCGAGCGCCTCGCCGAAAATGTTGACCCGGGCGATCTCCAGATCCTCGCCGCGCTGGCCGTTGGAGAGTTGGTTGCGCAGGGCGCCGGTCTCGGCGTCGACCAGATAGGCGGCGAACGCGCCAGCGTCGCGGCGGAACAGGGTGTTCGACAGCGAGCAGTCGCCCCAGTAGAAGCCGGTCAGATGCATCCGGACGATCAGCGCGGCCAGCGCGTCGAGGAGCCGGGTCATTGTCTCCGGGCGCAGGGTGTTCGAGAAGAGCGCCCGGTACGGCAGCGAGAACTGCAGATGCCGGGTGATCAGCACTGGATCGAGGGGTTCACCAGCCGTGGATTGCCGGTCGGCGACGATCGCTACCGCCTCCACCGACGGGAAGTCGATTCGTTCCAGCGCGCGGAGCAGGTCGTACTCCCGCTCGGCGACCCGCTCACCGGTCTCCTTCACCGCGTACACGGTGCCGGCGAGCCGGACGAATCGCACGATGTGCCGGGAGATTCCCTGCGGTAACGCCACCAGGTGATCTGCCGGCCACTCCTCCAACGGGATCGACCAGGGTAGGTCGAGCAGTGCCGGGTCGACGAGGGCCGAGGTGATCCGCACGTCGATAAGCATGACGCTTCCAACGGCCGAGCGCCCGCTGTGGTGTCCGGCCCCACACCCGCCCGGCCCGCTGCGGGCCGTAGCGTGGGGCGGGTGCGGGAAACGACGGCGGTACGACGGCAGGTGCGGCTCCGGCCGGTCCGCCCGGCCGGCTGGTGGTTCGACGGACTGCTGCTCGCCGGGTTTGTCGCGTTGACCGTCGCGCTGGCCCGGGGCCACCTGCTCGGCGTCGACCTGGCGGTACGCGAGTGGGCCTACGCACACCAACCGGTCGGGGCGTACTGGACCGCCTGGGTGCTGAATCGGCTCGGCCAGGGCGGCTGGCTGCTGCTGCCGGTCTCCAGCGGGCTGGCCATCGCGGTCGGGTTGCGGACCCGCTCGGTCCGGCCGCTGCTGCTGGTGGCGGCGGCGTTCCTGCTCACCACCCTCACCATCGGCCCGCTGAAGCTCTGGACCGATCGGGCCGCCCCGAGTTCGACGTTGCCACCAGAGAAGTCGGTACGGCTCTTCAACGACCTGCCGCCCGGCGAGTACGGCCTGTCGTACCCGTCCGGTCACGTCGCCAATGCGATCGTCTGGTACGGCGTGATCGCCGTGTTGCTGGTCGCGCTGACCGCCGGACGGCTCCACCCCGTCGTCGGGTGGGCGGTCCGGGTTGCCCCGCCGGTGATTCTGCTGGTCACCACGACGTACCTGAACTATCACTGGCTCACCGACGGGCTGGCCGGGCTGCTGTGCGGGCTGGTGTTGCACCGGTTACTGGCCCGGGTGCCCTGGGATGACCTGCCGTTGCCCACCTGGCTCGGCGACTGGGCCGGACCCGCGTTACCCACCCCGGCCCGCTGACCGGCGTCGTTGATGTCAGCTGACCCAGCTGCCGGCGCGCATCACCCGGACCACCCGCAGGTGGTCGTCGAGCACCACCAGGTCGGCCCGCCTGCCGGGCACCAGCGCGCCCACCTGGTCGTCCACCCCGATCGCCCGGGCCGGCGTGCTGGTGACCATCGCTACGGCCTCCGGCACCGGCACCCCGGTGTTCACCGTGTGGCGTAGCGCGGCGTCCATGGTCAGCGTGCTGCCGGCGATGGCGCCCGGCGAGCCGTCCGGGTTGGCCAGTCGGGCCACCCGGTCGGCGACCAGCACCGCCTGCCCGCCCAGTTCATACTCACCGTCCGGCATACCGGCGGCGGCCATCGCGTCGGTGATCAGCGCGGCCCGACCCGTCCCGGCGGCCAGCGCGGCGAAGGAGAGGATCCCGTCATGCAGGTGCACCCCGTCGGCGATCAGCTCGCACACCACCTTCGCGGAGCCGAGCAGGGCGTAGACCGGGCCCGGTTCGCGGTGGTGTGGGGCGCGCATTCCGTTGAACAGGTGGGTGCCGACACTCGCCCCGGCGTCGATCGCGGCCTGGGTCTGCTCGTACGTGGCATCGGTGTGCCCGACCGCCGCGACGACCCCCCGGGACACCAGCAGTTCGATCGCGGCCAGTGCACCGGGCCGCTCGGGGGCGAGGGTGACCATCCGGACCGCGCCGTCGCCGAGTTCGAGCAGCCTGGACAGTTCGTCGAGTGACGGGTCGCGGAGGAATTCCGGGTTCTGCGCGCCGCAGCGGGCCGCCGACAGGTACGGACCCTCGTAGTGGATCCCGGCGAGTACGCCCTTGGATACCAGTGGGGCGAACGCCGTGGTCGCCGCCCGCATCAACTCGTACGGCGAACTGACCAGGCTGGCCATCAGCGTCGTGGTGCCGTGGCCCAGGTGGAAGTCCGCCGCCTGCCGGGCGGAGTCGACATCACCGGTGGTGAAGGTGTGCCCGCCTCCGCCGTGACAGTGCATGTCCACGAAGCCGGGCACAATCCAGTGCCCGTCCCGTAACGAGGGATATTCGGCGATCGCGGTGATCTGCTCCCCGTCGGTCTCCACACAACCCTGCCGGATCACACCGGTCGGGGTAACCACCTTGCCGCTGACGCGTACCGTCACGAGGGCTCCAGGTTGTCGGGTGCGGGTAGGGCAGTGCCGAGGAAATCTGCTCCTTCGCCGAGCGCCGTGGTGGTCCCGGCCGACCCGCTGTGCCCGATCAGGTGAGCACCACCGAGCGGGTGAGGTGGCGGGGCGCGTCCGGGTCCAGCCCACGACTGGCCGCGAGCCCGACTGCGAAGCGCTGGGCCAGGATCAGGTCGGCCATCGGGTCCAGTGCGGGCCGCCCGGCCGCCCAGCCGCCGATCACCGCGAAAGCGCCGTTGGTCCGACTGTGCACGAACGCGGCGCCGGTGGCGGCGACGTCGTCGGGCAGGCCGCTGGGGATCTCGCCGAAGGCCCAGACCATCCGGCCGGGGGCCGCTATCGAGATCGGGCCGTGTCGATAATCCATGGCCGGGTACGACTCGGACCAGAAGTTGGCGGCCTCCCGGCATTTCAGCGCGGCTTCGTGGGCGAGCCCGATGGTCCAACCCCGGCCGAGGAAGGTGACCTGGTCGATCCGGGCCGGGTCGATCGGCAGCGGGGCGCGGACCGCCACTTCGGCGTCGGCGGCGAGGGCTGACACGTCCGCGCCGAGGTGGGCGCGGAGCAGGGCGAGGGCGCTGGTGGCGAAGCGGGTCTGCACCACCGAGCGCTCGTCGGCGAAGGGCATCGGCAGGTACGCGGTGGCGAGGCTCGCGGCGGGTGAGTTGGGGTCACCGACGATGACGGTGCTGGGCCGGCCGTTGGGGAGCGCGTCGAGCAGGTCGAGCACCTCGGTGGTGGTGCCGGAGCGGGTGATCGCCAGCACCCGGTCGTAGCGGCGGCCGGCGGGGAACTCGGAGGCCTGGAAGGCGTCGGTCTCGCCGTGACCGGCCTGTTCCCGCAGTCCGGCGTAGGCCATCCCGATGTACCAGGAGGTGCCGCAGCCAACTACGGCGACCCGTTCGCCGGCCTGGGGCAGGGCGGATCCGGAGTCGGCGGCGAGTGCGGCGGCCTGCCGCCAGCAGTCGGGTTGGCTGACGATTTCCGCATCGACGTATCCCATGTGGCTCCTCGCGCTCGACTCTCCAGGCGGTTACCGCTGCACCAGGCGTCCATGCTCAATACAGCTCGGTTAACCCACCTTTCGAGCGTCATTCTGCTCGAAAGGTGCGGCCCTCGGCAACCATCCGCCGGATTGCGCAGGTCCTGGTTTTGCGTCCCCGCAGTTTTGAGCACTAATGTGCACGCAATCAAGCACCAAACGCGCAGGGAGGCCGCGGTGGACCGGTACGCGAGATGGAATGCCCTGCTCGAACTCCTCACCGACAGTGGCCGGGTCAGCGTGGAGGACGCCGCTGCCCGGCTGAGCGTCTCGCAGGCGACCATCCGGCGTGACTTCGACCAGCTCGCCCAGCAGCAGATGATCACGCGTACCCGGGGTGGTGCGGTCGCCAACGGGGTCTCGTACGACCTGCCGCTGCGTTACAAGACCGCCAAGCATTCGGCCGAGAAGCAGCGGATCGGCACTGCGGCCGCCGCGTTGGTGTCGCCCGGGATGGTGGTCGGCCTCAACGGCGGCACCACGACCACCGAGGTGGCCCGCGCGTTGGCCGTCCGCCCGGACCTCAACACCAGCGCCGACGGTGCGCAGCTCACCGTGGTGACCAACGCGCTGAACATCGCCAACGAGCTGCTGGTCCGCTCCCGGATGAAGGTCGTGGTGGCCGGCGGGGTGGTCCGGCCGCAGTCGTTCGAGCTGGTCGGGCCGCTCGGCGGCGCGCTGCTGCGCGAGGTGACCCTGGACGTGGCGCTGCTCGGGGTGGACGCCATCGACGTCCAGCTCGGGGCGGCCGCCCATCACGAGGGCGAAGCCTCGATGAACAACCTGATGGTGGCGCGGGCGAAGCGAGTGGTGATCATCGCGGACTCGTCCAAGTTGGGCGGACACGCCTTCGCCCGGATCTGTCCGGTGGATCGGATCGAGACCCTGGTGACCGACTCCGGTGCGGCCCCGGAGACGGTACGGGCCTTCCGGGACGCCGGAGTCAACGTCATCTGCGCCTGAGGTGCCTGGCGCTCGGCGTGCCCTATTCTCCGCACGATACAGTGCATACCGAGTATGGTCTTCCCAGTTGCTGCCGCAAGGGGGAGGCCAATATTGGCTGCCGTACTGGAAATCGAAAATCTCCGCAAGACATACCGAAGCAGACGCCGTGGCATCCGGCAGGCGCTCGACGGGTTCGACATGGTGGTCGAGGCGGGCCAGGTACATGGCTTCCTCGGGCCGAACGGCTCGGGTAAGACAACAACCCTGCGTACCCTGCTCGGACTGATCCGGCCCAACGGCGGTCGGATGGTGATCTTCTCGGTCGAGGAAGTTCCCGCCGCGTTGCCCCAGGTCATCGGCCGACTCGGCGCGATCGTCGAGAGCCCACAGTTCTTCCCGCACTTCACCGCCAAGGACACCCTCTCTTGCTGGCCGGGGCGGGTAACCTGTTCTCCGGCAACGGGTGATCGAGGTGCTGGAACTGGTCGGGTTGCGGGAGCGGGCCAAGTGAGCGGGTGAAGCGTACTCGTTGGGCATGAAGCAGCGGCTCGCCGTCGCCTCGGCCCTGTTCAAGGACCCGAAGCTGCTGATCCTCGACGAGCCGGCCAACGGCCTCGACCCGGGCGGCATCCGGGAGATGCGCCCGCTGATGCGCAACCTGGCCGAATCCGGATGACCGTGGTGCTGTCCAGCCACATCCTCGGCGAGATCCAGCTCATCTGCGACTCGGTCACCATCATCTCGCTCGGCCGCCGGGTCGCCGCCGGCCGGTGCGAGGTGCTCGCCGAGCACTCCGGCGGCGGGTTCGGGTACGCCTGGAAGCGGTCACCGACCTGCCCGCGGCGGCCGAGCGCTCACCCGGGCCGGGAGCGGTCGCCAGCCAGCCGAGGACCACCTGATGGTGCGCGGCTCGACAAGCCCGCCGGGTCACCCGGACGCTCGCCGCCCGGACCTGTACGTCAGCGAGCTGGCGCCGGTCACGGTGGACCTGGAGAGCGTCTTCCTCGAACTGACCGGCACCGCGCCGGTGCCCGGCCAGCACCGTCAGGTCGACGAGTCGGCCGAGCGCCGGACGAGGCCGGGCCGTCCGCAGGGAGGTTGGGGGGTATGAGCCTGTACGTCACGGAGCTGCGCCGGCTCTCCAAGCGCCGGGTCACCCGACTGATGCTCGTCACTGCTCCTGCTCGGGCTCGCCGCCATCGCCGTCGCGTTCAGCGTCGCCAGCCACAAGATCGGCCCGGCCGAGCTGGCCGCCGCCGAGGCCGGGCCGACGCCAATACCAGCAGCAGCTGCATTCGAGCAGGAGCGGGACCTGCGAGGCGGCCAAGGCGCGCGGCGAGGACATCACGGACCGGTTCGGGCCGAACTGCGGCGGTCGGCCAGCCCCACCCGGGATAACTTCGAGCCCGAATGGTACCTGCCGTACCAGTTCGACTTCCGGGAGGAGTTCGCCACCTTCATCTCGGTCTTGCCGGGTCCTCGCGCTGTTCGCGTTCATCGTCGGCGCCTCGTACGTCGGTGCCGAGTGGAGCACCGGCGGCATGATGAACCTGCTGCTCTGGCGCCCGAAACGGTTGACCGTGCTGGTCACCAAACTGGCCGCGCTGCTCACCGCGTGCTCGGGGCGGCCGTGCTGCTCGGCGCGCTCTGGACGCGGCGTTCTGGCTGATCGGCAGGTACGACGGGGTCACCGGGAAGATGACCGCGGGGTGTGGCAGTCCTTCGCGCTCACCGGCGGCCGGGGGATCGGCCTGGTGCTGGCTGTCGCCGCGGTCGCCTTCGGGCTGGCCTCGCTGGGTCGGCACACCGCGATGGCGCTGGGCGTGGCGGTCGGCGTCGGGGTGGTCAGCGAGATCGGCTGCGGATCGCCCTGGAGATCGCCGGGGTCCGGTTCGGCGGGCGCTACCTGCTGTCCACCTACGCGAGCCTGGTTCACAAGAAGTGGAGCTGCTCAGATGCCGGGCCTGCGAGTTCGCCAGGGCGAGTGCCAGCCGGCGGAGTTCGTGTCACCTGGCAGCAGTCGGCGTCGGTCTTCGGGGCGCGGCGCCCTCGGTGGTGCTGGTCGCCGCGATCTGGCCGATGCGCCGCCGGGACATCACCTGACCGGGTCCGGGCGTGATCGCGGGCGTTAGGGCGGCCCGGGGCCCCTCGGTGGCGCTGTGCCGGCACTGCCGGGCACTAGGCCGGTGGTCGTCGGACGTCGCGGCTCGACCCGGGGAGGTGACGGCGCTGCCGGCGGACTGTCCGAGCGGCTTCGATGCCGTCCGCTGACGCTCCGACCGGTGCGGATTCGACCGCCACCACCTCGCCACCGTGCCCGGCTGGCCGCCCCGGCCGATCCCGCGTTGACCGATCGCGAGCGGGAGATCCTGGCCTTCGAACGACGTTGGTGGCGTAACGCCGGCGCCAAGGAGCAGGCCATCCGGGACACCTTCGACCTTTCGGCGACCCGTTACTACCAACTGCTGAACGGGCTGCTGGACAACCCGGCCGCGCTGGCCGCCGAGCCGATGCTGGTCAGTCGGTTGCGTCGGCTGCGCTCGACCTGGGCCCGCGGCCGCCGTCGCTGAGTGCGGGCGGCCGCGCGTGCTGGTCGAGCGCCAGCGCGGAGCCGGGCCCGCGACCTACTTCTCGTACGTCCGCAGCCCGTTGCCGAGCGCGATGAAGGTGGGCGCCCATTCGCCGATGAAGATGCCCCACCGGTCCGCACGGTCGATTCCGCTGTCCTCGAACTGCTTGGAAAGCAGCCAACTGCCGAAGGAGAGGGCGACGCTGGCGATGCCCGCCATGTAGCAGTGTTCGGCCCGCAGGCCCATGTCGTGCAATTTCTGCATCATCTGCGATCCCCCTGTCGCGTGGGTGTTGGCACTGTTGACGCTACCGTCCGTGGTTGGTTCCGTACGCGGGTTGCCCAGATGGGGAAGTGCCGGATCGGCTGCGACCAGAACCCGACCCCTGGTGCATCGCCCTGTCATAGCATCGGGGCCATGGCGGTATCTGCCCCGAATGTCCAGACGGTCGGTGTGGCCCGGAACCGGTTCCGGATGCAGGTGTGGACCGCCTCGGTGGCAGCACCCGACCAACTGGAAAACGAAGACCACGTCTTTCAGTACGGGCAGCTCGTCGGCGTACTCGATGGGGCGACGGTGCCGGAGGGCTTCGACACCGGCTGCGTACACGGCCCGGCCTGGTATGTCCGGCAGCTCGCGGCCCGCATCGGCCTGGCCGCCGCCGAGCGACCCGCCGCCGCACTGATGGGCAACCTCGCGGCGGCGATTCTCGCGGTCCGTGCCGACCATGAAGGCCGCTGCGACCTGGACCATCCGGGCACCCCCTCGGCCACGGTCTGTCTGCTGCGACCCAGCGGCGATCAGGTCGACTATCTGGTTCTCTGCGACAGTCCGCTCGTCGTCGACCTCGGGGACCAGGTACGGGTGATCTCCGACGACCGGCTAAAAACAGCAGTGACCGAGGTCCGGCAAACGGCGCACACCCCTCCGGTGACCGCCGGTGGGGCCGATCCGGCAACCCGCTTTCAACGCTCCGTGATGCTGCAACGACAGCAGATGAACCAGACGCACGGCTACTGGGTGGCCGCTGCCAACCCGGACGCCGCGTTCCACGCGGTGACCGGCACCCTCCCGCTGATCGGACCGGGGCGGGTGCGGCGGGCAGCGCTACTCACCGACGGTGCTTCCGGCGCGGTTGAGGAGTTCTCCCTCTTTGGCTGGCCCGAACTGTTGACCTGCTCACCGAGCAGGGGCCGGACGAGTTGATCCGCCAGGTCCGGCAGGCCGAGGATGACGGGCGCGGCCGCCGCCGGCACAAGCAGTACGACGATGCCACCGTCGCGCTCTGCCAGTTCGATTGCGAGTAACCGCGTCGCCTGCCCCGTGGGTCCATCGTCCAAGTCGGGACTTTGGGCAATGGACGGGCGGCCTGAAGCGGATAGCCGAACGGGGCAGCCGGACCGGAACCGCTGGACGGGGCTACGCCGGAGGAGAATCATTCGCTCGTGACCCGTGAGGTACGGCTGACGCCGATGAGTGAACAACTCCTCGAACCGTTGCTCTCGGTCGCGGTTGCCGAGGCGGAGCCGCATGAGGTGATGCCACCGGTTGAGGCACCGGCTGGCTGGTCACAGGCGCGCCGGGAAGCTTTCCGGGCGTTCTACCGGGCCAGTTTCGGTGGGCTGGACGGCCCGACCCGGACCGTTATGTACGCCATCGGGCACGGCGACGATGTGGTGGGCATGATCCGGCTGGCCCGCCGGGATGACCCCGACACGATGGAGACCGGGATGTGGCTCGGACAGTCGGCACGGGGCCAGGGGATCGGTGCGACCGCAGTGGCGCTGTTGCTCTCCGAGGCGTCCCGGATGGGCGCCCGGGCCGTGGTGGCCGAGACCACCAGGGGTAACTCCGCCGCGATCAGCGTTTTACGGCGCTCGGGAGCCGCACTTCGCTGCGACGGTGACGTCGTCCGCGCGGAGCTTCACTTGGTGCTCGACGGGGACCCCTCCCACGCGATCTAACCGCTACCGCAGGTCAGCAGTTCGGACCCCCGCACCCATCCCCGCCCCGTCGATCAAGGACTTGTTGTCGTGCTTCGATCTCCATATCGCGACAACAAGCCCTTGATCGACCCAGAAGCCCTTGATCGACGGCGGAGTTACGCGGCTGCCGATGTGCATTACCCGGCCACCGGCGGAGCGAGCGCCGCACTGGTGCTCGCCAACGACGCCCGATTCGAGGCCGTCGTCGCCGAGTACGTAGCGCACCTGGAGCAGGTTGCGCCGTACTGTCCCGGCAAGTTCTTTGTCCGGGAGCTACCCGCACTGCGAGCCGTGCTCGCCAGCGCAGACCGGTTCGACCTGCTGATCATTGATGGCTACGTCGATCTCGATCCCTCTGGACGGCCGGGCCTGGGCGCGTACGTCCATGATGAGTTCGGTATTCCGGTGATCGGCGTCGCCAAGACCGCGTTCCGCAGCGCGTCGCACGCCGCCATGGTGCGTCGTGGGGCCGCCACCCGTCCGCTCCACGTCACGGCCGCCGGCATCAAGCTTTCGGACGCCGCCGGCATCGTGGAGCGGATGGCCGGACCGTACCGGCTTCCCGATGCCCTGCGCCGGGTGGACGCCCTCGCCCGGATGGGCTGAAGCCGACGGCGATCCGGCCCGACGATGGCTTCGACACCGCGCCTACTTTCGCGGTCAGTAGGCGGCAAGCACCGAACCCTGGTACTTCTCGTCGATGAACTTCTTCACCTCGGCTGAGCGCAGCAACTCCGCCAACTTGACCAGGCGAGGGTCGCTTTCGGAGTCGGTGCGGACGACGAGCAGGTTCGCGTACGGGTTGTCCGTGCTCTTTTCCAGCGCGAGCGAGTCGGTGGCCGGCGTGAAACCGGCCTCGATCGCGTAGTTGCCGTTGATCACGGCTAGTGCGGCATCGTCGAGACTGCGCGGCAGCTGTGCCGCCTCCAGTTCCTTGAACTTGAGCTTCTTAGGGTTGTTCACGATGTCGCGTTGGGTGGCCTTGACGCCAGCGCCGTCCTTGAGCGTGATCAGACCATTGTCGGCGAGCAGGTTCAGGGCCCGGCCGGAGTTGGACGGGTCGTTGGGGATCGTCACGACGCTTCCGGCGGGTACGTCGGTGAGGTTCTGAACCTTCTTGGAGTAGGCGCCCAGTGGTTCGAGGTGCACCGCCTGCAGGGCGGTGAACTGGTAGCCCTTGGCGGCCTTCTCCTCCTCCAGGTACGGCAGGTGCTGGAAGAAGTTGGCGTCGAGCTGCTTCTCAGCGAGCGCCCGGTTGGGCTGCACGTAGTCGGTGAATTCGACGATCTCAAGCTTGATCCCGGCCTGGTCGGCCAGGTTCTCCTTGACGTAGGTGAGGATCTCGCCGTGCGGTGTCGGACTGGCTCCGATCTTGACTACGGCGTCTGCTGCGGGGGTGGAACCGGCGTCGGAGTCCGACCCGCAGGCAGCCAGGCCCAAAAGGAGCGTGGCTGCGGCGAATGTTGCGGTTATGGTGCGTCGCATGATTGTCCTTCCATCTGCTACCCGGGGCAGGTCCACGGGCGTTGCTTGCTGAACGTTGACTTCGCTGGCCGGTCAGCGGTGGGTCAGGCGCCGGACGACGAGGTCGCCCAGCATCTGTACGAGTTGCACGAAGAGCACCAGCAGTACGATGGTGGCGATCATGACGTCGTGCTCGTACCGCTGGTAGCCGTAGCGCAGGGCGAGGTCCCCCAGGCCGCCGCCGCCGACCACACCGGCCATCGCGGAGTAGCCGACGAGCGCGACGATGGTGATGGTGAGCCCGGCGACCAGGCCGGGTCGGGCCTCGCGGAGCAGGACCTTGAAGATGATCTGCCAGCGGGACGCGCCCATGGCGCGGGCTGCGGCGACCACGTCCCGGTCGACCTCGCGGATCGCCGCCTCGGCGATGCGGGCGTAGAACGGGATGGCGCTCACGGTCAGCGGCACGATCGCCGCGGTCGTGCCGATGCTGGTGCCGACCACCGCGCGGGTGAACGGAATGATCGCCACCAGCAGGATGATGAAGGGCAGCGAACGGCCGATGTTGACGACGAGGCCGAGGAGCGCGCTCACCGGCCGGACCGGCAGCAGCCCGTCGCGGTCGGTCAGGATCAGCAGTACGCCGATCAGCAGCCCGCCGATGGCGGCCAGCGCGGTGGAGACCGCCACCATGTACGCCGTCTCGGCCAGTCCCTGTCCGAGCAGCGGCGCGAGGTCAGACGAGATCATCGAGGCACCTCCACGGTCAGACCGGCATCTCGCAGGTGCCGCAGCACGTCCTGGTACCGGCTGTCTTCGGTGTTGCCGCCCTCGTGAACGCCGCCGCCGGAACCGCCGCCGTTGGGTATCGCCAGGCGCAACCGACCGGCCCGGATTCCGGCCAGGGGCTCGATGGCCCCGCCCAGGATCTGTACGTCCAGGTCGTAGCGGCGGGTGAGGGTGGAGAGGAATGACTCGTCGGTGGTGCCGGTCAGGGTGACGTCGAGGATCGTGGTGTCCGGCAGATCGGGTACGGGTCCCAGTGGGAAGAGGTCCCGGGCGAGTTCCGAGCCGGGACGGGCGATCAGCTCGGGCACCGGGCCGGATTCGGTCAACCGCCCGTCCCGCATGATCGCTACCGAGTCGCAGAGCCGTTTGACGACGTCCATCTCGTGTGTGATCAACAGGATGGTCAGGCCGAGCCGCTGGTTGAGTTCGTGCAGCAGGTCGAGGATGGCGCCGGTGGTCTCCGGGTCCAGCGCTGAGGTCGCCTCGTCGCAGAGGAGCACCTTTGGCTGCCCGGCGAGAGCGCGGGCGATGCCCACCCGCTGCTGCTGTCCGCCGGAGAGTTGGGCCGGGTAGGCGCCGGCCCGGTCGGCGAGGCCGACCAGGTCGAGTAGCTCGGCCACCCGACCGGCCCGTTCCCGGCGGGGCACTCCCATCACTTCAAGGGCGAACTCGACGTTGCCGGCCGCCGTCCGAGAGCTGAGCAGGGCGAAGTGTTGGTGGATCATCCCGATCCGCTGCCGGGCCAGGCGTAGCTGCTTTTCCCGGAGCGCGGACAGCTCCACTCCGTCGATCGTGATCGTGCCGGCATCGGGGCGCTCAAGCAGGTTGGCGCAGCGTAGTAGGGTGCTCTTGCCGGCGCCGCTGCGTCCGACGACGCCGAAGATCTCCCCTTCGCGCACGGTGAGGCTTACCTGGTCAACGGCGGTCACCACGCGGCCGTAGGTGCGGAAGGTCTTCCGGAGACCTTCGATGCGGATCACGGGTACGCACGTCCTTCGAAGCGAGGGGGGAAGTGCGGTCACGAGACGGCAACACCCCGCACCGCAGCGTCTCGAATACCCGATATTCTCGACAGTATTAGTAGGTTAAGTGCTTCCCGGGGTAACGGCCAGTGAGCAGCGCGACAACGTGAGCCGAAACACCGGCCCAGCAGGCCCGCCCGGCTCCGTGGTACCGCCAGCGAAGCCCGGCGGACGCCGGGCCGCGAACCCGGTCAGCGGCTGGCGTGCTGCTCGGCGTACGCGGCGAGCCAGGCGACCTGGGCCGGGTCGAGCGACGGTCGGACCCGTTCGCGGGCGGTCGCCACATGGGCGGTGGTGACCATCGTCGCCTCCAGCGACTCGCGCATCGCGGCCAGCGCCGCCTCCCGGACCAGCGCGGCGCAGTCCGCCGCCGAGAACCCGTCGAGCGAGTCGGCCAGCGACGGCAGGTCGACGTCGTCGGCCAGCGGCACCGACCGGCAGGCGGCCCGGAGAATTTCGCCGCGTGCGTCCGTGTCCGGCGGTGGTACGTAGACCAACCGCTCCAGCCGGCCGGGCCGCAGCAGTGCCGGGTCCACCAGGTCGGGGCGGTTGGTCGCCCCGATCACCACCACGTTGCGTAGCGCCTCGATCCCGTCCAATTCGGTGAGCAGGGCGGCGACCACCCGGTCGGTGGTCCCGCCGTCGGTGGCCTGTCCGCGTACCGGGGCGAGCGCGTCCACCTCGTCCAGGAAGACCAGCGTCGGAGCGGCGTCGCGGGCCCGGCGGAACAGCTCCCGGACCGCCCGCTCGCTCTCGCCCACCCACTTCGACAGCAGTTCGGCACCCTTGACCGACAGTACGTTCGCCCGGCCGGTGCCGGCCAACGCGGTCACCAGGAAGGTCTTGCCGCAGCCGGGCGGACCGTAGAGCAGCACCCCGCGTGGTGGTTGCACGCCGAGGCGGGCGAACGTGTCGGGGTAGGTCAGCGGCCAGAGCACCGACTCGGTCAGCACCTCCTTGACCGCCACCATGTCGCCCACGTCGTCCAGGGTCACCTGGGCCAACTCCAATGTGGACGATGAGGCCATCGAGGTTGGCCGGACCACCTCCAGCGCGGCCGCGAAGTCGGCCATCGCCACCATTGGCGAGTCGGCCGACTTCTGGCGCAGCGCCGCCCGTACCCCGGATTCGCGGGCCAGCGCGGCCAGGTCGGCGGCGACGAACCCGGGGGTACGAGCGGCCACCTCATCCAGTCGGACGTCCTCGGCCAGCGGCATTTCCCGGGTCAGTACGGTCAACTGCTCGCGGCGCAGTGCCGCGTCCGGCAGCGGTACGGCGATCTCCAGGGAGAGCAGGTCGGGCGCGCGTAGTGCCGGGTCGATCGCTTCCGGCCGGCTGCTCGTGCAGATCACCGCCGCGCCGGACGTCACGGCCTCGCGCAGCATCTGGCGGAACATGGTGGCCAGCGGCCCCGGCTCGTCGCGCGGGGCGAGCGCTTCGACATCCGAGATCAGCAGTACGGCGGGGCCGTCGTCGCGGACCGAGGCGGCCGCTTCCCGTAGTCGTCGGAGCGCCGAATCGTTGGCCAGCGAGGCGACCTCGGGCGCCCACAACGTCGCGACCCGGGCCGCGAGCGCGTTGGCGACTGCCCGGACCAGCGCCGATTTACCCGAGCCGGCGGGGCCGGTGACCAGCACCCCGAGGGAGACCGTGGTGCCCAGCCGGCCGAGCACCTCCCGGTGGTGGAAGCCGAGGTCGAGCAGTTCGGTCAATTCCTGGGCCGCCGCCTTGAGCCCGGGTAGGTCCGCCACGCTGGGGGCCGGCCTGGCCGCAGGCGTGGCGGGTGTGCCGGATGAGGTGGCGGGGCGTACCTCGGTGCCGGTTGATCCATGGGTGTACGAACCGGACCCGGGCCGCGCCAGGTCGGCCGGCAGCGCGACATCCTGCCAGCCCACGATGGTGTCCATGGTGACCAGGCCGGAGACGGCCGGGGCCGCGGCACCAGGCGACGGATCGCCCGGGGTGACCGCGAGCGCGGTGACGGTGAGCAGGGTGCTCGTCCAGGCGTAGCCGACCGTGTTGGCCAGGCTGCGCCGGGCCGTCGCGACCAGCGCACGGACCGCCGTGTCCGGTAGTACGTCCTGCGGCAGCAGGGACACGTCATCCCCGACGGTGACCATTTTGCCGAGCAGGGCGAGCCGGAGCATCTCCGGCGACACGAGACCGGCGATCTCCGGCGGCCCGGTCAGGGCCACCCGTCGGGCGGCCACCACCGGGGCGGGGGCGATGGTGATCTCGCCGCCGTCGCGTACCCCGAGGTTGCCGAGGATCAGGTCGTCGGCGTAGAGCAGGGCCCGGCTCGCGGTTGACTCGGCCCGGGCCACGATGCCCGCCGTGACCCGCCGTCCGGTCAGCCGGACCGGGTCACCGGGATGCAGGTTCAGCGCGGTGAGCACCTCTGGGTGTAGCCGCACGATGCCGCGCCGGGCATCCAGGGCTGCCGGCCGCAGGCTCGCGGTGAGGGTGAGATCCGGGTCGGTCACCGGCTGAGAGTAGCCGGTCTCCGCTCATGGTCCGGGCGGCTCACCGGTCCTCCTCGGCGTCGTGCAGCAGCGACGGGTTGCGCCGGATCAGGTCGGCCAACCGCGCCGCCGGGCCGCCGGCTTCCCGCTCGCGGTGATCGGTCCAGTTCGGCGCGGTCCGTACCGCCAACGGCCAGGAGTGCGGCGGTTCACCCGCCGTCGGCAGCGCCGGCTCGGCCGCCGGCCGGACCGTGACCACCCCGTCCGACCACCCGATATGCAGTGCGGTGAGGGACGAGCCGTCGGCCACCCACATGGTGACCGCGACCGATGGATGCTGTCCGACCACCCGTTGCACCGCTTCGGTCACCTCGTCGGCCGGGGACGCGGCGCGGCCGGCTGCCTCGGCCGCCCGTTGCCGCTGCAACGCCTCGCGCCGGGCCATCCGGGCCAGCGCATCGTCCAACTCACCTCTCATCGCGCCACTCCTCACCGACCAACCGCCTACCGACCCGGATTTAAGTCTCCCGCTTCCGCGCGGCCCGTGCCAGGGCCTGATCCAGCAGCACCAGCCAGCCGTCGCGGACCGAGAGCCGGTCGCGGGCCTCGAACTGTACGAGCGGGATGTATCGATGGCCAGTGCCCAGCTACGTAGCCATCGGGCCAGGGACACGATCACCCCGATTGAGCTGACCCAGGGCGTATCAGTTCTCGGCGCCGCCGGCAGCACGCGTACCGTGGGCGCCATGCCTTCACCGCTGTCGGCCTGGCTGCGCCGTGCCCGCGTCCGTGCCGGAGCCGGAACGCCGGCCGACCGCCCCGCGCCCGCCGGGCCCCGGACGCCCCGGACGCCCCGGACGCCCCGGCTGACCCGGCTGACCCGACGCCGGGTGATCAGCGGCGCGGCGGTGCTCGCCCTGCTGGCCGGCCTGCTGGTCTGGGCGGGCTGGCCGCAACGGCAGCCCTTCACCACCGCGCAGCAGATGATCACCGTACGTTCCGGACCGGCCAACGATCAGCCGGTGGCGCTGGACAGCACGCTCTACCTGCCGGCCGGCGCGGCCGTTGACCGGCCGGTGCCGGCGGTGCTGCTCGCGCACGGCTTCGGCGGGACGAAGCAGAGCGTCCGATCGGACGCCGAGGACCTGGCCGGGCTGGGCTACGCGGTGTTGACGTACACCGCGCGGGGGTTCGGACGCAGCACCGGGCAGATCCATCTCGACCACCCGGACTACGAGGTACGCGACGCGCAGCGCCTGCTGGACTGGTTGGCCGACCGGCCGGAGATCCGGCTCGACGCGGCCGGCGACCCTCGGGTGGGCGTGGTCGGCGGCTCCTACGGCGGCGGACTGGCCCTCCTGCTCGCCGCCGCGGACCAGCGGGTCGACGCCATCGTCCCGATGATCACCTGGCACGACCTGGCCCGCTCCTTCCTGCCCGAGTCCACCGGTGGCGCGCCGGCCGACGGGGTGTTCAAGAAGGGCTGGGCCGGGGTCTTCTTCGGCAACGGGATCAGTGCCGGGCTCGGCGCGGATGCCCCGGACGGGCCCGGCGCGGCAGCACCCGGTGCCCCGCCCGGTGCCCCTTCCAGCGAAAACGACCCGGCCTGTGGTCGGTTCGCGGCTGACATCTGCACGGCGTACCTGGAACTGGCCAGCACCGGACGGGCCAGCGAAGCGGTCGTCGAACGGTTGCGCCAGTCCAGCCCGGCTGGCGTACTCGACAAGATCAAGGCGCCGACCCTGTTGATCCAGGGCGCGGCGGACAGCCTCTTCCCGCTCGCCGAGGCGGACGCCAACGCCCGGGGCATCGCCGTGACCGGAACGCCGGTCCGGGTGGCCTGGTTCACCGGCGGACATGACGGCGGATCCGGGCCGAAGACCGACAGCGACCGGCTCAAGTTCCTCACCGCACAGTGGCTCGACCACTACGTCAAGGGCGCGGGCCAGCCGCCGGCGACCAGCTTCACCTGGTCCCGGATCGCCGGCTTCGACGCGCTCAACCGGGGCCTGGTCGCCTCCGGATTCCACACCGCCGACTATCCCGGCCTGGTCGGCGCGGAAGAGCGGACCGTACCGGTGACCGGGCCGACGCAGCGGATCGCCAACCCGCCGGGCGGCAACCCGGCGGCGATCTCCGCGATGCCCGGGGCGGGGGCGCTCGGCGCGCTGCTCGACCGGGTCGGCGGCGGCGACCTGCCCGGCCAGCATGCCCGCTTCGAGTCCACGCCGCTGACCGAGCCGCTGGATGTGGTCGGCACGCCGAGCGTCACCCTCCGGGTCGCCTCGCCCACCGGCGAGGCGGTGCTCTTCGTCAAGCTCTACGACGTCAACGCCAACGGTGTGGGGAGTCTGCCCAACGGCCTGGTCGCCCCGGTACGCCTCACCGGCCTGCCGACCGAGATCGACACCGGGCAGCCGGCCGTCACCGTCACCCTGCCGGCGATCGTGCACCGGTTCGAGGCCGGGCACCGGCTGCGGATCGTGGTCGCCACCTCCGACCAGGGTTACGCCACCCCGATCGAGCCGGCCGTCTACTCGGTGGCCCCCGGCGGTGACCCGGTGGCCCTGCCGACGGTGACCGGCGAGCCGATCGCCACCACCGCCGTACTCTGGCGCTGGGTGCTCGCCGGCCTGCTCGCCGCGATCGCGGTCGGGCTCGCTGTGGTCATCCTGGTCGTCCGCCGCCGTCACCGCCGACACGACACGTCGGTGACCGCCGAGTACGCCGACACGCCGCTGGTGATCCGGCAATTGCGCAAGGAGTACGCGGACGGGTTCGTCGCGGTCTCCAACGTCGACTTCGAGGTGCACCGGGGACAGGTGGTCGGCCTGCTCGGCCCGAACGGCGCCGGCAAGACCACCACGCTGCGGGTACTGATGGGGCTGACCCAACCCACCGCCGGGGAGATCTACGTCTTCGGTCACCGACTGGTCCCCGGCTCGCCGGTGCTGAGCCGGATCGGCGCGCTGGTCGAGGGGCCCGGCTTCCTGCCGCACCTGAGCGGGCTGGAGAACCTGCGCTCGTACTGGCGGGCCACCGGCCGACCGGAGGCGGACGCCCACTTCGAGGCGGCGCTGGAGATCGCCGGGCTCGGCGACTCGGTGCACCGGAAGATCCGTACCTATTCGCACGGGATGAAACAGCGACTGGCCATCGCGCAGGCCATGCTCGGCCTGCCCGACCTGCTGGTGCTCGACGAGCCGACGGACGGTCTGGACCCGCCGCAGATCGCCGAGATGCGCCGGGTGCTGCGCCGGTACGCCACCGACGGGCGGGCGGTGCTGGTCTCCAGTCACCTGCTGGCCGAGGTGGAGCAGACCTGCACCCACGCGGTGGTGGTCAACAAGGGCCGGATCGTGGCCTCCGGACCGGTCGACGAGATCGTCGGCGAGTCGCCGAGCGTGCAGTTCGACGTCTCCGACCCGGCCGCCGCGCGGGTCGTACTCGATCGGCTGGCCGGGGTGCGGGTCGTGCCGGGCAGCGACGGCGGCCTGGTGGTGGATACCAACGGCACCGCCCGCAGCGAGGTGGTCGCCGAGCTGGTCCGGGCCGGGATCGGCGTGGATCGGGTGGTGCCGCGCCGCCGCCTGGAGGACGCCTTCCTCGCCCTGGTCGGCGAGAACTCTCGGGGAAGCGGGGACCGTTGATGTCGACCACGGAACGTACGACCGGCGCCGGCTCCCCGGCTGGCGCTAGCCGGCCGGGCGTTGGAGCTTCCGGCGCCGCGCTCGGCTACCGGCCCGGCGTGACCCTCTCCTTCGCCAGCGAATGGCGCCGGCAGGCGTCCCGGCGGCGTACCCAACTCGCCCTCGGTGCCATGGTCCTGCTGCCGCTGATCATCCTGATCGCGTTCCAGTTCGAGTCGGACAACAACCGCGACAACACCCGTGGCGAGTTCGCCAGCCTGGTCGACCTGGCCACCTCGGGCGGGCTCAACTTCACCCTCTTCTCGATCTTCGTGTCGGCGTCCTTCCTGCTGGTCGTGGTGGTGGCGCTCTTCTGCGGAGACACCGTGGCCAGCGAGGCGAGCTGGGGGAGCCTGCGCTATCTGCTGGCCATCCCGGTGCCCCGGTCCCGGCTACTGGCGGTGAAGCTGCTGGTGGCGCTGGCGTACTCCGCGTTGGCGCTGTTGTCGCTGGCCGGCACCGCGCTGCTGGCCGGCACGTTGCGCTACGGCTGGTCGCCGTTGAGCAGTACGGTCGCGGCGCAGATCCCGGCCGGCGAGGGGGTG
The DNA here is from genome assembly GCA_963750055.1 of uncultured Actinomycetota bacterium. GTDB lineage: Bacteria > Actinomycetota > Actinomycetes > Mycobacteriales > Micromonosporaceae > CAVVPI01. Next base: position 316,828 of record CAVVPI010000008.1, on the reverse strand, counting down.
CTGCGACTGCTCGGCATCCTCGGCTACCTCGCGATGGTGTTGCTGGTGGTGGCGGGGCTGGCGTTCCTGCTCTCGGTGATCACCGATGCGGCGCTCGGTGCGGTCGGCGGCGCGGTACTGCTCTGGATCCTCTCCAGCATCCTGGATCAGATCACCGCGCTCGGCGTACTGCGCGACTTCCTGCCGACCCACTACAGCGCGGCCTGGCTGGGTTTGCTCTCCACCCCGGTGCAGACCGATGACATCGTCAAGGGCTGCATCTCGGCGATCAGCTACGCCACCATCTTCTGGTCGCTCGCCTTCTGGCGCTTCACCCGCAAAGACGTCGTCTCCTAATCCCGCGTCGATCAAGGACTTGTTGTCGTACTTTGATCTCCGTTCCGCGACAACAAGCCCTTGATCGACGCGAAAGTCCTTGATCGACGGGGCGGCTTAGTCGGGTTAAGCCCGGACACCGGGGGACCGTTGTCACCTGGCACGTCGACGGTGCGCGCGACCATAATCCGGCAACGGGTGCCCAGTGGTTTCCCGACGAGCCGGGCCGCTGAGGTGCACCGCTGCCTCGCCGCTGGCCTGCTGGAGAGCCCGCTCGTGCCGCACGCGGTGACGCTGGAGGTGATGAGCCTGCCCGAACTACATCGATCGCGCCTGCATAACGAGCAGTGACGGGAGTACGACCTGGATCAGGCTCCGCGAGCGTCTTCCGCCACCCGCTGCACGCGGCTGCGATACTCGTGCCACCAGGCTTGGTCTCCTTGCGCCAGGTTGTCGTTACCTTCCCGCAGTCCGGCGACCCCGTCAACGAGTTCCCGGACGATGTCCGCATGCCCAGCATGACGGTGGGTTTCCGCGATCATGTGTAGCAGGATGTGGTGCAGCGTCACCTCGTTGCGGTCAGCCGGCCACCATGCCACGTGACCGATCGTGTCGAGCGCCAACGTCTCGATCGTCGCGTCGGAGTGTGCCCATACCCGGCGGTAGAAGCTGATGATCAGTTCGCGGGACTCGTCGAGGGTGGCCCACATGTCCGCATTGGGCTCCGCGTCGTCTTCGAGCCCGGGCAGCGGGGCGTCGAACGGACGTCCGAAGGTTTCACCCAGATACCCCGACTCCACGAGGGCGACATGCTTGACCAGTCCCAGAAGGTTGGTGCCGGTCGGTGTCAACGGGCGGCGAAGGTCGTACTCCGAGAGCCCGTCCAGCTTCCACAGCAGTGCATCACGGGCAGCCTGCAGGTACTGGCGAAGGTCAGCCTTCGGATCCGATCCAGTCACGCCGAGCAGCATGCCACCCGTGGGAATCCACCCGCCAACCCATCACTTCACGACCGACCAGCCATAGATGCAACTGCACTACCCACCGCCCGTGAGCGCCGCCAGTACTACGACCCTGAATACCCCGACGGTTTGATTACGTGACCCTGCCAGTTAACTCGGCCCTTGCCTGATCCGGAAGGCGGCCGCCCTCGCTGTAGTTTGAAGGGCATCGCTGAATTATCTCGTCGATCGAGATGCCACACCAGAGTCGGTCCAATGATCCGGCGGAAAGACCCGGGGAGCACTGCGAGGTGGCTCACAGCGTGAGAAGCGTTTGTGGTTCCGCGCGGTGCGGGTCGTAGACTCGGCGGCACAACTGAATACCTCATCCAGAGGGGCAGAGGGATACGGCCCGATGAAGCCCCGGCAACCACCTTGCCTGACTCGACGCCGAGTCGCCCTGGCAAGACAGGTGCCAAATCCGTCCCGGCCGCATGGTGCGGCACCGGGAAAGATGAGAGGACGATTCGACGTGACGTCGATCATTGACACGATTCCCGCCGCCCAGACCACCGCCACCAGTCCGGCGCGTGCCCTGATCTGTCGCGGCTGCGGCGCGGAATATCCGCTTATCGCGCAGCACGCCTGCTATGAGTGTTTCGGTCCGCTGGAGGTCGCATACGACGCCGCGGCCCTGGCCCGGGTCACCCGCGCCGAGATCGAGGCGGGGCCGAAGAACATCTGGCGGTACGCCGGCCTCCTCCCCGCCGGCCAGGACCCGGCCACCCGGGTCACCCTCGATCCCGGGTTCACCCCGCTGGTCGCCGCCCCGGCGCTCGCGGCCGAGCTGGGCATCCGGGCCCCGCTCTGGGTCAAGGATGACAGCGCCAACCCAACCCACTCGTTCAAGGACCGGGTGGTCTCGGTGGCGCTGACCGCCGCCCGCGGGCTCGGCTTCAGCCGGTACGCCTGCGCCTCCACCGGCAACCTGGCCAACTCGGTCGCCGCGCACGCGGCCCGCGCCGGGGTGCCGTCGATCGTCTTCATCCCCAGCGATCTCGAGCAGGGCAAGGTGCTCACCACCGCCGTGTACGGCGGCGACCTGGTCGCCATCGACGGCTCGTACGACGACGTCAACCGGCTCTGCAGCGAGCTGGTGGAGACCGAGGAGTTCGAGGAGACCGCGTTCGTCAACGTCAACGTGCGGCCGTACTACGCCGAGGGTTCCAAGACCCTCGGGTACGAGGTGGCCGAGCAGCTCGGCTGGCGGATCCCTGAGCAGGTGGTGATCCCGATGGCCAGTGGTGAGCTGCTGACCAAGGTCGACAAGGCGTTCAGTGAGTTGGTCGAGATCGGGCTGGTCGAAGCCCCGGCCAACGGGTGGCGGGTGTTCGGCGCCCAGTCCGAGGGCTGCAATCCGATCGCCGCCGCTTTGCACGCCGGCACCGATGAGATCAAGCCGGTCCGTCCGACCGGGATCGCCAAGTCGCTGAACATCGGCGATCCGGCGGCCGGGCTCTACGCGCTGGAGGCGGTGCGCCGTACCGGCGGTTGGATGGAGTACGTCAACGACGATGAGATCCGCGAGGGCATCCGGCGGTTGGCCCGGACGACCGGGGTGTTCGCCGAGACTGCCGGTGGGGTCACGGTGGCGGTGTTGGCCAAGCTCGTCGCTAACGGCAAGCTTGACCCGGACGCTGAGACGGTGGTCTACAACACCGGCGAGGGGTTGAAGACAATCGATGCAGTGGCTGGGTTGGTCGGTCCGACGTACCGGGTCAAACCATCGCTGCGGGCGGCGCGGGACGCCGGATTGCTCGGTTGATCATTCGCTAAATTGGTCGGGTAGCTGACTATTTGGCAGCCGTGGCGAAAACACCCCGTGCAGGACTTGACGTTAGCTACCGGACGACGCAAGATGCTCCGTGCGGGAGGACGCACCGCCGTAAACTTTGCAGTTCGCAAATGCGAACTGCACTTACGACCCCAGCGCCGGAGGCGTTGCGCGGGCGTCCTCCCGACCAAATTCAGTCGCCGCGCTGGCGGCCACCGGGCACCCTCGACGATATGGACATCGTCGTCACCCCCGTGGATCTGGCCGACCCGTTCGCTGCCGAACGCGCCTACGAGATTCACTTGGCCAGCCGAGCCGTCGACGTACCGGACCTGCCGCCGTTCTGCCGGCAACGGTTCTTCGGCACCATGCGTCACCCGATGCCGGGCCGTCAGCACCATTACGCGCTCGCCCACCTCGACGGGGTACCCGTCGGTTACCTGGGGCTCAACCTGCCGCAACTGGCCAACACCGAGAATGCGGCCATCGATCTCATGGTCCATCCCGAGTGCCGTCGGCGCGGGGTTGGGCGGGCGCTGCACGCGTACGCGGTGCGGCTGCTGCGGGAGCAAGGCCGTAAGCGGATGGTCAGTCTGGTGGTCGCCGAACTGCCGGGTGGTCCGTCCCGGAGCTCGGCCGGCGCCGGGTTCGCCGCCGCGCTCGGCGCCCAGCTCGCGCAGGCTGACGTGCGGCGCCGGCTGGACATCACCACCCTGGATCAGCCTGGTCTGGATCGGTTGCTGGCCGACGCGTGGCCCCGGGCCGCCGGCTACTCGCTGCTTTGTTGGACCGGCGCGGCCCCAGCGGAGTACCTCGACGACGTGGCCTATCTCGAGGGCCGACTGATCGAGGACGCCCCGTCGGGGGAGTTGGTCAGGGAGCCGGAGAAGATGGATGCGGCCCAGGTGCGGGCGATCGAGGCCACGTTCGACGCCTGGGGGCGGCGGCTCTACCACTGCGGCATCCGGCACGACGCCACCGGTCGGCTGGTCGCCTGGACGATGCTTGACTTCGCCGCGGCCAACCCGTGGCACGCGTTTCAGCAGATCACCGTCGTCGGGCCGGGGCACCGGGGGCACCGACTCGGCACCATCATCAAGATCGAGAATCTGCGGTACGCGCTGGCGCACGAGCCGGCATTGCGGGCGGTGGACACCTGGAACGCGCAGGCGAACGCACACATGATCTCGATCAACGAGGCGATCGGCTTGCGGCCGGTCGACGCGTGGCACAACTGGCAGTTGACCATCTAAAACCGCCGGGCCGGGCTGGACGATCCCCCGCTGGTCTGCGGCATGATGGCGGCATGACGGAGACCCCGCACCCCCTCTACGCCCGGCACGCCGATACCCTCGCCCGGGCGCTGACCGCGATCACTGAGCGTGACTACTGGTCGGCCTATCCGGAGTCGCCGAGCCCCCGGGTGTATGGCGAGACCGCCGCCGCCGACGGTGAAGCCGCCTTCCGCGCCTACCTGGACGGCTCCCACCCGGAGGGCCGGTTCCCGCTGGACCAGCCCGGCACCAGGGACTGGGTGGCCACCGAGACCAGCCCGTTCGGGATCGACCTGACCGTGCGCTATCCGCACGCCGACGTCGACAGCCTGCTGGCCGCCGCCACCGCCGCACTGCCCGCCTGGCGGAACGCCGGTCCGCAGGCCCGGTTGGGGGTCTGTCTGGAGATCCTCGCCCGGCTGCACGCGAACATCTTCGAACTGGCCAACGCGGTGCAGGCGACCAGCGGGCAGGCCTTCGTCATGGCCTTCCAGGCCGGCGGAGCGCATGCCCTGGACCGGGCCCTGGAGGCGCTCGCCTACTCGTACGCGGAGATGACCCGCCACCCGGGCACCGCCGACGTGGGTCAAGCCGGCCGGCAAGGGCGACCCGCTGCGGATGACCAAGACGTTCCACGTGGTACCGCGCGGGGTGGCGCTGACGATCGGCTGCAACACCTTCCCCACCTGGAACTCGTACCCGGGGTTCTTCGCCTCGCTGGCCACCGGCAACCCGGTCATCGTCAAGCCGCACCCCCGCGCGGTGCTACCGCTGGCGATCACCGTCCGGTACGCCCGCGAGGTGCTCGCCGAGGCCGGCTTCGACCCGAACCTGATCCTGCTCGCCGCCGAGGCGCCCGGTGAGGGGCTCGCCTCCACCCTGGCGCTGCGCCCGGAGGTCCGGATCGTCGACTTCACCGGCTCGACCGAGTACGGCGACTGGCTGGAGGCCAACGCCCGGCAGGCCGCCGTCTACACCGAGAAGGCCGGGGTCAACACCATTGTGGTGGACTCCACCGACGACTTCGCCGGCATGTGCCGCAACCTCGGTTTCTCGCTGACCCTCTACAGCGGACAGATGTGCACCACGCCGCAGAACATTCTGGTGCCGGCCGGGGGCATCAACACCGACCAGGGGCACAAGAGCTTCGACGAGGTGGCCGCCGGCATCGCCGGGGCGGTCGGCAAGCTCACCGGTGATCCGGCGCGGGCGGTCGAGCTGACCGGCGCCATCGTCAACGACGGGGTGCTCGAGCCGGTTGGCCGAGGTGGCCGGCGTCGGCGAGGTGGTGTTGGCGTCCCGACCGGTTGACCACCCGACGTATCGAGCGGGCGGTGGTCCGTACCCCGACGATCGTGAAGCTGGGCGCGGACGCTGTCGACACCTACGGCCGGGAGTGGTTCGGGCCCATCTCGTTCGTGATCGGCGACCGACTCCACCGCGCAGAGCCTGGCGATCTTCCGGGACACGGTGGGCAGCCAGGGGGCGCTGACCGCAGCGGTCTACTCCACCGACGAGAAGGTGCTCGACGAGGCCGAGACGGCGGCGGTGGAGACCGGCGTGCACCTGTCCTGCAACCTGACCGGTGGAGTCTTCGTCAACCAGTCGGCGGCCTTCTCGGACTTCCACGCCAGCGGCGCCAACCCGGCGGCGAACGCCGCGCTGACCGACGGCGCCTATGTGGCCAGTCGGTTCCGCATCGTCCAGTCCCGCCGTCCGCAGTAGTGACGGGTGTCGGCCGGCCCCCCCGCCTATCGTTTCCACAATCGGTGGGGGCCCGGCGTCACCGTCGTTAGGCCGGGCGGCGCATCTGAAGTTCGGTGAGGGCGGGCAACTTCGGGTGCGGCAACCGCACCCCGGTGTCAACAAAGCCCAACCTCTGGTACGCCCGCACCGCTCGGTGGTTGCCGACGATCACCTCCAGGAGCAGTTCGGGACGCCCGGCCGCGCGGGACCAGGCGGCTGCCGCGTCAACCAGATCGGCCAGCAGTCCGCTGCCCCGCCAGGCTGGTGAAATGTAGACCGCGAAGATCAGGGTGGTTGCCGGCTCCTCGGGCAGCGCGTGCCCGCCGAGGTGGCCGACGAGACGGTCACCGGTGTCCGCGATGAACTGGGCGGTGCCGCTGCCGAAGGCGACCTGGGCGATCCGGGCGGTGTATTCGGGGTGCGGACGGGCTGCCGCCTCGGCGATTGTCTCGAGAAAGGCCAACGGTGAGTCGGCCAGCATCTCCAGCCGCAATGCCCGCATCCGGGCAGCGTCGGCCGCCCGGATCCGGCGTACGGTTGCCAGGCCCCTCGGGTGCTTGCCGTCGTCGGAATCGGTGCTGCGGGTCGCCGCGACTGGCGCGGGGAGGCTGGTCATGGTCGCATGCCTACCGCCTTCGGGGTGGCCCGGCAACCGAAATCGCCAAATCGGAGGCTTGAATCAAGCCGGGAGTCGAGCCAGTTGCCGGGTGAGGAAAAGACCGCCGACGATGATCTTCGCTATTCCAGTGACTGCCCGATTGTCGACCTACTGACCGCTTTAGGGTAGTGCGTTGCCGCCTGGCCTGGTGTACCGTGCGGGTTCAGCCGCTTGATTCGCGGAACCAGTACGGGCCACGAGTCGGCGGCTCCGGCATCGGCGCATGTGGATGCCGGAGGTTGTCGGCAGACCCGGCGCGATTGAAGTGAGGAAGTGCACCGTGGCACAGGGCACCGTCAAGTGGTTCAACAGCGAAAAGGGCTACGGATTCATTGCGGTCGACGATGGGCAGGACGTCTTCGTCCACTTCTCGGCGATCGAAATGGACGGCTACAAGGCGCTCGATGACGGCCAGCGCGTCGAGTTCGAGATCGGGCAGGGACAGAAGGGCCCTCAGGCGGAGCGGGTCCGCGCCATCGCTTAGCTAGGACGGCGCCATCCTCAACTGATCACCCACTCGACCTGATATCCCCTGGCTGGTCTTGGCCGGAGCTGGGACCGGTGCGGCAGCGGGTGACCAGCAGCCCAGGTGAGCCCTGGTGCCGGAGGGGGGGGCGCCGTTCCTCGGTGCGCCAGGTCGGCTGCTGCCTTGCGCCAGGCCGGCTGCTGCTTGGCGTCCATCATCGAAGTTGGCTCACCTCGCGCGGTGACCTCCGATGATGCCTCACCGCGTCCGGCCCCGGCTTGTTGATGCGCCGGCCCCGGTCCCGGCGGTGCGTCCGGCCCTGGTTCTTAATGTCGGCTCCGGCTTGTTGATGCGCTGGCCCGGTCCCGGACGGTGCGTCCGGCCGTCGGCGCGACGTGCCCGTGGCTCGGTTTTTACCGGGCGACGTGTTGGCCGCACGAGGCAGATTTCGAACCCCGCATCGCCACCGGACCGGGCCTACTCGCTTGCACTCGACAGGGGAGAGTGCTAAACAGTGATTGGCACTCGCACCCCGTGAGTGCCAAAGGTCGGGGCGGTAGGGCCACGGTCGCGGGCTCGCGGAGACGAGCATGCGATACATGGCCGGTCGTCGCGGGCTGTCCGGCCCGGCCGACGGACGTCACTGCCGCCGAGCGCGTCGGTGTCGGTCAAGCGCCGTTGGGCGCTCAGCCGCACCGTCGGGCTAGCGCAGTAGTGACGTTCGTAGGTGCGTAATCAGGCGGCACATCGCAGCCAACCGGCTCGATGACCGTGAGCGTCCAGGAGGACAACGCCGTATGGCCAAGATCATCGCGTTCGACGAAGAGGCGCGCCGCGGCCTCGAGCGGGGCATGAACATCCTCGCCGACGCCGTGAAGGTGACGCTGGGCCCGAAGGGCCGCAACGTCGTGCTCGAGAAGAAGTGGGGCGCCCCCACCATCACCAACGATGGTGTGAGCATCGCCAAGGAAATCGAGCTCGAGGACCCGTACGAGAAGATCGGCGCTGAGCTGGTCAAGGAGGTCGCGAAGAAGACCGACGACGTCGCCGGTGACGGCACGACGACGGCGACCGTCCTGGCCCAGGCGCTGGTCCGCGAGGGCCTGCGCAACGTCGCGGCCGGCGCGAACCCGTTGGCCCTCAAGCGGGGCATCGAGGCCGCTGTCGGCGCCGTGGCTGAAGAGCTGGCCAAGCTCGCCAAGGACGTCGAGACCAAGGAGCAGATCGCCTCCACCGCCTCCATCTCCGCCGGTGACACCACCGTCGGCGAGATCATCGCCGAGGCGATGGACAAGGTCGGCAAGGAAGGCGTCATCACCGTCGAGGAGAGCAACACCTTCGGCCTGGAGCTTGAGCTCACCGAGGGCATGCGCTTCGACAAGGGTTACATCTCCGGGTACTTCATGACCGACCCGGACCGGATGGAGGCCGTCCTCGACGACCCGTACATCCTGATCGTCAACGGCAAGATCTCGTCGGTCAAGGACCTGCTGCCGATCCTCGAGAAGGTGATGCAGTCGGGCAAGCCGCTGGCCATCATCGCCGAGGACATCGAGGGTGAGGCGCTGGCCACCCTGGTCGTCAACAAGGTCCGGGGCACCTTCAAGTCGCTCGCCGTCAAGGCGCCTGGCTTCGGTGACCGCCGCAAGGCCATGCTGGGCGACATCGCCATCCTCACCGGTGGCCAGGTCATCAGCGAAGAGGTCGGCCTCAAGCTGGACGCCGCCGGCCTCGACCTGCTGGGCCGCGCCCGTAAGGTCGTGGTGACCAAGGACGAGACCACCATCGTCGACGGTGCCGGCGACGCCGACCAGATCCAGGGTCGGGTCAACCAGATCCGGGCCGAGATCGAGAAGAGCGACTCCGACTACGACCGGGAGAAGCTGCAGGAGCGGCTGGCCAAGCTGGCCGGCGGCGTTGCGGTGATCAAGGTCGGCGCGGCCACCGAGGTCGAGCTCAAGGAGCGCAAGCACCGCATCGAGGACGCGGTCCGCAACGCGAAGGCCGCCGTCGAAGAGGGCATCGTCCCCGGTGGTGGCGTCGCGCTGGTGCAGGCCGGCAAGACCGCCTTCGACAAGCTCGACCTGGTCGGCGACGAGGCGACCGGTGTGCAGATCGTCAGGGTCGCGCTGGACGCCCCGCTGCGGCAGATCGCCGTCAACGCCGGCCTCGAGGGTGGCGTTGTCGTGGAGCGGGTGCGCAACCTGGAGGCCGGACACGGCCTCAACGCCGCCAACGGCGAGTATGTCGACCTGCTCAAGCGCCGGCATCATCGACCCGGCCAAGGTGACCCGTTCGGCGCTGCAGAACGCGGCGTCGATCGCGGCCCTGTTCCTCACCACCGAGGCTGTGGTCGCGGACAAGCCGGAGAAGAACCCGGCCGCTGCGGCGGCGCCGGGTGGCGGGGACATGGACTTCTGAGTCCCGACCTCACGTCAGAACAGGGGCGGGCCGCGTCAGCGGTCCGCCCCTGTTCGTGTCAGGTCGGCAGTGGCCGTTGGTTGTACCGCTTCTCAGCCCGGGTGAACGGTGGCCGGATCTGGATCGGTGCGTCGACCATCTCCATCGGTTCATCCCGCCCCGACCTCATCGAGGCTGTCCATTTCGGCCCGCTGGGCCGTCGTCGCCGAAGTCGAGCCGGCCAAGGGGGGCTTCCGCGGGTAGGTCCGTCATCCGGGCCCACCTGACCGGCTGGGGATCGTCAGTAGCTTCTTCCTCGTCATCCGCCATGACCTCCTCCTTCTGATGTCACGGTAGGACGTGATCAGCGAGCGTTTTCGAGGAACGGGGTAATATGCTGGTTTATCCGATGTTATTGTCATAAATGCGGCAACGGTGGTCCGTGCCGACGTCAAAGTCGTCTGCGGTACAACGAAAAGACCCGCTCGATCCGGGCCCCCGCGCTGCTGGCATAGAAGGGCACCGGCCCCACCCAGCCGATCTGGGACGCGCTCATGCCCGGCCGTCCGCTGGTCGATCAGGCAGCGGCGGAGCAGCACATCGCCGATGCCCTAGCCCGCCGGCCGCCGGCGGTACCCATCGGCCCGAACCAACTCGGACGCGAGGAGCCGTACGCGGCGAAGCCGAGCAGTCTCCCCGTCGGCGCGTACGGCGAAATGACAGCCGGCATCGCTCCGGCCGATCGAATCCGACCACCTCGTCGGCCCAGGCACCACCGAAGCCGGCCCGGATGAACCCGACCAGCGACGCAGGTGTCACCGGCGGTGGCCCGGCGTACCGTGTGCCCGTTTCGGCCAACCGCGCGCTCGGCCGGTGCGGTAGGGCGCCGTCCCGGCGTGTCGTCGGCCGACAGATCCACGGTCATGTTCCACGCCGTACCGCTCCGGTTGATAGCCCAGGGCCAGCGCCAGGCAGACCGCCGGGGTGTACCGCACATCAATGCCCGGCCAGGCATAGTACGGCGGGTTGCCGGCGAGCCGCACCTCGCCGACGCCGAGCCCGGCCAGCTCGGCTTCGGCCCGGCCCAGCAGGGCCCGCCCCGAGGCCCCGGCGGCGAGCGGACGGTCGTACCGCGAGCAGGTCGAGATGCCCGAGCGACGGGTCCCGGTGCGCGACCCCGAGGCGAGCGCGACCCCGGCGAGCGCGCCGTCGCACCTGGCGACGATTCCGACGGTACGGCGATCAGTGATGCCGACGGTACGGCGATCAGCGCCACGATCCCGGAGGCGGGCCACTATCCGCACTCCGCCTCAGCCGCGTCCTCCGGCAGGTCCAGTGCCTACCCGGCAGAGCCGAATCACCGCCGGCAGGTCGGCGTCGGTCAGCTCTGTGATCGAAGAATCGTGATTCATGAGTATCGACCCTACTGGTGGCCGGCAGGGGCGCTGTCCGCCGCGAGAAACGTCCCTTACCCGCGGGCGGCGCGGACCGCGGCGTACGCGTCGACCAGGCCGGCGCCGACAACGTTCTCCGTTGACCCGCATCCGTCGGGGGAGGTGACGGCTGGCGCCGCAGTGTCCCTCAGGAGCTGTCGGGTCCGGTCCAGATCGCCGATCAGCGCCGGATCCGCCGACCACATCAGGGCCACCACCCCGGCCACGTGCGGGGTGGCCATCGAGGTGCCGTCCATTGTGGCGTACCCGCCGCCCGGCATCGCGGAGAGCACCCGGGCGCCGGGGGCGACCAGGTCCGGCTTGCGAAGGCCGTCCGGCGTCGGGCCCCGGCTGGAGAAGTCGGTGACCCTCCGCTGGCGGTCCACCGCGCCGACGGTGAACGCGTCGCCGTACGGGGCCGGTGGATCGTCGACCGAGCCGCAGGACGGGCCGGTGTTGCCGGCGGCGACGGCGAAGAAAATGCCGGCGGCGGCGAACGCGGCGGTGGCCGGACGCAGCGCATCCTGGTCACAGCCCTCCAACGGCGGGCAGCCCCACGAGTTGGTCAACACATGCGGAGCCCGTTCCGGGCGCCCGTCGGCGAACGGGTCACCCCCGGCCGGGAAGGGCGCGAACATGAACTGTAGGCAGTCCAGGTAGTACGCCGGGTTGCCGAGATTGCGGTCCAGGTTGACGCAGCCGGTCCACTGGGCGCCCGGGGCCACCCCGACGTGCTTACCGACGGCGGTGGCGAGGGTGTGCGTACCGTGGCCGCCGTGATCGGTGGGGGACCGGCTGCCGTTCCACGGGTCGTACCAGGAATCGTCGCCGCCCCGGAAGCCGGCGGCCAGCTCCGGATGGCTGCCCTGCACCCCCGAATCGGAGCTGCCGACCACGATGCCGGCGCCGGTGACGCCCAGCTCGGACCAGACCCGGTCCGCGCCGATCAGCGTGAGGTTCCAGGCCGGCGCGGTCGGCGCCGTACCGCCCGACTCGCTCACCGTCGGTTCGGCCGGAAGCGGGCGCAGTCGCTGGCTGAGCAGCACCCGGGCCACGTCCGCACGCCGGGCCAGCCAGGCCCGTACCGCCGGGCCGCCGTCCACCTCGACCGCGTTGACCAGGTAGTACGGGGTGAACCGCAGGTGCCAGCGGTCCAGGTCGCGGCGCAGGTCGGCCTGGCTGCGCTCGGCGGTCTCGATCAGTCGTCGGTGGACCTCCCGAACCCGGGCATCCCGCCCGGCCGGTCCCGGCTGACCAGCCGGGATGCCGGTCAGGTCGGCCTGCTGCCGCATCACCACGAAGAGCCGCTCACCATGGAAACCGGGCTGCCCGAGCCCGACGTACACCCCGGTGGTGGCGACCAGCAGCACCCCGGCGGCGACCGCGCCCAGCCAGCGATGCGGGATCACCGCGCGGGTCCGGGCGAAGGTGAGGCCGTAGCCGAGGCCGAGCAGCAGCGCGACGGCGAGCGACCCGCCGGCTGCGACGAGTGTCCAGAACGGTACGTCCAGCCCGTCGCTGAGCAGCAGGGTGATCTCCTGCGGGTCCACGAAGGCGAGCGGCCCGAAGGCGGCGAGGCCGACCAGCCAGGCGGTCGGCGCTGAGCCGGTCATGGTCGATGGCTGGTATGTCACGTCGCGCCGCTTCGCCGACCCGTACCGGGCCAGCGGCCAGAGCGCGGCGAGCGCGAAGCCGGCCGCCGGCAGGATCAGCAGGGCGGGAAGTTGCGCCCCGGCCTGCCCCATCCCGGCGGCGATCAGCAGCAACGCCACCCCGGCCACCAGGCCGCCGAGCAGCACCAGCCGGACCGGCCCGGACCGTCCCTTGCTCGGCGACGGGCCGCCGTAGCAGTCCCAGAATCCGGGGCTGAGGATGACCGTCGCGAGCGCGCCGACGGCCGCCGCCGAGGCAGCGGCGAGTACGGTCTCCAGCGGGCCGCCCAGCGCGCCGAGCCAGACCCAGGGCAGGAGCAGGGCCAGTCCGCCGGCTATCGTGAACCAGTTGCCCGCCGAGGCCCCGGCCGCGCGGGGCGCGGCTGTCGGCCCGGAGTTCCGCCGGTCCACACCGGTGAACCAACGTCGGATCAGCAGCGCCAGCAATCCGGCGGCTAGCGCCAGCGCGGCCAGATAGAGCTCGTGCTGCCGCTCCGGGAGGGCCCGCAGCAACCCGAGCAGGCCGAGTACGACCGCGCCGAGCAGCCAGGCCCGGCCAGCCGCGCGCACGGCCTGAGCGCGGGGCAGTGCGGCCAGCAGCCCAGCGGGTACGCCGACCAGCACCGCGTTGATCACTGCGACCACCGGCCACCCCCAGGCTGGTTGGCTCAGCCCGGTGAGGAGCAGGATCTGGTCAACCAGCCAGCCGATCGACTGACCGCTGACCGTCACCCCCACCGCCCAGAGCCCGACGAAGACGGCGGCGACCACCGGCCACGGTCCGCCGCCCGGAACCGGCCGGGGCGGGCCGTACGGCGGCGGTGGTGGCGGTGGCCCCGGTGGCCCCGCGCCCGGCCATGCCGCGAGCGGTACCGGCGGCGCCGTGAGCGGAGCCTGCGTGGCGTCCGCCGACTCGGGCTCCGACGGCACCGGGACTGGAGTGTGGGGCGGCGACGGGAAACCGGGCTGCATGCCGAAACAGTACGGCCCACTGCCCCGGGTGCGGCGCCAGCGGAGCCACCGGGATCGAGTCGGCTTGTGAACCTTCGGGCCGATGGGCTTTCCCCGTCTGGCCCGTCCGCGACGGATGAATTGTCCCGCTTAGCCCGGGTGTAGTCCTTCGCTCGGCATGACGGGTATCGAGCTTGGGTAAACACCGCCGGCCTCGGATGCGGCATCAACGGCGTTCATATAGTCCTGTGTGGGCGCGTGGTGCCCTGCCCCTGCGGTGCCCTGTCTCTATAGAGCTGACCTGGGAGGAGTTGAATTTGAGGTCCGGCGCATTCCGTGATCACGGAGAGTTTGGCCCGCCCACGGGCCTGTTGCGTTTTGGGTGTCAAGGGTGCTGGCGGATGTCGCGGCACGGGCATTGGTCACGCCGGTCGCCGCGGCGGTAGAGCGGCTGACGGTGGCCATCGGACGCGCCCTCCCGTTCGGCCTACCCCGGGTGCCGGAACCACTGGCCTCGGTGACACTGCGTCACCGAGGCCGGCCAAATCCAGATTGCGCGGAAATTAATACACTGCTGTAGGTGCATTTGTTTCCGCGCAGTCTCGGCACATCAGGTCCGGTGTGACCGACTGCTACGGGCGCCTGCTGTGCTGGACGGCCTCGAGGGGGTAGTTCGCCCTCGGCGCCGTGCTCTGCGGGTTACCGGCCGTGCTCTGCGGGTTACCGGTGGCTTCGAGTCGGTCGCGGGACTCCAGCCGAGCCGGGCGATGATGGTGAGCACCACGATCAGCAGAGCAGCCCCGCGCTCATCAAACGCACGCATCTCACCCGATCCCAAAAAAAGCAACAGCCTCCCACGCCGGTCAAATTCTCCATGATCATGGCCGTGTCGGGAACGGCGTGAACACGTCGGGACTGGAGTGGCTGACCTCGATCGGTGTTGAGCTACGAGGCTGTGCCGAATGTCCGCCTCGGCGCTGTGTCGTTCTGGGACCGGCCCGGTGCTGCCGGCTGGGGCTGTCTGACCGTTAGACGGTCCAGCAGCGATGAAAACCCCGGTTAGCAAAAGGGCCACCAGCGCTGAACTGGTGGCCCTTCGATGCTCGCTTACGGTCGCCTAGCCGATAGGGCCAATCCTCTTCGCGAGGTCCACGAACCCCGCCCATGCGGCCGAGCTGAACGTAAGGGTGCCGCCGTCGCGGTCCTTGGTGTCCCGAACGAACACCCGACCAGGCAGGTTGTCCGCAACCTCGACACAGTCGCCGCCGTTAGCACCCGAGCGGGTCGACTTTCGCCAATTCGCGCCGCTCATGTCCATGTCTTCACCGCTTCGTTGATCAGCTCAAGTGATTGCTGTCTCGGGAGCGCCTCACTGCGGATGACTTCCCAAGTGCCTTGAAGCGTAGCAAGGTCATCGACCCCTGCGACGACTTGCGCCCGCACCTGATGGTCAAGGTACGCGACTAGCGAGCCGTCTGAGCTGGTCGCCAGGATGAACCCGCCCTGTAGCCCGGGTAGATGCCTGCCTCAATAGGGACGATGAGCACCTGGACGTGCGGCAGCTCGGCGCACGCGGCGAGGCGTAGAAGCTGCTCGGCCATGACGTCCGGAGCCCGGCGCACCGGACGCCGTAGCACCATCTCGTCAACGATGAAGGTCGTTCGGGGCGGGGATTCGCGGGTGAGTAGGGCCTGCCGGGCCATCCGGGTAGCTACCTGACGCTCGACCTCGTCCAGAGTGAGGTGGACGCCCACCAGCGTTGCCCGTGCGTACGCCTCGGTCTGCAATAGTCCAGGTATGTAGGTCGGCCCATACCAGCGGAAGAGCTTGGCGTCGGCTTCGACCTCGATCCACTCGCGGAGCCAGATCGGCATGCCCTCCTCGATCAGCCGCTCCATTAGCCGCGTGTAAACACCGCCGGTCTTGAGTGCGGTATCAACCGCGTTCACATAGTCCTGTGTGGGTTGGCGGTGCCCTGTCTCTACCGAGCTGACGTGCGAGGAGCTAAATTTGATCAACGTGCCGAACTCGTCTTGGCTCAGCCCGCGTGATGTGCGAGCTGTTCTTAGTTCGTTAACCAGGAAATCGATCGACGCCAGGATGTTCACCTCTCCTCAATCCGTCCCGACTGCTACTCAGACGCATGGAAAGCCGCCGCAGGTATACGCAGTGGCTCGGTTGGACTTACGAGGGTAACCCCTCCGTCGAGAGACTAGTTGAGGGCACATTGGAGGTTGATGCGTGTCGAGTCAGCAACCTCGACACAGTGCACTGCCTATCGCGCTGGATGCGTGATCAATGTCCGTCCGAATGACTACTGCTACCGGATTGCGGGCCAGTGCTCCGCTCTTCAGGGCGGGGGTGAAGGCCCGCGCGGGGAGGGCCGCCAAGGCCCGAGTCGTGCTCTAACCCGGCCGGTTTTGTTGCTCGATGTACTGATGTAGGGCGGTCAGGGGCGCATCCCCGACGGAGCCTGCGAAGTACGAGCCCGACCACAGCTTGTTGGCCCTGTAGTAGTGCCGGCGTAGGTCGGGGAACTCTTGCCGCGTCCGCCGGCTGGATACGCCCTTGAGTGAGTTGACCAGCTTCGACAGGGCGACCTTGGGCGGAAAGTTGACGAGCAGGTGTACGTGGTTGGTTTCGCCGTTGAACTCGATCAGCTCGGTTTCGAAATCAGAGCACACGACGCGCATGATTTCTTCCATCCGGGTCAGATGCCGGTCGGTGAATACCTTGTGCCGGTACTTGGTTACGAAGACCAAGTGGGCGTGTAGGGCGGAAACACAATGCCTGCCGGTGCGTACGGGAAAGTCGGTGGCCATAGACCAATGGTAGAATGTGAATGTGCGGCTTCGGTACAACTACCGGCTCTACCCAACCCTGAGTCAGCGGCAGTCGCTGTCCCGGGCGTTCGGGTGCGCGCGGGTGGTGTTCAACGATGGGCTGCGCGCGCGACAGGAGGCCCGCGAGCAGGGGTTGCCGTACATGACGGACGGGGCACTGTCCAAGCAGGTCATCACCGAGGCGAAGAAGACCGACGCCCGGGCCTGGTTGGGTGACGTGTCGTCGGTCGTGCTCCAGCAGGCCCTCGCTGATTTGAACACCGCGTACCGGAACTTTTTCGCGTCCCTGTCGGGGAAACGGAAGGGTCGGACAGTGGCCGCGCCCCGGTTCCGGTCCCGCAAGGACAATCGGCAGGCGGTCCGGTTCACCGCCAACTCGCGGTTCCGGGTGTTGGACAACGGCCGGCTCCGGTTGCCGAAGGTCGGCGACGTGCGGGTTTTCTGGTCACGGCGGTTGCCGTCTGCTCCGACTTCCGTGACGGTCATCCGGGATGCGGCGGGCCGGTACTTCGCGTCGTTTGTCGTCACGACGACCGGGGACGAAACGTTGCCGGAGGTCGACTCGGAGGTGGGTATCGACCTCGGGTTGACGCATTTCGCGGTCCTGTCCGACGGGACGAAAATCGCGGCGCCGAAGTTCCTACGCCGGGCGGCCCGGAAACTCCGCCGGCTGCAACAGGACCTCGCCCGTAAGCAGAAGGGCTCCAGCAACCGGAAGAAGGCCGTCGTCAAGGTCGCCCGCGCGCACGCGAAGGTCGGCGACACCCGCCGGGACTGGCTGCACAAACTCTCGACCACGATGGTTCGCGACAACCAAGCGATCTACGTCGAGGATTTGAGCGTGGCCGGTCTGGGTCGGACCCGGCTGGCCAGGAGCGTCCACGACGCCGGCTGGGCGACCTTCACGGCAATGTTGGAATACAAAGCGGCCCGGTACGGGCGCACTTTCGGCAAGGTGGACCGCTGGTTCCCCTCCACCCGCATGTGTTCTGTGTGTGGTGCGGTGGGCGACAAACTGTCGTTGAACGTCCGGGAGTGGACCTGCCCCTGCGGGTCGGCCCACGACCGGGATGTGAACGCCGCCAGGAACATCAGGGCCGCCGGACGGGCGGACCTCAACGACCGTGGAGCGCGGGTAAGACCGGAAGCGATTCCGGCACCGCGCGGCGAAGCGGTAATCCACCCGGACGCCGCGTGTTCCACGCGCAGCGTGGAGGGAATCTCCGTCCTTTAGGGCGGAGAGAACGTCAAGGCGCGAAGCCTCTACGCCTACGCGTGACCCACGTCGGGAACGGCGCGAACACGCCCGGCCTGGAGTGGCTGACCCTGCGCGGGGTGGAGATCCTGCCGAGCGGCGCCCTCGGGTCGCACCGGCAGGTGAATGTGCGGGGTGTCGGCGCTCTGGGCAGAAGGCGCTGTTGAGTATCCCGAGCAGCAGGGGTAGCCGTGGCTATCGCCAAGGTTCCGAAGCTTGCCCCGGTCGTGTGCCTTCAGTGCACCATCCACCAGCGCCAGGGGAGTGCCATCCAGCATCTGTGCCCCGGCTGGGCTCCATTGTCGACTGGACAGAAAGGGAACTGTGCATGTCCCTGCTCGCCGAACGTTTCTCACCCGTACGGGCCCCGGCCGCGATCGGCCGCCCGAGCGTCACCTAGCCCGCCGGCCGGTGTGGATGTGCCGGGTCTGTCACGCCGCTTGGCCGTGCGAAACCTCCAGGGGCGGACTGGTAGCTGAGTACGGCGAGAACGTTTCGGCGTTGGGGATGTACCTCGCTGGCATGTTGAGCATCGCACTCAATGATCTGGATCGGTTGTGGCCCAACCCCGGCCCGGATGTTCCTGCGATCTACGCCCGGTTTCTCGGGTGGCTGCCGATCCGACGGCGGCAGCAGTGACCGGAGCTGGGATGGATGGCCCCGGAACGCGACGGCAGCGGCCTGCGGGTCGCGTGGCGTGACGAGACCAGTTCCGCACTCCCCCGAACCCCGCCGGCCTCGGCGGTGCACCTGCGGGGTCGTTCCCAATCCGGGCGGCATGGCTCCCGCCAGCCGGCAAGCGGACGGTTCCCCGTGTTCGGCGGGAGCCCGCACCAATGGTTGCATCACCAATTTCGCGGTCAACCACGTCGGCACAACCAAACTGCTCTACGCCGCCCACTGCGGCGGTAACGGGGGGTGGCGCCCCGGCTGATACGGGTGACGTAGCGGCATGGGTGCGGTTCACGATGGGGATGGTGTTGTGGCTATCCTCCATCGCCCTGTTCGGGGTGACGCACCTCGCTCACCGTGGCGGCCGTACCGCCGTCACGGTCCGGCGAACAGCACGTCGGAGCCGCCGGCTTCCAGGCAGATCGGAAACGTGTAGTGGTTTCGGAATATGTCGCCGTCCCGGGCGGGGTCGGTCAGGCCGACCTTGACACAGTTGCCGCCTGGCGGGGAGCCGACCGAATAGCCCTCGACTCCCCGGCCTTTCCAGTAGTCGTCGTCGCCCCGCAGCGTCGCAGCCCACGCGTGAAGCTGCGCTTGCGTGTAGAGGGCGTTCTCGATCACGACCCGGCTGGGGGCCGCCACGGCGCGGACCCGGTCGTGGACGGCCTGGTCGAACGCGGCGGTGTCTGCGATACCTCGCACGCGGTGCACGATCAGCACATCGGTGGGCAGTTCCATCTCCACTCCGGCATAAACGTCCGGATGTTTGGCGCCGAGGTCGTCGGCGGCCTGGGCTGCCTGGTTGAGGCGTTCCTGGTTCGGCCAGTCGGACCGGGTCGGATCAGGTTGGGTTTCCGGGGCGGGTTGTGCCTTCGGGGACCCTCCGATCAGCGGCACCGCCGCCCCGATGAGCAGTGGGAGCGCGGCTATGACGCCAGCGATCCAGGTGCGTGTTCGCATAACTACCTCCTTGGGAGGTGGAGTTTGCCAAATAACGGAACCATTCGGGTAATAAGACATTCGTATCACCCGAACGGTCCCGTTATTTCTTGTCGGCTACCTGTCACTCACTCGGTTACGACGCTTCCGCCGTACCAGGCCAGCGCGTCGGTGACGGATGCGTACCAGCCCTCATAGGCGCACCAGCGGGTGGCCGTCGTCGGGTCCCCCGGGCAGGGCGCCTTGGTGGAGTCCAGCCCGCCGTGGATGATGCCCACAGCCCCGACCTGATCGGTGCCGATCACCGAGAACACCGGGCCGCCGGAGTCTCCGTGGCCGGCGAATGCGTTATGGTCAACTTGTTGGACCCGGACCATCGGGAAGTAGCCAGCTGGTGTTTTTGCGTCCACGTCGATGATCCTGATGCCGCATTGCACCCCCGAGCGGGCACCTGAGGTGCATGTCAGGTTGCCATTGCGGGATTGCTCAGCCCGCGCGACCCGCTTATAGAAGGTGGACTGAACGCCGCCGTCCCACATCCGGCCCCAGCCACGTGTGTTGATCATCGACGTATCGCGGGTGGAGCTGACATTGATGACCGTGCCGGCTACGACGCCGTTGATGACGACATCGGAGCCAGCGGCGCCGCAGTGCGCGGCGTACAGCATCCTGGTCATCCCCGACCAGTTGACCGTGAAACCGGCGGTGCAGGTTCCGCCCCCCACTCGGGCGCCCGCCGAGTAGGGGCTCCCGTCCGCCTGCCGTGAGAACGGAACGTCGTTACCCGTGGCGTCGATGAACGTCAGCGCGACCGATGAGGTGCGCTCGGCCCATTCGCGGGCGGCGTCACGGGCGGCCAAGCTCTCAGGGCCTACGGGCAGCTCCACCTTCAAGCCGGTGCCGTCCCATTTCGGGGCTACCGCTCCGATCCCCGGGTAGCCGCCGATGCGTTCCGTCTCCGCGGCGAGCTGTTCCTTGTTGTATGGGGCGGACAGCAGGTCGATGGGGATGTTGCCGCGCTCGGCCTGGATGGCCGCCGAGACGGCCGGGGGGACGGTCCCGTGCCAGTAGACGGTGAGGGCAGGGAGAGTGGGGTCGGCGATCGCGGTGCTGTAGCCGCTCTCGTCGGTGCTCGTTGGTGCGGCGGCCTCGATGGCGGCCAGGGCCGTCATCATGAGGTTCTGGCGTTCGAACACCGCTTCCCACGAGGCGAATCCGGCCGGTGGGGGGTTGGTGACGTTGGCCAGCAGCGGGTGGTGGTGGGGGGTGGCGGTTTTCGCGGTGGCGGTGGCTGGGGCGGCGAGGAGGGTTACCGCGAGTATCGCCGTGGCGGCGAGTTTGTGGTGTACGCGCAAGGGTATCGCCTTTCCGTCTCGTGTTCCGGCGTTATTGCCGGCACATTGGGATAGGTCGACATCGAGGATATGTGAATATTCCACGGCTATCGCTGTCGGTGATTGGGCGGTGTGTCGTAACCGCTTGTCAATAGTCAATGAAATTGGTGTTTTTTTATGCGCGCGTAGGCGCCGCATAACGTCTGCTATGCGGCGCCTACGACGCGGCCGTCCGGGACACCGTCCGCCCCGTCACAGCCCCAGCCGGGTCGTGATCAAAGACGCGCCGTACGCACGCCCAGCTCTTCGCCTGGCAGGAGACGCTGAGCCGCGACGCCGACTCGTGGCGGGCCAGAGGCACCGTCGTGTATGAGATCGAGACCGCCCTGGTGGGCCCTGCATCGAAGTAGGCGTCGGGGATGTAGTCGTCTGTCTGATCCGGGGGAGCCGTCGCCGTCGCTGGTGGACTCGGTGCGGGTTGCTGCCGGAGCCGGGCCCGATACCGTGGATGGGTGCGTGATCCGAATCTCTCCCGGTACACCGCTGGCCAACTCTCGCCGCAACGCCGCGCCGCCGATCTACGCCGGTTGCGCGACGAGCGGTTCGACGTACTCGTTATCGGGGGTGGCGCGACCGGGACGGGCGCCGCCCTCGACGCGGCCTCCCGGGGCCTCAAGGTGGCGTTGATCGAGGCCCGGGACTTCGCCGCCGGCACCTCCAGCCGGTCCAGCAAGTTGATCCATGGCGGGCTGCGCTACCTGGAGCAGTTGGAGTTCGGTCTGGTCCACGAGGCGCTCACCGAGCGCGGGCTGCTCGCCACCCGCCTGGCCCCGCACCTGGTTCGGCCGGTGCCGATCCTGGTGCCGCTCCCCGCCGGCCAGGGGCGTACCGCGCTGCCGGCGCGGGTCTGGCGGCGTTCCTACTACGGCGCCGGGGTTGCCGCGTACGACGCGTTCGCCGGCATCTTCGGCGGTGGGCGGGGCCTGCCGCTGCATCGGCACCTGAGCCGAGAGGGGGCCCGTCGGGCCTTCCCGAGCCTGCGAGCCGATGCGGTGGCCGGCGCGATCCGGTATTACGACGGTCAGGTGGACGACGCCCGGCTGGTGGTCACCCTGGCCCGGACCTCGGCCAGTCTGGGCGCGGCCGTGGTGACCAGCGCCCGGGCGGTCGGCCTGGTGCGGCAGGCCCGCGAGGTGACCGGGGTGCGGGTCCGCGACCTGGAGGCGCCGCCGGGCGCGCCGGACGCCGAGTTCGAGGTCAACGCCCGGACCGTGATCGCCGCGACCGGGGTGTGGAGCGACGACGTGTCGGAGATGCTCGGTGACGTCGGGGTGCGTCGTGGTCTGCGGGTGCGGGCGTCGAAGGGGGTGCACCTGGTGGTGCCCCGCTCGGCGATCACCGGGGAGGCCGGGCTGATTCTGCGGACCGCCACCTCGGTGCTCTTCGTGCTCCCCTGGGGCGGGCACTGGATCATCGGCACCACGGATACCGACTGGCGGTTGGACCGGGCCCACCCGGCGGCCTCGGCCCGGGACATCGAATATCTGCTCGACCAGGTCAACAGCGTGCTCGACCGTCCACTGTCGACGGCAGACATCGAGGGCGTCTACGCCGGACTGCGTCCGCTGCTCTCCGGCGAGGCCGATTCAACCTCGAAACTCTCCCGGGAGCACGCCGTCTACGAGCCGATGCTCGGGCTGCTCCTGGTGGCCGGCGGGAAGTACACCACGTACCGGGTGATGGCCGCCGATGTGGTGGACCAGGCCGCCCGCCGGCTGGGCGGGACCCGGCCGTCGCGTACCGCCGAACTGCCGTTGCTCGGCGCGGACGGGTTCACCGCGATGTGGCGGGACCGCGCCGACCTGGCCCGCCGGCACGGTGTCCCGGCCGGGGTGGTCGAGCACCTGTTGGAGCGGTACGGCACCCTCAGCATTGATCTGCTCACGATGATCGCGGCGGAGCTGCTGCTCGGCTCGCCGCTGGCCGGAGCGCCGGAGTACCTGGCCGCCGAGGTGGCGTACGCGGCCCGGGCGGAGGGCGCGCTGCACCTCGACGACGTGTTGACCCGGCGTACCCGGATCTCGTTTGAGACCGCGCACCGGGGCACCGAGTCGGCGGAGCAGGCGGCCGAGATCATGGGTGCGGTGCTCGGCTGGGATGCCCGGACGCGGGCCCGGGAGGTTGAGCACTACCTGGCCCGGGTCGAGGCGGAGCGGCAGTCGCAGCGGATGCCGGACGACGCCACCGCCGACGCCGCCCGGATCGGCGCACCCGACGTACGCGGCTTCACCGCCGACCCGGCGGCGGTGTGAGGAAGGGCCCGGTTAGAGGACCTTGCCGGGGTTGAGCAGCCCGGTCGGGTCGAGCGCGGCCTTGATCGCCTGATGCACCCGGACCCCCACCGGGCCGATCTCCCGGGCCAGCCACTCCCGTTTGAGCAGGCCGACGCCGTGTTCCCCGGTGCAGGTACCGCCGAGCGAGAGCCCGAGCCGCATGATCGCGTCGAAGGCGAGCCGACCACGGGCCAGACTGGCCGGATCGGCCCGGTCGACCACGATGTTCGGGTGCAGGTTGCCGTCACCGGCGTGCCCGACCACGCCGATCGCCACGTCGTGCTCGGTGGCGATCCGCTCAACCCCGTCGAGCATTGCGGCTAGGGCACTGCGGGGCACCGCCACATCGTCGATGATCAGACCACCGTTGCCGCCGGGGAACATCTGCGCGGCGTACCGTTCCATGGCCGGATGCGCCAGCCGGCGGGCCCGCAGCAGCTCGGCGGCCTCGATCGCGTCGGTCGCGGTGAAAACCTCGTCCGCCCCGGCCGCCTCGCAGGCCCGCGCCAACCGGGCCAGGTCCGCCGCCGCCTGGGGACCGGTGTCGGCGGCGGCGAGCAGCAGCGCCTTCGCATCGGTACGCAGGCCCATCGGCCGGTACGCCTCGATCGCCGCCAGGTGGGTCTGATCCAGCAGCTCAAGCAGGCTGGGGGTGAGCCCCTGCGCGGAGATGCCGGCGACCGCGGCGCCGGCCGCCGCAGTCGATGGGAAGACCGCGACCAGGGTCAGCGACTCCTGCGCGGCCGGCCGCAGGGAGACCGTGATCTCGGTGATGATCCCGAGGGTGCCCTCCGAGCCGACGAAAAGTCGGGTCAGGTCGTAGCCGGCCACCCCCTTGGCGGTACGCCGACCGGTGCGCAGCACCTCGCCGGAGGCGAGCACCACCTCCAGCCCGAGCACATACTCGGCGGTCACGCCGTACTTCACACAGCACATGCCGCCCGCGTTGGTGGCCACGTTGCCGCCGATGGTGGACGACTCCCAGGAGCCCGGGTCCGGTGGGTAGCGCAGCCCGTACTCGGCGACCGCGGCGGCCAGCCGGGCGTTGACCACGCCCGGTTGCACCACCGCGATCCGGTTGACCGGATCCACCTCCAGGATCTGGTCCATCGCGATGGTGGAGAGCACGACAGCTCCGTCGATCGCGTTGGCCGCGCCGGCCAGACCGGTCCGGGCGCCCTGCGGGACCACCGGTACGCCGTGCGCGGCGGCCGTCCGGACCACGGAGATCACGTCTGCGGTGGTCCGCGGCCGGACCACCACCGCCGGCAGCCCGGCGGCGCAGAGGTCGGCCTCGTCCCGCTGATGGCCGCGGAGCAGGTCGGGATCGGTGAGCACGTGGGCCCCGCCGAGCGTGGCCCGCAGGTCGGTGCGGAGATCCGGCATGGCTGGAGGGTAGCTGGCGGGTCGCTTCGATGACCATGCTGTACGTCGATCAACCAGTCGGTGGATCGCGACTGTGCGCCAACGCTCGACCAGTGCCTACCTGGGCCGAGTGTGCCGTACCGGACCAGTGCCGGCACCGGCGCGATGATTTACCGTGCTGCTGCCGGGTAGTACCCCGCCATGCCCGCCGCCAGCGATTTCGCCGACAAAGAGCCCCGCAGTGGCACTCGCCGACGGATCGCGCTGGATCTGGCCCGGTTGCGCCGCCGGTCGCGGGCGACCGTGCGGGACCGGTTGCAGGCGGTACGGGTTAACGGCGTGCTCGCCCTGCAGGCGGGGCTGGCCGCGGCGCTGGCCTGGTTGGTCGCGGTGAACGTCTTCGGCAATCCCAACCCGGTTTTCGCCCCGATCGCCGCGGTCGGCACCCTCGCCTCCTCCGTTGGACAGCGGCTGCGTAACACCATCGAGTTGGTCGTCGGGGTGGCCCTCGGCATCGGATTCGGGGACGGCCTGATCCTGCTCATCGGGACCGGATCGTGGCAGATCGGGCTGGTGGTAACGCTATCCATCGTCGCCATCATCTTCCTCGGCGGCGGTCCGGCGGTGGTGGTCCAGGCGGCGGCCACCGGTATTCTGATCGCGACCCTGGCCCCGTCCCCCGGAACGCTGGAGTTTCCCCGCGTCATCGACGCGCTCACCGGCGGGGTGGTCGGCCTGGCGGTGGTGGCGCTGCTCCTACCGCTCAACCCGCTGCGGGTGGTGGACCGGGCGGCCCGGCCAG
The DNA here is from genome assembly GCA_963750055.1 of uncultured Actinomycetota bacterium. Taxonomy (GTDB): domain Bacteria; phylum Actinomycetota; class Actinomycetes; order Mycobacteriales; family Micromonosporaceae; genus CAVVPI01. Next base: position 291,615 of record CAVVPI010000008.1, on the reverse strand, counting down.
CCGTGGACACGCTGGTTGAGCAGTTGACCGTGGCCGCGGACGCGCTGCGTTCCCGCGAGATCCAGCCGGCGCAGGCCGCGCTGGACCGCCTGCACGGGGTACAGGATCAGTTGGAGGGGTTGGAGGAGGCGCTGCACGGCGGCAAGGAGACGGTCATTCTCGCCCCAGTACGCTGGCATCGCAGGGGAGCGTTCAGCCGGTACGTGGAGAGCGCCGAGTACCTCAACCACATCATGCACAACAGCGCCTCACTGATCCGTCGGGCGGTGACCCTGCTGGAGGACGACGAGCCGGTGCCGCCCGCCATGCCGAGCGCGGTGACCCAGCTGGCCGAGGCGATCCGGCTCCTGCAGCACGACCTTGCCGCCGGGTTGGAACCGGAGGCCGCCCGGGAGCGGGCGTTGAGCGCGGTGAGCGAGGCCGGCCGGGCGTACACCGAGGGGGTCGGCTTCTCCGGCAGCGTGGTGGTGGCGCAGATCCGGACCACCGTGAGCGATCTGCTCCGGGCCACCGGGCTGGAGCGGGTCGAGGCCAACCAGTTGGTGCGCCGGGCGGTGCGTGGCCCGGCCGGAGCGGCTGACGCCGACGCCGACCCCGGCCCCAGCCCCAGCCCCGAACCCGATGCCGGCCCCGGCCCCAGCCCCGACCGGTAGGCGCACGCTGTCCGGGAAATCGGCGTGACCGTACCCGGCGGCCCGGATGCGGCCCGACGGGTCGAGGCAAGGTGGTTACGCTGACATCATGGTCGACACCCCGCCCGGCGGAAGTTCCTATCCGCCGCCGATCAAGCTCATCCCGCCACCGGGTGGGGTGCCGGTGACGACGGAGGTGCCCGGCGGCGGGTTGAGTTTGCGCCGCGTCCTGGTGATGGCCGCGGCGATCCTGCTGATCGCCTGCTGCGCGGTCCTGATGCTGCTGACCCTTGGCAAGCGGCTCGGTGCCGAAGCGCTGGTTGTCGGCCTGGTCGCGGCGATTCTGCCGGTGCCGGTGCTGGTCGCCTGTTTCCTCTGGCTGGACCGGTACGAGCCGGAGCCGATGAAGTACCTGCTGTTCTGTTTCGCCTGGGGCGCGGCGGTTGCGACTTTTGTGTCCCTGCAGGTGAACAATTTCGCGGCCACCCTTTTTCACTCCCTCGGATTACCCGATTCGCTGGTCGCGGTGTTGGTGGCGCCCTTCATCGAGGAGTTGACCAAGGCGCTCGGCCCGATCCTGTTGCTGATCTTCCGACGCCGTGAGTGGTCCGGCATCACCGATGGAATTGTCTACTGCGGACTTTCGGCGATCGGTTTCGCCATGGTGGAGAACATCCTCTACCTCGGCGGCTACGGCTATGCCGCCGGTGCCAACCAGTACGGACCGGCCACCGGGGCACAGAACGTCTTCGCCATCTTCATCGTGCGGATCCTGTTCACCGGCTTCGCGCACCCGCTCTTCACCTCGATGACCGGGGTCGGGCTGGGTATCGCCGCCCGGGCAGCCGATCGCCGGATCCGGATCCTGGCACCGCTGGCCGGACTCCTGCTCGCGATGATGCTGCATGGCACCTGGAACCTGATGCCGTCACTGGCTGTGGCGACCGGGCAGAACCTGATCCTGCTCTACGGCTACATCGGGGTGATGGTGCCGATCTTCCTCGGCATGGTCGGGCTGGCCGTCTGGTTGCGTGGTTGGGAGGGTCGGCTCACCGAACGCCGGCTGCCCGACTACGTACGGGCCGGCTGGCTGACCCCGCCGGAGGTCGCCGCGCTGGGCAGCCTCGGCCGACGGCACTCGGCCCGCCGGTGGGCGCGACGGGTGGCCGGGGAGGAGGGGCGCAGAGCGATGCGGGGCTACCAGTTCGCCGCGACCCGGCTGGCGCTGCTCCGGGACGGGCATGTTGCGTGGACTGGATGCCAAACCGGACGACCTGGCCCGGGCAGTTGGCGAGGAGCGCCGAGCTGCTGGCCGCCATCGGGGCGTACCGGCAGGTCTTCGTCGGCCGGGACCCGCAGACCCCGGACGGGGTATGGGACGGCGTGCGGTACCACCTGACCTTTCCCGGACGGAGTTCGGCGACCGGTGGCGGCACCCGACGAGCCGGTGGTGCCGATCCCGGTCGTACTCGCCCCGCCAGCGCCGCCCCCGCCGGCCCCCGGTGGGTACGGCGGTGGGTACGGACCGCCCCCCGGTCTGGTACGGACCGCCCCCTGGCTACCGCTGACCCTGGGCGCCTGATCGTCCGGGACGTTTCGGGACTCGCGGCGTCAGAGATAGAGCCCGGTGGAGTCGGGCTCGACCCGCTGGGCGGCCACCGCGTGCACGTCGCGTTCGCGTAGCAGGACGTACTCCCGGCCGTGCAGCTCGACCTCGGACCGGTCGTCGGGGTCGAAGAGCACCCGGTCGCCGGAGACGATGGAGCGGACGTTCGGGCCGACGCCGACCGCCGTGGCCCAGGCGAGCCGCTTGTCCCATCGAAGCGGTCGCCGGGATGACGATGCCCGCGGTCGAGCGCCGCTCGCCCTCGCTGCCCTCCATTCGAACCAGGACGCGGTCGTGCAGCAGACGGATCGGTAGCCCGTTGTCGGTGTCCGAATCGGCGGTCACGACCGGAACGCTACCGTGCGCCGGTCGCGGAATGCCCTGGCGGTCGACGGGGGTCCGAGGATCAGCGGGTGCAACGCGCCAGCGGCGACCGGGCAAAGCACGCGATGGGCGCCGGACCGAACGGGACGGGATGATCCGGGCCGGCTACGGTAGGAGCACGACAACTCCCGCCAGGAGGTGCGCTTGAGCCGCTTTGAGAAGTTGCGGGCGCGGCTCCGGCGCGCGTACGACTCGGGCGGTCGGGCTCCCGGCGCGCGCGGCGCGGGCCGAGACGTCGGCGAGGCCGCCGCGCGTCGACAGCACGCCGCCGCGGCGGTGGCGCCGCCATCCCTGCCGGTCGCCGGACGCGCTGCCACCGGCGGACCCGCGCACCCGTCGACGCCAGCCGGGACGACGCCGATGTGCCGCGCGGTCTGCGCATCGCCGCGGCCTGGTCCTGGCGGCTGATGGTGATCGGCGTCGTTACGTGGGCGTTTCTCACGATAATCGGGATGATCCGGATCGTCGTCATCCCGCTGGCCATCGCGATGCTGCTCTCCGCGCTGCTCGCCCCGGCGGTCGGTCTGGCTGCTGCGGGCCCGGTTGCCGCGCTCGCTGGCGACCGCGCTGGTGCTGGTCGGCGGCCTGGCCGCAGTGGTCGGGCACGCTCACCGTGGTGATCAACGAATTCATTCGCGAATGTGCCGGACCTGAGCAGCAAGGCGACGACCGGCATCCGGACAGATCCAGGACCTGGCTCAAGACCGGTCCGCTGCACCTCTCGCGACCAGCAGCTCAACTCCTATATCGACCAGGGCGAGCGGTGGATCAATGAGAACACCCAGTCGCTTGACCAGCGGCGCCCTCTCCACCGCGACCACCCTGTTCGAGGTGCTCGCCGGCATGCTGCTGGTGCTCTTCGCCACGTTCTTCTTCCTTCGCGACGGTGGTCAGATCTGGCGCTTCCTGGTCGGACTGCTTCCGGTGGCCGCGCGCTGGCGGGTGGATGACGCGGGTCGGGCGGCCTGGGTGACCCTGGTCGCCTACGTGCGGGCGACCGTGCTGGTCGCGTTCATCGACGCGGTCGGCATCGGCATCTTCCTGGTCGTCTTCGACATCCCGCTGGCCGTTTCCGCTCGCCGCGCTGGTCTTTCTCGGCGCGTTCATCCCGATCGTCGGCGCCACCCTCTCCGGCGCGGTGGCCGTGCTGGTGGCCCTGGTCGACAGCGGCTGGGTGGTCGCGCTGATCATCCTCGGCGTGGTGATCGGCGTGCAGCAGGTCGAGGGTCACGTGCTGCAGCCGTTGATCATGGGCCGCGCGGTGGCCATCCACCCGCTCGCCGTGATCGTCGGTATCGCCGCCGGAGTGGTGCTCGCCGGCATCGTCGGCGCGCTGGTCTCGGTGCCGCTGATCGCGGTGCTCAACACCGCGGTCCGTCGACTGGCACACCGTGGTCCGCCCGAGCCGCCGCCCGAAGCGGTGGTGGTTGCCGCCAAGGCGCTATGAGGTCCGGATCGCCGGTCCCGCCGCAAACCGCGAGGGGCCGCGGGCGTCAGCGTACGCCCGAGCCGTTCCAGGGCACCCCGGGCGACCTCCGGGCGGGTCGTGTACCAGAACGGCGGCAGCGATCGGCGTAGGAAGGCCCCGTACCCGCGGGCAGTCTCCAAACGGGAGTCGAGCACCGCCACCACGCCCTTGTCGCCGGTCGACCGGATCAGCCGGCCGACCCCCTGGGCCAGGCGTACGGCGGCGATCGGCACGCTGACCGCGGCGAATCCGGAACCGCCAGCCGCGTCGACCGCAGCCGACCGCGCCGCCGCGAGTGGCTCATCGGGGCGGGGGAAGGGCAGCCGGTCGATCACCACGAGCTGGCAGGCGTCGCCGGGCACGTCCACCCCCTGCCAGAGCGACATCACCCCGAACAGGCAGCTCGACCGCTCTTCCCGGAACCGGCGGACCAGCAGCGGTAACGCCTCCTCGCCCTGGAGCAGCACGGGCAGTTCGGTGCGGGCCCGGACCAGCTCCGCGGCCTGCGCCGCGGCCCGCCGGGAAGAGAAGAGACCGAGGGTACGCCCGCCGAGCGCCGCCGACCAGGGTGAGCAGTTCTTCGCCCGCCGGGGTGGGCAGCCCGGACGCGCTCGGTCGGGGCAGGTGCGCGGCGACGTACAGGATTCCCTGGCGGGCGTAGTCGAACGGGGAGCCGACGTCCATCGAGCGCCACCCCGGCCCCGCTGCCCCGTCACCGCCCGTCCCCGCGACCAGGACTTGCTGCGGTGCTCGTCCGATCCGGGACCGGTCGCTCTGATCGACCGGCGGCTGCGGCCGGAGCTGGCCGGGCGGCGGCGGCTGGCTCGGGGCTGGCGGGTTCGGCGGGCCGGTCAAGCCCCAGTGCCCGGGCCACGGTCTGAACTCACCGCCGAGGGCGAGCGTGGCCGAGGTGGCCACCACGGTGCGCTCGTCGTACAGGTTGGTGGCGAGGGTGCCCGCGACGGAGAGCGGGGCGACGACCAGCGCCCGACGTCCGCTGGCCGCGCCCTCCGGCTTCTCCACCCAGGCCACGTCGTGGTCGGCCTCCTCCAGCAGCCGCTGGGCGGTCGTCGACAGTTCGTCCAGCACCGCCTTGGCCTGCTGCTTGCGGACCGGGTCCGGGTCGTCGGCCTTGACGTCGCCGATCTTCTCCAGCGCTACCCGGGTCGCCGAGTCGAGCAGGGTGCACGCCTCGCGCAGCGGTCGCGGGCAGCCCGGCGGTGAGCCGCCCGGCCGGCGTCTCGGTGAGCCCGACCGCCAGCGCGTCGCCGGCCTCGGTCAACGCCTGCGCCGCCTCCGGGGCGATCAGCGGACGGGCTCGCCGGGCCGCCCGGTCGATCAACTCGGGGCACCAGTTCGGCCTGCGCGGCTGAGGAGACCCGGTCGGCCAGCTCATGCGCCTCATCGACGATCAGCAGCTTGTGCGGCGGCACGATGTGCCGTCCGGCGAGCATGTCGACGGCGAGCAGGCTGTGGTTGGTCACCACCACGTCCGCTTCCCGGGCCCGGGCCCGGGACGCCTCCGCGAAACATTCGGCGCCGTACGGGCAGCGTCCCGCACCTACACACTCCCGGGCCGGCATCGACACCAACCGCCAGGCCTGGTCATCAACGCCCGGGTCGAGTTCGTCGCGATCCCCGGTCTCGGTCTCCATCGCCCAGTCGCGGAGTCGCTGGATCTGCTTGCCCAGCCGGCCCGCCTCGCCGAGCCACTTGGTGCCGCCGCCACCACCGGGTGACGGGGTGTCGAAGAGCGTGTCCTCCGGCTCGTCCTCGGTCGAGTTCTCCAGCCGGGCCAGGCAGAGGTAGTGGTGCCGCCCCTTGAGTACGGCGAAGGTCGGTCGGCGGCCGAGTAGCGGTTCAACCGCGTCGGCCAGCCGGGGCAGGTCGTGCTCGATGAGCTGGGACTGGAGAGCGAGGGTGGCGGTGGAGACCACTACCGGACCGTCGACGGTCAGCGCCGGTGCGAGGTAGGCCAGGGACTTGCCGGTGCCGGTTCCGGCCTGTACGAGCAAGTGTTCGCGGCCGGCGATGCACTCCTCGATCGCGGTCGCCATCTGCTGCTGACCTGGCCGGGCCGAGCCACCGGGCACCGCCCCGACGGCGGCGGCAAGTAGTTCGCCGCCGGTCGGTCGCCCGGCACTCCGGCGGCGGGGACGAACCGTGACGGTGGTCGGGAAATCGGGCGTGGGGGAGGCATCGGTGGCGGGCGCGGTCACCGTGTGACCGTACCCGCCGACCTCGACCAGGCTGAGGACCTCCACCGCGTACGGCACCCGGATGGCCCATCCGTCGTCCGTCAGGGCCGTACTTCTGATCGGTCGGATGTTGGCCGGCATCGGTTAGGGTGCGGACATGCCGAGCGATGTGGTCCGGGTTGTCTACCGCAAGTACGACGGCACCGCGCACCGGGACTACCCCGCCCGACGGCTGAACGAGGACGACCTGGGTGTGTGGCTCGGGGTGACCGCTGGGACCGCATCGATCTACCATGGTCGGCCGTCGGTGGAGCAGATCCCGTTCGTGCTGCTGGTGCCGCATCAGGCATGGTGGACCGTGATGTTCAATCCGCCGCCACGGACCAGCGAGGTCTACTGTGACATCGCCAGCCCAGCACGCTGGGAAGGTGACACGGTCAACATCATCGACCTTGACCTGGACGTGGTGCGCCGACGGGCCACCGGGTTGGTGGAGTTGCGCGACGAGGATGAATTCGCCGAGCACCGCCTCCGGTTCGGCTATCCGGAGGAGCTGATCGTCGCGGCGGAGTCGGCTGCCGAGTGGCTGTACGGGGCGCTCGGTGACGGCACCGAGCCGTTCGCGTCGGCGTACCGAAAGTGGCTGGCCCAGGTCGTCTGAGACCTGACGGTCCGGGCCGTGTGGTCCCGGTCTGGAAACCGGAATGGTGTTCGCCACAGTCGTGGTTACTGTGGCGGAGTACACACCCGCCGCCGCTTCCCAACGGCTGGCAGACCGACATCGGCATCGAAGTCGGACAATCGACCTCAGGTCGCGGACGCGGTGAGCGGCGACCACCCGAGCCCTAAATGAACATTGGGTGAACGACGGGTGAACCGGGTCTGACCGGGGGTAGGCCGCAGGAATTCGGGTTAAGAGGTTCCCTAGCATCTCCCAGGGCACCTCACTTCCGAGGCTCGCCACCCGTCCGCCGAGGCAACGAGGTCCACCCGTGAAGTTTTCCTTTCGCCCTACCGAGGGCGCCTTCTACGAGCTCTTCACCAGGTCCGCGCAGAACCTGGTACGGGGCACCGAGCTGCTGAACGAGCTTGCCCTGCCCGGGGTAGACGTGCAGTCGGTGAGCGAGCGGCTCACCGAGGTTGAGCACGACAGTGACCAGATCACCCACGAGCTGTACAAGAAAATCAACTCGACCTTCGTCACCCCGTTCGACCGGGAGGACATCTACCGTCTCGGCTCCCAGCTCGACGACGTGATGGATCACCTCGAGGCGGTCGGTAACCTGCTCTACCTCTACGGGCTCACCAAGCTCCCATCGCTGCCCCGGGAGATGCACGAGTTGGTCAACGTGCTCGACCAGCAGGCCAGGTTGACCGCTGCGGCGATGCCCCGGTTGCGGGCGATGAAAAATCTTGAGGACTACTGGATCGAGTGCAACCGGTTGGAGAACGAGGGTGACCAGGTGTACCGGATGCTCCTGGTGCGGCTCTTCTCCGGTGAGTACGACGCGCTGACCGTGCTCAAGATGAAGGAGGTGGCCGACGAGCTGGAGGCCGCCTGCGACTCATTCGAGCACGTGGCGAACACCGTCGAGACCATCGCGGTCAAGGAGTCCTGATCCGGTGGGCGAGCAAATCACCGGGCTCTTGCGGAGCATCGGACTTTCACGGGTGAAGCCGGCCGGCACCGCCGTACCGATCGGGGTCGGCGCGTGACCCTGACCCCCGAACTCATCGCCGTCATCGCGGTGATCGCCGTAGCGATGGTGTTCGACTACACCAACGGCTTCCACGACGCGGCGAACGCGATCGCGACCAGTATCTCCACCCGAGCGCTCACCCCACGGGTGGCGCTGTTGATGGCGGCCGTCGGAAACTTCATCGGCGCCCACCTCGGCGGTAATGTCGCCAAGACGGTAGGTGACGGTCTGGTTGAGTTGCCCACCGGCATGGCCAGCTTGGGCGTGGTCTTCGCCGGTGTGGTCGGCGCCATCTGCTGGAACCTGCTCACCTGGTATTTCGGCATCCCGTCCTCGTCCTCGCACGCGCTTTTCGGCGGGCTGGTCGGAGCGACGCTCTGTGCCACGATCTTCCACCTCGACGGGCGGGTGCTCTGGGGCGGAATCATCCGCAAGGTGGTCATCCCGATGGTGGCGTCACCGCTGGTTGGCTTCCTGCTGGGCGCGCTGGTGATGCTGGCGGTGATGTGGGCCTTCCGGCGCGGCAACCCGGGTCGGCTCAACCGTGGCTTCCGGTGGGCGCAGACGGCCTCGGCGATGGCGATGTCGATCGGTCACGGCATGCAGGACGCCGCGAAGACCATGGGCATCGTGGTGCTGGCCCTTTACACCGGTGGCTACCAGACCAACAAGACGGAGATTCCGGAGTGGGTGTTCTGGACCTCGGCGACCGTGCTGGCGCTGGGCACCTGGGCCGGTGGCTGGCGGATCATCCGTACCCTCGGTCGTAAGATCATCGACCTCGGGCCGCCGGAGGGGTTCGCGGCCGAGACGGTGGCCAGCATCGTGCTCTTCACCACCTCGCGCCTTGGGTTGCCGATCTCCACCACGCACACCATCACCTCTGCGATCATGGGTGTCGGCGCCACAAAGAAGCTCTCCGCGGTGCGCTGGGGCGTGGCCGGCAACATCGTGATGGCCTGGATTCTGACCTTCCCCGGTGCCGCCGCCATTGCGGTGATCACCTACTTCCTGGTCCGCCCGTTCTTCTGACCGGCCCGGCCCGGCCCGGCCCGGCCCGGCCCCGCCCGGCCCCGCCCCGTCGATCAAGGGCTTCCTGTCGTGAGTTGATCTCAGATCCACGACAAGAGGTCCTTGATCGACGGGGGTTGGGGTGCTGGTGTGCTCACGGATAAGTGACCCCGAGCTGACCGCGTACGGTGTCGAGCAGGCTCATCAACTCCAGCGTCACCGCGTGCGGCACGAGCGGGCTCTCCAGCAGGCCGACGGCGAGGCAGCGTTGCACCTCAGCCGCCTCGTACTGGTAACCCGACCCCCGCAGCTCCGCCGGCATGATTTCCGGCTCGGCCGCAGCGCGGAACAGGGTGAGCCGGTCCGGTCGGAAGAATGGGGTGGGCAGTTCGATCCGACCGGCCGTGCCGGTGATCGTCGCGGCGATCGGGGTCGCGCCGACCATGCCGCAGGTCAGCGAGGCTACGGCGCCGCCGTCGTAACCGAGAACGATTCCGGTGTTCTCATCGACCCCCTCCGGGCTCAGCTTCGCCCAGGACCGGACGTGGTCCGGCATCCCGAGGACCAGGTGAGCCAGGCTGATCGGGTACACCCCCAGATCGAGCAGGGCACCACCGCCCAGGGCCCGCGCCCGCATCCGGTGCTCCGGCGGGAACGGCCCGGCCGCACCGAAATCCGCCTGTACGCTGACCACCTCACCGATCGCACCCTCGGCGATCAACTCAACCATTCGCAGGATGAGTGGATTGCACCGCATCCACATTGCCTCCATCAGGAAAACGCCCCGATCACGGGCGGCATCGACCAGTTCGGTGCTGGTGGCCAGGTCGAGCGTGAACGGTTTTTCGCAGAGCACCGCCCGCCCGGCGGTCAGACAGGTCATCGCGGCTTCATGGTGGGCGGCATGCGGGGTGGCGACGTACACCACATCGACCCCGGAGTCGGCGGCCAGGTCCGCCCAGGACCCGTACGCGTGCGGAATGCCGTGCCGGTCGGCGAAGAGCCGGGCGGCCTCCGGCGAGCGGGAGCCGACCGCGACGACCTCCGCGTCCGGCAGCAGGCGCAGATCTTCGACGAACTTTGTGGCGATGTGCCCGGTGGCCAGAATGCCCCAACGTGTCATGCCGGCACGTTAACTGAGTTCGATACCGCTGCCATCCCTCACGGCACGGGCAAGATCGCCACTAGGCTCGGGACATGACGATCGACGAGGGCGCCGGCTTTCGGGCATCCGAGCAGGCAGCGGTCACCGGTCACCCGGTGCCGGCGGCGCTGATCGAGCACGCCCGCCGGTTCGAGGCCGAGGGCCGCACTCCGGCGCCGGCCCGACAGGCCGCCACCGTGCTGCTGCTGCGCCCAAGCCAGTCCGGCGGCGGTGCCGACGGTTTCGAGGTGTACGTCATTTGCCGGCTCGCCGCGATGACCTTCGGCGGAATGTACGCGTTCCCCGGTGGTGGGGTGGACCCGTCCGACTCCGAGGTTCGTCCGGACTGGTCCGGTCCGTCCCCACAGGAGTGGGGTGACCGGCTCGAACTGCCGTCCGGCTCCGCTCAGGCGGTCGTCTGCGCAGCGGCCCGGGAGGTCTTCGAGGAGGCTGGCGTGTTGCTCGCCGGTCCGCACCCCGGGACCGTGGTCGGCGATGTCAGCGCCGACGACTGGGAATCGGCCCGGCAGGCGTTGGTGAAGCGGGAGATCGGCTTCGCTGAGCTGCTCCGGGAACGCCAGCTCACCGTCCGCTCGGACCTGCTGATTCCGTGGGGACGCTGGGTCACCCCGGAGTTCGAGCCGCGTCGCTTCGACGCGTACTTTTTTGTTGCGCTACTGCCGACCGGGCAACGGACCCGCGACGTTTCCGGTGAAGCGGACCACACCATGTGGATTCGCCCGACGGAGGCGTTGTCCCGAGCGGCGGCCGGTGAGATCGCCATGCTGCCGCCGACCATGGCCACCCTTGCCGAGGTGGCGGCCTGTGCGGATCTGGCGGCGGTGCCGGTCGCCGCCGCCGCCCGAGCGGTGGCCAGGCCGATCATGCCGCGACTGGAGGTCGACCCGAACGGGGACGCGCGGTTCGTGCTCGGCTGACCGCCGCGTCGCCCGCCCGCGCCGCCCGCCCGCGTCGCCCGCCCGCCCGCGTCGCCCGCCCGCCCGCCCGCGTCGCCCGCCCGCGTCGATCAAGGAGTTGTTGGCGTGCTTGGATCTCCAATGCCAGCAACAAGTCCTTGATCGGCGGGAAAGTCCTTGATCGACGAGGCGACGAGGACGACGAGGACGACGAGGATGGGTGCGTCAGCCGAACCGGCCGCTGATGTAGTCCTCGGTCTTCTTCACGCTCGGGTTGCTGAAAATCTTCTGGGTGGAGTCGTGCTCGATCAGCCGGCCCGGCTCGCCGGTGCGTTCGATCGAGAAGAAGGCGGTGTTGTCCGAGACCCGGGCGGCCTGCTGCATGTTGTGCGTGACGATGATGATCGTGAAGCTGTCCTTCAGCTTGACCATCAGGTCCTCGATGGCCAGTGTCGAGATCGGGTCGAGCGCCGAGCAGGGCTCGTCCATCAGCACCACCTGCGGCTCGACCGCGATCGTCCGGGCGATGCAGAGCCGTTGCTGCTGACCGCCGGAGAGGCCGGCGCCGGGCCGACCGAGCCGATCCTTCACCTCGTCCCAGAGGTTCGCCGAGCGCAGCGCCGCCTCGGCCGCGTCAGCCAGGACCGACTTCTTGCGTACGCCGTTGAGCTTCAGCCCGGCGACCACGTTGTCGAAGATCGACATGGTGGGGAACGGGTTGGGGCGCTGGAAGACCATGCCGATCGTCCGGCGTACGGCGGTGACGTCGACGTCGGGATCGTAGATGTTCTGCGCGTCGATGGTCAGTGTGCCCTCGACCCGGGCCCCGGGCAGCACCTCGTGCATCCGGTTGATCGACCGCAGGAAGGTTGACTTGCCGCAGCCGGACGGGCCGATCAACGCGGTGATGGTTTTCGGCTCGACGGCCAGGTTGATGTCCTCGATCGCCTTGAACGAGCCGTAGTAGGCGGTCACGTTGGTGGCTTCGATGCGCTTGGCCATGGTGGTGCTACCTCCGCGGGTTCATCGGCTGAGCCGGTTGCGGCGGGCCAGCAGCTTCGCCGCGATGGTCAGGATCAGGACCAGGGCGACCAGGGTCAGCGCTGCCGTCCAGGCGCGCGCCGGGGCGTACCGGGAGGCGTCGCCGGCCTGCTGGTAGACGAAGAGCGCCAGCGACGACTGGTTGTTCTCGAACGGGTTGAAGTTGATCGCCGCGCCGCCGCCGGCGACCAGCAGCACCGGGGCGGTCTCGCCGGCCGCGCGGGCGATGGCCAGCATCACCCCGGTGACGATGCCGGGCAGCGCGGTCGGCAGCACGATCCGCAGGATCGTCTTCCATTTCGGTACGCCGAGGGCGTACGAGCCCTCGCGCAGCGGCGCCGGCACCAGCCGCAGCATCTCCTCGGTGGAGCGGACCACGGTGGGCAGCATCAGCACGCTCAGCGCCAGCGCGGCGGCGAAGCCGGAGTAAGCCCGGTCGACCGTTGTTGAAGTGCGGCGAGACGATCAGCACCCAGAAGGCCAGCACGAACAGGCCGGAGACGATGGATGGGATACCGGTCATCACGTCGACGAAGAACCGGATCGCGAAGGCGAACCGGCCCCGGCCGTACTCGACGAGTAGATGGCGGCGAGCGATGCCGAGCGGGACGGTGATCAGCGTGGCGATGCCGACCTGCTCCAGGGTGCCGATGATGGCGTGGTAGGCGCCGCCGTTGGCGTCCCGGGCCGCGATGTTGTTCATCGAGGTGCCGAAGAAGTTCGCCGTCGAGCCGCTCGACGCCCTTGCTGACCAGCGTCCAGACCACCGAGGCCAGCGGCAGCACGGCCAGCACGAACGCGCAGTGGATCAGCGCGCTCCAGGTGCGGTTGCGGGCCCGTCGGCGGCCCTTCGACCGCGGCGCTGGCCAGCGAAGAGCCCGACCAGGTAGAGCAGGCAGCGCCGACGACCACGACCAGGACCGGGCCGCCGATGCCCGGTGCCGTACACGAGGCCGGCGGAGACCGGCCAGAGCCGCCGCCGCGATGCCGAGGGCGGCCGTAGCCGGGCAGCCGCCGGGCCCGCAGGCCGCTGGTCGGACCGGCAGGGACGGTCGCGGGGGGCACAGTCAGGGTGGTCATGCGGCGGACTCCGTGAACTCGCGGCGGCGGTAGATGATCGCCCGCGCGGTGATGTTGACGATCAGCGTGATGGCGAAGAGCACCAGGCCGGAGGCGATGAGCGCGCCCCGGCCGGTCTCGTTCGCCTCGCCGAACGCGTTGGCGATGTTGGCGGCGATCGTGTTGCCGCCGTTCTCGATGAGGTTGAACGAGATGCCGTACGTCGATGCTGAGGGTCATCGCCAGCGCGATGGTCTCGCCGAGCGCCCGGCCCAGGCCGAGCATCACCGCGGCGATGACGCCGGGCCGGCCGTACGGCAGCACAGCGGTGCGGATCATCTCCCACCGGGTGGCGCCGAGGGCCAGCGCGGCCTCCTCGTTGGCGGTCGGGGTCTGCCGGAACACCTCGCGGGAGAGCGAGGTGATGATCGGCAGCACCATGATCGCCAGTACCAGGGAGCCGAGCAGGATCGAGCTGCCGTACGGTCCGTCGCCACCGAAGATCGGGATCCAGCCGAAGTACTTGTTCAGCCAGACCGACAGGTCGCGTGACCGGCCGCTCAGGAAGTCCCGGCCCCACAGGCCGAACACCACGCTCGGCACGGCGGCCAGCAGGTCGATCAGGAAGCCCAGTGCGGTGCCGAGCCGGCGCGGCGCGTAGTGGGAGAGGTAGAGGGCGATGCCCAGCGCCACCGGCACGGCGATCAGCAGCGCCAGCAGCGAGCAGAGCACGGTGCCGAAGGCGAGCGCGCCGATGCCGAACTTCGGTCGGATTGTCGTTGGGGAACCAGCCCTCGAAGGTCAAGAAGTTGGCGGTGTTGGCGCGCAGCGCCGGCACCGCCTTGGCGATCAGGAAGACCGCGATGGCCGCGATGATGACCAGCACCATCGCGCCGGCGGCCAGGGTCAGGACGCGGAACGCGCGTTCCGCGCCGAACGCGCCGGCGCCGGGGCAGCGCGCCGCCGCCGCCGAGCCGCGCGTCGCCGTCCGGAGCGCGCTGCCGACCGTTGTCGGTGCCGGATCGGCCGACACGCGCCGAGGCACCGGCGGACCGCTCGTGACCGCTGTGGTCACGCCCGACCCGCCGGTGCCGGCGTCGGCCGAGCGGTGAGGGGTGTCACCCATCTGCTCGCTCGCTTCGTTGACGAAGGTGTGGACGCGTCCGGGCTGGTTCAGGAGAGGTTCTTGACCGCGGCCTCGACCTTGGTGCGGACCGACGTCGGGCAGCGGGGCGTAGCCCAGCTCGACCAGCGTCGGCCTGGCCCTCGGCGCTGGCGGCGTGGCCCAGCAAGCCCTTGACCAGCGGCAGCTTGTCGGCCGCGATGCCCTTGCTGCAGACGATCTCGTAGGTCACCAGGACGATCGGGTACGCCCCGGCCTCCTTGGTGTTGTAGTCGATCGACATCTTGAGGTCGTCGCCCTGGCCCTGACCTTGGCCCCGGCGATGGTCTTGCCGGCCGACTCGGCGGTCAGCTCGGCGAACTCGCCGGCTGCCGTTCTGACCTTGGCCTTCTTCAGGCCGGTGTTCTCGGCGTACGACCACTCGACGTAGCTGATGCGTGCCCTCGGCGCTCTTGACCTTGCTGGCCACGCCGTCGGAGCCCTTGGCGCCCGGTGCCGCCCGGGGCCTTCCACGCCTTGGCGTTGCCGAAGGTCCAGTCCGCCTCGGCGGTCTTGGACAGGAACTTGGTGAAGTTGTCGGTGGTGCCCGACTCGTCGGAGCGGTGCACGGTCTGGATCGTGGTCGACGGCAGCTTGGCGTCCGGGTTGTCGGCCTTGATCGCCGCGTCGTCCCACTTGGTGATCTTGCCGGCGAAGATCTTGGCCAGGGTGGCCGGCTTGAGCTGGAGGCTGTCCACGCCGCTGAGGTTGTAGACGACCGCGACCGGGCCGATCACCATCGGCAGGTTGATCGCGGCCTGCCGCCGGTGCACTTGGCGTCGGCCTGCGGCTGCTCCTCCTCCTTGAGGGCGGAGTCGGAGCCGGCGAAGTCGGCGGTGCCGGCGATGAACGCCTGGATGCCCGCGCCGGAGCCGGACGGCTCGTAGTTGATCGTCGGTGCCGGTGCACTTCTGTCTGGTACGCCTTGATCCACTCGGCCATGGCGTTCTTCTGCGCCGAGGAGCCCTGGGCGTTGAGCGTGCCAGTGGCGCAGTCGGCCGCGGCCGGTCGGAGGTCGCGGCGCCAGCGGGCTCGTTGTTGTCCGAGCCGCAGGCGCTGAGGCCGAGTACCGCGGCAAGAGCGAGGCAGGCAATGAGTGCCGTGCCGCTGGAGCTTCACCTGAGGGGTTTCCCTTCACGTCTGGACAAATCGCCCGGGGCGGGTGCCCCGGTAGCCGGCGGTGACCGGCTAACACGCAAGCTAGGAGTGCCAGGTAGCCGGCTCGCCGGGCGGCGAGTGAACGGGAGGTGAACAGGGTGGCCGGGCAGGTGGCCGTCAGCTGAGGGCGAGTTGTCCGTTAGCGTGAACTCGCCACGGGATCGCTTTGGCGATTATCCGGGTGATCGCGGCACCGTCGCGATCTGCGTCAGCCGAGTGGTAGTTGATGTGCGCGGTCCACCGGGCGAAGCCGAGCCGGTCGTAGAGGGCCATCGCCGGGCGATTCGACTCGTCGACGTAGAGCATCACCCGGTCCAGCCCCGCGGTCCCGCAGGTAGTGCCAGCCCGGCCAGGGCGAGCGCCCGGCCCAGCCCGCGCCGTGGAGGTCCGGGTCGACGCCGAGCACGTACACCTCGCCGATCGGCTGACCGCCGCCGGCCGGGTTCACGTCGTGCACCTTGGTCCAGTGGAAGCCGAGCAGCCGGCCGCTGGTCGCCTCCACCGCGAGCAGGAAGCCGGCCGGGTCGAACCACGGCTCGGCCAACCGCGCGCGCAAGATCCTTCAACGTCCCACCGGCCCTGCTCGGGATGCTCGGCGAAGGCGCGGCGGTTGACCGCGAGCCAGGCCGCGTCGTCGGCGCCCGGCCGGAAGGCGCGCAGCGACCACCCCGTCGGGCAGATCGGGGCTCGGGCAGCGGCTCGGCCAGCGAACGGCGCAGTTGCCACAGCACCCGGGCGCGGGCGAACCCCAGGTCGACCGCGAGTGCCGCCGCCGACGGATGATCGCCGTGCGCCCAGATCCGTAGCCGGTTGGCCGCATCCGGTGTGGCCGACTCGGTGTCCGGGCGACTCGCCGCTCGGAGCGCCAGGTCGGTCGAGGCGGCGATGAGCCGGCGACCGAGCCCGCGTCTCCGCTTGGCCGGATGGACCACCGCAGCGGCGGACACTCCATCGCTGGCTGGGCTGAGGTGGGCGTATCCGGCGAGACTGCCATCGGTGTCTCTGATCGTCAGGTGGTTGAATCCGCGCTCTTTCGTCAGCAGATTCAACCGGACGTACTCGGAAAGGGGATGCGCTCCGTCGGCGTCATTGGCGATATTCGCGAGGGCGAGGACTTCCGTTGCCTGGCTATCGGTCAGCGACGATAATTCGACGACTTCGTGTCCCGGCCGGTCGGTCCTGGTCGCATCCATCGCCGCAGCCTATCCGCCATCACCCCGAAGCTGGGGCCCCGGCCGCCGCCGCAGCCGGGGCTGATGCCGGCGCCGTGGCTGATGGCGGTGCCGTGCGTCGAATTCCGGTCGGCAGCGCGGCGAGTTGGAAGCGCTCGGGTGAGATTCGGCAGGATCGAGTACAACGCATTGACGGTGCCCTGTCGATTGCCGCCGCCATCGTGCATCAGCACGATGGCACCGGCGGAGGTGCTGCCGGTCACCGTCGCGGTGATCCTGCCGACGGTGGGCTGCTCCCAGTCCCGTGGGTCGACCGCCCAGTGCAGGGAGGTCATGCCGAGCTGGCGGGCCGCGGCGACTACGGTTGGTGTCCAGTTTCCGCCCGGCTGGCGGAAGTAACTGATCCGGCGCACCGGGTACGGCGGCCTGGATTGCCTGGTTGGTGCGGATCAGATCGGTCAGGATGGCGCTCTGCGAGCGGCTGCCGAGGGCAAGGTCGTGCCCCCAGGAGTGATTACACAGGGTGTGTCCGTCGGCTGCGATCGCGCGGATCAGGTCCGGATAGTCGCGCGCGTTTTCGCCGATGACGCAGAAGGTCGCCTTGACCTTGTAGTGGCGCAGTAGGGCGAGCGTCTGCGGTGTGTACTGCGGATCCGGCCCGTCATCGAAGGTGAGCGCGACCTCCGTGGAGCCGGTGGTCTCCCGGCTGCCGAATGGCCCGTTCGGGTCGGCGGGCAGCTGCGGGCGGTCGGCATCCGGGTCGGGCAGCGGATTCGCGCTCGGCTCGATGGTCGGGCTGGCGGGTACTGCCGCCGCTGGTGCGGTCGGGCTGGTGGAGGTCGATCCGCCGGTCACCGGCGCGCCCGTCGGCGCGATGCCGGAGTTGGCACCGGACTGGGCGAGGTGGGGTCGCGGTGTGCTGAGCGTACGGCCGAGCAGAAAGGCGCTCCCCAGGCTCGTGATGACGACCAGAGTGGCGAGGATCAGCAGCCGCGGTCGGGGTGCCGTGCTCACGACTGGCTCCCCGGACCGATGCCCGCCAACCGGGTTGAAGCTGCTGTTCCGAACGTTCGTGCCACCGTCGCCCCCTCGAATCGACCCGGAGTCAGGGTACGTACGATTTGCCGCTTAAACGCGGATTCCTCGTATTTCACCGTCAACGGCGTGCCGCTCGGTCTGAACCAGGGTGCGGTGTCGCGTGGTGTACGGCAGGCATGGCCCGGGGTGGCTCAGACCGGCAGCGGCACGGTTCCGGACTCCGGCAGCGACCGGGACGGCGGGGTGACGAACTTGTAGCCCACCTGACGGACGGTGCCGATCATCGATTCGTACTCGGAGCCGAGTTTCGCCCGCAGCCGTCGCACGTGCACGTCGACCGTGCGGGTGCCACCGAAATAGTCGTAGCCCCAGACCTCGCGGAGCAACTGATCCCGGGTGAACACCCGGCCGGGGTGCTGGGCGAGGAACTTGAGCAGCTCGAACTCCTTGTACGTCAGGTCGAGCGGGCGACCCTTGAGCTTGGCCGCGTACGTGTCGGGGTCGATGGTCAACTCGCCGGCCCGGATCAGTCCGCCGCCGGCATCGGCCAGGTTGCCGCGCCGACCGACGGCGAGCCGAAGCCGGGCCTCGACCTCGGCCGGGCCCGCGTTGGCCAGGATCATGTCGTCCATTCCCCAGTCGGCGTGCAGCGCGATCAGACCGGCCTCGGTGACCACCGTGACGAGCGGCACCCCCAGCCCGGTGGCGTGCAGCATCCGGCAGGTCGCACGAGCCTCGCTGAGCTCTGAGCGGGCGTCCACCAGTACGACGTCCGGGGCCGGCCCGGACATCAGCGTGCGAACGTCCCGGGGGGCGGTGCGTACCGAATGGGGAAGTAGGTCGAGTGCCGGCAGCACCGCTGACGGCTCGCCCGCGCGCATGGTCACCAGTAGCAGAATCTCCACCGCATCACCTCCGTCCCGGCGGCACCAGTGGGCCGCGCGATGGCCAACGGTATTGCCGGCGGTAGCCGGGGCCGCTGAGGACTGGCGTCGATCTCGGCGTCGCTGACGAGCAGGTAACTCACGAGCTTAGCCGATTTCATCGCCGGCACGAGATGCTGCGTCGACCAGTGCTGAGCTGCGACATGACCGCTCGGTTACCACAAGTATGCAGCCGGGGTCGGCGTGTCACCGGCCCGGTCTGGCACGATCAGGGCGTGTACCCCTCGACGTCTCCGGAGACAGGACGGGATCCCTGGGCTGACGGCAACCGTGCCGGACCGCCCGGACCACACCGTGCACCGGCGCCCCGCGTTCGTCCCGCTGGCCCAGGACCGGGTCCTGGGCCGGGCCCTGGCCCGGGTCCTGGCCCGGGACCGGGCCCGGGACCGGGTGGTGCGCCCTTCGACGTGCCGTCCCGGTCAGCGCAATGGCGTGAGTCAGGGCCGCAGGGCCCGGCGCCGGAGGCGCGCTGGACTCGGCGCCGGAGGCGCGCTGGGACTCGGTACGGGAGGGCCAACCGGATCCCCAGCCGCTGACTGGCGAGGAGGACGAGTCGACCGAACCGGAAGCGGAGTTCGTGCCGATCCGCCGGTTGCTCTCAGTGGCGATCGCCGGCTTTGCCGGGCTGCTCGGCGTAGGGCTGGTGTTTGGCGCGCAGACCACCGGTCCGGGTGCCCGGCTCCCGTTCGCTGCCGTGGTCTTCGGGGTGCAGTTGCTCTATATCCTGGCCTGGACGATGGCCATGCGCCCACCGGCATTGCCGCTGGTCGCCGGGGTTTCGGTGGTCGTGGCCGGCGTCGCCGACGCCGCTGCCGTCCTGCCGCAGGTCGCCGGACTCGCCCCGCTGGGGTACGTGGCCGCGGCCGGCTTCGCGGCCGGCGTACTCGGCCAACTCGTCCGACCCGCCGACCGGACCCGGGTCACCGAGTCGCTCGGCGCCACCCTGTTCATCGTGGTCGGTGTCGTCGCCTTCGGCAGCCTCATCGTGCTCAGCCGACGGCCGATCGGTACCCAGGCGATCTTCATCTGTCTTGCCGCGACCGCCGTCGCGTTGACCGTCGCCCGGTTGATCGACGCGGTACTGCCGCGACCCCGGCTGGCCCCGCAGGTGCCCCGCGGTGCGGCTGGTGTGGTGATCGGCGCGATGCTGGGTACGCTCGCCAGCGCAGTGATCGGCATCTACCTGGCCGGGTTCACCCCCACCAGCGGCGCAGTGGTTGGGCTGGTCGCGGCCGCTGCCGCGGTCCTCACCGACCTGGCGGTCGGCTACAGCGAGGCGGGCCGGCAAATGGCTGGCGAACCACCGACCATGTGGGTTGCCCGGCACATGCAGGGGCCGCTGGGCGGCTTCGCCCTGGCCGCGCCGGCGGCGTACGCGCTGAGCATCTTCCTGTTCTGAGCCGGCGCTCACGGTCGGCGCGGCCGACGGCAGCGCGAGCGGGATTGGAGAGCAGACCGGTCGGGTATTCAGTCGTGCCCCGATCGGCGACATCGAACGACATCGGCGACAGAGGCTGGTGGCGAGGGCGGGAGACGGCGTGGCAGGAAGCTATCCGGCAGACGAGACGTACCAGGATCGACCGCGCCGACGTCTCGGTCGTCGGCTGCTCATCTCGTTGATCATTCTGCTTTTCGTCCTGGCCGGTCTGCTCACGGTCGCGGATCGGGTCGCCGCCGGAGTCGCCGAACGGGCCATCACCGACCGGGTCAGCCAGGAGATCGCCAAGCAGGACGTCAAGTCCACCGCGCCCGAGGTGAGCGTGGGCGGATTTCCATTCCTCACCCAGGTGGTCGCCGGGAAGTACCAGTCGATCTCGATCCTGCTGCACGACGTGCAGGGGCCGCTGCAAGGCCGGGCCGTGCGGATCCCCGAACTGGACATCGAGGCACGTAACGTCGTCGCCTCGCTTGACACGCTCCGCTCCGGACACGGCGAGGTGATTGCCGAGACGGTCGAGGGCACCGGAACCATCGACTACGACAGCGTCGCCAGGCTCATCGATCAGCCCGGCCTGAAACTCGCCGAGTCCAACGGCAAATTGACCGTCACCGCACCGCTGAACATCCTCGGGCAGCAGATCACCGCGCACGGCACCGCGAAGCTCGGGCTAGAGGATAGCGAGGTGCTGATCGGCTTCGATGAGCTCAGCGCGGACGGCCTAGCTGGCATTCCCGGCGCGCAAGCGCTGGTCAACACCTTCGCCAAGCAGATCTCCCTCCGGTTCACGCTGCCCACGCTCCCGTTCGAGTTGCGGGTGCGGCAGGTGCGGGCGCTGCCGGACGGGTTGGCGGTCACCGCGGACGCGCACGAACGTGCTGCTGAACTCGGCTGGCTGACCAGGAGCGCTGTTGGCCGATCGCGATTCCCGGATCGTGGTCGGCCCTGTGGCTGGCGCTGCCACGCTGGTAAGCTCCCCCTCATGGGGATCATCCTCACCAAACGGCGCGCGGTCGACCTGTGCCGCGTGGCCACCTGCCTGTGTCGCCCCGTCATCTGACGGCGGGGCTGCTTTTCCAGGCTTGTAGCCGGCCGGTGCTTTCCGGCGGCCGGTGGCAGATCCTCTGATCTTCCCCACGCTCGGCAGCGGCGCCGTCGCACGTACCGCGATCCGTCCTTCAATGGGTCCCGCGCGTGATCCCGATAACCAAGAGTGATCAGCACGCGCTGGCTCACGTTTCCGCCCGGTCTACCCGATAGGACCGGACACCATCCGTATCAGGGAGTGATCTGATTGAGTCGCGACACCGCACTCGTTTCGGTCGAATGGGCCGAGAAGAACCTCGGCGCCGCGGGCGTCGTCTTCATTGAGGTTGACGAGGACACCACCGCGTACGACGGCGGCCACCTGGCCGGAGCGATCAAGCTGGACTGGCGGCTTGACCTGCAGGACCCGGTGCGCCGGGACTTTGTCAACAAGGCCCAGTTCGAGGCCCTGCTCTCCAGCCGGGGCGTCAGCAACGACGACATCGTGGTCCTGTACGGCGGTAACAACAACTGGTTCGCCGCCTACGCGTACTGGTACTTCAAGCTCTACGGGCACCGTGAGGTCAAGCTGATCGACGGCGGCCGCAAGAAGTGGGAGCTGGACGGCCGTCCGCTGGTCTCCGACGCCGTCACCCGCCCGGCCACCGAGTACGTGGCGAGCGAGCCGGACCTGTCGATCCGGGCGTTCCGCGACGAGGTGGTCGCGTCGATCGGCGTGAAGAACCTGGTCGACGTGCGGTCCCCCGACGAGTACGGCGGCCGGCTGCTCGCTCCGGCGCACCTGCCGCAGGAGCAGGCCCAGCGGGCCGGCCACGTCCCCACCGCGGTCAACGTTCCGTGGTCCAAGGCGGCGAACGAGGACGGCACCTTCAAGTCCGATGACGAGTTGCGGGCGCTCTACGCGGCCGCCGGGCTGGACGACAGCAAGGAAGTCATCGCGTACTGCCGGATCGGTGAGCGCTCCTCGCACTCCTGGTTCGTCCTGAAGGAGCTGCTGGGCCACCAGAGCGTGAAGAACTACGACGGTTCCTGGGTCGAGTACGGCTCGCTGGTCGGCGTGCCGGTAGTCCTCGGCGACGAGCCCGGAGAGGCGTGAGCAGAAGATGACCGCACCGACCTCCGCTGGCTGCGCGGCGCCGGATCAGTCCGCGCCGTTGCCAGCCGGCATTGACCTGGAAAAGGAAACCGTCATCACCGGGCTGGTCGTCGCCTCCTCGGGCGACCCGGTCCCCGGGGCGTACGTCCGGCTGCTCGACGCCACCGGTGAGTTCACCGCCGAGGTGGTGACCTCGCCGGCCGGTCAGTTCCGGTTCTTCGCCGCGCCCGGTAAGTGGACGCTGCGGGCGCTGTCCCGGCATGGCAACGGCGACACGTCGGTCGACGCTGCCCGGGGCATCAACGAGGTACCCGTCACCGTCGGCTAACCCGCCGCTGGGCCCGGCACCCTCCCGCCCTACCCGTCGATCAAGGCCCCTCCCCGGTCCTCCCCGTCGATCAAGGACTTGTTGCGGTGGAACGATCACCAATCCACCGCAACAAGTCCTTGATCGCGGGGAAACTCCTTGATCGACGGGGTGCCGGGCGATTCGCGGGCAGGGGTCGAGGTGCGTGGCGCGCATTATGCAATGGCGGCTGTTGCCAGCAGGCGGTCGCAGAAAACCCCGACCGGGCGCTCTCCGGGGCATCATCCACTCCGTGAGCGTGTCGGGTGCCGAGACTGTCCGGACGAGAGCGCTCGTACCGGTGGGGCAGACTTCGGTGGCTTGCTGCCCGGCACAGACGTGGCCGAAAAATGAGGTTCGTACAGCACCACTGGCCAGTGTCTCAGCAGCAGGCCCACGACTGGCAGGGCTAGGCCCGGGCTAGGCCCTCGCCGTCGTACACGACCAGCACGGTGATGATCGTACCGACCATCAGGGCAACGAAGGCGATGCCGGCCAGCCCGGCGAGGAGCGGGACCAGCAGCCCTGCCGCCCCTGCGACCTCCAGAATTCTGGCTGGATAGCGAACCAATCGCCGCCCATGTCGTCGATCCTCGACCGCCCCATGGGCCGTTGGCGAGTTCTGGAATCGCGGTACGACGAACACGAGGTCGGCCCGGCGTCCGATACGCCAACAATAGGGTTGATCATGAGGTTATCTACAGAATCTTGGTGAGATTCGCAGATAACCTCATGATCAACGGGGTGGGCGCGGGGTGGGCGCGGGGTGAAAGGTCAGTCGCGTTCGATCAGGTGACCGATGACCTCCGGGCTGAGCATGATGGCGGTGCCGGAACCGTCGCGGCGCCAGTCCTCGGCCGGCAACTCGACGGGTTCACCGGTGTCGGTCGCGCCGACCGGACGCGGGCCGATCCAGGCGATCGCCAGATGGTTTTCGCCCTTGAGGAACCGTTGGGCCCGGACACCGCCGGTCGCCCGACCCTTGGCCGGGTACTCGCCGAACGGGGTGACCTTCGCCGTGGTGCCGGTGGAGGTGACCACCAACGGCTCGCCGTGCTGCGGGTCATCTGTGCGGACCCCGCCGAAGAAGAGCACCTCAGCGCCGGGGGCAAGGTTGATGCCGGCCATGCCGCCGCCCTTGAGCCCCTGTGGACGAACGAGTTTCGCGGCGAACCGCAGCAGCGACGCATCCGTTGTGACGAAGGCGAGGGCCTCGGCGCCGTCGGTGAGCCAGGTCGCGCCGACCACCTCGTCGCCATCCTTGAGGCCGATCACCTCGAACTCGTCCGAGCGGACCGGCCATTCCGGGGCGCAGACCTTCACCACCCCCTGCCGGGTGCCCAGGGCGAGACCCGGTGAGCCGGCATCGGCGGCGCCGAGCGGCGCCAGTCCGACGACTTTCTCGCCCGGCTGCAGCGGCAGCAGTTCGGAGGCGGACATGCCGCCGCGTAGCGAAACCGTTCCGGTCTGCTCCGGGAGCACCGGCAATGGCAGCACGTCGGTCTTGAACGCCCGACCGGTACTGGTCACCAGGAGTACCTGGCCACGAGCGGTCGCGGTGATAACCGCCCGTACCGCGTCATGCTTGACCCGGCCGTTGCGGCGGCGCCCCTCGGACGCCTCCTCGGACTCGGCGGCGGTCCGGGCGACCAGGCCGGTCGCGGAGAGGATCACCTGACACGGGTCGTCGGCGACCTCCAGCGGCCCGGCCGGCGCGGACGCCGCGAGCACCTCCTTGAGGTCACCGTCGATCAGCGTGGTACGCCGTTCGGCCGCGAACTCCTTGGCGACCGCGGCCAACTCGGTGGAGACCACCTTCCGCAGTACGCGTTCGTCGTCCAGGATCTTCGACAGCTCGGCGATCTCACCGCGGAGCCGCTCCTGCTCGGTCTCCAACTCGATCCGGTCGAACCTGGTGAGCCGCCGCAGCGGTGTGTCGAGGATGTAACCGGCCTGGATCTCGGAGAGTTTGAACTGGCGCATCAGGCTGTCCCTGGCGGCTTGCGCGTTGTCGCTGCCCCGGATCAGCCGGACCACCTTGTCGATGTCGATCAGCGCGATCAGCAGGCCGTCCACCAGGTGCAGGCGCTCCTGCCGCTTGCGGCGCCGGAAGGTGGTCCGCCGGGTCACCACCTCGTACCGATGGGCCAGGAAGACCTCAAGGAGGGCCTTGAGGCCGAGGGTACGGGGTTGTCCGTCCACCAGGACGAGGTTGTTGACCCCGAACGACTGCTCCAGCGGGGTGAGCCGGTACAGGTCCGCGAGCAGCGCCTGCGGGTTCACTCCGACCTTGCATTCGATCACCAGGCGGGTGCCGCTCTCCCGGTCGGTCAGGTCCTTGACGTCGGCGATGCCCTGCAACCGGGCGGCCTGGCGTTGCCCCTTTCGCGGGCCGGAGGTGATGGACTTGCCGCGTACCTCGTCGGTGATCGCCTCGATGACCTTTTCGGCGCCGATCCCGTACGGCAGTTCGGTCACGGTGATGGCTTGGCGTCCCCGGCTGCCCTCCAACGGTCCGATCTCCACCTTTGCCCGCATCCGGACCACGCCGCGACCGGTTTCGTACGCTTTGCGTACCTCGTCCAAGCCGAGCAGCAGGCCACCGGTGGGCAGGTCCGGGCCGGGTACGAACTCCATCAGCTTGTCCAGCGTGGCATCCGGATGGTTGATCAGCCACCGGGCCGCCGCGACCACCTCACCGAGGTTGTGCGGGATCATGTTGGTGGCCATCCCGACGGCGATGCCGGAGGTGCCGTTGACCAGCAGGTTCGGGAACGCGGCGGGCAGGACGCTCGGCTCTTCCAGTGACCCGTCGTAGTTCGGTCGGAAGTCGACGGTGCCCTCGCCGAGCTCCCCGACCAGCAGCATCGCTTCCCGGGACATCCGTGCTTCGGTGTTGTGATTGACGAATCCTCCGGCGAGGAATGAGTGGTCCGCAGAGTCCACGCGGACGGAGTAAACCTCAGCGGGCTCGCAGCGCTCGACAACAGAAACCGTTTCGAACCGGTATCCCGCGTCCATGATTGGCAGG
This sequence comes from uncultured Actinomycetota bacterium, assembly GCA_963750055.1. GTDB lineage: Bacteria > Actinomycetota > Actinomycetes > Mycobacteriales > Micromonosporaceae > CAVVPI01. The sequence goes on along the minus strand of CAVVPI010000008.1, from coordinate 266,023 downwards.
ATAGTGGCGAGTAGTTCCGGATCCTTGATCCGATCGATGATGCGTAGCCGTTCGGTCTCCCATCTTTCGACGCGGTCGAAATTATGTTGGGTGAGCCATTTGCGACCGCTGCCACGCTTGTCGAAGTCGAGCGCGCCACGGATGTAGTCGGCGACGAACGGAACGTGGTCCTGGCTGAGTCGATGCGGACGAAGCGGAGATCTGCGGATCAAATCCTGCAGTAGCGCCTGCTTGGTCCGGAGGAATCCAATCCGTTCGACGTACGCTCTGACGTTGCGCAGGCCGGAAATGATCAAACGGTGCTCGATTGATCCGCTCTTGCGGGCGTACTCGCGGTGTGTGGCAATTACCCCGAACTCGGCGAGCAGCTCTTGAATATCCGCGGCAAGGCGTGGGCTATAGGTGCTGTAGTGGATGATGAATCCATCATGCGCCACCCGTGGTCCGCCGTCCCCCTCAAAAGCTGCCATGAGGAAAGCGCGCTTCACGCCCCAGCCGCCGTTCCAGACAAACTCAGGGACGAACTTGTCGCGGGCCTGGTGACCAATGAACTCAGCTAATGGGCTGGCTCGGAAAGCAGCCATCCCGCCAGCATAATCCTGGATGTCGAGTTCTTGGATCCGTTTGCGGTCCCGTCGGGTGTGGCGCTCGCTTACGTACCGCTGGCCGCCAACGATTTGGTCATACGCATGGACCACTTCGTCGAAGAAATGTTCATCGGTGTTGTTGAACCCGGCTCGTGTCTCGTTGGCCCAGCCCTCGGAAGCCCAGGCGCCGCCGAGGATCCCCAACATGTACTCGCGGGCTGTGGGAGTGACCTGCAACCATGCGTTGCGGGCAATGCAGGTCACGGTGCCCGGCTGGATCTCGTCAAGCCGCCGCCACTGAAATAGTGGCACCCCCATTGGTGCGTCAAGGCAGAGCACGAGATGGTTCTCACTACCCCGCAGGGAGAAGCCCGATTTAGTGGTAAGGCGGAGAGTTGGGTGGACACCGGAGTTGAAGACCCGGGTGGTTCGGACTGCCTTGCCGTCCTTATCGATGACTTCGAAATCGGCATCCGCCTCTGAATCCGCGGAGAGTCCTACCAGGTCGGCGATGCGTGGGCTGTTGCCATTCGCGAGGCGAATCCGAGTCTCGCCGGTGACGCAGTACCGCGACGCTGCCGGGCCATCGTCCGGGGAGCCAAAGTTGCCGTGCCCATCGACCAATGGCGCGTTCAGTGAGAAGTCCTGGGCGAGCCGGACCATCGCGTCGTAGATCGCCGTGTCGCCATGCGGGTGGTACTTACCCATCACGTCACCGACCACCCGGGCGGATTTGACGTGTCCCCGGTCCGGCCGGTAGCCCTGTTCGCTCATCGAATACAGGATCCGCCGGTGCACCGGCTTGAGGCCGTCCCGCGCGTCGGGCAGCGCGCGGGAGTGGATGACCGAGAAGGCGTACTCCAGGTAGGAGTCCTCGACCTCGGTGGTCAGCGGGTTGTCGACGACCCGCGCCCCGGCCTGGTCGAAGGCGGACAGGTCGACCTTGGGCTGGTTGCCCTTACGGCGTGCCATTACTCGGCGTTCTCCTCGACGAACTGAGAAATCGACAGAACAGGTACGGTCATCAGGCGTCGATCGTCTCCTGGTCGACCCGGCCGGCCGAGTCGATGAGCCAGTTCCGGCGCGGCTCGACCTTCTCACCCATCAGCAACTCGAGCACCCGCTCCGCCTCGTCGGCATCGTTGAGCGTGATCCGCCGGACCGCGCGGGTGGCCGGGTTCATCGTGGTGTCCCACAACTCGTCGGCGTCCATCTCGCCGAGCCCCTTGAACCGGGGGATCGGAGTGACGATCTGTTTGCCGGCCTTCTCCAGTCGGGCGACCCGGCTCGACATCTCCGCCTGGGTGTACGTGTAGATGGTCTGCGGCGTCCGCCCCTTGGTTGTGATCTTGTGCAGGGGTGGCATCGCGGCGTACAGCCGACCGGCCTCGATCACCGGGCGCATGTACTTGGCGAAGAGCGTGATCAGCAGGGTGCGGATGTGCGAGCCGTCGACGTCGGCGTCGGCCATGATCAGGATCCGGCCGTAACGCAACGCTTCCAGATCGAAGGTACGCCCCGAACCCGCACCGAGGACCTGCACGATCGCCGAGCATTCCGCGTTGTCCAGGACCTGCTGCAGGCTGGCCTTCTGCACATTCAGGATCTTGCCGCGGATCGGCAGCAGTGCCTGGTACTCCGACGACCGGGCCAGCCGGGCGGTGCCCAGCGCGCTGTCCCCCTCGACGATGAACAGCTCGCTGCGGTCGACCCCGGTTGACCGGCAGTCCACCAGCTTCGGCGGCATCGAGGCGCCTTCCAGCGCGGTCTTGCGCCGGGCGGCGTCCTTCTGCTGCTTCTGGGTCAACCGGACCCGGGCGGCGTCCACGATCTTCTGCAGGACCGTACGCGCCTCGGTCCGGGTCTTCCGGTCGTCCAGCCAGGCCCGGATATGCCGCTCGACGACCGTCTGGATCACCTTGGTGATGCCGGCGGTGGAGAGTTCGTCCTTGGTCTGCGAGGTGAACTGCGGCTCCGGAATCCGGACGTGGATGACCGCGGTCATCCCCTCCAGGACGTCATCGAGGGTGGGTGGGTCCTCTTTCGGTTTGAGCAGGCCGCGGGCGTTCTTGATCGCCTCGGCCAGGGTGCGGAGAGCGGCCCGCTCGAACCCCTTGCGGTGGGTGCCGCCATGCACGTTACGGATCGTGTTGGTGAAGCACTCCACGGTCCGTTCGTAGCCGGTACCCCACCGGAACGCGACCTCGATCTCCGCACGGCGCTCGACGTTGGACTGCATCACGCCGTTGGCGTCTGCGGCGTTCTCCTTGTATGTCCCCTCGCCGGTGACGAGGAGCGTTCCGGAAACCGCCTTGTCCCGGGCCGGGGTGAGGAACTCCACCATGTCGGTGAGGCCGTTCGGGAATTGGAAGATCTCCTCGGTGGCGGTCTCGCCGGTGGCGTCCAGCAGCACGTAGGTGACACCCGGTACGAGGAAAGCGGTATTGCGCAGTTTCGCCCGTACCGCCTCGGTGTCCAGGGCCGCGCCGGTCTCGAAGTAGCGGGCGTCATGCCAGTACCGGATCGACGTTCCGGTTGACTCGCCGCGCTTCATCTTGCCGGTCAGCCGCAGGCCGGACTGCCGGGTGAACTTCGCTTCCGGGCCGGGGCCGTCGAAGTCGCCCGGCGTGCCGTGCTGGAACGACATCCGGTGCACCTTGCCGTCCCGCCGTACGGTGACGTCGAAGCGGCGGGCCAGGGCGTTCACCGCCGACGCGCCCACCCCGTGCAGGCCGCCGGAGGTCTTGTAGCCGGAGCCGCCGAACTTCCCGCCGGCATGCAGCCGGGTCAGGACCAGCTCAACGCCGGAAATGCCGGACTTGGCATTGATGTCCGTGGGGATGCCCCGGCCGTTGTCATCAACCTGCACCGAACCGTCGGCATGCAGGGTGACCTCGACCCGCGTCGCGTGACCGGCGACACCCTCATCCGTGGCGTTGTCCAGGATCTCGTTGACGAGGTGACCAACACCACGGCTGTCGGTTGACCCGATGTACATACCGGGCCGCTTCCGGACAGCGTCCAAGCCCTCAAGGTGCGTGAGGTCGTCGGCCCCGTACAGGGTCTCTGGCTCTGCAGTCAACTGCTCGTACTCCCAGATCTTGGCTGATATGCCCCACGTCCGGCATGGTCCGTCACATGGCGAACCCGCCAGACGCTGTCGCGAGCCTAGCCGGGCGAGTGTGCCATTACCTGAGCCCTCGCGGGTGGCGCGGCTTGCTCCGTTGGGCGTTGCGGCCCGATCGGGCGGTCGCGAAAGCCCAGCATGGCGGTGGCCGCCGGACCCGGGTGGGTCCGACGGCCACCGTCAACCTGTTGCGAATCAGATCCAGTCAACCTGTTGCGAATCAGATCCAGTCAACCTGTTGCGGATCAGATCCCGCCCAGCCCGGCCGGGCAGGGGTTCAGCGGGCCCGAGGACGTAGTCGAGCGTCGAGACGACACTGGACTGGACCTGCAGGCGCTGCACCTGCGGGATCCAACCGTCCTTCGCCACGATCACGTCGTACTTGCCCCGGGGCAGCCAGTGGCCGAAGTGTCCCTGGCTGTCGGCGGTGAGCGTGTAGCCGACGCTCGGGTCGCTGACCAGGCTGGCCCGTACCGTCGCCTTGAGCGGCGACTGGGCGCCGCCGCAGCTGATCCCGAGTACGGTGCCCTGGATCTTGCCCCAGCCGTTGGGCGGCGAGACGTTCATCTCCACCGCCACCGTCGACACCGGGTACGGGGTGTCCGAGTTCAGCCCCAACTCGGCGCGGTAGGCGCCCGGCTGGTCAACGCCGGCCTCCGCCGTGGCGGTCAGGCTGACCGTCACGACCTGGGACGCCCCCGGCGCCAGGATGAAGGTGGCCGGCGTGGTGCTCAGCCACCCCAGCTCACTGCCACCGCCGGCCTCGCCGCAGGCCTCGAGGCCGCCGAGAGCTTCGCTCTCCGCCGAGCCGACGAAGGACGACGGCGAACCACCGATCTTGTACGCGCCGCACGCGCCAGCGCCCCGGTACCGGGTGAACTGCGTGTTCGGCAGGTTCTGCCAGGCTCCGGCGGCCGGGTCGAAGGCGATCGCCCGGTTGGTGATCGCGGACGAGTTGCCGGTCACCCCACCGGCGAGCACCAGCAGGCCACCAGCGGCGGCGTACTGGGATCCCCAGAGGTCGATCGGCGCGTCCGGCAGCCGGGTCCAGGCGTTGGCGGCCGGGTCGTAGGAGTAGGCGTCCTTGTAGTCGTCGATCGCCCCGGCGCCACCGGCGCAGTAGACACTGCCACCGATGCCGCCGCAGGAGTGCCAGGAGACCGCGTGCGGGTAGTTCGGCGCCGGTGCTGAAGGTGCCGCTGGCCGGATCGAAGATCACCGTGTTGGCCGAGTCATCGCAGCTGCCGTTGACGCAGCCGCCGACCAGGTAGATCTTGCCGCCGACCACCGCCGTGCCGGCCGCCGCGCGGGCCGCCGGGTTGGTGGCGCCCGCCACCGTGCTCCACGTTCCGGCCGCCGGGTCGAAGACGTCGACCGTGGTGACCGGGGTGGAGCCGGCGCCCCAGCCGCCGAGCACGTAGAGCTTGCCGTTCACCGCGGCAACCGAGGACTTGGACCGGGCGCCGGGCAGGTCCGGCAGGGCGGCCCAGCTGTTGTCGGCCGGGTCGTAGCGCCAGACCTTGCGCTCGTTACCGGTCCCGCTGCCGCCGCCGACGGAGTAGACCTTCCCGTCGAGGGTGGCGGCCGCGTTGTCGAAGATCGACGCCGGGAGGTTGCGGATCTGGGTCCACGCCGGGTCGGCCTGCGGTGCACCTGCGATGACGCTCGCGTCGACCTCGTACTGCACCCCGGTGGCGGTCTTGCTGATCCCCTTGGTGTGGTATTCGACCAGCTCGGCGCCGGGCCGGGAAAGCAGGTCGAACGTGCCGCCCCGCTGGAGCATTTCGACGTTCGCCGGAGCGTTACCGGTGTTCTTGATGGTGACCTTCGCGGTACGGGTGCTGCCGTACGGCTGGTGCGTCTCAACGCTGGTCGTGTTCACGGTGAGCCGCCCGGCCTTCAGGGCGAAGTCGGCCCGCCGGGTGCTGTTGGCGGCGACCGTCACGGTCTTGTGCAGCACCGGGTACGGCGTCTTGCTGGCGGTGAACGGCTGGTCGCCGGTGAGGCTGGAGAAGAGCCAGTAGAAGCCGTCACCGAGGTTCGGATCCTCCGGCGTGGCCACCGAGACACCCTTGTCGGCGGGCTGACCCACGCTGGCCACGGTGACGCCGTTGACGGCCGCACCGGTGTTGTCGTCCGTGGTGAAGCCGGCGAGCAGGCCGCCCGGGCAGCGGGTTGCAGAGCTGGTCGACCAACTGCACGTTGTCGACCTGCCACCACCAGGCCCAGGTGCCCTTGAACCGGAACCGGATCTTCGCCTCGGCGGCACCGGCGGCCGAGCTGAGCGGAACCTCCTCGACCCGCGGGCCGCGCCGGCTGGCTGTCTGGTGCCAGACGTTGGCCCAGGTGCCGCCACCGTCGACGGAGACATCGATGTCGGCGGTGTCGCTGACCCCGACCGCCCGCCAGTCGCTGTTGAACCGCAGCAGCGGCGCGTTGACGCCGGACAGGTCGATGGTCGGGGTGACCAGGTCGGTGTCCTCGGCATTGCCGCTGCCCAGCTTGTCGCTGTCGATGATGGCGAACCCGCCGCTGCCGCCGGTCTGGTTGCCCCGGGCACCCGGGTCGTTGAAGACCCAACCACCCTTGCCGGTGCGGTCAACCACCGACCAGTCGCTCGGCGTTGACGTGGTGTCGAAGCTCTGCGAGAGCAGTGGTGTGCTGAGGCTGGCCGAGTAGCCGGCGGCGGTGCAGCCCTGGTCGACCGGGACCGGGATGTTCACGGTCTTCGCCGTGGCACCGACCGTCACGTCCGTGTTGACCGTCCGGTAGCCGGGGTAGCGGACCGTGGTGGTCAGCCGGTAGCTGGTGTTACCGGGGACGGTGAACGAGTAGTTGCCGGTCACCGGGTCAGTGAAGATCGGGCCGCCGGGGCGGCCGGGAACCTCGATCTTGGCGTACAGCTGCCAGCCGTGACCGGAGCCGTCGGTGACCTTGCCGGAGACGGTCACCATCGGCGCGGCGACGAGCGCGGCGTTCTGGGTGACCGCGCCCCCCTCGGCCACGGTGACGGTCGCGGTCTGGGTGACGAACCCGTACGAGCTGACGGTCAGTTCGTGCGTACCGGCCGGTACGGTCAGGGCGTACCGGCCATCCGCGCCGGTGATCGCGCTGAAGGTGCCGGTCTGCACGCTGACCCCGGCGAGCGGTGCGCCGCCGGCGGCGTTGGTGATGGTTCCGCTGATCCGCCCGACCACGCCGCGCGGCGCGGCGTTGACCGCCTGGTACGCGTTGAGCCGGCCCTCACCGAAGTTGTTGTTCTTTTCCACGGTGCCGCCGCAGCCGAGCGAGTTGACGTCGATGGCGGTGCTGTCGAGCAGCGACTCGGTGCCGGTGATGTCCCCGCGCAGGCTGGGCGCGGCCGACCAGAGCAGGGCGACGGCGCCGGAGACGTGCGGGGTCGCCATCGAGGTGCCGCTGAACGTCGAGTACCCGCCGCCCGGGACGCTGGACCGGATGCTGCTGCCCGGTGCCGCGATGTTCGGCTTGACCGCACCGTCCACAGCGGAGAAGCCCCGGCTGGAGAAGCTGGAGATGTTGTTGTTGATGTCGTACGAGCCCACCGCGTACGAGTTGGGGTAGTCACCGGGGGAGCTCGCGGTGCGACAGCCTGGGCCTTCGTTGCCGATCGCGAAGCTGGGGAACATTCCCGCCGCCCGCCAGGCGGTGACGATCTGCTTGTAGAACTGGTCGTTCGGGTCGCCACCCCACGAGTTGTTCACGATGTCGGCGTGCAGATCCGGCCGGGGGTTCTGGCCGTTGAGGTCGGTCGGCGCCATCACCCACTGGCCGGCGGCGAGCAGCGAGGCATCCGTGCAGGTGTTGAACTCGCAGCCCTTGGCGGCGATCCACTTCGCGCCCGGGGCGACCCCGATCTGGTTGCCGGCGCCGTCGTCGCCGACCATCGTGCCGACGGTGTGGGTGCCATGGCCGTTGTTGTCACACGGATCGGTGCCGGAGCAGAGCCGGGTCGGGTCGAACCAGTTGTAGTTGTGGTCGAAGTTGCCGTTGCCCAGGTTGCCCCGGTATTTGCCGACCAGCGCCGGGTGGTTGTACTGGACGCCGGTGTCGATGCTGGCGATGACCAGACCTTCGCCGCGGACCCCGAACTCGGTCCAGACACGGGGAGCCTCGATGTTGGTCAGGCCCCACTCGATGGCGTTGATGCCGGCCTTGCCGACCGGTTCAGCCGGCTGCGGCTTGACCAGTTGGTAGCTGTGCGAAAGTTCGATCCGTTCGACCTCGGCGCGCTTGGCGATCGAGTCGACCAGCGACCGGTCGCCGGTGACCCGCAGCACGTTGGCGATCCAGAAGGCGGTGTACTTCGCGCCGCTGGCCGCCAGATCCGCCTTGAGTCCGCGCTGGGTACGGTCGGCGGTGCCGGTGAGCTGTTGGTATACCGAGACGGCGCGGGCCTTGGAGTCGGCGAGTTTCGCCGCGCCGCTCAGTTCGGCCTGCTCGTGCAGGTAGACGATGAAATCGGTGCTGCCCTTGGCCTGGAGTTCGGCGAGTAGTTCCTTGCTCACTGAAGCGCTGGGCTCGGCCGCCCAGGCAACCACCGGTTGTGCGGTTATGCCGAGGATCACGGCTGTCGCCACGGCTAGTTGCCGCCACAGTCTGGACCGCCCCCCGGCCCAGCGCTGTAGTCGCTGTGACATGCTTTCCTCCCCACTTCTCGGCACCCGATCGGTTCGAGCGCCGAATCACCCAGCCCCGGGATATCCGGCGCTGGCGGCAGGCGTGGGGAACCCGTTGGTACCGGACAGCGGCCCCCACATCGGCTAGGAGTCATGCTTCGGCTCCCAGATGTAGTGATCAATGGGTGCCGTCGAGCAGTATTCAGGCAGTAATCAAACTTCTCTCGGGCAACGGTCAGAAAGCTGGCAGGAACTGTCATTGGCCAACATCGCTGTTGACTCTGTCGATGGGAGGGGATTGGCTTGTAACGTGCGGCAGCTGTCAAGCCGGTGAACGGGGGAGGATTGCGTTGGCCAACGGTGAGATCCCGCTCGTCGTCTGCGTGTCCACCGATGTGGCGGTCCGGGAACGGGTGGTCCGTCGGCTCGACGATTTCGGCACGGTGGTGATCTGCGCCGATCTGTCTGAGTTGCGGGCGATGCTCTTCCCCCTGCCGGACCAGGAAGTGGAGCCGGGGCCGGCTCCGGTGTGCCTCGGTGACCTCTCCGTCGACACGGGAGGGCATCAGGTCACCTGGCGCGGTGAGCCGTTGAGTCTGACCCGGTTGGAGCGCGAGTTGCTCGCCCGCCTGGCCAGCCCGCCGCTGGGGGTGTGGACCTACGAACGGCTTTTCGGCTCGGTCTGGGGCGGGGCGTACCTCGGCGACACCGCGATCCTGCATTCGGCCGTCAAGCGGCTACGTCGCAAACTGCGGGGCGTCGAGGGCGGCCCGCAGGTGCAGACCGTACGGGGGGTCGGCTACCGGCTGCGGCCGGGGACGGACCCGACGCCGGGGCGAGTAACCGGCGGTTGACCGGGGGCCGGCGGTTGACCGGGTGCCGGTGGGCGGCCCGTACCCGACGCCGCGACGCGCCGTGCCACGATGGCGGCGTGAGCGCAGACCCGCCGGTGCCCCCGCAGCCGAGCAGCCAGTCGGAGTCCGTACCCGATCGGGCCCGCCAACGCTGGTTCCAGGTCGGGGTCGTGGTTTGGGCGGTGTTCCTGCTCGTGCTCGCCTACCTGTCGGTACGGCGGGATGAGCCCACGGTGCGTGAGCAGCGCAGTCTCGCCCAGGCCACCTCGGTCGTGGACCGGGCGGTCGGGGCCCTGGTCGTGGCGGCCGGACCTGACGTCATGGTGGAACTCGCCGACCGGCGGGTCCGGACCGGCTGCCGGATCAGCCTGCTCCGTGCCGGGGCGATCCTGGACGTCCAGGTCGTGGTCCGGGGCGCGGCGGCGGACGGGCCGGTGCTGCTTGACCGGATCGCCGAGCGGCTACCCAGCGGTTACCGGGCCGGGGTTCGGCGGGGTGAGGGCGGTGCGGAGCCCACGCTGCGGGCCAACGCTGGCGAGTTCGTCACCATCCGTGGTGGTGTGACCGGGCCGGGCGTGGTGACCCTCACCCTTGGCACCGGCTGCCGCCCGACCCCATGACCCCGCGTCAACCCCCGTCGCACCCGACCCGTCGATCAAGGACTTCTTGACGTGGTTTGGTGATCGTCTCGCCGCAACAAGTCCTTGATCGGCGGGGAAGGCGTTAGCTAGTAGACCAGGGCCTGGGTATCGTCGGCCAGCGATTCCTCGACGAACACCGCGGCCCCGGCGATCCGTACGCCGGGCAGCACATCCGCTGCACCGATGCCCCGCCGAGCGGCGCACTGGGTGCAGACGGTAACCCGCCCGCTGCTCAGAATCACATGCAGCAGCTCAGCCAGCGGAGCCGAGTGCGGCAACTCGAACTCCGCCGCCCGACCGGGCAGCGCGAACCAGCTCGACTCCCCGGTCAGCCAGAGCGACACGTCAACGCCCGAGGCCACCGCGGTGGCGGCGACGGTGAACGCCTGGGCGCACCGCTCGGGGGAGTCCGAGCCGGCCGTGACCTTGACGACAAGAGTGCGAGCCATGCGTCCCAGCATAGGATCACGTGGTCATGGTTACCGAGATTGGGTTCGTCAGCCTGCTGGTGGCGGGTTTTGGCGTGCTCGCGGGTGGCCTGGTCTACCTTGCCGTACGTATTTCGAGAGGACGCTGGTGAGTACGTCCGCCCAGAACCCCATGCAGCCGCCCTGGCTCAACGCGCCGCCGGTTGAGGCGTACCCGTTCGAGGAGACGCATGACCTGCGGGTCGGCCCCGACCTGCACCCGGCGCTGCTCGGCCTGCTGCCGTACATCGGCGTGTGGCGGGGGCGCGGGCGCGGCGGGTATCCCACCATTGACGACTTCGATTATGCCCAGGAGATCCGGATCAGCCACGACGGCCGGCCGTTCCTGCACTACGAGTCGCGGGCCTGGCTGCTGGACGAGCAGAGCCAGCCGATCCGGCCGGTCGGTCGGGAGGTCGGCTGGTGGCGTCCGGTCTTCGACGGCGACCGGGCGACCGACGATCTTGAGGCCACCATGATGACCCCCACCGGGATCATGGAGCTCTACCTGGGCAAGGTCATCGGCACCCGGATCGAAATGGCCACCGACGCGGTGCTGCGTACGGCCACCGCCAAGGAGGTCACCGCCGGGCACCGGCTCTTCGGCATCGTCGAGGGGGCGCTGCTCTACGCCCAGGAGATGGCCGCGCTCGGACATGGACTCACCCCACACCTGTCCGCCCGACTGATCCGGGTCGGCGGCTGACCCGCGTGCCGTGGGCGCCGAGGTTGCCGCGCGGGCGGTAGGGGACGCCGAGGTTGCCGCGCGGGCAGCCGCTAGTCCAACGGGAAGCCGAGCAGCTCCCGGATCGCGGCGGTGTAGGGCGAGGCTGGCAGGGGCATCCCGTCCAGTTCGCGTACCTCGGCCAGACCTCGCACCGACGAGGTGAACCACACCCCGTCACTGGCGCGCAGCTCGGTCGGGGTGGTCAGCCGTTCGGCGGCCGACCAGCCCAGCGCGCCGGACCGGGCGAGCAGCCAGCCAGCGGTCACCCCCGGCAGGATGCCGGTCGAGGCCGCCGGCACCGTGCAGAGCGTGTCGCCGTCCAGCCAGACCAGGCTGGCACTCGGGCCCTCCAGGGCGTATCCGTCGGTGGAGATCCAGAGCACGTCGTCCACGTCGTTGCCGACCGCCCAGCGACGGGCGGCCTGACTCACCCCGTACGAGGTGGATTTGATCCCGGCGAGCAGCCAGGGCAGGCCGGCGCGGGCGCCGGCCGGCACACCGAGCGGCAGCGTGGCCACTCTGATCCCGGTCCGCCGGGCCCGGCGGACCGGCGCGACGACTGCGGAGAGGGTGGCGTAAACGGTGGGCGGTCCGTCGTCCTCCGGCCCGCGGGTGCAGACCAGCCGCAACGCACCCTCGGTCTGCGTCGGCCAGTCGGCGCAGGCGGTGTCCAGCAGCTCGGCCAGTTCGCCTGCCTCAGGCAGCAGCAGATCCATGGTGGCCGCCGATCGGGCGAGCCGGGCCAGATGCTCGTCGCGCAACCAGGGACGCCCGGCGCGGACGTGCATGGTCTCGAAGAGGCCGTCGCCGTGCAGCACGCCCCGGTCGTCGGCGCGGACCAATGGCTGGTCGGCCGGCACCACGCCCCGGCCCAGCAGGGCGACGATCCGGGGGCTGGCCACGAGATCCGAGCCTAGCCGCTGGGCCGGGGCGCGGTGCCCGGAGTGCCGATCCGGAAATACCGGCCGATCCGGAAATACCGGCCGATCTGGCATACGAGGGTCGAACCGGCGTACGGCTCGACCCGGACAACGCCGGAGAGGTCGTCCCGTCGGCGGCGCACTATGCTTTGGCGGTGTCGGAATCGTCCCTGGCTGAGCTGCTGCGCTCCCGTGGGCTGCGGTTGACCGCGCAGCGGCAGTTGATTCTCGAAGCGGTGCTGAACCTGGGGCACGCCACTCCGGAACAGGTGCACACGGCGGTGCGTGAGATCGCCGCCGGCGTGAACATCACCACCATCTATCGCACCCTGGAACTGCTCGAACGTCTCGGGCTGGTGACCCACACGCATTTGTCGCACGGTTCGCCGACCTACCATGCCGCTGGCGAGGCGGTGCACGTGCACCTGGTCTGCCGGACGTGTGGGGCGATCGACGAAATTGACCCGGAGCAGCTCCGACCCCTCGCCGACCGGCTGGTCACCGAGCGTGGGTTCGCGGTTGACATCGGGCACGTGGCGCTCTTCGGGGTCTGCGTTCGATGCGGAAGTGAGGGGCAGCAGGAATGATCGACATCGCTGGCGCGGTGGCTGTTACGGCGATCGACGAGGAGTCCCGGGACCAACCGGAGCCGGGGCACGCCGCCGCGGGGGTACGCCCGGTGGCCGCCCACTACGGCGATCCGATGCGTGAGCAGCGGTGGCTTGCCACCGAGGTGGGTCTGGTGGACCGGTCGCACCGGGGCGTGATCGCGGTCCCCGGCGAGGAGCGGGCCAGTTGGCTGCACACGCTGACCACCCAGCACCTGGCCGACCTGCGGGCCGGGCAGGGCAGTGAACTGCTGGTCCTCTCGCCACACGGGCACGTCGAGCAGCACGCGATGGTCGCCGAGGACGGCGAGACAAGCTGGCTGGACACCGAGCCCGGCGACACCGGCGGGCTGCTGGGCTACCTGGAGAAGATGCGCTTCCTCACCCGGGTCGAGCCCCGCGACGTCACGGCCGGCTGGGCGATCCTGAGCCTGGTCGGTCCGCGGGCGGTCGAGGCGGCGGGGGTGCTCGGCGGGCCGGATCTGGCGGCCCCGGACGTGCTCGACGTGCCGGGCTCGAAGTTCGCCGCCGGCTCCGCGCCGCCCCGACCGACCGCCCGGTACGAGGTACGTCCGCTGCCGGCCGGTGGTTGGGCCCGCCGTGGCCGGCTGGGAGTGGATCTGCTGGTGCCCCGGGCCGACCTGGCGCGGGTTACCGGTGAGCTGATCGGGGCCGGCGTGCCGGCCGCCGGCCTCTGGGCGTACGAGGCGATCCGGGTGGCCGCCCGGTTGCCCCGGGTGGGTTTTGAGACCGATCACCGGACCATCCCGGCCGAGGTCGACCTGATCGGACCGGCCGTGCACCTGGAGAAGGGCTGCTACCGGGGACAGGAGACGGTGGCCCGGGTGCACAACCTGGGGCGTCCGCCCCGTCGGCTCGTACTGCTGCATTTCGACGGGGTGACCACCGACGAGCTGCCGGCCGTCGGCGCGCCGGTGACCCTCGACGGCCGGACGGTCGGTTTTGTGGGTACGGCGGTGCGGCATTTCGAGCTCGGCCCGGTCGGGCTGGCGGTGGTGAAACGCTCGGTTCCGGACGACGCGCGTCTGCTGATCGCCGACACCGCCGCAGCCATCGACCCAAACTGATGTTACAAGTTGACTGAAGCAGCGTTTAGGATCGCCGACATGACGACAGGTACGTTGATCACGGTTGCCCCCACCGGCGCGGAGTCGGCCAAGAGTGAGGTGCCCGCGCTGCCGGTCACCCTCGACGAGCTGGTGCGCACCGCGAAGGAATGCGCGGGGCTCGGCGCGGCCGTGATCCACGTGCACATCCGGGACGCGGACGCCCGCCCGACCCTGGACCAGGGCCGGCTGCGGGAGGCCGTGGCGGCGCTGCGGGAGAGCACCGACCTGATCGTGCAGCTCTCCAGCGGCGGCGCGGTGACCGACCCGGAGGCCGATCGGTTGGCGGTGCTCGACGCCGGGCCGGAGATGGCCTCCTGCACCATGGGCACGGTCAACTTTGGCGACGATGTCTTCCTCAACCGGTGGGAGTTCATCGTCGAGCTGCACACCCGGATGCAGGAGCGCGGGATCGTGCCCGAGTACGAGATCTTCGACCTGGGGCACCTGACCGCGTTGCAGCGGCTGCTCGGCAAGTACGGCCTGCCGGCCGGCGGGCACGTACACGTGGACTTTGTGATGGGCGTGCCCGGCGGGATGCCCGGCACCACGGAGGCGCTGGTCGCCTGCCGACAGGCGCTGCGCGACCTGCCCGAGGGAACCACCTTCTCGGCGACCGGCATCGGGCGCAGCACCATCCCGGTGCTGCTCGCCTCGCTTTCCACCGGCGGGCATCTGCGGGTGGGCATGGAGGACACGATCAGCTACGCCAAGGGGCAGCCGGTCGAGTCGAACATGCAACTGGTGGCCCGCGCGGTCGGTTTCGCCCAGCTCGCCCAGCGGCCCCCGGTCACCCCGGCCCAGGCCCGTGCGCTGCTCGGCATCCCGGCGCTGAGCTGACGGTCCGGCCAGCAGAGGCCGGCGGGAGTCAGCCGGGCCGGGTCGGTACCGTCCACGGTATGGGAAAGAGCTACGCGGGCGGCGTGCCGCTCACCGAGGTGGTCCGGTCCGGCTTCGTTGAGGGCCTCCATCGGGGGTCGGTGGTGGTGCTGAGAGCCGACGGTACGGAGCTGGCCTCGGTCGGTGACGTCCGCTCGCCGATCTTTCCCCGCTCGGCCAGCAAGCCGTTGCAGGCGATCGGGATGCTCCGCGCCGGTCTGCGTCTGGTTGACGACGCCGACCTTGCCCTGGTCTGCGCCAGCCATCACGGCGAGGATTTCCACCTGGCCCGGATCGACGCGCTGCTGCGCAGCGCCGGCCTGACCGAGGCGGCGCTGCGCTGCCCACCGGATCTGCCGCTGGGCGAGGCTGCCCGAGCGGCGGTGTATCGGGCCGGTGGCGGCCCGTCCCGGCTGCGGATGAACTGTTCCGGCAAGCACACCGGGATGTTGTTGACCTGTCTGGCCGCCGGCTGGCCGACGGAGGATTACGTGCACCCGGAGCATCCGTTGCAGCAGCGGCTGCGGGCCACCATCGAGGAGTTCACCGGTGAGCCGGTGGCGGCGGTCGGTGTCGACGGCTGCGGTGCGCCGGTGCTGGCGGTCTCGCTGGCCGGGCTGGCCGGCGCCTACCTGCGGCTGGTGACGGCCGAGCCGGGTTCGGCCGAGCGGACCGTGGCGGACGCGATGCGGGCCCATCCGTCGCTGGTGGCCGGCACCGATGCCGAGGACACCCGGCTGCTGGCCGGCGTACCCGGCCTGCTGGTCAAGAGCGGCGCGGAAAGTGTCGTCGCGGCCGCCCTGCCGTCCGGCGGCGCGCTGGCCATCAAGATTGACGATGGCGGCATGCGGGCCCGGATCCCGGTGCTCGTCTCGGCGTTGCGTCGGTTGGCGGCCGACGCGCCGGTCCTCGACGAACTGGCCGAACTGCCCCTGTTCGGCGGCGGCCACCCAGTCGGCGCCATCACCGCGAGGAAAGTGTTCTAGCCGGGCTATTGCCGGCGGTCAGGTCAAGTTGGCCTTTGCGAGGCTGGCGGCGCTCTGCTGATGGGCGCGTGGCAGCATGTCCAGGGCGGGGCTTTGCGGTCTGCTCTGCGGGAGCGGACCATGATGACGACCGGCTCGGTCAACTGCCGTTCGGTGGCCGTGGCACGGCAGCCCTTTTGCGCGTCTCGGGTGCCGGTGCAGACGGTATCCAGGACCAGGATTGGGCGGTTCATCGCGGCGTAAAGGCCGATTTCGAAGTTGCCAGGATGGCCGACCACTGGGCGCTGCCCGGTCAGGTTTATGAATGGCTGAATCGCCCTGATCCGACTGGGTAGTGCGTCGAGCGGGACTGACACGGTGGATTCGGGCTGCCTTCGTAGACCATAGATATCGACGGAATCCACGTTGGGCTTGTGCGTGCCGAATCGATGTCGATGATGAGCTCGTGCGTTGACTAATGAGCGCGGTCGGGCTGGTTCCGGCGCAGGTCAAACGCCACTGCGGCTGATGGTGACCGACCGGGCCGGTCCTGGACCTGGTTGGCTAGGACTTCACGGCGGAGCAGCTTGAGGCGAAGATTATCGATGGCAGCACCTAGACGGATACCGGTGGCGGCGCGGTTGTTCAGGCATCGATGGCCGTTGTTTTTTTGTGGAACGGCGATCGGCCGGGCGGTCGATACCCAGCCGCATCTCTGGTGTGCGTCGCCCTTGGAGATCATCGGATTCCTCAAGATCTTCGATAATCGAGGATATCAATACCTTGAGGTCGGCGCCCGGTCGCCATCAGAAATGTTTGAGCAATCGTTTGGCGATCATCTGGCAGATTGCCAGAGTGCATTTAGGGTGAGTCCGGACCTTCCGGGGCAGGTCGCCATCTCCCGGTCGATCATCGGCGAGACCGAGTAAACCGCGCAGCGAACTGCGCACCCGCTAATCGCTCAGTTGCGCCCCGGGCGATCTCCTCGCAGTCGACCGCGGCCGATGGCCTCCGGGTCGGCCTCTCGGCGGCACTGCTCGGTGACAGTGCTGAGCATCCGACATGGCCATCGCTTCGACCCCAGAGGGCCGGCTTTCGTGAACCAACCAGGTTGTTCCGGTTAACTCCTGGTTTATCGGTCTATTCGGACGGTCTATGTCGTGACAATGCCAGGTCAAAGCCCGGTTGGAACTCTTCAGGCCCCGAGCGCACGACGCTGATAACGGCCTGGCCTGGACCATCACATCGGTACGGGAAAACTCGCCAGCCGGAGGGGTTGACATGATCGGCATCCACATGAATGATTGCGACGAACAAACGGGGACAGGAGAGTGCATGATTACGGCAATCGTTTCGGTACCTCGAGCTATCGGCACAAGAGCTTTGGGCTGGAATTGACAGTGGTCAAGCTATCTGTACTGATTCCCTTCGTTCCGCGTAGACCGGAGCAGATCCTTCCGTTCGCAGGTCTCGTCAATTGGACCCGTGCTGAGCGGCTCTGGCAGGGCCAATCGCTAGTCATGGAACCGCACCACGGATTCGTTAGCGCGGCAGGAGCTGGGTTCAGGGTTCCGGTGGGACTCGGCGTTACCCTAATGCCACTGCGGCACCCTTATGAGGCAGCACTGCAGGCACGATCGGTCGCCCTGGCTACCGGCCACTCCGTGGTGGCTGGTTTCGGAGTGGGATCGCGTGATCTCCAAATCAATATGATGGGCGCTCCGTACAAAAGCCCTCTTACATTCGCGAGGGAGTACGTTCAGGCGGTACGCCAACTGTTGGATGGCGAGGTTGTCCAGGGGCGCGGACAGAATTTCACGCTCAACGCTCAGTTGGCGCCAGCCGCCGCTCCGCGAGTCGATGTCGGCCTCGGTGTGCTGAGACCAAAGATGGCAGCAGTCGCCGGTGAGGTCGCGGATGTGGTCATCACCTGGCTGACGCCGCCGTCGTATATCCGTGACGTACTGATCCCGGCCGTGCGCGCTGGCGCGGAGAGAGCCGGACGTACGACGTTGCCCCGGATCGTAGCCATGGTGCCCGTAGGGATCGACCGGGAGGAGGCGCCCCCGGAGAAGCTGGCGCTGGCGAGCAACGCCGCGCACCTGCAGGCGCCGCATTACCTGGACATGCTCCGACAGGCAGGCATACCGCTTTCTGGCGCTGGCCCGCTAGCTGCTGCACAGGCGCTGATCGAGAGTAACGCTTTCGTCAGCGGCGATCTCGGCGCAGTCGTCAAGCGACTGGACGAGTACGCCTCGGGGGGAGTTGACGAGATCGTCCTCAACGTAACCGGCGTGCACAAGACGTGTGGGCAACAGGCGGCCATAGGCGACCTGAGGGACATCCTCCATGCAGCGGCGTAAGGGCTAGAAAGGGACGCAATGGACAGGGAAGAACTTCGGCGCGTCAAGCGGCACATCATGTCATGGGGTACCGGGAATCACCTGCCGAGTGCACAGCCTCGCAATGCCACGGCGACGATTAGCCTCTCCAGCCGATCGTATCTCGCGGACGTCATCGGCACGGGATTGGTGGGTAACGGAACGGTTGTTCTGGCGCCCGGCGGCCACGATGCGTCTCTCGGCGTTGTGGGGATCGATGGGTCGCTGGTCGAGCCGGGCGCCGAGTTATCAATCGACAACGACTTCTTCCTGCAAATCCAGGACTACGCAAGTAGCAAGTTCATGTCGATCCTTGGGCCGACCCTGATCCGGATCAACGATGTCGACGAGGACTTCGAATCATTCGTCGCCGACGCCGACCACGCATTCAATGTGGGCGTGTTTCCAGAGTTCGCCATCGCGCCTGCCGTTCGCATTGCCGACGTTCCCGCGCTCGGCGAGAAGTCCGCGTTGGACGGTCCACTCTTGCGTCTACATGTCGACTCTGATGGCGCGATATCCACCTCTCCTGGTGGTAGTGCAATCGGCCATGTAGGGGCCACGCTTACCGAACTTGTTGCTAGTTGGGAGCAGGTAAACGCGGCGAGTGAGATGCCCTGCGCTGTGTGCCTTGGCGGAACCATCCCCGAGACCGAGCGCACCAGTCGGCTGCTTGCGCGTCCTTTTGTTGGGCGATACCTTGCAGTGCTCGACGCCCTGCGCCTGATGATGGTTAATAGCATTGGCGGTTTGCGGGTTTCCGGGTTCGGTGGTCGACTCGCCGCAGGATTGGCTGATGACGATCATGCGGAGGACCTCGCGAACGCGATGCTTCCGGTGCTGATGTGGAACGACGAGCGTGGCTACGTCGCCGACTCAAAGAGCGAACGGGTATTCACGGTCGACCACAACGCCGCCCGGGCAGTCGAGTGTCTACTGGCTACGGGGTCACCTGAAGTCGCCGCACGCTACGTACCGCAATCTGTGGTGGCCCAGGTGAACCAGTTCTTTACCGAGGCGGGCTTGGGGCTTGCTTCGGCCCGCCTCCCGGTGGAGGCCCGATGACGGCCGTACAGGCCGTCCTCCCCCCTCCGGGGCAGGCCGGGCTTCGGGTCAGAGAACTTGGGGAGCGGGCTCGCCTGTGCGGGATATACGACCGAGACGGCGCGCCGGTCTACCACGATCTCTCGGTGGGTGACGCGCATGAGGTTCAGGAGATTGTTCGCATAGTGCGAGCAAACCCGGGACCAGTGCTTGACCTAGCCGCCGGCTCGGGACGACTTACTTTGCCCCTGCTCGCGCTTGGCCGCGAGGTCACTGCCCTCGACCTGTCCCCGGACATGCTTGACCTTCTCGTAAACCGTCTCGAGGAGGTGCCCGGCCGAATGCGCCGGCGCTGTACCGTCGTGCAAGGAGACATGTCGGACTTCCGGCTCGAAGGCCAGTTCAGTCATGTCGTACTCGGCACGGCCTCGATTTCGCTCCTAAACGCGATTGCCCGGTCCTCCCTGTACCGTGCCGTCCAAGCGCATCTGGCCCCTGGCGGACAGTTCCTGCTCTCGATCCTCGAACGCGGTGACGGCCCCAACGGGCCCGAGGAATCCGTGATGCCTGTGGTAGGCGCGAGTGGCACCCGGTACGACCTCCATGAGCACTGGCCGAGCCAGGCGCCGTTCCGCACGGTGACCATCTTTTCCGACGACTCAGTACCGGGCCCGGTAGCGGTCTGCACGGGTCAGGTCGGGGCAATCAGCGCTGCTCTCGCTGTACAAGAGCTGTCCGAGGCCGGTTTCGAGGTCGCCGATCGATGCGAACTTACTGAGCGCGGCAACCGGCACCTCGTCACCCTGATCAGGGCGGTGTGGACGAAATGATCGGACCCACCACGGCCCTTTGGCCTTATCTGCTGTTGCCCAGTTCGCACGGCGATGACCAACTGTGCGCTGTGGCAGCACATGGCCACCGCATCACCTTCGCCGACGGTAGGAATGTCCTCGACGGGGCGAGCGGGCTGTGGAACGCCAACCTCGGTTACGGCAACGTTGCGATCGCCGAAGCCATCGCCCAGGCTGCGCGCGACGCATCTTACCTGAGCTCCTTTCGCTATGAGAACTCATATGCGCGCAGAGCCGCAAACGATCTCGTCCAGGTCTGTGGCCCCAGTCATTATTCGCGAGTGCTCTTCTCCACTTCGGGTGGCGCTGGGAACGACATGGCGATGAAACTGGTGCGGCACTATCACGCACTCGTCGGGCAGCCGCGGCGCAACCTGGTCGTGGCGATGCGTGGCAGTTTCCACGGCCTGACCTTTGGCGGGTTCGCACTCACCGGAGAAGATCTCGGGCAGCGGCTCTATGGGGTTGACCAGCGTCTCGTACGGCATGTGGCCCCGAATGACCTCACGGAGTTGCGCTCTCTGGTGTCCCGCAGCGGCGCACAGATCGCGGCCATCGTCGCTGAACCGGTCCTCGGCTCCGGGACGGTGCCGCTGACCGATGAGTACCTTGCCGAGTTGACGCGTTTGCGTGAAGAGAACGGCTTCCTTCTCGTCGCCGATGAGGTCGCGACCGGATTCGGGCGGACCGGGCTCTTCTTCGCCTCACATGGTTGGCCGGAGCCCCCAGATCTGCTCATCACCTCCAAAGCGCTCACAAACGGCACCTGCCCAGCGTCAGCGGTCGTGGTTTCGAACGCCGTCGCGGAAGCCTTCGTCGCCCACGACGCCGTTCTCGGCCATGCGGAGACCCAAGGGGCCAGTTCGATACCGTGCGCCGCGATCAGCGCCACCATCGCTGAGATGGGCCGACTGGACGCGGTCGCCGCTGCGCAGTCGCTCGCACCGCGACTCAAAGCCGCCATGGAGTCCCTGGTCGAGAAGCATCCACTGGTGAGCAGCACCATCGGGACGGGATGCTTCAGGTCGCTGCGGATCGTGACCCCGGCCGGTGATCCGCTGGCGCCGTCTGACGTCGCTCGTCTGGTCGCGGCTGTGCGGCGGTCTGGCGCCATCGTGCACCCGGGGCCAGGCGGTATCCAGCTTGTCCCGGCCCTCACCTACTCCGACGCGGACCTGGCCGAGTTGATGGAGTGTGTGGAAGCGGGCCTCGCAGCTACATTCCTGGCGGAATCTACCCGGTCGGGGAGATCGTCATGAAACCAAACTTCAAGTTACCTCCTGCTCCGATGCGGGGCATGGACCAACTGGCCGGTTGGTTGCGTCGCAACAAAATTCCAGCGCTGACCGTGCTGGCTGACCCGGCCATCATGGACCAACCGATCATGGCGGCCGTCTACACCCAGGCTGCCGACGCTGGGCTCAGCCCCCGGTTGGTCCGCGGCGGCGGACGCGGCGACCTCGAATCCATTCGGACTCTGGCAGATCGTCTCACGGAGGGCGAGGTGATCGTTGGTGTCGGCGGGGGAACTGTTCTTGATCTGGCCAAGCTGGCGACCCTTGTCGCGGCGTGCCCCGAGGCGTTGCGTCGGATAACCGCCCCGCAACGGAGCGGCATGATCGCACTCCCCCCACACCTCGGTGACTCGACGCGCGTTGTTGCCGTGCCGACCACTCTGGGCACCGGCAGCGAGCTGAGCACGGTCGCCTGTTTCGAACAGGCCGGATCCAAGCGGCTGGTCACCGGTCCGTGTCTGCGGCCGGCGGCAGCGGTGTGGGATGCGGAGGCGACGGCCACGCTGCCGGTCGAACTCATTGCCGACGGCGTGCTCGAGGCGTTGTTCCGTACCGTCAGCGCGTACGTCGGTGATACCACCAACCTTCCCGAACAGGACGCAATGGTCGAGCAGCTCGCCGCTCGGTTAATCCAACTGGGCTATGCGGTCGCGGACTGCCGACGAGCCGGTGAGCCCGTCAACGCCGACCTGCGGTTGCGGATCGCCGAGCAGAGTGGCGAAAGCCAGATCGGCCTCATCAACATGGGGCGCAGCCCATATTCCGTGAAGGGCTGGGCTATCGCCAACGAGTTGTCTACGACTCTGGGGCTGCCAAAGATGCGCACAGTAGCTGCCATTTGGCCGGTCCTATGGCGACACATCGGCATCGGCGATACGCGTCTCGGCGACAGCGGTCGGCTACACCGTCTGTGGGCGGACGTACGATGCCGGACGCCGTGGCTCAGCGCCGATCCCGCAGGAGGAATCGCCGACCTGATAGATGAGTGGGGCATAGAACGGCGTGTGCGCGCAACCCCGGACGCGATCGATTGCGTTGTCACCCGAGCCATGCGGGCCTGGGGTGCGGGGCTTCCGATGCTGGGCGGGCTGACCGCCGCCGACCTCCGTGAGTTGCTCATCGAGGCAACAGAGTTGCCGAGCGAGCAGCTCCGAGGGGATATGCCACTCCAGGGCCGTCACGTCAATGAGTTGCACTCCTTGACGTGACTGGAAGGTAATTATCCAGAATCGAAAACCGAGAGGAGGATATCTTGAACGAGGATGTAGCGGAGCTGGAACTGCAGGAACTCGACATGCAGGAGCTCGAGTCGATGGAAGCCCCTGGATGGGCGACCAGCATTGGCGTGAGTGTCGGCATTTCCATCGTCAGTGTTGCCTGGAGCATCACCTAGGCAACCTGGCGATGCGTGCCGCACTCGACCAATCTCCGAAATTAGGAAAGGGGGTGTGATCATGATGAACGAGGAATTCGACACGGTTGAGCTGTTGGAGCTCGAGATGCAGGAGCTGGAGTCCTTTGAGGCCCCGGGCTTCTGGACTGGCGTGTCCATCGGTGTTGCCATCAGTGCCAGCGTCGCGACGTCGGTCGCCGTCACCTGATCGGGTGGCTCGGCACCCCTAGCGAGCACTCGCTAGTCCCGCACCTGGCACAACGCGGGGCCTGCCTCGGCCCGGTTCCGATACTTGGAGGGAGCTGGGCCGAGGCAGGGGAATCTAACCGCATATCTGCAGAGGGCGATATGTGGAGTGAGAAGCCCGGAATCGAAAGGAGGATGCTATGAACGATGACGTAGCGGAGCTGGAACTGCAGGAACTCGACATGCAGGAGCTCGAGTCGATGGAAGCCCCTGGATGGGCGACCAGCATTGGCGTGAGTGTCGGCATTTCCATCGTCAGTGTTGCCTGGAGCATCACCTAGGCAACCTGGCGATGCGTGCCGCACTCGACCAATCTCCGAAATTAGGAAAGGGGGTGTGATCATGATGAACGAGGAATTCGACACGGTTGAGCTGTTGGAGCTCGAGATGCAGGAGCTGGAGTCCTTTGAGGCCCCGGGCTTCTGGACTGGCGTGTCCATCGGTGTTGCCATCAGTGCCAGCGTCGCGACGTCGGTCGCCGTCACCTGATCGGGTGGCTCGGCACCCCTAGCGAGCACTCGCTAGTCCCGCACCTGGCACAACGCGGGGCCTGCCTCGACCCGGTTCCGATACTTGGAGGGAGCTGGGCCGAGGCAGGGGAACCTAACCGTACATCCGCAGGGCATGAGACTTGGACTGAGGAGCCCGGCTTGACATCACCCACCGCCACCGCAACGCCTCCTGATTACGTGGAACGGCCGAGGCGGGCGCCCGGCACAGAGGTGCATCCCCCTACCGGAGATGGCGGACAGTGGGTGCTCCAGCGAGGCCAGCAGTATTTGCGCGTTGGCCGGAACGTCGCGCTGCTGGCCCGCGCGATGGATGGAAAATCCGACCATGCGGCACTCTCGGCCGCTTTAGGTGCTCCGTGGACGGCAGAGCTTGTCGCAGCGGCGGTCGCCCGGCTCGACAAGGTGGGGTTAGTCGACCATGGTGACATGGTGGCCCCTCGGGTCGCGCCGCGGATCAAGATTGTACCGCCGTTCACGATCCAGCTGACCCTGCTGCGTCCAGGGCGAACGATGCAGCGCATGCAACCGCTGATCGGCATGGTCATCAATCGATTCGTGATTGCCGCGGCTATCCTGGTTGGCCTGGGTGGTCTGGTCGCCCTAGCGGTCCAGTCAGCGGCTGTCGTACACCTGCTGGGTGAGCCGTTACCCGTCTCGATGTATGTCGGCGTTCTGCTCGCCCTAATCGTCGCTACATCGATTCACGAGCTCGGTCACGCGGCCACCCTGATCCATTATGGAGGCCGTCCGGCCCGCATCGGCGTGATGTTGTTTTACCTGATGCCGGCCTTCTTCTGCGACGTCTCCGACAGTTGGCGGCTGCCTCGACGCGAACAACGAGTGCGCATCGCGTTGGCTGGGCCAGCCGTCCAGACCTGCCTGGCCGGGGTAGCGGCGCTGATCGCGCTGCTCTCTGTGCCATCGACACTACAAGCGGGGCTTCTGCTCTTCTCGCTCGTCTGCTACTTCACCGGTGTGCTCAATCTGCTCCCGTTCGTCAAGCTCGACGGGTATCTCGCCCTCATGAGCCACCTGGACCTGCCCTACCTGCGTGCTCGAGCCATGACAGACGCGCGCCGCAGCATCGCTCGACTGTTGTTCGGCGGACGCTACGAGCGGGAACTGCAGACCTCTTGGACGACCTGGTACGGCGTCGCATGCCTGGGTTTCCCCATCTATCTGCTTGCCACCGCACTGATGCTGTGGGTAGACGTGCTGCACCGAGGCGGACTGGTGGGCCTCCTTTTAGCCGCGTGCGGAGTGGGATACGTACTCTATTTTGTAGCCCGCGGCGCCCAAAGGACCGCGCGGGAGGTGCACGCAGCCGGTGCCGCACGCTGGCGCGTCCTGGTTGTCACTGGAGCTCTGGTCAGCGGCCTCTGTGCGCTGGTATTCGTGCCCGTGTCCTACTCGATATCTGGCGCCTTCACCAGTAGGTCCGGGATTACCGAGTTGGTGCTGCTCGACGGAGTGGACACAGCTAGCCTGACGACCGGTCAGTACGTCGAGTTATCCCGGAACGGCATTGTGCTGCAAGGTCGGCTTGGCGAGGCGACGATTGCCACCAGTCACGGGCGATCGAGCACCGCGCCTGTGTCGTCGTTCTTCCCCCTGCGCCTCAACAACGATCCAGAGTTGCCCGTTACCAGCTACCGGCTCACGGTTCAGGGCCCGCCGCCTGAGACGAGTGGTGTCGCCCGGGTCGACGTCGGCACGCTTCCGTTCTGGAAGGTGGTCTACCGGAGGTACGTATATCCGTTCGTGCAGTAATCCGGAGCCCAGCCCGACATTTAGCTCAGCGCCGTCCAGACAGGGAGTCCTCACGTGCTTGACTTCAGATTTCTCGACTTCTGCCGTGACGACACCCTCTTCTACGACTCGGCTGATCTCGACCATGTCGGCACTGACTTTCGCGCGGATCGCGCCCTAACTCCGGGCTGGACGGTTGCACCCGGCCGGGAATGGACTGTGTGTACCCCACCGGTACTCGATATCCCCGACCAGGGCTGGAAGATCCACGTTTCCGCCTCGCCAGACAACGCCGAAGAACTCCTTGAAACCGTCGCACCGTACTGCGTTGAACATGGGCTGATGTTCAAATACATCAAAAATCGAGGGATTCTCGCTCGTCGCGGGAGTAAGTACGGCGATCGTACAGCCAGCGGCAAATTCGTCACCATCTACCCGCCTGACGAAAAGTCACTTGAGCAGACTCTGCGCGAGCTTGATAGTTTGGTCGGCGGAACGCCGGCACCGTACATCCTAAGCGACCTAAGGTGGGGAAAAGGGCCCCTCTTCGTGAGGTACGGGGGGTTCGTGCTGAAAATGGCGCGCACCGAAAGCGGAGCGATGGTCCCCGGTATCGAGGACCCCAGCGGGCAGCTGGTCCCCGATGCACGAAGGCCGTCCTTCCGTCCGCCGGAGTGGGTGACGCTGCCTGAATTCTTCTCCGAAGCGCTCGAGATGAGAAAGCGCGGAGGGCTGC
Source organism: uncultured Actinomycetota bacterium (assembly GCA_963750055.1). Classification (GTDB taxonomy): domain Bacteria; phylum Actinomycetota; class Actinomycetes; order Mycobacteriales; family Micromonosporaceae; genus CAVVPI01. Next base: position 240,277 of record CAVVPI010000008.1, on the reverse strand, counting down.
GTGACTTCCCCTTCCGGGTTTACCAGGCCCTGCACTTCTCCAACGGTGGCGGCGTCTACCGGGCCGTGGACAAGCGATCAGGTGACGAGGTGCTTCTGAAGGAGGCGCGGCCGCTCGCCGGACTCGATGCCAGCGGTGCTGATGCCACTACCCGCTTGGAACGTGAGCACTGGGCGCTGAGCCGGCTGGCCGGATTGCCCTGCGTACCGTCGCTCATCGACTATCGCGACGGCCACGAACACCGCTTCCTGGCTCGTGAGTTCGTTGAGGGCAAGCCACTGATTGACGTGCTGGGAACCAGGCATCCCTTCATGTCCGGTGAGAACGCCCCCGAAACGCGTGCTGCGTATACGACCTGGGCGCTCGGGATCCTCGAGCAGGTCGAGCAGGCGGTCAAAGCCATGCACGACCGGGGGGTCGTCTTCGGAGACCTCCACCCGGGCAACATCCTGTTGAAACCCGACGGAACTATCGCCTTCATCGACATGGAAACGGCGACGGGGGTCGATGACGGCTATCGACAGGCAATGGGCGCTCTCGGCTTCTACGCGCCGGGCCATCTGTCCGGCACCGAGGTCGACCTTTACGGGCTGGCCGTCCTGCGATTGATGATGTTCGTGCCGATGCCACACATTGTGCCCTGGGGGGCCGCCAAGGTGCGTGAACTCCTCGACGTGATCGCAGCGCAATTCCAACTGCCTCCCGAGGTCTTCGCCGACATAGAACGCGGCCTAGGCCCGGACATGATCCCGGTTGGCAAAGACTATTCCGTGCCCTGGTCGTCCGACCCGGTCGGCACTGATCTTCGCGATCGGATCGCCGCCAGCATCGTCGCAGCCGCGACTCCCGAACGGGACGACCGCCTGTACCCGGGCGATGCGATGCAGTTTCTTATCCCAGGGGGCGGGATCACCTTCGCCTACGGAGCAGCGGGCGTGCTGTGGAGCCTGTCGCGAAGTGGCCACGAACCACCAGCCGACCACGTGCAGTGGCTGGTGGACCATTGCACTCAATCGCAAAGTACGGGCCCGGGATTTTACACCGGCCTGGCGGGAGTCGCTTACGCCCTGGACAGCCTGGGACGCGGCGCCGAAGCGACCGCGGTGCTGGACGCGGCTATGGCGCTGCCGGCGGACGGCGTGAACGCAAGCCTCGCGGACGGCTGGTCGGGCCTCGGCTTGACCGTGCTGCACTTCGCGGCGACCCGGCGGGATCCGGCGTACCTGAGTACCGCACGGGATATCGCGGAACGGATGAGTACGAATCAGCGACCCGGCGCCGCTGCGCCGGCGCCCACGGGACTCCTCCACGGTCGGGCCGGCCATGCGCTGTTTCTACTGCGGCTCTTCCAACACACCGGAGAACACGCCTTCCTCGATGCCGCCGTGCGTGAACTTCGAGCCGACCTGTCCACCCTCGGCATTGATACCTCGGGTGCGGCAGACCGGCCGGCGGTTCCGTCCGGCCTCGTGGGCAGCGCCGGCCTGGCCATGGTGACGCACGCCCTGCTCCAAGAACGCCCCGACGGCAGCCTCCGACAAGCCCATGGCCGTTTACTTTCGATGGCACGGATGCAATTCGCGGTGCCGAACGGTCTGTTCAAGGGGAGAGCCGGCGCCGTGCTGGCACTCGTCGGCCACGGCAGCGGCGTTCGCGTACCGGCAGATCAACTATCCCATCTCGACGCTATCGGGTGGGATGCGGTGTCGACCGAACCGGGCAACGTCCACTTTATCGGTGACCACGGGCACCGGCTCTCCACCGACCTGGCAACCGGCTCGGCCGGAGTGCTCCTCGCACTTGAAGCGGTCGCACGCCATGCCGGCGCACCACTTCCCTTCCTTGACGAGCCAGATGCCATCCGACATGACCAGACATGATGGGAGTCACGGTCCACGATGATTGACCTGACGCGGACCCTAGTGCCTTCCGCGGGCATCGCCAGAGCCTTTTCGCTGGTGCCGCCCTCAGAGTCGAACCCTTTGTGGAGTGCGGGTGTCGAACTCGTCACAATCCCGGAGTTGGCGCCGGACGATGTCCCCCTCTCGGCGCGCATGGTGGGCGCCCATGGCCACTCACGCGCTGACGCCCTGATCCGTGGTGCCGGTGAAGCCATTGAACGGTACGCTCTCCATCCACTTCCCGGGCTCCGATCAATGCGGGGCCGAGCCGCTGATCTGGATTTGCCGGCACTGGACGCTCATGCCCCGCATGTCGCACTCAGCGCGCCTGCGGCCGAGGCTGCGGAACTGACCTGGATTCCCGGTCGGCGCCTCCGTAACGCTGAGGTCATCATGGTCCCGGCGCCGCTTGTCGACTGGCCTTCGCTCGAGCCCGAGGCATCCCTGTTCGACCCGGGACCCTCGGGTGCCGCCGCGGGCAGCAGCCCGGAGATGGCACTGCGGGCCGCTCTCCTTGAGGTGGTCGAACGGGACGCCGTCATTTCCGCGTGGGAACGAGGGCTTTGTCTGCCGCTATTTCCGGACCCGAACCACATCGTCGCGGTCGGACCCGAGGCGCAGAAAGCGCGCTCGGCCTTGTTGGACCTATGGAGGCTCGCGCTCGCCGGGGGAATCACACCTTCGCTCGCCAGGGTCCCGACTGCCGTGCCCGGACTATGGTGCGTGATCGGCTCGCTCATCGATCCTGACGGTCCGGAGGCCGTTGCGACGGTCGGGTTAAAGGCGTCTGACCAGCCCTGGAGCGCGTTACTCGGAGCGTTCCAGGAGGCTTGGCAGGTGCGGACGGCGCTGGAGTTGAGCCGCATCCAGGGCGGTCCGACCAACCCTGTGACGACCATCGTGACTGAGCATGAGCGCATTCAATACATGTTGACTGCCCAGGGGTATCGTTCGGTGCGTGACTTCGTCGCGGGGTTCGTTCCCGGTGGCGAACCACCGGCCGCCGTACCGGTGGGCAATGAAGACATACTCCGCGCGATCCTCGGCGATGGCGGCGACCCGGTGCTCGTCGACCTCACTCCACGGCTTCCAGCTGCGCTGCGTGCGATGGGCTGGTGTGCCGTAAAGGTGCTTCCGGTCGGGTACCAACACCTTCGCATGAGCGAGCGTCACCAGTGGAGCTGGAACCGTCCGCGCTTGGCTAGCGCCGTTGGTCGCACAGGTTGCAGTGCACGCTACCCGGGGTCCTCTCCCGACCGGCCGCATCCGTTGCCCTGAATTTGCAGGTGGAACAGGATGTGTGTATGGCGACGCTGGGTCTTGGAGGCTTTTGTGCCAGGGTGTACGAGTCGCGACTTGGAGGAAAAGGTGCTGGAGCTCGAGAATGTGGTACGTCGGTTCGGTGACCGACTCGCCCTGGACCACGTGTCGTTCACCGTGGAAGCTGGGATGATGACGGGCTTTGTGGGCGGCAACGGGGCCGGCAAGACGACCACGATGCGGTTGATCATGGGAGTGCTGGCCCTCCACGATGGCCAGGTGCGGTGGAACGGCGAGCCGCCCTCGGTGGCCTGCCGGCGGACCTTCGGGTACATGCCCGAGGAGCGTGGCCTCTACCCGAAGCAGCCCGTGCTCGGCCAGCTGGTCTACCTTGGACGGCTGCGTGGGTTGAGCGCCGAAAGGGCCAAGCGATCTGCCAGCGACCTCTTGGAACGCTTCTCCCTGTCCGACCACCATGGCTCGCGGCTTGAGTCCCTCTCGCTCGGCAACCAGCAGCGCGTTCAGATCGCGGCAGCCATGATCGGCGACCCCGCGCTGCTTGTGCTCGATGAACCGTTCTCTGGGCTGGATCCGATGGCCGTGGACAGCATGGTGGAACTGTTACGTGAGTTCACCGCTAGGGGCGTCCCCGTACTTTTTTCCTCTCATCAGCTTGAACTCGTTGAGCGCCTATGCGATCAATTGGTGGTGCTCGCCGCAGGTCGCGTTATCGCCAACGGCACCGCTGACGAGTTGCGCCGGCGAGGCCAGCCCCGGTTCAGGCTCACGACCGGCGGTGAAATCCGCTGGGTCCGTGACATTCCAGGCATCAAAGTAGTAGATGAGGGCGAGGGCTGGGCGCTACTCGAGCTATCGACGCAGGATGACGCGGACCAGTTGCTGAAGGAGGCACTGAACCGTGGGTCGGTGCGCGAGTTCGCCGAGATAGTGCCATCAGTTGCCGATGTATTCCGGGAGATATCCGCATGACCGAATCACGCACGGGTGTCAGCATTTTGGAGCGTACTTCCTCCGACAGGTCAAGTCCTCAGTCTGAGGACCTTACCGAGGGCTCGAGCGTGCGGGCATGGCAGATCGTCACGGGTCGAGAGATGTTCGTCAAAATCCGGGACCGCGGCTTCCTGATCTCGACCGTCGTGACCCTGGGGATCATTCTGGGTGCCATCGCGATCCAGGTATTCATCGGCACTTCACAGGAGCACATCACGGTCGCTGCCACCGGTAGGGGCAGCGCCGAGATCATTCAGCAGGCGGTCTCCCTCGCTAATCAAGCCGGTGAGGATGTACGCATCAGCCATAATATCGAGCCGTCCGCGAATGCCGTCGAGGCTGCCGTCCGATCGGGGAAGGTCGACGCGGGGCTGATTCCGACAGCGGATGGGTGGAAACTGCTCGGTAAGACCGACCGGGAAGCAACGGCATCGATCTGGATCGGCGCCGCGGTGCAGCAGTTCGCTTTGGCGCATAACGCCGCCGAGGCCGGCACAACGGTTGCTGACCTGCAGCGCGGAGCGGCAGTGGACTACACGCTGCTCTCCCCTGGCGACACCCCTGAGATGGTGGTGAGGGTGTCAATCTACCTCTTCGGGTTCCTGTTCTATCTGGCAGCTGTCCTTTTCGGGGTCGCCATTGCGACCAGCGTTGTCGAGGAGAAGCAGAACAGAATTGTCGAGATTATCGCTAGCTCGGTCCCGCTACGAGCGTTGCTGATCGGGAAGGTGATCGGGAATAGCCTCTTGGCACTGGCGCAACTGATGCTTTTCGTCGTTGTCGGTGCGGTGAGCCTGATGGCCATGGGAAAATCGGACATCCTGGATCAGGTGATCCCGGGAACTGGCTGGTTCATCATCTTCTTCGTGATCGGGTTCGTCCTTCTCGCCTGCATTTATGCGGCGGCGGGAGCGATATCGACGAGAATCGAGGATATTCAGTCTGCGACGACGCCGATCAGCGCGGTTGTTGCCATCGTCTTCATTGTCGGGATCTCGGCCTCCGGAACCTTTCAGACGGTTCTCTCGTTCATTCCCCTCACCTCCACGATCGTGATGCCGGGCCGTATGATCGCGGGCGCTACTTCATGGTGGGAGCCGGTGGCATCGCTGGCGATCTCGCTCATCGCGGCAGGGGCGCTAGTGGTCCTTGGCGAACGCGTTTACCGACGGTCCCTGATGCAGACCGACCGGAAGCTCTCCTTCCGACGAGCACTGAAGCTGCAGGAGTGACGCCCCGGAGACGTCCACCCGGTTATCGGTATAGAAATAGCAGGAAAAATCGAGAAGGGATCCAATCATGAGTAACGGCACAACGTGGCGCCACTCGAACAAAGTCATCGGAATTGCCCTCGCGGTCCTGGTGGTGTTTGAAGTCTTCTTCCTGGTCGGTGATTTTGGAGACACGGTGCGGTATGCGATGAGTGGCCTTATTGCGGTCACCTTGATCCTGGGAGTTATCCAGCTCAGCAGTAACCGACGCCGGCGCTAGCGCCGAACCGGCTCGGCAAAGGCCAGCCGCGCTCACTCGTCGGGTACGACCACCAACTCTTCGCGGCTAGCTCGTCTAGCGCAGGAAGGCCAGCAGCGCCTGGTTGACCCAGGCTGGGTGCTCCAGCGGGAGCAGGTGACCCGCGTCCGGGACGTCCGGCAGTCGGAGGGCGCCGGGCACCTGCTCGGCGATCCGGTCGGCGAGCCGGGAGATGTCCGGTACGTCCGCCGCGCCGGCCGTCACCAGCACGGGGATCCGCAGTTGCGAGAGGCGTTCGATGGCGGGTGGATCGAGTTCGGTGACCGGTACGGCGCTCAACGCCATTTCAGCCGCGAGTGCCCGCCGGTCCATCTCGCGGGCGAGACTCAGCAGTTTCGGGTCGACTTCCTCGGGCTGACGGGCTGGGCCGACCACCCAGAAGCGCACCTCCGCCTCGGCGGTGGCCTCGAAGTCCTCGGGGTCCACCTCGCCGACCAGCGCTTCCCAGAGGTCGTTCGCCTGCTCGGACCACTTGTGGCCGGAAACGGCCGTGCCGAACAGGGCGAGTGCCGACACCCGATCGGGATGGGCCAGTGCGGTGTTGATGGCCACCGCGCCGCCGAAGGAGCAGCCGACCAGGATGGCCTGGTCAATGGCGAGTGCGTCGAGCAGGCCGGCCACGTCGTCGTGATGGGCGAAGGCGCTGCCCGGCAGCTCGGACTCGCCGTATCCGCGTAGGTCGAGGTTGATCACCCGATGGCGATCCGCGAGCACGTCGAGCTGTCCGTGCCACATTCGGCGGTCGGCGATGCCGGCGTGCAGCAGTACGACCGCAGTTCCGGCACCAGTGTCGTCGTAGGCCAGCCTGGCCCCGTTCACGTTGATCGTTGGCACCAGTGGAAGTTAGGCGTCCGAGCCGATCCGGGCAACACAAATTGGGCGAGCGACCCGAAAATACTTCGCTAACTTTGGCAAGCGTTTCGCTTGCAGGAGCTAGCGAGGCGGGTTACCGTCGAAGACATGGCGAACCCGAAGGACTTCCCCCGCGACATCGGCGGATTCATCCACGACCTTCGTCGCAACGCGAAGATCTCGTTGCGCCAGCTCGCCGAACAGGCCGGCGTCAGTAACCCGTACCTCAGCCAGATCGAGCGCGGGCTGCGCAAGCCGAGCGCGGAGGTGCTCCAACAGTTGGCCAGCGCGCTGCGCGTCTCGACCCCGGCGATGTATCTACGTGCCGGCCTGCTCGACGACCGGGACGGACAGGGGGTGCTCGCGGCGATCACGGTCGACCCCGACCTGACCATGTCGCAGAAGCAGGCGCTCAGCCAGATCTACGAGACGTTCCGGCGGGAGAACGCCCGACACGCCGACGCGGGCAGCGCGACCACCACCGGGCAGCCGGATACCGGTGCTGAGGTACCGACCGGTGCTGAGGTACCGACCGGGGCGACACCGATGGCGCCAGAGTCGGCGGGCCCGGCCGGCGCTCCCGGCGCTCCCGGCGTCGCCTTGGCGGACGCCGTACTCGAATCGGTGGCGGTGACCGAGGCGGGCGCCGCTCCCGCGCCACCGACCCGGACCGGACCCGCGAAGAAGATGGCCAAGAAGGCGGTCCGAAGGACCGCAGCCCCGGCCAGCGAGACCGCCGCCCCCACCGCTGATGAGGAGGAGAAGCCGTGACCGACCCGAACCGCTATCCGGACCCGATCTACGCCGCCGCTGGCGTCGGTGACCTCGCCTACCGGCAACTACGCAAGCTGCCCACCGTGGTCACCGAGTTGACCGACAAGGCCGCCGCCAGCGGTGCCGAGCTGCGGGAAAAGGCCGCCGCGATGCGCGCCTCCGAGCTGCGCGAGAAGGCCGCCACCCGGGCGGCTGAGCTGCGCGAGAAGGCCGCCGCCAGGCTGCGTACCGCCGGGTCCGCCGCCGCCGAACTGCGGGACCGGGCCGCGGACGGTGAGCTCGACATGGATCGGCTGCGGGCGGCGGCTGCCCGCAACGCCGCCGCCGTGAAGGCCGGCGCCCAGGCGGCGCAGGAGCGGGCCGCCTCGGTCTACGGTGCGCTCGTCGCCCGGGGCGAGCGGATCGTCGGCCGTGGCGTCGTGCCGGCCGGGACAACCATCAACGCCGACATGGAGGCCACCGAGGCGCCGGCCGAGGTGACCGCTGGTCCGGCGGCGTCCGCACCGTCGGCCGCCGAGAAGTAGGGGCTCCGTCGCCACCTCGGGTGCGGCAAGTGGCGCGCACCCGGGGTGGCCGACATAAGCTTGCCGCCATGGCCACTGCCGCGCCTCTCTTCTATCAGGACGTCACCTACGTCACCAATCTGATCCTGCTGGTCTTCGCTCTCGTGCTCCAGGGCGTCGCGCTCGTGCACTGCGTCACCCAGCGGTCCGACGCGTTCCCCGCGATCGGCACGCTGCCCAAGGGGGCCTGGATAGCGATCCTCGGGGTGTGCCTGGCGCTCACCCTGCTGTTACAGCAGACGATCTCTCTGTTCGTGCTCATCGGCATTGCCGCGGCGCTGGTCTATCTGCTCGACGTCCGGGTCGGGTTGCGGGATGTGACCGACGGAAAGGGGTTCTGGTGAGAGATTTCCGTTGGCCACCGCCGCCTGACGGTGGGCCACGGACGTACGGCCCCGGCCCCAGCGCCCCGCGCAGCGGGCGGCCGGCCCTGCCCGAACCGGAGACCGAACTGGTCGCCACCCCGCACGGCGTGGAGCTGGAGCGGCTCGTCACCGGCACCGGCGACCCGGCCACCGTATTCGCGCACGGCCTCGGCCACGGGATCGCGACCACCCGACCGCTCGGCAGCGCGGTGCACGGTCGCAAGATCTTTTTCCAGTTCCGGGGCCATGGCCGGTCCGCCGCGCCAGCCGGGCAGTGGAGCTACGCCGACCTGGCCCGCGACCTGCGGGCGATCGCCGACCTGAACGGCGCCACCCGGGCGCTCGGCGTGAGCCTCGGCGCAGGTGCGCTCTGCCGGGTGCTCTGGGAAAGCCCGGAGCGCTTCGACCGGGTGGTCTGCTACCTGCCGGCGGTGCTCGACCAGCCCCGCTCGGAGATCGCCCGGGAGCGGCTGATCGGGCTGCTCGCCGCGATCAAAAGCGGCGACGCCGGCGCGGTCGCCGAGGCGGTCGCCGTCGAGGCGCCGGCAGCCGTGCGGAACAGCCCGGCCGGCTGGGCGTACCTGCGGCAGCGGGTCGACCAGCTGATGCGCGACGGGCTGGCCCCCGGTCTGCTCACCCTGCCGGACCAGATCGCGGTCCGGGACCGGACCGCGCTGGCCGAGGTCACCGCCCGGGTGCTGGTGATCGGCTGCGTCGGTGACGAACTGCACCCGGTCGAGGTCGCGGAAAAACTCGCCGCCACGCTGCCCCGGGCCACCCTGCATGTGTACGACAAGCCGGGTGTGCTCTGGACCAACCGGGCTGACCTGCGCGAACGGATCTCCAGCTTCCTCAACGAACCTGAACCTGGCTGACTGACAGCTTGTCAGCCGGAAATCCGGACGGCAGCTGTCAGGATTTGTTGGCAGGGTCGGCGTCATGACAGGACCACGGACCGGCCCGCTGGCCGGCAGGATCGCGCTCGTCGCCGGGGCGACCCGGGGCGCTGGCCGGCAGATCGCGGTGCAACTCGGCGCGGCCGGCACGACCGTCTACGCGACCGGGCGCAGCACCCGCGAGCGGCGCTCGGAGCTGGACCGCCCGGAGACCATCGAGGAGACCGCCGAACTGGTCACCAACGCTGGTGGAATGGGCATCGCGGTACCGACCGACCACCTGGTGCCGGAGCAGGTGCGGGTCCTGGTCGAGCGGATCGACCGGGAGCAGGGCCGGCTGGACATCCTGGTCAACGACATCTGGGGCGCCGAGCCACTGATCACCTGGCACAAGCCGGTCTGGGAGCAGGACCTGGCCGCCGGCTTCCGGACCCTGCGGCTGGCCATTGACACCCACATCATCACCAGCCACTTCGCGTTGCCGCTGCTGATCCGGCAGCCCGGCGGCCTGGTGGTCGAGATCGGCGACGGGACCACCGGCTACAACGAGGCCAACTACCGGCTCTCGGTCTTCTACGACCTGGCCAAGGTGTCGGTGAACCGGCTGGCTTTCACCCAGGCGTACGAGCTACGTGAGCATGGCGGGACGGCGGTCGCGCTCACGCCGGGCTGGCTGCGCTCGGAAACCATGCTGGAACACTTCGGCGTCACCGAGGAGAACTGGCGGGACGGGATCGCCAAAGACCCGCACTTCGCCATCTCGGAAACCCCGGCGTACGTCGGACGCGCGGTCGCCGCGCTCGCCGCCGACCCGGACCGGGCCCGCTGGAGCGGCAAGTCCGTCTCCAGCGGCGAACTCGCCCGGGTGTACGGCTTCACCGACCTGGACGGCAGCCGACCCGACGCGTTCAGGTACATCGTCGAGGTGGCCGACGCCGGCAAACCAGCCGGCGTCACCGGTTACCGCTGACCGGCCTCGCCCCCCGCTGGCCGGACCGCAACCGCGCGGACCGGCTCGGTGCGTACAACTCGGTCAGCCGGCACGCGGCGGCGGCCAGCCGGGCGCGCAGCTCCGGCGGGTCGAGCACCTCGACCTCCGGCCCGAGTTGAAGTAGCTGCTGGTAGGCCACTTCGACGGACTCGACGGGCAGCCGGGTCACCACCCAGCCCGGCCCGTCGGGTGCACCGGCCCCGGCCGTCGCCGCCCGCGCGGCCGGCGGCTCGACGGCGTACCGCAGTGCCCGCAGCCCGGCCGGGCTGAGTCGGATGGTGATCTCCTCGGCCAGTATTCCGCGGACGAACTCCTCGGCACCGGCGGCCCAGAACCCAGCGAGGTCGAAGCTCGCGTCCCGGTCGAAGGTCTGCTCGCTGACCCGTACGTCGAGCACCCGGTCCACCCGGTACGTTCGGTGGGTCGGCTGGTCCGCGGTAACCCGACCGACCAGATACCAGCCACCGCCCTTGAGTACCAGCCCGTGCGGTTCGACGGTCCGGACCACCTCCCGGTCCCGGCGCCGGTAGCGCAGCTCGACCACCCGGTCGTGCCAGACCGCGTACGCCAGGTCGGCGAGCCAGGGCGGGGGCTCAGCGTCGGCGAACCAGCCCGGTACGTCGAGATGGAACCGTTGCCCGGCCCGGGCGGCGGCGTCCCGCAGACCGGGCGGCAGCGCGGCGAGCACCTTCAGCCGGGCGGCGGCGACCGCATCGGCCAGCCCCATGTTGTCGACCGGGCCGGGTAGCCCGGAGAGGAAGAGCGCCTCGGCCTCGGTCCGACTCAGCCCGGTCAACCGGGTCCGGTAGCCGCCGAGCAGGCGGTAACCACCGGCCCGGCCCCGCTCGGCGTAGACCGGCACCCCGGCGGCGCCCAGCGCCAGCACGTCCCGGTAGACCGTCCGTTCCGAAACCTCCAGCTCGCGGGCGAGTTCGGCGCCGGTCATCGCCCCCCGGGACTGCAACAGCAAAACGAGGGAGATCAACCGGGCGGCCCGCACCCGGCCATCCTGCCGGGAGGCTGGGCGGGTTGGCACACCGCCCGCCTTGGTACGGCCGGATAGCCTTGCCGTTCGTGGACCTACGAGCAGTCGCGGCCCCGGCCACTGGTGTGGCCCGCCAATTCTTCACCGGGGTCGGACTCCTGCTCAGGGGCCTGCGGATCTACAGCAGCAACCCCCGGCTGGTGCTGATCGGCCTCGTGCCGGCGTTAATCTCCGGCCTGCTCTATGCCGCCGGATACGCGGCCCTGATCTACTTCGCCACCGACCTCGCCGAACTGGTCACCCCGTTCGCCGACGACTGGTCGGCCGGGCTGCGCAACACCGTACGGGTGCTCGCGGTGCTCGCCCTGCTCGGCCTGGCCGGGTTGGTCGGTGTGCTCACCTTCACCATCGTCACCCTGCTCATCGGAACCCCGTTCTACGATCAGATCTCCGCTGAGGTGGAGGATCAGTTCGGCGGGATCCCGAACGAGGTCGAGGCGCCATTCTGGCGTGCGGTGCGGCACAGTTTGGTGGATTCGATCCGACTGCTGGGACGATCGCTGCTGGTCGGTATCCCGCTCTTTATCGCCGGGTTCATCCCGCTGGTCGGTCAGACCGTCATCCCGGTGCTCGGCGCGGCCGTGGGCGGCTGGTTCCTCGCCCTGGAACTCGTGGGCACCCCGTTCTATCAGCGCGGCCTGCGGCTGCCGGCGCGACGTCGGGTGCTGCGGGCCAACCGGCCGATGACGCTGGGCTTCGGGGTGGCGGTCTTCCTCTGCTTCCTGATCCCGCTCGGCGCGGTGCTGATCATGCCGGCTGCGGTGGCCGGGGCGGCGCTGCTCACCCGCCGCTCCTTCGGCCAGCCCATTGACGAAAAGTGACAGCTATCGTTTCCGTTCGGGGGTCAATCGCCGGGGCGGGCTGTTAGGTGCCGGTTCGGGCCGGGACCGGCAGCAGGGCCGCGGACTGCAACCGTTCGTACGCCAACCTGATGTGGGTGGGGGTGAAGAGCCTGGCCTTACGGCCGTTCCAGCTCTGGACCCGTTCGATCAACTCGTCGGGGTCGTCGGTTATCGGCGGCAGCATGGCCGCGTAGTGCACGGTGGTGAGTAGTTCGACGCTGTACGGGGTTTCGAAGCCGGCGACGAGTCGGGCCAACTCGTTCAATGAGTCGGACTCTGATCCGTGCGCGGCGAACCAGGCCGAGACCGCCTTGGTCGCGCCGGGAGTCAGACTGATCGGATGTAACTCCTCGACCTTGGTCGATCGATCGCCGTAACCGACGAGGTAGTGCCCCTCCAACCGGTCGAGAACCCGGTTGAGGCCCTCGGCGTACGGCCCGTAACGACCTCGGCTGAAGGAGAGTCGGAGGGGTTCGCCCAAGGTCTGTAGGAGATAGGCGATCTTTTGGATCTCCAGGGTGGTCACGCCGTCGCGAGGTTCGAGCGCCCGTGCCTGTTCCAGATAGCGTTCGATCGCCCGGAGGAGGGTGGCCCGGCCGGGGGTGAGCGGTGGCTTCTCAGTGGCGACCGGCATGTCGGCGGGGTTCGGGGCACCTTCCGGGGGGAAGAGCAGCACACGCATGTCGGGTAGGCCGGCGAACGCCCGTTCGATCGTGGGGCGGATCTCGGCCCAGTCGAGACCGCCGTTGCCGCAGCCGAGGGCCGGCACCGCTACCGAATTGATGTTGCGTTCGCGGACGACCCGGACGAGGTCCGTCAGACCGGTGCGGATGTCGTCCAGCTTCGACGTCGCCCGCCAGTGGCCCTTGGTCGGGAAGTTGATCACATAACGGCGAGGACCCAGACGTCCGGAGTCGAAAACGAACATCTCGCCCAACTTAACCCGGTCCGCCTCGCACGCTGCCCGATAGGCCGCGTAGTTCGCGGGGTAGGCGCGCTTGAACTGAAGTGCGATCCCCTTCCCCATCACCCCGACAGTGTTGACCGTGTTGATCAGGGCTTCGGCGTCTGCGGTGAGCAGGTTGCCGTGGCTGACGATGATCATTCCCTCACCTCCTTCGCAGGTCTCCGTAATACCAGTCAGCTCTGACGTCAACGTACGCGTTGATGATGCCAGCCGCGCCGAGGACCCGTTGCAGCTGCTCTTGCCTGGTTGGCGTCCGAACTACGTAACCGGCGACCAGGCTGAGCGGGAACTCCCGGTGTACGAGCAGTTCGGCCATCCGTCGCCGCTTTCGATCCTGGTCTTCCGGTACGTCCTTCCAGACTCGTTCCCGCATGAGAGGCCAGTCAATCAGCTCGGCGAGGGCGTCGATCGAGTTGGCGAAGCAGGTGAGGCGGGCCGCGCAGTTACCGTCACTGGCGACCCAGGGTATGCCGGCGGTATGCACTTGATCGATGGAACTGACCAGATAGACCAGCGGGTCATCCCCACCGGGATAGCAGTCAGTCGTCTCGTCTCGGTGATCGCAGGCAATCCGGTACATCATGGGCGAGCGAGGGGCGAAGTAGAACGGCACGTATTCGGCTACCGGATTGCGGGCCAGTGCTCCGCCCTTCAGGGCGGGGGTGAAGGCCCGCGCGGGGAGGGCCGCCAAGGCTCGAGCCGTGCCTTAAACCGGGCGGTTTTGCTGCTCGATGTACTGGCATAGCACTGTCAACGGTGCGCCGCCGACGGAGCCGGCGAAGTAGGACGCCGACCACAGTCGGTTGGCCCGGTAGTAGTGGCGGGCCAGTTCGGGGAACTCTTGCCGCATCCTTCGGGAGGAAACCCCTTTGAGGCTGTTGACCAGCTTCGACAGGGCGACCTTGGGTGGGAAGTTGACGAGCAGGTGTACGTGGTTGGTTTCGCCGTTGAATTCGGCCAGTTCGGTTTCGAAGTCGGCGCACACGGCGCGCATGATTTCTTCCATCCGGGTCAAGTGCCGGTCGGTGAACACCTTGTGCCGGAACTTGGTCACGAAGACCAAGTGGGCGTGTAGGGCGAAAACGCAGTGTCTGCCAGCGCGTACGGCGGGTTCGGTAGCCATAGACCAATGGTAGAATGTGAATGTGCAGCTTCGGTACAACTACCGGCTCTACCCAACGCTGAGTCAGCGGCAGTCGCTGTCCCGGGCGTTCGGGTGCGCGCGGATGGTGTTCAACGATGGGCTGCGCGCGCGACAGGAGGCCCGCGAGCAGGGGTTGCCGTACATCACGGACGGGGAACTGTCCAAGCAGGTCATCACCGAGGCGAAGAAGACCAACGCCCGGGCCTGGTTGGGCGAGGTGTCGTCGGTCGTGCTCCAGCAGGCCCTCGCTGATTTGAACACCGCCTACCGGAACTTTTTCGCGTCCCTGTCGGGGAAACGGAAGGGTCGGACAGTGGCCGCGCCCCGGTTCCGGTCCCGTAAGGACAATCGGCAGGCGGTCCGGTTCACCGCGAACTCGCGGTTCCGGGTGTTGGACAACGGCCGGCTCAGGTTGCCGAAGGTCGGCGACCTTCAGGTGCGCTGGTCACGGCAGTTGCCGTCTGCTCCGACTTCCGTGACGGTCATCCGGGATGCGGCGGGCCGGTACTTCGCGTCGTTCGTCGTCACGACGACCGGGGACGAAACGTTGCCGGAGGTCGACTCGGAGGTGGGTATCGACCTCGGGTTGACGCATTTCGCGGTCCTGTCCGACGGGACGAAAATCGCGGCGCCGAAGTTCCTACGACGGGCGGCCCGGAAACTCCGCCGGCTGCAACAGGACCTCGCCCGTAAGCAGAAGGGCTCCAGCAACCGGAAGAAGGCCGTCGTCAAGGTCGCCCGCGCTCACGCGAAGGTCGGCGACACCCGCCGGGACTGGTGCACAAACTCTCGACCACGATGGTTCGCGACAACCAAGCGATCCACGTCGAGGATTTGAGCGTGGCCGGTCTGGGTCGGACCCGGCTGGCAAAAAGCGTCCATGACGCCGGCTGGGCGACCTTCACGGCAATGTTGGAATACAAAGCGGCCCGGTACGGGCGCACCTTCGGCAAGGTGGACCGCTGGTTCCCCTCCACCCGCATGTGTTCTGTGTGTGGTGCGGTGGGCGACAAACTGTCGTTGAACGTCCGGGAGTGGACCTGCCCCTGCGGCACCACCCACGACCGGGATGTGAACGCCGCCAGGAACATCAGGGCCGCCGGACGGGCGGACCTCAACGACCGTGGAGCGCGGGTAAGACCGGAAGCGATTCCGGCACCGCGCGGCGAAACGGTAATCCACCCGGACGCCGCGTGTTCCACACGCAGCGTGGAGGGAATCTCCGTCCTTTAGGGCGGAGAGAACGTCAACGTCCCGCCCGGTAAGCAGGGGACGATCCGTGTACGTCGGCTCGCTTTGATCGCGGTGGAACCAACCTCGGTCACCAGCCGATCGCTGACCGAATTGTCCGCGACAAGTTGCCCGGTGGACAGGATCATCGGCATGTTGCTGATGTGGGTGAAATGCATGATCAATGCCCGTTCCGGTGGACGGGTTAGCTGGAACATCCATCAATCCTGCTGAGTGCGATGGATTCGGGCCTGCGTCGCTGCATACCCAAAGAGGGGACGCGGCAGGTCTTGGTGTACAACTGTTTACGCTCTCGCTCGTCAGCAGCGGCCGCGCGTTCAGTCCCCTGATGTAGGCGCTGATGCTTCCGTGCTGTGACGGTCTGTGTCTGTTGTGGCTTGCAGACCTGGGACGCATTAGATGCGTCGCCATCGATGATGGCCACGTATAATCCTAGCCTTGAAAAATTGCAATGCCAGCACGATAGCGGCGATTCGAATGGTTGGGGACCCTGGCCTGCTGGATAGCTCTGTTCAATAGTTGTCATTGACAATCGGCCGGCACTGTACAGTCATAGCTCAGCTCAGCTCAGGTTGGCGAGGCAGGACCATTGTTCGGCCACCGGTTGGTACCCGAGCCGTTGGTTGATCGCGAGCATCGGTGCGTTCGCTTCGTCGTTCGAGGTGTAGGCGACGGTCACGCCAGTGGCGGCGACCCGGTGCAGCGCCGCCAGCTTGGCGAGCCGGGCCAGACCGCGCCCACGGTGCTCGGGCCGCGTCGCGGTCATGTCCGACCACATTCGGTCGCCATCTCGTTTCACCAGGCTGAACGCGATGATGCGGTCGTCAACCACCACGCAGGTGCTGGCGACCCGGTCCAGGTCCGGGCTGTCCCAGATGGAATACCGCCAGTACTCGTAGGAGAGAGCGTCGGAGGGTACGTCGTCGGGCTCGTCGGCGGTCGCCGCCACCTCGGCGTCGTACAGCCGTTTGGGGTCGACGTCGACCAGGGGGACGAGCCGGACGCCGTCCGGCACGGCGGGCAGCGGCGGCACCCGGTGGAGTCCCAACGCGGAATACCGGATCTCACGGCTCGGCTCGAAGCCGCGTTTGCCGGCGAACGCTAACGACTCGGGCAGGGCCCAGGTTCGTACCTTCTGGATCCGAAGCTGGGTCAGATGCCGGATCGCCGCGGCCAGCAGGGCGTCGCCGATCCCCGCCCGTCGATGTTCCGGATGGACGTGGAGCAGGGAGATCTCCCCGAAGTCCGGCTCCGAGGTGATGCTGTTGCGGTACGCCGAAACCCAGCCCACCACCTGTTGATCAACCTCGGCCACGAACGCCACCCACTCCTCGCCCGGCGGTGGTTCGGAGATCATTCGCCGCGTGGACCCGACGCCCCGGACCAGGTATGGATAGACCCGCGCGCGCAGCGCGACGACGGCGGGCGCGTCACCGGGATCAGCGGATCGGATCAGCATTGCGCCGCCCGGAGCGCGGCGATGGCCTCGACCTCGACGAGTTGGTGGTTATAGCCGAGGACGGCTACGCCGAGCAGCGTGCTGGGTGGATCGTGTTCGCCGAACCGGTCCCGAACCACCTCCCAGACCGCCACCAGGTCAGCCTGCTGCGGCGAAGCCACGTAGACGGTGCTCTTGACCACGTCGGTGAGGCGGGCGCCGGCCGCCGCGAGCGCGGTCTCCAGGTTGGTCATCACCTGCCGTGCCTGGCCGACGGCGTCGCCCGGGCAGACCGTGTTGCCGACCTCGTCAAGTGGACAGGCACCAGCCGTGAAGACGAGTCGTGCCGGTAGCTCGACGCTGGCGGCATAGGCGTACTCGGCCACCTCGGAGAGCTCAGGAACGCGAATCAGCGTGGCGGGGTCGGGCATGTGGCGAAGCTACCGCGTGCCGGGCCGTCGGCACGACCGGATTATCACCGACTTCTGCGTCGATCAAGGACTTGTGGTGGTGGATTGGAGATCGAACCACCGCAATAGGTCCTTGATCGACGGGGAGAGGGTGGGTGGGGAGGGGGTGGGATTGACGGGGGTCAGGCCGAGTCGCGCACGATGAGTTCGGTGGGGAGCACCAGGGCCGGCTCGATGCGTTCACCGGCGGCCAACCGGAGCAGTTGCCGGGTCATTTCCCGGCCGATCTGCTGGATCGGCTGGCGTACGGTGGTCAACGGCGGATCGGTGTAGCGGGCGATCTCGATGTCGTCGAAGCCGATCACCGCTACGTCGTCGGGCACCCGGCGGCCCGCCTCGCGCAGCGTGCGCAGTGCCCCATGGGCCATCAGATCGGAGGCGACGAAGACGGCGTCCAGCGCCGGATCCTCGTCGAGGAGTTGGCGCATCGCCGCCGCCCCGGACTCCCGGGTGAAATCGCCCACCGTGATCGCCGAGCCCCGGCCGGAATCGCCGAGGCCGGCTCGGTAGCCGGTCAGCCGTTCGATGCCGGCGATCATGTCCTGCGGACCGGCGATGGTGGCGATCCGTTGCCGACCCGAGTCGAGCAGGTACCGGATCGCGCTGGTCACCCCGTTGACGTGGTCGACGTCGACGTAGGGCACCGAGGCGGCGGCGCTGCCCAGTGGGCGTCCGCCGCAGACCACCGGGATGCCGAGGTGTGCCAGGGTGCCGGGGAGCGGATCGGCACCGTGCAGCGAGGCGAAGAGCACCCCGTCCACGTGCCGACCCATCGCGTACCGCTCCACCCGGTCGTGGCTTGCCGTTGATTCGGCCAGCATCAGGACCAGTTGCTTGTCGGCGGTCTCCAACTCCTGGCTGATGCCCCGGATGATGCCGGGGAAGACCTGATCGTCGGAGAAGACCCGGGTGGCCGCCTCCGGCAGGATCAGCGCGACCGAGTCGGTGCGTTGGGTGACCAGGCTGCGGGCGGCCAGGTTCGGCACGTACCCGAGTTCGCGTACCGCCCGGCGGACCGCTTCCTGGATCGGCTCGGCAACCGTCGTCGAGCCGTTCACCACCCGTGACACGGTGGCCCGGGAAACGCCGGCCCGTCGCGCGACCGCCTCCAGCGTGGGCCGCTCACGAACCGCCGCCATCTCTCCTCCACGCCGATCGTCACAGGCCGTTGCGCCGGATCACCTCCTGATACCAGCGCGCACTGTCCTTGGGCACCCGCCGCTGAGTCAGGTAGTCGACGTAGATGATCCCGAACCGTTTGCGGTATCCCTCGGCCCACTCGAAGTTGTCCAGCAAAGACCATACGAGATAACCGCGAAGATCCACGCCCCGGGAGATCGCCTCGTGTGCCGCCCGCAGGTGTCCGTCAAGGTAGCTGATCCGGTCCGGGTCCGGCACCCGGTCGGCGGCACTCCGGTGCACCTGGTCGGCGAAGGCGGCGCCGTTCTCGGTGATCATCAGCGGTACCCCGGGATAGTCGCGGCTGATCCGTTCCAGTAACCGGGTCAGTCCGGTGGGCTCGATCAGCCAGCCCATGTCGGTCACCGGACCGACCGGCGGGAGGAACTCGATGTCCTCGGTGCCCGGGTAGGCGCCTCCGCCGCCGGCCGCGCCCGGCCGGGCGGCAACGTAGGTCGGGGCGTAGTAGTTGATGCCGAGCAGGTCGATCGGGGTAGCGATGATCTTCTCGTCACCGTCGCGCAGGTGGTCCAGGTCGGTGTGGCGGGCGATGTGGTCGAGCACATCCGCCGGATACCCGCCGCGTAGCAGCGGGTCGAAGAAGATCCGGTTCTGCAGACCGTCGACCAGGCGTACCGCCTCGGCGTCCGCGGCGCTGGTCGCATCGGCGGGGAAGACGGCGGCCGGGTTGAGGGTGATCCCCAGGGTCCGCACGCCGGCCGCGCGCAGCGCCAGCCCGGCCAGCCCGTGCCCGAGCAGCAGATGGTGTACGGCGGTGAAGGCGGCGCCCGGATCCCGCCGGCCCGGGGCGTGCACCCCGCTGCCGTAGCCCAGGTACGCCGAGCACCACGGCTCGTTCAGGGTGGTCCAGGTGTCCACCCGGTCGCCGAGCCGGGCGTGTACGGCGCTGGCGTACTCGGCGAACCGTTCGGCGGTCTCCCGGGCGGTCCAGCCGCCCCGGTCCTCGAGGGCCTGGGGCAGGTCCCAGTGGTAGAGGGTGACGATCGGATCGATGCCCCGGCCGCGTACCTCGTCGACCAGCCGGTCATAGAAGTCGAGGCCGCGCGGGTTGGCCGGGCCGGTGCCGTCCGGCTGGATCCGGGGCCAGGCCACCGAGAAGCGGTACGCGGACAGGCCGAGTTCGGCCATCAGCGCGACATCCTCGGCATAGCGGTGGTAGTGGTCGCAGGCCACGTCGCCGGTGTGCCCGGCGTGCACCCTGCCCGGCGTACGGGAGAAGGTGTCCCAGATCGACGGCCCGCGACCGTCATCGTGGACTGCGCCCTCGATCTGATACGCGGCCGTGGCCGCGCCCCAGACAAAGCCTTCCGGAAACCGCATCGCTACCTCCAGCCAGCTGGGATCTGTCGCCGATTACACCAGACCGTGGCGAGAGGTTCTAGATCGAAGAGGGTCAGCCGATGCGCAGCCCGGTGAGGAGGGTCGCGTCGCCGGTCACCGCCAGCAGGTCGAAGCCGAGCCGCCCGTAGAGGGCCAGCAGGAGGTCGCTGGCGGTACCGGAAACGTGGACCCGGGCGCGGGGATCGTCGGTGTCGAGGAGGGTGTCGGTGTCGAGCAGGGCGACCCCCTCGCCGCGTAGCCGGAGGAACCACTCCTGGCCGGTGTCCACCGCGACCAGTTGGACCACGCCGTACCTGGGTTGGTTGATGATCCGCCGCCCGGCGGGCAGCCAGGTGTCCAGCACCTCGCTCACCCCGTCGCTGGCCAGCTTGGCCTCGATCGGCTCGGCCGCGCTGATCGCCAGTTGCGCGTCCCAGCGGTGTACGACGGTCTCGTGCGCCATCCGGCGCTGCCAGAAGGCGGCCCGCTTCGGTTGCGGCGCCCAGTTCCAGGCCGGGGTCTCCGGATCGAGACCGTCGAGCACGGTCAGAAGCTGGTCGAACTCCTGCTGCCACCACTGCCTGGCGGCCAGGCCGGTGGGTAGGTCCGCGGTGCTCTCCGAGCGGGGCGCGGGCCGGGTGCCGGGGTCGGTGGTGAGAACGGTTCGCACCCAGCTGTAGATCGAGCCGAGATGGTGCGTCAGGTCGGTCACGGTCCACCCGGGACAGGACGAGGACCGGCGTCGGCGGGCGGCGCCTCGGCGATCGCGGCGGCGAAGGCCGGACCCTCGGTGCGCAGTGCGCCGATCCAGAAGTCCTTGGTTGCGTGCAGTCTGCTCAACACGATCCTCCCGCGTCACCGGGCCACCAGTGGGTGGCCAGGCTGTTTGTCAGCCTAGGGTGAATGGCGTGCCCGACGTGAGTGCCAAGCTGACAACCGCCGCTGATTCCGCCGAGCCGGGCCGGCTGGCCAGGTATACGACTCTGCGACTCGGCGGAGCGCCCGGACGGCTGGTTCCGGTCGACCATTCGACTAGAAATCGTACAAAACGTACAAGAGGTTGGTTCCCTTGACCAACCGTTGCTGATCCTCGCCGGCGGCAGCAACGTGGTGATCGGCGACGACGGATTCCCCGGCACGGTGATCCTGGTCCGCTCCCGGGGCTTCCAGGTGGTGGCCACCGACGACGAGACGGTGACCATCCGGGTCGAGGCCGGCGAACCCTGGGACGACCTGGTCGCCGCCACCATTGATGCGGGCTGGTCCGGGGTGGAGTGCCTCTCCGGCATTCCCGGCTCGGCCGGGGCGACCCCGATCCAGAACGTCGGCGCGTACGGCCAGGAGGTCGCCGAGACGATCACCGCGCGTCGAGGCGTACGACCGGGTCGCCGGGACATCGTCCGCGATGCCGGCCGACGAGTGCGGCTTCGCCTACCGGTCCAGCGTGTTCCGGCACAGCGACCGCTGGGCGGTGCTCACGCGTCGACTTCCGGCTCGCCCGGTCGCCGCTGTCCGCGCCGGTGCGGTACGCCGAGCTGGCCCGGACCGCTCGGCGTCGAGCTGGGCGACCGGGTGCCGCTGGCGCGGGCCCGGGAGGCGGTCCGGGCGCTGCGCGCGGGTAAGGGCATGGTGCTGACCCGGCCGACCCGGACACCCGCTCGGCCGGTTCGTTCTTCACCAACCCGGTGCTCGACGCGGCGGCGTACGCGGAGCTCGCGGGACCGCGCGGCCGGCCTGGGCGAACCGCCGTCCTGGCCGGGTGCCGGCGGAGTGGTCAAGGTCAGCGCGGCCTGGCTGATCGAGCAGGCCGGCTTCGGCAAGGGGTACCCGGCGGCGGCGGGGTCGCCATCTCGTCGCAAGCACACGCTGGCGCTGACCAACCGGGGCGACGCGCTCGACCGCCGCGCTGCTCGGCGCTCGCCCGGGAGATCCGCGACGGCGTGCGCGACCGGTTCGGGGTCACCCTCCATCCCGAGCCCATCATGGTCAACTGCGCCCTCTGACCACCCACCCGCCGCAAGATCCGCCCCACCCGCCGCAAGATCCGCGCGATCTTGCGGTTGCCAGCCTCGTTTGTCCGGTCGGTCCCCGACCTGCAAGATCGTGCGGATCTTGCGGCGGCGGGGCCGGCGGCGACGGAGGGCCAGGCGCACCGTCACTTCGCCGAGCCGCCAGCGGGCCGGCCGGTCCAGCACCGGCCAGCCGGCATGCGCGTACCGCACGCCACCGCCCGCAGCCACCGCTGCCGGGGACCGAAGGTCGCGTACGGCGCCGCGGCCCGCCAGCCGTCGTCGAGCGCCCGCGATCAGCGCGTGCACCCCGCTCGCCGGGACGTTGCGGTGGATCAGCGCCTTCGGCAGCCGTTCGGCGAGCGAGGCGGGACGTGTCGAGGGTGGCCAGCCGGCGGCCAGGGTGAGTGAGCGTGGGCCGGTCACGTCCAGCAGGACCCAGCAGGCGAGCCGGCCCAGCTCGTCGCAGGTGCCCTCGACGAGCACGCCGTCCGGGGCGAGCGCGCGGCGATCATCGACCACGCGGGCCGACCGCCGGCTCGTCGTACTGGCGCAGCACGTTGAACGCCCGGACCACCACCGGACGCAGCCCGGCCAGCTCGAAGCCACCCCGGCGGAAGGTCAGCCCGCGGCGGCCGCGCCGCCGGGGCGGCCGCGTCGACGCGTACCGGATCGATCTCCAGCCCGACCACCCGGACGTCCGGGCGGACGGCGGCGGCCAGCCGGGCGCGCAGCTCGACCGCGGTGACCGGGGTGGCGCCGTAGCCGAGGTCGACCACCAGCGGGTCGGCCGCGTCGCGCAGCCGGTCGGCGCAGGTGGCCGCGATCCAGTTGTCCACCCGGCGCAGCCGGTTGGGATTGGTGGTGCCTCTGGTCGCCTGCCCACCGGCCCCGCCCAGTCCGCCGCCCGCCCCAGCCCCGCCCAGCACCTGTCCATCCATGGCCTAGCGTCGACTCGCGCCCGCGCCGGCGCGGCCGTCGGATCGACTTGAGGTTGATCGCCGTTCGAGGCTGCGACCGACGATAAGGTCTGATCGACTTGGGCTCTGGTCAACGATGCTGCTCCGGGAAGACCCGGTGCACCTTGTGCTGGGCGGCCTGGGCCAGCGGGCGGACCACCAGCCGGTCGATGTTGACGTGCGGCGGGCGGGTGGCGCACCAGGCGACGCAGTCGGCGACGTCCTCGGCGACCAGCGGCTCGGCCACCCCGCGGTAGACCGCCGCCGCCTTCTCGGCGTCGCCGCCGAAGCGGACCAGGCGAGAACTCGTCGGTCCGCACCATGCCCGGGTCGATCTCGATCACCCGGACCGGCCGGCCGGACAGCTCCAGCCGCAGCGTCTCGGCCAGCGCGGTCTGCGCGTGCTTCGCCGCGGTGTAGCCGCCGCCGCCCTCGTAGACGATGAGGCCGGCGGTCGGAGCTGACCACGACGACGTGCCGGCGCCGGAGGCGTCCAGCGCGGGCAGCACGGCCTGGGTCACCCGCAGCGTGCCCAGCACGTTCACGTCGTACATCCACTGCCAGTCGTCGATCGGGCCGGTGCTCGACCGGGTCCAGCCCGCGCGCCCCGCCGGCGTTGTTGACCAGCAGGGTGACCGGTCCGGGCAGTCCGGCCGCAGCCGTCGCGGCCAGCGCGGCCACCGACTCGTCGGAGGTGACGTCGCAGGTCGACCGCGGTCGCCAGTGCCACCCGCCGCGGCGATCTCCTGCGACCAGGGCGGCCAGCCGATCCGCCCGCCGGGCGGCGGCGAGTACGTGAAAACCCTCGGCGGCCAGCCGGCGGGCGGTGGCGGCGCCGATTCCGCTGGAGGCGCCGGTGACGATCGCGACGGGGTCATCGCGGCCATTGTCGCCGACCATCCGCCGACCGAG
Source organism: uncultured Actinomycetota bacterium (assembly GCA_963750055.1). Lineage (GTDB taxonomy): Bacteria > Actinomycetota > Actinomycetes > Mycobacteriales > Micromonosporaceae > CAVVPI01. Next base: position 216,577 of record CAVVPI010000008.1, on the reverse strand, counting down.
GATCGCCGCCCCGCGATGAGGTCCGTCACCTGCGGCGGGCGCCGGTCATGAATGGCGGCGGCCGCGATCGGGAAGATGACACACGCCGCACGATGTTGACCTCTGGGGCGTCCGGGTCATTCGGCGGGACGGCTGACACCGCGACAGAGGGGGCAGACGTGGCGGAGATGCACTCCGGCGTGGCCCGGCAGCGGAGGAACCTGCCCCGGCCGTCGCCAAGCCGGATCGCCATCCTCTCGGTGCACACATCACCGCTGCACCAGCCCGGCACCGGTGACGCCGGCGGCATGAACGTCTACATCGTCGAGGTCTCCCGCCGGCTGGCCGAGGTCCGGCGTGCAGGTCGAGATCTTCACCCGGGCCACCGCCAGCGACCTGCCGCCGGTGGTCGAGATGGCGCCCGGCGTCCAGGTCCGGCACGTCACCTCCGGCCCGTTCGAGGGGCTGTCCAAGGAGGAGCTGCCGGCCAGCTCTGCGCCTTCACCAACGGGGTGCTGCGCGCCGAGGCGGCCCGGCCGCCCGGCTACTACGACCTGATCCACTCCCACTACTGGCTCTCCGGGCAGGTCGGCTGGCTGGCCAAGGAGCGCTGGGGCGTGCCGCTGATCCACACCGCGCACACGCTCGCCAAGGTCAAGAACGCCCGGCTCGCCGACGGGGACCGGCCGGAGCCCAGGGCCCGGGTGATCGGCGAGGAGCAGGTCGTGGCCGAGGCCGACCGGCTGATCGCCAACACCGAGGTCGAGGCGCGGCGACCTGATCGACCGGTACGGCGCCGACCCGGCGCCGGGTGGCGGTGGTCCAGCCGGGTGTCGACCTGGACCGGTTCCGGCCGGTCGCGGGCGGAGCGAGGAGACCGCGCCGGTCCGCCGCCCGCCGCCGGCTCGGGCTGCCCGGCGGGGGTACGTCGTCGCGTTCGTCGGCCGGATCCAGCCGCTCAAGGCCCCCGACGTGCTGCTGCACGCCGTCGCCGCGCTGCGCGAGCGCGACCCCCGGCTCGCCGAGGAGCTGACCGTGGTCATCGTCGGCGGTCCCAGCGGCAGTGGGTTGGACCGGCCGACCGCGCTGATCGAGCTCGCCGACCGCGCTCGGCTCTCGCGATCGCGTACGGTTCCTGCCGCCGCAGACCGGCGACGACCTGCCGGCGCTGTACCGGGCCGCCGACCTCGTCGCGGTGCCGTCGCACAACGAGTCCTTCGGCCTGGTCGCGCTGGAGGCCCAGGCGTGCGGTACGCCGGTGGTCGCCGCCGCGGTCGGCGGTCTGGTCACGGCGGTACGGGACGGGGTGAGCGGCGTGCTGGTCGACGGGCACGACCCGGACGACTGGGCGCGGACGCTGGCCCGGTCTGCTCGCCGCGCCCGCCCGCCGGGCCGAGCTGTCCCGGGGTGCGGTCGCGGCACGCGGCGAACTTCTCCTGGGCCAGAACCGCCGAGGGCTGCTGGCCGTCTACCGGGAGGCGATGGCCGAGCACCGGGCCCGGCTCGCCGCCGGCTGGCCGGCGACGCGGTGACTCGCTCTGCCGCGGCGCCTGGTGAGCGGGGCGGCCGGGCAGCCCATCGGCGTACCGGAGCGGCCGGTGCACGGATGACCGGAGTCGCGGACGGCCGAGTCGCGCCCGGCCGGGTCGACCCGAACGGACTCCGCGCGTGATCGAGTCGGTCTGCGCCGACCGGGAGCTGCCGTGCGAGCCGACCGGCGAGTGCTCGTACGCGGTCACCCTGCCGGGCACGCACAAGCTCAAGACGGTCTGCAACCTGATCGTCGGCGAGCATGCGCTGCGGGTCGAGGCGTTCGTGATGCGCCAGCCGGACGAGCGGCGTGAGGAGCTGTGGGCCTGGCTGCTGCAACGCAACGCCCGGATGTACGGCGTGGCGTTCTCGATCGACGCCGTAGGCGACGTCTATCTGACCGGGCGGGTGGCCGGGCCGCGGTTACCGAGGATGAGCTGGACCGTCTGCTCGGCGCGGTGCTGACCTACGCCGACGAGTCATTCGACACGATGCTGGAGATCGGCTTCGGTACGGCCATCCGGCGGGAGTGGGAGTGGCGGGTCAAACGGGGCGAGTCGTTGGCCAACCTCCAGGCTTTCGCCCATCTTTTTGAGCGCTCAACCTCGACTGACGTGGGTTTGGATCGGCCCTGACGGGTATCTGCAGACTGTGGCGACGGAACTGACAGCGAAGACCGCCGCCGCCTGCCCGATGACCCAAGGAGTCAGGGGAGCGTGAGATTGTCATGGCTCAGCGGAACAGTTCCAGTCGCGGTGGTACCGCGACCGCGACAAGAGGCCGGTCCGCCGGCTCGCCCGATATCAACGCGAGTGAGATTGCCCAACTGACCGCCGACGACATACGCCGACAACTCCGACAGCGTGGTATTTCGGGGATATCGGCATTGCGCAAGGATGACCTGGTCAAAAGCCTGGTCAGGACGTTGAAGGCGGAGGGCCGGCAGAAGGCGCCGACCGGTAAGGCGAGCATCGCGTCGCCGACGAGGAGCGCCGCGACGAAGAGTGCCGCGACGAAGAGTGCCGCCGACGAAGAGCTGCCGCGACGAAGAGTGCCGCGACGAAGAGTGCCGCGACGAAGAGTGCCGCGACCAAGAGTGCCGCGACCGAGCGGGCGACTGGGGCAAAAGCGACCAGTAACGGCGGAATCCGACAGGGCAACGCCATGTCGAAATCGTTGAAGTACGCGCAGTCGATCTCCTCGCCCGACCAGCGGCCCGATCGGCCCGGACGGAGTCTGGTAACCATCAGTCACGAGGTGATCCAGGGGTGGGCCCAGGCGCGTGACGCGCAGCCGGCGACGATCGCGGGCACCGAACGAGAGGGGCGGGCCGGGGTGCTCGCCTTCAACTTCCCCGGCTGGCGGGAAGGCGGAAAGCTACGTCAGATCACCTGGGATGAATGGTTCGGCACCTTCGACATGCGGCGGCTCAATTTTATTTACCAGGAAACGCGTTCGAACGGCCAGCCGAGTAACTTCTTATCGGACCGAGTCGCCGGATCGGGAAGACGGCTAGCGCCGGATGCCGCACTCGGTACCTGGCACACTGGTCGCAGCCGGTGTGACCAGTGAAACGGGTAGCCGAGTTGTGCCGCGATCGGGGTGCAACTATCGTGATCCACAAGCACCGCACTCGGACCGTTTTGGGGGAAACGGCGGCGGGTCGATGGCCCGTTGACCGAACGTGCGTTGCTGGGGGACAGGTGGCATTTCGCGCCGTTGGGGGACGGCCGCCACCTGAGCCCGGCGGTGTGTGCGGGCGACGCTTACGGGGGTGAGTGTCTGCCCGCCACCGCCGGGTCAAATTTTCGCGGCTTACCGGCTATCGCAAATCTGACAGAATTGGTTTCTCGTTCGTTGTGCTGTGATCCACCATAGTCTCGGCAGATTGGCTTGTCCGTCGGTCCAACTGCCCTGCCGCGACGGCGGGCCGGCGGAGCCCATCGGGCTCGGGTAGCTCAGCGGGCTGGCGGAGCTCGGTCGCGCGTCGCTCGCGGGCCGGGCCGGAGAGCAGGTGGGCCACGGCTGCCAGGCCGCCGATGAGCGCACAGCCGAGCCAGAGTGCGGAGTTGCCGAACTGCCCTCGAACGAAGCCGCCTGCGACCGGTGCGCAGAACGCCGCCAACGACCAGGAAAGCGAAAAGACGCCCTGGTAGCGGCCGCGCAGCGAGGCCGGGGAGAGTTCGGCGATCATGGTCGCGTTGGATGGCGAACCGAGCATCTCGCCCAGTGTCCAGATCAGCACGGTCACCGCGTAGAACCAGGCGGAATGCGCGAACGCGGTCATGCCGAAGCCGATGCCGGTGATAACCGCGGCCAGCGCCAGTACGTGCGAGCGGCTTCGCCCCTGGATCAACCGAGGTACGAAGAGTTGACCGGCCACGATCAGCACCCCGTTGAGCGCGATCACCGAGCCGTAGGTGGCCGGGGAGAGGCCGTCCTGTCCCATGGCGATCGGCAGCATCGAGATGTGCTGCATGAAGATCAGCGCCACCAGCAGATTGAGCGCCATGAAGCCGAGGAACACCCGGTCGGCCAGCACGGCTCGTAGACCGTTGCCAGCTTGCTCGCCCGGCTTTCCGTTGATTGGGCCGAGACGGATCTGGCGGGTCTCGTGGACCTTGACGAAGATGACGATCGCGGTGAGCACGGTGGTGGTCGCGTTGACCAGGAAGAGCAGCAGATAGCTGGCCTCGGCGGCGAATCCGGCCAGGATCGCGGCGCAGGCGAAGCCGAGATTGATCGCCCAGTAGTTGAGTGAGAAGGCGCGGAGCCGGTCACGCTCGGGCACGACGTCGATCATCATGGCGGAGAACGCCGGTCGGGCCGCCTCGGCGAAGAAGCCGAGCAGCAGGGCACCGGCCGCGATCATCCAGAGGCCCCGGGCAAGACCGAGTGCCAGCATCATCGTCGCCGCGCCCAGATGAGCGGTGAGCAGGGTCGGGCGGCGCCCCCACCGGTCGGCGAGGATCCCGCCGGCCATCGTGCCGGCCGCGCCGCCAGCGCCCCAGAGCCCCAGGACCAGACCCGCTTGCAGCTCGGAGAAGCCGCGTACGGCGGTCAGATAGATGGCTAGGAAGATCAGTACGAAGGAGCCGAGCCGGTTGATCAACGAGCCGGTCCAGAGGTACCAGAACGCTTTGGGTAGCCCGCCCGTGGTGTTCTGGAACCAGTGTTGTACCGCTCGCACGAAGCCCCCGTACCCGTAATGATCAATTGTGCGTTGGTCCCTTACAACCTAGTCGGTCCGTTCGGACCGGGGCATCCGGATTTCCACGTGTTGGTCGTCACCGTGGGTCTTGCGTCGGCCCGTCAGCCGGTCGGGCAGGATGAGGCGCATGACTGCATGGCGAGGAGGGCGTCGGTGAGCACCACGGCGGCGAGCGAAGGGGCTTCAGTCGGCACGCTGGTGCTGCTGCGGCACGGCGAGAGCGACTGGAACGCCAAGAACCTGTTCACCGGCTGGGTCGACGTGGACCTGACCGCGAAGGGGGAGGCTGAGGCCCGGCGCGGCGGCGAGCTGCTGCGGGAGCACGGCCTGCTACCGGATGTGGTGCACACCAGTGTGCTGCGTCGCGCGATCCGCACCGCCGAGCTGGCGCTGAGCGTCGCCGACCGGCACTGGATCGCGGTGCGCCGGTCGTGGCGGCTCAACGAGCGGCACTACGGCGACCTGCAGGGCAAGGACAAGAAGCAGACCCTGGAGACGTACGGCGAGGAGCAGTTCGCGCTCTGGCGCCGCTCGTACGACACGCCACCGCCGCCGATCTCGGATGACAACGAGTGGTCGCCGGCGGGTGACCCCCGGTATGCCCTGCTCCCACCCGAGCTGATGCCGCGCACCGAGTGCCTCAAGGACGTGGTGCAGCGGATGCTGCCCTACTGGTACGACTCGATCGTGCCGGATGTGCTCGCCGGCCGGACCGTGCTGGTGGCCGCGCACGGCAACTCGCTGCGCGCGCTGGTCAAACAGCTGGACGGCATCTCCGACGAGGCGATCGCCAAGCTGAACATCCCGACCGGTATGCCGCTCCGCTACGACCTCGACCGGTCGCTGCGACCGCTGGTCAACGGCGGCAGCTACCTCGACCCGGAAGCCGCCCGGGAGGCCGCCGCCGCGGTCGCCAACCAGGGCCGCTGAGTGCGCGAAGGGCCCCTGTCGATACCGAGAATCCGCCACGGTCGGCAGGGGCCCTTCGCGCCAGCTCAGTTGCTGATCACCTCTCCGGTGATCAGGAAGATCACCCGTCGGCCGGAATTGACCGCGTGGTCGGCGTAGCGCTCGTAGAAGCGGCCGAGCAGGGTCGCGTCGATCGCCGTCTCCACCCCGTACGGCCAGTCATCGCTGAGTAGCACCGCGAACAGGCTCCGGTGCAGTTCGTCCATCGCGTCGTCGTCGCTGTCCAGTTCGGCGGCGCGATCGGCATCGGGCGTGCTGAGTACCGTTGCGATCTTTTCGGCGATCCGGTCGGCGACCTCGGCCATCTGGGTGAAGACCGGGCGCAGTTCGGCTGGTACGGCCGGCGCAGGGTGCCGGCGCAGCGCGGTCTTGGCGACGTGGACCGCGAAGTCGCCCATCCGCTCCAGATCGGCGCCGACCTGGAGCGCGGTCACCACCCTCCGTAGGTCAGAGGCGACCGGGGCCTGCCGGGCGAGCAGATCGCAGACCCGCTCCTCTACCTGTCGGTAGAGGGCGTCGATTTCGGCGTCCCGCACGATCAGTGTCGCCGCGGCGGCCCGATCGGCGTTGAGCAGTGCCCTGGTGGCATGGCGCATCGCCGCCCGGACAGCTTCGGCCATGTCGACCAGCAACTGGCTTACCGTATTCAGATCGGCCCGGAACTCGTTGCGCATGATCACGTCCTGAGGTGGGTGGCCGTCGACGCGCCCTGTCGCGCCGACCGCGGATGGGTGGTCAGGTGCGCTACTACGGTAGGCCGGGCCGGTGGCACCGGGGTGAACGACGGTGAACGGCATCGGGCCGACGGGTGAACTTTGCGCGACGCCCGCCGGATTTGCCTGACTTGCCCGATCAGTTCGAGTAGACGTGACTCTACGATCGCCAGGTGGACTGGATGGTCGTGGCTGGGGCGGCCGGTGGACTGGCGATTGGCCTGTTCATCGGGGCCTTGCTGGTGCGCTTCGCCCGGCGGGCTCCCGCCGGGCCCGAGGCGACCGGCACGGGGCGGGTCGCCGCGGGCCCGCCAGCCGGGTCCGATACGACCGGTACCCGGCCCGGTACGCCCGCTGGAATCGGTCGCAAGAGCCTCGACTCGCTGCGGGTCGGCGTGGTGGTGCTGGACACCGACGATGTGCTGGTGCTGGCCAACCCGGCGGCACGGGCGATGGGCCTGCTGCGGGCCGGAGCCACCCAGGGCACGATCGCGGCCCATCCGGTCATCCGTACCCTGGCCGGCCAGGTGCGACGCACCGGCGTCCGCCGCGAGATCGAACTGGACCTGCCCAGGGGCGGCGAGGACAGTTCGCATGACCCGCTCGGCGTGCATCTTCGGGCCATGGGACTGGGCGGCGGGTTCGTCGCCGTCGAGGCGGCCGACGTCACCGAGGCGCACCGGGTCGCCCGGGTCCGGCGGGACTTCGTGGCCAACGTCAGTCACGAGCTGAAGACCCCGATCGGCGCACTTCAGCTGCTCGCCGAGGCCCTGCTGGACGCGACCGAACCGACCAGTCCGGGTGCGCCCGGTCCCAGTGAGGACGGGGTGGCGGCCCGGCGCTTCGCCGAACGGATCCAGCATGAGTCGAGGCGGCTCGGCCGACTCGTCCACGAACTGCTCGAACTCACCCGACTACAGGGCGCGGAGCCGTTGCCGGCCCCCGAACCGGTCGCGGTGGACTGGGTGCTCGCCGAGGTGATCGACCGGACCCGGACCACCTCCGCCGCCCGGCAGGTCGAGATCACCGTCGCCGGGCAGCGTGACCTGATCGTGTACGGCAGTGACAGCCAGATCGCCACCGCGGTGACCAGCCTGGTGGAGAACGCGATCGCCTACTCCGAGGTGGGCACCCAGGTCACGGTGACCACCGAGAGAAGCGAAGAATATGTTGTGATCTCCGTTACTGATCAGGGTATCGGTATCGCCCCGGGTGAGGTGGACCGGATCTTCGAACGGTTCTACCGGGCCGATCAGGCCAGGTCGCGGGCGACCGGCGGCACCGGCCTCGGCTTGGCGATCGTGAAGCACATCGCCACCAACCATGGTGGTCGGGTGGAGGTGTCAAGCACTCTTGGCGGAGGCTCCACGTTCACCTTGCGGTTGCCGGCCCGCCCACCGGACGCGGTGTCGCCGCCAGCACCACCGGCTAACCTGGGATCCATCGGCTAATCTTGAAGATTGTCGATTCAGCACGGCCTGGTCAAGCTCCGCTCGGCCGTACGGCGATCCGGCTGGCGCCTCGCCCGACCGGACAGAGGAAAGGAAGGTCCGTGGCCCGCGTTCTCGTGGTCGAGGATGAGGAGTCCTTCTCCGATGCTCTCTCCTACATGCTTCGCAAAGAGGGGTTCGAGGTGTCGGTCGCTTCGACCGGTCCCTCGGCGCTCACTGAGTTCGACCGCACCGGCGCGGACATTGTCCTGCTCGACCTGATGCTGCCGGAGATGTCCGGCACCGAGGTGTGCCGCGAACTCCGGCAGCGGTCGCACGTTCCGATCATCATGGTCACCGCCCGGGACAGTGAGATCGACAAGGTGGTCGGGTTGGAGATCGGCGCCGACGACTACGTCACCAAGCCGTACTCGCCGCGCGAACTCGTCGCCCGGATCAGGGCGGTGTTACGCCGCAAGAGCGCGGAGGCCGCCGACCTGGATACCGTGACTCTCACCGCCGGCCCGGTCCGGATGGACATCGAGCGACACGTGGTGACGGTCGCTGGTTCCGTGGTGCAGATGCCACTCAAGGAGTTCGAACTGCTTGAACTGCTGCTCCGTAACGCCGGTCGGGTGCTGACCCGGGGGCAGTTGATCGACCGGGTGTGGGGGTCGGACTACGTCGGCGACACCAAGACCCTCGACGTGCACGTCAAGCGGTTGCGATCCAAGATCGAGCCGGAGCCGTCCGCGCCACGGTACATCGTCACCGTCCGCGGCCTCGGCTACAAGTTCGAGTCTTAGCGCGATAACCGTAGCCGGGTCAGCCGGTCGGCGGTCCGACCGCCTCCCGGCCACCGGTGGCCGGTCGGCTCCGCCGCCGGTCGGCGGTGGCCGGGTGCGGCGCCACCAACCCGCGCCGGGCCCGCGCCGCGCAGAGTTCGGCCAGCCGGGCGTACGCCGGTTGGCCGATCAACGCGGTCAGCTCCGGCGCGTACGACAGGTACAACGCGTCCGCGCCGATGTGCGCCTGCGGCGCGGACGTGCACCACCAGTCCAGATCGTGCCCGCCGGCCCCCCAGCCGCGCCGGTCAAACTCACCCAGCGTCGATACCAGCACCTTGGTGCTGTCCGGCCGATCGACCCACTGCTGGTCACGGCGGACCGGCAACTGCCAACAGACATCCGGCTTGTACTCCAGCGGGTGCAAGCCGTCGCGCAGCGCCTGTGCGTGCAGCGCACAACCGCCCCCGCCCCGAAAGTCGGCGTCGTTGAGAAAGACACAGGGGCCGTCGTCCGACTGGGTGGCGGTCCGCCGGGCCGGGGACTTCCCGTCCACCGTATCCAGCTCGGTGTACTGCTTGAAGCCGCGCCGGTAGTGCTGCCAGGTCGCCGGGGTCAGCCGCTTGGCCGCCGCCCTGACCCGCTGCTCGTCGTCCGAGTCGGTGAAGAACGCGCCGTGTGAACAGCAACCGTCGGCGGCCCGGCCGGCGATGATGCCGTGACAGCCGCCCCCGAATACGCAGGTCCAACGGGACAGCAGCCAGGTCAGGTCGGCGCGGATGACATGTTCCTCGTCGGCCGGATCGGTGAACTCGATCCACTCGCGGGCGAAGTCGAGTGGGACCTCCCGGGCACGTGCATCGGTGGGGTCCTCGACCAGGATCCGGAGTTGCTTGCGGACTGCCATCCGGCCAGCGTACGCCCGGTATTCCCGGGGGACGTCGAGCAACGGCGATTACCGCTACCCTGGGTTTCCCATGCGCCTCGGTGTCCTCGATGTCGGCTCCAACACCGTCCACCTGCTGGTGGTGGACGCCTACCACGGCGCCCATCCATGGCCGGCCCACTCGGAGAAGTCGTTCCTGCGGCTGGCCGAGCAGATCGGCCCGGCCGGCGAGCTGACCAGGGCCGGCGAGGATGCGCTGGTGGCGGCGGTGACCGAGGCGAAGCGGGCGACGGCCCGGCTGGCTGCCGACGAGCTGCTCGCCTTCGCGACCTCGGCCGTGCGGGACGCGACCAACGTCACCCAGGTGCTGGCCCGGGTACGTGCGGAGACCGGGGTCCACCTGCGGGTACTGCCCGGACCGGACGAGGCCCGGCTGACCTTCCTGGCGGCCCGCCGCTGGTTCGGCTGGTCGGCCGGGCGGCTGCTGGTGCTGGACATCGGCGGCGGCTCGCTGGAGGTGGCAGCCGGCATCGACGAGCGGCCCGAGCTTGCCCTGTCACTGCCGTTGGGCGCCGGGCGGTTGACCCGCGAGCGGCTCGGGTTGCTCCCCGAGAGCCAGCGCCGTGCCGCCGGCCGCGGTCGTCGAGGAGTTGCGGGCGTACGTCGAGCAGACCCTCGAACCGGTGGCAGCGAAGATCGCGAGGATCGACTGGCAGTGCGCCGCCGGTACCTCCAAGATGTTCCGTACCCTGGCCCGGCTGGCCGGAGCGGCGCCGTCGGCGGGCGGGCTCTGGAGCCGGCGCACGCTGACCCGGACCGGGCTGCGGCAGGTGCTCGGCTTCATCCAGCACATCCCGCCGAGCCGGTTGTCCGAACTGGAGGGGGTGGCCGTCAGCCGGTCCCACCAGGTGCTCGCCGGGGCGGTGGTGGCCGAGGCGGTCATGCGCCAACTCGATCTGGAGTCGTTGGAGATCTGCCCCTGGGCGCTGCGCGAAGGGGTGATCCTGCGCCGGCTCGACCAACTGGCGGCGGTGGCACCGGAACCGGCACGCATCGAGCCGAGGTGACCCCAAACCGGGCCGCCGGCGCCGGTGTGTGCTGCCGTGCCCCGGTGGTGGATTCGCGTTCCGGGTGCGGTGAGCGCGGTGGCGTTAACCTGAGGCATGTGACCACCCGGGTAGTCCTCTCCAGTTCCTCGGTTTTTCCCGAGCCGACCGCGGCGGCCTTCGAGTTGGCCGCGGCCCTCGGCTACGACGGCGTCGAGGTGATGGTCTGGACCGACGCGGTGAGTCGGGACGCTGGCGCGCTGCGCGGCCTGGCCGACCACTACGGCGTACCGGTGCTCTCGGTGCACGCGCCCTGCCTGCTGGTGACCCAGCGGGTGTGGAGCTCCGACCCGTGGGAGCGGCTGCGCCGCTCGGCGGTGCTGGCCGAGACGCTGGGGGCGCCGACCGTGGTCGTGCATCCCCCGTTCACCTGGCAGCGCGACTACGCCCGGTCGTTCGCCGACGGCCTGGCCAAACTGGCCGGCCAGCATCCGGACCTGAGCATCGCGGTGGAGAACATGTACCCGGTCCGGATGGCGGGTCGGGAGTTCGTGCCGTATCAGCCGGGCTGGGACCCGACCGAGGTCGGCTACGGCGCGTACACCCTTGATCTGTCGCACTGCGCGGCGTCGCGCGCCGACGCCTTCGCGATGGCCGACCGGATGGGACCCGGGCTGGCCCACGTGCACCTCGGCGACGGCACCGGCGAGGGGCGCGACGAGCACCTGGTGCCCGGCCGGGGTAACCAGCCCTGTGGCGAATTACTGGCATCGCTGGCCGGCCGCGGGTTCACCGGTACGGTGGCGGTCGAGGTGGCCACCCGGGGAGCCAAGAGTCGCGCGGCCCGCGAGGCCGACCTGCGGGCGTCGCTGGAGTTCGCTCGACGACACCTGACCAAGTCCTGACCTCCTTCCCGCGAAACGGCGGCCCACCCGGATCCCCAGGTCCTGGGCAGGGGCGCCGCAGGGCGGGACGGAAAGCCGAGTTGGGGTCCGGACGGAAAGCCGAGTTGGGAAGGCTGACGACGTGACCGAGGTGGTGCCCGCTGGCTACGACCGGGGGGTCCGCGCGCAGCTCGACGCCGTCGTGGTCGGCTCAGGTCCCAACGGCCTGGCCGCGGCGCTCGTGCTCGCCGGAGCCGGCCTGCAGGTGGAGGTGTACGAGGCGGCCGACACCTTCGGCGGTGGCACCCGGACCGAGCAACTGACCCTGCCGGGCTTCTGGCATGACGTGTGCTCGGCGGTGCACCCGATGGCCCTGGCATCACCGTTCTTCCAGGCGTTCGACCTGCCAGGACACGGGGTACGGCTGCTGCGGCCGGAGATTTCCTACGCCCATCCGCTGGACGGTGGCCGCGCCGGACTGGCCTGGCGCGACCTGGACCGGACCGCACAGGGGCTGGGCCAGGACGGGCGGGCGTGGCGGTCGCTGCTCGGCCCGCTGGTGCGGCGGTGGCAGCCGCTCGTCGACACCGCCATGTCCGACTTCCGGAGCATCCCACGCCATCCAGCCGTCGCGCTCCGGTTGGCCCTGCGGATGATCGAGCAGGGATCAGCCATGTGGGATGCCCGGTTCCGCGGCGACCTGGCACCGGCGCTGCTCACCGGGGTCAGCGCACACGCGATCGCGCCGCCCCGAGCGCTCGCGCCGGCAGCCGCGGGGCTGTTGCTGGCCACGCTCGGCCATGCCGTTGGCTGGCCGATACCGTACGGGGGCAGCCACGCCATCGCCCGGGCGATGGTCAGCGCACTGACCCGCCGGGGAGGTCGGGTCATCACCGGCCGACGGATCGACAGCCTGGCGCAACTACCTCCGGCCCGCGCGGTCCTGCTCGATGTCGCCCCGGCCGGGTTGCTCCGCATCGCTGGCGACGTGCTGCCGGCTGGTTACGCGCGCCAACTGAGCGCCTTCCGGTACGGCGGCGCCGCATGCAAGGTCGACTTCGCGCTCTCCGGCCCGGTGCCGTGGACCGTACCCGACTGTGCCCTGGCCGGCACACTGCATCTGGTGGGTTCGCGGGCGGAGGCGCTGGCCGCCGAACGCGCGGTGGCGGCCGGGCGGCATGCGCGATCCCCGTACGTGTTGGCGGCTCAGCCCGGCGTCGTGGACGAGTCCCGAGCTCCGGCGGGACGGCACGTGCTGTGGACGTACGCGCATGTGCCGAACGGCTCGCCTCGGGACGTCAGCGACCTGGTGATCGCCCAGGTGGAGCGGTTCGCACCGGGATTCCGCGACCTGATCATCGGCCGGCACGTCGTCACCGCGGCGCGGGCAGCGGAGCACAATCCCAACTATGTCGGCGGGGACATCTCCGGCGGCGCCACCACGCTGCGGCAGATGGTGCTGCGGCCGGCGCCACGCTGGGATCCGTACCGCACGCCGGTGCCGGGGCTCTACCTGTGCTCGTCCGCCACCCCACCCGGCCCGGCGGTGCACGGCATGGCCGGGGTCCACGCGGCCGGTCGGGTGCTGCGGCAGCGGTTCGGGGTGCGCGTCGATCCGCTACGTTTCGTCGAGTCCGCTGGTCCGGCAACCGCACCTCACTGAACGACGGTGAGGGGCTGACCCTCGGCGGCGGCGCGTTTACGGGCCCGGTGCGCGGCGACGTGGGAGCGGGTGGCGCAGCGCTCCGAGCAGAACCGGCGGCAACAGTTCGAGGACGTGTCCAGGTAGACGTTGCCGCACCGCTCGCCAGCACAGACGCCGAACCGGGAACTGCCGAACTCACAGAGCCAGACCGCCAGACCCCACACCGCCCCGGCCAGGTATTCCGCGCTGACCGAAGCGCCACGACTGGTGGCGTGCATATGCCAGTCGCTCGCATCGTGGCCGGAGATGCGCGGCTGAACGGGAAACGCCTCAAGCAGCGCGTTCAGCTCGGTCACGGCTTCCTCATCACGGCCTGAGGTGCCGAGTACGAAGACATCCCGGAGGCGTTTCTGCGCCCGCCGGAAAATGACAACGTCCCGATCGGCGACCTCGTCCCGCATCCAGACATGTTCACCGGAGAAGAGCGCCTTGAGATCATCTAGATGCTCAAGCCGCGCATTGACGAGATCAACTCCGGTTCGGGCGTACGCGTCGAAGTTCACCCGACAACCGTAGACGACAAAGGTCAGGCGTGGCGTAGCCACGTACTGGGCCCGGAGCCGGGCATCCGCCGGGGTAATGACGTGTATCGAGCAATCGTGGTGACCGGCCGGTGATTGAAGCACGTATTCCTGATGTTTCCCCACGGGACTCGGAAAGCGCCGGTGACCGGGACTCGCCGTCCGGGGAGGACGAGCCGAACCGTTCGCTGATTTCCGACCGGCCCAGGAGCGTTACGCTCCCCACATGCTTCGTTCGGTCATCCTCGCCGCCGCCCGGTCATCCCGGGTCGAGCGGCTCGTCGAGACGGCGCCCCTCACCCGGGACGTCGTACGTCGGTTCGTCGCCGGCACCACCACTGCCGACGCGCTACGTGTCACCCGTGAACTCGTCGCCTCCGGTCTGGCGGTGACCCTGGATCACCTCGGCGAGGACACGGTCAACCCAGCGCAGGCCGCCGCTATCCGCGAGGAGTACCTCACCCTGCTGGCCGCGCTCGACGATGCTGGCCTGACCTCCGGAGCCGAGGTCAGCGTGAAGCTCTCCGCGCTCGGTCAGCGCCTTGACGAGCAGCTCGCCTACGACCACGCCCGGGCGATCTGCGCCGCCGCCGAGGCGGTGAACACCACGGTCACCCTGGACATGGAGGACCACACCATCACCGACTCGACCCTGGACATCCTGGCCCGGCTGCGCGAGGAGTATCCGGCGACCGGCGCGGTGCTCCAGGCGTACCTGCGGCGCACCGAGGCCGACTGTCGGGAGCTGGCCGGCACCGGCTCGCGGGTACGGCTCTGTAAAGGGGCGTACAAGGAACCGGAGTCGGTGGCGTTCCAGTCCGCCCGGGAGGTCGGCAAATCGTACGTTCGCTGCCTTAACATTCTGCTTTCCGGCTCCGGCTATCCGATGCTCGCCACGCACGATCCGCGGCTGATCGCTATCGGTCAGGACCGGGCCCGGTGGCATGATCGGGCGCCCGACGGGTTCGAGTTCCAGATGCTCTACGGAATCCGACCGGAGGAGCAACTCCGGCTGGCCGAAGCCGGCCACACCGTCCGGGTCTACGTTCCATACGGCAACCAGTGGTACGGCTACCTGATGCGCCGGCTTGCCGAACGTCCGGCGAACATGGCTTTCTTCGCCCGAGCCCTGCTCTCGAAAAACTAGCTGAAAGGAGGGGCCCCTATTACCGCTTTCGGTACAGGAAGGGCCCTTTCCTAACCTGCGGAATACAGGTTACTCGTAGGATTGCCGGGGCTGGCCGAGGGCCGTTCCGTCTATCCGGGTGCCACATCGGACGGACTGTCTTTGCCCGCGCGGTGCGGCGGTACGCCTCTGCACGCAAGGCTTCGGAGGGCGGTGGCTGTCTGCCCGGGACCACCGCAGGCAGGTACGCCCTGGTTATCTGGTGCTCGTGTCGTCGAGGTTTTCGGTCAAATCTGTGATCGTGAAGGTTGTGGCCGGTTCTGGCCGGCCGGACTTTCCGTGATCATTGTCGGCTGGGTCAGGGGTCTCCGCCGATTGTGATTCGGTCTCGGCGAAGGTCAATCATGCGTACGGATCGCGTGCACTTGATGGCGGTCTGTAGTGGAGTGGACGGCCGGTGTGGAGATTTGCCAGCTGGACGTACAATCCGGGCAATGATCTACGGGGTAGAGGGCGGCCCACCCAAGCGTCGGCGGTGGCCGTTCTGGGTCAGCCTCGGGCTGGTCCTGGCACTGCTGTTCTGCGTAGCGCCGGTTGCCCTGGTGGCGACCCTGATCATGCGGATGCCGGACACCCCGCCGCGACCCGAAACGTCGGCCGGCGCGAGCCGGGCGCCAGCGCACAGCCCACGACCCGGTGATCCGGACGAGGTGACCGGGGCCTGGCTCGGCGATCGGATGACCGAGTTGCTCGATCGGCAGGCCAAGGCGCTGCTGAGCGGCGACGAGGCGGGGTTCCTCGCCGTCGCCGATCCGACGGCCCCGGCCACCGCTGAGCTGAAACGGCAGTTCAAGGTCCTGCGGGCGATGAAGGTCACCGCCTGGCAAGCGGAGATGCGCGACGATCCGGTCCGGCTGCAGAGCAGCGGCGAGTGGCGGGCACTGGTCACCGTCAAACACTGTTTCGTGGTGCCGGACTGTGAGGCCGGGCCGGTGGTGATCGGTACCCGCTGGCGGGAAGCCGCCGGGCAGCCCCGCCTCATCGCCGTCGAACCATCCCTGTCCGGGGAGGACGGTCCGCGACCGTGGGAGGTCAGTGACCTCGTCGTCGCGGTCGGCGCAGCGGACCCTGGTCGCCACCACGGCGAACTTCCGCGACAAGCTGCCCAATCTGCTCAAGGAGGCCGAGCGGGCCGCCGCCGTCGCCGACCGCTACGCCATGCGCGGCTCGCCGCCGGACCGGTACCGGATCTACTACGCCGGGGGCGCGGAGTGGAAACGCTGGTACGGCGGAAACCGGCCGGCCTGGACCGCGGGTTACGCGGTCGCGGTCGGCGGCAACCACTACGAGATCGTGCTGAACGCGGACGGGCTGCCCAGCGGCCAACTCGATGACCTGCTGCGGCACGAGATGGCTCATGCCGCGTCGCTGCCCGGCCGAGGCTACTCAGACGCTGGCAGTTGGTGGCTGGTGGAGGGGATCGCAGAGTACGCCGCCGCCGGCAACCAGCCGGTCAGCCGGTACGACAACCTTGCCGACGTTGGCAAGCTACTGAAGGCTGGCCGGTGGAACGGACGGCTGGACAAGATCGAGCCGGCCGAGGCGGCCGAGGACTGGGAGGTCGTGGGCAGTTACGGCGTCAGCTACCTCGCCGTACGGCATCTTGCCGACCGTTACGGCGAGCCGGCGATGCTCGCCTTCTTCAAGGCGGTACTGCACGACGGACGGTCAATGGCCGAGGCGGCCAAGGAGTCGTTCGGCGAGGATTGGTCGATGTTGCACGACGACTGCGTGACGTACCTGCGCGGGGTCGCCTCCTGAAGACGCCGGGCGCGTCGCACTGCCCGTAGTTGAGTCGTGTCTCTTAGTATGGTCGGCGTGCGTCGTGCTCCCTCGCCGCGCCCGCCTGCGGCATCGCGGCTCCGCCTGCCCATCCTGCTCCTCACCTCGATCGTGCTGCTCAACCTCACCGGCGCCTCCTGCGGTGCGCCCGAGACCCGGTTCGCGCTCGCCAACGCCGACCGGACCACCGTTACGGAGATCCTCGACGTCCCGGCGAGCGTGACCGCGCGGGCGGTGGCCACGCTCAGCGCACCCGCCGACGGCACGCTCAGCGCGTTGCGGGTCGACCCCGGCGAAACCGTCAAGGTTGGTCAGATCCTCGCGGTCATCGACTCGCCGGTCGCCCGGAACCGGCTGGCCAAGGCCCGGCAGGCCCTCGACGCGGCCAAGCGGGCCGACCGGGGCGTCGACCGGAGCTCCGACCTGTCCCGGCTGCGGCGCGACACCGACCGGGCGGCGGCGAGAGCGTTCGACGCCGCCCGCGCGGCCGCCGAGAACCTCGCTGACCAACGGTTGCGGGCCACGCTGCTGGTCCAGGTCCAGGCCGCCGCGGAGCAGTACGGGATCGCCGCCCGGACCGCCGACGAAACGGTACGCGCGGTGCAGCGCGGCGTGGCCGGGCTCAACTCGGCGGTCAGCGCGCTCACCGCCGCCCAGCGACTCCAGGCTCAGCAGGCGTACGACCTGGCCCGGTCCACCGTGGCGGCGCTGACCCTACGGGCACCGATCGGCGGCGTGGTGCAGCTCGGCGGCGGCACCGCCCCGGCCCCGGCGGCGGGCGCGTTGGCCGGGCTGTTCGGTGCGGCCAGCGTAGCCGGAGCCGGGTCGGTTGGCGGCGCCGCGCGCCTCAGCGCCGATGCCTTCAACGCTGCTGCCGCGCCCGCGCCAGTTGTCGGGGTCGACGGGGTGGTTCCGGTGGGCGGGCGGGTCACTGCCGGCACGCCGGTGCTGACCGTCGTCGACCTCTCCGACCTCGGTCTGGTCGCGGACGTGGACGAGACCGACGTGCTGTTGCTGACCACCGGGCTGGCCGCGACAGTGGAGCTCGACGCGGTCACCGGGGCGTCGTACCCGGCCCGGGTCCGCGCGGTTGACGTGCTGCCGACCGCCTCCGCCCGGGGCGGGATCTCCTACCGGGTCCGGTTGTCGCTCGCCGCCGGCCGGTATGCCGATGGGCGCGACGCGCCCGCACCACGGCCCGGAATGAGCGCCGTGGTGCGGCTGCGGGTACGTGAAGCGACCGACGCGGTGGCCGTACCGGCCGCGGCGGTGCTCTCCACCGACGGCGGGGACACGGTGTGGGCGGTCCGTGACGGGCGGGCCGAACGGGTGCCGGTGACGGTCGGTGTGCAGGGCCAGGACCTGGTCGAAATTGTCAGCGGAATCCCGGCCGGACAGTCGGTGGTGGTACGGGGTGCCGATCAGGTCCGCGTCGGACAGCGGCTGCCTTGACCGGGCGCGACGGGACGACACCGGTGAGCGCGGGCGAGGCAACCGGTGGCCGGCCGAGCGGTCGGCGGGGCGTCGCAGTCGAGGCGGTCGACGTGTCCCGGACGTATCAACTGGCCGGCGGATGCGTGGCCGCGCTGCGAAACGTTTCGCTGGTCATCGCGCCCGGGGATTTCCTGGCGATAGTCGGAGCCTCCGGCTCGGGCAAGTCGACCCTGATGCACCTGTTAGGTGGGCTGGACCGGCCGACCGGTGGTCGACTGGTCATCGGTGGCCGGGACGTCGCCGCGCTGACCGCCGGCGAGCTGGCCGTGTTGCGTAACGAGACGATCGGTTTCGTCTTTCAATCCTTCCACCTGCTGCCCCGTACCTCGGCGGTGGAGAACGTGGCGCTGCCCCTGGTCTACCGCGGCCTCGGCGTACGGCAGCGGCGCCTACGGGCCACCGCGATGCTGAGTCGGGTCGGTCTGAGCCACCGGCTCGACCATCGGCCCGGCCAACTCTCCGGTGGGGAACAGCAGCGGGTGGCGATTGCCCGTGCCCTGGTCACCGATCCGGCCGTGCTCCTCGCCGACGAGCCGACCGGCAACCTGGACAGCGCGACCGGGGACTCCGTGCTGGCCCTGCTGGAAGAACTGAACGTCAGCTTCGGGGTCGCGGTCGTGCTGGTCACGCATGATCGCGAGGTGGCGGTCCGGGCGCACCGGCAGATCCGCATCCGGGACGGTCGGATCGTCCCGCCGTACGGGCCGGGCCTGCCGGCGGGACAGCCCCGACCGGCCGCCCCGGTCGGTTCGGTCACGGCCGTACCGGAGGTGGGGCGGGCACCTGAGATAGTGAACCACGCTCCCAGCGCGGAGCCCCGGTTCGCGTCCGGAAGCGACTCGGGGCCCCCGTTCGGTGGCTCCGGTGGCGCCGCCGGAGCCACCGAACGCCTTTCGCACCCGACATCGGGCCCAGCCGGCCCGGGAGCCGGTGGTGGTCGTGAGGTTCGCTGACGCGGGGCGGGTCGCATTCGACGCGTTGCGAGCCAACCGACTGCGCAGCGGCCTGACCATGCTCGGAGTGGTCCTCGGGGTCGCCTCGGTGGTGCTGTTGGTGGCCATCAGTGCCGGCGCCCGACGCGAGGTGGAGCGGCAGGTCGAAGGACTCGGCTCGAATCTGCTGGTCGTGGTGCCCGGCCGGCTCAACTTGGGCGCCCTACCAGCGGTTTCCCGGCTCAACCTGTCAGACGTCGAGGCGGTGTCCCGGGTGGTCGGGGATCCCGGTCGGGTCGCGGTGACCGTCACCTCCGGTGAGACCGTCCGCGCCGGTACCCGGTCGGCTTTCGCCACTGTTTCCGGCGTCCTGGAGACCACCCCGCGGGTCTTCGTTCGTGAAGTGTCCCGGGGCAGCTACCTCACCTCGTCCGATGTGGATACGAGTCGTCGGGTCGCGGTGCTCGGCGCGCGGGCGGCGCGCGCCCTCTTCGGCGACCGGGATCCGGTCGGTCAGCAGGTGCTTATCGCCGGGGTGCGGTTCCGGGTCGTCGGCGTCTTCGCCCCGCTCGGACAGAGCCTGGGGGTGAACCGGGACGACGAGGTACACATCCCGGTGACCGCGGCGCACCGGCTGTACGGCACCGAGCGCATCGACGGGATCGCGGTGCGGGCACCGGACCGGAAGGGGATCGCCGAGCTGGGCGACCAGATTGTCGCTGAGTTGTCCCGCCGGCATCCGGACGCTGAATTCAGCGCGGTCACCCAGGAACAGATCCTTGGGGTACTCGGTGACATCCTCGGGGTGCTGACCGGGGTGCTGACCGCCATCGCGGGCATCTCGCTGCTGGTCGGCGGGGTGGGGGTGTCCAACATCATGTTGGTCTCGGTGCGGGAACGCGTCCGGGAGATCGGCCTGCGCAAGGCGGTCGGGGCCCGACCCCGGGACATCGGGATCCAGTTCCTGCTGGAGGCCGTGCTGCTCACCTCGCTCGGCGGGGTGGCCGGGATAGCACTCGGGATCGGTGGCGCACTCCTGCTGAGGGCGCTGACCTCGGTGCCGGCTGTGATCACCGGGTGGTCCCTGGCGCTCGCCTTCGGGGTCTCGGCGGCGGTCGGCATCGTCTTCGGCGTGGTGCCCGCGCAGCGGGCCGGGCGGTTGGACCCGGTCAGCGCGCTACGTGCCGAATGAGTCATCGATCCCACGCCGCGGGCTAAGTCGTAACTGCTCGCCGCCCGACGCGGGCCCTCGCGTGATCAAATGTAGGAAGGGATCGCGCCGGTCACAGTTGTCCCGCTACGGTACTGGTAACACGCGCGTTGCCTGCCGCGGCGCGGAAGCATCCCGCCGGGCGGCACGTGCCGGGGATGGGATGGGTTGGTGAGCCATGGCGGGATCACCACAGTCCGACGGCCGGCTGTCGGAGGTCAGGTTCCTGACCGTCGCTGAGGTGGCGGCGCTCATGCGGGTGTCGAAGATGACGGTTTACCGACTCGTGCACTCCGGTGAGCTCACCGCCGTGCGGGTCGGGCGGTCGTTCCGGGTACCCGAGCACGCGGTGCACGAGTACCTGCACGGGGCGTTCCAGGAGACGGCCTGACACCGGTGGGCACGAGCCTGCCGGGTGCGGCCAGGAAGCGGGGACGGGCCGTGATCGCATGCGCCAGTACGCGAGGCTGAGGTGCGCCTCCGGCACACTCCAACGGTTGGGTACGGGGTCGCGTTGGCCCGGGGAATGCCCGAGGGCTACGCTGAACGGCGACCGTGACCCCACTCAAGGTGCGTTTACGCCCAACCGGCGGCCCCGGTCCATTGTCCAGATCGGTTACCGATCCCCTGTCATGGGCGGCTCGGTCCGACTCGCACGTTGCATCGAAAGGGCTGTCGTATGGGCTCGGTGGTCAAGAAGCGCCGCAAGCGTATGGCCAAGAAGAAGCACCGCAAGCTGCTGCGCAAGACCCGCGTCCAGCGTCGCCGTCTCGGCAAGTGATCCCGGCCGGGCTTCGGCCCGGTCCGCGGGAACACCTGCCGCCTGTCGACTCTCGGAGGCCCACGTGACGACGTCGCGGCGGTCCGGGCCCAGCCCGTACCGGCCCGCGCGAAGCGCGAGGTGACCCCCGGTCGCACCTCGGGTGCTCCGGGGGTGGTCGTGGTGACCGGCGTCAGCCGGTTCCTCGGCGCCCACGTGGCCGCCCGGCTCGCGGCCGACCCCCGGGTCGGCCGGGTGGTCGGGCTCGACGGGTCCGATCCACCGCCCGAACTGGCCGCTCTGCTTGACGGAGTGGACCGGATCCGGGCCGATGCCGGTTCGGCCGGCAGCGCCATCAGGGACCTGGCGGCCGAATCGGTGGTGCACCTCTCCCTCATCACCTCGCCGGACCAGCAGCACGGTGGCCGGGCGGCGATGAAGGAGCACAACGCCATCGGCACCATGCAGCTCCTCGCTGCCTGTCAGCGGGCGCCGGGGCTGCGCAAGCTGATCGTCCGTTCCTCTACCGCCGCGTACGGTGCCTCGTTCCGCGACCCGGCGGTCTTCACCGAGGACACCGAGCCCCGCGCGGTGCCGCGCGGGGGCTTCGCCCGGGACATTCTCGACATCGAGGGGTACGTTCGCGGGTTCCGCCGACGGCGCCCGGAGGTCACCGCCACCGTGCTGCGCTTCGCGCCGTTCATCGGCTCGACCGCCGCCACCACACTGACCCGGTACTTCGCCCAGCCCGTCGTGCCGACGGTGCTCGGCCGTGACCCACGGTTGCAGTTCCTGCACATCGACGACGCGCTTGAAGTGCTGCACCGCTCGGTGGTCGAGGAGCATCCCGGGACGTACAACGTGGCCGGATCGGGCGTGCTCACCCTCTCCCAGGCGATCCGCCGGGCCGGTCGGATCGCGGTTCCGGTGCTGGAACCGGGCCTGTCCGGTGCGGCCGGGTTCGCCGGCACCCTGGGGTTCGGGCGGTACGGGCTCGACCAGGTCGACCTCTTCGTCCACGGCCGGGTCGTGGACACCACCCGACTGATCACCGAGTACGGTTTCACGCCGCGCTCCACCGCAGCCGCCTTCGACGATTTCCTGGGCGGGCACGCGGACCGGACGGTGTTCCGCCCAGCCCAGCTCGCCCTCGCCGAGCAGGTGATCCTCGATGGGATCCGACAGGTCCGGGCCGCCCTACGGGAGCGATCGTGAGTGCACCGGACGGCGTCGAACCAGGTGACGTCTGGGACCGGCGGGTCGCCGCCGGGCTGGCGTTCCTGCGGCGGCGGCTCTCCGGCCAGTACGAGGTCGACGAATTCGGTTTCGATCCGGAACTGACCGAGCACGTCTTCCATCCGATTCTGCGGATGCTCTACCGCAACTGGTTCCGTACCGAGGTGTTCGGGCAGGACCTCCTGCCGGCCGATGGCGCCGGACTGGTGGTCGGCAACCATTCCGGCACGGTCGCGCTGGACGCGCTTGTCCTCTCCGCCGTGCTGCACGACCTGCACCCGGCGCGTCGTTACCTCCGGCTGCTCGGCGCCGACCTGGTCTTCCGGGTGCCGGGCCTCTCTGAGCTGGCCCGCAAGACCGGCGGCACGATGGCCTGCACGGCGGACGCCGAGCGGTTGTTGGCCAGCGGTGAACTGGTCGGGGTCTTCCCGGAGGGGTTCAAAGGCGTCGGCAAGCGCTACGCCGACCGCTACAAACTGCAACGGTTCGGCCGGGGCGGCTTCGTTTCCGCCGCACTGCGTACCGGCACGCCGATCATCCCGGTGGCGATCGTCGGCGCCGAGGAGACCTATCCGATGCTCGCCGACATCAAGCCCTTGGCCCGGCTCCTCAAGCTGCCGTACTTTCCGGTGACGCCGACCTTCCCGTGGCTCGGCCCGCTCGGCATGGTGCCGCTGCCGAGCAAGTGGCTGATCCAGATCTGCCCGCCGATTCCCACCGAGCACCTGGTTGACCAGGCCGACGATCCACTGGTGGTCTTCAACCTCGCCGATGAGGTGCGCGAGACCATCCAGCTGACCCTGCACCAGATGCTGGAGCGGCGGCCCGATCCGTTCGGACCCTGAGCGAGGCGGACTGGCACTGCCGCCCGGACCCCGGTCCGCCTGCTCAGTCGAGGGTACGTAGATCGAGGGTGTGCCAGGCGGTGATCTCGGTATCGCCGGTCGACCAGCAGAGCACCCCGCCCCGGGACAGCACCATGCCGACCCGCTCGGCGACCAGCACGAGTTGGCGCTGCCGCGCGTCGTAGAGCAGAAGTTGCTGGTTGCCGCTGGCCGCGCGCTCGGGGTTGGCGAGGGTGAGGACCTCGAACCGGTCGAGGAGCGTGACGTCGATCAGCGACGCGGTGGCCGTGCCGTCGGCGATCCGTTGCCGGTCGGTGCCGTCCGGGCGCATCAGGTCGATCCGGGTCGGTCCGCTGCTGGCCAGGACCAGCACCCGGCACCAGGCCGGGCTGCAGGTGGCCAGTTCGGTGGCGGTGGTGGCGACGTCGTACACCTTGCGGGCGGCCAGGTCGCGCAGCCGGACCGGCCCGCTGACGCCGCTACCGGCGCTGATCAGCCACGGCCAGGACGCCAACGCCCAGGCACCTGGCTCGGTGCGTACCTCGACCGGGCCGCCAGCAAGGGCGACCGACCTGATCTCGGTGGCTATCTCCGCACCGGGTGCCACCGCGGCCCAGTACAACCGGCCGGCGTCGACAAGCATGTCGTACTGTGAATTGAAGAACACCACCTCGCCGGTGTCCGCGGTGAGTCGGCGGGCCGGGCGGTCCGAGCGCGGATCGGCCAGCCACATCTCGGTACGGCCCCGGCCCCGGTCGTCCGTGGTCGACTCGGCCCAGACAAGTTCTTCGCCGGCCAGCGTGAATCCGCCGTACTGCGGGAAGCCGTCGAGCGGCAGCCGGCGTAGCTCACGCACCGCGTCGTCAGCGGCCCGGTGCACCAGGCGTAGCTGGGTGCCGTCCGGGCTGGGGGAGGTGCCGAGCGACTCCCGCGCGTCGAGGAAGTAGACCGGGGTGTACGCCGGGCCGTCCGTCAGTTCGGCTGCCAGGTCAGCCCGCTGCGCGTTCGGCCAGATCCGCTCGACGGTGACCTGCTCCGGTCCGGTCACCGGATCCGGGGTTCGGCTCGGCAGCGCGACCAGGGCGAGTGCGGCGGCCAGCGCCACGCCGAGACTGAGCAGCCGGGACCGGCCGAACCTGAGCAGCCCGGACCGCGAGCCGGTGCTCGTCACGACGGCCGCCATCGGCGCCGCATGGCCAGACCCGCGGTTACCACCCCGGCCAGCAGGCCGGCGGCGACGGTGGACGGTACGGCGATCCGGGCGGCCTTCCGAGCGGTGCGGAAGTCGTGAATCTCCCAGCCGTGCTGTCGGGCCTGCTGGCGCAGCGCACCGTCGGGGTTGACGGCCACCGCCCGGCCGACGGCCGAGAGTAGCGGCAGGTCGTTGCTGGAGTCGCTGTAGGCGGTACAGCGGGCGAGGTCGAGACCCGCTGCGGCGGCGAGCTGGACCACCGCGTCGGCCTTGGCCGGGCCGTGCATCAGCTCACCTACCAGTCGTCCGGTGTAGGCGCCGTCGGCGATTTCGGCGACGGTGCCGATCGCGCCGGTCAGCCCCAGCCGGGCCGCGATTACCCGGCCGATCTCGACCGGCGCCGCGCTGATCAGCCAGACCCGCTGGCCGGCGTCGAGGTGCGACTGGGCCAAGCGCCCGGCTGCCCAGCCAGATCCGCGGGGCCATCAGCTCATCGAAGATCTCCTCGGCCAGCCGTTCGACGTCGTCCACCCGCCAGCCCTGTACGAAGGCGAGCGCGGCCTCCCGGGCCCGAGACATGTCACCGGCGTTTTCGGTGGCGAGTAACCGGAACCGCGCCTGTTGCCAGGCGAAGCGGGCCAGATCGCTGGTGGTGAAGTACCGACGGGCGGCCAGTCCGCGGGCGAACCAGTAGATCGAAGCGCCCTGCATCATCGTGTTGTCGACGTCGAAGAAGGCGGCGGCGGTCTGGTCGGGTGGGGCGGCCGGAGCGGTCGGTAGGTCGATGGCGGCCCAGCCGGCGGTCAGACCGTGCTCGCGTGGATCAACGGTACGGGTCACGCGCGGACCTCCCTCGGCTCGATGAACGCGACGTCTGCTTCCAGCGAGGGTAGCCGGACGATCCGAGCGGGTCGTGCGCTCCCGATGGACGGGGCACGTATTCACGCGAAACGCTGCATCGGATGAGACGTCATCCGATGCAGCGCATCATCCGGTCGGGTTGGTCACCCGTTGGGCTTGCGGTCGGTTGGGCCGCCGGTCAACTCTTCGGGACGGAGCTCCAGACTTGAGCCATAGCTGGGCGAGATGTCCGGCGTGTCAACCGAGGTGGCCGGATCGTTCCGCTCCGGGTGGGGCTGGTCCACGGGCCGGCCGCCGGTTTGTTCATCCTGCGGCGTCCCGGACTGGCCGCCGATCTTCAGGCAGGCGGTATGCGGAATGGGACCCAGGGCATCTGCCCGCGGTGCCGGATCGAGGTCGCAGGCCAGTACGATCCGCAGCCCATCCGCGCGCCGCCGGATCGAGTCGAGCAGGGCGAGTGAACCGTCGGCCCGCTCGCGTTCCGCGCGCGATGCGCCGGTCAACAGCTCGGTGACCTGCTGACGCTGGCTGTTGAGGAACGACCCGATGGCGTCGAGCACGGCGGTGTCGCGACGGGCGACGGCCGAGGCGGTCAGCAACTTGATGCCCTGCCGGGTGTCCGCGTCCATGTCGTTGAGGACGGCGGTGAAGCCGACGCTGTCGCCGCGTACCGCTTTCGCCTCGGCGAGTCGGGTCCGGGCGAAATCGAGGAAGAGTTGGCCTCGGCTCAGATCGGAGCTGGCCAGCGCCAGTTGAGCCCGCTCGGTCGAGCGTTTCACACCGTAGAGTGCGTCACCCGGGATGGCGTTCTCGCTCGCGGCGGACATGCCGGAGACCGCGATGGCGCCGGCCGCGACGCCAGCGAGGATCACGCCGCGGGCTCGGGCGCCGCGCCCCCGGATGCCCGACCTCGGGACGCCGAGCACCGGGCGGAGCAGGGTACGGGCCGGCGGCTGCGACCCGGTGGGCCTGGCATCGTGCTCGGCCATCGGACCGGTGCCCGAGGTGGCGCCGATCCCTTCGCGTTCGGCCGCGGCGACCAGCATCGCGCGCAGGTCGGCGCGGAAGTCCGGGTTGATGCCGGTGGACATGTCCGCGGTACGGAGTCCCTGCCCGAGGGTCACCAGATCGGCGAGGTCGTCGTCGACACGGGTGCGGACATGGTGACGACGGCCGCCGTTGGCTTCGTCGAGTAGTTGTGCGAAGCGCTCGGCGCGCTGACGGTAGAGGATTCTCGAACCCACCGTCGGCACCTCCCTTCGCTGCTCACAGCTCTGCGGTCGACGTTGTCGCCGGCCGGTGCGACGGTGGCTGACCGACCGGACCGGGCTGATCGGTTCCAACCTGACTGGTGAAACCGACCGGCCGGGAGGTTTGCCGGAGCAACCACCGGTCGCACCGGGACAAACGGTCGGTAGGGCCAGCCGGTTACGGGCCGATCCTGGTGACTATTCCGCGAGGCACGGGCTCATCACTCGGGGCGTTACCGGGGGTGGGCCGGAGTTCAGGCATGGAATCCGTCCGGTAGCAGCCGGGCCAGCGCCCGGACCGCACGGTACTGCAGTGCCTTGATCGCACCCTCGTTCTTTCCCATCGCCTTTGCTGTCTCGGCGACCGAGAAACCCTGTAGGAACCGGAGCACGATGCACTCCTGCTGCTCGGGATTGAGCTTCTTGACGGCGGTGAGCAGCGCGACGTTGGTGATGTGCTCGACGACGGCGGCTTCGGGGCTTCCTTCCGGTCCGCGATCCTCGCGGTCAGCATCCAGGACATCGCCGGTGGTCACCTCCAGTCGGTAGCGACCGGATTTGAAATGGTCGGCGACCAGGTTGCGGGCGATGGTCACCAGCCAGGCGCCCAGATCGCGGCCCTGCCAGGTGAAGCTTCCGATTCGTTTGAGTGCCCGGAGGAAGGTGTCGGAGGTCAGATCCTCGGCGAGTTGCCGGTTGCCGACCCGGAAGTAGATGAAACGGAAAACGGTGTCCACGTAACGGTCATAGATCAGGCCGAACGCCGCTGCCTCGCCCGCCTGGGCCCGCTCGACGAAACCCCAGACCTCGGTCGCCGGATCGGATGGGTCGGGCCGGTCCGGGAATCCGGTCGATGTTGCTCCGCCAGGGTGGTTGGTTTCCGTGGTGGACCGATCGGTCGGCGGTTTTTCCGTTTCCTCAGGTCTTTCGTCGGTGGTCGCGGGAACCACGGGCAGGATCGCGGTCTCGGTGTCCGCACTGCCGGGCCGCTGGCTGTCCGGGCTGACCCGCTCCGGTCGGTCGTGGCCCGAATCGCCGGGCCCCGGTCGGTCGTGCTCCGGCTCATCGGGCTCCGGATCGTCGTGCTCCGGACCGCCGGAGGAGCCACCGCCCGGTTGGACGGGCATCGCGGGCCGGGCCGGCGTGACCACCCGGCTGCCACTGATCGGTTTGGCGTTGTTGCCCGTGGCGGTGTGCCGGGAGGGTGTCTCGTTCGGGTGCGGGCGGTTCCGGGTGCGTTTCGAACTGCCGTCGCCGCGCACCGCGAGACTCAACATGTCGTCCATCGACGTACGTAGCAGCAACAGGCCCCTGGTGAGCGCGACACGCGCGGCGGGCATGTCGAAGCCGAGGTACGCATCGGCATAGTCGTAGGTGGTCACTTCGCCCTCCCGACCGCCCGGACCAGCAGGGCAGACCGCGGTACGGCGGTCACGGGGGCGGTATGCGCACCGGGAATTGCGCATACCGCCACGGCGGGGACGGGGTGTCCCGTTCGACGGCACAGACCCCAGAGTTGCTGGTGCAGTGCTCTTACAGGCACGGCGGCCTCCTCGGGCTGAGGGGTGTCGACTCACGGCAAGACGGGTGAGCCGACCCGAGTGATGATAGGGCCAACGTCACCCATGTGTGGCGAGTCCGTTACACAGGGCCAAAGTATTTCCCTGCATCGCCTTAGGGGGCCGCACGTTTTGTGCGTTGTCGGATCCTTGACAGTCCCTGCGCGCGGCGCTGACCAGCGGGAACGTCCAGACACGCCAAAGGGCGGCACAGCTTTGGCGTGCCGCCGAGAAGGCTGGTATAGCCGGAAGAGCGCGGTCTTCGTGACCGGCATCCGGCGAGTTGGTGGTCTCGTGGACGGTACCGCGAAGCCGGCATTGAAGTCGAGGAGTTTTCCGCGAGCGGCACTCGGTAAGGTGCGTTGGCTGGCGCTGGTGCCGCCGGCCCGGTCGGTCGGCGCGAACAGGTCCACCTGGATCAGCGGCCAACGACTCCACCACGGACAGGAGTGTCAATGGGGACTGAACCACGGTTGACCTTGCTCACCCGGCCCGGCTGTCATCTCTGCGAGGTGGCTAGAGGGGCGCTCGACCGGGTGGTGGCGACCACCGGGGACCGGTGGACCGAGGTGGACGTCAGCGACGACCTGGAACTGGAGCGGGAGTACGGCGACCGGCTGCCGGTTGTCCTGCTCGACGGCCGGGAGCACGGCTACTGGCGGGTTGAGGAGGATCGGCTGCTGCGGGATCTCACCGCGCCCCGCGGCTGACCTGCTCGGTCGCGGTGTGGCCGGCGGCGTATCGTACCCGGATGACTTCCACACCCGCCCGTAATCATCTGGTCTGGGACTGGAACGGCACGCTCCTGAACGACCTGAGTCTGGTGGTTGCCTCGACCAACGCGGCGTTCGCCAGTGTCGCCGGCCCCGTGGTTTCCGCGCGGGAGCACCGGGTGCAGTTCCGGCGCCCGATTTCCGACTACTACGCCGAAGTGCTCGGCCGGGTGGTGGACGCCGACGAGTTCGGTCGGCTGGACAAGATCTTCCACGACGCGTACCGGACCGGGCTGACCAACTGTGAGCTGGCGGCGGACGCCACCACCGCGATGCGGTCGTGGTCGGGCAGTCAGTCGCTGCTGTCGATGTGGTTTCACGATGAGTTGGTGCCGGCCGTCGAGACGTACGGTCTCACCGTCATGTTCAACCGGATCGACGGGCTCCGGGCGGCGGTGGGCGGTGACCGTAAGGCCGGCCATCTGGTGGCGCATCTGACCGCGCTCGGCATCGAGGGGCGTTCGGTGGTGCTGATCGGCGACTCGATCGATGACGCCGAGGCGGCGGAGTCGGTCGGCGCCCGGTGTGTCCTCTACACCGGCGGGTTCACCGACCCCGAACGACTTCGCGCCGCCGGCCGGCCGGTCGCCGACACGCTCGCTTCGGCCGTCGCGCTGGCGGCCACCCTGGATTGATCAGCCGTGACCTGGTCCGCAACGCCGCTCAGCCCCGCAGATAGGCGAGCACGGCGAGGACCCGTCGGTGCTGCTCGGTGTCGGGTGGCAAACGGAGCTTGGTGAAGATGTTGCGGACATGCTTTTCCACCGCGCCGTCGCTGACCACGAGGGTGCGGGCGATGGCGAGGTTTGATCGCCCCTCGGCCATCAGACCCAGCACCTCCCGCTCGCGCGGGGTCAGTTCGCGCAGGGGGTCGTCGCGGCGCCGGCGGACCAGCAGCTGGCCGACTACCTCGGGATCGAGTACGGTGCCGCCGCCGGCCACCCGTTCGAGCGCGTCGAGGAAGTCATCGATCGCCGCCACCCGGTCCTTGAGCAGGTAGCCGATCCCGCCGCCCGGGCCGCCGCCGGTTGGCCGGACGGTGGCGAGCAGGTCATCGGCATAGCTGACCTCGACGTACTGGGAGAGGACCAGGATCGGGGTGCGTGGCACCAGTTGACGGGCGGCTACCGAGGCCCGCAGCCCTTCGTCGGTGTGCGACGGTGGCATCCGTACGTCGACGACGGAGACGTCCGGTCGGTGGGCCACCACCGCCTCGACCAGGGCGTCGCCGTCGCCCACCGCGGCCACTACCTGGTGGCCGTGCTCGGTCAGCAGGCGGATCAGGCCCTCCCGGAGGAGCACCGCGTCGTCGGCGATCACTACACGCATGGACGTTGTCTACCATCTCGCGGGTGATCCGAGCGGCCCGGAGGTCAACAGGGCAACTCGGCGTGGATTCGGGTTGGCCCGCCAGCGGGGCTGTCCACGGTGAGTGTGCCCCCGGCGGCCCGGGCCCGGTCGGCGATTCCGGCCAGCCCATGTCCCTTGGACCGGTGGGCGCCGCCCGCTCCGTCGTCGATCACATCGATGATCAATTGGTGCTCGGCGCGGGTGACGCTCAGCCAGCATTCGGTGGCCCGGCTGTGCTTGGCGACGTTGGTGAGTGCCTCGGCCACTATGAAGTAGGCGGTACTTTCCATGGCTGCCCCGATCCGACCTTCGGACGTGCCAAGTGTCGGATCGACGGTCAGTTCGATCGGGACCACCCCGCGACCGGCGAGGGCCGCCAGTGCGCTGGGCAGGCCCCGGTCGACCAGGATCGGCGGTGCGATCCCCCGGGACAGGGCACGGAGTTCGGCGAGGGTGTCCCGGGTCTGGGTGAGCGCTTCGTCCAGCGTCTGCCGGGCGGCGTCCGGATCGGTGGCCAGTTGCCGTTGGGCCCGACTGAGGTCCATGGCGAGGCGGACCAGCCGTTGCTGTGGGCCGTCGTGGATGTCGCGTTCGAGGCGGCGTAGCGCGGTGGCCTCCGCTGATACCGCCGCCTGCTTCTGCTCCTCGAGCACGGTGATCCGGTTTCGCATCTCGGCGACGCCGGTGAGCAGCGCGCGGCCGAAGCTCGCCTGGGCCAGGGCGCAGCCGCGGAGCACGATCGGGAGGGTGATCAGGAAGATGAGGCCGATCGCGACGTTCAGCCCGATTCGGGCGCCGGCCGAGTCCCCGAGTCCGAGCAGTTCGCTGAGCTCCTGGTTCCCGGGCGGATGCGGCAGGGCCCAGTCGTACGCCCAGTAGAGCGAGCCGGCGATGGCGCCGGCCCACCAGACGACCGTGACCGTGAAGGTGCCGATCGCGATGATCAGGTTCAGGCAGCCGTGGGTGAGATCGAGCCAGGACTGGGCATCGGTGAGGGGAGTGAAGGTCCGTCGCCAGGGGCCGGCGTCGGGCGCGGCGACCCGGTACGTCGGTCGGACCCGGGGCTGTCGCAGCACCGTTGGTATCCGGAGTCGTTCGATGTCCGCCAGGCCCCGGGCGGCGTAGAGGGTGCCGGCGAGGATGGGCAACCCGATCACCGTGACCACCAGGCCGGTACCCACGGCGAGGCCGACGACGAGCACGATGAAGCTGGCCAGCGCGAGTGGTAAGCCGAGCAGGACGTAGCCGGTGTCGATGCCGAGCTGGCGCAGCATGCTCGGATTGCTCGGTACGGTGGTGGGAGTGGCGGTGGTCATGTTTCCGAGGCTAGGCAGTGGCCGGGCCAAACCCCATCCCACCTGCTGGTCGGTGCGGGGTATGGCTGTCCTCACCACGACGCGGTGGCCAGCGCGATTGGTCAGATAGGTCGGAATTGCGGATAATTGCGCTGCGGGGTCGATCGAGCCGCTGTATCGATCTTGCGGACCGGGAGAGTTGGGCGGGTAGCTGCCGTCGTCGTGCAAGATCGCGATTTGTGCACGTCTTCACAAGCGCCTACGCTGTTACTCCAGCGAGCCCTGCTAGCACAGTCGGTCATGCTGACTGCGAGCGGGCTTCCCGAAACGACCTACCGGCCCGGCTGGTCGAAAATCGCACCGCACGGAGTCACATGAGTCAGCATCGTCACGCAGGCGCGTCCGGCCGCGCCGGTGTCGTTCCGGCGCTTCCGGATCTCCCTGAAGCGACGGTGGCCCGGCTCCCGGAATACCTGCGTGCTTTGCACCATCTCGCGGACACCGGCAATGACACGGTTTCCAGTGAAGGGCTGGCCGGCGCGGCCGGAGTCAACTCGGCGAAGCTGCGTAAGGACCTGTCGCAGCTCGGCTCGTACGGCACTCGGGGCGTCGGCTACGACGTGGCGCTGTTGATCGACCAGATCGAGTCCGTCCTCGGACTCACTCAATGCCGGGCGGTTGCCCTGGTCGGAGTGGGTAACCTTGGTCACGCCCTGGCCGGCTACGCCGGCTTCGTCAGTCGGGGGTTCCGGATCGCCGCCCTCTTCGACGCCGACGCCGGGCTGGTTGGCAAGGAGATCAACGGCATGCTGGTCCAGCACATCGACGAGCTGTTGCGGGTCGCGGCGCAGGAATCGATCGCGATCGGCGTGATCGCCACCCCGGCTGTCGCGGCGCAGAGTGTCGCCGATCAACTGGTCGCCGCCGGGGTGACCAGCATTCTGAACTTCGCACCCTGTGTGCTGACTGTGCCCGAGGGGGTTGACGTGCGCAAGGTCGACCTGTCCATTGAGTTGCAGATCCTCTCCTTCCACGAGCATCGCAAGGCGGCGCTGACCGCCCTGCCCGGTGGACGCGCCACGGAGGGCCTCAGCCAGCCCGCGATCGGAGCCGCCGGGGATCGTCAACCGGCTGCCAGCGCCGAGGCGGTCACCGGGTGAACCTGCTCGTTGTCGGCGCTTCGTACCGAACCACACCGGTCGCCACCCTGGAGCGGCTCGCGGTGGCCCCGGATGACCTCTCCAGCATGTTGACCCGGTTGCTCGCGCAACCGTACGTGGGTGAGGCCGTGGTGGTCTCCACCTGCAACCGGGTTGAGGTGTACGCCGCGGTCTCCGGCTTCCACGGTGGGCTCGGTGACATCTGCGCGATGCTCGCCAGTCACGCTGGCCACGCCCCGGGTGACCTGGCCAACCACCTCTACGTGCACTACGACGCGGCCGCGGTGGAGCACGTGTTCCGGACCGCTACCGGGCTGGACTCGCTGGTCGTCGGCGAGGCGCAGATCCTCGGTCAGCTCCGGAGCGCGTACCAGGTGGCGACCGAGACCGGTGCCCCCGGTCGGCTGCTGCACGAGCTGCTTCAGCAGGCCCTGCGGGTTGGCAAGCGGGCTCATGCGGAGACCGGCATCGACCGGGCCGGGCAGAGCGTGGTCACCGCCGCGCTCGATCTCGCCGCGACGCAGTTCGGCGGAGAACTCGCGGGCCGGTCGGCCCTGGTGGTCGGTGCGGGGTCGATGGGCGCGCTCGCCGTCGCGACCCTCTCCCGGCGTGGTGCCGGGTCGGTGGCGGTCACCAACCGCAGTGCTGATCGGGCGCTCCGACTGGCCGAAGCGTACGGAGCGACCGCGGTTGGCTTCGCTGACCTCACCGCAACCTTGTCCACAGTGGACATCGTAGTCACCGCGACCGCGTCGATCGAACCGGTACTCACCCGCGACGGCGTGGCCCGGGCGCTCAGCTCGCGCGCCGGCTCCCGGCAGAGCCCGTTGGTCCTGCTCGACCTCGCTGTGCCCCGGGACGTGGAGTCGGACGTAGCCGACCTGCCCGGCGTCGTGGTGATCGACATCGACGGACTGGCGGCCGGGATGGCGACCAGTGCCGCGAACACCGACACCGCCGAGGTGACCCGGATCGTCGCCGCCGAGGTTGAGACATTCCTCACCTGGTTGCGCGGCGCGGACGTCGCGCCGACCGTGGCCGCCCTGCGGGCCCGCGCCGACGAGGTGGTCGCCGCCGAACTGCGGAGGCTGACCCATCGCCGGCCAGAGCTGACCGACGATCAGCGGGCCGAGGTGACCCACGCCGTACACCGGGTGGTGCGCCGGTTGTTGCACTCACCCACGGTCCGGGTCCGCCAACTCGCCGCCGAGCCCGGCGGTGACCAGTACACCGCGCTGCTGCGGGAGCTGTTCGACCTTGACGTGCCAATCCAAGTGCAGGCTGACAACGTCCCCGACCTGGGGAGTTCCATACCCACTAAACCAATCGGAGAAATGCGATGACCGCCCTACGGCTCGGCACCCGGGGCAGCGCCCTGGCAATGGCGCAGTCGCAGCGGGTTGCCGACGCGGTCCGGGAGGCCACCGGCCGCGAGGTCGAGTTGGTCGAGGTGGTCACCGTCGGTGACCGATCCGCGGCCCCGGTGCGCCGGCTCGGCGTTGGAGTGTTCGTCTCGGCGCTACGTGACGCCCTGATCGCTCGGGAGATCGACTTCGCGGTCCACTCGTACAAGGACCTGCCCACCGCCGGCCATGCCGGGTTGCGTATCGCCGCGGTGCCGATCCGGGAGGATCCGCGCGACGCGCTGGTCACCCGGGACGGCCGTACCCTGGCTGAACTGCCCCCCGGCGCGGCGATCGGCACCGGTGCGTTGCGCCGGATCGCCCAACTACACGCGCTCGGCCTGCAGTTGACGGTTACCTCGATCCGCGGCAACGTCGACACCCGCCTGCAGCGGGTTCTCGGCCCGGAGGCGGATCTCGACGCGGTGGTGCTGGCCCGAGCGGGCCTGGCCCGGCTCGGACGCACCGAGTTGATCGCCGAGACGCTCGACCCGATGCTGATGCTGCCCGCCCCCGCGCAGGGGGCGCTCGCGGTGGAATGCCGGCTCGACGACTCGGAGATGGCGGACCTCCTCGCCGTACTCGATCACGCGCCCACCCGGACCGCGGTCACCGCGGAACGGGCGCTGCTGGCCACCCTGGAAGCCGGGTGCAGTGCGCCGGTCGCCGCTTTCGCGGTCATCGCCGAAGGAGATCCAGCCGGATCCGGCGACGGGGAGGACGGCGATGAGATCTACCTGCGCGGTGCGGTGATCAGCCCGGATGGCACCCGTGACCTCCGGCTTTCCCGCACCGGTACGCCCGCCGACGCGGAGGAGATCGGCAAGGCGCTTGCCACCGAACTCCTCGACCTCGGCGCCGACTCGATCCTCGGCCCGTCCATTGAAGCGGGCGCGAGGACCCAGCATTTTGGAGCACAGCATGACCCGCACCCGTAAGCCCGCCGGCAGTATCGCGTTCGTCGGGGCTGGACCCGGCGACCCCGGCCTGTTGACCCGCCGGGCACATGACGCTCTGGCCGAGGCGGACCAGGTGGTGTTCGATCGGGGTGTGCCCGAGTCGTTGCTCGACGCTATCCGCGCCGAGGCGAAAGAGGAGACGCAGTTCAGCCCGGCTGAGGGCGCTCCGGGTGACGTGGCCAAGGTCCTCCTCTCGGCGGCCCGGTCCGGTCTGGCCGCGGTGCACCTGGTCGCCGGCGACCCGTTCGGGCACGACTCGGTGGTCCAGGAGGTGCAGGCGGTGGCCCGTACCGCGGTGCACTTCGAGGTGGTACCGGGCGTGGGCCAGGCTGAGGGAGTGGCCGCCTACGCCGGGGTTCCGCTGCCCGGGGTACGCACCTCGGCTGACGTTTCCGACATCACCGGACTCGACTTCGAGGCGCTGGCCGCGGCGGTCGGTCGGGGCTCGCTCGCCCTGGCGGTGGACGCCGGTGATCTGGCGACCATCCGCGACGGACTGCTCGCCGCTGGCGTCGATGGTGCCACCGCGGTCGGTGTGACCGGCGACGGCACCGGCGAGACCCAGTACACCACCACGTCGACCGTGGACAGCTTCGTGGCCGCCGCGCTCGGGTTCACCGGGCGGGTCGTGCTCACCCTCGGTACCGGGGTCACCCAGCGGGACAAGCTGAGCTGGTGGGAGAACCGGCCGTTGTACGGCTGGAAGGTGCTGGTGCCACGGACCAAGGAGCAGGCCGGCGTGATGAGCGCCCGGCTGCGCGCCTATGGGGCGATCCCCTGTGAGGTGCCGACCATCGCGGTGGAGCCGCCCCGGACCCCGGCGCAGATGGAACGGGCGGTGAAGGGCCTGGTCGACGGCAGGTACGCCTGGGTGATTTTCACCTCGGTGAACGCGGTGCGCGCGGTCTGGGAGAAGTTCGGCGAGCACGGTCTGGACGCCCGGCACTTCGGTGGGGTGAAGATCGCCTGCATCGGTGAGGCGACCCGGGACGCGGTCCGCGCGTTCGGCATCCAACCAGAGCTGGTACCGAGCGGCGAGCAGTCGTCCGACGGGCTGCTGGCCGAGTTCTCCCCGCACGACGAGATTCTCGACCCGGTCGGTCGGGTGCTGCTGCCGCGGGCCGATATCGCCACCGAGACGCTCGCCGCCGGGCTGACCGAACGTGGTTGGGAGGTCGACGACGTGACCGCGTACCGGACCGTCCGGGCCGCTCCGCCGCCCGCCGAGATCCGGGATGCGATCAAGTCCGGTGGCTTCGACGCGGTGCTGTTCACCTCTTCCTCGACGGTACGCAACCTGGTCGGTATCGCCGGCAAGCCGCACGCCCGGACCGTGGTCGCGGTGATCGGTCCGAAGACCGCGGAAACGGCCACGGAGTTCGGTCTGCGGGTCGACGCGCAGCCGGCCCAGGCCTCGGTGCCGGACCTGGTCGAGGCGCTCGCCGCGTACGCGGTCGAGTTGCGGGAGAAGCTGGCCGCGATGCCGGCCAAGCAGCGCCGTGGCTCGAAGGTGCAGGGACCAACCGCGCTCAGGTTCCGGTAGCCGTCAGGAGGGCAGCCATGCCGTACCCCGACATTCGACCGCGCCGGTTGCGGCGGACCCCGGCGGTCCGCCGCCTGGTCGAGGAGACCCGGGTCGCGCCAGCCGAGCTGGTGCTGCCGATGTTCGTCAAGGAGGGACTGACCGAGCCCCGGCCGATCGCCTCGCTGCCGGGCGTACTCCAGCATTCGCGGGATTCGCTACGCAAGGCGGCGGTCGAAGCGGTCCAGGTCGGGGTGGGCGGGATCATGCTCTTCGGGGTGCCCGCCACCCGGGACGAGACCGGTTCCGGTGGGATCGATCCGGGTGGCATCCTGAACGCGGCGATCCGCGACCTGACCGCCGAGCTGGGCGACGCCACCGTGCTGATGAGTGACCTGTGTCTGGACGAGTTCACCTCGCACGGGCACTGTGGTCTGCTCGCCCCGGACGGCAGCGTGGATAATGACGCGACGCTGGCGGCGTACGCCGAGATGGCGGTGGCCCAGGCCACCGCCGGGGTCGCCGTGGTCGGTCCGTCCGGCATGATGGACGGCCAGGTCGGGGTGGTCCGGCGGGCTCTGGACGCGGCTGGCTATCCGGACACGGCAATCCTGGCGTACGCGGCAAAGTACGCCTCGGCGTTCTACGGCCCGTTCCGGGACGCGGTGGAGTCGGCGTTGCAGGGCGACCGGCGGACCTATCAGCAGGACCCGGCCAACCTGCGCGAGTCGCTGCGTGAGGTCGAGCTGGACATCGCGGAGGGGGCGGACCTGGTGATGGTGAAGCCGGCACTGCCCTACCTTGATGTGCTCGCCGCGGTGCGGGCCGCGGTCGATGTGCCGGTCGCCGCCTACCAGGTTTCTGGCGAGTACGCGATGGTCGAGGCGGCGGCGGCCAACGGGTGGGTCGACCGCGAGCGGGTGATCCTGGAGAGCCTCACCTCGATCCGTCGGGCCGGCGCGCAGATCATCCTCACCTACTGGGCGGTTGAGGCCGCGCGGTTGCTGCGCGAACGTTACTGAGCACCGGCTGCTGGTAGTCAGCCGGTGGTGTCCAGTCGGTGTACCAGTTCGGCCACATCGACGCCGTACTCGCACCACTCCCGGTCGGGCTGGAAGCCCAACTCGGCGTTGACCATGAGCATCGGCTCGTTGGCCTGGGCGTTCCAGGTCTGCACCTCGGACAGCTTCGGCTCGGCGGAACGTAGCCCGAACAGCATCCGCGCCTTCATCGCCCGCTCGATGCCGTGGCCTCGATGATCCTGGCCGACGATCGTGTCGTACTGATGAGCCCGGGTCGGATGGTGGGCCGGCACCACGACCTCGGTGAGGCCGGCCACCTCACCGGTCTGCTGGTGGATGGCCAACACGATGTACGGCTTCATGCCTCGGCGGTGCAGGCAGTCGAGACTGTCCCGTAGCCGCTGCGGGTCGTACGAGCTCGGGCGTAGATCGAGATCCCCGTCATCGACGTCACGTTCCTCGGCCTTGGCCCGGGCATAGGCGTCAATCAGCTCGTCGGGCGGGCCGCCGGGGTGGAACTCCAGCTGATATCCGGCGCTGATCCCCTGAGCCATTCCCGCGAGGACTGTCCAATCCACCGTGGACAGGCGGAGCACGCTGCGGGTTTCGATGTACTCCTTGTCGAAGCCGAGCGACTCGAAGAACCTGATCGCCGGGGTACCGCCGACCACCTCGACTCCGATCGAACGGAATCCCTCCTGGTAGGCCCGCCGGGCTGCCTTGGCGAGCAACTCGCGGCCCAGACCGCGGCGCCGAACGCTCGGATGCACCAGCACCTCGATCACGCCGATGTCACCAAGCAGTAGGACGTGGATATGACCCACGATCCGTCCGGGCTGGTCCGTCCGCGGACGGATCCTCCTGGGCGATCCAGGAGATCCGTCGTTCGCCGGGCATCACCTCGGCGAGGTACTCCCGGAGCGAACTGCTCTGCCACAGTGGATCTTCCGGTAGGTCCGCCGTGAAGACCGCGTTGGCCGTCTCCAGTAACGACTCGATCTCGGCGGACGACGCGGTCCGGGGATCCCACTCGCGCACCATCACGCGTCTAGCTTGCCGTCATCCGCAGCCGGGCGAAAGGGCCCAGTTCGCCAAGTACGTAGCGTATTACGCTAAGTGCGGCTGCTGGCGCCATACTGGTTGGCCGCATCGAACACCGCTTGGGCGTATGACCGCACGTTGTTATAGGAAAGGATGGCGCCCCACCAGTCCTGTGGCACCGTCAGATCGCGGCCACCCTTGCACAGATAGTTACCAGCGGTCATGGCGGCGTCGTCGATGCTGTGCGGGTTCTTCACGCCGTCGTTGTCGGCGTCCACCCCGTATGCGCGCCAGGTGCTCGGGATGAACTGCATCGGACCAACCGCCCGGTCCAGGACGGTGTCGCCGTCGAGCTCTCCGCCGTCGGTGTCCAGAATCCGTTGCCGGCCACCATTGCCGTCCAGCGGCAGACCGATGATTTTGGGCAGCGCCTGACCGTCCGGGCCGATCGTCGCGCCGTTGAACCGACCGTGGTCGGACTCCACCTTGCCGATCGCGGCCAGGGTGGTCCAGGTGAGCCGGCATTTCGGCATGCTCTGTGCGAGGACCAGTTCGGCGTACCCGTACGCCTGCATGGCCGCTGCCGGCACGCCCACCCGGGCGCCGGTCTGCCGGGCCCAGTCCGCGAGTACGGTCGAGGGTCGTCCACCGACGGTGAGGGCCGGGGGCGTGAGGGTCGGCGCAACTGTCGGCAACGTGGTCGGCAGCGTGGTCGGTAGCGAGGTGGCGTCGATCGGGGCAGCCGGCCAGGTCGGTGCCGCCGCGGTGAATTCCGGATCGGCGCTGACGTCAGCACCGGCCGATCGGGGAGCCTGCTCGGCGGCGGGGACCAGGATGGCGCCGGCCGCGCCGGTGCCCACCATCAGGACGAAGAGCAGTAGTGCGGGCAGGGCGAGCCGGCCGTTCGGCCCGCGGGACCAGGCGTGTACCGCACGGACAGCGGTGCCGGCGGCCTGACGAGGTGTGGGCAACCGCCGGGCGGCGTGCGCGAACGGCGCCCTGATCCGCCGGCTCATGGTCACGGCGACTGAGGGAGGCGTGGTCGGATCGGGTTGCGCGGTCGCCGAGGGAGGCGTGGTCGGATCGGGTTGCGCGGTCGCCGAGGGAGGCGTGGTCGGATCGGGTTGCGCGGCGGTCTGGGAGCGGGGAAGCGTTTCCGGCCGCGGGTCGGAGGCCGCCTCCGGTTCCGGTTGGGGCGTGGGCACCGCTGCCCGCAACGGCGGTGCCGCTGGTGTCTGCTTGCCTTCCGCCACGTGTCGAGTATTACCCATCAGCGGGCGAACGTCAGGTCCGGTCGTACCCTTGTTGGCATGCCCCGGTATGAGTTCCGCTGCCGCGCCTGCGGTGACACCTTCGAAATCAGCCGCCCGATGGCCCATGCTTCCGCGCCGGCGTCCTGTCCACAGGGGCATGACGACACGGTCAAACTCCTGTCGACGGTCGCGCTCGCCGGACGGGGTGGATCGACGTCGGGGAGTCCGTCCGGCGGCCCGGTTGCCTCGGGCGGCGGTTGCTGCGGGGGCGGTTGCGGCTGCTGAGCCGACGTCGCCGAACGTGCGCGCCGGGTGGGCCGGTCAAGCGGCGTGACACCGACTATCCCGGCCTGGAACCGGCCGGTGCCCGCCGTTGGCCGCAGCGGCGGGTGCCGCAATCGCCCGGTGCGAACACTCCCCAGCCCTAATGTCTGTTTGATGGCGGCATCGGCAATTGGCACCTTGGGACGGGTTCCGCCATCCGTTTCTACGATGCACCAGGCCGGAAATATGCGGCAGCATGAACCCGACTTCCAGGGGGCGGGAGGTTCCACGCATGTCGGCACGGATCCACCTGCCGAGTGGGCTGGTGACTTTCATGTTTACCGACATCGAGGGCTCGACGAGATTGGCCCAGATGCTCGGTGCGGGCTACCGCCCGGTACTCGGCGAACATCGACGGTTGCTGCGGGCCACGCTGGCCGCGAGTGACGGAACAGAACTGTTCACCGAAGGCGACTCGTTCTTCGTCGCCTTCGCCGAGGCAGCGGCCGGGCTGGACGCCTGCCTGGCCGCACAGCGCGCGCTGGCCAGCCACGACTGGCCGACCCCGGAGGCCGCTCCACGGGTACGGATGGGTTTACACACCGGCTTCGCTGAGCCGCTCGCCGGGGAGTACACCAGCGCCGAGGTGCACCGGGCCGCGCGGATCGCCGCCGCGGCGCACGGCGGACAGGTGCTCTGCTCCGGCGCGACGGCCCGGCACGCCGATCCGCTGCCGGCCGGGGCGTCCCTGCTCGATCTGGGTCTGCACCGGTTGCGCGGATTCGACGACCGGGAGCGGTTGTTTCAACTGATCGCGCCGGGCCTCGAACGGCAGTTCCCCCGACCACGTACGGCGGACGCCATCCCGCACAACCTGCCGACCCAGGTCACCTCGTTCGTCGGCCGACAGACGGAGCGGGCCGAACTGCACTGCCTGGTCAACGACCACCGCCTGGTGACCGTGGTCGGAGCGGGTGGCGCTGGCAAGACCCGGTTGGCGGTGGAGTTGGCCGGTGGCGTGGTGGAGTCGTACCCGGACGGCGTCTGGTTCGTCGACATCGCCACGGTCACCGACCCGGGCCTGGTCGCCTTCGCGATCGCCGCGGTGCTCGGTCTGCGGCCGGAGCCGGGCCGTCCGATACTCGAGACCCTGGTCGAGTTCGCCGCCGCGCGGCGGATGCTGGTCCTGCTGGACACCTGCGACGCGCAGCCCGCCGCCTGCGCCGAGGTGATCTCGCGGCTACTCACCGGCGGTGGCGGAGTCCGGGTGCTGGCCACCAGCCGGGAGTCACTCGGCCTACCCGGCGAGGTGGTGTGGCGGATACCCCCACTGTCGGTCGACGCGGTAGCGGCCGGCCGGCCGAGCGACGCCATCGCGCTGTTACTCGATCGCACCGCAGCGGCCCGGGGCGGCCGGCGGGCCGGGGTCGCCGAGGCCGCCGACCTGCAGCGGGTGGTGACCCGGCTGGACGGACTGCCGCTGGCGATCGAGCTCGCGGCGGCCCGGTTGCGGGTGCTCTCGGCCGACCAGCTCGCGGAGCGCCTGGACGATGTGCTCGGGGCGCTCGACGCCGGCCGGGACGGACCCGAGCCCGCCCCGGCCGCCGGGCGACGCTGGATCGCCAACCAGCACGACACCGTTGACCTGGCCGCCGCCGCGCTCGGCGGTGCACCGCTGCCCGGGGCGCGGGCGGTCCAGCGCTCGGCCATTCAGCGGCACGCCACCATGCAGGCGACCGTGACCTGGTCGTACCGCACCCTGGGACCGCGGGCGGCCCGGCTGCTGCGCTGGTTGGCGGTGTTCTCCGGACCGGTTGACCTGGCCACCGTGGAGTGGTTGCTGGACGACGACCCGCTCGATCCACTTTCGGTGCTGGTGGACAAGTCGATGATCCAGGCCGAGCCGAACGTCGCCGGCAGCACCTACCGGATGCTCGATCCGATCCGCGCCTACGCGGCACGTCGGTTGGTTGACGCCGGTGAGGAGCAGACCGCTCGGGACCGGCACGTCGCCTGGTCGCTACACGCGCTGCGCCGGGCCTGTCTCGGACCGGACGACCGACCGGTC
This sequence comes from uncultured Actinomycetota bacterium, assembly GCA_963750055.1. Lineage (GTDB taxonomy): Bacteria > Actinomycetota > Actinomycetes > Mycobacteriales > Micromonosporaceae > CAVVPI01. The sequence goes on along the minus strand of CAVVPI010000008.1, from coordinate 174,501 downwards.
ACCCTGTCGCTGTACGCGCTCGACCCGCTCGCCGATGAACTGCGCGCCGCGCTGCGTTGGACCGCCACCGGCGGTAGCGCCCGGTGTGGTCTGCAACTGGCCAGCGGGCTGGACGAGTGGTGGCGGGAGCGCGGGCTGGCCCGGGAGGGCCGGCTCTGGCTGTTCCGGCTCTACGGCCGGATCGCCGAGATCGGCGAACGGATTCCCGAGGCGGAGCTCGCTGCGGCGTACCACATGCACTCACAGCATGCCGGCGCGGACGGTGAGTTCGCCGAGGAGCTCCGGTTCTCGCAGCGCGCGGAGTCGGCCGCCCGACAGGCCGGCGACACCGGCCTGCTCGCCCGGGTACTCGCCGGACGGGCCGCACCGCTGATCGACATGGGTCAGCTCGCCGAGGCCGAGCGGGTCTGCCGGGAGGTGATCGACTGGGCCCGGCAGCATCACGTCGCCGGCGACGGCCTGCTCGCCGTCTACAGCCTCGCCGAGCTGCTCTGGCGTCGTAATGCGCTCGATGAGGCGGCCGAGCTGCTCGGGGCGGCCCGTCCGGTGGAGGCGGCCCGGCCGGCCGAGCGGGGCAAGCGTTCCGTCGACATGCTGCTCGGCATGGTGGCGCTGGCCCGGGGCGATCTGGTTGCCGCGCACGACCACCTGGTGGTCGCGCTGCGGTCCCGGCTGAGCCACGGCTTCCACGGGCGGGCCTGCGACACGGTCAACGCGATGGCGGTGCGGTGCGCGCAGGGCGGGGATCCGGTCACCGCCGCCCGGCTCTTCGGCGCGGCCCAGCGGACCAGGTCGGCCATGCGGTCTACGCCGGGCACCTTCGGTGACTACTGGTTGGAGGAGCACGTCGGGCTCCGGGCGGTGCTGGGTGACGCGGCCTTCGACGCGGCGTACGCCGCTGGGGCGGAACTGAGTCTGGAGGAGGCGGCGGCGATGGCGCTCGGCATCGAGCACCCCGACCTCGCTTCCGGCTCGATCCGATTCTCCGGGGTGGACCCGCCGTCCCAACGGTCCAGAACCTCGCGCGGCTCAATCGTCTCCGAGGCGCCGCTTGCTGGTCCGGACCGCCGGGACGGCCCACGATCGTAGGGCGGGCGGCCGGTGGTCAGCCGCCCGCGACAATCAGAACACGAATCGGGCTGGACCGGGTTGGCTCTCGTTGCCCAGCCGGTCGACCGCGGTCAGGTAGTAGGTGTAGCGCTGACCGGGCACGGCGCCCCGGTCCAGGTATGACTGGGCGTCGGTGTTGGTCGACCGTACCGTGCCGATCAGGTGTCCGGCGTCGACGAACCCGCACGGCCCGGCCGGGCCGACCCCGTCGAACCGGTAGACCGCGTACGAACTTGCCGTCCCGAACGGGCCGACCCCGTTAGCGGGCAGACGCCAGCTCAGCTGTACCCCGTCGGCCAGGCGGATGGCGTCGGTGACCACCGGGAAGAGCAGCGGCCTGGCTGGTAGCTGCGCCATGACCGGCACCAGCGCCGGTCGCGCGTAGTGTTCGGCGGCGTAGATGTCGGTCGCCCCGAGCTTGTTCGCCCGCACCTGGACCGCACTGAAGTGCACGTTTCCGGCCACCTGTGGATAGTCGCGGTTGAGGATCAGATGCTTGGACATCTCCGTCGGATCCTGCCACTGGGCGGGCTGGCCCGGGTCACCGATCTTGTAATCGGCCTGGCCGATGTAGAGCTGCACCCGGGTGCCGGCCACCACCTGCGCCCACCACGGTACGAGCTTGGCGTAGTCGGCCACGGCCAGCCCGATGTTCCAGTACACCTGCGGCACGAGGTAGTCGATCCACTCTTCTTTGACCCACTTTCGGGTGTCGGCGAAGTTGGCGTCGTAGGACTGGGTGCCGTTGGTGTCCGAGCCGAGCGGGTCACTCGCCCGGTTCCGCCAGATGCCGAATGGGCTGATGCCGAATTTGACCCATGGCTTGGCTGTCTTGATCTTTTCGCCCATCTCCCGGACCAGCAGGTCGATGTTGTGTCGCCGCCAGTCGCCCCGGTCGGCGAAGCCAGCGCCGTATCGGGCGAAGGTGTCCGCGTCGGGGAAGTCCTGCCCGGCCACCGGGTACGGATAGAAGTAATCGTCGAAGTGCACCCCGTCGAGGTCGTACCGGTTGACCGCGTCCATCATCGCGGTCTGCACGAACTGTCGTACCTCGGGTATTCCCGGGTTGTAGTAGAGCCGCGACCCGGCGGCGTTGACCGGGTAGGCGACCGCCCAGTCCCGGTGCGCGCGGACCGGATGCCCGGGGGCGAGCTGATCAACGTTCGGCCCGGCGCCGTCCGGCATGGAGATCCGGTACGGGTTGAACCAGGCGTGGAACTCCAGGTTGCGTCGGTGTGACTCGGCGACCAGGTAGGCCAGCGGGTCCCAGCCGGGATCCTGACCGGGCACCCCGGTCAGGTACTCCGACCAGGGCTCGTACGGCGATGGCCAGAACGCGTCGGCGGTCGGGCGGACCTGCACGATCACCGCGTTGTGGTTGAGCCGCTGGGCCAGGTCGAGCCAAGCGGCGTATTCGGCCTGCTGGGCCGCGATCCGGTTCGGGGCGGTGTAGGAGGCTCGGGTCGGCCAGTCGATGTTGACCACGCTGGCGATCCACATCGCGCGCAGTTGGCGCTTTGGGGTCGCCGGATCCGGTTGGCAGGTGCTGGCTGCCACGGCGGGGGCGTCGGTTCGGGCGCTGCCTGTCCGCAGCGCGGCGGCTGCGGGGTGGACCGTGATGAGCGTGCCGAGCAGCGCCAGGGCCAGTCCGGCAGTACTGAGCCGAGATGCCTTCATGTGGGTTGTCCCTTCGTGGGGCTACCGATGCGCGGCGCCGCTGTCGGTATTATTCGTCAGCATCCAGCCGCCGCTAGAAGAAAACTTTCACCATTGCTCCGCCGAGCGCAAGCCTTCATCGATGCCATCCCGGGCCCGCCCGGTGGCGCTGCGGTACCCGGAGGAGCCCGGAGGTTTCCTTTGTGATGTCTCGTGGCCACGCCTGCGGCACCCCGGCCACCAGAATTGGGCGTACCGGCTATGTTGTGGGCGTGCAGGCGGCAGCAGCGGCGGATCGGGATGCGCGATGATCCACTTTCCGGCCGTACGGAAGAGCCCGTTACGGGCATTGAGCTTGCGGTTCTTTACCGCGGTCGGCCTCGTGCTGTTCATCACCGCCGTGGTCTGGGCCGGCCGCACAGGCTATGCCGATGCCAACGGCGAGGGCCTGACCCTGATCGACTGCTTCTACTACACGGTGATCTCCCTCTCGACCACCGGTTACGGGGACATCACCCCGGCGTCGCAGGGCGCCCGACTGGTCAACATCCTGATCGTCACCCCGGCCCGGATCATGTTCCTGGTCATCCTGGTTGGTACCACCTTGGAAGTGCTGACCGAGCAGTACCGCACCAGCCTCCGCTTCACCCGCTGGAGAAAAAGTGTGAAGGACCACGTCATCATCTGCGGCTACGGGACCAAGGGGCGCAGCGCCATCTCCGCCCTGCTGGAGACCGGCTTCGACAAGTCCCGCATCGTGGTGGTCGAGCGCAGTGCGGCCGCCGTACGGCAGGCCACCTCGGCCGGTCTCGTCGCGGTCGAGGGCTCTGCCACCCGGTCCGCCGTACTCAACGAGGCGCACATCAAGAGCGCCAAAGCGTTGATCATCGCGACGGACAGCGACGAGGTCTCCGTGCTGGTCACCCTGACCGTACGGCAGCTCACCGCCGGCCAGGTGCGGATCATCGCCGCCGTGCGGGAGGCGGAGAACGCCCCGCTGCTCAAGCAGAGCGGCGCGCACCACGTGATCGTCTCCTCGGCGACGGCCGGCCGGTTGCTGGGGGTTTCCACCTCGGCTCCGCCGTTGATCGACGTCGTGGAGGACCTGCTCACGCCCGGCCAGGGCATGGCGCTGGCCATGCGGTCGGCGGACCGGGAGGAGGTGGGCGGCCACCCCGGGAGCTTGAGGCGCTGGTTATCGCCCTGGTACGGCGGGGCCGGGTGATCTCGCTCTCCGAGTCGACGGCGGCGCACGATCGAAACCGGCGACATGTTGGTCTACGTCCGCGACGATCGGACTCCCGCGCCGGCCGGAGGTTGATCGCCCAGCGATTCGACAGTTGACGGCCCAGCGGCCGACTGATCCCGCCGGTCACGACCGGCGGGATCAGTCGAGCAGTTGGTTACTGGATCGTCCAGGTGTCGCCGGAGTTGAGCAGGCCGACGAACTGTTCCTCCGGCGTTCCGGTCGACTCGCCGTGGCCGTGCCGAGCTGCGACTGCACGATGCTGTCGTACGACGGCCGCGTCGACGTTGCGGAACACCCCGATCGGGGTGTTCCGCAGGTCGAAGCCGGGCAGCCGGGAGAGCGCGAAGGCGTACGCCGGCTCGGCCACGGTGGCGTCGTGCACGACGATCTCCTCGGGCGAGACCGTGGCCGTCTCGCGTACCTCCAGGCCGAACCCGCCGGGCGGGTGGACCACGCAGAACTGCCCGTCGGAACCGAAGGTGATCGGCTGGCCGTGCTCCAGCCGGATCAGATAGTCGTCCCGGGTGCTCGGCTCCTTGAGCTGCTCGAAGGCGCCGTCGTTGAAGATGTTGCAGTTCTGGTAGATCTCCACGAACGCCGACCCCTTGTGCTCGGCGGCCGCCCGCAGCACCGACTGCAGGTGCTTGCGGTCCGAGTCGATGGTGCGGGCCACGAAGGTCGCCTCGGCGCCCAGCGCCAGCGACAGCGGGTTGAACGGCGAGTCCGCCGAGCCGACCGGAGTCGACTTGGTGATCTTGCCGACCTCGCTGGTCGGCGAGTACTGCCCCTTGGTCAGCCCGTAGATCCGGTTGTTGAACAGCAGGATCTTCAGGTTGACGTTCCGGCGCAGCGCGTGGATCAGATGGTTGCCCCCGATCGACAGCGCGTCCCCGTCACCGGTGACCACCCAGACCGACAGGTCCGGCCGGGAAACCGACAGGCCGGTCGCGATCGCCGGCGCCCGGCCGTGGATGGAGTGCATCCCGTACGTGTTCATGTAGTACGGGAAGCGGGAGGAGCAGCCGATGCCGGAGACGAAGACGATCCGCTCCCGCGGGATGTTCAGCTCCGGCATGAACCCCTGCACCGCGGCCAGGATGGCGTAGTCACCGCAGCCGGGGCACCAGCGCACCTCCTGGTCGGACTTGAAGTCCTTGGCGGTGAGCTTGACGGCTACCGGCGCGCCGACCGGAATTCTTCGCCTCAGGCATTCTTGACTACCTCCTCCAGCATGGTCTCCAGCTCGGTGGCGGTGAACGGCAGACCGCGGACCTGGTTGTAGCTGATCGCGTCGACCAGGTAGCGGGCCCGGATCACCTGGGCGAGCTGGCCGAGGTTCATCTCCGGGATCACCACCCGGTCGTAGCGGCGCAGCACCTCGCCGAGGTTCGCCGGCAGCGGGGCCAGGTGACGCAGGTGCGCCTGGGCCACCGGCAGGCCGCGCTGCCGCAGCCCACGGCAGGCCGCGCCGATCGGCCCGTACGTCGAGCCCCAGCCGAGCACCAGCACGCCGGGCGTCGCCGTCCGGGTCCTCCACCTCGACGTCCGGCACCGGAATGGCCTCGATCCGGGCCGCCCGGGTCCGCACCATGAAGTCGTGGTTCGCCGGGTCGTACGAGATGTCGCCGGTCTTGTCGGCCTTCTCCAGCCCGCCGATCCGGTGCTCCAGCCCCGGCGTGCCGGGGACCGCCCAGGGGCGGGCCAGGGTCGCCGGATCGCGCAGGTACGGCAGGAACGTGCTGCCGTCCTCGCCGTTCGGCCCGGTGGCGAACTCCACCCGCAGGTCCGGCAGCGAGTTGACGTCGGGCAGCAGCCACGGCTCGGAGCCGTTGGCGACGTAGTTGTCCGACAGCAGGATCACCGGAGTGCGGTAGGTCAGCGCGATCCGGGCCGCCTCGATCGCGGCGTCGAAGCAGTCCGACGGGGAGCGCGGCGCGATCACCGCGACCGGGGCCTCGCCGTGCCGGCCGAACAGCGCCATGTTCAGGTCGGCCTGCTCGGTCTTGGTCGGCATGCCGGTCGACGGCCCGGCCCGTTGCACGTCCACGATCACCAGCGGCAACTCCAGCGCGACGGCCAGCGAGATGGTCTCGCCCTTCAGCGCCACGCCCGGGCCCGGAGGTGGTGGTCACGCCGAGCGCCCCGCCGTACGACGCGCCCAGCGCCGCGCCGATCGCCGCGATCTCGTCCTCGGCCTGCATGGTGGTGACGCCGAACCGCTTGTGCTTGCTCAGCTCGTGCAGGATGTCCGAGGCCGGGGTGATCGGGTAGGCGCCGAGGAAGACCGGCAGCTTCGGCGCGCACACCGGCGGCGACCAGGCCCGAGCGAGAGCGCGGCGTTGCCGGTGATGTTGCGGTAGGTGCCCGGGACCATCCTGGCCGGCTTGACCTCGTACCGGACGGCGAAGTCCTCGGTGGTCTCGCCGAAGTTCCAGCCGGCCTTGAACGCCGCGATGTTCGCCGCGACCAGCTCCGGCCGCTTGGCGAACTTGCGCTCCAGGAAGCGCAGCGTCGACGCGTACGGCCGCGAGTACATCCAGGAGAGCAGGCCGAGGGCGAACATGTTCTTGGCCCGCTCGGCGTCCTTCTTGGACACCTGGCTGGTCGGCCAGCGCGCCGACGGTCATCGAGGTCAGCGCGACCGGGTGCAGCGCGTAGCCGTCCAACGAGCCGTCTTCCAGCGGGCTGACCTGGTAGCCGACCTTGGCCAGGTTGCGCTGGGTGAACTCGTCGGTGTTGACGATGATGTCCGCGCCGCGCGGCAGGTCGGCCAGGTTGGCCTTGAGCGCCGCCGGGTTCATCGCGACCAGCACGTTCGGCGCGTCGCCGGGGGTGAGGATGTCGTAGTCGGCGAAGTGCACCTGGAAGCTGGACACCCCGGGCAGGGTGCCGGCCGGTGCCCGGATCTCGGCCGGGAAGTTGGGCAGCGTCGAGATGTCGTTGCCGAGCTGGGCGGTCTCCGAGGTGAACCGGTCGCCGGTGAGCTGCATGCCGTCTCCGGAGTCGCCGGCGAACCGGATGACCACCCGATCCAGTTGGCGGACCTGCTTGGTCACAGTCGCACCTCGCCTTGCTCGGCCACGTATCCTCCTTGAACACCGCCAGCGGCGGGTTCGACATGTTGACGATCCGGCCCGCTGCTTACCTTCACCCTGAAGAGCCTACGTCGAATCGTTAGGCAATCCTTGCTCGAGGTCCGACGTGTGAGAAGTCAAATTCTGGGTAGCTGTTAGCTTTCGTCCCGGTCTGACTGCGGTAGTAAGCTAGATCACCGTCGCTCGGGGTAGGCTGCCGCGCATGGGCGGATACCTGGGGTCGTACGCCACGCTCGGGCTCCTGCTGCTCGCCGGCGTGCTGGTCTTCGTCGCGGCCTTCGCCGCCAACCGGCTGCTCCGCCCGGCCCGACCGGCTGATCCGCCGGGCAAGCGGACCAGCTACGAGTGCGGACTCGACCCGGTCGGCGGCGACTGGGCGCAGATGCAGATCCGCTACTACGTCTACGCCTATCTCTACGTGCTCTTTGCCGTCGAGGCGGTTTTCCTCTTCCCCTGGGCCGTGGTCTTCGACCGGCCCGGATTCGGGATCGTGACAGTTGTCGAGATGGGCGATCTTCGTCGCCGTGCTCGCGCTCGGCATCCTCTACGCCTGGCGCAAGAACATCCTTCGCTGGACCGAATAATCGCCTACCCGGTCGATGAAGGGCCCCTTGCCACTGGGGCGGATTCCAGGGGCCCTTACCTTCAGGCCAGGCCGCGCCGGGAGACCGCGGGTGGCCGGTCCCCCCGGATCGCGGCGACCATGTCGAGCACCTGTCGGGTCTGGCGTACCTGATGGGCCCGGAACACCCGGGCGCCCAGCCAGGCCGAGACCGCGGTTGCCGCGAGCGTCCCCTCCAGCCGCTGGTCCACCGGCAGGTCCAGCGTCTCGCCGACGAAGTCCTTGTTCGACAGCGCCACCAGCACCGGCCAGCCGGTCGCGGACAGCTCGGCCAGCCGCCGGGTGATCTCCAGCGAGTGCCGGGTGTTCTTGCCGAAGTCGTGCGCCGGGTCGATCAGGATCCCGTCGCGGCGTACCCCGAGCCGCACCGCCCGGTCGGCGAGCCCGGTGACCGTGGCGAGCACGTCGGCGACCACGTCGTCGAAGGCCGCCCGGTGCGGGCGGGTCCGCGGCGTCAGCCCGCCGGCGTGCGAGCAGACCAGCCCGGCGCCGGTCGCGGCGGCAACCTCGGCCAGCGCCGGATCCGCGCCCGCCCAGGTGTCGTTGAGCAGGTCCGCGCCGGCGTCGACCGCCTCGACGGCCACCTCCGCCCGCCAGGTGTCGATCGAGATGACCATGTCCGGGAAGGCGGCCCGTACGGCGGCGATGGTGGCCACCGTACGGCGGATCTCCTCCGCCACGTCCACCTCGGCGCCGGGCCCGGCCTTGACCCCGCCGATGTCGATGATGTCCGCGCCCTCGGCAACCGCCCGCTCGACCGCGCGCAGCGCGCTGTCCGGGGCGAAGGTCGCGCCGCGATCGAAGAACGAGTCCGGAGTACGGTTCACGATCGCCATCACCGCCAGCTGTCCCGGCGCGAAGGTGCGTCGCCCCAGCCTCAACGTCCGCGTCATCCGGTCCTCCCAGCTATTCGGGCTGGCTGATCCGACCCGGTCGGGTCCGACGCTAGTCGGGTCGGGTTCGGGTCGGGCTGGCCGGCGGGTGGGTCACCCGGTGCCGATGATGCCCATCGAAGATGATTACGACGCAAGAGCGGGGTGGCGGGGTCGCCTGGCCGGCTCGATCGTGCCACCATCGGCGCATGGGTCAGCTTCTGCTCCTCTTGGTCGTGGCGCTGGTGGTCGCGGCGGTCGTCTTCGGTGTGACGGTGCTCGTGACCGGCAATGATCCGGGCCTGGCGCCGGTGGAGCCGGATGGGCGGGCGGTGCCGCTCCCCGGCGACCGGCCGCTGCATGAGTCCGATGTCGGCGAGGTCCGTTTCGATACGGCGGTACGCGGGTACCGGATGGAGCAGGTCGACCAGGCGATGCGCCGGGCGGCCTACGACATCGGCTACAAGGACGAACTGATCGGCGTGCTGGAAGCGGAGGTCACCGCGTTGCGCGAGGGGCGGACCGCCGACGCTGAGGTGCTGATGCGTACGCGCGAGGCTGCGCGGGCCGGGGCTGAGGCCGGGGCCGAGGCTGACGGACGGAACCGGAACCGGGCAGGCGCCGGTGGAGCAATCCGTGATCGACCTCGGTGTTCTCCCGGCTGACTCGTCGACCTCCGGAAAATCGCCGGTCGAGTCGGGTGCGGAGCAGACCGGCCGGGTCGCCGGTCGTCGCCGGATCGCGGCCAGCCCCGGCGAGCGGGCGTGACAGAGCCAACCGACGCGGACGGGCTGCGCACTGCCGCGCAGCCCGGCGCCGGGGAGGTCACCGCGACGGTGATCGTCAACGCGCCGGCATCGCGGGTGTTCGCCGGGCTCACTGCCTGGGAGCGGCAATCGGAGTGGATTCCGTTCACCCGGGTCCGGGTGGTGGAGGGCGACGGCGGCGAGGGCAGTCTGGTGGAGGCGGTCACCGCTGTCGGACGGGCGGTGCTGCGGGACGAGATGCGGGTGATCCGCGTCGACGCCCCGTACGAGGTCCGGGTGGTGCACTGCGGGCGCCTGCTGCGCGGTCCGGGCGTGTTCCGCTGCACCCAGATGGGCCAGAACCGGACCCAGGTGGTCTGGCATGAGTGGTTCCACCTGCCCGGTGGCGCCGCCGGGCGGGTGGCCTGGCCGCTGCTCTGGCCCGGCTCGAAATTCGGCCTCACCAGTGCGCTGAAGCGGTTTGCCCGGCTGGTGGAGCGGGGCGAGCTGCCCTGATCCAGCCGCGCGGCTCTCGGCCGGTTCGCACCACCCGATCCGGCCATCGCCCGGTGATCTAACGTGAGTGCCGTGACGGAGCTGGTGATCGGGGCCGACGGATTGGCTCGGTGCGCCTGGGGGGCGGGCGCCCCGGACTACCTGGACTACCACGACGACGAGTGGGGCCGGCCGGTCCACGGCGATGACGCGCTCTACGAGCGGCTGACCCTGGAGGCGTTCCAGTCCGGGCTCTCCTGGCTCACCATCCTGCGCAAACGCGCGGCGTTCCGGCTGGCCTTCGACCGGTTCCGACTGGAAACCGTCGCCGGCTACGACCAGGCGGATGTGATCCGGCTGCTCGGTGATGCCGGCATCGTGCGTAATCGGGCCAAGATTGAGTCGGCCATCGCCAACGCCCGGGCCGCGCTCGATTTGCCGGACGGACTGGCCGCCCTGCTCTGGTCCTTCGCGCCCGCAGCCCGTCCGAGCCGGCCGCGGGACGCCACGGCGGTACCCGCGATCACCGCGGAGTCGACCGCGATGGCCACCGCGCTGAAAAAACGCGGCTTCCGGTTTGTCGGCCCGACCACCGCCTACGCGCTGATGCAGGCCACCGGGATGGTGGACGACCACCTTGCCGGCTGTCATGTGAAACCGCCCGCCGCGGCCGTGATGGGATAGCTGGGTGAGCGAGCGGAACGGGGTGCCGGATACCCGATGGGGCCGGCGGATCGGAGTGCCGGCATGAACGGGTGGGCGGTGGTCATCCCGGACGGACGGTACGAGGCGGAGCGGCTCGTCCACCACGACAGCCTGGAGCTGACCGGGCTGGACGGGCTGGACCGTCCGGCGCTCGGCGCCGAGGTCCTCGTCGTGCGCGATGGGACGGAGCCGATCGTGGTGGCGCTCGGCCGGGTTGATCCGGCTACGGGTGCCGTTGATCGGGATCCGGACGATCCGCAGTCCGACGAGGAAGTGGCGTCGCTGGTCGTGACGTACACCCGGCGGGCCTTCGACGAACCGGTCCCGGCCGATCGGCTCACCTTTGCCGGACCGGTCTTCCCGGTCGAGGAGACGCTCTACCGCGAGCTGGCCAGCCGGATCGGGCCGCCGTCGGATCGTCGTACCTGGCTGGTCAGCCTGGACCTGCCGATCGAAGCGCCGACCCCGGCCGAAGCGGTCCGGCTGTTCTGGTCCTACGTGCTGGAACTAGGGCCGCGTGAGCTGCCCGCGTTCGTCTCGCCCGCCGGCAACGAGTTGGCCATGCAGGCGTTCGTGCTCGGCGCCGAGGCCAATCTGGATCCGGAAGAGGACGACGAGGACTGAGGAGCGTGGCGTCGGCGTCAATACCCCGCCGGCTGGCCCACTGCGGTCAGCGGCCTTCGAAGGTCGGGGTCCGCTTGTTGACAAAGGCGGCCGTGGCGGCGCGGTGATCGATGGTTACGCCGCAGGTCGCCTGGGCTTCCGCCTCGGCTGCCAGCGCTTCGGCGAGACTGCCGACGGCACCGATGGACAGCTCCCGCTTGATCGCCCCGTACGCCACGGTCGGGCCGGCCGCGAGCCGTGCGGCCAACTCCTGGGCGGCCGGTAGCACCTGGTCGTCGGTCTCCACCAGGCGGTTCAGCAGGCCGAGCCGATCGGCCTCAGCCGCCGGTACCGGCTCGGCGAGCATCAGTAGCTCGACGGCCTTGGCGTAGCCGACCAGTCGCGGCAGCGACCAGGCCGCTCCGGTGTCGGCGGCCAGTCCGACGTTGGCGAAGGCCATCAGGAAGCGGGTTCCCGGACCGCCGATCCGGAAATCGGAGAGGAAGGCCAGCGAGGCGCCAGCCCCGGCCGCCATCCCGCGTACTGCGGCGACCACCGGTTTGGGTAGGTTGGCCAGCCTCGTCGCGATCGGGTTGTAGTGCGCCCGGACCGTGCCGAGCGGATCGCCGGAACCGGACTCCAGGGTGTCGACGTGCTCACGCAGGTCCTGCCCGGTGCAGAAGGCCCGGCCGGCGCCGGTGAGGACCACCGCCCGGCAGGACCGGTCGGTCTCCAGGGTGGCGAGGGTGTCGCGGAGCGCTTCCTTCAGCGTGACGTCGAGCGAGTTCATCGCCTCGGGTCGGTTCAGGGTCAGGGTGACGACGGCGTCGGTGCGCTCGATGAGCAGTGGCTCGGACATGGTGCTACTGGCCCTCCTGGCGGGTGTTACGGCTACTGGTGGTCCGGCTACTGGTGTTACGGCTACTGGTGGTCCGGCTGCTGGTGGTCCGGCGGCCCGCAGTGGTGCGGTTGCTGGCATCGAGGCACTGCTCGACGAAGCGGTCGGCGGCGGGCCGTAACCGGGCGGCGTGCCGGTCGAAGAAGGCCGCCGCGCTGGTGCCCGGCCATCTTTCCGGCAGCAGGGCCGGCGGCAGTTGCGGATCCCGGAAGAGGAAGGTGCGCCATGCGTGCACCAGCCGGAACCGGGTCGCGTACGCGATTTCGTCCCCGCTGCGGGCGTTGACCGCGGCGAGCAGTGGGCGTTGCCGGGCGACGAAGCGCTCGTAGGCTTCGCCGATCTCGTCGAGGTCCCAGGCCCGCCGGACCACGGCCATCGCCCCGGACGTGCCGGCCGTGTGCGCGGCGGTGAACCGCTCGAATGACACCCCGGCCTCGGTGAGCAGGGCGTCGACATCCTCGCCGGGACGGGGGGCGACCCAGGTCTGCTCGTCGAGCATGCCATATCCGAGAAAGGCCAGATTTCCGCTGAGGCGTTGCCGGTCACGGCGAGCTGTGGGCGCCTGCAGCAGGATCAGGTCGAAACGGCCATCCCACCCGATTCTCCCCGTACGGTAGATCCGTGCCGCTGCCTCGTCCAGGCGGCGGGCTGCTTTCGGGGTGAGTAGGTAGCCCGGTCCGGAATTGAGGCGGAGCGGATGTAGCCATCCCTGCCGCACCATCCGGGACACCGCCGTGCGCACCGCTGGCGGGGCGATCCCGAGCGGGGCAAGTAGCTTCACCAGGGCGGCAACCGGTGCACGGCCACCCCGGGAGCGGAGGTAGTCGCCGTATAGGTCGAAGAGTGCCGACCGTGCCTGCATGACCGCACATTGTGACAGCCCTTCTCAAGATATGCTAGATGCTGTTACATCAATGCTGGTTCGGTTTGGGTCCGGCGGTGTTCATCAGGGAAAATCATTGGTCGGCACCGCGGGGCGTGAGCGCGGTAGTGCTGACGAAGTGGATGTGGGGAAACCCACCGACCCTGGTGAAGGTCTGAGGGGAGACAAAATGGCGGCGATGAAGCCGCGGACGGGCGACGGTCCGCTGGAAGTCACCAAGGAGGGCCGGGGCATCGTCATGCGGGTTCCGCTGGAGGGTGGTGGCCGGCTCGTCGTCGAGATGACTCCCGACGAGGCCAACGCGCTCGGTGACGCGCTGAAGGCCGCCGTCGGCTGAGTAACCGACGAATGTTCCGGATTGCGGCGCCGCGCCCGGACCGTCCGTCACCCTGGGCCACCGGCAACGCCGGTGGCCCAGGGTCTGTGTGCCGGGTTCACCCGGCTCGGCGGGTTCTCGTGCCGGTGGTCCCGACCCGGCCGATAGATCCGGGAGGTACGGTCTCGGCGTGCTGGCCATCCGTCTTGTAGCTGATTCCACGGCGTTCGACGCGCTGACCTGCCGGTCTCCGACGTGCTGGTCCTGCCGGTCCGGGCCGCTGATCCGGTGGATCGGCCGTTGGTGGACGCCGAGATTCCGGGCCCGGGACCTTCAGCCGCGCTCGTCCCGACCGCCCTGTCCATCCCGGCCGACTTGACCGCAGAGGCGACCGCGCTGCTGCCGAGGATCGAACACACCGGGGCCGCGGGAGCGGCGTACGTCTCGATCCGACCGTTCGCCACCCCCAGCCGGCTGTTGCTGATCGGGGTGGGTGCCGGCGATGAGGCTGGTTGGCGGGCCGCCGGAGCGGCGATTGCCCGCGCGGCCACCAGTGAGAGTTCAATCACTATCGCCCTGCCGAGTCGGTGTCGGGTCAGCGGCGGTGCGGGGAGTCGCCGAAGGGATCTGGCTGGCGTCGTACCGGTTCCGGATGCCCGGAGCAGCGCGTGGCCGACCCGGAGCGACCGGGCCTCGCCGAGGTGCTGCTGGTGGTGGCCGACCCCGAAACGCATGAGAGCGCGCTGACCGAGGCCCGGGTGACCGCCGAGAGCACCCGGTTCGCCCGCGACCTCACCAACACCCCCTCGTCGTGAAGAGCCCGGCCTGGTTCGCTGAGCAGGTGGTCACGGCGGCGGCGGATCGACCGGGGCTGAGTGTCACGGTCCGTGAGCCCGATCAGCTTGCCGAGGAGGGCTTCGGCGGCATCCTCGCCGTCGGCGGCGGCTCGGCCCAGGGGCCACGGCTGGTCGAGATCGCCTGGCAACCCGCCGACGCCCGGACCCACGTGGTGCTGGTCGGCAAGGGCATCACCTTCGACACCGGCGGCATCTCCATCAAACCGCGCGAGGCGATGAAGCTGATGCGCAAGGACATGGGTGGGGCCGCGGCAGTGGTGGCCGCCGCGCTCGGCGCGGCCGCGCTACGTCTGCCGGTACGAGTGACCGCGCTCGCGCCGCTCGCCGAGAACATGGTCAGCGGCTCGGCCTTCCGCCCCGGCGATGTGGTGCGGCACTACGGCGGGGTGACCAGCGAGACCACCAACTCCGACGCGGAGGGACGGCTGGTGCTCGCCGACGCGCTCGCCTACGCCGTCGACCGGCTGGCTCCGGACCTCCTGATCGACCTGGCCACCCTCACCGGCGCCAACGCGGTGGCGCTCGGCAAGCGCACCGCAGCGCTGTACAGCGATAACAGCGAGCTGGCCGGCGCCATGCTGGCCGCTGCCGACGCCGCCGGCGAACGGGCCTGGCGGATGCCGATGCCCACCGACTACGTCGAGTACCTCGGCAGCGAGCTGGCCGACCTCTACAGCGCGCCGGACCAGGGCGGCGGGTCGATCCTCGCCGCGCTGTATCCTGCGCGAGTTCACCGGCGAGCTGCGGGACCGCTGGCTGCATCTGGACATGTCCGCGCCGTCCTGGGCCGAGGGCAATGACGCCGAGCTGGTCAAGGGCGCCACCGGCTGGGGCGTGCGTACGCTGTTGCGCTGGCTGACCGAGCTGGGCTGACCGGTTCAGCGCTTGACCGCGGCGAGCAGGCCGTCGCCGACCGGCAGCAGCGCGGGAACCCAGTCCTCCGAATCGCGTACCGCCTTGACCATCTCGCGCATGGTCACCGTCTCCGCGTCGCGGGCGGCCGGATCGCCGATCCGGCCGCCGGCCAGCGCGCCGCTGAGCGCGAGTACGCCGCCGGGGCGCAGCAGCCGCAGCGCGGCCTCCACGCAGGCGCTGTATTCGGCCGCGTCCGCGTCAACGAAGATCAGGTCGTAGACCCCGTCCGCGAGCCGGGGCAGCACGTCCAGCGCGCGGCCGGTGATGATCCGGGTACGCCCCGAGGCGAACCCCGCCTCCAGGAAGATCCGTCGGGCGATCCGCTGGTGCTCGCTCTCCAGGTCGATCGTGGTCAGTACGCCGTCGGGGCGCATGCCGCGCAGCAACCAGACCCCGCTGACGCCGGTGCCGGTGCCGATCTCGACCACCGCACGGGCGCTGCCGGCTGCGGCCAGCAGCCGCAGCGCCGCGCCGGCAGCCGGGGTGACCGCCTCAAGGCCGACCTCCCTGGGCGAGGCTGCGCGCGGTACGCAGGATGAGGTCCTCGGCGACGTATGCTTCGGCGAACTGGAGTGCCTGCGGGGCCATCGTGCTGACTGACCGGGCGACCGTGGCGATGGGACACCTCCGGACGGCGGGGGAGAGTGCGGGCGGGTTACGGCGAGCGGACTGCGGTTTTCGGATATGAGCCTAGAGCCGGCGGTACGGAATCGACAGGCCGCGTTGTGGTGCGATGGGTCAGCCCATCGGGCAACCGCTGACTGTGCTTCGGCCATCCGTGTAATCCTGGAGGCGGAAACCCGACGCTGTGGCCGGAAGCGGGCCCGCCGCGCGCGGCGGATTCCGGTACGGACTGGGGAGGCAGCGAACGTGACCGACGGCTGGAACTGGCGCCAGCCCGACGGGGCCACGACGCAGGCGAACATGCCGCAGTCGGGCGGGCCGTCGGTCCCGGCACCAGCGGCACCGAATGGCGCCGCGAACCCGGTGCCCACCGCCTGGTGGTCCGACGCGTTGCGTGACCCGTGGCGGGATCCGCGCGACCCCGGCCGCGGTGGTGGTGCAGGCGCGCGCCGGCCGGCTACGCCGCACCGGAGCCGGTCGCCGACCCGGACGCGCCCGGCCGGCTCCGGCTGGCGCCGATGCTGCTGGTCTCGTTGCTCACCGCGCTGCTGGCCGGTGCGCTCGGCGGCGCGCTGGGTTTCACCTTCGCGGCCCGCGGCGGTGCGGGCGCGTCAGACGATCGCTCGGCGCGTCCGGCAGCCGAGACCCCGGCGCTGGCCAAGCGCCCGCCCGACTCGCTGGCCGGGGTCGCCGAACGGTTGGCTGCCGAGCGTGGTGACGATCCGGGTGAACGGCCAGGGCGGGATCAGCGTGGGCTCCGGCTTCGTGGCGAGCGCGGACGGTTACGTGATCACCAACGATCACGTGGTCGAGGCCAGTCGGCGGCGCCGCGGTGAGGGTGATGTTCAACGACGGCGTCCACCGCGTCGGCGACGGTGGTCGGGCAGGGACCCGGAGTCGGACATCGCGGTGATCAAGGTGGCCCGGACCGGGCTGACGCCCGGTGCGAGTTCGGCGACTCGGACGCGATCGCGGTCGGCGATCCGGTGCTGGCTTTCGGCTCGCCGCTGGCGCTGGCGAACACGGTTACCGCGGGCATCGTCAGCGCGCTCGACCGGACCATCCGGCGGGCGAGCCGGGCGGCCAACTCCGCTACTACGCGGCGATCCAGACCGACGCCGCGGTCAACCAGGGCAACTCGGGCGGCCCGCTGGTCGACGGCGCCGGCCGGGTGATCGGCGTCAACTCGGTGATCAAGTCGCTCGTGGCCGACCGACGAGGAGGGCCGGCAACATCGGCCTCGCCTTCGCCATCCCGATCAACCAGGCGAAGCGGGTCACCAGGAGATCATCGACACCGGCAAGGCCCGCCGGACCGTGATCGGCGCCCAGGTCGGCGGCACCGGCGCCGTACCGGCGACGGGGTCCGGCTCTCCGCGGTCGAGCCGGCCGGCCCGGCTGCCGCGGCCGGGCTGCGGACCGGTGACGTGGTGCTCAAGCTGGACGGCCGGATCCGATGGACGACCCGACCGACCTGATCGCGCTGGTCCGCAAGTACGCGCCGGGTCGGTGGTGACGGTGGAGTACCGGCGCGGGCGCGCCCGGCAGAACGCCTCGGTGACGCTCGGCCGCGGACGCGAAGTGAGTGACCGTCACCCCCTCCCGGAGCCGGTCACTGACGTGCGTACTCTTGCCCTGGCACGGACGAGGAGGCCGGCGTGTTCGAGAACCTGAACTGGTGGGAGGTCGGCGTCCTGCTGCTGCTGGCGTTGCTGATCTTCGGGGACCGGCTGCCCAACGTGATCAGCGACGGCCTGCGGATGGTGCGCAACCTGCGGAACATGGCGCGCAACGCCACCAGCGACCTGAGCCGTGAGCTGGGCACCGACATTCAGCTGGAGGATCTGCACCCCAAGGCGTTCATCCGCAAGCACCTGCTCAGCGAGGAGGACGAGCAGGCGATCCGCAAGCCGCTCGCAGAGCATGTACGACAACCTGCGCTCCGACGTCACCGGCGTGCACGACGAGCTGAAGGACGTGGCCGACGCCGCCGACCTCCGTTCGCGGCGGACCGCCGACGGCACCTCGCCCGGCCGTGGCCGACCCCGGCCGCCCGGCTCGACGCCGCGACCCTGTCCCGCAGCCCGCCGCACACGTTCTACGACGACGCCACCTGACCACCGCCCGTCACCCGCCTCACCCCTTCAAGATCACGCGCTGATTCCACGGAAAGCGTGCTCATTTCGCGCGCGAAAGCCACGCTTTCCGTGATCAAGCGGGACGGGGAGCTGGGGTGAGGGTGGGGGGCGGCGGGCTCAGCGGCCGGTGGGCTGCAGGCCGAGCGGCTTGCCGAGCAGCGACTCGCGGCGGACCGCGAGCCGGTCGGCGACCGCGGCCAGGCCTGCGCGGCCGGCGCGTCCGGCTGGGCCAGCACGATCGGCGTGCCGGCGTCGCCGGCCTCGCGGACCCGGGTGTCCAGTCGGGATCTGCCCCAGCAGCGGCACCTGCGCGCCGATGGTCCGGGTCAGCGACTCGGCCACCGTCGCGCCGCCGCCGGCGCCGAAGACCTCCATCCGGGAGCCGTCCGGCAGCTCCAGCCAGGACATGTTCTCCACCACGCCGACCAGCCGCTGGTGGGTCTGCAGCGCGATGGCGCCGGCCCGCTCGGCCACCTCGGCGGCGGCCGCCTGCGGCGTGGTCACCACCAGGATCTCCGCGTTCGGCAGCAGCTGGGCCAGCGAGATCGCCACGTCGCCGGTGCCCGGCGGCAGGTCGAGCAGGAGGACGTCCAGGTCGCCCCAGTAGACGTCGGCGAGGAACTGCTGCAGCGCCCGGTGCAGCATCGGGCCGCGCCAGACCACCGCGGCGTTGCCGGCGGTGAACATGCCGATCGAGATGACCTTCACGCCGTGCGCCTGCGGCGGCATGATCATGTCTTCGACCCGGGTCGGCGCGCCGTCGGCGCCGAGCATCCGGGGCACCGAGTGGCCGTAGATGTCGGCGTCGACCACGCCGACCGACAGGCCCCGGGCGGCCAGCGCGGCGGCCAGGTTGACCGTGACGCTCGACTTGCCGACGCCGCCCTTGCCGCTGGCGACCGCGTAGACCCGGGTCCGGGAGCCGGGCTGGGCGAACGGGATCACCGGCTCGGCGGTGGCGCCGCCGCCGCGCAGCTTCGCCTGCAGCGCCTGGCGCTGCTCCGGGCTCATCACGCCGAAGTCGATCTCCACCCCGGTCACCCCGGGCACCGCGCTGACCGCGGCGGTGATGTCCGTGCGCAGTTTGTCCTTCAGCGGGCAGCCGGCGACGGTGAGCAGCAGCTCCACCCGTACCGCGCCGTCCGGCGTCCACGCACGGCGGAGCGCGACCATGCCGAGCTCGGTGATCGGCCGACGGATCTCCGGGTCGTTGACGGTGGCCAGGGCGGCCTGGACCGCGTCTTCGATGGTGCTGACGGGTGCTGACATGCCCGCCATGCTACGTCGGGCGCTGGCGTGATCCGCCCTCACCGGGCGGAGATGTGAGCGAACCGATGCGGCAAAGCGGGCAAGTCGTTGTTCGGCGGGGTGTGCGGAATTTGGCGATTTGACGGTAGACGCCGTACCCATCCGGGTGCGACGATCGTTTTGGACCCGCCGCGCGCCTAGCCCCTTGAGGCGCGCGGCGTCCTGCTCACCGTCGTACGCGATCAGTCGTCGGCGGGCTCGTTGAGCTCCGCCGATCCGTTGCGCCGGGACGCCCGCTCCTGCTCCCTGCGCTGCTGCCGGCGGTCCAGCGTTGCCGGCGCTGGTCCGCCTCGTCCAGTTCCTCGACGAGCCGGGCCAGTTCGGAGCGGACGAAGTCACGGGTGGCCACCTCGCCGAGGGCGATCCGCAGCGCGGCGATCTCCCGGGACAGGTATTCGGTGTCCGCCTTCTGCATGGCCGCCCGCCGCCGGTCCTCATCCATGGCGAGCCGGTCCCGGTCCGCCTGCCGGTTCTGGGCGAGCAGGATCAGCGGCGCGGCGTAGGACGCCTGCAGGGAGAGCATCAAGGTCAAGAACGTGAAGGTGTACGGGTCGAAACGCAGCGCTGGCGGGGCCAGCGTGTTCCAGCCGAGCCAGACCGCGATCACCACCGTCATGTAGACGATGAAGTTCGCCGTACCCATGTAGCGGGCGATCGCCTCGGACCAGCGGCCGAACGCCTCCGGGTCGAACCGGGGCAGGCTGATCCGGCCCGGTTCCCGGGGCTGGTCGAGCCGCTCGGTCCGGCGCGGATCAACCATCGCCGTCCCCGAGCGGGGCCGGGGCGGCGGTGTCGGTCGTCGGGCCGCCGGCGGGCCCGCCGCCGGCCGGTGCGTCCCGGTCACGCCAGTCGCGGGGCAGCGAATGGTCCAGTACGTCGTCGACGGTCACCGCGCCGACCAGCCGGTTGCTGACGTCCACCACCGGCATGGCGACCAGATCGTAGGTGGCCATCCGCCGGGTGATCTCCGATAGTGGGGTGATCGGACGCAGCGGATCGATGTCGTTGACGGTCACCCCGCCGAGCAACTCCGACGGCGGTTCCCGGAGCAGCCGCTGGAAGTGCACCATGCCCAGGTACCTGCCGGTCGGCGTGGCCATCGGTGCCCGGGTCGACGAAGACCTGGGCGGCGATCGCCGGGGACAGTTGCTCCTCGCGGATCCGGGCGAGCGCCTCGGCGACTGTCGCGTCCGGCGGCAGGATCACCGGCTCGGAGGTCATCATGCTGCCGGCCGTGCCGGGCTTGTACTTGAGCAGCTGGCGCACCGGGTCGGCCTCATCCGGCTGCATCAGGTCGAGCAGCACCTCCTGATCCGGCGGGGGCAGCTCGCTGAGTAGGTCGGCGGCGTCGTCCGGGTCCATCTCCTCCAGCACGTCGGCGGCCCGTTCCCGGTCCAGCGCGGCCAGAATCTCCACCTGGTCGTGCTCGGGCAGCTCGCTGAGCACGTCGGCGAGGCGCTCGTCGTCCAGCGCGGCGGCCACCTCGTTGCGCCGGGCGTCGGGCAGCTCCTGCAGGGCGTTCGCCAGGTCGGCCGGGCGCATGTTCTCCAGCACCGCCAGCAGGTTGGCCGTGCCCCGGATCTCCGGTTGCTCGATCAGCCCATGCGCCCTGTCCCACTCGACCTGATGCAGTTGGCCCCGGCGGGTGAGCCGGCCGGTGTGTTCGCGTACGGCGACCCGGGTCAGCGACCACTCGCCGGTCGCGGTTCGACTCCATCGCCACGTCCACCACGATCCCCGGCTGCCCGGTGGGCTCGATCCGTACCCGCCGGTCCAGCAGATCCTCCAGGACCAGCAGCTCGCCGGGGCGTTTCTCGAAGCGCCGCAGGTTGAGGGTGCCGGTGCCGAGCACGACCGACTCGGCGTCGATGCGAGGTGATCCGGTTGATGGACAGGAAGATCCGGCGGCGCATCGGCAACTCGGCCACCAACCCGACCACCTGCCGGTGGTCGGCTGGTGCCGCGGAGTCCGGGCCACCGCGTCACGTACCCGGCCGACCAGGTCACCGTTCGGGTCGAAGACGGCGAGCCCGGCGAGACGGGCGAGGTAGACCCGGTTCGGGGCGGTCACGCGGATAAGCCTAAGGGCCCGGGGTCGACCAGGATGTCGACCGTGGCTTACCAGTCCGTGGGATGCGAGCATTGCTCGGCTGTACGCCGGCACCGCTCGCGGTCGGCCCGGCGCTCCGGGCACCGGCGCGGCACCCGGGGCGTACCCGCTTCCGGCCTCAGGTCCGGCGTGCCCGGCGTACCCGGTGCAGCCGGAACGGCCGCCGGGCCGGCCGGGTGGCCGGGGTGTCCCGGGGCGGGGCGGCGAGCGAGCCGTCGGGCAGCGAATCACCGCAGGCCAGCGGAGCGCCGCCGGGCGTCAGCCGGTTGAGCGCGCACTCGGCCGCCCATCGTTGGGTCAGCTCGGTGCCGGTGCCGGCAGCGTTCAGTCGTTTCGCGGCGACCAGCGGCGCGGTGGTGGACCACTGCTCGGTGTCGGGCAGTACCCGGGTCACCGTTGCCGGCCAGGTGACGATCCGACCGCCGTGGTCACCCCGGTGGGTGATGGTGGCGGTCGCGGCGTCGGCCAAGCCCGGCGCAGACTGTTCGCCGGGGCCGCTCACCACGTACAGTGCGCCCTCCAACGGTACGCACCAGAGCGCGACGGCCGGCCGGCCGTCGACCGCTACCCAGGCCACGGCGGCCTTTTTCATCGCTTCCACGATCAGCGGCGACGGAACCGGCTCGGCCGCTGCTGGGATCCGTTCGGCCTCCGTCGGGGTCCGCCCGGTCGCCACTTCGTCAGTCACACCCTGCATCCTGCCGCAGTCCCGGCGGATCCGGCAGGTAGGCACCGGCCGGGCCGCCGCCCGCCGCGATGACTCATGCGGAATCTCCGAGGAACCCCCCGCCTAAAGCTCAAGGCCGTGAAGTTAAGGATCGCTCTGGTCTGTCAATGCGGGTTGGCCTGCGGTGATGTCGATGTTGAGGGTGGCGAGGTAGCTGCGGCGGTCGACGCCGAGGCTTTTGTAGGCGTAGCGGGACAGGGGTCGTTTCACCGGGCGGGGGCTGACGCGTAGGCGTCGGACGGGCATGAGGTTGTCCAGCAGGTGGCGCCCGACGGTGCCGATGAGGTCGATGCGGGTCTCAGCGATGACGTTCGCGGCCTGCGCGATCAGTTCCTTGGCGGTCTGCACGACGGTGGTGAAGCCGGCCCGGTCGGGGTCGACGCCGCCGGCGGCGTCCGCGGTGTCGGCGATCGCGATGCGCAGGACCTGGTAGATCGTGAGTAGGGCGTAGATCTCCTGGGCGATGAGCGCAGGGATGGGTGAGCGGAGTACTCGACGACTGAGCAGCGTCGATTTGATCTCCAGGAAGGCTGACTCGACCTCCCACCTCTCGCGATACAGCTTCACGACCTCGAACGCCGGAAACCCGCGGTGATCGAGCAGGGTGGTGGCCAGCCGGTAGACACCGGTCCGGGTCCCGGCGGTCGTGGAGATGGTGATCTCACACGCGATGACCCGGACCCGCACACCGCCGATGATCGAGGTGTACGAGCCGTCGCTGTGCCGGGCGAGGACCGGGGGTTTCCGGTTGCCGTTCAACCGGACCAGGAACTGTGCGCCGGTACCGGCCACCGCGGCCAGGAACGTGTTGCTGTCGAAGCCCCGGTCCAGCAACACGATCATGCCGCTGTGCAGGCCGCGCAGCAGACGCAGCGCGTAGGTGCCCTCCCCGCCACTGCGGGGGCCGACACCGCGTCGATGACCGCCCGCGTGCCGCAGGCGACCAGGGCCACCAGGCGGACCTGCGGGTAGCCGGCGGTGCCGTGCTGGCTGCGGTTCTTCCCCAGACCCGCCGCGTTTCCGGGCGAGTCCGGCACGTCGAACACGGTGCCGTCGATCGCGGTCACCATCAGGCCGCGCCACCACACCCCGACCGTGCGGATCGAAGCGGCCGGACCACGCAGCAGATCGAACAACGCCCGCAACGGTGCGACACCAACGCGGACCCGGGCATGCCACAACCCTGTCGCTGACGGGCGGGCCAGCCCGAGCCCATGCAGGCCAGCGACGAGCTTGTCCCACACCCCGAGGTAGCCCACCTCGGCGAACAACCCGGCAGCCAGCAGTAGATACACGATCACCCGCGACGGCAACAGCCGGACCCGCCGCTGCGCGCGGCCGGTCTCGGCGAGCACGGCGTCGACCATCTCGAACGGCACGATCCGGGTGAGTTCCCCGAGATGGCCCGGCGCGAACACGCCCTTCGCCACCATGATCACCCGAGTAATGACAGAATGCTCCGACAGCGGGACTCCCTCGTAGCTGGCTGGTCTTGGTCGACAAGCCGTTCTACCGGAGTCCCGCTACCTCGTTACCGGCACCCTCCACCATGCTCAGACAGCCCTTGACACCAACCCCAACGCACTAACTTCACGGCCTTGGCCTTTAGGCGGGGGAGGAATCGGATCCCCTGCGGAGCAGGGCATGGGTAGGCGGTTCGTCGTAAGGCGAACCGCCGTGCGTACACATGTACGATCAGGTATACAGTGTGGTGTATGGGTCGGGTGGTGAAGCGGGCGTACAAGTACCGCTTCTATCCCACTTGCGGGCAGGCGGCTGAGCTGGCTCGGACGTTCGGGTGTGTGCGTCTGGTCTACAACAAGGCCGTTGAACATTGTGTGGTCGCGTCCGCTTCCGGAGGGTGCCCAGCCGTCCACGGTGACCGTGTCGCGGGACGCGGCGGGGCGGTGGTTCGTGTCGATCCTGGTTGAGGAGACCCTCCACCCCCTGGAACCCACCGGGAGTGTGGTGGGGGTGGACGCGGGGATCACCGCCCTGGTCACCCTCTCCACCGGGGAGAAGATCCCCAACCCCCGCCACGAGCGGACTGACGAGCGGAAACTCGTCAAAGCCCACCGGGAACTCTCCCGGAAAGCCAGGGGTTCGAAGAATCGGGCCAAAGCACGTCGGAAGGTCGCGACCATCTACGCGCGGATCGCCGACCGCCGCCGGGACTTCCTGCACAAGCTCACCACTCGACTCGTCCGTGAGAACCAAACGGTCGTGATCGAGGACCTGCCCGTCAGCAACCTGCTCCGCAACCACAGCCTGGCCCGCGCTATCTCGGACGCGGCCTGGCGGCAACTGCGGACCATGCTGGAGTACAAAACGGCCTGGTACGGCCGTAACGTCGTCGCGGTCGACCGCTGGTTCCCCTCCTCCAAACTCTGCTCCGCCTGCGGAACCAAACGGGACACGCTGCCGCTGAACGTCCGGACCTGGACCTGCGGATGCGGGGCGCTCCACGAGCGGGACATCAACGCAGCCAAGAACATTCTCGCCGCCGGGCTGGCGGAGAGGTAAAACGCCTGTCGAGCTGGTGTAAGACCCCAACGAGAACCCTTCTCGGGTCAGGCGACCGGCAATGAAGCAGGAAATCCCGACCGGCGACGGCGGGAATCCCGGCCCTTCAGGGCCGGGAGGAGGTCAAGCGGAACTTGACACGACCCGGTGCACGGGGAGGGGTGGGGCGCCGATCAGGTCGACCACCTCGCTCAGCGAGGCCAGTGAGGGGCCGTTCCAGCCGGTGTCGGGCCGGTAGACGAGGTGATCGTCGAGATCGGCGGCGGCCAGCCGCACCGCGGTCATCCCGGCCCGGGTGGCACCGGTGAGCTCCTGGCTGCCGCCGTCACCGACATACAGACAGTCCGTCGGAGCGACGTCCAGTCGCCGGCAGGCCGCGAGGTAGATTGCCCGGTCAGGTTTGCACCGGCCCACCTTGATGGAGAAGACCAGCGCGTCGAGCAGCGGAGCGACCGGGAGCTGGGGGAGGAGCATCGGGAGTTCGTGGGTGCAGTCGCTGACCAGGCCGGTGAGCAGGCCGCGGAGCCGGAGGGCCCGCAACGCGGGCACCGCATCGGCGCGTAAACGGGTGTCCGCCCGAATAGCCGCCAACCGCGCGGCCAACGCGGCCCGCAACGCCGCCTCGGTCGGTCGGGTGCCGACCCGCTGGCAGACCCAGCGGAGGGTGTCCGCCGCGTCACCGAGCACCCCGCTGGCCCGCAGGTAATAGGACCGATCGAGTACGTCGACCATGGTGTCGAAGTCACAGCCGAGCAGTTCGGCGACTGCTTGGTGCCGTCGGCCGCGCTGGATGGATCGGGTGAGGGTGCCGAAGAAGTCGAAGAGCACCGCCCGGTATGCGGGCACGAGGAAACAGCCTCCTGGCCAGGGTGGAGAGGCGGACCAGTGGATCATAGTGATATGTCGAAGCAAGGGTGGCCCACAGTGAAAAATGAGGATTATTCGGTGGGCGGCCTGACCGACGTCCCCGACGGACGCGCACCACTGGATGTCCGCAGCATCGGTGCCGTGACGATCGCGCTCGCCGCGGTCTCCTCCTCCGGACCGCTGATCGCGTTCGCCGCCGCACCGGCGTTGGCTATCGCGTTCTGGCGCAACATTCTGGCGGTCGGGGTGGTCGGCCCATTCGCGCTGTTCCGCCGTCGTGCGGAGTTCCGGGCGCTGATCAGTGGCACCGCCCGGCGTTCGGCCGGCCTCTGCGTACTGTCCGGGGTGGCGCTCGCGGTGCATTTCGCGGCCTGGATGCCGAGTGTCCAACTGACCTCAGTGGCGATGGCCACCGCGTTGGTCGCCACCCAGCCGGTCTGGCAGGGCCTGATCGCCCTCGGCCAGGGACGGCGGCTGCCCGTCTTCGCCTGGATCGGCATCGGGATTGCCGTGATCGGAGCCGGTTGGGCGACCGGGGCGGACTTCGGGGTATCCGGCCGGGCAGTGGCCGGGGACCTGCTGGCGGTGGGCGGCGCGATGGCGGCGGCGGTCTACACGGCCTTCGGGGAGCGGGCCCGTACGACGATCACCACCACCACGTACACCACGATCTGCTATCTCGTCTGCGCGATCCTGCTGCTGGCGGTCTGTCTGGTCGGCGGCGTTCCGCTTACCGGCTTCGACGGCTCGACCTGGCTGGCCGTGCTGGGACTGGTGATCGGCGCCCAGCTACTCGGCCATTCGATGTTCAGTTACGCGCTGCACCGGATCTCCGCTACCACGATCAGCATCCTGATCCTGCTGGAGGCGCCCGGCGCCGCGCTGATCGCCTGGGTCTGGCTGGGGCAGATGCCCCGGACGGCCGCCCTGCCCGGCCTGGCGCTGCTCCTGGTCGGGGTCACCATCGTGGTGCTCGGCGGGACGCGGTTCGGCCGCCGGGCCAGGCCCGGGCCGGTCCCGGTTCCGGCCGGGTCGGACGCCGGCCCGCTGCCCGGCTGAATCCGGCCCCGATGCCTGTTCCGGGCTCACGCAAGCCGTTCGGTGGGAAATCCGCAGGGAGCGGAAGTGGCTATTCGTACCCGGCTGGCCCGGCGATCCGAGAAGGTGCGAGGTGAGGAACGGGAGTCGGCGTGGGCAAGGTCCGGCCCGCGCGGGCCGGAAGGGCCATGCGGGCCGGAAGGGCCATGCGGGCCGGAAGGGCCATGCGGGCCGGAAGGGACCGGGGCGGGGCGGATGGGTGGACGGGGGTCAGCGGACCGGGACGGGCCGGGCGGGTCCGATCACCCGCAGGTCACGTTCAGCCCTTCGGTTGAGTTTCCACCGATCAGCGACGAGGAACTCGACCGGCTCCGTCAGGTCGGCAGGTGGTGGGGCCGGACCCTGCCCAGCCGCGCACCGGAGTCGTCGGTACTGCCGCTGGACCCGGCACTCGGCCGCTACCAGCGCAAACCGATGCCCACCCGCTTCGCCCGGCTCGCCCGGATCGAAATGTTCCAGCCCGGCGGTACGGAACAGACCGGTGCGCCAGGTGAACTCGTGGCGACCGAGCCGGCGACGCTACCTGATTCGCGGTCCGGTCGGGCGCTCGCCCGGATCCGACGGGCCGCACTGGGCCCACCGCTGACCAGCGCGGCCGTCATCCAGGAGCGGATGCGCAAACTCGTCGCCCTGCCCGTACTCTCCTCGGACCTGCTCTCCTCCGTGGCGTACGGGCCGGAAGCGATGCTCGCCGTCCTCGTGCTGGCCGGCAGCGGCGCACTGGGGTTGTCGTTGCCGATCGCCGCCGCGCTGGCGGTGCTGATGATCGCCGTCGGCCTCTCATACCGGCAGACCATCCCGGCCTATCCGCACGGCGCCGGGTCCTATCTGGTGGCCAGCGACAATCTCGGTGCCCGGCCGGGGTTGGCGGCCGCCGCCGGTCTGTTGATGGACTACATCCTCACCGTGTCGGTGTCGGTGTCGGCCGGGGTGCACGCGGTTACCTCGGTGCTGCCCGCGCTGGCGCCGTTGACCGTACCGCTCGGTCTGCTGGTCATCGCGGCACTGCTCGCCGGCAACCTGCGCGGCGTCCGATCGGCGGGCAATCTGTTCGCGCTGCCGATGTACGTCTTCGCCGTGGCTGTCGGGCTGCTGCTCATTGTCGGGTTCACCCGGGCCGCCGGCCGCGGCTTCAGCGCCGTGCCACCGCCGCCGATCGCCGGGGCTGAGACTGTCGGGCTGCTGGTGGTGCTGCGGGCGTTCGCCTCCGGGGCCACCTCGATGACCGGCATCGAAGCGGTCTCCAATGCCGTGCCCGCGTTCCGTGCGCCCGAGTGGCGCAACGCCCGGACCACGCTGACCTGGATGATCGGTCTCCTGATCGTCTCCTTCGCCGGGCTGGTCATTCTGATCCACCTCGACGGCGTGACGCCCCGACCGGACGAGACGGTCCTCTCCCAACTGGCCCGCCGGACATTTCCCGTCGGACCCTGGTACGCCTTCGTGCAGGCGGCCACGGCGTTGATCCTGCTGCTGGCGGCGAACACCGCGTTCAACGACTTCCCGCGGCTGCTGTTCTTCATGGCCCGGGACGGGTACGCGCCCCGCCGCTTCCTGCACATGGGCGACCGGCTCGCGTTCAGCAACGGCATCATCGTCCTCGCCGGCGCGGCGGCGCTCATCTACGTGGCCTTCAGGGGCCTGACCGCCGCGCTGATCCCGCTCTACGCGGTCGGTGTCTTCCTGGCCTTCACCCTGTCGCAGGCCGGCATGGTGGTGCACTGGCGGCGCCGGGGTGGCGCGCACTGGCGCAAGAAGTTGACCCTCAACCTGGTCGGCGCGGTGCTCTCCGCGGTGGTGCTGGTCACCGCCGCCGGCACCAAGTTCCTGGCCGGGGCGTGGGTGGTGGTGGTCACCGTGCTGCTGGTCATCCTGTGCTGTCTGGCCATCCGGCGGCACTACGACACCGTCGGCCGGGCGCTGGCGCTGCGTACCCCGCCGGGCGTGGCGGACCGGGCCGCCACCGGGACCTCGGCGACCGAGGCGGAGCAGAGCGAGGAGCGGCCGCAGGAGGTACGGCACCTGGTGGTCGTGCCGGTCGCCCGGTTGAACCTGGCCGCCCTGCACGCCCTGGCCTACGCAGCCTCGCTCGGGCCGCCGGTGTTCGCCGTGCACATCAGCCCGGACGAGGAGGAGGCGGAGCGGTTCCGCCAGCAGTGGCAGGCCTGGGGTGACCATCTGCGGCTGGAGGTCATCGTGTCGCCGTACCGGACGGTCATCGCTCCGCTGGCGCACTATCTTGACGCGCTGCACACTCAGCGCTCCGACCTCACGCTCACCGTGATCCTGCCCGAGTTGGTGGTTCGGCGCAGGTGGCAGCAGTTGTTGCACAGCCGTAACGAGCAGCGACTGCGGTTGGCGCTACGCGCACTGCCCAGGGTCGTGGTCACCAGCGTGCCGATCCACTTCACCGATTGAAGCGGTCCGGACCCCGGTTGCCATCGGGTTGCCGTTGACGAACCGGGTCCGCACCACGCCCGGATCCGGCAGGATCGTGGTCGGCCCGATCGGGTGTGCCGGCGGGCGGGCTAGTGAGATCTTCCACAGGTTGGTTCTCGCCGGTCATCGACCGAGGTTACCGTGACCTCACAGCGCCTTTGTGATCGTTAAGGACCGCTGTGCTTTTTGATCATCACGCCCGGCGGGGAATGTCGGCCGGCGGATGGAAGGAGCCGTTCGATGGCCGCAGTTGGGCGCCCCCGCCGATCCTGCCTCGCCGTGCCCGGTTCGAGCCCGAAGATGCTCGACAAAGCGCAGGGCCTCCCGGCCGACCAGGTCTTCCTGGATCTGGAGGACGCGGTGGCTCCGCTGGCCAAGGCAGGCGCGCGGAAGAACATCGTGGCCGCGCTGAATGGCGGGGACTGGGGTAGCAAGATCCGGGTGGTCCGGGTCAACGATCTGACCACGCCGTGGACCTACCGGGACGTGATCGAGGTGGTCGAGGGGGCCGGCGCCAATCTGGACTGCGTGATGCTCCCCAAAGTGCAGACCGCGGCCCACATCGAGTGGCTGGACCTCACGCTGACCCAGGTGGAAAAGACGCTCGGCCTGCCGGTGGGCCGGATCGGTATTGAGGCGCAGATCGAAAATGCGGCCGGACTGGTGAATGTGGACGCGATCGCAGCCGCTTCGCCCCGGGTTGAGACAATCATCTTCGGGCCCGCTGATTTTATGGCCTCGATCAACATGAAATCGTTGGTGGTCGGCGCCTTGATCCCGGATTACCCGGGGGATCCGTATCACTACATCCTGATGCGAATTCTGCTGGCCGCTCGGATGTACGACAAGCAGGCGATTGATGGGCCATTCCTGCAGATCCGGGACGTGGCCGGGTTCCGCGAGGTAGCCAAGCGGTCGGCGGCGCTCGGGTTCGACGGCAAGTGGGTGCTGCACCCCGGCCAGATTGACGCCGCCAACGAGGTTTACGCGCCGACACAGCAGGACTATGACCACGCAGAGTTGATCCTCGACGCGTACCAGCACTACACCTCGGAAGCCGGCGGGCGGCTCGGCGCGGTGATGCTCGGCGACGAGATGATCGATGAGGCATCGCGCAAGATGGCGCTGGTGATCGCGGCCAAGGGTCGTGCCGCCGGCTTGACCCGGACGTCAGCCTTCACCCCTCCGGCGTAACGCAACCGCTCGGGTTCGATCGGCGGGGTCTCCGTCGGGCCGCCCGTGGCGTACCGGGCGGTCACCGATCGGTTGGGCGACGTCGGGCGTTGTTGGGCGACGTCGGGCCGCGTGCTGGTGCGTGGTGCGAAGTCGCGCGGCGTCAGTAGCTGCTGTTGAAGGCGTTCGGGTCGTGTTCGCTCAGCCAGACAAGGAAGACGACGATGGCGATGGTGGCGAGTACCGCGATCGCGGTCGAGATCCAGCCGACGATGATGCCGGCGAGTGCCATGCCGTCGCCGTTCTCGCCGCGTTCGCGGATGCGTTTGCGGGAGACGTGTCCGAGGATCGCGCCGACGATGCCGAGATAGCCACCCAGCCCGTAGCCACAGAGCCCGAATACGGCGACGATGGAGACCACCAGCGAGGCGATGGAGAGGCCGTTCGTCGGGGGTGCGACCGCGACCGGATATCCGTACGGCGGGTAGGCCGGCTGGCCCGGGTAGCCGGAGTATCCGGGGTTGGCCCCCGGTACGCCGCTGGCCTGGTAGCCCTGTCCCGGATAGCCCGGCGCCGGGTAGTCCTGTCCGGGTAGTCCTGTGCCGGGTAGTCCTGCGCCGGGTAGTCCGTCGGTTGTGGCTGGCCCGTCGGCTGTTGACTGGCCCACGACGGGTCGTTCCAGTTGCCGGGTGGCTGGGGGTAGGTCACGAGGTTCTCCGTATCGCAAGGCAAGGGATGCCCGTCAGAGTAGTGGCCCGCCGCGAGCCGCCATCGGCTAGCTCGACGGTCGTATATCCAGAAAGGCACCCGGCAGAGCCGTGGCCAGGTGCGGTGGGTACCGGCCGGTGGCTGACTGCTCGGATTTCAACCGGCGCTGCGACGTTGCCCGCGTCGGTCTAACCGGGCAGGATCGCGGCATGGCATTCGATGCGCGCGCCGGGGACAGGTCCGGAAACCGGCCTCGCCGGGACGCTACGCGCCCCGCACTGGCCCGCCGGACTCGTACCATCGCACAGAGCGCCGACCCGGTGCAGCCTGACTCACCGGCGGCCGAACTCTCCGATGACGAGCCCGTCACCTTGCGGCTTGACGGGCGGGTTGCCCTGGTCACCGGGGCCGGCAGTGCCGACGGTATCGGCTATGCCACCGCACGCCGGTTGACCGCTCTGGGCGCCAGGGTGGCGATCGTTTCGACCACCCGCCGGATTCACGAGCGGGCCACCGAGCTCGGCGCGACCGGGTTCATCGCTGACCTGACGGACGAAGCCGAGGTGGGTGCGCTGGCGGACGCCATCGCCGAACAGCTCGGCGAGGTGGAGGTGTTGGTCAACAATGCCGGACTGGCGAGCCGGGCGAGCCCGGAGGTGTTGCGGCCGGTCGCCCAATTGACCTACGACGAATGGCACGGCGAGATTGAGCGCAACCTGAGCACCGCGTTCCTATGTAGCCGAGCCTTCATTGGTGGGATGGCCGAGCGCGGTTGGGGCCGTATCGTAAACCTGGCCGCGACGGCTGGCCCGGTCAACGCGCTGCCGACCGAGGCCGCCTATGCGGCGGCGAAGGCGGGGGTGGTCGGCCTGACCCGGGCGCTGGCCATGGAGATGGTCGCCGACGGAGTCACGGTCAACGCGGTGGCTCCGGGCACCATCTACACTGCGGCGTCCACGGTGGCCGAACTCAAACAGGGACTGGGTACGCCGGTGGGCCGTCCCGGCACTCCGGACGAGGTGGCTGCGGCGATCGCGTTCCTCTGCTCACCGGCGGCGTCGTACATCACCGGACAGATGCTGGTCGTTGACGGCGGTAACAGCGTACGTGAGGCACAGTTCCGGTAAATCCCCCGCGCACCCCGCTCACCACCTCACCCACCCGTCGATCAAGGTCTTCTCCGTCGATCAAGGAGTAGTTGTCGTGGTTTGGAGATCAATCCGCGACGACAAGTCCTTGATCGACGGGGAAGTCCTTGATCGACGGGGTGGGTGGGCTAGTAGGTGCCGCCATGGTGGCCGTTCGAGCCAGCCCAGATGGCTACCGCGATCCACGCGCAGCAACCGATTACGTACAGTCCGGTGAAGACGTAGCTGAGGATCAGGCCCCAGGTGGCTAGTTGTGCGCCGTGTTCGCCGGTCTGCCGGATCTGCTTTCGGGCGATATGCCCGAGTACGATGCCGGCCGGCGCGAAGACGAAGGCGAACACCAGGGAGAGGATGGCCAGCACATTGGTGTTGGCTGGTCGACCGTGCCCGCCCTGTGGTGGATGCCCGTAATAGGGAGGCTGCCCGTACTGTCCTGGCTGCCCGTACTGCCCCGGCTGTTGATATTGACCTGGCTGCTGGTACTGGCCGGGTTGCCCGCCGCCTTCGGGTGGTTGCTGCCCGTACGGTGGCTGGCTCTGGTGGGGTTCTTGCGGTTCGCCGGAAGATGGGTAGCTCATGGCAATCGCCCTCCTCGGCTTGACGCTACCCGCCTGGGTGAACCTTTTCACAGCAGTTGGCGGGACCAGGGGCCTAGGCGTCCGCCCTGACTGCGGTCGATACTGATCGAGCGTTAAGTTGCCCGGTGGTACGACAATGGATCTCCGGAGGCTGAAATGGCCCGACTCGCGCAGACACCTGGCCTGACCGATGTGCAGCGGTCGATCCTGGCAACCGTCCGGGAATTCGCCAACAAGGAGATCATCCCGCACGCACAGCGGCTGGAGCACGCCGACGAGTACCCGACCGAGATCATCGACGGCATGCGGGCGATGGGCCTGTTCGGCCTGACCATCGCCGAGGAGCACGGTGGTCTCGGTGAGTCGCTGCTCACCTATGCCCTCGTCGTGGAGGAGTTGTCCCGGGCCTGGATGTCCATCTCCGGGATCGTCAACACGCACTTCATCGTGGCGTACCTGATCTCGCAGCACGGGTCGGCGGAGCAGCAGGCCGCGCTGCTACCGAGGATGGCGACCGGCGAGGTGCGCGGCGCGTTCTCCATGTCCGAGCCGGGCTGTGGTTCGGACGTCGCGGCGATCAAGTCAACGGCGGTCCGCGACGGTAACAACTTTGTCCTGAACGGACAGAAGATGTGGCTGACCAATGGGGCGTACTCCTCGGTGGTGGCCACCCTGGTCCGGACCGACACCGGCGCCGACTCGGCGTACGGCAATATGACCACCTTCCTGCTTGAGAAGGAGCCGGGCTTTGGCGAAACCGCGCCCGGCCTGACCATCCCCGGCCGGATCGACAAAATGGGGTACAAGGGCGTCGAGACCACCGAGATGATCCTCGACGGAGTGGCTGTCCCCGGCTCCGCCGTACTCGGTGGGGCCGATGCCGGTCTGGGTCGCGGTTTCTACCAGATGATGGACGGTATCGAGGTCGGCCGGGTCAATGTCGCGGCGCGGGCCTGCGGCATCTCGATCCGGGCGTTCGAGCTCGCGGTGGCGTACGCCCAGCAGCGGCAGACCTTCGGTGTGCCGCTGGCCCGGCACCAGGCCATCGCGTTCAAGCTCGCCGAGATGGGCACGAAGATCGAGGCAGCGCATGCTCTGATGGTCAACGCGGCCCGGCTCAAGGACGCCGGGGCACGTAACGATGTCGAGGCCGGAATGGCCAAGCTGCTCGCCTCGGAGTACTGCGCCGAGGTGGTCCAGGAGTCGTTCCGCATCCATGGCGGTTACGGCTACGCCAAGGAGTACGAGATTGAGCGGCTGATGCGGGAGGCGCCCTTCCTGCTGATCGGTGAGGGTACCTCGGAGATCCAGAAGACGATCATTTCTCGTGGCCTACTCAAAGAGTACAAGCTGTGACAGTTCACCGCTCCACCTGTTCCTGTGAGCGGGGATCCTGCTGCCGACCAGACGAGCCCAGCGGGTGTCCGCGTGATCCGTGATCAGGATGTGCGGGACAGGTTGCCGAGGGCGCGTTCGACGGCGAGGCAGTTGTCCTCGACGTAATCGATGCCGGCCTCGGTCGCGATCCGGCGGGCCTCGTGCGAGATGATGCCGAGCTGCAGCCAGACCGCCCGCGCGCCGATGGCGACCGCGTCGCGGACCACCTCGACGGCGTCCGCGGCCGGGCGGAAAACGTTAACCAGGTCGACCGGGTATGGAATCTCGGCCAGTGACCGGTAGACCCGTTCGCCGAAAAGCTCGTCGGACTGGGGGTTGACCGGGATGATCCGCCAGCCGTACCGCTGCAGCTGCAGCGGTACGGTGTGTGCCGGCTTGTCGGGATTGCGGGAAGCACCGACCACGGCGATCACATCGGCGTCGGTGAGGATCTGCTGAGGTGTCCGCATGTCGATGACCTTAGCTCGCCGGGGCGCTGGTCGGGCGCGGCTGGTAGGACGGCGATTCAGCTGCGGTGCACCGGTCCGCTGCTTTCCCGGCGGACGAGTTCGGCGGCGACCTGTTCGATGTGTGGGGTGTGGGACGGTTCGGGAGGTTGTAGCGCGAGGGTCATCGCCCGGGCGCCCATGTCGGCCAGCGGCAGCCGGATGGTGGTGAGGGTGGGGGTGACATCCCGGGCAACCGGCATGTCGTCGAAGCCGATCAGGCTGATCCGATCGGGTACGGCGATCCCACGACCGCGGAGTAGGGCGAGGGCGCCGATGGCCATCGAGTCGTTGAGCGCGGCGATGGCGGTGAGTTCAGGGTGGGCGTCGAGCAGCGCGGCGGCGGCGGTGGCGCCGCTGGCGCGATCGAAGTCGGCATAGACGATCCGCTGGGCAGCGGAGTGCTGACCATGTTCGCGGGCGGCGCGGCGCAGGCCGGCGAGCCGGTCGGTGGTGGTGGTCAGGTGCTGCGGGCCGGCGATGATGCCGAGGTGGGTGTGGCCGAGGCGGTAGAGCTCGGCGCCGATCAGATAACCGCCGGTCTCGTTGTCGGGGACGACCGCGTGGCCGGTGTGTTCGTGGCGGCCGATGACCGCGACATGCCCGCCGCTGGCCTGGTAGACCCGGAGCTTGGCGTCCAGGGTGTTGGTGAACTGCTCGTCGTGGTAGCCGGAACCGGCGAGGATGATGGCGGCGGCCTGGTGGGCGCGGAGCAGTTCGACGTACTCGAGTTCCTTGTCCGGGTCGCGGTAGGTGTTGCAGATGATCACGAGCAGCCCCTGCTCGGTGGCGACTCGGTGCAGGCCCCGGGTGATCTCGGCGAAGTAGGGGTCGGAGACGTCGTGGACGACGACACCGACGGCACTGCGGTGGTTGCGGGCGAGGAGTTGCGCGTGCGCGTTGGGGACGTACTGGAGTTCCTCGACGGCGGCCAGCACCCGTTCCCGTAACGCGTCGGTGACCGGCTTGGAACTGCCGTTGATGATCCGGGAGGCGGTAGCCGGTGATACGCCGGCCCGCCGGGCGACATCCGCGAGTGTGGCCATCGGTCACCGCCCTTCCCCGACCGCCCGCAAGCCGGATGCAGGTGAGGATAGCGCGCGGCCGTTCGGGAACCGGGAAAGCCCTTGCTGGTTCTGGTGCCGGGCCACTACCGTATCGAGGAAAGCGCTTACCCCTGCGTCGGTGAGTCAACGTGAAGTCCGAGGAGGCGAGGCGTGACCCGTACCCCGATCGGGATCGTGCTCAACGGTGTGACCGGCCGGATGGGCTACCGGCAGCACCTGGTCCGCTCCCTGCTCGCGCTCCGTGAGCAGGGCGGCCTGCCGCTGCGCGACGGAACCCGACTCTGGCCCGAACCGGTGCTCGTCGGCCGCAGCGAGGCCAAGCTGCGCGAGATAGCCGACCGGCACGGGCTCACCGACTGGACCACCGATCTGACCGCCGCGCTCGCCCGGCCGGACGTGCGGATCTATTTCGACTCGCAGGTCACCGCCGCACGGGAAAAGGCGCTGCGGCTGGCGATCGAGGCCGGCAAGCACATCTACACCGAGAAGCCGACCGCCGAGGACCTTTCCGGCGCGGTCGAGCTCGCCCGACTGGCCGACGCGGCCGGTGTCAAGCATGGCGTGGTGCAGGACAAGCTCTTCCTGCCGGGCCTTCGCAAGCTCGATCGGCTGGTCCGGGGCGGGTTTTTCGGCCGGGTCCTGTCAGTGCGGGGCGAGTTCGGGTACTGGGTCTTCGAGGGCGACTGGCAGTCCGCTCAGCGTCCCTCCTGGAACTACCGGGCAGCCGATGGTGGGGGCATCACCGTTGACATGTTCCCGCACTGGCACTACGTGCTGGAGCAGATCTTCGGCCGGGTCACCTCGGTGACCGCGTACGCCGCGACCCACCTCCCGGATCGCTGGGACGAGGCCGGTGAGCATTACGCGGCGACCGCCGACGACGCCGCGTACGGCATTTTCGAGATTGAGCGGGCCGGGCAGGACAGCCGGATCATCGCCCAGATCAACTCCTCCTGGGCGGTCCGGGTATACCGGGATGAACTGGTGGAATTCCAGGTTGACGGGACCGAGGGCAGCGCCATCGCCGGCCTGCGGAACTGCCGGATCCAGCACCGGGCCAGCACTCCCAAACCAGTGTGGAACCCGGATCTGCCGGCGACTGAGGACTTCCGGTCCCAGTGGCAGATGGTCCCGGACAACGAGGAGTTCGACAACGGTTTCAAGGCCCAGTGGGAGCTTTTCCTGCGCCACGTGGTCCAGGACGAGCCGTACCGCTGGAATCTGTGGGCCGGCGCCCGGGGAGTTCAGCTCGCCGAGCTCGGCCGGCGGTCCGCCCGGGACGGCTGCCGTGTCGAGATCCCGGAGCTGCCCGCGTGAGTGCGCCGGGAACGCCGGCAGCGGGCCACGCCCGTGCCACCGACGCCGCGCGGCGCTTCTCGTTCAACCAGGCGACCGCCAAATACTGGCCGATCCCGGAGCTGGTCGCGGGCTGTGCCGAGGCCGGGGTCACCGGTATCGGTCTGTGGCGGGCCGAGACCGCGGCCTATGGCGTTGCGAAGACCGCCGCGCTGGTACGCGATGCCGGGCTCGCGGTGACCTCGCTGTGTCGGGGCGGGTTCTTCAGCACCCCCGACTGGTACGACGAGAACCGGCGGGCCATCGAGGAGGCCGCCACCCTGGGCGCTCCGGTGTTGGTGCTGGTCTCCGGTGGCCTGCCCGAGGGAAGCCGGGACCTCGATGCGGCGCGGGCCCGGGTCGGCGAGTCGATCGGGGCGCTCGTGCCGGATGCGCTGGCGGCCGGGGTCCGACTGGCGATCGAGCCGCTGCATCCGATGTTCTGCTCCGACCGGTGCGTGGTGGCCGGTCTCGGGCAGGCGTTGGAGCTGGCCGCGCCGTACCCGAGTCCGGGCAGTTGGGGTGGTGGTCGACACCTACCACCTGTGGTGGGATGACCAGGTCTGGGCGCAGCTCGAGCGGGCCGGCCGGGAGGACCGGATCGCCTGCTTCCAGGTGGCTGACTGGATCACACCGCTGCCCGAGGGTGTTCTGCTCGGGCGCGGACTGCCGGGCCAGGGATGTGTGCAGTTACGCCGGTTCCGAGAGGCGGTGGATGCCGCCGGTTACCGCGGGCCGATCGAGGTGGAGGTCTTCCACGCTGAGGTGTGGGCGCGCCCCGGCCGGGAGGTGCTCGACGTATCGCTGGCTGGTTATCTCGCCCACGTGGCCTGAGCGGCCGGGCCGGGGCGGACACCGCTGGGTGTCCGCCCCGGGTCTCGCCTCGTGCCGCGCTGGCTCGCCGATCAGTGGTTGTGGCTGGCGAGCCGCTTGCGGACATCGTCCATGTCCAGCGCCCGCACCTGCTCGATCACCGACTCCAACGCGGACTCCGGCAGGGCGCCGGGCTGGCTGAAGACGATCACCCCGTCCCGTACCGCCATGATGGTGGGGATGGAGCGGATATCGAACTTTGCGGCGATTTCCTGCTGGGCCTCGGTGTCAACCTTGCCGAAGACGATGTCCGGGTGCTTCTCGGACGACCGTTCGAAGACCGGTGCGAACCGTTTGCACGGGCCGCACCATTCTGCCCAGAAGTCGATCAGTACGGTGCCTTCCTGGCCGGTCACCTCGTCGAAGTTCGCCGTGGTCAGCTCAACGGTCGCCATTGATCTCTCCGATCACCGGAATTTGCCCTACGAACGGAAGAACCTGTCCGGGCACGCGCGAATTCCCGGTCAAGCGGGGCCGAAACGCCCAGCGTGTCGAGATCATCCACCGAGGTCGTTTGATCGAAAATTCTCTATTAATGGAGCGTTCGGGCGGCTATGCGTTCGTGCTCAGGATCATGCTACTCAGGGTGATGGGAGCGATCCCATCCGTGGCAACATCAAGATTGGAAAATACCGCCTGTTCCCCCCTGACGAGCGGAAACCCGGGCTGTAACGGTCGGTCAACCCTGGGTGTGGTTTCACGTTAAGTAAGGTAACAAAATGGTAACTGTGACCGCTGTCTCGTGGCTGCCCCTTCTGTGAACATGTTGCGTCCGGCAGAATCTCTCTCATCAGAGCGTGGGCGGCGGGTGCCGGGGAGGGCCCCGCCGCTCATTGCGTCCGACCCCGGTTGTCTCTCCGCCGGGAGCGTTGTCCGACCTGACGATATCGGTCGCGTCGACCACACCTGCCGCTGCCTTAACCATTGATAAGGCATGCTGGGCCCTACTCCATCGCTGTCTGTCGAAGGGCTCAACGATGCAGTTCGGGCGCTACTACGAGGAGTTCGAGGTCGGCGCGGTCTACCGGCACTGGCCCGGCAAGACCGTCACCGAATACGACGACCACCTCTTCTGCCTGCTCACCATGAACCACCACCCGCTCCATCTGGATGCGCACTACGCCGAGCCAGGCCAGCCAGTTCGGGCGGAACGTAGTGGTCGGCAACTACATCTACTCGCTGCTGCTCGGCATGTCCGTGCCCGATGTCAGCGGCAAGGCGATCGCCAACCTGGAGGTCGAGTCGCTGCGGCACGTGGCGCCCACTTTCCACGGCGACACGATCTACGGTGCGACCACCGTGCTGGACAAACGTGAGTCGAACTCAAAGCCCGACCGGGGGGTGGTCTCCGTCGAGACTCGGGGTTACAAACAGGACGGCACCCTGGTCTGCGTCTTCCGCCGCCGGGTGATGGTGCCGAAACGGGCGTACGTGGTGACCGGGTTGCCGGCCGGGAGCGATCCCGAGCGGCCGAG
Organism: uncultured Actinomycetota bacterium; assembly: GCA_963750055.1. Classification (GTDB taxonomy): domain Bacteria; phylum Actinomycetota; class Actinomycetes; order Mycobacteriales; family Micromonosporaceae; genus CAVVPI01. The sequence goes on along the minus strand of CAVVPI010000008.1, from coordinate 135,406 downwards.
TTTCCCGGAGCCCCGGCCGCAGCCCTGAGCCGCAAGGAAGGGCACCCTATTATCGTCTTGTATGGTAAAAGGGGCCCTTCCTGGCATCTCCGGGCATATGCTGACCCGGGAGGCCGCTGATGAGCCACTCCGGAACACCAGATCCGCTCGCGGCCGGACACCGGCCGGGCCCGCTGACCACGGTCGTCTACTCGGCCGCTGAATGGCAGATGCTGACCCGGCTACCCGGCCGGGTGATCGTCGCGGTCACCTCTGTTGCCCCGGATGATCCGATCCGGGTGGTCAACGAGGCGCTGGCCGGGTTGGACGGGATAGCCGCCGGGCGGGCCTTCGACAGCGACCTGGTCCGGGCCGTGGTCGCCGCCATCTACGCGGAGTCTGACGACGGGCAACCGCCGATTGCCAGGCGTACCGATCAGATTGCCGGGCGGGTCGATCTGCTCGCCGCCTGCCGGGCGGCAACCGCCCTGCTCGCCGCGCGGGCCGACCCGGCCGATTCGGCCGCCTACCGCCAGTGGGTGCAGTCGGTGGCCGCCCGGGTGTGTCAGGTCGGCGGCGGCGCCGGATGGATCCGACCACCGGGCGATCGGTGTGTGCCGGCCAACCATGAGTTCCTGGACAACCTGGGCGAGGCCCTGGGCCTGCGCGCATCGGGTCTGACCGGCGGGCCGTACCCTCTGCAATCGTGGAGGATGGCGAAGTCGGCGTCGGGCCGTGGTCGGGTGAGCCACCGACCGATCCCCGCTACGACCCGGAGTTGCTGGCCGACGGTGACCGGCGCAACGTGGTCGACCGCTACCGCTACTGGCGGCGCGAGGCCGTGGTCGCCGACCTGGACCGGCGCCGGCACGACTTCCACGTGGCGATCGAGAACTGGCAGCATGATTTCAACATCGGCACGGTGGTGCGTAACGCCAACGCCTTCCTCGCCGCCGAGGTGCACGTCGTCGGCCGGCGGCGGTGGAATCGGCGGGGCGCGATGGTCACCGACCGCTACCAGCATGTGCGGCACCACGAGACGATCGAGGACTTTCTCGCCTGGGCGGACTCGGCCGATCTGCCGGTGCTGGGCATCGACAACCTCCCCGGCTCGCGACCGCTGGAGACGGTGACCCTGCCCCGGCGCTGCGTGCTGCTCTTCGGGCAGGAAGGGCCCGGGCCTCTCCGGACGCGGCCCGGGCCGGCTGCACCGCGCTCTTCTCGATCGCCCAGTACGGCTCCACCCGCTCGATCAACGCCGGAGTGGCCAGCGGCATCGCGATGCACGCCTGGATCCGGGCGTACGCCGGCCCGCCGCCGGACAGTACCGGGCTGACCAGGCGAGTTCGCCTCGCCGAGGCCGACAACGCCAGTGCGAGCGGCAGCTCTCCACTATGGCCGGTCAGATCTCCGACAGACCGCGGCGTGTACGTCGCTGATGCTCGGGGGATCGGCATTCATGCGATAGCCTGGCCATCGAGCGCGGACCAGCTCATCGCGGACAATGTCGCGCTAGGCGACTTGACCAGGTGGGTGCCACCCGAACTCACTGGTGCTCTGCCTCTGGGCCCTGCGGGAAGGCCTGACGGCCGGCTCGGATGGCGACGGAAAACGCGCACGGTTTATTCACGGTAAGACAAGTGACTGATACTCTGGGTACTGCTGCGGTACGAGACCCGGCGCCGCGTGGAGGGGAAGGCCCGCCATGGTCAAGAAGGTCCTCACCTGGGGCGGCATCGCCTTCCTGGTTTTCTTCATCGCATTCCGTCCCACCTCCGCCGCCGACGTGTTCAAGTCGTTGGGTGGCGGCATCATGGATATCGCGGCTGGCTTCGGCGACTTCTTCACCAGCCTCATCGCCTAGCCGACGATGGGTAATCCGTCCGGCCCACCCCCTGAGCCCGACGATGCCGAGCGTCGACGGCGAGAGCGGGACACTGAGCCGATTCCCCGTGCCCGACCCGAAGACGAGCCGGACTTTGACGATGGCTCGCCATATCCGGACGACTCCTCCTATTCGGACGGATCCGGCTATCCGGGTGGTGCGCTATGGTGGCGAGGAGGACCGTTCAGAGACCCGCGCCTGGTCGCGGGATCCCGGACCGGCCCCGGAGATCTCCGAAGAGGAGCTTGCCGGCCTAAGGGTTGACGCTTCAGGGATGCCGCTCGGCCCGCGTCGGGTGCTGCCGTTGGAGGACGAGCCCACGCGCGCTGGTGGCCCGCTATCTATTCCCGACCGAGCGCTACCGGGGAGAGTGGAAGCGGCACAAGGTCTACCTCGCCGTACCGCTGCTGATCGGCTTGGCCGCCACCTTCGTGCTCGGCTATCTCGCCGGCTTCCTGGCCGGGCAGGGCGGTGGCGTCTTGACCACCATCGCGGTCCTGATCTGGCTCGGCGTGATGGGCTGGGTCGCCTGGCGGGTCGCGGACTGGTTCTACGACCGGTTCATCCTGACCAACAAACGGGTGATGGTGGTCAAGGGCATCATCACCCGTCGGGTCGCGATGATGCCGCTGGCCCGGGTCACCGACATGAAGTACGAGCAGTCGCCGCTCGGTCGTACCCTCAACTACGGCACCTTCGTGCTGGAGTCGGCCGGCCAGGAACAGGCGCTGCGGGAAGTCAAGTACCTGCCCAACCCGAACGAACTCTATCTGCGAGTGGTCGAGGAGATGTACGAGCCGCAGGCGGTCGAGGCACGGTTGGGGAAGGAGGCCGACGAGGCCACGTCCGACGATGGCGCCTGAGACTTTTGCCCGAACATCGGATGCCTTCGCACCTGGTTACCGTCGACCGGGCCGTCCAGACATGACAGCCTGTTCGGTAGACGGGCCAATGGAGGCGATCGGTGGCGGCCAGGCATTCGGTGGAGGAGGAGTTCCGCGAGTTCGTCGCGGCCCGCTCCGCGGCACTGCTGCGTACCGCCTATCTGCTCACGGGTGACTGGGCGACCGCCGAGGACCTGTTGCAGACCGCTTTCACCAAGACCTACCTGGCCTGGAAACGGCTCGGGGAGATTGAGGCGGTTGAGCCGTACGCTCGACGGGTCTTGATCAACACCGCGACCAGTTGGTGGCGGCGGCGCTGGCACGGTGAGCGACCCACCGAGGTGCTGCCCGAGCGGGCCGCCCCGGACCAGTACGAAGAGCAACTCGAACGTGACCGGTTATGGCGGCATGTCCGGACCCTGCCGGTACGGCAGCGCGCCGTGCTGGTGCTGCGCTTCTATGAGGACCTCTCCGAGGCACAGACCGCCGCCCTGCTCAACATCTCGCCGGGCACGGTCAAGAGCCAGACCTCGCGTGCGCTCCGCACGCTTCGGCAGCGACTCGGGGCCGAAGCAGAGATCGCCCAGCCACTGCCCCTGGGCGCTGGGCCGGGATCGGTCGGCAGCCGGGCCGGGCAGTTGACTGCCGAGCCGGCGAGACCGGCGAGCGAGTCAACGCACGCACCACCCCGGCCTCCGCCGCGGGCCCGGCCATCCCCGGCCGGCTCCGGCGCCAGCCGCCGACACCCTGCCCGCGCCGGGTGCCGGCTCCGCGCACCGGACACCGGCGGCGACCGGTCATCGCCGGGCTCGCCGTACCGAATCCGGGCCCCTCCACGGTCAGCGCGGAACGACGGTGATCAAGTTGGAAAATTCGTTACGCAAGATGTTCACCGAACGGGTCGAGGACCCGCCGGTGGTGGATGATCTGGCGGGTGCCGCGATCCGGCGGGGACAGGCCGGTACGTCGGCGCCAGGTGACCGGTTCCGTCGGTGGCCGCGGTGGTGGCGTTCGTGGTCATGGTCGGCGGCATGGCTTCGATCAGGCAGTGGTGGAACTCCGACCCGGGTGGCCGATCCGGCTCGGTGGCCGGCTTCAACGTCGACCCGCCGATGCCGCTGAACACGACGATCCCGCTGGCCCCAGATCCCGGCCGCGATCCGGCGGTGGCCGGCCCGGTCGAGCCGTCCGGCCCGGCGGTCGACGGCGGAATCGGTCTCGACCTGCGGGTCGGCGACCAGTTATGGACAACCGATGGCCGGCAACTGGCGCTCACCGGGGTCGGCCCGGTGACCCGGACCTATTCGGTGCCCGGCGGATGGGTCTATGCCGGCGCTGACCAGATCCGGTTCCTGCGCGCGGACGGCTCCTCGATCTCGCTCAGCGGCCGGGAAGACCGGTGGGTGGTCAGCCCGGACGGCACCGAGCCTCGCCTTCGTGCTCAACAGCAAGCTCTACGTCGCCCGGATCGGCCCGGCCGGCATGGCGGTGCGGAGCAGCACCGGCGTGCCGGCCGACACCTGGCCGATCGAATTCTTCGGTGATCAAGTGGTGATCTCCGTCGATAACCGGGGGTTCGACCTCGTTGATCCCGGGCAGCCCTACCGACCGTCCTGGAACACCGACCTCACGGCGGTCCTCGGCGCTCGCGGCAACCTGCTCGTCGGACTGGTACGCCGATCCGGCGCAGCCGGGTACTGCCTTGGTGACATCAGGGCGGCCGGTGCCGAATTGCGGGTAGAACGTACCGGTGGTTGCGCCCTCGAGCTGGCCGGCGGTACGCCCGGCGGCCCGCCCGTCGGCCGGCTCTCCCCGAACGGTGCCTGGCTGGCCGAGCAGCGTGACGGCGGGGTGGCGTTGATCAATGTGAACCGCGCGATGCGGGACACGAGCGCAGGTCATCAGCTGCCCGGTCGACAGCACCGCCGGGCTGGCCTGGGTGGATGCCCAGACCGTGGTGACCGGCAACGGGCGCAACGTCGTGCGGTGCGGCGTCGACGGTAGTCGGCAGGTTCTGCCGCTGCCGGCCGGCGTAGGCGAGGACTGGCAGGTCGTACCCAGGCTGTTCACCGACGCCGGTCGCCGGTCCGGTGACCTTGTCTGGGCCCGGCCCGACCAGGGGTGGAGCGTTCGGCACGGGTCGACCTGCACACCCACTCGACCGCCAGCGACGGCACGCTCAGCCCGGCCGAACTTGTCCGGGCCGCCGCCGAGGCCGGACTCGACGTCGTGGCCCTCACCGACCACGACACGACGGCTGGCTGGGCCCCGGCGGTCGCCGCGCTGCCGCCCGGCCTCACCCTCATCCGGGGTGCGGAGCTCTCCTGCCGCTGGTACGGCGTCGACCCCGTCGATCCCGCTGCATCTGCTCGGCTACCTGTTCGACCCGACCGAGCCGGAACTGGTCGCCGAGCTGACCCGGCTGCGGGCCGCGCGCGAGTTGCGCGGGGAGCGCATCGTCGAGCTGTTACGCGCTGACGGCGTGGACGTCAGTTGGGCGGAGATCCGGGCCAACGCGGCCGGTGGCACCGTGGGACGACCGCACATCGCGCAGGCGCTGATCCGGGCCGGCCTGGTCAACACCACGACGGAGGCATTCGCCCCGCACTGGTTGGGCGAGCGTTACCGGCTGCCCAAGGAGGACATCGATGTCTTCCGGGCGATCCGACTGGTTCGGCAGGCCGGTGGGGTGCCGATCTTCGCCCACCCGCGGGCCAGCCGGCGGGGGCGGATCGTGCCGGACTCGCTGATCGTCGAACTGGCGGCGGCCGGGCTGGCCGGCCTGGAGGCCGACCATGAGGACCATTCGCCGGCCGAACGGGCCCATGTTCGGGCGCTCGCCGCCGAGCTGGGACTGTTGGTCACCGGCTCGTCGGACTTCCACGGTACGCACAAAGCCGTCCAGCTCGGCGCGTACACCACCGATTGGGCGGTCTACCAGCAGATTGTCGCGGCGGCCAGCGGAGTAACTCCGGCCACTTGCGGGTGAACCGGGCCGGCCGGACGATTACCGTGGCCAGGTGAATGCGAAGTTATTCGGCGAGGTTTTCGTGACCCTGCTGGTCATCACCGATCCGCCGGGCATGATGCCGATCTTCGTGGCGCTGACCGGGCGCGATGCCGGCCCGCGAGCGGAACCGGGCCGCCTGGCAGGCGGTGGCGCTCGCGCTCGGGGTGATCGTGGTGTTCGCCGTGTCCGGGCAGACCCTGCTGGACTACCTGCACGTCAACCTGCCCGCGTTGCAGGCGGCCGGCGGGCTGCTGCTCATCCTGGTCGCGCTGGAACTGCTCACCGGAAAGGCGGACGACCCCAACCAGCAGAGCACGTCGAACGTCGCGCTGGTGCCGCTCGGTACGCCCCTGCTCGCCGGGCCCGGGGCGATCGTCGCGACCATGCTCTTCGTGCAAGCGGGCCGAGGGGGCGGCCGACTACCTGTCGATCGCGCCTGGCCATCATCGCGGTGATGGTCGCGGTCTGGCTCACCCTCCGGTTCTCCGGGGGCATCGTGAAGGTGCTCCGGCCGGGCGGGATCGAAGTGCTCACCCGAATCGCCGGCCTGCTCCTCGCCGCGATCGCGGTGCAGCTCATCGCGGACGCGGTGGCGGCCTTCGTCACCTTCTACCTGCATCGGGCCTGACCGGCGTACTGCCTGACGCGCCGGACTCCGGTCGACGCGCGTCGGACGAACCCGGGTCGGACCCGGATGGCAGGATCGGTGCCGTGCGAAGGCCATCCTCGTCCGGTGACCGGACCCCCCGACCCCGCCGTGCCGAGCCGGAACAGTTGGGCTTCGAAGGCATGCCGGAGCGGTTGTTCGTCTGCACCCCCAGCAAGCTCGGCGCCTACACCGATTGCCCGCGGCGCTACCGCTACGCGTACGTCGACCGACCGGCGCCGCCGAAGGGGCCGCCCTGGGCGCACAACTCGCTCGGCGCCAGCGTGCACACCGCGCTGCGCAACTGGTACGGCCTGCCGGCCGACCGTCGCCGACCGGAGGCGCTGCCAGGGCTGCTCAAGGGCGTCTGGGTCAGTGAGGGATACCGCGACGACGGGCAGCGAGCGGGCGGCGTTCCGGCGGGCCCTGCAGTGGCTGGAGTCCTACGTCGAGACATTGGATCCGGCGGACGAGCCGCTTGGCGTGGAGCGGGTGGTGGCGGTCAAGACCGCGGTGTTGGCCTTCAACGGCCGCGCCGACCGGATCGACTCCCGACCTGGTCCGGACGGGCCGGAGTTGGCGATTGTCGACTACAAGACCGGGCGGACCGGGCTTGACACCGACGACGCGCGCGGCTCGCAGGCACTCGCGCTCTACGCCTTCGCCGCCGAGCGGGTCTTCCGTCGGCCGTGTCGGCGAGTCGAGTTGCACCACCTACCGAGCGGCACGGTGGCCGGGTTCGACCACACGCCGGAGTCGCTGGCCCGCCAGGTTGGCCGGGCCGAGGAGACCGCGCGTGACATCCTGGCCGCCGAGCGGGCGGTGACGGGCGGGGCCGACCCGGACGAGGCGTTCCCGGCGGCGCCGGGCGCCCGGTGCGCCTGGTGTGACTACCGGCGTAGCTGCCCGGCCGGGGTGAACGCGCCGGGCAAGGAGTCGTGGGCGGCGGTCGAGCGCACCCTGGATCCGATAGCCGCCCCGGGGCAGCCGGATGAGTTGGTCCGCCCGCGGATCGGCAGGTGTCAGGCGGCTGGCCGAGGTCACCCGTCGATCGCCCGTCGGGCCTGGCAGCCCGGACAGAGCCCCCAGAAGGTGACCTCGGCCTCGTCGATCTCGAAGCCGTACGAGCGTGACCGGGGTCGAGGCAGGGGGCCGATCCGGTGGCGCAGTCGATGTCGGCGATCTCGCCGCAACCGCGACAGACGACATGGTGGTGGTTGTCTCCGACCCGGGCCTCGTAATGGGCTGGACCGCCGGCGGGCTCGATCCGGCGGGAGAGCCCGGCCCGGGCGAGCGCGCCGAGCACGTCGTAGATGGCCTGGGTGGAGACGGAATCGAGCCGCTGGCGGACCCGGCGGGTGATCTCGTCGACGTCCAGGTGGCCGCCGGCAGCCAACACTTCGAGCACGGCGAGGCGCGGACGGGTGACCCGTAGGCCCCTGGACCGGAGCAACTCTTCGCCGGACATGGGTCAATAACAACATGCCGATGAGTTGTCAACAAGACGACAGCATGCTGATCACGGAATCGGGCGAGGACGAGCCGACGGGAACCCGGACCGAGGGACAGGGACTCCTTCGGGAAGATCGGCGTGCCCGACCTCCGGACCGGCACGTCGTACGCTGCTCACGCTCTTCGGCCACGCATCACCAGGAGGCGTCGTTGCTCAGGGAAGTCATGGGTCTGCCGGCACACCCGTTACTGGTGCACGCGGCCGTCATCTTCGTGCCGTTGCTGGCGCTGGTCGCGACCGGTTACGCGGTCCTGCCCCGGTTCCGGGCCCGGATCGGCTGGGTGGCCGCTGCCCTCGCCGTGATCACGCCGGTAGCCGCCTTCCTCGCCAAGGAGTCGGGGGAGGAGCTGGAGCGGGTGTTGATCGCCAAGAACTACGGGCCGGTCGTCCTTGATCAGGTGCGTGAGCATCAGGAGTACGGCGATAAGTCCTTCTGGTGGAGTCTCGCCCTCGGCGCGGTCACCGGTCTGCTGCTCGTGTTGACCAGCAGACGTCGGTCGGTCCGTGCGCTGCCCCGGTGGGCGCCGCTGGCGCTCAGTGGCGCGGTAGTGGTGCTGAGTGTGATAAATCTCATCTACATCTATCTGACCGGGGATTCTGGCGCTCAGGCGGTATGGCAGGGCGTCCTCTAGGTAACGTGCCGCGCTGCGGCGCTCGGGCAGTCAGGCTGTCCCGATTGCGCCGGGTTCAGAACAGCAGCCGGGAGCAGAGCAGGCAGGAGACCACCAGGGCCAACGCGCCGGCCAGCACACCGACCCCATAGGTGAGGGTCCGTGCGCTGCCCTCGGCGGCATCCAGGCCGGGCAGATCCTGCGCCGGCAGGGCGCGGGGCGGCGGTGGCTGTACGTGCACCGGCGGACGCCAGCCCGGCGGCGGCGCGCTGCTCGGTGGCGGCCCGGAGTAGGGCGCTGCCGCGCTCCGTGCCCGGCCCGGCCACGGCGGGAGGTTCCGGGCCGGTGGCTGGTGCGCCGAGCTCGCTCGCCTGCGGTGCGGTCGGGCGACGCCAGAAACCGTCATCGGGATCACCGCTGCGGATCGTCACGCTCGTCCGACGGTACCGGAATCCGCGACCCATCAGGCGGTGCGTGGCCCGCAGCCGCAGACCGGGCCCGAGCCGAGCCGGTTCCGCAGGTCGGACCGGGCGGCACGGTCCGTGGCGGGGCCCGGATCAGTCGGTACGCTGGCGGCCGTGAACGAGTCGACGAGCCGCAGTGGCCCGGTGCGGGTGGGGATGACGACCGGACGGTCAACCTCACCGACGATGATTACCCGCTGCTGCCCGAGCAGTCCGTGGACGACACCGACCGGGGCTGGGGCGAGTGGTCGGGTTCCAACGACGACCGACTGCTCGCCGAGCGCCCGCCACACTGGGACTGACCGGTAGTCGGCTCAGGATCGGACGATGATCGCGAACCGGCTCTCCTCCGGTTGGCCGATCGCCTGTCGGGCCTGATCGGGTCGAAGCGCCAGGTAGAGCGCGGCTGAGCCGGCTGCCGTGCCGGCATCGACCACGTCGAGAACCAGGAGCCCGACTTGCCAGTAGCGTCGGGTCAGTCGGCCGAGCGGGCCCGGTGCCGGCTGGGACCGCCAGCAGGTCCACCCGGACGCCGGGCCGGACCACCGCCAGCGCCGCCGGCTCGGCGAGCCGGATCGGCACGCCGACCATCTCCGGCCGGCAGGGGCAACCGGGCGGCCGGATCGCTCGCTCCGCTGCCCGCCGGGCCGTCGCTGGTGTGGGCGGCGGGGCGCGCCGTCGTCGACCGAGCGGCCCGGACCGGTCGAGCTGACTCGGTCGGCTGCCGGCGCCCGTCGCGGCGCATTCGGGCGGAGCCTGCTCGGCGTAGAGGACGCCGGCCGCGAGGCCCAGCAGCCCGGCGATCAGCGCCACGCGCAGTAGCGTGCCGCCCCGAGGTGGCCCCGGCCACCGGGTCGGACGCAGGATCAATTCCCGGCGGGTACTACGGCTGCCGGCCAAGATGAGCGCCTCCCTCGGTCGGCGACGCCATCATCGTGGGCGCCGTCCGAGGTGCAGGCTAGGGAATTACGGACGCCCCGGGTAGGCGTTCCTCGCCGACCTGTGGATAACCGAGGCGGCTGTGGAAAACCTCATCTGGCGGAGCAACCGGGCCGGGCAACCCGCCGGAGCAGCGGCGAAGGTCAGCTGGCGCTGCCAGCCGAGGACGACGAGGACGACGTGGAACTCGCCGCTGCCGGTTTCGCCGCGGACCCGCTAGTTCCTGACCCGCTCGTGCTGCCGGATCCGCCGCTGGTCGACGAGGCCGAGCCAGTGCCCTTGCCCGACGAGTCGGATCCACCGCTGGTCGACGGGGACTCCGACTTGGCCGGCGCGGAAGCCGCCGGGGCCGAATCCTCCGCGCCGTTGGCGCGGGAGTCGGTGCGGTAGAAGCCGGAGCCCTTGAAGACGATGCCGACGGAGTTGAACAACTTGCGCAGCCGACCCTCGCACGCCGGGCACTCGGTGAGCGGGTCATCGGCGAAGGACTGCACAGCCTCGAGCTGATGACCGCACGCGGTGCAGGCGTACTGGTACGTGGGCACGGTTTCCTCCGGATCTTGCAAGCCTGTTGGCACTCGACGTATCCGAGTGCCAATGGTGCGGCATCGAACCGGCTTTCGTCCACTCGACGTGTGGTGCGTGACACTCAACCGGGCGCCAGCAGGCGCAACCCGTCCGTTGGCGTGATCACCGCATCCACCGGCCGGTCATGTGTCTGGGCCGGAACGGTGTCGACCAACTCGCCGTCGTGCAGCAGCGCCACGGCCAGCGCGTCGGGGCGCCGCCGGTGCAGCGCCCGGTCGTACGAGCCGCCGCCCGCGACCCAGTCGGTTGCCGTGCCGGTCGACCGCGAGTGCGGGCACCACCACCAGTTCCGCGTCGGCCGATCGCGGCCCGGCCGAGCCGCTCGCCTGCCGGCTCACGCAGTCCGCGCCCGGCCGCCACCAACCCGTCCGGACCGGGATACCGCGCCCAGTCCAGGTCGAGATCGGGACACAGCACCGGCAACAGGAGCTGCCCGCTCGACCCGAGGGCGGCCAGCAGGACGTCCGGCAGGTCCGCCCCGCCCGGTTCGGTGCCGACCGGGACGTAACCGGTGGCCCGTGCCGGGCGCAGCCGGCGTACCAGCTTGATGAGCTCATCCTGCACCCGCCCGGCGGCGGTGATCCGGCGATCGGCCGGCAGCGCCCGACGGCGGGCGAGTACGGCGGTGCGGAGGTCGAGCTTCGCCTCAACGGCTACTTCCGCTCTATCCGGGAAATCCGGCACGTAACACTCCTGCGCTGTCGCGGGTTAACCCGGTGATCGAGGACAGCATCGCAGCTTCGGGTGTGCGGCAGCATCCGATGCGGAGTTTCCGGGGGACCGATTGACGCTGCGTGGACGGTTGACCACCGCGTTCCTGGTGGTCGTGCTCGGTCCGATCCTGCTCGGCGCGGTCTTCGTCGGCGGCACCGTGGCGGCGGTCGGCCGGCGGCAGTCGGCGGAGCGACTCGAACCTGGCCGCCACCGTCGCCCGGACCTCGGTCAGCGCGCTCTGCCAGCAACTGCACGCGGCGGCCGGCGCGGTCGCCGTGATCGGTGAGCCGGCCGGCCGGGTCGGTACCGCCAGCCAGATGGTCGCCCGGGGCCTCGCCGCCGCGGTGCTGGTCACCGAGGCCAGCGGGATCGTGGCCTTCGTGACCTCCGGTGCGCCGGCCCGCCCCTGGACGGACTGCGCCGGTCGGCGCTGTCCCCGACACGCCGCTGCGGGCGCTGGCGGCCCAGGTGGAGTTGCGTGACACCAGCGGCACCGTGGTCGGCGCGGTCTGGGCCGCCCAGATCCTGGACGGTGCCTTCGTGGCCCGGCTCGCGGCGGCCACCGGGACCGGGGTGTCCCTCCTGCCCGTCGCGGCTGAGCCGGTCGGCGCGGCGCGGAGCACCGAGCCGACCCGAAGCCGCGACGAGGTGCTGACCGCGGCCCGGCGGACCGTCGGGGACCGGATCACCCGGGCCGACAACGGCCGGTACGTCCGGCGGGTCGGTCCGTCGCCGGGCCAGCCGCTGCCGCTGGTGCTGTCGGTGCCGCGCCGAACCGTCGCCGGCCCGCTACGCCCTGCTGCTGGTCGTCGTACTGTTCGCCGGTCTGCTCGCGGTGCTGGTGGCCTGGCGGCTGGCCCGCTCGACCACCCGGCCGCTGGCCGAGTTGGCCTGGGCCGCCGACCGGGTCGCCGACGGGGACCTGGCGGCCCGGGTGCCGGTCCGGGCCCAGGACGAGGTGGGACGGCTGGCCAGCACCTTCAACCGGATGACCCGGGAGACCCAGTCCTACGTGCACGCGCTCACCACCAGCCGGGACCAGCTTCGTGGACATCTCGCCGTGCTGGGGGACACCCTGGCCAGCACCCATGACCTGCAGCGGATCCTCCGGGTGATCCTGCACACCGCCCGGGTGGCCACCGGAGCCCGAGCCGGCGTGGTGCTGCTGCTCGACCCCGGCGCCGGCCTGCTGGTCGGCCAGTGCGCCGAGGGCCTGGCGGGACGCTGGCCCCGGACCGGACCGGGCACCGACCAGACGGCGGACGAGCTCGACCGCGCTGCGACTGCCGCTGGGTCATGGACTGCTGGGCACGGTTGCCGCCACCGGTGAGCCGCTGCGTGGCCGGGTGGACCGGGACGGCCCGCCGCTCGCCCCGGACGAACCGGGCTGCCAGACGTACATGGCCGTGCCCTTCTCCACCGCCGGCCCGACCGGAGCACGACCCCGCCGCCGGGTCGACCGTCGGGTTGCCGCTGGGCGTACTGGCGCTCTACGACCGGCTCGGCTCCGACGAGTTCGACGACATCGATCTGGTCACGTTGCGCGCTTTCGCCGGTCACGCCGCGGTGGCCGTGGAGAACGTCCGGGTGCACGAGGAGGCCCAGCGGCTCTCCCTCACCGACCCGCTGACCGGACTGTGGAACTACCGCTATCTGACGCGAGTCGATCCGGCGGGAAATCGAACGGGCCAGCCGGTTCGGCCGGATGCTCGCCGTGCTCGCCCTGGACCTCGACCGGTTCAAGGAGGTCAACGACAACTACGGGCATGCGGCCGGGGACGCGGTGCTCGCCGAGTTCGCCCGCCGGGTCCGGAGCGCGCTCCGCGAGGTCGACCTCGCCTTCCGGCAGGGGGGCGAGGAGTTCGTGGTGCTGCTGCCGGAGACCGACGCCAGCGGCGCGGCGACCGCCGCGGAACGGCTCGGCGCGGCGATCCGCGGCACCCCGATCGTGGTGGAGCCGCCGCCCGGGGCCGGCACCTCGGGCCGATTGCTCATCCCGGTCAGCGTCTCCATCGGCATCGCCGTCTACCCGGACCACGCCGGCACCGGACCGCAGGTGCTCGACGCGGCCGACGACGCGCTCTACGCGGCCAAGGCGGCGGGCCGGGACACGTACCGGATGGCGGTGGCCGGCCGGCGCCCGGTGGTCGAGGAGATCGCGGTACCGGCCAGTGCCGCCACCCCGGAGGATGGGCTGCCCCGGGCGGGCGGCTACCCGGACGGCGGGCGGCCATCGGCGGACAGCCGGCAGGATAGCGGCTCCGGCGGCGCGTTATCCGGGCCGCAGCCGCCGCGACAGGGCTGTGGCCGATAGTCTCGCGACATGCCGGAGTACGTCAGCGACCTCAGCGACGCACCTCCACCTCAACGGCCGAACGGCGTGCGGTAAAAGCAGTGATCCCAGCGGCCGGACTGGCCACCCGGTTCCTCCCAGCGACCAAGGCGGTGCCCAAGGAACTGCTGCCGGTGGTCGATCGACCGGTGCTTCAGTACATCGTGGAGGAGGCCGCCGCAGCCGGGATCGGCGATATTCTGCTCGTCACCGGCCGGGGCAAGACCTCGATGGTCGACCACTTCGACCGCCAGCCGTACCTGGAGGCCCGGCTCGCGGAGAAGGGCGACACCGAGCGGCTCGCCGCGGTCCGTCGCCCCAGCGAGCTCGCCGAGATCTACACCTGCCGGCAGGCCGAGCCGCTCGGCCTGGGCCACGCCGTGTCGTACGCCGAGTCCCACGTCGGGGACGACCAGCCCTTCGCGGTGCTGCTCGGCGACGAGTTCGTCGACCTGGCCGAGCCGCTGCTGCCGGCCATGCTCGATCTGCAGGCCCGGACCGGCGGCATCGTGCTGGCCTTCGCCGAGGTGCGCCGGAGCAGACCAAGCGGTACGGCATCGCGTCGGTCGCACCGGCCGAGGAGGAGCTGACCGACCTCGGCGAGGTGGTCAAGGTGACCGGGCTGGTGGAGAAGCCCGCGCCCGAGGAGGCGCCGAGCAACCTCGCCGTGCTCGGCCGGTACGTGCTGCCCGGGCGGATCTTCGACGCGATCCGGCGTACCGGCCCGGGCAGTGGCGGTGAGATCCAGTTGACCGATGCGATGGCGCTGCTGCTCGCGGAGGGAACCCCGGTGCACGCGATCGTCTACCGGGGCACCCGGTACGACACCGGCATGCCGCTGGGCTACCTGCAGGCGGTGGTGCAGATCGCCTGCAAGCGGGACGACCTCGGGGCGGAGTTCCGGCAGTGGCTGGCCGAGTTCGTGGCCGCGAACCCGACCGGCGAGCGCCGGACATGACCGGGCGCCGCGAGGTGACGATGTGACCGCCACGGCCGACCCCGAGGCGGCCGCCAACGAGCTGACGCCGCTTGCTGACTACCTGGGCAGCGTGCTGCGCAGGCTACGCGCGCTGCCTCCGCTCGACCTCGACCTGACCCAGGCGTACGGCAACGTGCTGGCCGAGGATGTGGTCGCGCCACATTCCTTTCCGGCTTTCGACCAGGCCGCGATCGACGGTTACGCGGCCCGCTGGGAGGACATTTCCGGGGCCAGTCGGGGCTACCACCCGGCTGGCAGCGCGCGGGTTCCGGCCCGGTTGGGCGACCCGCGACCGGTCCGGCTGAACGTGGTCGGCGACCTCGGCGCGGCGAGCTGGCGGCCGGTCCGGTTGACCCCGGGCGCCTGCTTCTCGGTGGCCGCCGGGGCGCCACTGCCACTCGCCGCTGATGTGGTGGTGCCGGTGGAATGGACCGACCAGGGCATGGCCGCGGTGGAGATCTTCCGTACCCCGAAGCGGGGGTACGGGGTACGCCGGGTCGGTGAGGAACTGCCCGCCGGTACGCTGCTCGCCCGAGCCGGCTCGTACATCTCACCGGCGCTGGTCGCGGTCTTCGCCGCCACCGGTATCGGACATGTGGTGGTCCGACCAGTCCCAGGGTGGTCATCATGGCGACCGGCGACGAACTGGTCGATGTCGGCCGGGGCAGCCAGCCGGGCCAGGTGGTCGACACCAACTCGCATGCCCTCACCGCAGCCGCCGCCGAGGTGGGCGCGCTGGCCTATCGGGTGGGGATCTGCGATGACGACCCGGAGGGGCTGCGTGGGCTGTTGGAGGATCAGACGCTGCGCGCGGATCTGATCATCACCACCGGCGGCACCGGCACCGGGCCGGGCGACATGGTCCGGCGCATCCTGTCCCGTCGGGACGGTGGCCGGGCCGGTCCGGTGACCTTCACCGAGGTGGCCCTCTATCCCGGCACCGCCCTCGGATTCGGCACGGTCGGGGCCGAGGAGGTGCCGGTCGTGTGCCTACCGGGCGAACCCGGTGCCGCGTTGATCGGCTTCGAGGTGCTGGCCCGCCCGGCGATCCAGTTGCTGGCCGGCGCCGAGCCGGTGTTCCGGCCGAGCGTGCGGGCCCACCTACTGGAGACGGTCTCGTCACCCGGCGGGCTACGCGAGTTCCGGCCGGCCCATGTGGCCGAGCGGCGCGGCGGCGGCTACACGGTGCAACCGTTGCGCGGTGGGCCGTACACGCTCTCCGGGTTGGCCGAGGCCAACGGGTTGCTGGTGCTCGGCGAGCGGGTGACCATGGCGGCGGCCGGGTCCACGGTGGACGTGTTGTTGCTGGACCGGCGTAGGTGAATCCGCGGGGCTGTCCGCCCGCGGATCGGGCCAGTGAGGCGGTGTGGTGAATCTTTCCGGTACGCCGGGGTGGCCGGTGGAGTTGAGCGACGGCCCGGTGCTGCTGCGCCCGTACCGGCGCGGTGACGCGACGGCCTGGTCCGAGGTGCGCCGCGCCAACCAGGACTGGCTGGCGCCCTGGGAGCCGAGTCTGCCCAGCCGGTGGGAGGAAATGAACTCGCCCGCCGCGTTCCGGCTTCTGTATCGCGACCAGCGCCGCTCGGCACGCTGCGGCGAGGGCATGCCGTTCGCCGTCTGTCTACGCGAGGAGGAGCGGGAGCGGCTCGTCGGCCATCTCAACCTCGGCAATATCGTGCGGCGGGCGTTCTGCTCCGCGTACATCGGATACTGGATCGATGCCCGGGTGGCCGGCCGCGGAGTTATCCCCACCGCAATGGCGCTCGCGGTCGACCATGCGTTCGGCACTGCTGGGCTACACCGGATCGAGGTCAACATCCGGCCGGAGAACGCCCCCTCACGTCGGGTGGTGGAGAAGCTGGGCTTCCGCGAGGAGGCCTACTACCCGCGGTACCTGCACGTCGACGGTGCCTGGCGTGACCACATCGGATACGCGCTGACCAGCGAAGAAGTCGCCGACGAAGGAGGCCTGCTGGCCCGCTGGCACCGAGTGCGGGTCGCCGCCTCTTGATCATTGTCGTCGGTCGCGGGTCGGCGCGGCGCGCGATTTTCCTGGTACACCGCCCGTAACCTGAAGTAACTGGACGTGCGGCAACCTCGGTCGGAGCTGCATGATCTGCATGCTCGACGAGCATTGCGTGAAGATCATCTCCGGCCGGTCGGTTGCCCGATGTGGATGACGGGAGGGGTGAGGGTGCCGGCGTCGGTGCTCCTCGCCGTCCTCGCCGCTGCCGGCCTGCTCGCTCTCGCACCAGCGCTTGTCCGCCGGTACGACGCTACCGAGCGGTTGGTGGCGGAGCGGGCGCAGTCGACGGCGCGAGTGCTCGCGCGCCGTCGGCGTCGCCGTACCGTGCCGGGCCGGGCGCCGGTGCAGCCGTCCCGCATCCTGGTGGCCACCTCCCTGTCGGGGACCGTGCCAGCGCAACCCCCCGGGAGCGGAGAGCCAACCACGGACCGGGCCGCGTCCCACTCCAGCGCTGCTCGCTCCGGGGCGGTACGCTCCGCCCGCTCCGGTGCCGCCCGCTCGGGACGGCGGGAAGTCCTCCGCCTCGTCCCGCGCGCCGCGACCCGGCCCGCCGGCATCCGGCCACCCAGCGGCACACCCCCGCCGTCTACCGGCGCCGCCGGGTCTTCGCCGCGCTCCTCCTGCTCAATCTCGTCGAGCTGGTCGGGGTGGTGCTGGTCAGTCCCGGCTTCTGGATTGGCTTCTCGGTCACCGCCACATTGCTGGTCGCCTACGTCGTACACCTGCGCGCCCGGGCGATCGCCGACCAACGGCGACGCCGGGCCGAGGCGCGGGAAGCCGCCTGGCTGGCCGCCCGGCAGGCGGAGGTACGTCGGGAGCAGGCCCGGCGGGCGGCGGCCCGCCGGGAGGCGCAGCGCCGGCTGGCAGCCCAGCGCGAGCTGGTGCGGCGTACGGCGATGGGCCTGGACCGGGACACCGACCTGCCCAGCGTGGCCAGCGGCGGGGCCAGGGCAGCCGGCTCGGTCTCCTACCGCCGGACCGGTGGCCTGCGCGGTCGCCCCTACGAGGCCAGCCGCAACCCCCACTCCGCCTAACCCCGCCCCGCCCCAGACCCACCCCACCTTTCCCGTCGATCAAGGACTCCCACCCTTTCCCGTCGATCAAGGACTTGTTGCTGTGGTTCGATCTCCGTTTCATGACAACAACTCCTTGATCGACGCAAAAGTCCTTGATCGGTGTCGGGTCGCCAGCTCGGTCGTGGACGGCGGGGGCGGATTCGCAGCACCGATGCCGTACCTGTTACCCTTAACGCCGGGTCGCTGGGGTAAACTCGGCGACCGGTTGATCGTTGGGCGCGAGCCCGACGAGGGGCTGTGGCGCAGACTGGTAGCGCACCTCGTTCGCATCGAGGGGGTCAGGGGTTCAAATCCCCTCAGCTCCACCCTGATTCAAAGGTCGTTTCCGCCAGTCGGAGACGGCCTTTTTTGATCTTTCGCGGCAGCCTAGTGCAGCAGTCTGTGAACTGACCGCCAAGGCGAGTTGGCTAGCGGCTAGCTGCGGGGATGCGCTCAACCGGTGCCTGCCGAGGTGGAAGTCTGCTCTTCCCTAGCGTTCGTCCCTAGGTAGCGCCTCGCGGGGTCGGTAATTCGCCCGGTTTCGGAAAGAAGGTCGACCTTGGCGGGTTCTGGATATAGGCTGTTTCCGTCTCGAACGGAACTAGCTAATTACCCGAACCGAGTGATGGGATTGAGGTGTGCGGTCCTCACGCAAGATTCCCCTAGACGCGCCGCCGGAGCGCGAGGCTGATGTTCTCCGCCGCGCCGTGACGCTCGTGGGGGATCGTCTGCCGCCTGGGTGGTCGATCCGCCTTGCTGAGCAAGAGGTGAAGCGCCGGATCAACGGTGTGGCCGAGTTAGCTGCACCTGATGGGACGAAAGCAGTCTTCTTCATCGAGGCGAAGCGCTCAGTCGTCACGAGCGATCTTGCTGCGGCCCTTGACCGGCTTCGCTCCTACAGCCTCCCCCACGTCGACCGCCCGGTGCCCATGCTCGCCGCGCGATACATCGGGTCTTCCGCACGCGCATGGCTAGAAGAACGCAGGGTTTCCTACGTTGACGCTACTGGGAACATGCACGTACTGCTTGAACGTCCAGCGATGTATCTGCATGACAGGGGCGCCGATCGAGATCCCTGGCGTGGACCGGGCAGGCCGCGCGGGACCTTGCAAGGCACCCCAGCAGCCCGGGTTGTCCGTGCATTGGTTGACATCGCTGAACCTATGACCGTCCCAGAGTTGATACGCCTGTCTGGGGCGTCGACAGGTGCGACGTACCGAGTGGTTGAGTTCCTTGAGCGCGAAGCGCTTGTTATGCGTGATACGGGCGGCCCGATCGTGAACGTCGAGTGGCGTCGAGTGCTAGAGCGATGGAGCGAGGACTACGGTTTCCAGCGCAGCAACAGTGTCACTGGATGCTTGTACCCGCGAGGTCTGCCGGCGTTACAGGAAAGCCTACGAGGGGTCCAAGGACTGCGTTACGCATTGACTGGTTCGTTGGCGGCCCATCGCTTGGCGCCTTATGCGCCCGCGAAACTAGCTACGGTTTATGTAGACGACGTAGACCAAGCTGTAGAGAAGCTCAAGCTACGCCCCGTCGATAGCGGTGCGAATGTTCTCGTCGCTCAAGGCGGATACGACGTGGTATTCGATCGAGTGGTGCAGGATGACGGCCTAATTTACGTGGCTCCGAGTCAAGCCGCTGTCGATCTACTAACAGGCCCTGGGCGGAGTCCTGCTGAGGGGCAAGAACTGCTTGATTGGATGGAGAAGCATGAGCGGGTATGGCGACGCTGACCTGCTGATAGCCGTACGTAGCGCATTACTGGACGCATTGGAAGCTCTCCGGGAGCATGCCGATGCTGTGGTCGTGGTGGGAGCGCAAGCCATCTATTTGCACACGGGAGCCGCGCCCATCGCCTTGGCAGAGACGACTAAGGATTGTGACCTTGCGCTGGACGCACGTGCGCTGCCGCAGGAGCCGTTGCTTGAGGAGGCTATGCGTGCAGCCGGATTTCATCTCGATGTTCACGCGCACCAGCCTGGAGCGTGGCTGAACCCCAAAGGCATTCCCGTTGATTTGATGGTTCCGGAAGCGCTTGCTGGTGGGTCAAGTCGACGTGCAGCGAAAATTCCACCTCACTCCAAAAGTGCTGCGAGGAGAGCGGTCGGATTGGAGGCTGCGGTAGTCGACCATGCTGCGGTCGAGATATATGCGCTCGCTTCAGGTGACAGTCGGGTCAATGTAGCCAAAGTTGCTGGCCCCGCCGCTTTGCTTGTGGCCAAGTTGCACAAGATCGGCGAGCGGCAGGAGACGCCTAAGCGCCTTGTGGACAAGGATGCGCACGACATCTACCGCCTACTCGTAGCCGTGCCGACCGAGCACCTTGCAGGAAAGCTGCGGGAATTGCGGGCTGATGATCTAGCTGGACAGGTTACTGATCAGGCCCTGGTGTTCCTTACGGATCTATTCGCGGCAGGCCCCGATGCGCCAGGATCGGTAATGGCGGGAAGAGCTGAGGAAGGTATCGGAGACCCCGCCGTTGTTTCGGCCGCTGCTTCTGCATTGGCTGAAGAGGTGCTGGCGTCGGTCAGCTGACTATGGACAGCGGCCTAGCCACTCACCAAGGCGTTTCAGGGCGGGTTGGGTCGCCTTCGCAGCGAGCTCGCTGTAGATGTTCATGGTCACGGCGATCTGGCTGTGCCGCAGGAACTGCATGGTCCGGGCGGACGTCGAGCGCCACCAGCAGGGAAGCGCAGGTTCGATGGGTGGTGTGTAGGGAGATCTCCCCGCGCTCCCGCCTTCCGGCACCGGGTTTGAACTCCCGATGGAAGTTCCTCGGCGCTACCGGCGTGGCGAGCCGGGTGGTGAAGGCCAGGCCATTGTCCTGTCAGGCCTGGCCGGCATGTTCGTGGTGCAGCTTCTGATCTTCGTGTCGTGAGCGCAGGGCCGTGGCGCAGATGGTCGACAAGGGAAGGACTCCTAGCCCAAGTGTCAGCCCCGGGTCAATGAAGCGGGTTTCCTACGACGCGTACGTCCTGGCGGTTGCGCTGACCCTCGCGAGGCGGCATCGGTCGGTCTGGTCTTGGCGGAAGTGGCGGCGGGTCTGCAGTTGCGGAGCCGAACTGCCCAGCCGTGCTCGGCACCGGATCCCGATCAACCGAGGCCACTGGCCGCGAGGAGAGGGGGATCAGGCGTGACCGTACACGGGCGGTGCTGCCGAGCTGGAGCTGCGGTGGGTGCGGGGCACCGTGGCCCTGTAGGACCCGGCGCCAGGAGTTGCGGGCGGAGTTCGAGGAGGCGCCGGCTTCGCTGGCGCTGCATATGCAGAAAATCTGGAACGCGCAAATCCGCCAGCACCAGCGAAGACACCTCGCCACCTCGCCATCGTGCGAGCTGCGACGGTCAGTCCAGGGCGAACGATCCGGTGAGGAGCGGACCGGCCGGCTCGTACGTGCCGATCACGACCCCGGTGGTGGAGACCGTGCTGTCGACAAGCCTCAGCCCGGCCGGGACGGTGCCCTCCGAGAAGAGGCGCTTGCCCGACCCGATGACCACGGGGAAGGTCCATAGGCGGAATTCGTCGACAAGGTTGTGACGCAAGAGCGTCTGAATCAGGTTCCCGCTGCCATGCACCTGCAGTTCCGGCCCGTCTTCCTGCTTGAGGACCGCGATGCCTTCGGCCACCTCTCCCTTGATCAGGACCGAGTTGCTCCACTGGAGGGTCGGCTGACTCCGCGACGCGACGTACTTGGTGGCGTCGTTCAACGGCTTGGCACCGGGATCGTCCGCGGCCTGCGGCCAGTGCGCGGCGAAGATGTCGTAGGTCCTTCGGCCGAGCACGAGAGCGAAGGGCTTGCTCATCGCCTCGCCCATGATCTCTCCCATCGGCTCGTCCCAATAGTTCACCGACCAGCCGCCGGCTGCGAAGCCGCCCTCATCGTCCTCTCCAGGGCCGCCCGGGGCCTGCATGACGCCGTCGAGGGTCAAGAAGGTGCTCACGATCAGCTTTCTCATTTTGGTCCCTTTCGCTGGATGCCCGGCCTGTGTTGGGCCTCGCGCCGCAAGGCAGCAATTCATCGCAAGGCGGCAATTCATCGCGAGTCATGAGTTCGCGCCGCCTGTCCCAGAGTTCGTACGCAGACTAAGGCCGACGTACGACAATCCAACGCCGTCGGCAGATCCGGGTAACGCGATGCCTTGATCATCTGAGGGGATCGGACCGTGCGTACGGGTTTGACGCGCTTCCCGTCGGGTAGGCGAGGCGTCATCGGTGGTGGATGCCGAACCGCACCCGGCGACGGTTGAGCCGCCCCGATGGGACGCCCGGCGCTGGCCCGGCAGGCATGGAGGCGCGACAGATGAAGGAGATTGTCGGAGAGAGCCTGGCCCGCCGGTTGGTGGAGTGGGGGGTGGACACCATCTTCGGGCTGCCCGGAGATGGGATCAACGGGTTGATGGAAGGCTTCCGCCGGCAGCGGGAGAAGCTGCGCTTCGTACTGGTGCACCACGAGGAGGCAGCGGCCTTCATGGCCACCGGCTACGCGAAGGCGACCGGGCGGCTGGGGGTCTGCGTCGCCACCTCCGGGCCGGGCGCGATCCATCTGCTGAACGGGCTCTACGACGCGAAACTCGATCACGTCCCGGTGCTGGCGATCACCGGCATGCAGGAGACCTCGGTGCTCGGCTCGTACTACCAGCAGGAGGTGCACACCGAACTGCTCTACCAGGACGTCGCCGCCTACAACCTGATGGTGACCAACCCGCAGCAGATGCCGGGGGTGGTCGATCTGGCGATCCGCAGCGCGCTGTCGAAACGTACCGTGGCGCACCTGACCTTCCCGAACGATGTGCAGGTGGCGTCGATGTCGGAAGATCCGTACCGGCATGTCAGTCCCGGAACGCCGCCGATGAGCAGTCCGACGTTGTCGATGCCGGCGGTGCCGCCCGCCGAGGCGGACCTGGATCGGGCGGTACGGGTGCTGGAGTCCGGTAAGAAGGTCGCGATGCTGGTGGGGGCCGGCGCGCGACACGCCCGCGAGGAGGTGCTCGCGGTCGCCGAGGCGCTCGGTAGCCCGGTCGTCAAGACCCTGCCCGGCAAGATGGTGGTGCCCGACGATCATCCGCTGACCACCGGAGGCCTGGGCCTGCTCGGCACCAGGCCGAGCGAGGAGCTGATGGAGGAGTGCGACACGCTGTTGATGGTCGGCACCTGCTTCCCGTACGGGAAGTATCTGCCCTCGCCCGGGGTCAAGGTGGTGCAGATCGACGTCGATCCGAGCCTGATCGGGGTACGCCTGCCGGTGGCCGCCGCGATTACCGCCGACGCCCGGCTCGCCCTGCGCGGGTTGCGGATGCGGCTGAACCGCCGTGCGGACCGGTCGTTCCTGGAGAAGTATCAGGCGGGCATGGCGGCCTGGCGTTCGGACATGACGGCGCTGGAGGATCCCCGGCGGAACCCGATCGCCCCGCAGTACCTGGTGGGCTCTGTGGACGAGGCGGCGGCCGACGACGCGATCCTCACCTGCGATTCCGGCACCATCGCCACCTGGGCGGCCCGGCACTGGACCATCCGGGGCGGCCGGGAGTTCTACCTGTCGGGCAACCTGGCCACCATGGCGCCGGGCCTGCCGTACGCGATCGCGATGCAGCACGCGTACCCCGGCCGGCAGGTGATCGCCTTCGTCGGTGACGGCGGTTTCGCGATGCTGATGGCCGAGTTCCTCACCGCCGTACGACATGAGCTGCCGATCAAGGTCGTCATCAACAACAACAACTCGTACGGCCAGATCCTCTGGGAGCAGATCATTCTCGGTTACCCCGAGTACGAGGTGCGGCACCGCGAGCCGGAGGCGAACTTCGCCGCCTGGGCGCAGGCCTGCGGCGCGTACGGGGCCAAGGTGACCGAGCCGGCGGCGGTGGCCGGGGCGATCCGGGATGCTCTCGCGCATCCGGGACCGGCGCTAATTGACTGTGATGTCAACCCGAACGAGCCGCCGATGCCCGGCAAGGTCCGCTACGAGCAGGCGAAGCATTTCACCGAGGCGTTCCTGCGCGGCCAGCCGAACAAGGTGGCGACCCTGGCCACCGTTGCCCGGGACAAGATTAACGAGCTGCGGTCTTGAGTCGGGTAGCCCTGCCGGACCCGGTCACCCGGGCACCGGCGCCCGCGGACGACATCGATCTGACCGCGCTTGAGGCGGAGCTCCGAGCGGCGGTTGACGGCGAGGTCCGCTTCGACGCCGGTAGCCGGGCCGCTTACGCCACCGGTGGCTCCAACTACCGCCAGGTGCCGCTCGGCCTGGTGGTGCCACGTACCGTCGAGGCGGCGGTGGCCGCTGTGACCGCCTGTCGGCGGCACGGCGCGCCGGTGCTCTCGCGCGGCGGCGGTACCAGCCTGGGCGGGCAGGTCACCAACGTGGCGGTGATCATCGACTGGTCGAAGTACTGCACCAGGTTGCTGGCGGTGGACCGGGAGGCGGGTACCTGCCTGGTCGAGCCGGGCATCGTGCTCGACGCCCTCAACGAACTGTTGGCACCGGACGGGCTGGAGTTCGGCCCCGCGCCCCTCCACCCACAACCACTGCACCATCGGCGGCATGATCGGCAACAACTCCTGCGGCGCCACCGCCCAACGCGCCGGCAAGGTCGTCGACAACATCATCGAGCTGGAGGTGCTGCTCTACGACGGCACCCGGATGTGGGTCGGTGAGACCAGCGACGAGCGGTACGCCGAGATCCAGCGGCGTGGTGGCCGCCAGGCTGAGATCTACCGCCAGCTGCGGACGCTACGGGACGAGTACCTGGCGGAGATCCGCGCCCGCTACCCGGGCATTCCGCGCCGGGTGTCCGGCTTCAACCTGGACAGCCTGCTGCCGGAGAAGAACTTTCACGTGGCGCAGGCGCTGATCGGTTCCGAGGGGACGCTCGTCACCGTGCTGCGGGCGCGGCTGAAGCTGCTGCCGCTGGTGCCGGCGAAGTCACTCGTATTCCTGTCCTACCCGGACATTGCCGCCGCGGGCGATGACGTCTCCCGGATCCTGTCGCACGACCCGGTCGCGCTCGAGGGCATCGACGACAAACTGATCAACTTCGAGAAGCGCAAGCATCTGCATCCGGCGGCCGTGCACAAACTGCCCGAGCGCGGCGCCTGGCTGATGATCCAGCTGGGCGGCGACACCATCCAGGAGGCGGACGCCGCCGCTGACCGGATGATCAACGCGTTGCGCCGCGACGGCGGTCCCGGCGTGCACCGGTTCGACGAGGAGGCTGACGAGAAGCAGATGTGGTTGGTGCGCGAGGCCGGGCTCGGTGCCACCGCGCGCGTACCGGGCGAGCACGACACCTGGGAGGGCTGGGAGGACTCGGCGGTCGCCCCGGACCGGCTGGGCGACTACCTGCGGGACCTGGACCGCCTTTTCCGCGAGTACGGCTTCGAGCAGGCGTCGCTGTACGGCCACTTCGGGCAGGGCTGCGTACACACCAGGATCCCGTTCGAGATGACGACCTCGGCCGGGGTGCGCCAGTTCCGCTCGTTCGTCGAGCGTGCCGCCGACCTGGTGGTCGCCTACGGTGGCTCCTGCTCCGGGGAGCACGGCGACGGGCAGGCCCGCGGCGAACTGTTGGGGAAGATGTTCGGCGACCGACTGATCCGCGCGTTCGGGCAGTTCAAGGCGATCTTCGACCCGGAAGATCGCATGAACCCGGGCAAGCTGGTCGCCCCCTACCCGCTGGACAGCCACCTTCGACTCGGGGTGGACTACAACCACGGCGGGGCGGAGACGCATTTCCGCTACCCCGACGACTCCGGCAGCTTCGGTCGGGCTGTGCTGCGCTGCGTCGGGGTCGGCACGTGCCGGCGCGAGCACGGCGGCGTGATGTGCCCCTCCTACATGGTTACCCGGGAGGAGGAACACTCCACCCGGGGCCGGGCCCGGCTGCTCTTCGAGATGCTCGACGGGACCGCCCGCGGCGGGGTGATCGCCGACGGATGGCGCTCAACGGCCGTGCGCGACGCCCTGGACCTCTGCCTGGCCTGCAAGGGCTGCAAAGCGGACTGCCCGGTCAATGTGGACATGGCCACGTACAAGGCCGAGTTCCTGTCGCACCACTACGCCGGTCGGCTGCGTCCCCGGGCGCACTACTCGATGGGTTGGCTGCCGGTCGCCGCCGCGCTGGCCTCGGCGGCGCCCCGACTGGTCAACGCGCTGGCGCACGCCCCAGGGCTGGCCCGGGTCGCCAAGGCCGCCGCCGGGGTCGACCAGCGCCGGAAGCTGCCGCTCTTCGCCGAGCAGAGCTTCCAGCGCTGGTTCGCCGAGCGGACCCCGGGTGGTGACGGCTCCCAGGGTGAGGTGCTGCTCTGGCCGGACACCTTCACCAACCACTTCCATCCCGCGATCGGCCAGGCCGCGGTCGAGGTGTTGGAGGCGGCCGGTTGGCGGGTTCGGGTGCCAGAGCGCCCGCTCTGTTGCGGGCTGACCTGGATCTCCACTGGGCAACTGCAGACCGCGAAGCGGGTGCTGCGACGTACCGTCGAGGTGTTGCGACCGCACTTGCGCGCGGGCACCCGGATCGTCGGGCTCGAACCGAGCTGCACCGCGGTGTTCCGCGGCGACGCGTCGGAGCTCTTCCCCGACGACCAGGACGTGCGGAAACTGCGGGGACTGACCGTCACCCTCGCCGAGCTACTGCACGAGCACACCCCCGGCTGGCAGCCGCCGGAGGTATCCCGGACCGCCCTGATCCAGACCCACTGCCACCAGCACGCGATCCTCGGCACCGACGCCGATCAGGCGGTGCTGCGGGCGGTTGGTGCGCAACCGCGGGCGCTCGACTCCGGTTGCTGCGGGTTGGCCGGCAACTTCGGCTTCGAGCAGGGTCACTACGAGGTCTCCGAGGCGTGTGCGGAACGGGTGCTGCTGCCGGCGGTGCGCGCCGCGGACCTCGCCGAGGTCATCCTTGCCGACGGTTTCAGTTGCCGTACGCAGATCGAGCAGGGCGCGGCGAACGGCCGGCGGGCGCTGCACCTCGCCGAGTTGCTCCGTGCCGGCCTGCACGGCGATCACGCCGGCCCGCTGCCCGAGCGGCAGTGGGCCCGGCGCCCGGCTGGCCCATCCCGTCTGGTCCGGGATGCCACGGCGGTGGTGGTGGGCCTGGCCGTGGCCGGCGTGGTGGCGCTCGCCGGCCGGCGACTCGGGCCGGGCCGGTGGCGGTGAGCCACGAGCCGGTCCGGTGGCGGTGAGCCACGGTGCGGCCCGGTGGCGGTGAGCCACGGTGCGCCTGACCGCCCGGGCCTACCGGATACCGACCGACGAACCCGAGGCTGACGGCACGCTGGCCTGGTCGAGTACCACCCTTGTCGTGGTCTCGGCCAGCCACGACCAGACGGTCGGCATCGGCTGGACCTACGGCCCGTCGGCCATCGCCTCGATCGTCGTCGACCTGCTGGCGCCAGTGGTGGTCGACCTCGAGCCGGACGACGTGCCCGCCGCCTGGCTGGCCATGCAGCGTCGGTTGCGGAACGCGGGTCGGCCGGGGATCGCCGGGATGGCGCTCTCCGCAGCCGACTGCGCGATCTGGGACCTCAAGGCCCGTCGGCTCGGCGTACCGCTGGCCCGCCTGCTCGGCGCCGCCCGCCAGCGGGTTCCGGTGTACGGCAGCGGCGGCTTCACCACCTACGACCCGCAGCGGCAGCACCGCCAGTTGACGCACTGGGTGTACGAGCAGGGCATCCCCCGGGTGAAGATAAAAATCGCCGAGTCCTGGGGCGGTGACGTCGGCCGTGACCTGCGGCGGATGACCGACGCCCGGCGGAGCATCGGGGACGGCGTCGAACTCTTCGTGGACGCGAACGGTGGCTACGGTCGGAAGCAGGCGGTCCGGGTGATGCGGGCGGCCCGGGACCTCGACGTGCGCTGGTTCGAGGAGCCGGTGAGCTCGGACGACCTGGCCGGGCTGGGGAATGTACGCGACCAGGTGTCCGCCGACGTCACGGCCGGCGAGTACGGCTACGACCTGAACTACTTCCACCGCATGGTGCCGTACGTGGACTGCCTGCAGATCGACGTGACCCGGTGCGGCGGGATCAGCGAGTTCCTTCGGGCGGCTGCGGTGGCGGCAGGCGCCGGTTTGGACGTGTCGGCGCACTGTGCGCCACATCAGCACCTTGCCGTCGCCGCCGCGGTGCCGAACCTGCGGCACCTGGAGTGGTTCCACGACCACGTCCGGATCGAGACGATGCTCTTCGAAGGCGCGGTCGAACCCACCGGGGGTGCCGCGTCAGTGAACCTCACCGAACCCGGAATCGGACTCGCGTTCCGCGAGGCGGACGCCGAGCAGTTCCGGGTCAGCTGAACCCGGTGACCCGAGTGGGGTTCAGCCGGCGCCCAGGGGTCGGCTGAGCGTCACCGCAGCCTCCAGCATCATCGCGTGCACGAAGCCACGACCGGTCAACCTGTCGGAGATCGCGCACCCGGTTCCGGCCGAACTCCGCCCGGGGATCCAGCCGTACCAATAGCGCCGCGTCCCGGTCGAAGGCACGGACCCGGCGGAGCAGGACCAGGCGGTGCTCGTCCCCGGGAAACGCGAGGGCCTCACGTGACTCGATGATGCCGGTGGTGGTTACCCAGCGGTTGGTCAGATGATGAGAGCGAGCCGGGTTCGTATTGACGTTCTCTCCGCCCTAAAGGACGGAGATTCCCTCCACGCTGCGCGTGGAACACGCGGCGTTCGGGTGGATTACCGCTTCCCTGCGCGGTGCCGGAATCGCTTCCGGTCTTACCCGCGCTCCACGGTCGTTGAGGTCCGCCCGTCCGGCGGCCCTGATGTTCCTGGCGGCGTTCACGTCCCGGTCGTGGATGGTGCCGCAGGGGCAGGTCCATTCCCGAACGTCCAGCGGAAGTTTGTCTCCGACCGCCCCGCACATCGAACACATGCGGGTGGAGGGGAACCAGCGGTCCACCTTGGCGAAGGTGCGACCGTACCGTTGGGTCTTGTATTCCAACATTGCCGTGAAGGTGGCCCAGCCGGCGTCGTGGACACTCTTGGCAAGCCGGGTCCGTCCCAGACCGGCCACGCTCAAATCCTCGACGTAGATCGCTTGGTTGTCGCGAACCATCGTGGTCGAGAGTTTGTGCAACCAGTCCCGGCGGGTGTCGGCGACCTTCGCGTGTGCTCGGGCAACCTTGACGACTGCCTTCTTGCGGTTGTTCGACCCGCGTTGCTTGCGGGACAGCGACTGCTGCAACCGTTTCAGTTTCCGGGCGGCGCGGCATAGGAACTTCGGCGCCGCGATCTTCCTCCCGTCCGACAGGGTCGCGAAGTGCGTCAACCCGAGGTCGATACCCACCTCGGTGTTCGTTTCGGGTAGCGGCCGATCGGTGGCCTGCACGACGAACGACGCGAAGTACCTGCCGGCCGCGTCCTTGATCACGGTCACCGAGGTCGGGTTCGACGGCAACTGCCGTGACCAGCGCACCTGAAGGTCGCCGACCTTCGGCAACCTGAGCCGGCCGTTGTCCAACACCCTGAACCGTGAGTTGGCGGTGAACCGAACCGCCTGCCGGTTGTCCTTGCGGGACCGAAACCGTGGCGGGGCGACCTTGCGGCCCTTCCGTTTCCCCGAGAGGGAGTTGAAAAAGTTCCGGTAGGCGGTGTTCAAATCGGCCAGCGCCTGCTGGAGTACGACCGACGACACCTCACCCAACCAAGCCCGAGCGTCGGTTTTCTTCGCCTCTGTGATGACCTGCTTGGACAGCTCTCCATCCGACAGGCAAGGCAGCCCGTCCTCGCGGGCCTGCTGTCGTGCGCGCAGCCCATCGTTGAACACCACCCGCGCGCACCCGAACGCCCGGGACAGCGACTGCCGCTGAATCAGGGTTGGGTAGAGCCGGTAGTTGTACCGAAGCTGCACATTCACATTCTATCATTGGTTTATGGCCACCGATCCCGCCGTGCGCACTGGCAGACACTGCGTTTTCGCCCTTCACGCGCACTTGGTTTTCGTGACAAAGTTCCGGCACAAGGTGTTCGCCGATCGGCATCTGACCCGCCTGGAAGAAATAATGCGCGCCGTGTGCGCCGATTTCGAAACCGAACTGGTCGAGTTCAACGGCGGAAACACCACGTACACCCGCTCGTGAACTTCCCACCGAAAGTCGCCCTGTCGAAGCTGATGAACAGTCTCAAGGGCGTGTCCTCCCGACGGTTGCGCCAAGAGTTCCCCGAGCTGTCCCGCCACTACTGGCGAGCCAACAAGCTGTGGTCCGGTTCGTACTTCGCCGGCTCCGTCGGCGGGGCACCGTTGACCGTGCTACGCCAGTACATCGAGCAGCAAAACCGCCCGGTTTAAGGCACGGCTCGGGCCTTGGCGGTCCTCCCCGCGCGGGCCTTCACCCCCGCCCTGAAGGGGCCCGCATTTTGGTAGCCGCCCCAGACGAAGCGGGGGTTGGCCGGGGTCACCGTGAAGCAGCCGTCACCGCCGAGTAGGCCGCTGAAGACCGCGGCGCTGTCCCAACCGGGCGCGCAGAGCCAGCCGATGTTGCCCGCTGGCCCGACCAGGGCGCCCCGATATCCGTCAGCGAGCAGCGCGTACTCGCGCAGCACATG
This sequence comes from uncultured Actinomycetota bacterium, assembly GCA_963750055.1. Taxonomy (GTDB): domain Bacteria; phylum Actinomycetota; class Actinomycetes; order Mycobacteriales; family Micromonosporaceae; genus CAVVPI01. The sequence continues at coordinate 105,235 of CAVVPI010000008.1, read as the reverse complement.
TGGGGCCGGCGGGGGTAGGAACTCGGCCTCGGGCCCGCGCCGCCCACCAGGGCTGGCCGACGGGTCGCTCACGCCGCCCCGAGCCGAGTCATTGGCACCTCCGGTGGCGAGTCATTGGCACCTCCGGTGGCGAGCAGCCGCGAACCCATCCGCAGCCGGCTACCCGCTGGGCAGCGGCGCACACCCGGAATAACCCGCTGTCGACGATTAGCGCCGGACGTACCGGGAAGGCGGGACCGTACCCGCCGGGCCGTATCGCCGGCGGTAGCGCCGTGGCGAAGGAGATCAGCATGGGTACGTCGCCTGATCACCGGGTCGCGGTGGTCACCGGAGCCAGCGCCGGCGTCGGGCGAGCGGTCGCTCGTGAGCTGGCCAAGCGCGGTATGAAGATCGCCCTGCTGGCCCGGGGCTCGGCCGGGCTGGCCGCCGTCGCAGCCGATGTCCGGGCGGCCGGCGGCGAGGCGCTGCCGATCGAGACCGACGTGGCGGACTACCGGCAGGTCGAGGCGGCCGCCGAGCGGGCCACCGCCGAGCTGGGGCCGATCGACCTGTGGATAAACGACGCCTTCACCTCCGTGTTCGCGTCGTTCCAGGACATTCAGCCTGAGGAGTTCCACCGGGTGACCGAGGTGACCTACCTGGGGTACGTGTACGGCACCCGAGCGGCGCTGGATCGGATGCTGCCCCGGAACTCCGGCACCATCGTGCAGGTCGGCTCGGCCCTGGGATACCGCTCCATCCCGCTGCAGTCGGCGTACTGCGGGGCGAAGCATGCCATCATCGGCTTCACCGAATCCCTGCGCTGCGAACTGTTACACAGCAGAAGTCGGGTGCGGGTGACCATGGTGCAGCTTCCGGCGGTCAACACGCCGCAGTTCGGCTGGGTGCTGTCCCGGCTGAAGCGCCACGCCCAGCCGGTGCCGCCGATCTACCAGCCTGAGGTGGTGGCCCGGGCCATCGTGCACGCTGCTGACCGGCCGCACCGCCGGGAGTACTGGGTCGGTGCCTCCACCGTGGCGACCATCCTGGCCAACCGGATCGTCCCCGGGCTGCTCGACCGCTACCTCGGCCGTACCGGGTTCTCCTCCCAGCAGACCGATGAGGTCGCCGATCCGGGTCGCCCGGTCAACCTGTGGCATCCGGTCGACGACGGCCGGGGTGTCGATCACGGTGCGCACGGATCGTTCGACGCCCGGTCCCATGGACATAGCCCGCAGGTCTGGATGTCGCAGCACCGGGGGCTGTTGGCGGCCGGCGCGGCCGTGGCGGCCGCTGCCGCAGCGGCGGCGGCCTTGCGACGCGGCTAACTTCAGGTTGTCTCGCCGTCCAGGCGTACGCCGAGCCAGCCTCGACCGCCGACGCACCTACCGACTAGATTCGCGTACGGCCTTGGGGGAGGTCAGTGGTACGTAATCGATTACGTAATTATACGGATGCCGAATGGCTTGACCATTAGTCATGATGGCACTTTGTCCTGCTGGCCGCAAAGGGAGGCGATCAGATGGCCACGCTGATTGAAAAGGGTGCGGTAGTCGTCGCGGACGAGGAGTTCGATTTCAGCGATCTCGACTTGAGTGGGTTGACCGTTGCGGTCATGCGCGACACGGTGGCGTTGCCGGAATCCGGTGCTTCATCCGTAGGCGTATGTTCTTGTTCCTCCTCATGTAGTTGCTGTGTTGCCGACCAGGTGTAGCCGGAGGTAATCACGTTGGCTCGGTGACCGAATACGTAGTAGTACGGACGCCGGCTGACGTAACTATTGACACAATAGAATCACATTCTGATGGCTATCGCGGATGAGAAGGGCAAGGTGTTCGTTGTGGATGAGGAGTTCGATTTCAGTGATCTCGATCTGAGTGGGTTGACTGTTGCGGTTATGCGCGACACGGTGGCGTTGCCGGAATCCGGTGCTTCAACGATCAGTTGCTCCTCGTCCTGTTCCTGCAGTTGCTGTGTTGCCGACCACGTCTGAGATTGACCCTGAAGTGCCGGGTCCGTCCGTGACGGCGACTGTCGCCGGCCAGGCCGGCGACAGTCGCCTTTGACCACCCCGGTGCGCCCGGTGACATCAGACGTTCACCCTGCGATGAGATCGGTTTTGCGACAACGATGACTGGCACCTTATGGCGGCTGCGTCCTTCGGTGCAGGCCTGCCCGGTCGAGGGCGGAATCCATCTGCGTGGGTGGGCACAGAGCCTGACCGTCGAGGGCGGCGCTGAGTTGTGGCGGCTGTGGCAGTTGCTGGCTGCCCGGCTCGCCCCCGGTTGCCGTGAAGAGCAACTCGAACGGTTGTCGTCGCGACCGGGACTCGCCGCCGCGCTGCATACGTTGGTGGAACTGCTCCGGGCGCATGACCTGCTGGTGCGAGTGCCGGAAAGCTGGTTTACCGGCGCTGCGGCCGACCCGCCGGCGGCGGTGGCCGGATGGCTGGCAGCAGTCGCACCGGACCCGCTCGGGGCCTGGCGGCGGATCGCGACCGCCGCGGTCACGGCGAGCGGGAACCCGGCGGTCGTGGCGGCGGCGGTCAGCGCGTTGACCGCCTCGGGCATCCAGGTGCAGAGCTCAACCGAGGGCGGCGGTCGCGGGTCGCTGGCGATGCTCGCCACCGCCGACGGCCGACATGTGGTCGCCGGCACAGGTGAATCGGTGGGTTTCGTCACGCCGGTCGGTCCGTCCGAGCAGGTGCATCGCGACGCCGAAGCGATCGCACAGCGACTGGCTGTTCCGCCCGGACTGACCCACCGACCCGGTCCGCTGGCCGTGCTGGTCGGTGCGGCGGCCGCGCACCGACTCCTCGACGTCGTGGCCGGACTGCCGCCGCCCGCGGCCGTCGGGACGGCGGCCGCGGGCACAAACGGGTCGTCCCGGCCAAGTCTGCCCACCGTGCTCGTCGCCCGGCCGTCGCCGCTGCAGTCCACCTTCCACCCCTGGCTCAGTGGTGAAGTGTCACCGCCCGCGCCGGAATCCGGCCGGGTCGACCTCGCCACCGCGCTGGACCGGGTGGCCGCCCTCTGCGATCTGGAACTCGGCGCTCTCCCCGCAGCCGAGACTGACGATCTGCCGCAAATACCACTTGGGTTGGCCCGGTGTCGGTTGGATCGGGACCGTTCCGGTCGACCACGCACCGTCGCCGGTCACGGCAGTACCCCGGATCTGGCCCGGCTGGCCGCCGTACTGGCCGCCGCAGAGCACCTCACCGAGGCACCTGGGCGGCCCGGTGCGGTCGCCTGCGGGGTCGACCGGATGCACGCCGAGGGTGTGCTGCTCCGACGGCTCATGCACCGGTGGCTGGTCGAAGGCGAGCGGGTGGGCCCGAGCACACCGACCCCGGCCTGCCTGGAGTGGGAGACCGACCCGGTAGCCGCGCGCTGGTGGCGGACGCTAACCGTACGGTTTGGCGCGTCGGTCCGGCTCGACCTAAGCGAACTGGACGTCGACCTGTACCACGCCCGGGTGTGGTCGGACACGGACCTGCTCGGCTGGGCGATCGAGGCGACGCCGGGTGACGCGGTCGCCTTCGCCACCCAGGCCGCGGTGGCGGCGTTCCAGTGGCCCGCCGACGATCCCGGAACGCGGACCGCCGGACCGTGTGGCGCTTTTCCCGTACCGCAGGTCGACCGAGAGCGGGTGCCGTGGTACGACGGCGGCTGGGCCTGGCCGGACCGGGCGGCGGAGCGGGAGCCTGAGTTGCAACTGGCCCTGCGTCGGCTGCTCGGTCAGCCGGCTTCGGCTCTGGTAGGGCGCGCACCCTGGGACGCGGTGACCCGGGCGCTGGCGAATGTGGGCTTCGTGCTGCTGGAGGTGCGCGATCGTTCCCGGTGAATCGGATGGGTACGGTGCGCTGCGCGAGCAGCTGGTCACGCTGCTGGCCGGATCGGGGCTGGAGTTCCCGGTGCTCGACGCGACCGGGGTGCTGGCGGACGCCACCGGCACGGCGGTGCTGGCGTTGCCGCTCTGGACCCCGGCGCTGTTGACCGAGGTGAGCGAGCGGGTCTGGCGTGACGGTGGCACGATGCTGCCGGTACGGCTCGACGGCGGGACGGCCCTGGTCGGCCCGATCCTGCACCGTGGCGTACCCGCCTGTCTCGCCTGCGTCGAGATCGAGCGGCTCGCCACGATCGGCGGGAAGACCCCGTACCACGAGGTCGGGTTGCGGGTCGGCGGGTTGGTGCTGCCGGCGGCGCTGCCGATCATCGGCGCCGCCATCCGCGCCGCGCTGGCCGACCCGTCCACCTCGTCGGGGCTGCTCTGGGTGGTCCGTCACGACGGCACCTGCTCCACCCACCCGGTGCGGTCCCGCCGTAGCGGGTGCCGGCTCTGCGCACCGTTGCCAATTGATGCTCCGCAGGCCGCGGTTTTCGCCCCGGCCGGCCGGCCACTGCCCGATCCGTTCCGGCTCCGCCAGCCCAACCCCGCCACCACCCTGGCCGGGCTGCGTGCGGCCCTGCTTGACGGTCGGCTCGGGCCGATCTCCCGCCTTTACCGCCGTGAGCGGCTGGGGTTGCCGATAGCGGTGGCCGAATTGGGCGGCGCGTCGGTCTCCTCCGCCGGCTACGGACGGGCGGTGACGTTCGACGACGCGGAGCGGATCGCACTCTTCGAGGCCGTCGAGCGGATGGCCGGTCGTGCCCCGCGCGGCCGGCGGACCGCCCTCTGGGCCAGCTTTCAGGAGTTGGGCCCCGATCGCGCCGTCGATCCGGCCAGTCTGGGCCTACCCGAGCCGCGCTATCACGACCACCCGGCGTTCCATTACCAGCCGTACGCCCCGGATGTGCCGACCAACTGGGTGTACGGGTGGTCGTTGCGGCATGAGACGGCCCGGGCGGTCCCGGAGCATGTGGCGTACTGGGGTCCGCCGGCACGGCGGCGGCGGCGAACGGTCGCCTTTTTTCCGGAGTCTTCCAACGGGTGCGGCCTGGGTAACAGCCTGGAGGAAGCGGTCCTTTACGGACTGTTCGAGGTGGCGGAGCGCGATGCCTTCCTGATGGCCTGGTACGCGGGTACCCCGCTGCGGTCAGTTGCGGTGCCGGCGGAGGACGCCCTGCTGGAGCACCTGGTCGACGGGCTGGACCTGCTCGGCTACGAGCTGCGGCTCTTCGACGCCACGAACGACCTGACCGTACCTGCGGTGCTGGCGTTGGCGCTGCACCGCGACCCGGGTTCCCCCGCGCCGCAGGCGTTCTTCTCCGCTGGCGCGCACCTGGATCCCCGCGAGGCCATCCGCTCCGCGGTGGTCGAGGTCGTCGTGAACGTGTTCGAGACCGTCGAGGTGTCGCAGGTCAACCCCGCTCGGCTGGATCGCGACCGGCTGCTGCCGATGCTCGGCGACCCCGAATTGGTGGTCACCCTGGACGACCATATGGCGCTGCACTGCCTACCGGAGGCCCGGTCCCGGTACGATTTCCTCAGCACCGAGCGGAACGAGGCGCTCGATTGGCGCGACGTCTGGCCGGATCAGCCCCGCCCGGTGACCGACCTGGGTGCTCTCGTGACCCGGTTGGCCGGAGTGGTCACCCGGGCCTGCTCGGATCTGATCGTCGTCGATCAGACCGATCTGGTCCTGCGGGACCGGCTCGGTCTGCACGCTGCCAAGGTCATCGTGCCCGGCGCGCTGCCGATGACCTTCGGTCATGTGAACCGACGGACCCGAGGTCTGCCCCGGCTGCTGGACGTGCCGGCACGGCTGGGACGGCTGCCGGCCCGCCTGCGCTACGACGAGCTGCCGTGGCACCCGCATCCGTTTCCCTGACCCGTACGGTGTTGGGTCAGTTGCGCTGGCGGCCCACCGGCAGCAGGTAGGTGAGGACCTCGTCCACGCCGTCGAGCAGGAAGAGTTCGTGCGCGATGTCGTCGTAGAAGCCGCCGCACACGCCCATTGACAGCCCGGTGGCGGCAGCGGTGAGGGCCAGGTTCTGCGCTAGGTGACCCGCCTCCAGCAGGGCGAACCGCAGGGCCCGCAGTCCGTAGCTGGCCCGGATCGCGCTCAGGTCGACGTAGAGCCCGAGCAGAGCGGGCAGGGTCGACATGATGATCGGCTCGTGTTGCGGCGGCCCGTTCCACTGTGCCGATGGCTCCGGGGCGAACCACATGCAGGCCGCTACCAACTCGTCGTCGTCGGGGACGGGACCGAGCGGCAGCAGGGTCCGCGAGACGGCATCAACCTCATACTGGTTGGTCGGTAGGCCGGCTACGTCCCGCACGATCAGCCGCAGCCGCGCCGCGTACTTCGCCCCCGCGCTCGGGTACGGCCGGCGTGACGGCTGATTCGACACCAGCGTGGGACGGGCGACAGCGGACCAGAGCAGGGTGCCGAGCTCCCGCGCGGTGACAGTGCCCCCGAGATCGCCGTGGGCGCTGACCCGATTGGTCAGCGCGTCACTCAGTGGGGTGCGGACCGGTTCGCCGGACGGTAGTGGCACCGGCGACCCCACCGGGTTGCGACGCAAGGGTGCGACGGCCGGCGGCATTCTGCGGGGCTGCTGCGCTTCGATCCGGGCCCGCTGGTACTGGCTGGCCGCAAGGTAGCGCCGGTCGACATGCTCGGTGCTGTCGGCGAAGAAGTCGGCGGGCCCGTCCGGAGCGAGCAGGGAGGCGGCGATGAAAAAGTAGAGTGAACGCTCCTCATCCGGCAGGATCCCGAGTCGGTTGAGTAGCATGTGCAGCTGCGAGGACCAGATGTTGAGCAGGCGAGCCTGGCTGGTGGTTCCCTCAGCCGTGAGCTTGGCGTGTGCCACCCGTACGTGTCCCGCCCAGTGGTCCCGTAACCGGGTACCGCTCGAGGTCGAGGCGGAAATCTCGCGCCAGCGTCGGATCACCGCCCCCGCCTGGGCCGTCGCCGCATTCAGCGCGGGCTCCTGGACCGTGGGCGGTGCGAGCATGACGGCATCGCGATGCCAGCGCCAGGCGACCGCGCCCCGGCGTAGCCATTGCGCGGTGCCGAGCATGTCGAGATCGAGCGCGATGGCGGTCGCCAGGATCAGGTCGGTGCCGGCCACCAACCGTTGCCCCTGCCGAGCGGTGCGCGCAATGATCGAGGTGGCGATCCGACTGGAGTGGCCGAACACCTCCTCGGCGACGGTCAGCGCCCCGGGGCCGCCGTACCGCTCGGTTTCCGGCTCGTAGTCGACCTGCCGCACCTCCCCGTGCGGCCGCCAGGCCGACGTTGTCGGGTCGGCCAGCTCCAGCACCGGGTAGGTCGCCGCCCGCACCGAGGCCACCAGTTGCCCGCGCCAGTGTTCCAGCGTGGCCGGATCGGCGCCCCGGGCCCGGATCCGCAGGTGCGGTCCGTCCTCGGAGTACCTGATGAAAAACCAGTCGGCGATCCGGCCGGTGTCGCGTAACCCGTTCATCAGTGGTGCGACCACCTCGGTGAGGAACGAGTCGACGTGCTCGGACGGCCAGTGCAGAAAGCAATGCAGACCGCTCCAGGTGTCCGGTCCGGTGCCGGCGGATAGCCGCACGGTCGATGTCATGGCCGCTCCTCGAGCTCGGTCAACTGGTCGCGCATCCCTTCCTGCCAGGTGACCCCGGTGAGCCGCTGCACGGCTTGACTGAAGAGGTAGGCCGCCAGATAGCGTTCCAGCGGGGTGATGTCGCAGAGGGCCAGCAGCAGGTAGAGGACGTTGGTCGCGAACCGGTACGGGGGGAATGACTCCTCGACGCCGGGTAGCTTCAGGAAGTCGAGTTTCCGCAGCGCTTGGTGGTAGCGGCTGTATTCGGTACGTACCTTCGGGTCCCACCGTCGGACCGTCGCCGGGTCGCCGATGGTTCGGGCCTGTTGCGCATACTGCTCACCCGGGAGCACCGGTAACTCGCCACGGGTGTGCGCGGCCCGGCAGCTCGACCAGGCTTCCCGCTCCCAGTGTGCCCAAGCCTGGGCGACCGGATCGTCGGTACGCCCGGCGGCGGTGATGAGCCGGGCCACCTCGGCGGTGACCGGTGCTGCCCGCTGCTGCCACTGTCGATCGAAGCCGGTGCGTAACCGACCGTCGGGGTCCTGCAGGTGCAGGAAATCCTCCAGGTGGGACAGGAACGTCTGGTACCCATAGGCGTACCCGTCCGGATAGTGCGCTGCGTGCACGGTCATCGCGGTCATCGCGAGCCGGACCCGACGGCCGTTGGTGCTGCCATGGCGGATGAGGTCCGCGACCGAGGCACCGACCGGGACGAGCCCGGTGCGGAGCAGGTCGGCGCGGCATTCCACTGCGGCGGCGGAGCCGAGAAGGCGGCGGACCTGGTCGTCGGCGGGCGGTTCGATCCGGACGGTGTTATCCGGGTGGATCGGCTCGTAGGGGCCGGAAACGAGTTCAGCGCGACCGGCGATGACCGCTTGACGAAGCAGGTCGGCCGGGTTGATCTCCGCTTTCGACGGGTGCGCGGCGAGCCGGTCGCGTAGTGCAGCCACGGCGGTCTGCGCGGCGGCGGTCACCGTAGTGGCAGTCACGGTGTCCGATCGTCTGGATATCCGCATCCGTAGATGCGGCCCGTGTAACCAGTGCCGTTCAACGTGCACGGCGAGTCCGAACTGGTCCAGCCGCGCCACAGTGGGCAGGACCACATGATGCAGCAGCGGAACCTTGTCCGGATCGTGGTAGTAGCAGACGACATCCAGGTCGGTTATTGGCGCGCGGGTGGGGCTGCCCGTCACAGGCACCTCCGATAGATCTCGGCGACTACTTCGGCAGCTCGGGTGCCGGCTTGCGGCTGCGGCAGGGCCTCCTCCAGGAGGACACTCTCCGGGTAGCGGGCCAGCGTTCGGGACAGGCAGCGCAGATGCAGCGGGCTACCGAGGTCGATGTACTGCGACCGGGGTCGCTGTAGATAGGACAAGAACGCCGTCATTCCCTCAGCCGCATCACTGGCCGCGCCGCCGATGAACAACCGGTCCGGCAGGCCGAGCAGGTTCCGCCACCGGACGGCGGTACGGGCCGCGGACTCCGGCTCCCGGTCCAGTTCGGCCTGCCAGGACCGCACCAGCGAGGACGGCAGTATCCACTGCGCCCGAGAAACGATCACGTCCTGGTAGCGCAGCCGGGGCCGGTACTTGACGGAGCCGGCCGTGGTCTGCCGCGTCGTTGGCCGCACCAGCGCCCCGGCCAGGTCCACGATCCCGGGCCCCAGGTCGGTCAGCAGGCTGACCAGCCGTTCGGGCAGCACGGTCGGCATCAGGAAGCCGAGGTAGAGGACATTGACCAGTTCGCCGGTGGTGGTGACCTGCAGCCGTAACTGGTCGGTGGCGACATCGTGGACTATTTGCAGGTCCGCTGGTGTCAGCGTCCCCCAGGCCCGTTCGTCGGCAACCTCGTCGCCGACGATCAGGGGATGCAGGTTCGCGTTGAAGCCGGCGACCGGGCGGATCTGGGCGACCCGGGCCGTCTTGCCCAACCCGTCGGCGATCTGCGTCGCTACAGCCTGCGCGGCTGACGGGTCGAAGTAGTTGAGGAAGCGGCTGGTGAAGCGCCCCCAGCCGCCGTAGACGTGGTTCAGGCAGAACCGGATGGTGTGGTCGGCGGTTACGAACGGCTGTCCGAAGACCGCGTGCGAGGTCGGGCGGCTGCGCAGCCAACCGGGCAGCCGTCGGGCCGCCTCGTGGGCCACCTGCTCGGGGATGATCCGCTCGTGCTCGTCTCCGGCATGCTGGGCGACGGCGTCGACCAGGTCGGCGCGGAGCCGGGCGAGTTCCCGTAGCTCGGCCGAGAGCGGTGGGTCGCCGTCCTTGTCGATCGTGCCATCGAGGTTGATCCGGCTGACCGAGCGCCAGGCCGTCGCGTACTCCTCCGCGAATTCGGCGAGTGAGTCACAGCGCCCGCCAGCGCCGAAGCGGGCGACGAACTGGTCGCACAGCAGGCGGCGGATCACCGTGTACTGGTCGAAGATCTCGTACAGCGGCGCCAGGGCGGCCAATGCGGGCAGCAGATCGCGGCCGTGTTCCGGCCCCAGCCGCAGCGGGGTGGCGCTGACCACATCCTCGGTCACCGGCGCCGGATGACCGGTCCGGCTCGCGCCGGCCGCGGCGAAGGCATCGTCCCAGCAGCGCCGTAGGTGCGCGAGGGCTGCCGGCCGGTCCGCCGCCGGGAGATCCGCGAAGGCCGCCGTGCGGGTGGTTATGTCCCGCAGGATCGAGGCGAGTTCCCCCAGGCTGAGCTCGCTCAGCCACTCTGCCACGGCGCCGGCGCCGTCGATGGCTTGCGGGTCGACCGGGTACGCCGGTTGGAGCACGCCCTGGTCGATCAGGGTGTCGACGTAACTCTGCGCCGCCTGCTGCGCTGGTTGCGGCGGACCGGGCAGCCGGGCGGCGATCCGGGCCGCGACCGACCGGGGCAGCACGGTGGTGCCCGGCGGGACCGACGCCAGCAGGTGCCGCAGCGGCCCGGTCAGCGGCAGGGTCACCTCCTCCTCCCGCCGCATTCCGGTATGCGCGACCGTCTCGCTCGCCACCCGGCGCAGTCGCAGCCGCGACCCGTGCACGTGCAGCCCCGGTGCAAACAGGTGCGGCAACCCGGGGCGTAGGTCGCGCCGACCCAGAACCTGGTGCACCAGGGTGGCCAGCACCGCCCGGTTGACCTGGGTCGCGGCTACCGGCGGACCGGGCACGGCAGTGGCGTTCCGGTTGGTGGCACCATCCCACCAGCCCCAGCCGACCTGGGTGAACCAGGACAGTGGTGTGGTCTTGGTGGCGGTCCGCAGGGCGTACCGCAGGACCGATGCCTCCGACTTGCGGGCCCGGGCGTCAACAGCGGCGCCCTGCGCGGCTGCCCGGTCCACCGCGCGCAGCAGGTCTTCGCTGGTCAACGCGACGGCGCGGCGTAGTTCCTCGTTGCCGCAGAGCGTGGCCAGTGCCGCGCGATCGGCGCGCAGGGCCGGCTCGACGAGCCGGTCGAGGTCCACGCCCACCCGTTCGATCTCGTCGTGCACCGCCAGCCAGTGGCGTAACAGGGGCAACCGCTCGGGCCAGTCGGCTAGTCGGGCTCGCAGGGCCGGGCGGGGTGGGCGCTGATTGTGCACGTCACGGCGGAGAGCCAGCAGAAAACGTCGGTCCTCCGCGGCGGCGAGCGCCACAGCTTCGTGTAGAGCGGTGCTCAGTGCCGTGCGCAGCTCTGCTGCCTGGCCGGTCAGGTTGAGCAGTTGATTGGCTGCCGCCCGGAACCGGTCGCTGACTGGTGCCGACGCCGGCAACGTAACGGCCGCGAAGCGAATCAGGGCGTAACTGGCTACTGTGGTGCCGGGGGGCACCGCGGCGACCGCGTTCTCCGTCATCGCAGTCTCCTAACCAGCCGACGTCAGCCGGTGGACGCTTTATGCAGTGGCCGGCGGTGTGTCGACGATGGCAGTGGCCTGATCCGGTGGCATCCGCACAATTGCGTATCTAACTACGTAGCGGTTCATCTGGCGCGGCGCGAGGCGTACCGAAGAATGCTTGGCTGCCCGGACCCAAAGTCGATCCTGGCGTCTCTTGACTCAAAAGTTACCGTCTTATCTACTCAAGATCCGCGATGGGAGTCTTCGAATCTTGGAGGCCCGGGTGCCAGGGGTCCGGCCAGCCGCATGTATAGCGACCACCATCCACGCCGGACACCGGCGCCGGATTGGGCGACCGTGGCGAACCGCCGACCTCCCGTTTTTGCCCACAACGGCCGACCTTAGGTGGGATGAGCGGCTCCGGCGAAGGCGATGACCGTTTCGCCGGCCGAAAACTCCGGTACCGGAAACCGGAGGCAGGTGTGTTCCTGCACGGAAACGCCGGAAATCTCGATGGCCGGCAGCGCGCAGCGGGCAATCCGGCCAGGTGGGGTGGTCCGGCGTACCGAGTTTGACAAGCTGCGCGGCCTCCTGCAAGACCTTGGTCCGGCCAACGGCGCGGCCGTCGCACTGGTAGGTGAGCCCGGCATCGGCAAGACCCGGTTGATCGCCGCGCTTTCCGCCGAGGCCCGTGCGAGTGGGACCCCGGTGCTCACCAGTAGCGGCCGCCGCGGATCCGATCTACCGTCGGTGCTCGAACGGTTGGCCCAGGTCGGATGCGCCCTGGTCACGGTGGACGACCTGCATCTGATCGATATTCACCAGTCCCCCCTCATCGCGGAGTTGATCCACCGCACCACGACTGCCCCGGTTCTCGTGGTCCTGGCCTACCGGGACCGGCAGATGCCCCGTCAACTGGCGGCGATGTTGTCGCGTGCCGGGGTTACCGATCTGCTCGACCAGTGGCGCCTCGCGCCGCTGGTCCTGGCCCAGGCACGTGATCTGCTCGGGGACCGGCCGGACCTGTCCCAACTACACTACGAGGGGGCGGGGAATCCGCTCTATCTGGAGATGCTCGCTGCCCGGGGCACCGACTCGTTGGCTGGCGCCCGTACCGCACTGCTCGGCGAGTTGGCGGAACTCGCGGACCGGGAGTTACGGGTGGCGCAGGCCGCTGCCGTGCTTCAAGATCCCTTCCTGGTCGAGCCGGTCGCCACCGTGGCCGAACTGAGCATCGCCCAGACACTGGCTGTCCTGGACACCCTTGCCAGCCTCGATCTGATCCGGTCGGTGGCGCCACCGGCCCTGTTCGCCTTTCGGCACCCGGTCGTCCGGGAACTCGTCTACGACCAGTTGGAACCAAGCCGACGCATCGCTGCCCACCTACGCGTCGACGCCGAATTGAGTTCGCGGGGCGCGTCGATCAGACAGCGTGCCCACCACATCGCCCGGGCCGCTGGCACGAGCCGCCCCGAGCACGTCACGATCCTGCTCGCCGCTGCCCGGGAGGTGACCTACACCGCACCGGCTACCGCCGCCGAATGGTTGGAAACCGTCCTACGGCTCACCCATGAGGGCGACGACCGCTGGTTCGAGGCGCAGGCGCTGCTCGCTCGGGCCCAACTGCTCTGTGGACGCCGTACGGACGTACGCGACCTGGTCCACACGCTCCTGCCCCAGGCCGCCCGGATTGCCGGAGGCGACCTCTTGTCCCTGTTGGCCTTGGCCGCCCGGGCCGGGCGAATAGATGGCCGGTACGCCGAGGCTGACGCCCTCATCCGGGATGGGCTGGCGGTGCTCGCCGAGGCGCATCCGCGTACCGCCGAGATCCTGCACACCGAGCTGGCCGACCTCGCCCTTGACCGACTGGACCAGGTGGGTGCCCGGTGGCACGCCCAGGCAGCCGTCAAGATCGCGCGTACCCGGCACGACCGGCTCGGTGAGGCTGTCGCACTCGTACAGGCCTGCTCCGCGCATATGCTCGCGATGGATGCGGCCGCCGCGGAGTCGGCGGCGAGCGTCGCGGCGGACCTGGTCGACGCCGCACCGGATGCCACGGTGATCACAAACCTGCCCGGTTTGTATCTGGTTGGCAGCACCGAGGCCGCGTTGGATCGGCTCAATGATGGTGAACGCCATCTCACCCGCTGCGTGACGCTGGCCCGCCGTACCGGTCAGAACCTCGTCCTGCCGGCGGCCCTGACGGTGTTGGGCGCTGTCGAGTTGCGACTGGGCCGGCTGCCCCGGGCAGAGGAGACTCTCGAACAGGCACAGGAGCTGCTGGTGCGCGACAGCGCAGCACCCACCCCGGTGATGATCGCTTTGCTGCGCGCCACCACCTTGCTGTGGCGTAACAGTGCGGACGACACTGACGAGCCGTTGATCATGGCGGAGCGGGCGGCTTCGCTCGCCCAGACCCTCATCCCGGATCGAGCGGTGCTGGCGCGATGCCGGTACGCCGAGTTGCTGTTCCACGCGGGTGAGTCGAGACGGGGCCAACGGTTGCTGCTGCACGCCGTGGGTGGACCGGATATGCCGAGGTTCCCGGTCTGGCGTCGCTCCCGCTGGTACGAGTTGCTCACCTGCGCGGCGGTCGGGTCAGGCGAAATCGAGGCGGCGGCGTACTGGACCAAGCTGGCCGAAGGTGCCGAAACCGGCGCGCCGTCGGGGCAGCGTGGCTTCGCGCAGCGGGCGAGGATGCGGTTGCACGCCGCGCGCGGGGAGACCGACGGGGCCGTCAGCTCGGCAGAGCAAGCCGTCGAATCCTTCACCGAACTAGGACTCGCCCTGGAACTTGGCCAAACCCTGCTCGCAGCGGGCACCATGCTGATCGATGGTGATCGGCCCCAGGTGGCGCGGGGCTGGCTCAACCGGGCCGCGTCCCTGGCCGAGCAGTGCGGCTCCGGGCGGCTGGCCAATCAGGTGCGGGATCAACGGAATCGGCTATCGAGCCATCCCCGTCCGGACAACCCGCTGTCGATCCTGACTGACCGCGAACGGGAGATCGCCGAGTTGGTGAGCAGCGGAATGACCAGCGTCGAGATCGCCCGCAGGCTTTTCCTCAGCGTACGCACGGTCGATACCCATCTCGGTCGCATCTACCGGAAGCTCGGCTTGCAAAATCGGGCGAGTTTGACGCGGGCGGTGCTCACGCCAGGCGGACCGGATCGCCAGCAGACCCGCTTCCCCGGTGGGGATTGAGCCCGAGCGGCATCGGTACGGACAGCGTGCGGGGTGCCGGGCCAACCTGGTTCCATACCGAGGTCTCGGTCCGGTAGCCCGGCCCGCCGCCGCCCGCTCAGCCACCCGTGCGGGATAGCTGACCGGGCGGTGTGTTCTGACCGGTACGTTTCAGTTTCTGCCAACCCAGGCGGGCGCCGGTGAGGGCGCTGATCATCGACTGGATCAGCACCAGGTACATCAGTTGCCGATAGACGAACTGCTGTAGCGGCAGCACCCAGAGCGGCCGGAGTGGTTCCTTGTCCAGCCGGAAGGCGATGATCGCGGTGAGCGCCTGCAGGGCGAGCATCGCCAGCCAGGCCAGCGCCGTCCCGGTCCGATCGGCGAAGATCAGACCGTAGACGGCCATCACGTCGATGACCGGGGCGAACAGCGGTAGCACCACCCCGAACAGGGTCAGGAAGGGCAGGCCGCGCCGACCGAACCGACCCGACGCGCCATGTTCGAAGAGCGCGTCCCGGTGCTTCCACATTGCCTGCATGGTGCCGTAGCTCCACCGGTAGCGTTGTTTCCACAACTGCCCGAGGGTGGCTGGTGCCTCGGTCCAGGCCCGAGCGTTCTCCTCGTAGACCACCTTCCAACCGGCCCGGCAGATCGCCATGGTGATGTCGGTGTCCTCGGCGAGGGTCTCGTCGGTCATCCCGCCCGCGCCCTCCAGCGCCTGCCGGCGGAACGCGCCGATCGCGCCGGGCACGGTGGGCATGCACTGCAGCGTCTCGTAGAGGCGGCGGTCCAGGTTGAAGCCGATGACGTACTCGATGTGCTGCCAGCGGGCGACCATGCTGCTCCGGTTGCCCACCTTGACGTTGCCGGCGACCGCGCCCACCGACGGGTCACCGAACGGCTGGACCAGTTTGCGGATCGAGTCCGGTTCGAAGATGGTGTCCCCGTCAACCATCACGATCAGGTCGTGGCTGGCGAACGCGACTCCGGTGTTGAGTGCGCTCGGCTTGCCGCCGTTGGGTTTGCGGATCACCCGGACGTTGGGGAGCCGGAGTCGTTCAGCGAGCTCGGCGGTGTTGTCGGTCGAGCCGTCATCAACGACGATCACCTCGATCCGGGGATGATCGCCGGCGGCCAGCGACCGGACCGCCGCCTCGATGCCTTCCTTCTCGTTGTAGGCGGGCACGATCACCGATACCGGCTCGGTCACCGGCGGTCCCCAGGACCACTTCGGCGAGCGGCGGCGTCGGGCGTGCCGGCCGGCGAGCACGAAGAGCAGCAGGGTACGCGCCATGGTGAGCGCGCCGACCACGATGAAGAGTGCGCCGAGGGTGGACAGTGTCCCGTCGGCGATCCGGACCGCCCAGACCAGCGCGGCACCGCGCCACTGGTTACCGATGGAGGCCGGTGGGCTCTTCGTCAAGGGCGCTGCTGCGGCGTGCGTTACCGCGTTGGCCTCAACCAGGGCGAGGTTCAGCCCCTCGGTCACCGTGGTGAACTGATAGCCGCGCTCTTTCATCGCGGGGATGAACTGATCGAGGGCGGCCACCGTCTCGGCGCGGTTGCCGCCGGCGTCGTGTAGCAGCACGATCGCGCCGCGATCCCCCTCCGGGATCATGCTGGTGACAATCTGCTCGACGCCCGGCAGTTCCCAGTCCCGGCTGTCCAGGTCGTTGACCACGGTCAGGTAGCCGAGCTGGCCGGCTTCCTGGATCAGTGGCCAGTGCTGGTCGTCGATCGCGTCCGGGCGGGACGAGTACGGGAAGCGCAGCAACGAGGTCTGTACTCCGGTCGCATGCGCGATCGCCATCTGGGTCTGCGAATATTCCAGCTCCCGGCGCCACTGCGGTAGTGCGGCCAGGAACGGGTGGGTGAAGGTGTGCACCCCCAGCTCGTGTCCCTCGGTGACGATCTGCCGGGTCAGCCCCGGCTGCCGGGCGACCTCGGTGCCGACCACGAAGAAGGTCGCCTCGACCTGATGCTTGCGGAGCACATCCAGCACCTTGCGGGTCCACCACGGATCCGGACCGTCGTCGAAGGTGAGCGCCAGCGTCCGTGGCGGCAGCCGGTACGACTGTGGCTGGTGGCCGGCGGCGTTGATGATCGGACCGCCCTTGAGGATCTCGCCCGGCACCGCCTGCTGATTGCCTTCGGGTGTGCGTGGCGTGGAGTCCGGCGAGAAGGTGGCGTTCACGAACGCCCCGAACAACAGCAGACTGAGGAAGGCGCCGAACACCACCACGGTCACGGTCCAACGTGGGCCGGGCGCGATCAGCCGGTTGCGGGCGGCACGCGTGGCAGTTGCCCGGCGAGGTGTCCGCCGGGCCTGGCTGGATTCGGTCATCAGTGGCGGGCCTGTGCCTCACTGGTCAGCAGCCCGGCACCGGAGGCCGAGTGGGGTCCGAGCAACAGGTTGGTGTCGGGGTCGCCGGGCGGGTCCGGGTCGACCGGGGCGGGCTCAGCGGGGGGCGCTGGGGTGGTCACCTCGGGGCTCTTCGGCACCACCCCCGGAGTGGGAGTGCTCGCAGCGGGCGGCTTCGGCGTGGCCGTCGTACCCGAGCGGGTCGGGTTCGGGTTGGTTGAGGTCGGGCCGCTCGAGCCGGTGCTGTTGCCTGCCGATCCGGTGGGCGCCGCACGGGACGGGGTGCCGGTCGGCGTCGGGGTCGGCTCGGGCGCCGGTGTCGGTTTCGACTCCGGGCGTTCGATCCGTTCAGGGAAGGGCAGCAGATTCGATGGGGTGACCGAGCCGCTGGCGATGCTGATTCCGACCATGAGCAGGTAACCCAGCCCCAGGCCACTCACCGCGTACGCGAGGATGCGCAGCCGCCGTCGGCGACGACCGCTGGTGTCCACGAAGACCGGATCCGGCTCGGGCTCGGAGAACTGTGTTGGCCAAATGATCGCGGTCTGATCGGCATCAGGTTGCGGCTCCGCCGGGCGCACCAAGGCGCGGTCTTGACGCTGGTCAGAGATCATCTAGCGAAGACTAGTGCATTTTAGAGGAACGTTGTTCGGTCAGCAATCCGACTTGCCTAGCGGTTCGGCCGAAAAATCCGGCTGATTCGCCCACAATGGCGTACTCGCTGGCTCTGGACCGGGTAAGGGTGTCGGTCGCGAAAGCGGGGTGCTGGTGCCCTGCGTCGGATCGCGGCACGGGAAGCGATCTCCACCCGAGGTATATGTCGGGTTTTGCCGGCTTGATGGGCTGGTGCGCTGGTCGTAAATCTGACCCAACGTCCCCCATTGTGCCGCTGAACCGGGGTGGTTAAGCTGCTTGGTGCGCGCCCCAATCGCCCGCTTCCCCCGTGGCAGGCGATCGGGGCGCGCATCTTTGTCTGGCCCCGACGGCAGCCCGCCCGCACCGTCGGTCAGATCCAGCGCCCGCCGAGCCACATCCGAGCCGACCAGTCGGCGTAGGGCAGGGCGTGCCCGACGAAGATCGGATAGAAGTAGGCGAAGCAGATCGCCACCAACAGCACGTACGCGCCGGCCACGATTGCGCCGATCGATGCGCCGATCCGCCAGCCGGGCGTCCTCCGCCGCTGAGCCGACCGCCTTGTCATTCCCAGCGCTCGCTACCCTCGCCCTCCTCGCCTCCGTCGCCGACCACCCTCGCGTCGGTGCCGTCCGCATCGGTGCCGCCCGCATCGGCGTCGGTCGTGGACCCGGTCGTAGTGGTGCTCCGGTCCGGTGCCGGCCCGATGATCGCGCCGAGCACGTAGACCACCGCGAGCACCAGGAACGGCACCGCCGGTGCGGCGTAGAAGAAGAACATGGTCCGGCCGTCCAGCGCGTACCAGAACCAGGGGAGCAGGCCGGCGGCCACCATCAGCAGGATCGTGCCGGCCCGCCAGTCGCGCCGGGCGATGCCCAGCCAGCCGAGCGCGGCCAGCGCGGGCAGGAACGACCACCAGAGCAGGGGAGTGCCGAGCAGCAGGATTTCGGAGGCGCAGCTCGGGGCGCCGCAGGGTCCGTCGGCCGACCAGTAGAAGGCCACCGGCCGGCCGAGCAGCAGCCACTGCCAGGGCCAGGACTGGTAGATATGGGTGGCGGTCCAGCGCCGGTGTGGAACTTGTAGGCTTCGCTGGTGGTAGTGGGCACAGATTCTGCAGCGCGCCGATCACCGGCAGCTCCCGCTCGCCCGGTATCGGCCAGCCAGTGCCGGAAGTATCCGATGTCGGTCAGGAACCAGCCGGACCAGGTGGCGATGTAGGTCACCACGATCACCACGCCGAACAGGGCGACCCAGCCGGCCTCGCCGATCAACGCGTCCCGCCAGGGCCGCCGGGCGCCGGCTGACTCGCGGGCGCCGACCTCCCAGAGCAGAATCAGGATCACGAAGGCCGGTCACGAAGTACAGTGCGCTCCACTTGACCGCGATCGCGCAGCCGAGCAGGACCGCGGCCAGGCAGCCGCCACCACGGCACGCTGGCCGGGAACCGGAGCGGCAGCCGACCGGCCGGGCCGGACCGGCTCGGGTCCAGGCCCGCCTCCATCGCTCGCAGCCAGCGCTGCCGCCGGGCGTCGCGGTCCAGCACCAGCGCGCCGAACGCGGCCAGCACGAAGAACAGCAGGAAGATGTCCAGCAGCGCGGTACGGGAGAGCACCAGGTGGAAGCCGTCCAGCGCCATCAGTAGTCCGGCCGCGCAGCCGAGCACGGTCGAGTGGAACATCCGCCGGCCGATCCGGATCAGGAGCAGCACCGACAGGGTGCCGACGATCGCCGTGAACCGCCAGCCGAACTCGGAGCCTGGCGGTCAGTAACCGGCCACTGATTGCTGTTCAGCTTCGTTGTAGCCGAAGACCCACTCGCCGAGCGCGATCACCCACTTGCCGAGCGGCGGATGCACCACGTACGACGGCGACGTTGTCCTTCTCGTCCCACTCGACGCCCCGGGTGAGCAGATCGTGCGCGTCGGTGGCGTAGTAGATCTCGTCGAAGATCTTGCCCTTGGCGCGTGGCCGAGGCCACCAGCCGCAGGATGCGCGGCGATCGCGGCACCACCACGCCGCGTGGCCAGCCAGGACACGTGGATCGAGCTCGGGCCTCCAGCGGCACCAGCCGGCGGCGGATGACGCCGGCGATGCCGGCGCCGTCCGGGATCGGGTCGGCCGGTCGCCGCCGGTGGGTCCGGCGAGCGGCTCATCGACCAGGCCTCGTGGCCGGGCTGTCCGGCCGGTGGGCCGCTGCTCCAGGCTGCCGGTCTGCGCTGTCGACGCCACGAGTCACCCTGTGATCGTAGGCTGCCGGAGTGCGAAACGGCGTGCCGACGCCAGCTTGCGCAGAGTCACGAATGTCGATCGCGAGGAGTCGTCAGCTGTGCCGGTATTTACCCGATAAGGCGGGCTTAGTCCTGGTTGGTGCGCCGCTGGGCAACCCCGCGCGACGCCTCGACCCGCCTGCGGGAGGCGCTTGCCGCAGCCGACATCGTGGCCGCCGAGGACACCCGACGGCTGGCCCGGCTGGCCCGTGACCTGGGCATCACCATCACCGGCCGGGTCGTCTCCTACTTCGAGGGCAACGAGGAGCGCCGTACGCCGGAACTGGTCGACGCCCTCGCGCGGCGGCGCGACCGTGGCGCTGGTCACCGACGGCGGCATGCCCAGCGTCTCCGACCCCGGCTACCGACTGGTGCGGGCACGCTGGACGCCGGCGCGCCGGTCACCGCGGCCCCCGGCCCGAGCGCGGTCACCACCGCGCTGGCCCTGTCCGGCCTGCCCAGCGACCGGTTCTGCTTCGAGGGCTTCCTGCCGCGCTCCGGCGGCGCCGCGCCGCAGCCCGGCTGCGCGCCCTCGCCGCCGAGGAGCGCACGTTGGTCTTCTTCGAGGCGCCGCACCGGATCGCCGGCGCGCTCGCCGACTTCGCCGAGGCGTTCGGCCCCGACCGCCCGGCCGCGCTGTGCCGCGAGCTGACCAAGACGTACGAGGAGGTGCTGCGGCGTACCCTCGGCGAGCTGGCCGACTGGGCCGCCGCCGGAGACCCGCGCGGGGAGATCACCCTGGTGGTCGCCGGTGCGCCCGCCGGCCCGGCCGGTCCCGCCCGGACGACGACGAGCTGCGCGCGGCGGTGGCCGCGCCGGAGGCCGCGGGGTCGTCCCGCCGGGACGCCATCGCCGCGGTCGCCACCGAGTACGGGCTGCGCCGCCGGGAGGTCTACGAACTGGTCCACGCGCCCTAGAACCGGCCGCCAGGGACTAGCCGGCGACCATCAGCACGGGGCACGGCTCCCTGCCACGGCGAGGCGGCGGCCGTGGCGGTCGACCAGCCGGCCGCGGTGCTCGCCAGCCGAGTGGTCCGGCGACTGGCCGCATCGCGGCCCGCCGGGCACGCCGATCCGACAGCCCGGCCCGGTGGCCCAGCCGATGCCGCGACCGCAGAGCAGCACCAGCACCAGACTCAGCAGCCAGCAGGTGCGCGACCCGTGCCGGCCTCCGCGTACGCCTTGCCGGCGCCCGCCCCCACCATCCGGGCGGCGACCCGGGAACCGGCGCCCGCGGCCCGGTCCGGACGCACCCCGACAGCGGTGTCCGGGCGCTGAACTGGTCCAACCGGACGGGGCTGAACGTGCCCCGGCACGCAGCCCCACCCCATGCCCGGAGCAGGCGAGCCACCTGGCCACCCCCCGCTCGCCGTGCCCGGTGGCCAGCCACAACGGCTCGGCGCCGTGACCCAGGAGAAGAACCCGGCAGTCAGCGCGAACAGCACCAGCCCGGCGAGTCCCAAGCCGCCGGCCCGCGCGGCGCCGGCGGCGGCCGGCCCGCCCGCGCGCCGCCCGCCGGGCGCGCAGCCGTTGACCGAGCCAATTCGTCCGCTCCTGCCGCACCGGCCGGCCGTCCCAGTGCACCTCCTCGATGGGCAGCCAGAATCGCCGTGCTCGTCCGCCGCCGCTGCCTGACCGGCCCGGCGGCCTGCCGGTTCCTGCCGCGCGTCGCCAGGCGAGCGGGCGATCCGGAACCTGCCTGCCGGAGGGAGCCCGCCGCGGCAGCGTGCCGACTCGGGGCGCCCGTGGTCGGCTCGATCCCGGCGTGCTCCGCCTCGGTCGCGGGTTCGCCGTCGGTCACAGGTTCACCGTCCGGTCTCCGGTTCACCGGCGGTCTCGGGTTCACCGTCGGCCGCCGCCCGGCGGTCTCCACGGCGTCAGCCGTGACCGGGACCGGGATCCGGCCGGCGCGGGTGCGCGGCCCCGGGCGGTCCCGCCGCCCCGCGCCGGCACGATCGGGACCGCCGTCCGCTGGTCGGCGACCTTTTCGGCAGCCGTACGCGGTGCTGGGTCTCCAGTCACGCGGTCCCATTGGACTACGCGTCACTGATCGAAACCAATAGGTCACTCGGCGTGCGGGTGGAAAGAATCGTCAGTGCGCGTCCGGCCGGGCCGTACGCAAGCGAACCGGCCGTTGGTTCACGGCCCGTGCCGCGGCCGGGTCACTAGGCTTGCCTGTCCATGAGTCACGTTCTCGCGGCGGTCGCCTGGCCGTACGCCAACGGCCCGCGCCACATCGGCCACGTCTCCGGTTTCGGCGTCCCCTCCGACGTGTTCAGCCGGTACATGCGGATGGCCGGCCACGACGTGCTCATGGTCTCCGGCACCGACGAGCACGGCACGCCGATCCAGGTGCAGGCCGACGCCGAGGGGGTGACCGCCGCGCGAGCTGGCCGACCGCTACAACCGGGTGATCGTCGAGGACCTGCACGGGCTGGGCCTGTCCTACGACCTGTTCACCCGCACCACCACCCGCAACCACTACGCGGTGGTGCAGGAGATCTTCGAGGGGCTGCACCGCAACGGCTACATCGTGCCCAAGGTCGACCATGGGCGCGATCTCCCCGTCCACCGGGCGGACCCTGCCGGACCGCTACATCGAGGGCACCTGCCCGATCTGCGGGTACGACAGCGCCCGCGGCGACCAGTGCGACAACTGCGGCAACCAGCTCGACCCGATCGACCTGATCAACCCGCGGTCGCAAGATCAACGGCGAGACGCCGGAGTTCGTCGAGACCGAGCACTTCTTCCTCGACCTGCCCGCGTTCGCCGAGGCGCTCGGCGACTGGCTGGACAGCCGCGAGGGCTGGCGGCCCAACGTCCTGCGGTTCTCCAGAACCTGCTCGACGACCTCCAGCCGCGCGCCATCACCCGGGACCTGGACTGGGGCGTGCCGATCCCGCTGGACGGCTGGCGGGACCGCACCGACAAGCGGATCTACGTCTGGTTCGACGCGGTGATCGGCTACCTGTCCGCCTCGATCGAGTGGGCCCGGCGCTCCGGCGACCCGGAGGCGTGGCGGCGGTGGTGGTCGGCGGACGGCGCGGGCAAGGACGCCCGCGGCTACTACTTCATGGGCAAGGACAACATCGTCTTCCACTCGGTGATCTGGCCGGCCCTGCTGCTCGGCTACTCCGGCGAGGGCGACCGCGACGGCCAGCCCGGGCGACCTCGGCCGGCTCAACCTGCCCACCGAGGTGGTCTCCAGCGAGTTCCTGACCATGGAGGGGCGCAAGTTCTCCTCCTCCCGCAAGGTGGTCATCTACGTGCGGGACTTCCTCGACCGGTACGACGCCGACGCGCTGCGCTACTTCATCGCCGTCGCCGGCCCGGAGAGCCAGCGACACCGACTTCACCTGGGCGGAGTTCCTCCGCCGCAACAACGACGAACTGGTCGCCGGCTGGGGCAACCTGGTCAACCGGTCGGTCTCGATGGCGGCGAAGAACTTCGGCGCCATCCCGCCCGATCGACCCGCCGGCCTCACCGACGCCGACGAGGCGCTGCTGGCAGCGCCCGGACCGGCGTTCGACCACGGTCGGTGACCTGATCGGCCGGCACCGGCAGAAGCAGGCGATCGGCGAGGCGATGCGGGTGGTCGCCGAGGCGAACAAGTACCTCTCCGACCAGGCGCCGTGGAAGCTCAAGGAGCGACGCGGACAAGCCCCGGATGGGCACCGATCCTGCACGTCGCCCTCCAGGCGGTCAGCGACGCCAACACCCTGCTGACCCCGTTCCTGCCGCACTCCGCGCAGCAGGTGCACGAGCTGCTCGGCGGCACCGGCGTGCACGCGCCGATGCCGACCGATCGTGCGAGGTCGACGACCTCGACGGCGGCCCGGCGTACCCGGTGCTCACCGGGCGACTACACCACCGGCGCCCGCTGGGCGTCCATGCCGATCGAGGCCGGTCGGCCGCTGGCCGCGCCGAAGCCGGTGTTCCGCAAGCTCGACCCGTCGATCGTCGAGGAGGAGCTGGCCCGGCTCAGCGGCTGAGCGACCGTACGGGAACCGGGCCGGCCGATGTGTGATGCTGGCGGCGATGACTGAGCCAGCCGAGCCCGCCGCCAGCGGGCCGCCCACCGGGCCGGGGAGTTCCGCCGGCGCCCGAGCCGCTGCCCGTACCCGGTGCTCGACAGCCACACCCACCTCGACATCAGCTCGCCGAGGCGGGCGTACCCGGCGGACCGGCCGGCGCCGGCGGCCGACGATCCGGTGGCCGCCGCGGTCGCGGCGGCCGCCGCGGTCGGCGTCGACCGGCTGGTCCAGGTCGGGGTGGACGTCGAGTCGTCCCGCTGGGGCGCCGAGCTGGCCGCGCCGGCACGCCGGCGTGCTCGCCACGGTGGCCCTGCACCCCAACGAGGCGCCCCGGCTGGCCGACCTCGACGAGGCGCTGCGCGAGATCGAGGCCTCGCCGCCGCAGGACCGGGTACGGGGCGATCGGCGAGACCGGGATGGACTTCTTCCGCACCGGCGCCGAGGGCCGGGCCGCCCAGGAGACCAGCTTCCGCGCGCACATCGCGATCGCCAAGCGGTACGGCAAGCCGCTGGTCATCCACGACCGGGACGCGCACGCCGAGGTGCTGCGGATCCTCGACGACGAGGGCGCCCCCGACACCGTGGTGCTGCACTGCTTCTCCGGCGACGCGGAGTTCGCCGCCGAGTGCGTCCGCCGTGGTTACCTGCTGAGTTTCGCCGGCACGGTCACCTTCGGCAGCGCCGGCGCGCTGCGGGAGGCCGCCGCGGGTCACCCCGCCGGACCAGCTCCTGGTCGAGACCGACGCGCCGTACCTCACGCCGATGCCGTACCGGGGCCGGCCCAACGCCTCCTACCTGATCCCGCTGACGGTTCGGGCGCTGGCCGAGACGACCGGCACCGAACTCGCTGAACTCTGCGCGGCGATCTCCACGAACGGCGACCGCGTCTTCGGCCCGTGGTGAGGGGGGACGTCGCTGTCTCACCGTGGCCGCTGACCTGCTCGGCCCGGCGGAGATCCGGGACTTGGCGGCGCGGCTGGGCGTCGCGCCGACCAAGAGGCTCGGCCAGAACTTCGTGCACGACCCGAACACGGTGCGCCGGATCGTCTCCGCCGCGGGTCTCGACCGCCGACGACGTGGTTGCTCGAGGTCGGCCCGGGACTCGGCTCGCTGACCCTGGGGCTGCTGCCGGTGGTCGCGGCACGTACACGCCGTGGAGATCGACCCGGTGCTGGCCGGCGCCCTGCCGGAGACCGTGCCGGCACATGCCGGCGTGGCCGGCCGCAACGGCTGACCGTGCACCGGGCCGATGCGCTGCGGATCACCGCCGCCGAGTTGGCCGACCCGGCGCCGACCGCGCTGGTGGCCAACCTGCCCTACAACGTCGCCGTGCCGGTGGTGCTGCACCTGCTCGCCGAACTGCCCACCCTGCGGCACGGACTGGTGATGGTGCAGAAAGAGGTCGCCGACCGGCTGACCGCCGGCCCCGGGTCCAAGGTCTACGGCATCCCGTCGGTCAAGCTCGCCTGGTACGCCAGCGCCCGCGGCGCCGGGCAAGGTCCCGCCGAACGTCTTCTGGCCGGTGCCGAACGTCGACTCCGGGCTGGTCGCCTTCACCCGGCGGGAGCCGCCCCGAGCCGACGTGGCGCGAAAGCGGGTCTTCGCCGTGGTGGACGCGGCCTTCGCGCAGCGCCGCAAGACGCTGCGCGCCGCGCTCGCCGGCTGGGCCGGTGGCGCGGACCGGGCCGCTGCCGCGCTCGCCGCGGCGGGGGTCGATCCCGGCGCCCGCGGCGAGTCGTTGACCGTCGAGCAGTTCGCCGCGATCGCGGCATCGGCTCCGCTGGTCGCCTCCGGCGCCGAGTAGGCTGACGCGGTGGTGCGTCGAGAAGGTCGTCCGGATGGGCGCGCAGCCGCTCCGGGCCGAGCCGTTCGATCTTCGACTCCGGGCCCGGGACATCGTTCCGTGACCGAAGCCTGGCGCCCGGACGACGAAGATGAGCGCCCACGTCGGGGACTGCCCGGCCCGGTCAAGGTCCGGGTGCCCGCGAAGATCAACCTCCATCTCGGCGTCGGTCCGCTGCGCCCGGACGGCTACCACGAGCTGAACACCGTCTACCACGCGATCTCGATCTACGACGAGCTGACCGCCCGGCGCGGCGACACCCTCACCCTCACCATGGAGGGCGAAGGCGCGGGCGAGCTGGCCCTGGACGATTCCAACCTGATCATCCGGGCGGCCCGGGCGCTCGCCGCGTACGCCGGGGTCGCCCGCGCTACGCCCGGCTGCACCTGCGCAAGCAGATCCCGCTCGCCGGTGGGCTGGCCGGCGGCAGCGCCGACGCCGCCGCCGCGCTGGTCG
Organism: uncultured Actinomycetota bacterium; assembly: GCA_963750055.1. Classification (GTDB taxonomy): domain Bacteria; phylum Actinomycetota; class Actinomycetes; order Mycobacteriales; family Micromonosporaceae; genus CAVVPI01. Next base: position 79,219 of record CAVVPI010000008.1, on the reverse strand, counting down.
CCTGCGACGCGCTCTGGGGCACCGGCCTGACCCGCGACGAGCTCGCCGGCATCGCCGCCGGGCTCGGCTCCGATGTGCCGTTCCTGGTGCTACGGCGGCACCGCGCTGGGCACCGGCCGCGGCGAGACGGTCAGCCCGGTGCTGGCCCGCCCCGTCACCTGGCACTGGGTGGTCGCCATCGCCGACGGCGGATTGTCCACCCCGGCCGCGTACGCCGAACTCGACCGGCTCGCGCGACGCGTACGCGGCCCCGCCGCCGCTGCGGTGCCGCGGACGCGCTGCTCGCCGCCCTGCGCGGACGGGACCCGGCCCGGCTCGGCCGCGCGCTCGGCAACGACCTGCAGGCCGCCGCGCTGTCGATGCGGCCCGCGCTGGCCGCGACGCTGAAGGCCGGCGAAGCCGCCGGCGCGCTCGCCGGAATCGTCTCCGGCTCCGGCCCGACCTGCGTCTTCCTCGCCGCCGACGCCTCCTCGGCCGAGCGGATCGCCGCCGAGTTGGACGCCTCCGGGCTGTGCCGGCTGGCGCGTACCGCGCACGGCCCGGTCCCCGGCGCCCGGTCTGCTGACCGCGTGACTACCGTCTGAGCATGGCCAATATCGTCAACCTGGACCGGGCGTCCAAGGGCTACGGCGCGGCCGGGCAGTTGCTCACCGACGTCTCCCTCGGCGTCGACGACGCTGACCGGATCGGCGTCGTCGGGCTCAACGGCGCCGGCAAGTCCACCCTGCTGCGACTGCTCACCAAGGTGGAGGAGCCGGACAGTGGGCGGGTCACCCACCGTCGGGACCTGCGGGTGGCCTGGCTGCCGCAGATCCTGCAACTCGATGCCGAGGCCAGCGTCCGGGACGTGGTGCTCGGCACCGCCTGGTTGGCCGAGGGATTCGGCGCCGAGCACGAGTGGGCCGGCGATGCCGGAGTCCGGGCCATCCTCGACGGGCTCGGTATGCCGTACCTGGGACTGGACCAGCCGGTCGGGCCGATGTCCGGTGGTGAACGACGGCGGGTCGCCCTGGCCGCGCTCCTGGTCCGCGCGGCCGACCTGCTGATCCTCGACGAGCCGACCAACCATCTCGACGTGGCCGGCGTCGACTGGCTCGCCCGGCATCTGGTCGCGCGGCGCGGTGCGCCTGGTGGTGGTGACCCACGACCGCTGGTTCCTGGACGCGGTCTGCACCACCACCTGGGAGGTCGCCGACCAGTCGGTCCGCGCCTACGAGGGTGGGTTCGCCGCTTGGACGCTGGCCCGCGCCGAGCGGGAGCGGGTGGCCGCGGCGACCGAGGCCCGTCGGCAGAACCTGCTACGCAAGGAGATCGCCTGGCTCCGGCGGGGACCGCCGGCCCGTACCTCCAAGCCCAGGTTCCGGATCGACGCGGCCAACGCGCTGATCGCCGACGTACCACCACCGCGGGACACCGTCTCGCTGCAACGGCTGGCCACCGCCCGGCTCGGCAAACAGGTGTACGACCTGGAGAACGTCACCCTGCACGCCGGGCCGAAGCTGATCCTGGCGGACCTGACCTGGCAGGTCGGGCCGGGTGACCGGATCGCCATCGTCGGCGCCAACGGGGCCGGCAAGACCACCCTGCTCCGGTTGCTGGCCGGCGTGCGGGAGCCGGACCAGGGCCGGCTGACCGTCGGCTCGACCGTACGGCCGGCGTTCCTCTCGCAGGAACTGGCCGAACTGCCCGGTGAGCTGCGGGTGCTGGAGGCGGTGGAGGAGGTGGCCCGGCGGGTCGTTCTCGGCGACCGGGAATTGGCCGCGTCGCAGCTCGCCGAGGTGTTCGGCTTCGACGACCGGCGGCTCTGGACACCGGTCAGCGATCTTTCCGGCGGGGAGCGGCGCCGGCTGCAACTGCTCCGTCTGCTCGCCGCCGAGCCGAACGTACTGCTCTTCGACGAGCCCACCAACGACCTGGATACCGACACCCTGGCCGCGCTGGAGGACCTGCTCGATTCGTGGCCCGGCACGGTGATCGTGGCCAGCCACGACCGTTACCTGATCGAGCGGGTCACCGACGTGGTCTACGGGATGTTCGGCGACGGGCAGTTGGTTCATCTGCCGGGCGGGATCGACGAGTACCTGGACCGGGCCGCGACCACCGAGCGAACGGACCGGGGTACGACGGCACGCGGCGCGGGTGAACCGGCGGCCGCCGTTGCCGAGCGGCGGGCCCAGGGTGGTCGGTCAGCCGGCGAAATTCGGACCGCCCGCAAGGAGCTGGGCCGATTGGAGCGGCAGATCGGCAAGCTGGAACAGCGGGAGACAGCGCTGCACGAGCAGCTCGCCGCACACGCCACGGACTACGCCAAGGTTGCCGAGTTGGATGATCAGTTGCGCGCGGTGCGGGCCGAGCGGGAGGAGACCGAGGAGGCCTGGCTGCTCCTCGCCGAGGAGTTGCCGGAGAGCTGAACGGGGGTGTGCGGCGTCACTCTGGTGGGGTGCGCGACAATCTGTCGCGACCACCCCTCGTAAACGGCGTTGGAGACTAAAAGATCATGGCCCACAACCCCGTCAACCATCCCGCGCGTCCGGTCTACCGGGCGATCGGCGGACTGTCCGGCCTCTACCTGGTGATCTTCGGCGTACTCGGGGTGCTGGCGACCAGCGGTGCCGAGTTCTTCGCCCAGGAAGACGTGAGCGTGCTGGGGCAGGGCACGAACCTGGCCTACTCAGTCCTCGCCGTGCTGCTCGGGCTCCTCGTCCTGGTCGGCACCGGAGTCGGACGTAACATCGACACGATCATCAACAAGGCGCTCGGCTATGGCCTGATGGTGCTTGGCCTGGCCGCCCTGGCCGTGTTGCGGACCGACGATGCCAACTACCTCAACTTCAGCATCATCACGGTGATCGTGACCATGATCATGGGCCTGGTCCTGCTGATGACCAGCCTGTACGGCCGGGTCGGCTCGGATGAGGAGAGCCAGGCCTGGCAGGAAGCCCGGCTGCTGCTCTGACCCGTTCGCGACCGTTGGGCTCCGGTGCGTCGGGCTCCGGGGCGTAGGGTTCCGGGATTCGGGTGCGGTCCGGGCGGGAAAGTCGTCGGCTGATCGGCGTTTGACGGAGATGCTCCACCATTCTGGGTGACAATTCGGAAGAATCATCGCCCGTCGGAGGAGCAGTCATGGCGCATATCCCGATCAACCATCCCGCCCGGCCGCTCTACCGGGTCCTGGCCGGGCTGACCGGGCTCTACGTACTGATCTTCGGCATCATCGGCACGGTGGACACCTGGGGGGACCCCCTCTTCGGCCGGGGCAGCCACTGGGTCCTCTGGCTCCGGACCAACCTGGCCTTCGCGCTGGTATCGGTGGTCTTCGGCGCGATCATCCTGGTCGGTGCGCTGCACCGCGGCAACCTCGGCCACGTCATGAACCTCATTGCCGGGGTGGTCTTCCTGGTTACCGGCCTGGCGATGATGACCGTGCTGCAGACCGAAGCCAACATCCTCAACTTCTCGATGTCCACGGTCATCGTCTCGCTCTTGTTCGGCCTGCTCTTCCTCGCCACCGGCCTCTACGACAAAGTCGGGCCGCCAGAGCATGCCGAAGCGGAAACCCGCTACAAGCGCGGCTCCGCCCCGCAACCGGAACGCTGACCGACCCGAGCGCGCTCACACCCCGGTCAGCCGGGACGACGGGTGATCAGGGTCGGTTTGGCCTCCAGATGTGACAGACCGTTCCAGGCGAGGTTGACCAGGTGCGCCGCCACCGCCTCCTTGCGGGGCTTGCGCACCTCCAGCCACCAGCGGCCGCTCAGCGCCACCATGCCGACCAGCGACTGGGAGTAGAGTTCGGCCAGCTTCGGGTCGTAGCCCCGGCTCTTGAACTCGGCGCCGAGGATGTGCTCCACCTGGTGCGCGACATCGTTCATGACACTGCTGAAGTTGCCGGTCGCCGACATCAGTGGCGACTCCCGTACCAGCACCCGGAACCCGCTGGTCTCCTCTTCGATGTAGCCGAGCAGGGCCAGCGCCGCCTGCTCCAGCAACTCCCGGGGGTGACCGGCGGTCAACGCCGTGGCGATCCGGTCCAGTAGTGACCGGACCTCGCGGTCCACCACCACCGCGTAGAGCCCTTCCTTGCCGCCGAAGTGCTCGTAGATCACCGGCTTGGAAACCTTCGCGCGGGACGCGACCTCCTCGATGGAGGTCGCGTCGAAACCACGCTCGGCGAAGAGTTGGCGGCCGATGGCGATGAGCTGCTCACGGCGTTGTGCCGCGGACATCCGTACCCGGGAGCCGGGTTTGACCGGCGTTGTAGCGGCGGGCGCCCGGCGATGTTCGGCATCACCGTTCGGGCTTGGGTTATTTGTCACGTTGTCACCCCGCTGGCATTTGGTGACACCGCGTCGGCCCTCGATGTGCTGCCCCGGTGGCGCTCTCGCCGTGCATGGTCACCCGACCCATCCTGCCAGGCGGCAGCCCTGGCCAGCCTGCCCGGGCACGGCGGCAATCACCGAGGTGCGGCTGATTTGACCAGTTTCGCGGTGATCCGCTCTGGCTTCGGCCAGCGCACGGCGTAGGCGGCGCCGACTTTCTCGAAGAACCAGATCACCCGAGCGGAGATGTCGATCTGACCGCGCAGCACTCCGTGTCGGGCGCAGGTCGGGTCGGCGTGATGCAGGTTGTGCCAGCTTTCACCGAACGACACGATGGCCAATGGCCAGAAGTTGCTCGCCCGGTCGCCCTGTCGAACCTCGAAGGGACGCTCGCCGTAGACGTGGCAGACCGAATTGATCGACCAGGTCACATGGTGCAGCAGCGCGATCCGCACCAGGCCCGCCCAGAAGAGCGCGGTGAGCGCTCCCTGCCACGACCAGGTGACCAGGCCGCCGATGGCTGCCGGTCCGAGTACCGAGATGGCCACCAGTGCGGGGAAGAGCCGATCAACCCGGCGGATGTCGGAGTCCGCCAGCAGGTCCGGAGCGAAGCGTTCCCGGTTGGACAGTTCCCGGTAGAACAGCCAGCCCATGTGGGCGTGGCCCAGCCCTTTGGTCAGCCCCCAGAAGGTGCCGCCGAACCGCCACGGTGAGTGCGGGTCACCCTCCAGATCGGAGAAGGCGTGATGCCGCCGGTGGTCAGCGACCCACTGGGTGATGTTGCCCTGCACCGCGAGTGAGCCGGCGACCGCCAAAGTGACCCGCAGCCAGCGTCGGGCCTTGAACGAGCCGTGCGTGAAGTAGCGGTGGTAGCCGACCGTGATGCCGAGGCCGGCCACCACGTACCAGACCAGGCCGATCGCCACGTCCGTCCAGCTCAGCCAGCCGCCCCAGGCCACCGGAACGGCGGCGAACAGGGCGAGGAAGGGAATAATCACGAACGACCAGAGGGCGATCAGTACGCCGCGGGACTGGCTGCCTTCCGTCAGTGGTTTGGGGCCGTTATCGGCCCCGGCCGCCGGCGGTTCGAGCAGAGCAGTGGACATGGCACCTCGCTGAGCAGGGCAGGGTCAGTAAGTTACGGCTACGTTACCGTAACCTACGGCACCGTAGTTGTGATGAAGTAAACGTGAAAATCGCCCGGCAGGCATCGACGATTCCTGTCAGACGGGTGTTCTGATCTGCTGATCATGATCGATCAAGTCGCTGCCGAAGCGCGACGGTTGCGCACCGTCGAGCTGCTCTCCGCCAGTCAGATCCAGCGCCGTCTGGGGATCGGCAAGGACCGCTTGTCCGAGTTGCTGCGCGGTGTTCCCGTACCGGCCTGGACCAAACGTCCGAACGCAGAGGACGACCCGCGGGCCCGGGTCGAGCAACTGCGCGGCGTCGGCTGGTCGGTTCCCGACATCGCGGTGGAACTCGGCGTGGCCAGGTCGACGGCCTACCAGTGGGATGTCCAAGCCGCAGTCGACTGGTGGGTTGCCGTCCACGGTGTTGGCATTGGCAGCAGCACCCGAACTCGGTCGGGAGGTACAGCAGACAAGCGGCTAAGCTATGCGAGGACACGATCGGCCGTGGTGTAATTGGCAACACCCAAGATTTTGGTTCTTGTGTTCCAGGTTCGAGTCCTGGCGGCCGAGCTGTCCTGTCCGAGTCAGTGGGGAACTGGCGACCTTTGGTTGAGGCGCGGTTAGCATGAGGCCGCAGACTGCCAGCCATCCCGACGGGAGCTCCTCGTGTCCCAGCCCCGCCTCCGTACCGTGGTCGTCCTCGCCGCTGGGGAGGGCAAGCGGATGAAGTCGGCGCTCCCCAAGGTGCTGCACCCGCTGCTCGGTCGTACCCTCGTGGGCCATGTCCTGGCCGCGGCCGAACCGTTGGCCGCGCAGCGCACCCTGGTCGTGGTTGGCCACCGCGCTGACCAGGTCACCGCCCATCTGGCCGAGGTGGCCCCGGACGCCGTGCCGGTGCTCCAAGCCGAGCAGCTCGGTACCGGACACGCGGTACGGATCGCGATCGAGGCCGCGCCGGACGTAGGTGGCACCGTGGTCGTGCTCAATGGCGACGTGCCGCTGCTGCGGGCCGAGACCGTCGCCGCGTTGGTCGAGGCGCACGAGGCGACCGGCGCCGCCGCTACGGTGCTGGCTGCCGAGGTGGCCGATCCGACCGGTCTCGGCCGGATCGTGCGCAGCCCCGATGGCCGGCTGGAGCAGATCGTCGAGGAGCGCGACGCGAGTCCCGAGCAGCGCCGGATTCGCGAGATCAACGCCGGCATCTACGCCTTCGACGCGGCCCAGCTGCGTGACGCGCTCGGCAAGTTGTCGACCGACAACGACCAGGGCGAGGAGTACCTGACCGATGTCTTCGGCCTGCTCGTCTCGGCCGGCGAGACGGTGGGCGTGCACCTGGCGCCGGATGCCACCGAAACCCTGGGCTGCAACGACCGGGTCGAGTTGGCCGCGCTACGCCGATTGCTGCGTGACCGGATCAATGAGGGTTGGATGCGGGCCGGGGTGACCCTGCTCGACCCGGTGACCACCTGGATCGACGTTACGGTGACCCTCGGTCGGGACGCGGTGGTGGACCAGAACTCTCAGCTACGCGGCGCGACCGCCATCGGGGCCCAGGCGTCCATCGGGCCCGACGTGACGCTGATCGACACCGTGGTCGGTGCCGGAGCCACCGTGCTGCGGACGCACGCCAACGGCGCCCAGATCGGCCCGCTGGCCAGCGTTGGCCCGTACGCCTACCTGCGGCCCGCGGCGATCCTCGACGAGAATGCCAAGGTCGGCACGTTCGTCGAGGTGAAAAACTCCGAGATCGGCGCGGGAGCCAAGGTTCCGCACCTGACCTACGTCGGCGATGCCACCATCGGCGCCCGGGCCAACATCGGCGCCGCCACGATCTTCGTGAACTACGACGGGGTGCGGAAGCATCGCACCACCGTCGGTGAAGCCGCCTTCATCGGCTGCGACAGCAGCCTGATCGCCCCGGTCGAGGTGGGGCCGGGCGCGTACGTGGCGGCCGGCAGCGCGATCACCCAGGACGTGCCAGCCGGGGCGCTCGGGGTGACCCGGGCCAACCAGCGCAACATCGATGACTGGGTGCAACGGCGGCGGGCCGGCACGACCGCGGCCCAAGCTGCGGAGCGTGCACAGCGGGCGGCCTCCGACGCAAGCCAGGGTGAGCCAATCCACGAGGCGCCGGATGCGCCCAACCGCCGTCCGGTCGCGGGAGATACTGCAACCGAATAGGTCCTGGTCTACCGCCGGGGAACCACCGATCAACGGGAGCAGACGAGCCGATGGGCAGCATCGTCGCTGAAAACCGCAAGAGTCTGATGCTCTTTACCGGGCGCGGCTTTCCAGAGTTGGCGAAGGAGATCGGTGAGGTGCTCGGCGTGGCGCCGACGCCGGCCGACTTGTACGAGTTCGCTAATGGTGAGATCTTCGTCCGGTTCAAGGAATCGGTACGCGGTTCGGACGCCTTCTTGGTGCAGTCGGTCACGCACGGAGTCAACAAGTGGGTCATGGAGACCCTGATCATGGTTGACGCGTTGAAGCGCGGCTCCGCCAAGCGGATCACCGTGGTTCTGCCGTTCTACCCGTACGCCCGGCAGGACAAGAAGCACCGCGGCCGGGAGCCGATCTCCGCCCGGCTGGTGGCTGATCTGCTGAAGACCGCCGGCGCCAACCGGATCCTCACCGTCGATCTGCACACCGCGCAGATCCAGGGGTTCTTCGATGGCCCGGTGGACCACCTGTTCGCGATGGACATCCTGGCCGAGTATGTCCAGCGCAAGTACGCCGGGCGGCCGATGACGGTGGTCGCGCCGGACTCCGGCCGGGTGCGGGTGGCGGAGCGGTGGACCGACCGGCTGGGCGGCTGTCCGCTGGCCTTCATCCACAAGACCCGGGATCCACTCAAGCCGAACCAGGTGGTCGCCAACCGGGTGGTCGGTGATGTCGAGGGCCGGGTCTGCCTGATCGTCGACGACATGATCGACACTGGCGGCACGATCTGTAAGGCGGCGGAGATCCTGCACGAGGGGGGCGCTGCCGACGTGCTGGTTGCCTCGACGCACGCATTGCTGTCGGATCCGGCGACGGAGAAATTGAAGAACAGTCGGATCAGCGAGGTGGTGGTGACCAACACGTTGCCGCTGCCGCCGGAGAAGCAATTGGACAAGATCACTGTGCTGTCGATCGCGCCGCTGCTGGCTCGGGCCATCCGCGAGGTGTTCGATGACGGCTCGGTGACCACTCTGTTCGGTGGCCTGAGTTGAGTTGATCTCTGGTGTGCGGGCGGTGGTCCCCCAGGTGGGGACCGCCGCAACGACCTAACCTGGCTCGGGTACACTGGTGCGGTTGCCACGGCGAGGGTGCCCTGCGGGCCGCTGAGAAAGTGCCGCACGGACGCACCGTCATCGACGCGGTGCTCCGGGCAGTGTTCAAGACGCAAGAGCCCCAGCGAGCCCCTCGCCCCAGCACCGCCAGCCGACGTTCCGCCGCAGCGACAATATCAGGAGTCTTCCCGTGTCCGAGGTAAAGATCAGCGCCGAGCCCCGTACCGAGTTCGGGAAGGGTGGTGCCCGTCGTACCCGCCGGGCCGGCAAGGTGCCCGCCGTGCTGTACGGCCACGGCGACAAGCCCAGGCACATCGCGCTGCCCGCGCTCGATTTCGCCGCCGCCATTCGGCGTGGTGGCGCCAACCAGCTTTTCGTGATTGAGGTCAGCGACGGCACGCAGGCGCTCGCGCTGCCCAAGGCCATCCAGCGGGACCCGATCAAGGACACCTTCGAACACGTCGACCTGCTGCTGGTCCGGCGCGGCGAGAAGGTCACCGTGGACGTGCCGGTGCGCCTGATCGGCGAAGCGGCCGCCGACACGCTGGTCGTGCACGAGCGGGACACCCTCACGGTGAGCGCGGACGCGACCCGGTTGCCGGAGAGCCTGGAGGCCTCGATCGACGGTCTGGAGGCTGGTTCGCAGGTCACCGCGGCCGACGTGCGGCTCCCGCAGGGCGTCGAGCTGGCGCTCGAGCCGGAGGTGGTTGTCGCGGTGATCACCCCCGCGCCGACCGCTGAGCAGCTTGCTCCCGAGGTCGAGGCGGAGCAGGTCGAGGTCGAGGAAGGCGCCGAGGCGGCGGCCGAGGCGGCTCCGGCCGAGGGCGAGGCGCCCGCGGCTCCGGCCGAGGCCTGACAGATTCTGTGCACAGGCGTCCCCGCCCAGTCGGGGGCGCCTGTCTGCTATCCAGGGGAGGTGCCCTCCCCGATGAGACTTCGCTTGAACTTGGCTGAGTAGGGCAGGGAGACAGGCGTGGCGGACGAGGATCACCCGTGGCTGGTGGTCGGGCTTGGTAACCCCGGCAAGGAGTACGCCCGGAACCGGCACAACGTGGGTTTCATGGTTGCCGACCTGATCGCCGCCCGGATCGGTGCCCGGTTCGGTCGGCACCGCCGAGCGGTGGCCGAGGTCGCCGAGGGACGACTCGGGTTCGGCGGGCCGAAGCTGGTGATCGTCAAGCCGCTGACCTACATGAACCTGTCCGGTGGTCCGGTAGCAACGCTGGCCCAGTTCTACAAGGTGCCGGTCGGCCAGGTGATCGCGGTCCACGACGAGCTGGACATCCAGTACGGGCAAGTGCGCGCCAAGTGTGGTGGCGGCGAGGGCGGGCACAACGGGTTGCGCTCGATGTCGAAGTCATTGGGCACCAAGGATTATTCGCGGGTGCGCTTCGGCATCGGTCGGCCGCCGGGACGGCAGGACCCGGCCGACTACGTACTGGCGGATTTTTCCGCGGCTGAGCGCAAGGAACTGGAGTTCCTCATCGATCGGGCGGCTGATGTGGTGGAGGCCGTGCTGACCCATGGGCTGGAGTGGGCGCAGAACACGTATCACGGCGCCGGCTGAATCGCTGGCCGGTCCTGCCCATGGTGGTGACGTCACCACCCCGACCGGCCGGTATCCTGCCACAAATGAGCAGGCCTTTCACGATGATGATGGACCGAGCGGCGCCGGCCGCCCGGGGTGGGGAAGTGTGCCGATGACCGCTCCGCCGATGGTCGATGGTGCGTTCGCCCGCTGGTTGGCGGCGCGTGCCGGCGAGGCGCTGCTGGAGGTCCGGGCCGAGTTGGGGCACGCGGATCCGGGCGCGTTGAAGGCCGCTGGTGACAAGGTTTCGCACGAACTGTTGCGTACCGAGCTCACCCGGTGGCGGCCGGCGGACGCCGTACTCTCCGAAGAGGACGAGGGGTCCCGCCTGGCCTGGGCCGCGGATGCCGAGCCCGGCGTCGTACCACGGTTGGCCGCCGATCGGGTCTGGATCGTCGATCCGTTGGACGGTACCCGGGAGTTCGGTGAGGAGGGGCGGACGGACTGGGCGGTGCATGTGGCGCTCTGGGCCAGGCAGGCCGGCACCTCGCACGGGCTCGCGGCCGGGGCGGTGGCGTTGCCCGCGCAGCATCGGGTGCTCGGCACCGACCATCCCCCGGCGTACCCGCCGATGAGCCTCGCCGCAGCCACCGGAACGACGGTTCCGGTCGGCGCGGGTGCTGTTGGACGGAGCATCCGGCTGGCGGCCAGCCGGAGTCGCCCGCCGGTCTTCCTCACCGAGCTGGCCGAGGAGATCGGTGCGGAGTTGGTGCCGATGGGGTCGGCGGGGGCGAAGATCGCCGCGGTGATCGCCGGTGAGGTCGACGGGTACGTGCACGCTGGCGGCCAGTACGAGTGGGATTCGGCCGCGCCGGTGGCTGTGGCGCTGGCCACTGGTCTGCATGCTTCCCGGATTGACGGATCTGCGCTGGAATACAACCAGCCCGATCCGCGCCTGCCGGACCTCGTGGTGTGCCGGAAGGATCTCGCTGGCCGGTTGCTGGCGGCGCTGCAACGGCATCTCCGGGTAACCTAGGGCTCGGCCGTACCGGCTTGGCCGACGGTATCTCGGCTTAACCGATTGGAAAGGTCTGGAATCGCGATGAGCGAGCAGCGAGTGGCGCGCGACGAGCGGGCTGCCGGCACGAGCGGTTTAGTGGCATGAGCCAACCGGCCGCGTACCGGGTGACCCACCTGGACGCACTCGAAGCCGAGAGCATCTTCGTCTTCCGTGAGGTGGTCGCCGAACTCGAACGTCCGGTGCTGCTCTTCTCCGGCGGCAAGGACTCGATCGTCATGCTCCGGCTGGCTGAAAAGGCGTTCGCGCCGGCCCGCATCCCGTTCCCGGTGATGCATGTGGACACCGGCCACAACTTCACCGAGGTGCTCGACTACCGCGACCGGCGGGTCTCCGAACTCGGCCTGCAACTCATGGTGGCCAGTGTGCCGGAGGCGCTGGAGGCCGGGCTGGTCCAGGAATCGGCCGACGGAATGCGTAATCGGATCCAGACCCCGGTGCTGCTGGCCGCGGTGGAGAAGTACCGCTTCGACGCGCTCTTCGGCGGAGCCCGTCGGGACGAGGAGAAAGCCCGGGCCAAGGAGCGGGTGTTCAGCTTCCGGGACGACTTCGGCCAGTGGGATCCGAAGAACCAGCGGCCTGAGCTCTGGTCGCTCTACAACGGCCGGCATCACGTCGGCGAGTCGATCCGGGTCTTCCCGCTCTCCAACTGGACCGAGTTGGATGTCTGGCACTACATCGCCCGGGAACGGCTGGACCTGCCGTCGATCTACTATGCGCACGACCGCGAGGTGATCGAGCGGGACGGCATGCTCTACGCGGTCAACGAGTTCATCCGGCCGCGCGGCGCCGAGGCACCCTTCACCGCCCGGGTGCGCTACCGCACGGTCGGCGACGCGTCGTGCACAGCCGCCGTCCGGTCCGAGGCCGACACGGTGGAGAAGGTCATCGAGGAGGTCGCGGCCACCCGGATCACCGAGCGCGGCGCGACCCGCGGTGACGACCGGGTCAGCGAGGCCGCGATGGAAGACCGCAAGCGGGAGGGGTACTTCTGATGACCGCTTCGACGATGACCACGGCGTTACTGCCCGAAGGTCGGTCGATGGATCTGTTGCGGTTCGCCACCGCGGGCAGTGTCGATGACGGCAAGTCCACGCTGATCGGTCGGCTGCTCTACGACACCAAGTCGCTCTTCACCGACCAGCTCGCCGCAGTCGAGGCGGTCAGTGCGGCCCGGGGTGACGAGTACACCAACCTGGCACTGCTCACCGACGGCCTGCGAGCCGAGCGGGAGCAGGGCATCACCATCGATGTGGCCTACCGCTACTTCGCCACGCCACGCCGTAAATTCATCATCGCCGACACCCCCGGGCACATCCAGTACACCCGGAACATGGTGACCGGAGCGTCCACCGCCGATCTCGCGGTGGTCCTGGTGGATGCCCGTAAGGGGTTGGTCGAGCAGTCCCGGCGACACGCGTTCCTCTGCTCCCTGCTCCGGGTGCCGCACCTGGTGCTCTGCGTCAACAAAATGGACCTGGTCGACTGGTCGCAGGAGGTCTTCGACCGGATCGCCGACGAGTTCACCTCGTTCGCGGCCAAGTTGGAGGTGCCCGACCTGACCGTGGTGCCGATTTCGGCGCTGCACGGTGACAACATCGTCAACCGGTCGGAGAACACCCCCTGGTACGAGGGCCCGTCGCTGCTGCATCACCTCGAACATGTGCACATCGCCTCGGACCGCAACCTGGTCGACGTGCGCTTCCCGGTGCAGTACGTGATCCGGCCCCAGTCCACCACCATCACCGACTACCGGGGTTACGCCGGCCAGGTCGCCTCCGGTGTGCTCAAGCCGGGCGACGAGGTGATGGTGCTGCCGTCCGGGTTCACCAGCCGGATCGCCGCGATCGAGACCGCTGATGGTCCGGTCGATGAGGCGTTCCCGCCGATGTCGGTGACCGTGCGGCTGACCGACGAGATCGACATCTCCCGTGGTGACCTGATCTGCCGGCCGCACAACGCCCCGGCGGTGGCCCAGGACATCGAGGCGATGATCTGCTGGATGGACGAGACCCGACCGTTGCGGATCGGTGCCAAGTACGCCATCAAGCACACCACCCGGTCAGCCCGGATGGTCGTCCGGGGCCTGCACTACCGGCTGGACATCAACTCCCTGCACCGTGATGAAGCCGCCGCGGAACTGCGACTCAACGAGATCGGTCGGGTCCGGCTGCGGACCACCGTCCCGCTGCTCGCTGACGAATACCGCCGTAACCGCACCACCGGCGGGTTCATCATCATCGACGAGTCGACCAACCGGACCGTCGGCGCCGGGATGATCGTCGAAGCGAGCTGATCCACTGGGGTGGGAGTTAGAGGCGGGTGGCGCCCGGTCCGGGCAGGGCGGTGAACGAGCGCGGCTCGGTGAAGCCGCGCTCGGCGTACGCCTGCGCGACCGCCGCTGACACCACGTCGGCGGCGGCCGCGTCGACCAGGGCGAGGACACAGCCGCCGAAGCCACCGCCGGTCATCCGCGCCCCGTACGCGCCAGCGGCCAGCGCCGCCGCGACCGCCGTGTCCACCTCGGGCACGGTGATCTCGAAGTCGTCCCGCATCGAGGCGTGCGAGGCGGTCAGCAGCGGCCCGATCTCGCGGATCCGGCCGGCGCGGAGCAGCGTCACCGTCTCCAGGACCCGCTGGTTCTCGGTGACCACATGCCGTACCCGACGGCGGGCGACCTCGGCGGGCAGGCGGCCGAGTGCCGCGTCGAGCTCGGTTGGGTTGACCTCGCGCAGGCCGGCCACTCCGAGGGTCCGGGCTGCCGTCTCGCAGGCGGCCCGGCGGGCGGCGTATTCGCCACTGACATGCCGGTGCGGGGTCCGGGAGTCGACGACCAGGATGGCGAGATCGGCCTCGGCGAGGTCGAAGGGGATCTGCTCGACCTCCTGCGACCGGCAGTCGAGGAACAGGGCGTGGCCCGGCCGGCACCGGATGGCCGCGGACTGATCCATGATCCCGGAGGGGACGCCGACGTACTCGTTCTCCGCCCGCTGGGCCAGTCGGGGCCGCTCCTCGACCGGCAGGTCGAGCCCGCCGAGGTCGACGAGCGCGGTGAGCACCGCCGACTCCAGCGCGGCCGACGAGGAGAGGCCGGCCCCGAGCGGCACGTCGGAGGCGATCGCCAGCCGGGCCGGCGGTACGTCGAAGCCGGCCGTACGCAGCGCCCAGACGATGCCGGCGACGTACCCGCCCCAGCCCGGCACGGTGCTTGAGGTGTGAAACGAGATCTGTTCGCCCGGCTGCTCCGACCAGACCCGCCAGCCGGCGTCGCGCTGCGGCAGCCGGGCGGCGGCCACCACCGCCCGGTGTGGCAGCGCGAAGGGCAGCACGAACCCGTCGTTGTAGTCGGTGTGCTCGCCGATCAGATTGACCCGCCCGGGGGCTGCCCAGCGGCCGTCGGGTGCGGCGCCGTACTCGGCAAGGAAGCCGGCGGTGGCGCGGTCGGCGACCGGAGCGGTCACCGCTGCTCCGCGACGTGTGCGCGGTAGAAGTCCCAGGCGTCGCTGACCATGTCGTGCAGGGTCGGCTTGGCGGGGGACCAGCCGAGCTCGGTGCGGGCCCGCTCGGCGGCGGCGACCAGCATCGCCGGATCACCCTCGCGGCGCGGCACGACCTCCACCGGCAACGGGTGGCCGGTCACCTCGCGGACCACGTCGATCACCTGGCGATTGGTGAAACCGTTGCCGTTGCCGAGGTTGTAGATCAGGTGCTCGCCGGGCCGGGCCGCCGCCAGGGCCAGCAGGTGTGCTCGGGCCAGGTCCTCGACGTGGATGTAGTCGCGGACGCAGGTGCCGTCCACGGTCGGGTAGTCGGCACCGAAGAGCCGCATCCGGTCCCGCTTGCCGGCGGCCACCTCAAGCGCGATCGGGATCAGATGGGTCTCCGGATCATGCCGTTCGCCGAGCGCGACGCCGTCGCGGAGGTAGGCGCCGGCGACGTTGAAGTAGCGCAGCGAGACAGCGGCCAGCTTGTGGCCGACAGCCTCGGAGGTCAGTGCCATGTCAACAGCCAACTTGGTGGCACCGTAGGTGTTGGTGGGCGCCTTTTCCGCGGTCTCCGGGATGGGCAGTTCGGTGGGGTTGCCGTAGACCGCGGCGGTGGAGGAGAAAACCAACCGGGGTACGTCGGCGGCCCGGACCGCGTCGATCAGCGCCAGCGAGCCGACCGTGTTGTTGGCCCAGTACAGCTCCGGGCTGACCACCGATTCGCCGGCCGCGATCAGCGCGGCGAAGTGCAGCACCCCGTCGAAGCCGGCCTCCGGGGTGAGCACCTGGGCGGCATCGTGGATCGGAGCGTGTACGAACGTCGCCTCCGGGGCGAGCGCCTCAGCGTGCCCGGTCCGCAGATCGTCGAGGACGACCACCTGATGGCCGGCGTCGAGCAGCAGCCGGGTGACGACGCTGCCGATATAGCCGGCACCACCGGTGACAAGCAGTTTCAACGCTGTTTCTCCTCTGACCCGGTCGGCTGTTGTGCCGTCTCGGCGGAAGTCCACCACCTACCGTCATATCTGACCAGACTCAGCCAGTCTGGCCCGGTTACCCGGACCGCGCGCAATATCGGTGTCTACCATCCTTAGGCATGCGGGACTCCGGCAGTACCGGGCCCCGGCGGCGACCGCCGGGGCGTCCTCGACGGCAACCCGGACCGGTCGCCCGTGCGCTCGCGCGGATCGTCGTACGAGCTGCGGACGCCGCCACCCGGTTGGTGACCGCGCTGCTCGGTGCGAGTCCCACCGCCGGTCGCGAGCGGATCAGCGAGGCCGAGCTGCGTGACCTGGTCGCGGCGAACACCCTGCTCGACCCGGTGGAGCGGCGGATCATCGACGAGGTGCTGATGGCCGACGCGAGTCTGGTCCGCGAGGTGATGATGCCTCGGACCGAGGTGGTCTTCCTCGCCGCGCGGCTGACCCTTCGGGAAGCGGCCGGGCTGGTCCGGGCCGCGACGCACACCCGGTATCCGGTGGTCGACGGCACCGAGGACGATGTGATCGGCTTCGTCCACCTGCGTGACGTACTGCTGCACCCCGACGGCGATGACCGGATGACCATCGGCGAGTTGGCCCGGGAGGTGAAGCACCTGCCGGGCAGTAAACGGGTGCTCGCCGCGCTCACCGAAATGCGCCGGGAGCGGCACCACCTGGCGGTGGTGGTCGACGAGTACGGCGGGACCGCCGGCATCGTGACGCTGGAGGACCTGATCGAGGAGCTGATCGGCGAGATCCACGACGAGTACGACACCGCTCCCGATCCGGTGCGCACCGACGTACCGGCTGAGGAGGTTGACGGCCGGCTCAACCTGGCGGACTTCGCTGAGCAGGCCGGGTTCACGCTGCCCACCGGACCGTACGAGACGGTCGGTGGATTCGTGATGGCCGCGCTCGGCCGGTTGCCGGTCTGCGGCGATGAGGTATCGGTGGCCGCGGTGCCGGACGGTCGGGCCGCGCCGCGGGCCGATCCGGACCCGGGCGAGCAGTTCGGCGGGTGGGTGCTGCGGGTGTTGGCGGTCGAGGGGCGCCGGGTGGCCCGGATCGGTATCTCGACGGCCCGGCTGCCCGAACAGCGGACCGGCCCGGGGCTGATCCCGGCCGACGCGGAAGAACGTCGGGCCTGACCCGGTACGCCGGGCCGGTTCCCGGCCAGGTCGGTCAGTTGACGGCCAGGTCGGTCAGTTGACGGCCAGTTTGGTCAGTTGACGGCCAGTTTGTGCCAGGTCGCGCCATCGGCGGAGAAGGCCGTCCAGCCGGAGGAGAACAGGTCGTAGGCGAGGTAGCCGGCGTGGGTGCGGGCCAGCCGCCCCACGGTGGGCAGATTCCCATCGGCGCGGGTGAAGGTGGCACCGTCGTTGGCGCTGACGTACCACCGCCGGTCCGTGCCGGTCACCAGCAGCCGCCCGTCGAGCAGTGGCACCATCGCCCCGGCCAGCCCCGCTGGTACGCCTCCCACGGGCCCCCGGGTCTGGGTGAAACTCTGCCCGCCGTTCGCGGAGTGGAACAGCGCGACGAGCGCCCGGTTGTCGCCGAGCGCGACCGCGTAGAGGTGACTGCCCAGGGCGGCCACCTCCACCGATCGGACCCCCGTCAGTGCGCCGGGCAGGGCGACCGGCTGCCAGCTCACGCCGAGATCCCGAGTCACCGAGAGACCGGCCGTACCGTTGCGGAGCCCACCGATCCACCACGCACCGTCGACGGTGGCGACCGGGGCCACCCAGCAGACCTGGAGATCGGGCTGACTGGTGGTGGGGGTCGGACGACCTTGCCCGGACCGCCAGAGCTGGACGTCGAGTCCGCAGCGGCCGGTTCCCGGGCCGGCGCGTAGCAGCTCAGGGCCGGTCGCCCCGTCGGGGTTCGGGTCGATGATTTTCTGCCAGGTGCGTCCGTCGTCGGTGGAGGTCCAGCCGGCATCGCCGCCGGTTACCACCAGTCGCCCGTCGGGGAAGGCGAGCAGGTCGAGGTCGACCCCCCGGGTCGAGTCGGGCAGGTCGACGCCTTGCCAGGTGGTCCCACCGTCGGTGGTGCGGGACACGCTGGCCGGGCAGGGACGGTCGAGGCCGCACTGGGCCAACAGGTAGCCATGCTCCGGATCGGTGAATTCGACATCGGTGGTCGTGCCGGTGAGCCGGGGTACCCGGGAAAGCTCGGACAGGCCCTGGACGGTGATTCCGGCGTCGGTGTAGACCGGCGCGGCGGGTGGCGCCTCGGCCACCGGGTGGGCCGGCGGCGCGGTGCGGGCGGTCCACGGATGCAGAAGCAGGGTGGTGGCCGCTGCCACGGCGAGCAGCCCGGCGTGCCTGCGGACGGTCCGCCGACGGCGCCGACGTGCCGCCCGGAGCCGGATCTGGGCCAGCGGCGGCTGGTCGATGTCGCCGAGCAGATCGGCGCGGCCGCGCGCCAGTTGCCCGGCGATGGTGGTGGAGGTGGGGCGGTCAGACATGCCGTACCTCGCTCGCCGTTCGTGTTGACGCGGGGGCGCGGTTCCTGGCCGGAGGCCGGGTGCCGTTGCCGTGGTAGTCGCCCAACCAGGCGGCGACGGCCGCCCGGCCGCGGGACAGCCGTGATTTCACCGTGCCGGCCGGTACGTCGAGCAGTTCGGCGATCTCGTCGACCGGTAGGTCGGCGAAGTAGTGCAACACGATCACCTCCCGGTAGTTGGTCGGCAGGCTGAGTAGCGCCTCCCGCAGATCGGACCGTTCCGGGCCGGGCGCGGCTTCGACCAGCCGGGTGACCGGGCGGTCCCGCAGAAGTATCGCGTCGAGCAGTTGGCGGCGGCGCCATCGACGGCGTACCACGTTGATGGCGACGGTGCGCAACCACGCCTCGGGGCTTGCCACGTCGGTCAGCCCCTGCGGGCGGGCCAACGCCCGGGCGAATGCCTCCTGCACCACGTCCTGCGCCTCGCTCAGGTCAGTGGTGAACGCGTAGACCTGGGTGACCAGCCGGCGGTAGCAGGCGTGGTACAGCTCGCCGATCGCCTCGTCCGCCGCGACCCGGCTCTGTTCCACTCCGCCGCCGACCTGCTCACGCACCAAGCGTCGCCCTCTTTGATCCCGCTCCGCCCCGAACTCCTGTTGCCGGTACGAGTCCCGCCCGGGCACTCTGGTTCCCCGATCATCCGGGCCGGTTTGTCGCTGGGCGGGCCGGTCCAATGTGACGACGTTGGATTTGGTCCGGGGGCGTCGCTACGAATCTCCGGTCATGCTGTCAGAATTGCCGGCATGTCCGATGATCCTGCGCGCCCGCGGGTGCTCTCCGGCATCCAGCCGACCGCCGACTCCTTCCACCTGGGCAATTACCTCGGCGCTGTGCGCAACTGGGTGGCGATGCAGGAGACTCACGACACCTTCTACTGCGTGGTCGACCTGCACGCGATCACCGCCGGGCACGACCCGGCGGTGCTGCGCCGACGTAGTCGGATCGCCGCCGCACAGTTGCTCGCGGTTGGGCTCGATCCGGAGCGGTGCACCCTGTTCATCCAGTCCCAGGTGCCCGAGCATGCTCAGCTGGCCTGGGTGCTGAGCTGCATCACCGGGTTCGGCGAGGCGAGCCGGATGACCCAGTTCAAGGACAAGTCCGCCAAGCAGGGCGCGGAGCGGGCCAGCGTCGGTCTCTTCACCTACCCGATCCTGCAGGCCGCCGACATCCTGCTGTACCAGGCCGATGCGGTGCCGGTGGGGGAGGACCAGCGGCAGCATCTGGAGCTGACCCGGGACCTGGCCCAGCGGTTCAACAACCTGTTCGGGGCCACCTTCACCGTGCCGGCGGCGTACATCGTCCGGGACACTGCCAAGATCATCGACCTGCAGGACCCGAGCGCGAAGATGTCCAAGTCGGCCTCGTCGCCGGCCGGGATCATCGAGCTGCTGGACGATCCGGCCCGGTCCGCCAAGAAGATCAAGTCGGCGGTCACCGACACCGGGCGCGACATCATCTTCGACCCGGAGCAGAAGCCGGGGATCAGCAACCTGTTGAGCATCTACGCCGCGCTCACCGGCCGCGGCATCGACGAACTGGTCAAGGCGTACGCCGGCAAGGGGTACGGCGACCTGAAGAAGGACCTGGCCGAGGTGGTCCGGGAGTTCGTCGGGCCGATCCAGGAGCGGACCCGGGGCTACCTCGACGACCCGGCGCAGCTCGACAAGCTGCTGTCGATCGGCGCGGAGAAGGCGCGGGCGGTCGCCTCGGTCACCCTCGCCTCGGTCTACGACCGGCTCGGTTTCCTGCCCGCGACGAGGAATGGTTGACAAGCGGATCGCGGGGGCGAGCAAGGGCCGGCACGGTTTCCTGGTCGGGGGTGAGTGCCGGCGCCGACGTAGGCCAGCGGATGACGGCCGGCGAGGAGGCTCGTCGGCGAGCAGAGCGGAGCGTGGTTCGCACGGACGGGTCGCAGCACACCGACATCCCGCTGACCCGGATCGGGATCGCGGTGGATATCCCGGAGCCATGGGGCGGTTTCCTGACCCGGCGCCGGGCTGAGGCCGGCGACCCGCAGGCGGCGTACGTGCCGGCGCATCTGACCCTGCTCGGGCCGACCGAGATCCCGTTGAGCCGCCTGCCAGCGGTGGAGGAGCATCTGGCCCGGGTGGCCGCAGCCCACCTGCCCTTCACCCTGCACCTGCGTGGCACCGGCACCTTCCGGCCGGTCACCGAGGTGGTGTACGTAACGGTCGCGGCCGGAATCAGCGAGTGTGAACTCCTCGCCGCGGCGATCGGTACCGCGCCGGGGGTACGACCGGACACCCGTTTCCCGTACCACCCGCACGTCACCGTCGCGCACGATGTCGCCCCCGAAGCGCTGGACAAGGTGTACGCCGACCTGGCCGATTTCTCCGCGCGTTTTGTGGTGGAAAAGTTCACCCTCTTCTCCCACAACGGGGAGGCCCGCTGGCAGCCACGCCGGGACTTCCGACTGGGCGGCTGAGGTGCTGGTTGGCGCCGACCGGGACCGCGAGCCGGTGGCTAGCGCTGCCGGTTCGGCCGAAATCGGCGAGGATAACGCTGTGAACCTCTTCGACCGGGTGGTCTGCAGGGTCGAGGTCGGCCTGCTGGCCGCTCGGCAACGGTCATCCCGTTTCGATCACTTCGCCCGAGCGCTGGGGCGCTACACCGATCTGATCGGCGGACGGTTGGCGGCGGCGATCGCGTACTACGGATTCTTCGCGGTCTTTGCGTTCGGCCTGGTGGCGTACTCGGTGCTCGGCGCGGTGCTGGCGGACAACGACCGGATCCTGGTGGTCTTCTCCGGCTTTCTCGAGCGGAACCTACCCTTCATCAACGCGGAGCAGGTCCGGCAGGCCAGCAGCCGGCCCGGCGTCATCGGACTGATCCTGCTGGTGATTACCGGCATCGGCTGGGTGGAGGCGATCCGATCGTCGGTGCGGCAGATTCACGGCCTGAATCAGCAGCCGGGTTACTTCGTGTTCCGCCAACTGGTGGACCTGGCGGTGCTGATCGGGGTCTTCATGCTGATGGGACTCTCGGTCGGCGCGGTCGACGCGCTGAGTTCACTGCTGAGGGCGGCGCTGGGCAGCCGGTCGATCGGTACGTCGATCTCCGGTTGGCTCTTCGCCGTCGTAATCAATGTCGTGTTGGCGGCGGCGCTGCTGGTGGCACTGCCCCGATTGCGGATGAGCGCGCGGCGGCTGCTGGTCCCGGTGTTGGTGGTCGCGTGCGGGATCACCCTGCTCAACTCGGTGGGCCGGCTCTACGTGGCGCGCTGGGAGCACAATCCGGCGTACACGGTGGTCGCTGGCGCGGTCGGCCTGTTGATCTACCTCTACCTCTTCAACCAGCTGCTGCTCTTCGGCGCGGCGCTCGCGGCGACCAGCACCCACGGTCAGGTGATCGACCTGACCACCCGTACCGCGGCACCGGCGGTAACCACCACGCCCGCCCGCGCTCCCGCGCCGGCCATCCCCCCACCCCCACCCCCCAAAACCCCCCCACCCCCACCCCCACCCCCACCCCCACCCCCACCCCCACCCCCACCCCCACGTTGATCATGAGGTTATCGCCGGGCGACGTCCGATTTGTCGCCGATAACCTCATGATCAACGCGAACGCGGGGGTGGGGGTGGAGGTGGGGTCAACGCGGATAGGGGAGGCGCGCCGCTCGGGTCACGGCGCCCGGCTGGTCGTGACGCCGTTGCCTCAACCGCGGAGCGACGACGTCACGACCCGGAGGGCTGGCGTCAGTAGTAGCAGCCGGTGGCGGGGAGGGAGGAGGGCGCGGGGACCGCGGTGCCGTCGTAGATGGCCAGCAGCATCCGCTGGGGGCAGCGGTTGGCGCCGTTGACTCGAACCTCGAGGTGCAGGTGCGGCCCGGTCACGTTGCCGGTGGCCCCGGTGTAGCCGATGACCTGGCCGGCGCTGACCCGGGAGCCGGACGCGACCGAGCGCGAGGACAGGTGGCAGTAGAGGTAGTACGCGCCGTCGTCGCCGGTGATGCCGATGCCGTAGCCGCAGCTTCCGCCCGCGTGGCCGACCGTGCCGGAGATGATCGCGTACGTGGTCGTGCCGGTCACCGTGGGCAGGTCGATCGCCGGGTAGTCGTGGTGCGAGGCGTTGTAGCTGCTGCGGGGCAGCACCGACTTGCCGATGATCAGGCGGTAGTTTCCGCTGCCCCCGCCGCTGCCGCCGATCAGGTGCTGCCAGGTGGTGGCGTCGACCGCGCCGCCGGAGAGGCCACGGGCGGACTTGAAGTTGTTCACGGCGTTGGTGGTCGCGGAGCCCCAGGCGCCGTCGACGGTGAGGCCGTAGCCGTACTTGTTGAGCGAGGTCTGCAGGCCGCGGACCGCGTCGTTGTTGGCTCCGCTGTTCAGGGTGACCACCAGCTTGCCCCAGGTCAGCGGCCCGATGATGCCGTCGGCGGAGAGGCCGTTGGCCTTTTGGAACGACGTCACCACCGAGGCGGTGCCCGGGCCGTACTGGCCATCGACGGTGAGGCTGTAGCCGCGGTGGCGGAGCAGGTACTGGGCGGAGGTGACGTTGGGGCCGGACGAGCCGGAGCTCAGCATCGGCCACGCCGGTGGGGCGGCCTGGGCCGCCGTCGGGCCGGTCAGCGCGGCCGCCAGGGCGAGCGTGGCCGCGGCGAACCAGGTGGCGAGTCGGCGGAGGGGGATTGTCATACGTGCTCCTCTAGGCAAGGGGGTGGCGGCGTGCGGGCGCGCCGCGTTGCCGGTGCGCGTCGGCGGTGCTTCGCCGGCCGTCGGGCATCCGGGAGCCAGTATGATGATGAAGATAAATATTTACAATGATGATCCATGAGGAGGTTTTCGCCGCCCCGCGGTCCCGCAAACCCGACCCGCTACGGCAGCGTTGACGGGTCGGACTGTCGAGAAACGACCTGTTTTCCGGGACAAGGCCACGGGCCTGGCCGGGCTGTGTCAACGGGCCCGGGTGTGCGGCGGGGTGAGCGACTGCGGGACCAACCGCCACAGAACCACGTCGGTTAGGGCGATCGCGGCAAGCACCGCCGCGGCGACCGTGGCGACCACGACCGGCGGCAGCCTGAACGCCGCCGGGACCAGTGCGGCGAGCAGGAGCAACCCGATTGGACGGGACCAGGAGACGCGGCTGAAGGCCACGTAGTCGAACACACCCCGCCCGACCAGAAAGAGCGCGGGTCCACCGAAGATGACCGCGACCCAGGTCCGCTCGGTATGCCCAAAGGGGTGCGTGATGATCAGCGTGTCACCCACGGCGGTGAGGCTGACGCCGATCACCATGACCAGGTGCGCGTACGCCGCGAGCTCGCCGACGCGGGCCGGGGCCGGGGCCGAGGCGATGGCGGCGCGGAGCAGGGCGCCTACCCGGTAGTAATAGAGCTGCCAGAGCAGCACCGTGGTGACGAACGCCACCAGCAACGCCACCGTCCGGTCCCGTTGGAAGCCGTGCGGGCTGAACTGGATGCCCGAGGCCAGAACCGCCTCGCCGAGGGCGATGATGAGCAGTTGGCGGCAGCGCTCAGTCAGATGTTCGGCCGAGAGCGGCTGACCCCGAAGTCCCGCGCGGCCGAGCCGCGGTGTCGGGAAGTCGAGAAGGCCCCCGACGTAGTCGATGATGATCGCCCCGGTCCACAGGGCCAGGCGTGGATCGTCCCGGGTGAAGGTCCCGGCGATCCAGGGCACCGCCGACATGAGTGTCCAGAAGAGGATCCGGATGTTGACGAGCCGCGGGTAACCGTCCTTGCCACCGAGTAGCACGAGCCAGAGTTGGCGAAGCACCTGGACGGTGACGTAGACCCCGGCGAAGACCGCACCGCGCTCGGTGAGGGCCGCTGCGGGCACCGCGGCCGACATCAGCAGGGTGCCGAGCATGGTCACGATGACCAAGAGCTGGATGGCTGGCCGGTCCGGGTTGTACCTGTTGGTCGTCCATACCATCCGGTACCAGAGCCACCACATGGCCAGCATCAGCACCAGCGTCGCCCAGGCATTCACCAGAGTGAACTCCTCGACGAGCCGCTCGGAGAACCGGGTGAACGCGAAGACGAACACCACGTCGAAGAACAGCTCCACGAAGCCCACGGGCTGCGGATGCTGCTGGCTCCCCGACAGCTCGGCCGACCCACCCGACCCGGCCATACTGGATTACCTGCTTTCATCCCGGTCTAGACAGTATTCCTCAACTTAGTTGGCTAATAAGAGCGTTTTGGGTAGCATGACCACTGCCGCCCTGTTCGTCCGACTAACGGCGATCGTGGCGGCCACGAAGAAGGCCTGCATGAACGAGCGTGCCGACCAAGTGACATCAGCAGTACCTGAAAGAGCGCAGCGAGCAGCCCTGCCCTGACCAGGGCGGGGTTGCTCTGCGTACGGTCAGCTCGCCCAGGAGCAGCCCAGTCCCAGCCGGACGGCGTGGAGGCGCACCTATCGGGTGCTGCGCGGCGGTGGGTGGTTCGATGAGTCGGCCATGATGCGTTCGAGGGTGCGCTGGCCCATCCCGCTCATGGTCGGGTTGGTTTCGATGTAGTACCAGACGGCTCCCACCGACTGCGCGAAGGCCCACGCCTTTCCGCGCTCCCATTCGAGGTCGTCGCAGCCGAGGTCGTCGCGGAGCACCTGCCGAGGCTCAGCCTCAAGCAGATGCCAGGCACTGACGAGATCCAGCGCGGGATCGGCTGGTCCCAGCCCGCCGACGTCGAGAACCCCGGCCAGGCGCCCGTTGGAGACGAGTACGTTGCCGGGAATGAGGTCACCGTGGGTCATCATGTCCCCGGTGCCGGCGCGCGGCAGGTCCCGCATGACCGCCCAGACGCGGCGCAGTCGCGGCACGTCCAGCAGCTCTTCGCTGTTTCGGAAGCAGGTCTCCAGCCACGCATCGTGGGAGCGGAGGTCGCCGCCTCGGCCTTGCCCGCGAAACGTCCGGCCCCGCGTGTCGATGGCGCGTACCTCGCTGATGAACGAGGCCAGGTCGTGCGCGAACGCGACCGATTCGCCCGGGTCCTCGTCGAACGCTACGACGCCCGGAATCCAGGTCTGCACGGACCACGGCAGTGGGTAGCCCGCCCCCGGTGCGCCGATCGCGACCGCTTCGGGGGTGGGGAACCGGGTACGACCCAGCAGTTCATGCGTGGCTGCCGCCTCGGACTCCAGCCACTGCCGGGCCGCCTCGACGTCGCGTGGCTGCAGCGGAAACCTGGCCGAAAGTTCTTCACCGATCCGGAAGATGGCGTTGACTGTCCCGTGTGAAGCGACGGGCCGGATGGTCAGGTGCCGCCACGCGGGGAACTGGGTAGCTATCAGCTCACGTACCGCCTCAACCGGCACGGTCAGCTGGTCGGCATGCATCTGCACGCCGGGAGCATCCCGCGTCTCGATCCCCGGTCGCAACCTACTTTTAGGGCCGTGGCCCAGGGCGTGGGCGGCACCACCGGCTGGACGGCGCCCAGGGTCAGCCGTGCGCGAGTGTCCGGCTGGGCGGCTGCCGGCGGGGCAGGGCGGCCAGGCCCAGCGCGAGGGCCAGCATGACGGCGCCGAGCAGGAACGGCAGCGACAGGACCGGCTGACCGAGCCATTCCCACAGCGGATGCCAGCGGTAATGCGGCTCGCGCAGGTGGTGCGGGACCCCATGCGACACTCCCAGCATGATCGGTGCCCACCAGAGGAACATCGCGAAGCCGTACAGGAACTTCGCCAGTCCCTGAGCCGCCAGATGGCCCCGTTCGGTACGTCGGCTGGCCCAGCCGAAGAGGCACCAGGCACCGAGCGCGCCGAGCAGGAAGGCGACGACCCCGGCGGAGTACGCGGTCCAGGGGGTTGCCCGGCTCATGCCGAGGTTCATCAGCGGGGTGGTGCTGTCATCGTTGATCCGTATTTCGAGGATGTTGTCGCCACGCTGCGCGTACATCGTGATATTGGAAGGTATCGAGGTGGGGTCGCAGCGCGGATCGTCGGGAATGCAGCCGTACGCGTCGGAGTAGACGGGCTCGCTGTAGTCCCAGCCGGCGGCCTGGAACCGTTGCTGAAGCTCGGCGAGGACCTGCGGGCGGTTGTCGGCCGGCAGTTGGTTGAAGGAGGCGCCGATCCCGGCCAGCGAGTATTCGCCGCCGTCGCCGGAGAGCAGGCTGTGAACGGAGGCCCAGCTCAGTGGGGAGCCGTAGATCATGAATACGGCGGGTGGATCGGCCCGGTCGATGTCGCTTACCTCTTTGTCGGGATAGAGCTGGTGGACCGCTGCGGCGAGCTCCCGGTGGTCGAGCGGGCGGGAACCGAGCCAGGTGAGCCAGGTGCCGAAGGAGGCGGCGAAGAGGGCGCAGGCCATCGCGAAAATCGACGCCCAGACGACCACGCTGCGACTGGCCGGCCGCCCGAGACGGGCACGCAGGCCGTGGCGTACCAGGTTCGCGGCGACGCGCAGGCCGCGCCGGGTGGAGGCGATGTCACGTACGGTCTCGAGGATTTCGGCTCCGCGCTCCCGGCGGTAATCCCGCGGGTACGACAGCAGCAACCAGCGGTGCATGAGGCTCCCTGGGGACGAGGCGAGAGTCAGGGTCAGGCGAGGTTGGGCCGCAGGGCGCGCAGCCGGGACTCGGCGGCGGACGCCAGCTGGCGCAGCCGCTCGGTCTGCCGCGCGAGCTCGGTACGGCCGTCGGTGCGGAGCCGGTAGTAGTGGCGCAGCCGCCCAGCGACGATCTCTTCGTGGCTGAGTTCGACCAGGCCCTGCGCGGACAGCCGGTCCAGCGCGGTGTAGAGGGTGCCCGGCAGCAGGGTGACGCGGCCGCCGGAGAGGAGGGTGACCTCCTGGATGATCCCGTAACCGTGGCGCGGCGCGTCGGCAAGCGCGGTCAGGATCAGAAAGGTTGCCTCGCGCATCTCACTCACTGCGGCAACATATATTGCTGATCAATCTATCGTCAACGGTCTTCCCCTCAAGCCCAACGTCAACAGGCTGGCGGCGACCGCCAGTAAGTCAGCCGTTTGGCGGGGCGGTTGCCCGAGAGGTGCATAACCCGGCAATCGGGCGAAATCGCCTCGCGGCAGGGTGTTGGCGGTCAAGATGAGTCGCGTGGGCGCACTCGTGACGTTGGACTTGCCGGAGGATTCACCGATCCTCGACCTGCCGTGGATCATCACCTTCGGGCCATTGCGCGAAGACGAGGAATGGGAGCCGGTGGTCTGCGGGCCGTACGAGCGATCGCACGCACTGGCCCTGAGCGAGTCGGTGGTGGCCGACGAGGAGATGATGGCGGTGGTCGAGCCACTGCTGCCCCGGATCTCCGCTGATGAGATCCGCGCTGAGATCGCCGCGGCCAAGAGCGCCGCCGTGGATGAGGTCCCCCAGGGGGAGGACGCCGAAATTTTCAGCGAGGATTACGACAATCTGACCGACGAGGAGTTCGCGGCTGAGACCAGCCATTGGGAGGCCGAGCCGAGGCCGGCGCCCACCCCGGACGAGTTGCGCGAGGGATTTTCCCGGATCGCCGAGCTGCTGCGCGGCGTAGGGCGCTGACCCGGCTCGCCAAATCTGACCTGCTGAATCAGGTCGGCCGACGACGCGGCACGACCTGGTGACGACCTGGGCGGACACCGGTGCCGCCAGCGGTGTACCGCCAGCGGCACCGGGTCACCATCCCCCACCACAAGGGTCTATCTCCAACACCAGGGTCTATCTCCAACACCAGGGTTCAACCCCCACCGGGGCGGCTACCTCGCCGAGGGCCCGTTGGCCCCAGCCGCCCGTCGGCGCGAAGCACAACGGACGACCAGGTTGCCTACGGCTTACCCAACCGACGGCTGCTCGAACCAGGCGGCGGCGTCGACCGGCAGGATGAAACCGCTGGTGAACTTGGTGAGCGGGGCGCTGGCGGCGATCGGCTCGCCGTACCGGTCAATGCTGATCGGGGCGCCGCTCAGGTTGACCACACAGACCACCGACGCGGATCCGGCCGTTCCGGCCCGAGTGAAGGCGAGCAGCTCGGGTTCGGTGTCCAGCCAGGTCAGCCCGTCCGCGCCGGCGGGTGCGGCCGGGCCTCCGGCCAACGCCGGATGCTCGCGTCGGATCCGCAGCGCCGCCCGGTAGAGCTCCAGGGTCGACTCCGCGTCGTCGGTCTGGGCGGCCACCGAGAGCGAGCGCCAGGTTGCCGGGGCCGGCAGCCAGGCCGGCTCGCCGCCATCGGGGCTGAAGCCGTACGGGGGTTCCGCGCCGCTCCACGGCAGCGGCACCCGACAGCCGTCCCGGCTCTGCCCGGTACGCAGGAAGGCCGGGTCCTGGCGCAGCTCGTCGGGGAGGTCGAGCACCTCCGGGAGCCCCAGCTCCTCACCCTGATAGAGGTAGACGCAGCCGGGTAGGGCGAGCATCAGCAGGGCGGCGGCCCGGGCCCGACGCAGCCCGACCTCGCCGTCGCCGTACCGGGTGACGTGCCGTTGCTTGTCGTGGTTGGAGAGCACCCAGGTGGTGGGGGCGCCGACGATGGTGGATTCGGCGAGCGCGGTGTTGATCACCTTGCGGTACGAGTCGGCCGACCAGGTGGCGTCCAGGAAGTCGAAGCTGAAGGCCTGGTGCAGCTCGTCGGGGCCGATGTAGCGGGCCAGCCGCTGCGGGGTTTCGGCCCACGCCTCGGCGACTGCCATCCGTCCGCCCGGGTAACTGTCCAGGATCGGTCGCCAGGCCCGGTAGATGTCGTGCACCTCGTCCTGGTCGAAGTAGGGGAGCCGGCCCCGGCCGAGGAGCTCGACCTGGCGTTCGCCGGTGGTGGCGAGTCCGTGGCCGACATCCGGCAGCCCTTCGGCCTTGATCATCCCGTGCGCCACGTCGATCCGGAAACCGTCGACGCCCCGGTCGAGCCAGAAGCGCAAAATGTCCTCGAACTCGGCGCGCACCTCGGGGTGGCGCCAGTTCAGGTCGGGCTGGGACGGGTCGAAGAGGTGCAGGTACCACTGGCCGTCCGGCACCCGGGTCCAGGCCGGCCCCCCGAAGATCGACTCCCAGTCGTTGGGCGGTAGTTCGCCCTGCTCGCCCTTGCCGTCGCGGAACAGGTAGCGCTCCCGGGCGGCGGCGCCGGGCGTGGCGGCGAGCGCCTCGACGAACCACGGGTGCGCGCTGGAGGTGTGGTTCGGCACGATGTCCACGATGATCCGCAGGCCCAGCGCGTGCGCGTCGTTGATCATGGCGTCGAAGTCGGCGAGCGTCCCGAACATCGGATCAATGTCCCGATAGTCGGCCACGTCGTAGCCGCCGTCGATCATGGGAGAGCGGTAGAACGGCGTCAGCCAGAGCGCGTCAACCCCGAGGTCACGCAGGTACGGCAGCCGGTCGCGGATGCCCGGCAGGTCGCCGATGCCGTCGGAGTTGGCGTCGGCGAAGCTGCGTACGTAGACCTGGTAGACGACCGCTGATCGCCACCAGGTGTCGTCGGTGGTCGGTCGTGGCTCGATGCTGGCGGTCATGGTTTTCCGATCCTGTTCTGCTGGCCGGGTTGCTGCTGGCCTACGAGGTCAGTTGGCCGGGCGTCAGTGCAGGATGCCGGTTGAGCGCTGCAAGAGTCAAGCATTTCTTGCGCAAGAACGGCTCAACCGCTGCTCGGATCGGGACCTGCCGCGGATCGGGACCTGCCGCGAATCGGGACCTGCCGCGACCATCGGGGGGCTGTCACGAACCGGGGGCTGCCGCGAATCGGGGGATCTTGTCGCGGACCCCGGCGGCTCAGGCCGGTACGGCGACCGCCGGTGCTTCCGTTGCGGTCGGCCGCGGGGCCTGCCCGACCGAGGGGGCGATCGCGGTCGAGCCACGGACCACCAGTTCGGGCCGGAAGACGTACTCCGAGTGCGGTGCGCCGTGCCCATTGATCTCGTCGACCAGGGCGTGCGTCGCGGCCACCGCCATGGCGATCACCGGCTGCCGCATGGTGGTCAACGGCGGGTCGGTGAAGGCGATCAGCGGCGAGTCGTCATAGCCGACCACGGAGAGTTCGCCGGGGACCGACAGGCCACGTTGCCGGGCGGCCCGGATCGCGCCCAGCGCCATCAGGTCCGAGCCGCAGACCAGACCGGTCACCCCCCGGTCGAGCAGTCGGCCGGCGGCGGCCTCGCCGCCCTCCACGCCGAAGAGCGTCAGTTCGGTCAGCTCCGCCAACTCCGCGTCGGAAGGACCGAGTAACCGCTTCATCGCGGACTTGTAGCCGGCTACCTTGCGCCGTACCGGGACGAACCGGTCCGGTCCGGTGATCAGGCCGATCCGCCGGTGTCCGAGTGCGACCAGGTGGGCCACGGCCAGTTCGCAGGCCTCCCGGTCGTCGCAGGAGATGAAGGGCGCCGGGATACCGGCCACGTACCCGTTGATCATCACGATCGGTAGCGGGCGGGCCAGCAGGGTGCGGTACCGATCGTGGTCGGCGGTGGTGTCGGCGTGCCGGCCGGAGACGAAAATGATCCCGGAGACCTGTCGTTCGAGCAGCATCTCGACGTACTCGTCCTCGGGCACTCCGCCGGGGGTCTGGGTGCAGAGCACGGTGGTGTAGCCGGCCTGGGCCAGCGCCGACTCGATGGTCTGCGCGAAGGCCGGGAAGATCGGATTGTCCAACTCCGGGACGACCAGACCGACCAGACCGGCGCTGCGTTTGCGCAGCCGGGCCGGACGCTCGTAGCCGAGCACATCCAGGGCGGTCAGTACGGCCTGCCGGGTCTCCGGGGCGACGCCCGGCCGGTCGTTGAGGACCCGGGACACCGTGGCCTCGCTCACCTCGGCCTGCTGGGCGATATCGGACAGTCGAGCGCGCATGGCCGCACCTTAACCCACCGGCAAGATCTTGCGCAGGCTATTGCAAAGTCTTCCATTCTGTGAAACCTCTTGCTACCGTCCCCGTCAGCATGCGACAGCGGCGGCGACGCACTCGGACGCCGGTTGAAAAACATTACGAACTCAAACCCTGGTCGGACCACCGCTCGGGTGGCACCCACCATGACGACAGGAGTATCGATGCGCATCCGTACCGCGGGTGTGGTCGCCGTCTTCGGCCTGGCGCTGGCCGCCAGCGGTTGCGGCGGCGACAAGCCCGCCGCGAGCGAGACCCCCAAGCCAGCCGCCGCCGACGGCAAACTGGTGATCTGGGCCGATGACAAGCGCACCGCCGCCCTGAAGCCCTTCGCCGAGAAGTTCGGCCAGGATAACGGGGTCACCGTCGAGGTCCAGGCCATCTCCAAGGACCTGCAGACCACCTTCGTCACCGCCAGCCAGCAGGGCAGCGGCCCGGACGTGGTGGTCGGCGCGCACGACTGGATCGGCAACCTGGTGCAGAACGGCGCGATCGAACCGGTGCAGCTCTCCGCCGAGCAGAAGAGCGGTTTCACCGAGGTCGCGTTGAAGGCGACCACCTTCAACGGGCAGGTCTACGGCGTGCCGTACGCGATGGAGAACCTCGCGCTGTTGCGGAACACCGAGCTGGCCCCCGAGGCGCCCAAGACGATCGAGGACCTGGTCGCCGCCGGCAAGAAGCTCCAGGCTGAGAAGAAGGCCAGCGAGATTCTCTGCCTGCAGGTCGGCCAGACCGGCGACTCGTACCACATCTACCCGCTCTACAGCTCGGCCGGCGGTTACCTCTTCGGGACCACCGCCAACGGTGACTACGACCCGACCGACCTCGGAGTTGGCAAGCCCGAGTCGATCGCCGCGTTCGAGAAGATCAAGGCGCTCGGGGAGAAGGGCGCCGGCGCGCTGAAGCGTTCGATCACCGGCGAGAACTCGATCGCCACCTTCACCGGCAAGAAGTGCGCCTACCTGGTTTCCGGCCCGTGGGCGGTCACCGACATCAAGAAGGCGAACATCGCGTACGACATCTCCCCGGTCCCCGGCTTCGCTGGCGGCAAGGAGGCCCAGCCCTTCGTCGGGGTGCAGGCGTTCTACGTCGCGGCCAAGGGCAAGAACAAGGCGCTCGCGCAGGAGTTCGTCGCCAACTACGTCACCACGCCGGAGCTGGCCGTGGCGCTCTACCACGCCGAACCGCGTCCGCCGGCGCTGACCGCCGCGCTGGACCAGGTCAAGGGGGACGACCCGGACCTGGCCAAGTTCCAGGAGGCCGGCAAGAACGGCGCGGTGCTGCCGGCGATCCCGGCGATGGCCGCCATCTGGGACCCGTTCGGCAAGGCGGAGGCCGCGATCATCGGCGGTGCCGACGCGAGTAGCACGCTCACCGCCGCTGGCAAGGCCATCGCCGGACAGCTCAAGTAATGAGCACCCGGCTCACCGGTACGGGGTCTGCCAGCCAGGCCCCGTACCGCCGGCCGGGCCTGGGCGGGCCGGGCGCGGGCGGGCCGGGCGCGGGCGGGCGGCGGGTGACCCGCCACGACTCGCCGGTCACCCTCACCGGCCTCACCGTCAAGGTGGCGCTGCTCGGTCTGACCGCCGGTCTGGCCATCTGGGCGGCCTTTCCGTTGATCGACGCCGAGGCGTGGGTGGGGTTGGCGCTGCTCGCCGCGACCACCGGCGGGCTCTTCTACCTCTACCTGAGCCGGCGACACATCCCGGCGAAGTACCTGGTGCCCGGCACGCTCTTCCTGCTCGCCTTCCAGGTGCTCCCGATCCTCTACACGGCCAGCACCGCCTTCACCAACTTCGGTGACGGACACCGGGGCAGCAAGGCCGACGCGATCGTCGCGATCCAGGCCAGCTCGGTCGTCCAGGTGCCCGGCTCGGCCGAATACGCGCTCGCCGTCGCCAGCACCGGTGACCCGACCACCGGAGCACTGGTCTTCCTGGTCACCGATCCGACCACCGGGGTCGTCTCGGCCGGTGACGCCAGCGGGCTGCGTCCGCTGTCCGCCGCCGAGGTCACCGTCAACCCGGCCGGCAAGGTCACCGCCGCGGACGGCTACACCGTGCTCAACATCGGTCAGGCCAGCGCCCGCAGCCAGGAGATCACCGAGTTCGTCGTGCCCACCGCGGGCGGGGCCATCCGCTCCGCCGGGCTGTCCCGGGCGTACGAGGGCAGGGCAATCCGGGCGTACGACGCCGACTGCGACTGCGTACGCGACGCGGAGACCGGCAAGACCTGGACCGCCGACGCCGACCAGGGCTCGTTCGTCGCCGCCGACGGTGACCGGCTGGCGCAGGGCTGGCAGGTCAACGTCGGGTTGCGCAACTTCGCCCGGGTGCTCACCGACCCGAACATCTCCGGTCCGTTCCTCGGCACCCTCATCTGGAACTTCGCCTTCGCCATCGGCTCGACCGGCGGCACCTTCGCGCTCGGACTGCTCTGCGCGCTGGCCCTGCACTCGCCCCGGATGCGTGGCCGGAACTTCTACCGGGTGCTGCTGATCCTGCCGTACGCCATGCCGTCGTTCGCGATGCTGCTGGTCTGGCGGGACATGTTCAACACCGACTTCGGCCTGATCAACAACCTGTTCGGGCTCGGGCATGGACTGGTTCGGGCAGCGACTGGTCGGCCCGGCTCGCGGCGATCGGGGTGCAGTTCTGGCTCGGCTACCCGTACATGTTCCTGGTCGCCACCGGCGCGTTGCAGGCCATCCCCCGGGAGTTGACCGAGGCCGGCTCGGTCGACGGCGCATCGGCCTGGCAGGCATTCCGGCGGATCACCCTGCCGCTGCTGCTGGTCGCGCTCTCCCCGCTGCTGATCTCGTCGTTCGCGTTCAACTTCAACAACTTCAACGCGATCCACCTGACCACCGAGGGCGGCCCGTTCCCGGCGGACAACCCGAGCGTGGGCGCGACCGACCTGCTCATCACCTACACCTACCGGCTGGCCTTCGGCGCGCAGGGCGCCCAGTACGGGTTCGCCGCGGCGATCTCGATCTTCATCTTCACGCTGGTCGCGGTGATCTCCGCGGTGAGTTTCCGGCGTACCCGTAGACAGGAGGAGGTGTACTCGTGACGACTGCTGTGCGGCGGGGCCGCTGGTTCACGCAGGTCGGCTGGCGGCACCTGGTGGCGCTGCTGGCGTTGGCGTTCAGCCTCTTCCCGATCCTCTTCGTGGTCTCCGCGGCGGTCAACCCGCTCGGCACGCTCTCCTCCACCGAACTGATTCCGACCGGGGCCTCGGCTGGAGAACTTCACCAACCTGTTCGCCGACACCGCGTTCGGTTGGTGGTTCATCAACTCGATGCTCATCGCCGGGGTGGCGGCCGCGCGTCGATCTTCCTCTCCGCGCTGGCCGCATACGCCTTCTCCCGGATGCGGTTCCAGGGCCGGCGGGTCGGTCTGCTCGCCCTGCTGCTGATCCAGATGTTCCCGCAGTTCCTGGCGATCGTGGCGATCTTCCTGATCTTCACCACGGTCACCGACTTCTGGCCGGCGATCGGTTTCAACACCTCGGGGGGTTGATCCTGCTCTACCTCGGCGGTGCGCTCGGGGTGAACACCTGGCTGATGAAGGGTTTTTTCGACACCCTGCCCCGGGAACTCGACGAGTCGGCCACCATGGACGGCGCCAGTCACGCCCAGGTGTATCTTCCGGATCATGCTGCCGTTGGTCGCGCCGATCCTGGCGGTCACCGGACTGCTCTCCTTCATCGGCACCATCAACGAGTTCCTGATCGCCAACGTCTTCCTCACCGACAGTGAGTCCAAGACCCTCGCGGTCGGCATGTTCGGGCTGGTCGCCGGGGAGCGGAACAACAACTTCGGCATCTTCGCCGCCGGCACCCTGCTCACCGCGATCCCCACCGTGCTGGTCTTCCAGTTCCTACAGCGCTACATCGTCTCCGGGCTGACCGCTGGCGCGGTCAAGGGCTGAGAGGTACAGCTTGACCCCGCATCACGATGGATCGGTGCTCCACGTCCCGGAACAGGAACCGGCCCTCGGTGACGTGGTGCCGGTTTTCGTCCGGGTGCCGGCGACGGAACCGGTCCGGCGGGTCTTCGTCCGCAGCACGCCGGACGGCGAACCACGCTTCACCCCGGCCATCGTCGATCAGCGGACCGCTGGCGAGGTCTGGTGGCGGGCCGAGGTCGAGGTCCGCAACCCGGTCACCAACTACCGGTTCCTGTTGGACTGCCCGGGTGGCTACCGGTGGCTCAACGCGCTCGGCGTCTTTGAGCACGACGTACCGGACAACACCGACTTCAAACTGGTGGCGTACGACCCGCCGCCGGCCTGGGCCCGCGACGCGGTGGTCTACCAGATCTTCCCGGACCGGTTCGCCCGTTCGTCCGCGAGCCGATGACCGGAAACTGCCGGAGTGGGCCATCGGATGCGACTGGGAGCGCAGCCCGGTGATCGGACGCGGCCCGGAGACGCCGTACCAGTTCTACGGCGGCGACCTGGACGGCATCACCGCACGGCTGGACCACCTGGACCGGCTCGGGGTCAACACCGTCTATCTCACGCCGATCTTCCCGGCCCGGTCCAACCACCGGTACGACGCGGCCACCTTCGACCGGGTCGACCCGCTGCTCGGCGGGGACGCCGCGCTGGCCCGGCTCGCCGACGCGGTGCACGCGCCGGGGCTGGCGGCTGCTCGGCGACATCACCAGCAACCACACCGGCGACGGACACGAGTGGTTCACCACTGCGGTCTCCGACGTGGACTCGCCGGAGCGGGAGCTCTACTACTTTGACGACTGCGGGGAGTACGAGTCCTGGCTCGGGGTGAAGTCGCTGCCGAAGCTGAACTGGGGCAGCGTCGAGCTGCGTCGGCGGTTTCTCGCCGGTGACGACTCGGTGCTGGCCCGCTGGCTTCGTCCGCCGTTTGAGCTGGACGGTTGGCGGGTGGATGTGGCCAACATGACCGGTCGGCGCGGCGCGGACGCGTACACCCATGAGGTGGCCGCACGGCTACGCGCGGCGGTGGTGGCGGCGCGGCCCGACGGGCTGATGGTGGCCGAGCACGGCCACGACTTCACCGGCGACCTGGACGCCGATGGCTGGCAGGGGACCATGAACTACGCCGGTTTCACCCGTCCGGTGTGGAGTTGGCTGCGCGCTGATGAGCTGGACCTGCCGGACTTCCTCGGCGTACCGGGCGGCGTGCCGCGCCGGGACGGCCCAACGACGCTGGCCACCATGCGAGCCTTCGGGGCGCTGGTTTCCTGGCGGGCGCTCACCGGATCCTGGCAGTTGCTCGGCTCGCATGACACGGCCCGGATCCGTACCGTGGTCGGGGATCCGGCCCGGCATGAGGTCGCCGCCGGCCTGCTCTGCACCTTGCCCGGCCCGCCGATGATCTTCGCGGGGGATGAGCTGGGGCTCACCGGAACCAACGGTGAGGGGTCCCGCACCCCGATGCCGTGGCACCGGCCGGAGAGCTGGGACGCCGCACACCTGGAGCGCTACCGGGCCCTGATCGCGCTGCGTCGGTCCGAGCCGGCGCTTCGCGTCGGCGGCCTGCGCTGGGCGTACGCCGACTCGGACACGCTGGTCTTCCTGCGCGAGGCGCCCACCGGCGCGGTGCTGGTGCTGGCCCGGCGGGCGGCTGCGGCGCCGGTCCGGCTGCTCGGTCTGTTCGGCGGTGGCCCACCGGTTGACGGTGGCTTCGGGCCGGGGGCGGAGAACCTGTACGGCGGTGCGCCCGCGCTGCGACCGGACGCGGACGGTGGCCTGACCCTGCCCGGCGACGGGCCGACCTTCCAGGTGTGGCGCCTGCGCTGAGTAGTGGCGCCGGGCAGGCGCAGGGCCGACGCCGGGCAGGCGCAGGGCCGGGGTCGGCCCGGCTCAACCGGAATAGCTGGCGGCGTGCGGCAACACCCGAACTCGCGCGCCCTGGACCCGGTTCGACGTTCAACCACTGGCAGGGGACCATGGTTCGCATGGAAGCTCTGCGCCTCGTGCTGCTCTACGTGCATCTGATCGGGTTCGCGCTGCTGCTGGGCGGCGCGATCGGGCAATACCTGACCGGGCGTTTGCGGATCAACGCCGCCATGCTCTGGGGTGCGACCATCCAGGTGCTCACCGGGCTCGGCCTGTCCGCACCGCTGCGCAACGGTAACGAGCCCGATCCGGCGAAGCTCGTCACCAAGATGGTGCTCGCGCTGATGATCTTCGTCGATGGTCTTCTTCTCCCGCAAGCGGGAATCGGTCAATCGGGGTCATTTCCTAGCGATCATCGGTCTGACGTTGGTCAACGCGGCAGTGGCGGTGTTCTGGCGGTAGACGCCGATGGCCAGCGAAAACCCCACGATTGGGACGGCTGGTGGGTCGACGTCGATGATCCGGCAGACCGTGAAGTGACTTCCCACACCCGACGGTTACATGAGGGTAACGGGCGCCCAACGGTCGGGCACGATTGTCGGCCGGTGGACCGGCGTGGGCGTACGCTCCCGTCCGTAACGTGGGACGCCGGTCGGCAAGGTGCGGGCCGGTCTAGGGCTGCCACCGCGACCCTCGCGCGGTGTGCAATGGGAAGGAGACCGTCTTGCGCGCTCTGCGTGGGATGCGGATCGTCTCGGTATTCGCGGTGGGTGGGCTGGCACTCAGCGCCGCCGCGTGTGGAGAGGCACCGAATAAGGACAACGACGGTGGCACCGCCGCCAAGAAGTACACCGCCTGCATGGTGACCGACACCGGTGGAATCGACGACAAGTCGTTCAACACCTCCGCCTGGCAGGGCCTGGAGGCGGCCAAGGCCGCGGACAGCAACATCGTCATCAAAATTCGCGGCCTCCAAGGCCGAGGCGGACTACGAGCCGAATCTGACCGGGTACGTCGACCAGAAGTGCGACTTCATCCTCGCGGTCGGTGGCCTGATGGGTGACGCCACGTCGAAGATCGCCAAGGCGCACCCGGACCAGCAGTTCGGCATCGTGGACGCCGCGCTGCCGGAGGCCAACGTCTTCCCGATGCAGTTCGACACCGCGCAGGCCGCCTTCCTGGCTGGCTACGCGGCGGCCGGCATGAGCAAGACCGGCAAGGTCGGCACCTATGGCGGCATGAAGATCCCGCCGGTGACCATCTTCATGGACGGGTTCGCCGACGGGGTGGCCCACTACAACACGGCCAAGGGCAAGAACGTCCAGGTGCTCGGCTGGAACAAGGCCACCCAGAACGGATCGTTCACCAACGACTTCGTCAAGCAGGACGAGGGCAAGAAGGTCAGCGACGCGCTGGTTGCTCAGGGCGCCGACATCATCATGCCGGTCGCTGGTGGCGCCGGGGTCGGCAGCGCCAGCGCGGCCCAGGCCTCGAATGGCAAGTACTCCGTCATCTGGGTTGACGTGGACGGCTGCGAGAGCACCCCGAACTGCCCGGCACTGGTCACCACCGTGGCCAAGAACATCTCCGGTGCGGTGCGCGACGCCGTGCTCAAGGCGGCCAAGGGCGAGAAGCTGGACCACGAGCCCGGTTACCTGGGCACGCTGGCCAACGACGGTGTCTCGCTTGCTCCGTACCACGATTTCGACAGCAAGGTGCCGGCGGAGCTGAAGGCCGAGGTCGACCAGATCAAGGCCGACATCATCGCCGGAAAGATCACCGTCACCTCCCCGGCCCAGCCGACCAAGTGACGCCGCGCCGGCCAGCCGGGGCGATCAGCTCCGGGTGGCCGGCCGGAACCAACCGGTAGTCGGCCGTTCCGCCAGTCCGGGAGCCTCAGGTCCCTGTACTGCCGGAACGGCCGATTTGCCCGGTTTTTGGCGGCTGCTCGGTGGGCGTCGCGTCTACCCGACCAGCCCTGTCGGTCTGGTCCCCGCACCGGCTACGCTGCACCATCGTCCCAGATGGTGGGCAGCAAGTGCCGGTATCCCGAGGAGGTTGCGCTGAGACTCGAACTGCGCGGCATCACCAAGCGGTTCGGTGATCTGGTCGCCAACGACCACATCGACCTGACGGTGGAGCCAGGAGAGATTCACGCGCTGCTCGGTGAGAACGGTGCGGGCAAGTCCACGCTGATGAACGTGCTGTACGGCCTGCTGCAGCCCGACGAGGGCGAGATCCTGGTCGACGACCGGCCGCTACAGATCAGGAAACCGTCGGATGCGATCTCCGCCGGTATCGGCATGGTGCACCAGCACTTCATGCTGGTGCCGGTCTTCACCGTCGCGGAAAACGTGATGCTCGGCGCCGAGCAGGTGCGCGGCGGAATCGTCGGCTTCCTCGACCGGCGACGGGCCCGGCGCGAGGTGGCCGAGGTCTCGGCCCGATACAACCTGCGGGTGGACCCGGACGCGGTGATCGAGGAGTTGCCGGTCGGCATCCAGCAGCGGGTGGAGATCGTCAAGGCCCTCACCCGCGACGTCGACCTGCTGATCCTGGACGAGCCGACCGCCGTGCTGACCCCGCAGGAGACCGAGGAACTCCTCACCGTCATGCGATCGCTGAAGGCCGCTGGCAAGTCGATCGTGTTCATCACGCACAAACTCAAGGAAGTCAAAGCCATCGCCGACCGGATCACGGTCATCCGCCGGGGCCGGACCGTGGGTACCGCCAGCCCAACGGCGAGCGAGGAGGAGTTGGCCGCGCTGATGGTCGGCCGCAGCGTCAGCCTGCGGGTGGAGAAAGCCCCGGCCGCGCCGGGTGACCCCGTACTGGAAATTGACGGCCTGATCGTCGACGACGACCGCTCCTACCGCGCGGTCGATGGCATTGACCTGACCGTGCGGGCCGGCGAGGTGCTGGGCATCGCCGGAGTGCAGGGTAACGGGCAGACCGAGCTGATCGAGGCGCTGATGGGGCTGCGTCCGGTGCTGAGCGGCTCAGTGACCCTGGCCGGCCAGCGGATCGACGGGTGGCCCACCAAGAAGGTGCTCCGCGCCGGCGTCGGCTACGTGCCCGAGGACCGCAGCGTCGACGGGCTGGTCAAGGAGTTCAGCGTCGCCGAGAACCTGGTGCTGGATCTCTACGATCAGCCGCCGTTCGGCGCGGGCCTGGCGCTCAAGCCGGCCGCGATCGCCGAGTCGGCTCGGGAGCGGATCGCCCAGTTCGACGTGCGTACCTCGTCCGCCGACACCCCGGTCGGCACGCTCTCCGGCGGCAACCAGCAGAAGGTCATCGTGGCGCGGGAGCTGTCCCGCCCGCTCAAGCTCTTCGTGGCCGCCCAGCCCACCCGGGGGATCGATGTCGGCTCGATCGAGTTCATCCACCGCCGGATCATCGCGGAACGGGACAACGGCACCGCCGTGCTGGTGGTCTCCAGTGAGCTCGATGAGGTGATCGGACTGGCCGACCGGATCGCGGTGATGTACCGGGGCCGGGTCCTCGCCGTGGTTGGCCCGGACACCCCGCGCGAGGAAATCGGCCTGTTGATGGCCGGGATCACCGACGAGTCCGCCGCCCTCGGGTCGCCCGGCGACGTTCCGGCGGCGGATAGCGGCACGGCCACCGGCATGGTTAGCGGCAGCGAGGAAGAGGATGAGTGAGGTCAACACCGGCGCGCCGTCGCTGGAGAAGGACCCGAGCAGCGGGTCGCGGGCCGCGCAGCGGGAGTCGCACGCGGGCCAGCTCGGTGACGTACGCCCGGACGGTGCGCCGGGGCCCGAAGACTCGTTGATGCGGCACTTTGTGCGGAACCTCTGGGCGGCCAACACGGTTACCGTGACGGTGCTGGCCATTGCCCTGGCGATGGTGATCGGCGCCGTACTGATCATCATCTCCGACCCGAACGTGCTCGCCACCTACAGCTACATCACCGCGCGACCCGCCGACGCGCTCAACTCCAGTTGGGCCGTGGTCAGCGACGCCTACGCCAACCTGTTCAAGGGGGCGGTGGTCGACCCGGAGCTGGTGCGTGGCTGGATCAATGGGGAGAACGGCTGGGAGCCGGTCTTCAAGCCGATCTCCGAGACGCTGACCTACACCGCGCCGCTGGTCTTCACCGGCCTGTCGGTGGCGCTCGCCTTCCGCGGCGGGCTGTTCAACATCGGCGCTCAGGGTCAGGCCACGATCGGGGTGATCCTGGCCGCGCTGGCCGGCTTCCTGCTGCCGCTGCCGCCGGTGGTGCACCTGATCGTGGCGCTGCTCGCCGGCGCGCTCGGTGGTGCGATCTGGGGGTTCATCCCCGGCTTCCTGAAGGCCCGGACCGGCGCGCACGAGGTGATCAACACGATCATGCTCAACTATGTGGCGGTCTACTTCCTGGCCTGGATCATCGTGCAGAAAAGCTCCAGGATCCCAACCGGACCGACGCGATCAGCCGGCCGGTCGACGCCTCGGCGCAGCTGCCCCGACTGCTCGGCGACAACCTGCGGGTGCACGCCGGAATCCTGCTCGCGGTCCTGGCCACCTGGGCGGTTGCCTGGCTGCTCAACCGTTCCACCTTCGGTTTCGAACTGCGGGCCGTGGGGGCCAACCCCGATGCGGCCCGCACCGCCGGAATCAGCGTCACCCGGACCTACGTCCTGATCATGGCGATCGCCGGGGCGCTGGCCGGGCTCGGTGGAGCCAACATGGTGGTCGGCAGCACAGCGAGCGCGCTCACCCCGCTGGTGATCGCCCAGATCGGCTTCGACGGCATCCTGGTGGCGCTCCTCGGCCGGGTGAAACCCTGGGGGGTCGCGCTGGCCGCGCTGCTCTTCGGCGCGTTGCAGGCCGGCGGGAACCGGATGCAGTCCTACTCCAGCATCTCCCTGGAGCTGGTCACCGTGCTGCAG
This sequence comes from uncultured Actinomycetota bacterium, assembly GCA_963750055.1. Taxonomy (GTDB): domain Bacteria; phylum Actinomycetota; class Actinomycetes; order Mycobacteriales; family Micromonosporaceae; genus CAVVPI01. The sequence continues at coordinate 37,427 of CAVVPI010000008.1, read as the reverse complement.
GCGCTGATCGTCATCCTCATCGCGGCGCCGGCCCTGGTGAAGGCGATCTTCCAGCTCCGGGCCGCCCGGGCCGCCCGGTTGCAGACATCCCTGGCGAAGGGCTGGTGAACCGGCGATGAGCGGGCAAGGTAACCGAGCCGGGCGGACGGGTTCCGCGATCGCGAACGGAGAGCTGACCTGATGTCCACGATGGCGGTCGAGGATGTCGCCCGCGCCTCGGTCAACCAGGGGTTCTGGAGCCGAAACCGGAAGGTGGGTGCCGGGCTGCTGCTGGTCGGGCTGCTCGCGGCGGTGCTCTTCGGGGCGCTGGCCACCGGGCAGGACGCCCGGTTCACCCTGAGTGAGGACGCCGCCGGTGCGGCCGTGCTGATCAACGGCACGTACGGCGCGATCCTGTTCGGGCTGCTCGCAGCGGTGGCCGGCGCGGCCCTGCTGGCCGGCGCGCCGGCTCGCTGGTTCACCCCGTTACTCGGTCTGGGTATCGTCGCGGCCCTGTTCTCGTTCCTCTGCTGGCAGGTGTCGGCGGCCCCGCCCGGGCAGAACTTCATGCCGCTGGTCAACATCGTCCGGGGCACCTTCATCCTCGCCCTGCCGCTGATCTTCGGCGCGCTCGCCGGTGTGCTCTGCGAACGCTCCGGTGTGGTCAACGTGGCGATCGAGGGCCAGTTGCTGATGGGCGCCTTCGCCGGTGCGTTGGTCGGCACGATGACCGGCAACGTCTGGGCCGGCCTGTTCGCCGCGGCCCTCGGCGGGGCATTGGTCTCGCTGCTGTTGGCCGTCTTCACCATTCGCTACCTGGTGGACCAGGTGGTCATGGGGATCGTGCTCAACCTGCTGGTGATCGGCCTGACCGGCTTCCTCTACGAGCGGCTGATGCAGACCGACATCGCCGCGTACAACCAGCCGCCCCGGTTCGAGAACTGGGAGATCCCGATCCTGAAGGACATCCCGCTGCTCGGGCCGGCGCTGTTCCGCGGCAACATCTTCCTCTACCTGGCGCTGATCCTGGTACTGGTGATCCACATCGGCGCTGTTCCGTACCCGATGGGGGTTGCGGACCCGCTCGGTCGGCGAACACCCCACCGCCGCCGACACCCTCGGCGTACGGGTGCTCGGCCTGCGCTACCGCAACGTACTGCTCGCCGGGCTGGTCGCCGGGATCGGTGGGGCCTCGTACACGCTGGCCCACTACACCTTCAGCAAGAACATGATCGGCGGCAAGGGCTTCATCGCCCTCGCCGCGCTGATCTTCGGCCGGTGGAGCCCCACCGGAGCGCTGCTCGCCGCGCTCTTCTTCGGCTTCGCCGACCAGCTCGGCACCTACCTCGGCGCGATTGACAGCAGCATCCCGAGTCAGTTCCTGGCGATGCTGCCCTACCTCGCGACGATCCTGGCGGTCGCCGGCCTGGTCGGCAAGGTGCGGGCGCCGGCCGCCGACGGCAAGCCCTACATCAAGGGCTGATGTGGCGGGGCAGGATGGAGGCGTGACGATGGAAATTGACTGGGCCCGGCTGCGGGCCGCGGCCACCGACGTGATGCGGCACGCCTACGTCCCGTACTCCAAATTCCCGGTCGGCGCCGCGGCGCTGGTTGACGACGGGCGGGTGGTGGTCGGCTGCAACGTGGAGAACGCCGCGTACGGCGTGGTGCTCTGCGCCGAGTGCGGCGTTGTCTCCGCGCTGCACGCCTCCGGCGGCGGCCGGCTGGTCGCCCTCTCCTGCGTCAACGCGGTCGGCGAGCCGCTGATGCCGTGCGGCCGGTGCCGGCAACTGCTCTGGGAGAACGGTGGCCCGGACTGCCTGATCGAGGCGGAACCGGCACCGCTGCGGATGGCCGAACTGCTGCCGCACGCCTTCGGTTCGGCGGACCTGGACGCTATCGTCGCCGACTCGCCGGTGCCGCCGGTGCCCGAGGCGCTGGCTTCCTGGCGGGGCCGGGGCACGGTCTTCGTCCACCCGGACGTCTCCGGTGGGCAGCAGGTGTGGACCGGGTACTGGGAGCGGTCCGCCGGGGATGACGGCGCGCCGACCGGCGTCCTGGAAGAGGCACCCACCTGGTGCGACCCGGCTGAGGCGGTGACCTGGGGCCAGGCCCGTACGTCCCGGGTTGTGGTGGTCGACGCCGCCGGAACGTTGTTCTGGGCGGGGGCGGGCGAACCGCCTGCGGAGATCCCCGACCGCTGGCCGGCTGACCGGCACCGACGAGATGACTGACAGACCAGAAAGGGCGACGATGAGCGGGTTCACCGCGGTCGACGTGATTCGTACCAAGCGCGACGGTGGGACCCTCTCCGACGCGCAAATCGACTGGGTGATCGACGCCTACACCCGGGGGCAGGTCGCCGACGAGCAGATGTCCGCGCTGGCGATGGCGATCCTGCTGCGCGGGATGACCGGTCCGGAGATTGCCCGGTGGACCGCCGCGATGATCGACAGTGGGGAACGGCTCGACCTGTCCGGGGTGTCACGACCGACCGTCGACAAGCACTCCACCGGCGGCGTCGGCGACAAGATCACCCTGCCGCTCACCCCGCTCGTCGCGGCCTGCGGCGCCGCCGTACCGCAGCTTTCCGGTCGAGGTCTCGGCCACACCGGCGGCACCCTGGACAAGCTGGAATCGATCCCCGGGTGGCGGGCCGCGCTGACCAACGATGAGTTCGTCGCCCAGCTACGCGACGTCGGCGCGGTGATCTGCGCCGCCGGTGACCAACTTGCCCCAGCCGACCGGAAGCTCTACGCCCTGCGTGACGTCACCGGCACGGTCGAGGCGATCCCGCTGATCGCCAGTTCGATCATGAGCAAGAAGATCGCCGAGGGGACCGGCGCGTTGGTGCTCGATGTGAAGGTCGGCACCGGTGCGTTCATGAAGTCGATCGACGACGCCCGCGAACTGGCCGCCACCATGGTCGGACTGGGCGCGGCGCACGGCGTACGCACAGTTGCCCTGCTCACCGACATGTCGACCCCGCTCGGGCGGACCGTCGGCAACGCCGTCGAGGTGACCGAGGCGGTCGAGGTGCTCTCCGGCGCGGGCCCGGCGGATGTGGTGGAACTGACCCTCACCCTCGCCCGGGAAATGCTCGCCGCCGCCGGACTGCCCGATGCCGACCCAGAGCGGGCGCTGCGCGACGGGCGTGCGATGGACTCCTGGCGGGCCATGCTCCGGGCGCAGGGCGGCGACCCCGACGCAGCCGCACCCGTTGCCAACGAGACCGAACTGGTCCGTGCCGGGCAGGACGGTTACGTCGCCACTGTGGACGCGTACGCGATCGGGACGGCGGCCTGGCGGCTCGGTGCCGGGCGGGCCCGCAAGGAGGACCCGGTCAGTGCCGCGGCCGGCGTGGTCCTGCACCGGAAGCCGGGCGACCCGGTCCGGGCCGGTGACGTCCTCTACGAACTGCGGGCCGACGACCCGAGCCGGATTCCAGCGGCGCGGACCGCAGCCGAGAACGCGATCACCATCGTGGTCGATCCGCCCACGGCGGCGCCGTTGGTTATCGACCGAATCGCGTGACGGATCGCCTCGGCTGATCGGTCATCGCGGGCGGGTCGACTGGTGGGTCGGCATGGTATCGGTGGACGGGAGCGGCTATTCTGCCTCGCCAGGGGGATTCAATCGGCAGGCAAGGGACCGAAGTTGTGACCGTACCCGCTCCCAACCCCCGGACCGTCCGAACGGCCAACATCAACGAGCTGCGTCGGCTCCGGCTGCCGTTGCCGCCAGCCCAGTTCCCCCTGGTCTGGGAACCGGGCGACGAGGTTGAACTACGCCCTACGGCGGAGGTCGAAGCCCGGACCGCCGTACTGCACCTGGTGCTCGCCCGGTGTTTCGGCATGGCACCGCAGGACGCGATGAGCTGGCTGCTCACCTCGCATCTGGTCGATCAGGTGACCCCGCCGGAGTGGCAGTTCGTCATGGGCGGCCGAGGCGACCACCGGTCGTTTGTGCTGCACCATGACGCGGTCTTCGCGCTCGCCTGGGTGCTCGGGTTGAGTCGGCACCTCGACCCCACAGTGCCGGCGGACGACGGGTTGATGGCGCTGCTGCCGAATCTGCCCGGCGGAGAGACGTTGCAGCAGTGGCGGTCGCGGACCCTGGCCGCACCCCGGGATGCCGCCGAGGCCGCTGCCCTGCTCGATTTCTACTACTGCCTCGACTGGAGCTATCTGGCGGCGGAACGCGAGGGTGCGCCGCTGCCCGGGCTGATCGACGCGAACGCGATCGGGCAACGCCGGTGGGCGCTGGAGTGGGCGGTGGTCTTCCGCGGGCCGTACCACGATCTGCCCGCCGGCTGGGAAGAGGTCGACCTCTCCACCTGACCCAGATCGCCCGTGGTCAGCGCGGTTGATAGCTGGCCAGTCGGACGGCGGCGGTGACGCTCACCGGCTCCTCGAGTGCGTCGATTTGCGCCACCAACCGGACCGGATCGATATGCCAGGCACTGGGTCCCATGTCAACCAGAGTCCGCACCTGCGCACGGTTGAGTCGCATCGTCCGCTGGTGTGTCACCTGTTCAACCTGGACGAAATGCGCCTCGAGCCCGGCGGCGACCCGGTCGGCCTTTTCCGGGTCGACCCGCAGCAGGCCCAGCCGGTCCACCAGCTCGGCGAGGTGCCCGTCGGCCGGCGTGACCACCAGCAGCATGCCGTCCGGGCGGAGGACCCGGTGGAACTCGGCTCCGTTGCGCGGCGCGAAGACGTTGAGTAGCAGTGCCGCCGAGTCGTCAGCCAGGGGCAGCGGGCGCCAGGTGTCGGCCAGCGCGGCGTTCGCCCGCTGGTGCGCTCTGGCCGCCCGGCGCAACGCCGGTTTCGATACGTCCAGGGCCAGACCGACAGCGGCGGGCAGCGCGTCGAGCACGGCAGCCAGATGCCGGCCGGTGCCGGCCCCGGCGTCGACCACCAACGGCGGGTACGCCGGGGACGCGGACCAGGTCGGGCCGGTCGCGCTCCAGGCGAGGGCGGTGGAGATCAGGTCGTAGTGGCCGGCGGTGAGGAACTCCTCGCGGGCGGCCACCATCTGCGCGGTATCCCCGGAATGCGGGCTGCGGCCGACAGTCAGGTTGACGTACCCCTGCTTCGCGATGTCGAAGCTGTGCCCGCGCGGGCAGCGCAGTGCAGTCGTCGCGCCAGTGGATGCCGCCGTCAGCGGTTGGCCGCAGAGCGGGCACCGGAGGTGTCGCAGGACATCGCGGTTCATCGAAGTCGCGGCGGTTGACCCGGCCGTTCAGGGCAGGGAGGAAACGCCGCTTCCTCCCCTCAGTGATCAAATGCGCCAGCTGGACCAGTGCCGGGTTCACCGGATAGGTCGGCGGGTCTGCTGCGGGACATGCCGGACGGCAACTTCACGTACTCACGGTAAGTCGTGGAAGGCTGTGGCCGGTCCCACCCCCGATGGGTTGCCCCGGTGCATCGTGCCGTCACCGGCGTTGAGCCGGGGCGGCGCTAGTGTCGGTGCATGGTCGCAATCGGATACGAAGAAATTGTCAAGGCACCGAAGGCACTGTTGCACGACCACCTCGACGGGGGGTTGCGCCCGGCGACGATCATCGAGCTCGCCGACGAGGTTGGCCATCCGTTGCCCAGCACCGACCCGGATGACCTTGGCCGGTGGTTTGTGGCCGCCGCCGACTCAGGGTCGCTGGAACGGTATCTGGAGACGTTCGCGCACACGGTCGCGGTGATGCAGACCGTCGAAGGGCTGCACCGGGTTGCCGCTGAATGTGCCCAGGACCTTGCTGATGACGGGGTGGTCTACGCGGAGGTCCGGTTCGCGCCGGAGCAGCATCTGGAGCGCGGCCTGACGCTGGATCAGGTGGTGGAGGCGGTGCTGGCCGGCTTTGGCGAGGGGGCGGCGTTGGCGGCGCGGGCCGGGCGACCGATCCGGATTGGAACCTTGCTCACCGCGATGCGGCACGCGGCCCGGTCGCAGGAGATCGCCGAACTGGCGGTGCGGCACCGGGACATCGGGGTTGTGGGGTTCGATATCGCCGGCGCGGAGGCCGGCTTCCCGCCTACCCGTCACCTGGACGCCTTCGAGTACCTGCAGCGGGAGAATTTCCATTTCACCATCCACGCCGGGGAGGCGTTCGGCCTGCCTTCGATCTGGCAGGCCATCCAATGGTGCGGTGCGGACCGGCTCGGGCACGGGGTACGTATCGTTGACGACATCACTCCCGGCGATCAGCCGGTGCTTGGCCGGCTCGCCTCCTACGTGCGGGACAAACGAATTCCGCTGGAGCTCTGTCCCTCCTCCAACGTGCAGACCGGTGCGGTGCCCTCGATTGCCGAGCATCCGATCGGGCTTCTGCGCGAGCTGCGCTTCCGGGCCACGGTGAACACCGACAATCGGCTGATGAGCGGTACCTCGATGTCGCGGGAGATGGCCCTGCTGGTTGAGGCGTTCGGGTACGGTTGGGCCGAATTGCAGTGGTTCACCATCAACGCGATGAAGAGCGCGTTCATCCCGTTCGACGAGCGGCTCGCGATCATCAACGAGGTGATAAAACCGGCCTACGCCAAACTTTTCTGAACTCGGCTCACCTGGTCAGCGACCAGTGCGGTAACCCGGCGGAGCACCTCGGTGCCACTGACCGGTTGGCAGCCGAGGCTGGTCTGCCGGTGTAACACCGAGGGCTCCACGCGCAGCAACGCGATGCCGCGCCGGATGAGCACGCTCGGCGCCTTGCGCCGCTCGGCCAGGTCGCGGAGCAACCGACGGAGAAAGGTCAGGCTTCGTGGCCGGCGCAGCGCGTACGCCCCAGCGAGCAGTCCGAGTCGGCGGCACTCGGATACGATCTCGGCGGCGAAAATCCCTTCGGCTACGAAAAGTGGCGATCCAGCCAGATCAAGTACCCGACTGCCTACTTGACGGTCCGCGTCGATCGCGTAAACCGGCACTTCAGCCTTGCCTTCGTTGACGAGTCGGGCAATGGTGTCCACCGCTGCGGCAGAATCCCATGACTGGGGCGATTCCCAGTCGATGGCGCCGCCGGAACGTGGCACTGACGGATCGTCGCCATCCTTGTAGAAATCATCAAGGCAGAGTATTGGCAGGCCGGTGCGATGGGCGATATAGGACTTTCCAGACCCAGAAGCACCAGCAATTAGGATAACTTGGACAGAAGGCTTCATTACTTTGAGTAACTCCGGGCAGACGGATTGCTATCAAATTGCATGAACATCCCATCACACTCTCGGCAGCGGACAACCTGGGCTTTCTCTTTGAGTTGTAGCGTGATGGAATCTCGGAGGTCCGATCCGCCCGGGTCGGTCGATGAGCGGTGCCCTGCGTCCGGAGCGGAGTGCCGAAACGGGAAGGCGGTGACGTGAGCAAGCGGCCGAAGACGGCGAACTCTTTCCTGTCGCGTCTCCGCCGGCCGGTCGGCCGGCTACGCGACATGCCGATCTGGTCCAAGCTCGGTCTCATCTTGATCGTGCCGACCATCGCCACGGTCGTCGTCGGTACGACCGGTCTCATCGATCATCTGAGTGCGCTGGATACCGCCAACCGGGCTCATGTTCTGGCTGATCTGACCCAAGCCTCCGGTGAATTGGTGCACGAGTTGCAGGACGAGCGGGCCACCGCGGTGCTGCTACTCGGGTCCGCCAATGCGGCGGCCAAGGAGAAGTATCTCCAGACGTACAACGACGTGCATCTCGCGGGTGGACCAGGCTCAAGGACCCCTATTCCCAGCGGCGCAGGCCGCTCAATGATCTTCCGGCGAACTTCACCGGCCTGCTGAAGAGGATCGACCAGAACCTTATCGATCTGCCCGGGCACGCGCAGCCAGGTGGTGAACGGCAAGCTCAAGCTGACCGCCGCCGCCCAGTCCTACGAGGGACTGATCAGCGATCTGCTTGACATCCGTGACTCGGCCGCGCAACTGGCGGGTGACACCGTGCTCAGCGAGCGGATGCGGGCTGCCGCGGCGACTGCCCGGACCAAGGAGTTCCTCTCCATGCGTCGGGTGGTGGTGCACCGCGCGATCATCCTGCAGGCGCTCCCGGCGCTCCGCTGGGAGTACATCGCCACCGAGACCGGCCAGCAGCAGGCGGTGCAGAGCTTCCAGGCGGTCGCCACGCCGAGCGAGGCGAATCTCTACGATCAGACCGTCGCCGGCTCCGACCAACGGTCGAGGCCGCACTACAGCGGTTGGATCCGTGGCCAGGTCCACGAGAGCATGGCCGCAGCCCCGGTTCAGCGCCGACAACTGGGACACGGCGTTGGCGGGTAACGGCAAGCAGTTCCGCACGGTCGAGGCGAGCTCGACAAGGATGTGGTCGACCGGGCCATCGCGCTCCGCAACGACGTGCAGCGCCAGGTTTTCCTCGAGACCGACCTGCTGCTCGGCATGCTGCTGCTGGCCATCCTGCTTCGCCTCCCTGGTCGCCCGGTCGATGGCCCGCTCGCTGCGGGAGCTGCGGCAGGGCGCGCTCGCCATCGCCCAGTACGGCCTGCCCCATGCGGTGTCCCGGCTTCGGGACCCGCAGTTGACCGGCGCAGATGTCGCCGGTCGCAGGTGGCCAACCAGATCGCCGAGCCCCTCCCGGTCCGCAGCAAGGACGAGTTCGGTCAGGTCACCGAGGCGTTCAACGCGGTCCACCTGGAGGCGGTACGCACCGCGGCGGAACAGGCCGCGCTGCGGTCGTCCGTCGCGACGATGTTCGTCAACCTGGCCCGGCGTTCGCAGATCCTGGTCGACCGGCTGATCGGGCACCTCGACCGGCTGGAGCGCGGCGAGGAGGACCCGGACCGGCTGGCCGAGCTGTTCCAGCTCGACCACCTCGCCACCCGGATGCGCCGCAACGACGAAAACCTGCTGGTGCTGGCCGGCGCCGACTCCACCCGGGTGCAGCGGGAGCCGGCCGCCCTGATCGACGTGCTGCGCGCCGCGCAGTCCGAGGTCGAGCACTACACCCGGATCGAGTTCGGCGTGGTCGACCGGGACATCGAGGTCGCCGCGCACGCCGTCAATGACCTGGTGCACCTGGTCGCCGAGCTGTTCGACAACGCCACCGCCTTCTCCCCGCCGGACTCGCAGGTCATGGTCGAGGCGCGCCGGATCGGCGACCGGGCCTCGCTGTACGTCGAGGACCGCGGCATCGGCATCACGCCCGACCAACTGCGCGAGCTCAACGAGCGGCTCGCCACGCCGCCGCAGGTCGACGTGGCCGTCTCCCGGATGATGGGTCTGGTCGTGGTCGCCCGGCTGGCCTCCCGGCACGGCGTCAAGGTCGAGCTGCGCCCGGGACTCGGACCGGGGCACCGTCGCCGACGTGACGCTGCCGCCCTCGGTCCTGGTACCGCGCGCCCTGTCCGGGCGGATGCCAGCATGCCCGGCGCCTTCCCCGCGATCGGGCAGCAGCCGGAGTCCCCGGCTCCGTCCTTCGGTGCGCCGCTCGCCCTGGAGGGTTCGTTTCCCAGACGCGGCCCCCGTGAACGGGACGGTGGCTACGGCGCCAACGGACACCCGGCCATGCCGACGACGGCAGCGCCCACCTTGGCGGTCACGCCAGGCCAGGACATACCAGCCTGGTCCGACCTGACCGGCGCGGGCAACGGCTCTAGGAGTGGATCCGTTCACGCCCCGGCCATCCGACGGACAGGGGGTGGAGCCACTACCCCAGCGGCGGGCCACCGATTCGGGCGCCGTCGACGGCGAGCCGATCGGCCACGGGCCGGGAGCGACGTGCCGCGCCAGATTCCGACGTCCGGAGACCGACCGGCGGCGCCCAAGCTGCCCCCGCCGGTCCGCGCCCCGGTCGCCTCCGCGCCGCCGGTCGCTCCGCGCCGCCGGTCTCGGCGCACGGCTGCGTTCCCAGTGGTGACCGCGCCGCCGGAGACCCCGCCAGCGGCCCGCCTCGCAGCAGGTACCGGCCCGAGCCGGCCCAACCCGGGCGCGGCGGACGCCACTCCGCCGCGTGGCCGCCCGTCAGCGCCCCGGACCGGACGCGCGGCACCGCAGGCGCCGGAACGCCTCGCCGCCGCTCTGGACATGACCGCCGAGCTGCCTCGGATGGGCCCGCGTGCCGAGCGCGGTGGTGCCCGGGCCGATCCGCGTCCCGTTCCGGCGCAGCGCCGGTACCGCCGCCCGTCGGTCGGCGACCGCCGGCAGAAGATTCGCCGACGAGACGATGGAACTGCCCATCTTCCGTGAGTTGGAGTCGGCCTGGTTCCGCACCCGCCGCTCGACACCGAAGACGCCGCGGAGGCCCGCTGGCCGCACCGGCCACCGGCCAGTTGGCCCAGACCGACCTCGCCCGGGGTGCTGGCCCGAGCCCCGCCGGCACCACCTGGCAGTCCGTCGGTTGGCGACCGAACGCGCAGAGTTCCGGTGCCTTCGCCGACGGCGGCAGCCGGCGAACGGCCGTCCGACCGGGCGACCGCGCCCTCCGGCGTACTCGGCCGGCACCGGAGCCGGCACCCGGCGGCGCGCGCACGGAGCCGGCGGGTGGCTGGCGGACGGCCGCCGACGACGGCTGGCGAGCGGCCACTGCGGCGGCCGCGACTCCGGTCAACGAGACCACGCAGACCGGTCTGCCCAAGCGGATGCCGATGGCGCAGTTGGTGCCCGGCGGGGTGGAGAAGCCGACCAACGCGGTGCAGCGGCGTACGCCCGAAGCGGTCCGCGGCCTGCTCTCCGCCTACCACCGGGGTGTGCAGCGCGGCCGTACGCACCCCACAGACGACCACTCGACCAGACCGGAGCCTACTCCGGCCGGGCAGCAGTCCTCGCAGCCCCGTGGTCCCGCCGCCGGGATCGGGCAGAAGGAGCATGAAGGATGACAACTACGCAGGATCTCGGTTGGCTGCTCGCCAACTTCGCCGAACGTGTGCCCGGCGTCGCTCACGCGATTGCGGTCTCCGCCGACGGTCTGCTCCTGGCGTCGTCGCGAGACCTCCCGCGGGACCGGGCCGACCAGCTGGCGGCCATCTCCTCCGGTCTGGTGAGCCTCACACAGGGCGCCGCCCGCTGTTTCGAGGGTGGCGCGGTTCTGCAAACCGTGGTCGAGATGGACAATGGCTTCCTGTTCCTGATGTCCATCTCGGACGGCTCCTCGTTCGCGGTGCTCGCCGCCCGCAGCTGCGACGTGGGGCAGGTCGGCTACGAGATGGCGTTGCTTGTCGACCGGGTGGGCGACGCGTTGACTCCCGCACCGCGAGCGGCTGCGGGGATGCTGGGCTGAGTGACTGCCGGCGGCCGTGCGCCAGCCGGTCCGCTGGGAATGACAAGTTGACGAGCTCAACAGGGCTCTGAGCATCGGGACGGGAGAAGGGGGTGAACGGCGATGATGCCAGAACGTGACGAGCCGACGGGCGCGTTGGTCCGGCCGTATGCTGTCACCCGCGGCCGTACCCGACCAAAGCTTGACATCGCTCTGGAGGCGCTCGTCGAGACGACGGTGCGCGGTCGAACGGCTGGCAACGCCAAGGGCGGCCACGGCCGGGAGCATCAATACATCGCCGCGCTGTGCGACGGACGGTTGCAGTCGCTCGCCGAAATCGCGGCGCGAATGCAGTTGCCGCTCGGAGTGGCTCGTGTCCTCATCGCGGACATGGCCGCCGACGGCCTGGTTGCGGTGCATGAGCCCACGATCCTCGACGACTCGAATGACGCGGTGGGCACTGAACTGCTGGAGAGGGTGCTGAGTGGACTTCGCAGGCTCTGACATGTCGCACCGCCCGATGGCGGGGCGCGTGACATCGGCGAAGATTGTCATCGCTGGCGGATTCGGCGTCGGCAAGACGACGCTGGTCGGTTCGGTCTCGGAGATCACGCCGCTGACCACCGAAGCAATCATGACGTCGGCAGGTGTGGGCGTCGACGACACCCGGCAGGTGCCGGGCAAGACGACCACCACGGTCGCCATGGACTTCGGTCGGATTTCCATCGACCGGGATCTGATCCTCTACCTCTTCGGCACACCCGGCCAGACCCGGTTCTGGTTCATGTGGGACGAACTGGTACGGGGAGCGATCGGCGCGGTCGTTCTCGTCGACACCAGTCGGCTCGCCGACTGCTTCGCGGCCATCGACTTCTTCGAGCATCGGCGGCTGCCGTACCTGGTGGCGATCAACTGCTTCGACGGGATGCAGTACCACGACCCTCAGGACGTGCGGGAGGCGCTGGCGATCTCGAGCGAGGTCCCGGTGGTGGCGTGCGACGCCCGGAACCGGGAGTCCACCAAGCACGTGCTGATCTCGCTGGTCGAGTACGTGCTCACCATGCGCCGGTCCCGCGCGGTCGCGCCCGCCTGAGGCTCGGCCGATTGCCGACGTCGGCTGACGTCGACCGTCCTGCTGATGTTCTGCCGTATGGTCGTTGCCAGTCGGACTGTTGCGTCGCCGAACGGCGCTCCCGACGTCCGCTGGCTCGCGTATCAGCAGTTGGGTGAAATCAGGTACTGGGACGCCAGCCGCGTCAGCCGACGGACGGTCCGGCTGGCCGTGGTCAGAGCCCAGCAATCAGGAGACGCGGCTCCAGGAGCCGCGGCTGATCGTGAAGACGCCCAGCGAGTCGGCCTCCATGCCGCCATGTCTGATCGGCCCGAAGGAGTACGCCCCGGCGATGCCCTCGGTGATCTGTGTCTCCAGGTAGGCCCGCAGCCGGCCCCGTCGACGCTGTTCGCCAGCCGTGCCGCGTTCGTCGAGCTGCACGGCGTCCGACGCGTACGGGGCGAAGCCGCTGAACGGCCGTTCTGCTGGATGTAGCGGAAAACGAAGCCGCGACGGGCCAACCCCGCACTTGTGGTGTTGGTCAGGGAGGAGCCGCTGAGCGACATCGGGTGCACGACGTAGGCGCCCTCAACCGCCGCCCGGTTCTCGGTGGAGAGGGTGTCCTCGGCGACCGCCCCGGCGTCGAAGAAGACGCGCCCCGGTATCCGGCCTCGCGTAGTGCTCGTGCGGCGGTGCCGGACTCCGGAGCGGTGGCCCAGACAACCATCGCTTCGGGGCTGCCGCTGGCCGCCTGCCGGCGGCGGAGGCGAAGTTGGCGTCACCGCGGGGCAGCCGCACCACCTTGACCAGCTCGCGCTCGGCGGTCTTCAGTTCGCGGGTGACGGCGCGTACCCGGAATCGCCGTGCGCGCCATCGGCGGCGAGCAATGCGACCTCTTGCAGCTTCTGCTCGCGGATCAGGCGCGCCAGGCGGCGGGCGACATCACCGGCGTCCGGGTCAGCTTGTAGATGAACGTCCGTTGGGACAGCGGCAGGACGATGTGGTCCGACAACGCGCATGAGATGAACGGGACCTGTTGTTTCTGGGCGACGGCGAGGATGGCGTGGGATGTTTCGGCGAGGGTGCCGCCGATGATCGCGTTCACCATGTCACGCTCGGCGAACTCGGCAGCCTGCTCCGGGCGAGTCTTCCGGTCGCTCGCGTTGTCCCGGATCAGCAGTTGTACCGGGCGGCGCTGGTTACCGACCGGGATGCCTTCTTCGTTGAGTGATTCGACGGTGATCCGAAGTGCTCGCTCCTGGAGCACGCCGAGGGCCGCCCCCGGTCCGGTGAGTTCGAGGCTGACCCCGATCAGCACCGTGATCCCGTGGCGGTCCTGCACCGGGCTGCCGTCCTCGTCGCTCTTGCAGGCGGCGACCATGCAGGTGGCCGTCGCGATCAGCAGGCCCCGGCGGGACAGTGCCGACGTGCTGAATGCTCGTCTCACCATCTGCTGCCGCCCTCCCATGCCGTGGCGACAAGTGTCGCCTCATGCTTCGCGGCGTATGCTGCCGGCTGATCTACCGTGCCGTCAACGCCTGGTGGGCCGGGACACCAGGGGTTGCGGCCCGCTGCGTCGATGCGGTCAGGAGCGGTAGCCGGCCGAGCGGTACTGGTCACCGTCGTCGCCGCGTCCTCCTGTTCCCGGCTGAAGTCCCAGCCACCGGCGGCCTCGCGCCCCGGCCGGCCGCCCACGGCGTACCCACCGATCTCCTGGCCTCGCCGCCAGCCTCGGAAGTAGCCAGTGGTGTTCTCGGCGAGGCTGGCAGCGTTCCTGACGATCCGCAGTGGACGTTCTTCCCGCAACGGCGAACCGGGCACCAGATTGGCCTGTGGCACCCGCTTGGGTAGCCCGGCCGTGGTCTCCGCGCCGACCGCCGGTTGCGCGGCCTGCTCGGCGGCACGCCACCCGGTGTCGGCGATGGACGACCAGTCGACCTCGTCCTCGTCGGGGTGTCCGGTGAACCAGGCGGACCGGGCGGCGGCGAAGATCAGCAGGTCACCGTCCCCCTCGCCCGCTACGGGCGGGAGCTGTGACGCGGTCGGCGCGGCGGCGGCCCGCGAGCGGGGCCGGCTCCGCCGGGACGGGTTGGACCGGCCGCCGCCTCGACGTGTCGCAGCGGTGGGTGTCGGCCGGGGCGGCCGGGAGCTTCGCGCGCGGGCCCGGTCGGCCAGCGGCGGCGGCTCCACCAGAGCGCAGCATCGGCGGCTCCGGCGGCAGGTCGTCGGCGAGCCAGGGCGGAGGGACCCGGCCGTCGGTGCGTCGGCGCCGGACACCGTCGGTGGGCCCGTCCCGGTCATCGGCGTACGACACGGCGGATCCCGCGGGGCCGCCGGCTCGCACGGTCGCCGGCGGGGTTGACCAGTGGCCAGTTCGCTCGGGATCCGGGCGGTGCGGTTCGCTCGCCGATCGGCGGCGGGCGGGATCGGCAGGCTGAGGTCCGTGGCGCTGAACCCGCCGCCGGGCCGGCGGCGCCGGTTCGACGGTGGTCTTCGGCCGGGGCACGTCGCGTCGGCCGTTGGCGCTCGCTCCGGGCGCTGTTGATGGCGGCCGTGGTCAGGGTCGCGCGGAACGGCTCACCCGCCTCCGCGGGCGGAGCGACGCCCCCGCTGTCGGTGCCATCGGGGTGATGCCGGGCGGTGGTGGCGGGGGTGCCGACACCGGCCGCGGCCGGCGGGTCAACCTGGTCCGGCGGCCGGTCGCCGCCGTCGACTCCGCAGGTGCGGCGCTCCGAGCCCGATCGACGCGGCGGCGGCGGTGCCGGGCCGGGCAGGCGGCGTCGGCGGCGGCGCGGCCGGATCGACCGGCGGCTGGCCGCGCGGCGGGGCGATCGGCGGGCGGCCGATCGGCGGCGGTGCCGACTGGCTGCGGGTGCCGCCGGGGGCGGCGCCATCGGCTGCGGTGCGACCGGCCGGCCGCCGGGCTCGGCTGTTGCCGGCTGCCGGCCGCTCGGCACGGATCTGCGGGTCTGTTCGGCCTGGGTGCTGGCCGGCGGCCGGCGATCGCGGCTCGGATTGGCCGCTCCGCCGCCGTCGCCGCACCGACGCCGGCGCTCGCCGGCGGCAGTGGCGTCTCCCGGGCCGCCAGGCCTCGACACCAGCGCGACGCAGCCGGCGTCACAGGCGCGTACCGCGGCCACGGCCTGCCGCACGGTCTCGGCGGCGGCCGAGGCGAGGTCCTTGTTGCCCGCTCGCCGGCGGGGGGTCTCCGCGATCGCGACCCGTAGCGCCGTGACGGCCTCGACCATGGCCGGTTCGGCGACCCCATCGGCGACGAGATGCGCTGCGATGGCATCGGTCGCCACCGGCCCGCTCCTGCCGCGAGCGGCGGGTGGCCCAGCATGCCCGGCTCGGGTAGCGCGTCGAGGACGGCGAGCGCGACCGGCTCGGCCGGGTCGGGATAGGCGCGCAGCGCCGCCGGGTAGAGCTCGCGGAGGACCTCGCGCAGCGCGACGGCGGCCGGCCTGCCGCCCGGTGGCCAGGGCCGCGTGGGCGGCCAGCACCGGCTTGTAGCCGGCGAGATCGCGGGGAGCGGGCAGGGGCGACCGCGAGAGCGCACCGGCCTGCAACGCCCGGGCCAGGCCGACGGCCCGACGCTCGGCCGGCGGCGACTGCATCTCCTCGACGGACTCGTCGTCGGCGAACCGTTCGGCGAAGTCGTCCACCGAGTCGTCGTCGGCGATGGCCAGTGGCCGGCCGGCGGCGCCCAGCAGCGACGTGACCACGTGGTCGTCGCTGTCGGCGGCGATCGCCGCGTCACTCGGGCCGCTCGGACCGCTCCGACGAGCAGCGCGCCGAGCCGGGCGTAGCCCGACGGATCATCGCTGATCTCGCAGACGTGTATCAGCCTGCCCGCGTCGTCGACCACGGCGGAGGTCAGCGCCGGCCCGGCCGAAGCCGGTCGAGCCGCCGGATCCGCAGAGGCCAGACCGCAGTACACCCGCACGAGCGCCACGGCTTCGTCCTCCTCCCGGGACACAGGTCGTGTGCCAAAGACTGATGCTCCCTGGTGCAGGGTCAGTCGCGCCAGTCCACGGCGGCAGAGATCTTGCCGATAATCGTGCGCCACCCAAGACTTGCGGTTTGTGCCCCAATTTTCTTGAGCCGGCGACGGCCCAGGAACGCGCCGAGGCCGCCGCCCGCCGTCGACCGTAGTGCCTCGTCGAGGTCGTCCAGGCTGGAGCCGGCCGAGAGCATGTCCAGCACGGCCGGCAGCCGCAGCGCGTACGCCAGATCCCGGGCCACCTCGCCGGCCTTGATGAGCAGTGCCGAGTCCCAGGCGTCGTGCCCGCCGCGCAGGTTCTCCACGACGAGATCGAGTTCGTACGAGTCCTCGTCCAGCGGGGCGATGTCGGCCGGCTGGAGCCGCTCGACGAGCTGCTCCCAGGTGTCCAGTTGGGCCAGATCGTTCGGCGCGCCGGACCGGACGAAGCTGACCAGGGACTCGGGGTTCTTGAAGAGCAGCAGCTTGCCCCGTGGCTGAGGAAGACCGGCACCTCCTCGGCCTCGGCCTCCTCCGGACGGTCCCCTCTTCGTCGCCGACCTCCTCGGATCTCGTCGCCGTCCCGGCGTGACCTCTCGTCACCCTCGGCGAACTGGGCCGCGAGTTCCTCGTCGAGGATGACTACCGTCTCGTCGTCCTCCTCCTCGGCTCTGGCCTTGGCGGCCCGCTCGGCGAAGGGGTCGTCCTGGTCGCGCGTACCGATGTCGGTCGGCGTGAGTTCGGTGGAGAGGCGGTAGGCCCGAAGGGTGAAGCCGGCGCCAGTGGGCAGCGCGATCTCCACCGGATCGATCCGGACCTCTTCCCACAATGACCGATTCGCGGCGGCGGCCGACTCGGCCTCGGTATCGGCTGCGGCGGCGACGTCCTCGGCGTCGCTGGGCCCGTCGATCTCGTCGAGTTTGGTGTCGGGCTCGTCGGCCTCGGGCCGATGGGGCGACTGGCGGGCCACGCTGACCTCCGTGTGCACTCAGATATTGGGGGCACCCGACCCGGCGAGGAGCCGGCGGATCGGTGACTCTGCGCACACACCCTAGTAGGCCGCCCGACCGCCCGGCTGCCGGCACCCCGTTTGGAATGCGTCGATCTACTAGTAGGCTTGCTACTGATGAAGGCGCAGTCGTTGCACGGTCACCTCGATGCACTCCTGCTCGCGGTGCTCGAAAAGGGTGCCCTGCACGGATATGCGATCATCGAAGCGTTGCGGGCGCGCAGCAGCGGTGTGCTGAATCTACCTACCGGAACCATCTATCCGGCGCTGCGCCGACTGGAACGGGCTGGCTACGTGGATAGTTCGTGGAGCACGGTCAACGGCCGGGAGCGGCGCACCTATCAGCTCACCGGGTCGGGGCAGCGGGCGCTCGTCGACGAGCGGACGAACTGGCGGGAGTTCAGCTCGACCGTAGGTCGATTTCTCGGCGCGACCATCCTGCCGGTGGCCGGTGCCGAGGCGGGCTAGGCGGAGTTCAGCGTCAGCGCGAGATAGCCGCGCTCCACGGCCTCCTGAAGTTGCCACTGATCGCGGTACCAGCCAGGTGCGGCGACCAGGTCGGCGTGCCGGCCCCGCGCGACGATCCGGCCGGCGTCGAGGACCACGATCTCGTCGTACCCGTCGAGACCGCGCAGCCGATGGGTCACCACCAGCACCGTGTGGCCGGGTCTGACGGCCGCTGTGGCCGAGGCGAGCACTCGATCGGCCGCTACCGGGTCGAGTCCTTCGGTCGGTTCGTCCAGGACCAGCACCACGGGGGCGGCGAGCAGGGCCCGGGCGAGGACCAACCGCTGGCGCTGGCCGCCGGAGAGCTGGCCACCGTCCTCGCCGACCACGGTTTCCCAGCCGGCCGGCTGCTGTCGTACCCAGTCGAGCAGACCGGCGGCGGCCGCTGCGGCGGCAAGTTCGTCGGTGCTCGCGTCCGCTCGGCCGAGCAGGAGGTTTTCCCGGACCGAGGCGTGGAACACATGGGCCTCGGCGAACAGGCCACCGACCGCGCGGGCCCGCTGCTCCGCCGGGTACGCCGAGAGATCCGTGCCAGCGAGGGTGACCTGGCCGGTGTCCGGGGTGACCGCCCCGGCGAGGACCCCGAGCAGGGTGCTCTTGCCGGCGCCGCTCGGGCCGACGATGGCGGCCCGGGTGCCGGCGGGCAGGTCGAGGCTGACCCGGTCGAGGGCGGGTGCGACGCCCGCCCGATAGCGCACGCTCACCTCGTCGATCCGACAGTGGCCCGGTTCCGGAGCCGGGACGGCCGTCGGATCGGCGCCGCCCGGAGCGGGTCCGACGGGTCCGACGGGTGAGACGGGTGCGACGGGTGCGGCGGCTCGGCGGAGAGCAGCGCCGCCACCCGGCCCAGCCCGGCCCTCAGCTGGGTCCATTGCCGAGCGGCACCGACCAGCGCCAGGGTGGCTTCGACGGCGGCGAGGGCGCCGATGCCGAGTACGCCGACCAGCACCCCGTTCACGCCGGCCCGCAATCCGGCGGCCACGACCGTGGCGCTCGTCGCGCCGGCCACCAGAATCCCGAGCCCGTCGATCGCCCAGCCGGCGGTGGCCAGCCGGCGTTCCAGTCCGGCGAGTTCGCGGGCTCGGCCAGCGGCCCGGTCGAGCGCGGACCGAGTGGCCCCGAAGGCGGCCAGGTCGGCGGCGCCCTGGGTCAGGTCGATCGCGTCGGTGGCGAGCGCGCCGCGCAGCGGCGCCACCCGGTCCGCGGCCCGGCGGGTCAGCGCCGTGGCGGCCACCGGTAGGGCCCCGCCGGCGAGCAGCAGCCCGATGGTGAGCGCGAGCGCCGCGGCGGGTGCGACAGTGGCCGTGGCGGCGACCGCGACCAGGCCAACCAGGGCGGCCGCCGCGCCCGGGACCAGCACTCGGAGCAGTAGGTCCTGCACCGCCTCCACGTCGGAGACCAGCCGGCTCAGCGCGTCGCCGGAGCGCTGATCGGTGGTGGTCCGGCGGGCCGCCAGGGCGGCGAAGATCCGGGCCCGGATCTCGGTGATGATGCGCAGGGTGGCGTCGTGGCCGGCGAGCCGTTCGGTGTAGCGCAGCACGCCACGGCCGATGGCCAGGGCCCGGACCGCGACGATCGCGACGGTCAACGCGTCCAGCGGAGGGCGGCCGGCGGCGGTGATCAGCAACCAGGTAGCGGTCGCCATCAGGGTCAGTCCGGCGAGTTCGGTGCCGGCGGCGAGTAGCCCGGCGCCGACCAGCCGGCCGAGGTACGGCCGGGCCAGGCGGAGGACGGTCCGTTCGGCTGCGAGTCTCACGCCGCCACCTCGTGCTGCTCGGCGTTATCGGCGGCGGTTGGTCCGGCGCCGCCCGGGAGCAGCTCGGTCACCCGGCCATCGGCCACCCGCAGCACCCGGTCCGCCTCGGCCAGCAGAGCCGGTCGGTGGGCGACGAGCAGGGCGGTACGTCCGGCGACGAGGCGGCGGGTGGCGTCGAGTACGGCCGTCTCCGCGGCGCCGTCGAGCCGAGCGGTGGGCTCGTCGAGCAGCACGATCGGCGCGTCCCGGAGGAAGGCGCGGGCCAACGCGACCCGCTGCCGCTGACCGCTGGAGAGCCCTCGGCCGTGCTCGCCGAGCCTGGTTTCGAGACCGTCTGGGAGGAGTCGGACCACCTCATCGAGGGCGGCGGCCCGGACCGCCGTGTCGACCGCCTCCGGCGGGGCGTCGGGCGAGCCGAGTCGGATGTTGTCGGCCAGCGAGGCGGCGAAGAGGTGGGCCCGTTGCGGCACCCAGGCCAACTGGCGCCGCCAGTGGTCGAGATCCGCCTCGGCGAGGTCGGCGCCGTCGATCGTGACCCGCCCGCTGCTCGGGGTGACGAAGCCGAGGATCAGGCCGAGCAGGGTGCTCTTGCCGGCGCCGCTCGGCCCGATGATGGCGATCCGCTCGCCGGGCCGGATGGTCAGCGAAACGTCACGCAGCGCGGTGGTCCGTTCGTACTCGACGGTGACCGACTCGAACCGGATTTCCCCATTCGGGGCAGGGTGGGGCACCTTCTTGTTGTTTTCGGGGGTGGTAGCGGGGCTCTTGGTCAACACGGTGAGCGTCTCGTCCAGCGCGCTCAGTCCCTCCATGCTGGCATGGAACCGGCTGCCGGCGGCCCGCAGCGGCAGGTACGCCTCGGGGGTGAGTAGCAGCACCAGCAGCGCGGTCTGCAGGCCCAGCCCGCCGCCGAGCAGCCGTAACCCGATCGGGACCGCGACCAGCGCCACCGAGAGGGTGGCGACCAGTTCGAGTACCAGCCCGGAAAGGAACGCGATCCGCAGGGTTTTCATGGTCGCTACCCGGTGGCCGTCGGCCATTTGCCGGACCACCTGGACCTGGGCCCGGGCCCGACCGAAGGCCCGTAGGGTGGCCAGCCCGGTGATCATGTCCAGGAAGTGCCCGCCGAGTTGCGACAGCCGTCGCCATTGGCGTTCTGTCGCGGCCTGTGCCTGCCAACCGAGCAGCGCACCGAAGATCGGGATCAGTGGCAGCGTCGCGGCGACGATCAGTGCCGAACTCCAGTCGGCGAAGGTGAGCCGGGCGAGCACGGCGACCGGCACTGTGACGCTGAGCACGAGCTGGGGAAGGTAACCGGTGAAGTATCCGTCCAGCGCGTCCAGACCGCGTCCGGCGAGGGTGGCGATCTGTCCCGAGCGTTGCCCGGCCAGCCAGCCGGGCCCGCGTTCGCCGACGGCGGCGAGCAGGTCGGTGCGGAGCGTGGCTTTGACCGTGGCCGCGGCGCGGGCCGCGACCACGCCCTGGGCCCAGACCAGGCCCGCCCGACCGGCCACGGCGGCGACGAACCAGATCAGGGCGGTCTGGTTGAACCGTCCGTCGGCGGCGGCGGCCAGTACGGCCGCCAGCGTGGTGGCCTGGGCTATGACCAGTATGGCGGTGGCTATCCCGAGCGCGGCGAGCACGCCGAGGGGGCGCCGGGCCCTGGGGACCCGGCGCAGCAGACGCGGGTCGAAGGGCCGTCGGCTCACCAGTACACCGGCGTCCGTTCGTCGACTCGACCTCGGAATACCCACCAGCACATTGCCTGAAAGCCTAATAGGGCAGGCAGCAGTAGTGCCATCAGCCAGCTCAGCAGCCGGAGAGTGGGCGCGCTGGCGGCCGCCGCGGTCACCGTCAGACTGGCGGCCGGATCGACGCTGGACACCAGGGCGTACGGCCAGGTGGCCGCGGCGATCAGCAGCACCGGCAGGGCCAGCGCGAGCGAGGTCGCGGTGAAGGCGAGACCGGGCCGTCGACGTAGCGCTCCCCGGGCGAGGAGCAGCGCCGCCGCCAGCGTCACCGGCAGCACTACTGCGGCGGCTGGCTGCCCGACGGTCTGCCGTACCCGTTCGGAGAGCAGACCCAGGACGGTGGCCACGGTGAGCGCGGCGAGTGCGGCCGGCACCAGGCGGCGGCCCAGCGTGGCGACCCGGGCGGCCGGTTCGGCCGGCAGGCGGAGCGCGAGGAAGGCGGCGCCGTGTACGGCCACCAGTCCGAGCATGGTCAGCCCGGCGGCCGCGACGAACGGGGTGAACACGTGGCCCACCCCGATCAGGTGGCCGCCGGGCCGCAGCGGTATCCCCTGGAGCAGCCCGGCCAGGACGGCGCCCCAACCGATGGCGGCGAGTGCGCTGCCGGCCACCACCGCCCGGTCCCACCGGGTGCGGGCCCGCTCGGTGCGGGGGCGGCTGCGTAGTTGTACGGCGACGGTGACCACGATCACGCCGGTCAGGGCGAGTAGTACGGCGGGGTAGAGGCCGGAGAGGAGTTCGCCCTCCAGGATCGGGAAGGCGCCGAAGAGGATGCCGACCGTCGCGACCAGCCAGACCTCGTTGCCGAGGAAGAACGGACCGACGGCGTTGAGGGTCAGCCGGCGCGAGTCCGGGTTGCGGCTCGCCGGGGCCGGTGCTGGCGAGGAGCAGCCCGACGCCGTAGTCGTAGCCACCGAGCACGAGGTAGGTGGCGAAGAAGAGCCCGAGTAGGGCGTACCAGATCGTCTCCACGGAGTTTCCTCCTCTAGGCGAGCACGGACTCGGGCCGGGTGCCGGGTTGGTCGGTCGGATCTGCCGGTGGCCGGCCGAGGGCGAGGTCATCGGTCGCGCCGCGGGCCGCGTGCCGGGCCAGCAGCACCCAGTTGGTGATCGCGAGGCCGCCGAGCAGCAGCGAGAAACCGAGGTACGAGGTGAGCATCACCCCGCCGCTGACCGGGCTTACCGCGTCGGAGACCGGTAGCAGCCCGTACGCCGCCCAGGGTTGGCGGCCCACTTCGCGGACCAGCCAGCCGCTGATTGAGGCGATGAAGGGGAGCGGCACCGCCAACAGCAGCAGGTAGAGCGGGAACCGGAGCCGGATGAGCCAGTCCCGGTAGCAGAGCGGAAGAAGAACATGCTGAAGACCAGGGTGAAGGCGATCATGATCATGAGGTTCAGTGGGGTATCGATCCAGGTCGGCGGAGTGTAGTTACCCGGGCCGAACTGGCTGGTCCACTGTTCGATGATCGCTGTCCGGGCGGCCTCGGTGCCGTACTTGGTGGGCTGCACCGCGCCGACCGGGTCAATCTGCGAGAAACCGACCCAGGTCACCGCCCAGGAGCCGAGCGCCGCCGCGACCAGCCCGATCCGCAGCGACTTCCGGAACAGCGCGAAGTCCGGGGTACGCCGGATGAGATGCCAGGCGCTGATTCCGGCGACCAGGAATCCGCCGGTCGTCAGGGCCGCGGCGAGCACGTGCGGCAGGGCGAAGGTCAGTGTCGGGTTGGTGAGCAGCGCGGAGAAGTCGGTCAGGTGGGCGACCGGTAGGCCGGTGACCGGATCGGTTTCGAGTCGGTAGCCGACCGGGTTCTGTAACCAGGAGTTACCCACCATGATCCAGAAGGCCGAGGCGTAGGCGGTCAGCGCGACCCCCCAGAGCAGGGCGAGGTGTACGCCTCGGCGCAGTCGGTGCCAGCCGAAGATCCACATGCCGAGGAAGGTGGACTCCAGGAAGAAGGCGGCCAGGGTCTCGATGGCCAGCGGGGCCCCGAAGACGTTGCCGGTGTAGCGGGACAGGCCGCTCCAGTTGAGGCCGAACTGGAACTCCATCACGATGCCGGTGGCGATGCCGAGCACGTAGTTGATCACATAGAGGGTGCCCCAGAACCGGGTAAGTCGCTCGTACACCGGCTTTTTCGTGATGAATCCGGCGGTCTGCAGGTAGACGAGCACTGTGACCAGGCCGAGCGTGACGAGCACGAAGAGGAAGTGGATCGAGGTGGTGGTGGCGAACTGGAGGCGGGCGAGCAGCAGCGGATCCATGGCAGCCCTTCAGGGGGGTCGGCTCCCGTTTTTTCGTAGGCAGACTACACGTAGCACTCCTATGTATAGGGCCCGTGATCCAGATACTACTACGCTTTGTAGGAGGTGTCGGTCCGGCTTACCTCAGTGCAGGAACAGGCAGATCGGGAGAGCGACCAGCAGGGCCGCCGCGGACAGCGCCACGGTGTCGCGTACCCGGGATGGCCGGGCGGCGACCATCAGCCGCTGCATCCGGGCGTCGAGATGCCCCTCGGCGATGCCGAGCGTACCGACCGGGGCCGCCGACCGCGCTCCGGCGTGGGCGAAGCGCTGCAGGGCCGCTGCCAGCGGGCCGTCGGCGTGCAGCCGCCGGGCCTTGTCGTCCGCCCGCATCTCGACCAGCAGGGCGACCATGTCGTGTGCCGCGCGTACCCAGCGCACCCAGGGCAGCGCCCGGCACAGCGCGGTGAAGGGCAGCAGCACCAGATCGTGGCGTTCGTCGGCATGTGCCCGCTCGTGACTGAGTACGGCGGCCAACTCGGTCCGGTCGAGCAGGCTCAGCGTGCCGGCGCTGACCACCACCTGCGGCCGCACCCCGGGCAGGCAGTAGGCGGCGGCGCTCGGATGGTCCAGCACCAGGGCGCCGGGCGCCGCCGGATCGTCCCGAGCGACCAGGACGAGCAGGGCACGGTGCCGCCGCTGAGCCCGAAGCGCGGTGAGCAGACTGCGGATCGTCGAACCGAGCAGGACGGCGCCCACCCCGAAGCCCACCCCGACCAGGCCGAGCCGCACCGGACCCAGGCCCAGCGGCAGACGCCCGCCGCCGAACAGGTCGCCGGCCAGGGCGCCGAGCGCGCTACCCGGTCCCTGCCGGTACGGGGCCAGCCCGATCGCGATCGGTAGTCCGATCGCGGAGAGGCCCAGGGCGAGCCCGATCGCCTGCCAGCAGATGATCGCCACCAGCGGGCTGTGCCAGGCCCAGGTCCGGCCCCGCCACTTGGTCCGGATCAGGGTCTGGGCGATGAGACAGCAGGCCACCGCCACCCCGGCGAAGTACGCCCCGTACGTCATCGGTCAACCCTGCCGTTCCGCTGCCTCGTCGGTCAGAGCCGCTCGCAGCACCTCGGCCTCGATGCCGGTCACCGAGCGGGCGAACCGCACCAGCGCGGCGTCCCGGCTGCCGGCCAGGTCGAGGGCGTCGAGCATCAGCCGGGCGATGTGCGCCTCGCGGCTCGCCGCCGGGCGGTAGCGCCAGGCCCGACCTTCCCGCTCGCGCTCGACCATGCCCTTGCCGGCGAGTCGATCCAGCACGGTCATTACCGTGGTGTACGCCAGCCGGCGTTCCTTCAATGCCTCGGCTACCTCGCGTACGGTGGCGCCCGGGCCGGTCCCACCGTCCCAGAGCACGTCCATCACCGCACGTTCAAGGTCACCCAGTCGCGTCACGGGTCAAGCCTACCCCGCGTAGTACGACGCCCTGTCGTGTGATGAGGCCGGTGGATTGTCGCCGTACTGTTGTGCTTTGCAACAAATTGACAGTTATCTGGGAAACAGGTTATCCGCGGTATATCGCCGTACCCGGCGGCCGGGTTTCCAACGGGTGACGTGCCGGTGAAGTTGAAGTTCCGACAGGTGCACGGTGATCAGCCCCGGGATCGTTTCTACCGTGTGGCCACGCAGGATCGGCAACGTGTGTTCACATGTCAGGAGAATCAATGAGTCGGATCAGCACGCCGCGGCGGCTGGTTGCAGTCGCTGCGGCGGCGGCGCTGACGGCGATCTTCGCCGCTACGCCGAACGCGCTCGCCAATCCCGGCGGAACCTCCATCGTCGTGCAGGACGGGGTGACCCAGCCGGTATTCGGATATACCGATGCCGTTCGTGAGCGGCTCTGGGTCGAATCCACCTTCGACAGCGATGGTGATGGCATCCGCGATCTGATCGCCCTCGACATCATGCGGCCCAAGGCCACCGAGCAGGGGCTCAAGGTCCCGGTGGTGATGGACGCCAGCCCGTACTACACCACCCTCGGGCGGGGCAACGAGTCGCAGCTCAAGCTGGACACCGACGGTGACGGACTGCTCGACCAGTGGCCGCTCTTCTACGACAACTACTTCGTGCCGCGTGGCTACGCCGTGGTGCTGGTCGACATGGCCGGCACCGGTAACTCCACCGGCTGCCCGACCACCGGCGGCCAGACCGACAACCTGAGCGCGAAGATGGCGATCAACTGGCTGAACGGTCGGGCCACCGCGCGCAACGCCAAGGGCGAGATCGTCAAGGCCGGCTGGCACAACGGCAAGACCGGCATGATCGGCAAGTCGTACGACGGTGCGCTGGCCATGGCGACGTCGGTGACCGGCGTTGACGGCCTGGCCACCATCGTGCCGATCGGGGGCGTCTCCGAGTGGTACGACTACACCCGCAGCAACGGCCTGACCACCCGCTCCAACCACTACCCGGCCAGCCTCTCCAACACGGTGACCAACCCCGACCGGCGGGCGTACTGCAAGGCGACCCGGGACGGCCTCTCGGCCCTCGACGGCGACGCGACCGGTGACTTCGACTCGTTCTGGAACGAGCGCAGCTACACCGTCCCGGCGAAGGCCGGGAAGATCAAGGCCAGCGTGCTGCTCGTGCATGGCATCAACGACAACAACGTCAAGCCGGACCACATGAGCAAGTACTGGGACGCGCTGGCCGCCAACAACGTGCCGCGCAAGCTGTGGCTGACCCTGACCGGGCACGTGGACCCGTTCGAGTTCCGCCGGGCCGAGTGGGTGAACACCCTGCACCGCTGGTTCGATTTCTGGCTCCAGGGCGTCCAGAACGGGATCATGGACGAGCCGAAGGTCGACATCGAGCGCTCCGCCGACGTGTGGGAGCGGTACGCCGACTGGCCGGTGCCGGGCACGGTGCAGACCGAGGTCTTCTTCAAGCCGGGTGCGAACGCCGGCACGCTGGGCCTGGTGCCGGTGGCGAAGGCGGCCACCGCGTCCTTCCAGGACAACCCGTCGCAGAACCAGAACACCATGATCCTCAACCCGACCACGGTGACCCCGAACCGGGTGGTGTTCCTCTCCGAGCCGCTGACCGCGCCGCTGCACATCTCGGGTACGCCGATCATCAAGCTGCGGGCCTCGGCTGACAAGGCCGACACCCACTTCGGCGCGATCCTGATGGACTACGGTCGGGCCGAGCGGGTGCTGCACACGCAGTCCGGTGAGGGAATCATCACCCTCAGCGCCAAGGACTGCTGGGGCGAGAGCAGCCCGGCTGACAGCGCTTGCTACAAGCAGGCCGAGAAGCGGGTCGGCTTCACCGACAACGAGCTGGTCACCAAGGGTGTCATGGACGCCAAGAACCGGATATCGCTGCGGGTGCCGACCATGCTGCTGCCGGGTGAGAAGTACAACTTCGAGTTCCCGTTGCTGCCGGAGGACTACGTCTTTGAGGCCGGACACCAGATCGCCGTGATCATCGTGGGTAGCTACTCGGGTTACGGCGCGGTCACCTCGACGACCCGGGCGAACATCGAGCTGGCCCTGAAGAGCAGCTCGATCGTGCTGCCGGTGGTCGGTGGCTCCGCCGCCGTCCGCGCCGCCGGTATCTAACCAGCGTTGATCATGAGGTTATCGCCGATTTTCGGGCTGATTCTCGCGATAACCTCATGATCAACAGGGAGGGTGGGCGGGCCGCTGGCGGTATGCCGGCGGCCCGCCTTGGGCTCAGGTGCCCTTGGGGTGCCAGACGGTCTTGGTCTCCAGGAACGCGGTCATCCGGCCGATCCCCGGATCGGCGGTCCAGTCGACCGGCGTCGTCGCGGGCCGGAGCACCCGCTTGAGGTTCTCCGCCGCGGCCCGCTCCAGGTCGGTGGCGAGCGCCGGGTCGGTCACCCCGGTCAGGTCCAGCGCGTTGACATCCAGGTGCGAGGCGAGCCAGGGTGCGGTCTCGCCCGGCCGACCGGTCAGCAGGTTGACCACCCCGCCGGGCAGGTCGGAGGTGGCCAGCACCTCGGCCAGGGTGATCGCCGTCAGCGGATGCTCCTCGGCAGCCAGCACCACCACGGTGTTGCCGGTGACGATCGCCGGGGCGATGACGCTGACCAGCCCGAGCAGCGCGGAGTCGGCCGGCGCCACGACACCGACCACTCCGGTCTGCTCCGGTGCGGAGAGGTTGAAGAACGGCCCGGCGACCGGGTTGGCGCCGCCGTACACCTGAATGATCTTGTCGGCCCAGCCGGCGTACCAGACCCAACGGTCGATCGCGTCGTCCACCTCGGCCGCCGGTACGCCGAGGCTGACGAACTGGTCGCGCCGCCCCTCCAGCATCTCGGCCACCCGGTAGAGGATCTGCCCCCGGTTGTACGCGGTCGCGCCGGCCCAGCCGCCAACCGCGGCCCGGGCCGCGACCACCGCGTCCCGGACATCCTTACGGGAGGCCAGGGCGACATTGCTCGGCTCGGGAAGGTTGGGAGACTGCACCGGATACGACCGCCCCGACTCGCTGCGTGGGAACTTCCCGCCGATGAAGAGCTTGTACGTCTTCTGCACGGCCACCCGGGGCCGGTCGAGTCGATCAGACATCGAGGTACGCCTCCAGCCCGTGCCGGCCACCTTCCCGGCCGTAGCCCGACTCCTTGAAACCGCCGAACGGCGAGGTCGGGTCAAACTTGTTGAACGTGTTGGCCCAGACCACCCCGGCGCGCAGCCGATCGGCGGTCCAGAGGATCCGGGAGCCCTTCTCGGACCAGATTCCGGCGGAGAGCCCGTACGGTGTGTTGTTGGCCTTCTCCACCGCCTCGGTCGGGGTGCGGAAGGTCAGCACCGACAGCACCGGGCCGAAGATCTCCTCGCGGGCGATCCGGTGCGCCTGGCTGACGCCGGTGAAGATGGTCGGGGCGAACCAGAAGCCCCGGTCGGGCAGCTCACACGGCGGGGACCAGCGCTCGGCTCCTTCGGCCGAACCGGCCTCGGAGAGTTCCCGGATCCGATCCAGCTGGTTGGCCGAGTTGATCGCGCCGAGGTCGGTGTTCTTGTCCAGCGGATCGCCGACCCGCAGTCGGGCCATCCGCTGTTTGAGCGCGGCCAGCACCGGCTCGTACACCGACTCCTGGACCAGCAGTCGGGACCCGGCGCAGCAGACGTGCCCCTGGTTGAAGAAGATGCCATTGACAATGCCCTCGACGGCCTGGTCGAGCGGGGCGTCATCGAAGACGATGTTGGCCGCCTTGCCACCCAGCTCCAGGGTGAGTTTCTTCCGGGTGCCGGCCACCGATTTCGCGATCGCCCGGCCGACCCCGGTGGAGCCGGTGAAGGCGACCTTGTTGACCCCGTCGTGGGTCACCAGCGCCCGGCCGGTCTCGCCGGCCCCGGTGACGATGTTCACCACCCCCGCCGGTAGTTCGGCCTGCTGGCAGATCTCAGCGAAGAGCAGCGCGGTCAGCGGGGTGGTCTCGGCCGGCTTGAGCACCACGGTGTTGCCGCAGGCCAGCGCTGGGGCGATCTTCCAGGCCAGCATCAGCAGCGGGAAGTTCCACGGGATGACCTGACCGGCCACGCCGAGCGGCTGCGGCGCCGCGCCGAAACCGGCGTGGCCGAGCTTGTCGGCCCAGCCGGCGTAGTAGAAGAAGTGGGCGGCGACCAGTGGGATGTCCACATCCCGTGACTCGCGGATCGGCTTGCCGTTGTCCAGCGACTCCAGCACGGCCAGCTCGCGGGCCCGCTCCTGGATGATCCGGGCGATCCGGTACAGATATTTCGCCCGGTCCCGGCCGGGCATCGGGCCCCAGACCTCGTCGTAGGCCCGACGGGCGGCCTGGACCGCCCGGTCAACGTCACGGGGGCCGGCCTCGGCGACCTCGGCGAGCACCTCCTCGGAGGCGGGGTTGATCGATTTGAACATTCCACCGTCGGTCGGCTCGACGAACTCGCCGTCGATGAAGAGGCCGTACGACGATTTGAGGTCCACCACCGACCGGGACTCGGGTGCGGGCGCGTATTCGAACATGCTCAGTCCAGGGTGACGTAGTCGGGACCGGAGTAGACCCCGGTCGTCAGCTTGGCGCGCTGCATCAGCAGGTCGTTGAGGAGGCTGGAGGCGCCGAAGCGGAACCAGTCCGGGTCCAGCCAGTCCTCACCGGCCGTCTCGTTGACCGTGACCAGGTATTTGATCGCGTCCTTGGTGGTTCGGATACCGCCGGCCGGTTTGACGCCGACCTGGCGACCGGTGGCGGCCCGGAAGTCACGTACCGCCTCCAGCATCACCAGGGTGACCGGCAGGGTGGCGGCCACCGGTACCTTGCCGGTGGAGGTCTTGATGAAGTCGCCGCCGGCCAGCATGGCCAGCCAGGAGGCGCGCCGGACGTTGTCGTAGGTGGCCAGTTCGCCGGTCTCCAGGATGACCTTGAGATGGACCCGGGGCTGTTCCGGATGCTCGGCGGCGGCCCGATCGCAGGCTTCCTTGATCGCGACGATCTCGTCGTAGACCTCGCCGTACCGGCCGGCCAGGAAGGCGCCGCGGTTGATCACCATGTCGATCTCGTCCGCCCCGGCGGCGATCGCCGCCCGGGTGTCCGCGATTTTGATATCCAGCGGTGCCTGTCCGGATGGGAAGGCGGTGGCCACGCTCGCCAGGTGCACGGTTGAATTGCGCAGCGCCTCGGCGACCACCGGGACCATCGCCGGGTAGACGCAGACCGCGGCCACCGGTGGACAGGAGAGGTCGATCGGATCGGGTCGCAGGGCTTTGGTCGCCAGCGCCCGGACCTTGCCCGGGGTGTCGGCCCCTTCCAGCGTGGTCAGGTCGACCATCCGGATGGCCAGGTCGATCGCCCAGGCTTTGGCGGTGGTCTTGATTGAGCGGGTGCCGAGCATAGCCGCCCGTTGCTCCGCGCCGACCCGGTCAACCCCGGGTAGGCCGTGCAGGAAGTTCCGCAGTGTCGCCTCGGAGCGACCCACCTCGGACAGGGCGGACCCCGACGCGTTTGTCGACGTCATGCCGCAAGTCTACGCACCCTGAACGGACCCTTAGTTGATCATTGCCGACCTGGAGGTAATGCCGGGCCGCGGCGCCGGACAGGTAGGTAGGTTCGGTAGGTTGACCGACCGTGGACGTAATCGTTGTTGATCATCCGGTGGCCCAGACGCGGCTGACCGCCATGCGCGATGCCCGCACCGACTCGGCATCATTCCGCGCCGCGCTGCGCGAACTCACCACCATGCTGGTGTACGAGGCCGCGCGCTCTTTCCCGGTCGAGCGCTACTCGGTCGAGACGCCGGTCGCGTTCACCGAGGGCATCCGGCTGGCCAACCCGCCGTTGCTGGTCCCGGTGCTCCGGGCCGGGCTGGGGATGGCCGAGGCGGCACTCGCGCTGCTGCCCGAGTCGTCGATGGGCTTTGTCGGGCTGGCCCGCGACGAGGAGACCTACCAGCCGCGCGCCTACATGGAATCACTGCCCCGGGAGCTGACCGGGCGCCCGGTGCTGGTGCTCGACCCGATGCTGGCCACCGGTGGATCGCTGGAGCACTGTTGCCGGCTGCTCGTCGATCGGGGCGCCACCGAGATCACCGTGCTCTGCGTACTGGCCGCGCCGGCCGGTGTCGACCGGCTGGCGAGCTCCGGTCTGCCGCTGCGACTGGTCACCGCCTCGATCGACGAGCGGCTCAACGACCAGATGTTCATCGTGCCCGGACTCGGCGACGCGGGTGACCGGCAGTTCGGCGGTATGCCCCGGTTCTGACCCGTTCACTGATCGGGCCGGCGCCGACACTGGGCTGCCAGCCGGCACTGGGCCGCGTGCCGGAACTGGGCCCCGGCTTCTCGTACGCGCCGAGCCGCGAGAACGGCCCCGACTTATCGTTTCCGGTCCAGCCGGGGCCCCACTCAACCGCGTTGATCGTTACCAGATGCCGAGGGCGGCAGCGGTCTCGGTGCGTAGTGCGCGTACCGACGCCGCAGCCCGCTCCCGGGCCGCCGCCAGTTCCCGCGCGAGCCGCGCCCGGTCCGCGCCGTCCGGGTTCAGGACCGGCTCCACCACCTCGAGGTACGCCTTGAGTTTCGGCTCGGTGCCGGACGGTCGGATCACCACCCGGGCCGATTCGGTCCGCAGAATCAGCACGTCCGCGTCCGGGGAGAGATCCTTCACTTCGGTCACCAACTCGTCGAGCAGGGTGGTCGGCGTCTTGTTCCGGATGCGCGCCATCGCGATCCCGATCTCGCGCAGGTCGTCGACCCGGACCGAGAGCTGGTCGGTCAGGTAGACACCGAATTCGGCGGCCAGTTCGTCCAGCCGATCGGTCAGACTGCGCCCGGACTGCTTCAGTTCGGCGGCCAGTTCGGCGATGGTCAGCGCGGCGGTGATGCCGTCCTTGTCCCGGACGTGGTCGGGCGCCACGCAGTAGCCGAGTGCCTCCTCGTACCCGAAGGCCAGCGGCACCGCGCCGGAACCGGCCCGGACGATCCACTTGAAGCCGGTCAACGTCTCGTCGTACGGCCGGTTCCGGGCCGCGCAGAGGGTCGCGCAGCAGCGCGGAGGAGACGATGGTGCTGGCGTAGAGGCCGGCCACCCCCCGCCGGATCAGATGGTCGGCCAGCAGCACGCCCACCTCGTCACCGCGGAGCATCCGCCAGCCCCGCCCGGCCGTCCGCGGGTCCGGCGCCCGGGTCGGGTACGACCACCGCGCACCGGTCGGCGTCCGGGTCGTTGGCGATGGCGAGATCCGCGTCGGTGCGCTCGGCGAGCGCGATCAGCCGGTCGACCGCGCCCGGCTCCTCCGGGTTCGGGAAGGAGACGGTGGGGAAGTCCGGGTCCGGCTCGGCCTGCTCGGGCACCACGCCGGGCACGGCGAATCCGGCCCGGGCGAACGCCGCGGTGAGCACCGCCGCACCCACGCCGTGCAGCGGCGTGTAGGCGACCGCCAGGTCGCGCGGGCCGCCCGGGGTGACCACCGCTGCCGCGCTCGCCACGTACGCCGAGACGACGCCGTCGTCGAGCACTTCGCCGGGGGCGCCGAGCGGCACCGCGCCCAGCGGCCCGACCGCCCGGATCGCCGCCTCGATCTCGGCGTCGGCCGGCGGCACGATCTGCGCGCCCGGCGCCGAGCGGGCCACCGAGTTCGGCGCCGAGGTAGACCTTGTAGCCGTTGTCCTGCGGCGGATTGTGGCTGGCGGTGACCATCACCCCGGCCGACCGCGTCCAGGGCACGCACGGCGTAGGCGAGCACCGGAGTGGGCAGCGGCCGGGGGAGCAGCAGCGCCGGTCGACCGGCGCCGGTGGCCACCTGCGCGGTCCGCTCGGCGAACGCCTTCGAGCCGTACCGGGCGTCGTACCCGATGACCAGCGGGCCGGGCGCGCCCTGCGGCCGGCGAGCCAGCCGACCAGCCCGGCCGGCCGCCCGGGTGACCACGGCGAGGTTCATCCCGTTCGGTCCGGCCCGCAGCGGCCCGCGTAGCCCGGCGGTGCCGAAGGTCAGCGGCCCGGCGAACCGGTCGGCCAGTTCGGCCTGACTTGCCGGCCACCGGTCGAGCAACTGCCGGAGCTCTTCCCGGGTGGCCGGGTCGGGGTCGTCGGCGAGCCAGGCCCGGGCCTGGTCACGCACTTCGTTGGGCTCGGTACTTTCCGCCGTCATCCCGACTTAATAGCACACGCCGGGCTGGCCCGCGTGGCGCGCGTCCCGCCCCCGAACCGACCGGGCGGAACCCGGCGGAACCAGGGCGGGGACGTGGCGGGACCTGGGCGGGTCAGCCGTGAGGTCAACTCG
This sequence comes from uncultured Actinomycetota bacterium, assembly GCA_963750055.1. Classification (GTDB taxonomy): domain Bacteria; phylum Actinomycetota; class Actinomycetes; order Mycobacteriales; family Micromonosporaceae; genus CAVVPI01. The sequence continues at coordinate 4,204 of CAVVPI010000008.1, read as the reverse complement.
AAGCTGCGGACCATCTCGTCGAAGATGACCTTGCTTTCCTCGAACCGGGCGTCGGTGGTGGAGAGGTAGAACGAGTACGCCTTGCCGTTGTGGGATATCGCCCGCCAGACCCCGTGCCGCATCGCCGTCCCCCTTGCCGCAGGTGTACTCGAGTTCGGCAGCCGGCCGATCAGCCAGCTTCTCCGCACCCAGGGAGACCTGCTTGTACGGCTTGGCGCAGGCGGACTTGGGGGATTTCAGGCCGTTCCCGGCGATCCGCGCCCAATCCATCGGATCAGGGTTGGTGAACTTCTCCACAATGATCCGGACCCGGCGACCGGAATCCTCCGGGTCGGTGAAGTCGACGTACATCCCGCCGGAGGATTTTTTCCAACCCTTCGGCACATTGACCGACACGCCGCGATCGGCGAAGGTCTGCGTCTGGAACGCGGGTTCCGCCGGGGTGGTTTCGCTCGGTGCGGTCTGCGCCGGGGGTGTCTGATCATCGCCGCCGAGCAGCAGCATCCCGAGACCGACCAGGAGTACGACGGCCAGCCCGCCGGCCGCGGCGAGTTGTATCTTGCGCGGCCAACCCTGGATCGTGCTGATCGCGGTACGGGCGGAACCCCGTACCCCGGCCACGGCCCGGTCCAGCGCGCTGCCACCGGTCGGGCGGCCCACCGGGTTGCCCTGGTAGGTGCCGGCACTGATCACGGTGGTGGTGGCGCTTTCCGTCCCGGCGCCGGCGGCTGGCTCCCAGCGCCGCGCCTCGGGTAGTGCCCCGGTCGGGGCGACCAGTGCCCCGGTTGGCGTGCTCAGTGCCGGGTTCCGGACCGGACGTCGCGGGCCTGGCCTCGGCCGGTGGCTGATTACCGGCCCGGCGCAGCTCGGCGAGCCGGTCGGTGAGCGACTCGTTGGGTCCGATCATGGCCCGACCGCCGATCTGGCCGGTGGGCGGCGGCTGGGCCGGCGGGGTGGGCGGCTGCCACGATGAGCGTTGCGCCGGCACCACCGCGTACGGATCGGTCATCAGATGCCCGGCAGCCTTGCTGGCCAGTGGTCCGGCCAGTAGTTCACGCAGCACGGTCCGCGAGGTGTGCACGTCGAGCCGGCGGTTCGGATCCTTCTCCAGCAACCCCATCAGCACCCCGGTGAGCGGTCCGCACCGCACCGGTGGGGCCGGCGGGTCCTCGACCACCGCGTGCATGGTTTCGATCGGGTCGCCCTTGTCGAACGGGGGGCGCCCCTCGACGGCGGTGTAGAGGGTCACACCGAGGGAGAAGAGGTCGCTGGGCGGACCGAAGTCCTGGCCCATGGCCCGCTCCGGTGAGATGAAGTGCGGTGAGCCGAGCACCATGCCGGGGGTGGTGAGCTGCACCTCGGTCGGCATCCGGGCCACCCCGAAGTCGGTCAGCACGCACCGGCCGTCGGCGCAGATCAGCACGTTGGCCGGCTTGACGTCGCGGTGTAGTACGCCCGCCGCGTGGGCCACCTCCAGCGCGCCGAGCAGCGCGATGCCGATCTTGGCGACCGCCCGGGGGGCCAGCGGGCCGTCCTCGATCACCATGTCGGCGAGGCTGCGCGCGTCGAGCAGCTCCATTACGATCCAGGGTCGCCCGGCCTCGGTGACCACGTCGTACACCTGGACCACAGCGGGGTGTTGGAGGGCGGCTGCGGCCCGGGCTTCGCGCAGGGTGCGTTCGTACATGGCATCGCGGTCGCTTGGGGCCAGTCCAGGCGGAAGGATGACCTCCTTCACCGCCACGTCGCGGCGAAGCAGGGTGTCGGCGGCCCGCCAGACGGTGCCCATACCGCCGTGGCCGACCGCTGCTCGGAGGGAGTACCGGCCGCCGATGGTGGCGCCGGGGGCCGCGCGCCCGTTGGTGGGGTTGACCGGACCGCCACTCCACGTCGGGATTTGAGTCACAGAGAAGCCGCCGAAGAAATCGAGGGGCATGGGACACAACCCCCCTATATTGCGGGTTCCGGCACCAGAAGGGAAAGCTAACCGCCGGACTTCGGCGGAAGTCCACCGTACGTGTTGATCTGTTTACTTGAGGTGGATAATTTCGGACGCTGTGTGCGGAATCCCTCACCCGACCGCCCGGCCGGACGCCCTACCATCCGGGATATGAGTGAACGTCGGTCAGGTGAGTCCGGTTTTCCGATCAAGGCGGTTTACGACGCGGCGGATTCACCCGAGGAGTTGGCCGCGCGCCTCGGTAACCCGGGCGAGTATCCCTACACCCGCGGGGTCTACCCGACGATGTACACCTCCCGGCCGTGGACCATGCGCCAGTACGCCGGGTTCGGCACCGCCACGGAGTCCAACACCCGCTACCACCAGCTGCTGCGGGCCGGCACGATGGGCCTCTCCGTCGCCTTCGACCTGCCGACCCAGATGGGGTACGACTCGGACGACCCGATCGCGCACGGCGAGGTGGGCAAGGTCGGGGTGGCCATCGACTCCATCGAGGACATGCGGCTGCTATTCGACGGCATCCCGCTGGACCGGGTCTCCACCTCGATGACGATCAACGCGCCCGGCTCGCTGTTGCTGCTGCTCTACCAATTGATAGCCGAGGAGTCCGGGGTGCCCGGCTCGGCGTTGCAGGGAACCATCCAGAACGACATTCTCAAGGAGTACATCGCCCGCGGCACCTACATTTTCCCGCCGAAGCCCTCGCTGCGGCTGGTCGCCGATACGTTCGCCTACTGCCGGGCCGAGGTGCCCAAGTGGAACACCATCTCCATCTCCGGCTACCACATGGCCGAGGCTGGGGCGACGCCGGTGCAGGAGATCGCCTTCACGTTGGCCAATGGTGTGCAGTACGTCCGGGCCGCGCTCGACGCGGGCCTGGCGGTCGATGACTTCGCGCCCCGGCTGTCGTTCTTCTTCGTGGCCCGGACCACCCTGTTGGAGGAGGTGGCGAAGTTCCGGGCGGCCCGGCGGATCTGGGCCCGACTGATGCGTGACGAGTTCGGCGCGACCAACCCCAAATCCTGGATGCTGCGCTTCCACACCCAGACCGCCGGGGTGCAGCTCACCGCGCAGCAGCCCGAGGTCAACCTGATCCGGGTGGCGGTGCAGGGCCTCGGCGCGGTGCTCGGTGGCACCCAGTCGTTGCACACCAACAGCTTCGACGAGGCGATCGCGCTGCCCTCCGAGAAGGCCGCCCGGCTGGCTCTGCGTACCCAGCAGGTGCTCGCCTACGAGACCGACCTGACCGCCACGGTGGACCCGTTCGCCGGTTCCTACGTGGTGGAGGCGATGACCGATGAGATCGAGGCCGGAGTGACGGCGTTGATGGCCAGGGTCGCCGAGTACGGCTCAGCGGTGGAGGCGATCGAGGCGGGGTTCCAGAAGCGGGAGATTGAGACGTCGGCCTACCGGGTGGCCCAGGAGATCGACTCGGGGGAGCGGGTGGTGGTCGGGCTCAACCGGTTCGCCATTGACGCTGAGGAGCCGTACGAGCCGTTGCGGGTCGATCCGGCGATCGAGTCGGCGCAGGCCGATCGGCTGGCGACGCTGCGTGCGACGCGGGATGCCGACGCTGTCGAGCGGGCCCTGTCCGACCTGCGGGCGACGGCAACGGGCACCGGGAACGTGCTCTATCCGATGAAGGAGGCGCTCCGGGCCCGGGCCACCGTGGGCGAGGTCTGCGGGACCCTGCGCCAGGTTTGGGGGATCTACCGGCCCAGCGACCGCTTCTGAGTCGCTGGAGGTGGCTCGTCAGCGCCGGGACCCGGACGGACACGAAGTGCGTTCCGTTAACGCCTGGAGGTGCCACCCTGAGGGTCCGTGCGTCCCGCCCCGGCTCCACCTGCGCGCCGCTGCGGCCGGATCGGCCATCCGCCCGGTGTCCCAGTTGCGGGATGAAGTGGGTGGATGGGCGCGGTTCGGTCATCGGATCGTGACCGGCGTAGCCGTCACCCGTTGTAGGAGGTATGGGATACATGCCGGCGTTTGACGGCGACTCAACCGGAGTTCCGTGCCCCGCCGAGCGGCCCTACCTGGGGTTTCGTAACGCTGAGCGTCCTGATCGCTACCGTAACGAGGTCGCCCAGCGTCACCAGTCGCGGTCTAGGCTGTCTGCTGTTGCACGCGACCCATCCATCTCTAGTGATCGAGAATCCGACGTGACGAGTGCGTTGACGCTGCCAGTCGGCAGCCAACTGGCGGCGCCCTGGCCCGAGGCTCCACCCGGAGCCGAGCCCCTTCCCT